>NZ_JAAWUO010000003.1 GCF_013304825.1 Blautia schinkii | reverse complement strand
TATGAAATTAGCAGGATAATTTTGTGCATTTTTTCAAATTTGCTCATTTATAGTTATAAATTTATTTTTAGAAAGATCAGAAGATGCAATTCGCCAGGTAGAAGTAAAGTACGAAAAATTTTGCTTTAAGATTGCATGGAATATTTTATATAACACAGAAGATTCAGAAGAATGCGTAAATGATACGTGGCTGATAACGTGGAATAAGATTCCGCCTAAAACGCCAACAAAATTATCTGCATTTCTTGGAAAAATAACTAGAAATTTGGCATTGGACAATTTCAGAAAGAAAAATGCTTCAAAAAGAGCAGATACACATATGATGGATATTTGTGGTGAAGTGGAAAAACTGGAAAATACAATAAAGGATTATGTGGAAGAGGATATAAAGAAAAAGGAAATTTTGAATATTTTAGAAAAATTTTTAAGTAATTTAAAAGCAGGGGACAGGGATATTTTTGTCAGGCGATATTGGTATATGGATAATATTAAAGACATTGCAAAAAGACATGGATGCTCTGAGACTAAAATTAAATCCAGTCTTTTTCGAAGCAGAAACAGATTATGGGAAGAGGTGAAAGAAATCATATGAAAAAAGAAAACAATTTTTTGGATCTGATGGGAGAAATAGATGAAAAATTTGTTTACGAAGCTTCCTTGCTATGGAAAAAGCGAAATGTTAATTTGAAATTAAAATTAGCAAAGATTGCAGCAGCAGGAGTTGTAATAGCATTATTGATAGGAGGTTTGGGACATCCGCATGAGATAAAGGCGGCCTGGGAACAGATTACTTCGTGGATTCAAACTGCATTGGGGATTAATAAAAATGTAGAATCATATATAGATAGTGTTGGAAAAACGATTACTAAAAATGGAATTTCTATTACATTAGATGAAATTGCTGCTGATAAGGAGAATTTATGGGTGGCAATATCTGATAATATAAATGATTCAAAAGAAAAAGAGACTATTCTACTAACAGAAGTGGAGATAAATGGAAAAGCGGCACAGTTAGATGGAACATATGCTCTGGAGAAAAAGGAGAACGGAGCAGATGGTCAGGTTTGTCATTATAGGTTGGAAGATACAACTATTAAAGATAATACAGCAGATATAAAAATGAAAGTATGGTTATTTGATCCAACAGAAATGGATACTGCAGATACAGAAGATACGGATGACTATATTTTTGAATTTTCATCAAATTGGGAAGAACTGGAAAAGAATACCATAAATGTAAATGTGAATAAAAAAATAAAGATATCTCCAAATCAAAATCTGACGATTTCAAAAATGAACTTAAACGATTTGGCAAGTACAATTTATGGAAATTTGGATAATAAAGAATATGAAGATTATTATTTAATAGGAACCGACGATAAAGGAAATCAGGGGCTTTATAGAATGACAAATTATGGAGACACAGAGACTGTGTTTGAAGAAAGCAGAAATAATACAAAATATAAAGGAATTTCTCCAGATGCTAAAACGGTGACATTAGAATTATATGTAAATAAAGAAGAAAAAAACAGAACAACATATAAAAAATATGAAACTGGAACAGAAGATACTTACGGAGAAGGCGTAGGACGTGTTTATGAAAGTGATGAAGATCCTCTGGATTTATATAGCCCAGTGGAAGGAAAAATAGAAATTAAAATCAGATGACAAAAGAATAATTTAATCGAAGAGAGGGATGAGATACCGCAATTGGATATTTTTACTGTAGAGATAAAAAAAATAACAATAAAATGTTTGGTGGTACATTTAAAATTCGTATAAATAAAAATGGTAAAATTACATTTCCGTAAGTAATACGAGAAGTTGATTAAATCTTTGAAAATCGAAAATACAAAATATAGCAAAAGTGCGATTTACGCCAACAATATCTTGTGTTAATATGATTGTGAGATTTGTATTTGTATCTGTAAACACAGATAAGAAACGCTGGTTCCGGATCTGACCGGGAGTAAAACATTAAGGAGCCAAAAGCCTCCTGCCTTTGTAATAAATAAGGTCATTTAGAATGAAAATTTCTAAATGGCCTTTTTTTGTTGCAAAAATATGGCAGACAACAAGTACAGATCAGCAAATACGGAAAGGAGGATCACAAAAAAACACAAGGAAAAAGGATCTTTTGTAGCTGCGGATGAAAGGAAGACGATTGAGTTTGTTGATGTGACTGTCAAAAGCGAACCACATGAAAATAAAGCAGAAGAACTGGTTTTGTTTTTGGAACGTTATTATCAAAGCGGACTTAGCGAACAGGAAATACGAAAAGCAGTAAATTTAACTGCCATGCGGGTAAAAGAAAAAGCAGAAAAAATAGGAGCAAGGCTTGTACTTAACAGCAGTTATAAGAATGTTCTGGAAAATAAAAACTATGTTTTGACAAACTTTTATATGTACATTTCTGCATGTGAACTACTCGGCAACTTAGTTACCAGAGCATCTGAAATCTGGCGGGATACCGCCTTTTTTCAGGGTGCGTCCATGACACCAATACTGCTTGCCTTTCGGCTATACAGCTACTTTTATTACTTCTGGATTTTTTAGTCCGGTTATGGACAGTTCCTTCTGTTTTCCGGATACGGAAAGATATTTCCGCAGGATATTAAACGCGCCTACTGCATCTGCATTGTAGCTTACTCTGTCAGTTATATACATACCCCGTTCTTTTCGGTTTGTTGCTTCTGCATATCTTTTTGATACTTTCGGTGATAACGGACTGCACTGGCTGGTATAGCTTTCCTCCTGTTTTATCAATTGGATTCCATACAGTTTCAGCTTATATCCTAGCATGATATAAAGCCTGTTATATGGCAGTCCGTGAAACTTCTGGTTGACTTTATGCCCCATATCCTTCTCTTTACGGATATTTCGGATATCTCCCACAACCACACAGCGGATATCTTCTTTTCTGCAGTATTCTGCAATCCATCTGGTCACTTTATGAAGATAATCCTTCACTGTATTCTGCTTTTTTCTGTAAAGTCTCTGGATATGTTTCGATGATCCTGAATATCTTATCCCTCTTTCCGATTGCTGCGCATACCAGACAGACTGCACTCTGGCGATCTCTTTATGAAAGTATCTTTCTAATGAAAGATATTTCCTTCCAAGGATAAAAGTCCGGCCATTTCCGGAATCATAACAGGTCATCAGATTATGAAGTCCAGGATCAATAGATAAATAATGTCCATTCTGGAAAAGCTGCTCTGGTACTTCGATCTCGTAGATAACGATAAGGTCACATTTTCCGTTTTCCGGCGGATAAATCCGCAATTGTTTTATATGATCCATGTCCCTGAAAATCTTATTTTCAAGATGTAGAAATCTTTCATGGATCCCATAGGTTCCTTCCATATAGCTTTTCAGATCCTTTGGCAGAGACAGCCGCAGCTGGTCTGAACCTTTCTCATGCCGGATCCCCATCTGCATGTATGTGACCGGGATATTGTCCTGTTTAAAACGGGGCGGATTTGGATCTTTGATCCCTCCGGTCTTTTTCAGAACATAGAAAGATCTCCATGCTTTGTCCAGCTGCTTGCAGGTTTCCTGTGCTGTCTGTGACGGAAGCTGTCTGTACCACAGATCTCCTTTATGCGCTTTTTTCTGATAATACCAGTCAGGATACTTTTCCAGTCCCAGCTCTTTATAATGATGACGTTCGTAGTTGCAGACATTACAGAGTTTGGAAGCTGCATAACACATATGCCCTATGATATTGGAATATTCCGGCCGAATCTTTACAGATGTTCTGTGTGACAGCAGCATTCCTCTTCCCCCTTTGGACAGCTATGCAGATAGAGATCTACACTCCACCTTGGTTTAATACGACTTGCTCTGATGCTCAATATAACGGCGGATATTTTCCTCCGATACAGATCCGATCATTTCCACATAATAGGAATGGTTCCACAACTCTCCCTTCCATATCTGGTCTCTTATTTCCGGAAAACGTTCGAACAGTTTTCTGCCGGTGATTCCCTTCAGATACTTGACAATCGCTGTTATGGACAGTTTTGGTGGAGCTGATACAAAACAGTGGACATGAGCACCTTCACCACATTCAAATAAATGAACAGTAAAACCTTTATCCTCAGCGATCTGCTGCACCAGTTCCTTTAGATATTCCTCAATTTCTGGGTTTAATATCTTCCGCCGGTATTTCACCGATCACACCATATGGTAATTAATATTACACACACAAGTCCTGTAATGTATTAGATTTTCTTTCATACATATAGTATAACATAACAAGTAGAAATGCGCAATAAAAAAACGAACGTATTTTCGATTGATTATATGCCGGTTACGGAATTAATACCAAGGGATTGGGAGATTATTATATTATTTCAATATGCAGATATGCACAATCCTGCGCTTTCATCCCGGTAATTGAATTGCCAAGGATTCCCGCTTATTGTCCTAAAAATGGAAGCCAGTATCTGGACAGCCTTGGAGGGGTCGCTGGTGTCAGTGCTTCCGGAAGCTATACCTGCAATACATTTTTGCTGGAAGCAGAAGAGAGGAGAAAAGAGAGCTTATGAATATACGAAGAGCAGGAAGAAAAGTAGTAAAAAACCTACATAAAGAGTATGGCATATATCGGATCGGTTTTGTAAATATTTATGGTGAAGAAGATGAAACAGAATTGGACGCCATAAACATCAATGATCTGGAAAGATTATGGCTGTCTCTTTGTCCGGAATTTGAGTGCAAGGGAAACAGTGTATGCTATGTGGAACGGGTAGGTTAAAAAGCACCCGATACAACTCGGGGAAAAAGTGTCTTGTAAAGGTCATTCATTGATGCTAAGATAAAATAAACAAAAGCTTTTTCGAAAATTTCTTCATAACATAAAAAGAATAAAGTGGGAGGTGACAGCGAACGTGGCAGATGAAAAAATTGTGCCAGAGAACGGATTGGAAGTACGTTACGAAAGATATAAAGGTATTATTAAGAATTTTACACTCATGAGTGACATATTTATGAGAAATGTTTTCAAACAGAGAGAATGCCTGGAATATGTTCTGCAGGTCATTATGGAAAAACAGGATCTGCGAGTAATTGATCAGATCATCCAGAAGGATTATAAGAATCTGCAGGGACGATCTGCAATCATGGACTGTGTTGCCAGAGATTCCGAAGGCAAACAGTTTGATGTGGAGATCCAGCAGGATAATGAAGGTGCATCACCTAAGAGGGCACGTTACCATAGTGGTTTGATGGACATGAACACTTTAAATCCGGGTCAGGATTTTGATGAATTACCGGAAAGCTATGTGATCTTTATTACCAGGGATGACATCCTTGGGTATGACTTTCCTATTTACCATATTGACAGGCATATCAAAGAAGCCGATGATAGCTTTCAGGACGAAGCACATATTATATATGTGAATTCCAGAAAACAGGAAGACACAGAACTTGGGAGACTTATGCATGATCTGCATTGTAAGAATGCTGATGAAATGCACAGTCCGGTTCTTGCAAAACGGGTACATGAATTAAAAGACACGCAGAAAGGAGTTGAGCTTATGTGCCATGAGATGGAAAAAATCTACAGCGAGGGAATGGAAAGTGGGGAGAAACGTGGTGAACTCAAAAAAGCAAAAGAAACAGCACTTTCACTTGCAGAAATGGGTCTGCCTGTTGAAAAAATTGCAAAAGCTGTAAATCATAATGTGAATGAAGTCCAAAAATGGATTGATGAAAATTTATGTGCAATAAAATAAGAAACGCATTTATAAATGGGCAGGTCTGTTGGGCTTGCCCTGATTTATATAATATCGTGCTTAAGAGTAAATATCCAGTTATAATAGAGCAGTTATTCTGTATCAGAGTTGTAGAGACATCAGCCATAAATATATTGTATTAGAAAAGGAGCCAAAACATTAGTTATCTATTTTTCGCAGAAAGGAAAGACAAAAGAAGCTGCTGGACGGATCGCACAGCTTTCCGGGGCAGATCTGGCAGAGATTAAGACTTATAAATCTTACCGGATGTCTTATAGAAAAACGGTATTTACCGCATTAAAAGAAATTTTATTAAATGAGCGGCCAGAACTGGATATGGAGATTCCTGATATTTCTGCATACGACAGGATACTGATAGGAAGCCCGATCTGGTGTGGAACAATTCCAAATGCAGTATTCAGTTTTCTGGACAAGGTAAATCTGAATGGAAAAAAAGCAGCAATTTTTACAACCAGCGTAGCTACAGAACCACAAAAAATTGCGGTGAAGATCAAAAAGAAATATTCTGCAAAATGGTGCAGACCATTTAATGCGAACCATGCAACAGATGAAAATATCACAGATTGGTTAAAATAGTATGATCTCACAAACAGGAATGCGGATGAAATGCACAGTCCGGTTGTTGTAAAACGGGTACATGAATTAAAAGACACGCAGAATGGAGTTGAACTTATGTGCCATGAAATGGAAAAAATTTATAGCGAAGGAATAGAAAGCGGCGAACTAAAAAAAGCAAAAGAGACAGCTCTTTCTATGGCAGAAGAGGGGATGGATGTTAAGAAAATTGCCCGTTTGGTTAAAGTAAGCGAAGATGACATCCATAAATGGATTGATGAAAACATGTGTGTAGCGAAGTAAATAAAAATAATATTATAGTGGGTAAGTCGGTTTTCGACTTACCCATTTATATTAAAAGTTAGAAATTTTTAGCACTATCTAAATAGCAATATACAATAAAAGCAGATACATAAGCTGTTCTTTTAATGAAAAATGCAGCAATCCGGGCTGCTCCCATGCTTTTGCCGGATATGCTTTTTCAAAAAAGTCTCCATCTTTCCAATAGAGTCCATAAATTAGAAGACGTTTCCCCTCCCGGATAGCTTCCGGCTCCATAATCAACTCCCAACGAACCTGATCCATAAGGTGAAGATAAAGTGATACACATAGAACCAGGTTACTGGTACGATTGTGTGTAAGAAACTTCTGCTCCAATAATGAGGGCATTTCAAAAGAAATCTTAAAATCATTAAAAATTTTTCTGTATTCTATATAAAACTCCCATAAAGTAGCAGGTGTGATCTTATATCTTGCAGTGCGTGCAGATAAAAGAAATTGCCTCGGGCCAGAGGCCGCTGTTTGGTTAAGAAGAGCTTGTTTTACGGCAGATTTCACGGATTTTCCAATCAGTTCACCAAGTTTGGAATGTCCAGAAGCATCCGTAAGAGTTCTGGTACCACAAAGATTAGAAGCGATTACAATTCCATCAGTCCCAGAACCTGTTGCGATTTCTTCGGAATAGCAGCTTCCCAGTAATAACTGAGAAACAGCAGCAGCTTTCGATTCTCCACAAAGCATCAGTGCTCTGGACATTGCTGTATCAGTCAAATTCTGATTAATGAACAGAAAAATATTGATCGTTCCAGGAAGAGGCATTTCATAATTTCCATCCTCTTCGTAGTAAGAAGCGGGATCGCCGGGATGCATGCCATTGGAGTCAATTCCACCGGTCACAACAGCAGTTACCGTAAGATCCCGGAAGCATACTTCTTCTATAGCACGTAATTCAGTCCAGGCTGCGGTACTTAAGGCAGTAGTGCAGGAGGGTGAAAGACCAAGGGCGTGGACATGTGCAGCTAGATCTTTTTCATAAGTATCTCCAAGCATTTTACATTCATAAGAACCATTCATACAATTGATATTTACAGCATGAGAAAGGTGCCTTGTAAGGCCTCCGTTTAAAGGACTTGTGCTAAGAACTTTTGTTTTTTGTGAAAAAGTGAAGATGGTATTCCCCAATTTTTGCTCGCAGGTAAAAAATGTATTCATTACGTTTCCTTCTTGTATGTTTTTATTTATTTTATTAATATCTTTTGCTTACGTCAATTGAAAGTGCTATTTTCTATATACTTTCGGGGTATCAAAGGATATTGACTGGATGAAAGGGGAGGTTGATAGGACATTTAATGAAAATCAGATATAAAAAATGTATGTACAAAAGGTGAGAAATTGTCGTTATAAAACAATACTTTTATATAAGTACAAAATAGTCTAAAATCTCAAAAAAATAATTTTTTTAAATTTTTCAGCGCTAATGAGAAAAAGTATAATAATTCGCAAAAAAAGTTAGTTGCACTTAATAGCTATTAATGCAAGATTTTAAGGACCTATGTTATAATCATATTGCTGGAGCGCAGATCGCTCCAAAAAAAATCTCAGTGAGTTAGTCTTATAAAACCGACTAAGTCACTGAAAAAAGTAAAAATTAATTTGGTATTTACAGGATCAACCTGTGATACATAGATCTCAATATTTCAATGGCCATGAAATTGCAAATTATAAAAATGTACTTCAAGGAGGACAAGAATTATGAACAAGAAGAGCTTACTCAAGAAAATGAGCATCGTGGTAGCATCAGCAGCAATGGTGGTTACTGCACTTCCATTAACAGCAAGCGCTGCATCTTATAAGAGCGGAGATTACACAGCATCTGTAAATCTTTATGTTCCACGAGATCAGGCACCGCAGCATTTATATAATGCGTATCTGAATGATACAGCAATCCCGCCTAAAAATGCTGCAACAAATAACGTTACAGTACATATTTCCAGTGCTGGAGTGATTACTTTTAAGTTACCGATTAACAATACACAGTTAGGCATTAAAACATTAGGAACCGCAGATGGCGTGACTGCGAAACTTGAAGATGCTGGAGCTACTAACTGCACAAAGCATCCGGGAACAAGATATAATATTCTGGAAGCTTCAGTTGAGACTGAAAATGATGGAAACTCTTCTATCAGTCGTACATTTGAGACATCAGCCCTCCATGCGAAAATCACAAAAGAACTGATTGGCGGTCTTACAATCACACCATATGATAACAATTTTAATGCTAATCCGGTTTTACAGATTGATCTTCCAAGTGATTCAATCACAAAATAATTAATTAACAAAAATATAGGAGTTGCTGCATTAAGAAACATATGAAATAAGATGTTGTTAATTGAGGCAGTAACTCCTTTTTTTAGGATAGGATATGAGGTGAACATGAGAAAGAAATGGTTAGCATTATTGATGGTTGCTATGATGACAACAACTGCTATAGCACCATCTGTTTATGCAGAAGAATTAGAAGATTTTGAAATAGAAACAGATCAGGTAGATTCTGAAGAGAATGTAGATACAGAAGGCGAAATGGCTGAAGTACCCGATCTGGCAGATGAGGATATAGACATCGAGAAAGATGAATTTGAGGTAGAGGGGACGACCGCTTATTCGGATACAGATGTATTGGTATCTGAGGAAAATGATTTTACTTCTGATGAATTCTCTGATGGAACGGAGAATATAGAAGACGTACTTGCAGCTGGTGCAGAGGACAATTCAGCTCCTTATAGCAGTGTGGACAAACTTGAGAATGGCACTTATACAGTTACTGCCAATGTATATGTACCAGGTGAACTAAATAAAGTTTTGGTTGGCACTAATGCATTTCTTACAAATCCCAAATATCCTTTTGGATCTGGTGCTGACAAGGGAAAACCTACGACAGCGATAAGGTACTGGTAAAAGCAGACGAACTGCTTACAAAAGCGGTAACAGGTGAAGATGGAAAAGCTGTTTTTGAGCAGGATCTGCCATTTGGAATTTATTATATAAAAGAACTGGCAGCACCAGATGGTTTTGTATCTTCTGATGAGCTGATTGAGGTGACTGCGAAATATAAGGGACAGGAAGTAAAAACAGTAAAACTGGAAACCGTTTTTAAGAATGAGCCGACAACAACTGAATTTACAAAATCAGATATTACAACAGGTGTGGAACTTGACGGAGCAACACTGACGGTTTTGGATTCAGACGGAAAAGAAGTAGAAAAATGGACTTCTGTAAAAGGAAAAGCTCATGTAATAAAAAGACTCCATGTGGGAAAAACCTACACACTTCGGGAAGAGTTTGCACCATATGGTTATCTGCAGGCAGAGGAAGTGAAATTTACAGTTTCTGATACCGCAGAAATTCAAAAAGTAGAAATGAAGGATGCTGTTCCGGTTGGACGAATCATCATCAATAAAAAAGGCGAATTTGTCAAAGAAGTTACCTGGAAAGATATGCTGGCAGGTGGCATGGACGCAGCATTTGGCTATGTTACTGGTTCTCTGAAAGATGTTACTTTTGAAATTTATGCAGCGGAAGATATCAAGGTTGCAGATGGGGAAAGCAGTGATTATTATAAGAAGGACGAACTGGTAGCTACAATTACGACAGACGCTCTTGGATATGCAAGATCAGAAGATCTTCCTTTAGGCAAATACTATGTGAAGGAAAAAGAAACTGTAGATGGATATATTCTGGATGGGGAAATCAGAGAAGTTGATTTGACTTATCGTGATCAAAATACTCCGATTGTGACTTATGATGAGGACTGGCAGAATAACCGCCAGAAAGCAAAAGTAACTGTAGTTAAGAAAGAAAAAAATACGGACCGTGTTCTGGAAGGCGGAGTATTTGCACTTTATACAAAGAATGATATTTTAAATGCAGAGGGCGAAGTGATCCTGAAAGCAGATACCATGATTGAGCAGAAAGCTACAGATCAGGATGGAAGGATTGTATTTACGGCAGATCTTCCAATCAATGGCAGCTACTATGTAAAAGAAGTGCAGGCTCCTGCTGGATTTGTAACAACAGAAGAAATCAAGGAATTTGATTTTACTTATGCGGGAGAAGAGGTTCAGAAGTATCCTTTGAGTTCACTTATGAAGATGAGCCAACTACTTTTGAAATCACAAAATCAGATCTTACAACCGGGGAAGAATTACCAGGTGCAAAACTGAAAGTATCCGATCCAGAGGGAAACGTTGTGGATGAGTGGACTTCTGGAAGCACACCACACATCATTAAGGAACTGGAAGTTGGAAAGAAATATACATTAACGGAGACAATTCCTGCTGATGGTTATGCAACTGCAGAATCCATTACGTTTGTAGTAGAAAATACTGCAGATATACAGAAAGTAGAAATGCAGGATGATACAACAAAAATGTTGATCAGTAAGGTAGATATGACAGATGGATGCAGCGAGGTCAAAGATGCTAAGCTGTATATCCTTAATGAAAACCAGGAAGTTATGGAAAGCTGGACGTCGGGTGATCAGCCCCATTATGTGGAGAAACTTCCAATTGGTATTTATACATTATTGGAGGAAACAGCACCGAAGGGTTACATTGTGGCAAATAAAGTGACGTTTGAGATTAAGGACACCGGAGATATTCAGGGAGCTAAAATGGAAGATGAACAGGCAATGGGCAAGGTGATCTTAAATAAAACAGATAAAGATACCAAGAAGCCAATAAAAGGTGTAGAATTTGCCTTTTGTGACAGTAAAGGTAAAGTTCTGGAAACTCTGGTAACAGATAGTGCCGGCCATGCAGAATCAAAGAATTATCCGATTGCGACTTTTAAGAATGGGCAGTATAAAAAAGCAATTACATATATCCTGAAAGAAACAAAAACACTGGATGGCTATCAGTTGGATGAAACAGAGCATAAGATTCAGTTTGAGTATGTCGATGACCATACTCCTGTGATTGAATACACTCTGAATTTGACAAATGAGAAAGCTCCGGAAAAGGATACTCCGGAAACATCAGAAAATCAGGGAGGCAGCACTCCTGTTTCCATGGTTCTGATGCGACTTCCGTATCCAATTCACCAAAAACAGGAGATAACACAAATATTGCTATTTTTGTGCTGGCTCTTGCGGTATCAGCAGGATGCCTGGGAACTGTAGTGGCAGTCAGAAGAAAACGTAAATAATAATAGAATAAGGTTCTGGGGCTGTGTGGTTACTGCACAGCCTCATTTTGAAAAGGAGAAGAAATTGAAATTAGGAGCAAGAATAAGAAAAATCCGTATGTTTCGCAAGCTAACGCAAAAAGAACTGGGGCGCAGGTTAGGGTATGGAGAAAATAGTGCAGATGTGAGAATTGCTCAATATGAAAGAGGACAGCGTACACCGAAGCAGGAAACGCTTATCCGGATAGCAGAAATATTGGAAGTTGATGTCCGGAATTTTTTAAGTCCTGGAATTGCGACAATGGACGAATTAATGGAAACTTTATTCTGGATGGATGAAGAAAATAGAGGGCTTTTTCATCTGTTTCTGCTAAATGATTCAGAAAGTGAAACAGTTGGAATCACAATGAGGGATAAAAAAACAATGTCTTATCTGCAGGAATGGATGGGGAAAAAGCAGAAACTGGGCGATGGAAGAATTACAGAAGAGGAATATCTGGAATGGAAACTGCATTGGCCAGAGGATAAACAAAAAACAGAATATAAAACCGTATGAAGTAAAAAGGAATTGCTTTGCGGAGAGTTACCTGTTAGAATATTACTGGAGTAACCGTGTACAGGGTTGGTAAAAACCTCCTGGATTTTCAGATCCCGTTAAGGGATACAGAAGAAGGGAGGTGGAGCGAATGGATACATACGAAGTCTTGAGCTTATTGTTCTTAGGCGGTACGTTTCTGATTGCTTTGCTTGCCTATTTGGATAATAGGGACAACAAGCGAAAAAAATAGCCTACCCTGTCTGCCAACAGGATAGGCAGCTCTCTTTGAGAGCAAAATAAATTAAAACCTAATCCAGGAGCATCCACCTTGTGGGCGGTTACTCTTTTCAATTAGAATATAGCATTTTCTCTCCGAAAAGTAAAGTACATTTTATGCAGCCAATTCTAAAAAGAGAGGGCTGTTTTTTTATTGACAGGAGGGAAGTTAAATGTCTAAACTACAGGACATCCGAAACTTGGTACAGGAACATGCCGTATCAGTAAGCAGTTCGCCAGGGAATTGAATGGATTATATGAATACAGCATCAAGATTATATCGGTATTCTTTTTCTGATCAGCTTCTGATTCATGCACAGCGTCCAGACGCAACAGCCTGTGCATCGCTGGAACTATGGAATGAAAAGATGTTACGCTGGGTAAATCGTGGTGCAAGAGGAATTGCCCTGTTTGATGAAACCTGGCAGAATACCAAACTTCGTTATGTGTTTGATATTTCGGATACCCACATGGTAGCCGGAGGCAGAAGCCCGTATCTTTGGCAGATGCAGGAACAACAGAGAGAAGAGATCCTCACCCATCTGGCAGAGGTCTATGCTCTGGAAGAAAAGGATACAGCAACCCTGCAGGACGCATTAATGGCAGTAGCAAGGGAAATGGTCAGTGATAATCTGGAGGAGTACCTGGATGGGTTGGAATATGCGGTAGAGGACACTTATCTTGAGGATCTGGATGAGGTGACGATCCGCAGTGATTTCCGTCAGCTGACAACAGACAGTGTTTACTATATGCTTTCCAGGCGATGCGGGCTTGACCCGACGGAATTTCTGGAAGAAGAGGACTTCATGCATATCACAGATTATAACCGTCTGTCTGTTCTCACCTTCCTTGGAAATGCGGCAAGCCAGCTCAGTGAGAGTATTCTGATTGATATTGGAAAGACCGTACATAAAATTTCTCTGGAAGAAGCGAGAAAAGAGGTTGAAAATTCCAATGAAAGGAATTATAATAACTTTACCACGTTAATGTATGAAACTAAAAACCGGGATGCAGAAGCGAAAAAAGAAGAAAATATTGAAAATGAAGGAGGAACCGATTATGGAACTGACATATCATCGCAAGGGAGATTACCTGTTTCCGAACCTGACCGTAGAGGAGGAAGAAGTGACGATCGGGAAATACGGGATGCTACGGAGGAGCTTTCTGAAGGAACACAAGAACAGCCTGTATCAGAGCCTGTTCCTGACAGGGAAGCTGAACAGCCATCTGGAACAGATCGAGAAAGCAGCACAGGAGAGAATGGACAGCCAGATGGAGAAATTACTGGAGAAGAATCCGGCACCGGACAAGGAAGCAGATCCGATAGCATGGACAGCACACATGAACGCATTGATGGTAACAGTGGAAGAGAGCATCTTGACGGAATTGGTATACAGTTAGTCGAAGATACAAGAGAAGATGGATTGAGTAAAGCAGAGGAAGAAATCGCCTCTGCTTTATCTTTGCCCGAATATCCAACTGCAAATGAACAAAGACGGCAGATCGAGGAAAGAGCAGCAGCCCTTTATGCCGGAGAAATCCCGATTCCAGAAAGCGTTGTCGACGAGATCTTACGGACAGGAGGAAACCGGGCGGGCAGTCAGCTTCGTATCATCTACAATTTTATGAGCGAACAGGCCCCGGAGGAATATACGGAGTTTGTGAAGCGTGAATACCGCAAAGGTGGAAAAGGCTTTCAGATTGATGGAAATGAATATTCGGTCTGGTTTGATGAAACTGGGATGCAGATCGCAGTGGGGCATACGGTCACAGACCAGATTTTAGATAAGGCATTTTTATCATGGGAAGATGTCAGCGGACGTATCCATCAGCTTTTAGATCAGGGTGAATATGCACCGCAGTCTGTATTGGATGCGGCAAGAAGTAATGCAGTAAAAGAACACGCCCAGGCTCTTGCCTATATGAAAGGGGATATGGCAGAAGGAGTAGCGGAGATTGTTTTTGATGAGGATGATTTACCACATCTTCACAGTATCTATCCGGAGATCACGGATTATCTGGAAGAAAAGCTGGAAGATCCACAGTGGCTTTCGGAACTGAATGAAAGACTGGATGCACTGGCAGAAGCCTATGAAGAAAATCATTCCATTATGCGTTTCCATCATTATAATCCTATAAATATCTCAAAACAGTTTCAGAAGTTTGCGGATGAGGTCATCCCTTATCAGGCAAGAGACGGGTTTGCATGGAAAGAGCATCCGATGTTCATTACGCAGGATGAGATTGATGTTTTTCTTGCAGGAGGTGGAGCGTATTCGCAGGGCAGGCTTAGGACATATTCCTTTTATCTGCTGCATGAGGATGAAAGATCGAGGACAGGTTTTATCAAGGAACAGTATGGGATCGGTGGAAGCAGTCATGCACTGTCTGGTGCCGATGATTCACACGCAAATTATGATGGAAAAGGATTGTTTCTTGCAAGAGGTGCTTATGGGAATCCACATACGTCAGTTTTATTATCCTGGAATAAAGTTGCAAATAGAGTAGCTTATCTGATAAAGAATGACCAGTTCCTGCAGGCAGAAGATTATGCTCGTATGCCGGAATATGAACGGGAACAGATGGCGAACAAGGTACTCCGCTTTTAGGACCGTCTTCCGGAAGAGATAGACAGACCATTTACGGATGATTTCTTCTGGGAAAAACCTGGAAAAGAAATGGTGGCAGTTTTAGAGAATCCAGAGCAGACAGAAGAACTGTTACAGAAGATGGATGCAGCATTGGCAGTTCTGCCATTAGATTTTGAGGCATATGGGACAAACTACCAGCAGAAAACAGAACTTCTTTCAGAACTTCACCAGTATGCAGAAGGAACCTATACGATTTTCCCGACACCGGAAGCAGAACCGTCTTTTGCGGAACCATCCGGGCACCAGATGACCATGTTTGATTTTTTGGATACGAAGGCAGTGACAGAACCGACCGTAGTAGATATGTCAGATGTGGAGGAAATAGAAGAGGAATAGGTTACTGCCAAAGAAGATATTCCGGAAAGTCAGGAACAGGAAAAAGCCGTGATAGAACCACACAACTTCCGTATCCAGGATAATGACCTTGGTGCAGGCGGTCCGAAAGCAAAGTATAAGACAAATATGGAAGCCATTTATTTGTTACAGACTTTGGAGAAAGGTTACAGAATTTGGAGAAAGAAGAACGTCTGGCAACACCCGAAGAACAGGAAATCTTATCCCGTTATGTTGGTTGGGGTGGCATCCCGCAGGCATTTGAAGAGAATAACAGCAGCTGGGCAAATGAGTATCTGGAGTTAAAGAATACCTTAGTCTCAATGTTAGATTACTACACCGAAAGGTGTGTCACTTGCTAAGTTGATTGAACCGCCGTGTACCGAACGGTACGCACGGTGGTGTGAGAGGTCGAAATATCTCATTCACAAGATGAGATATTTCTCCTACTCGATTTACTTGACAAAGCTACTTGACCCTTTGGTTAGTTCCGAACGCATAGCCCCGGGAGTAATTATTAAGGAGATGAGATTTTATATTGAATGTGATTAAGTAAAGAGCAATCATTTCGATTGTCTTCAGAAATTATAATGATTTCTACCTTTGGGTGATTTACGATTTCAGGCCAGAAAGATTCTGCAGGTTCTTGCAATACCCCTAAAATGGGAGTCTGCCCATCCAAAAGGTTTAGGATTTTTCTCCGAAATAAAGCTGCGTCTGCTTCATGTGGACCAAGCTCATCCATAACAATTAAAGAGCAGTCAGAACACATGGAAAGAATATTGCATCCAAGGCGATCAAAGGTATCGGCAGTGTGTTCATCTGTTTTTCCGCATAAAAACAAAAGATTAGATTCGTTTGGGAGCTCCTTCTCTTTTAGATGGTACATATGAACTGAATACTGATCCTTCAGATAGTTTTTTGTGCGGACAGTCAGGAATCCATCAGAGGTTTTCTTATAATCATCTAATATCTTTTGGATCAATGTAGATTTTCCAATGTGTTTTTTACCAGTTAAAAATATATGTTGAGTCATAGTAAAGTCCCATTTCATTTTATAATAGTTCTATAGTCAGGTCGTATTGTTTTGTTTCGAACATCCCAGAGAATTCTTCCATAAGTGGAATCAGTTATTTCCTTGATCTGCCCATCTTTGTTTAAGTGAGATTGAATCCATTGCATGATTTTATTTGCGTTTTCCTGTGTATATTCTTCAGAAGGAAGCATGTGCTCCATGAGGGAATCAATATATTGTTCATCCGGAGTTACCCAGGTTTCACGATGGAGTTTTTCATAGCTTGTTTCAGGATTATATCCAAGCAGAAATAATATATTGAAAAGAGAGAAAAACCATCGCCCATTCCATTGGGGTGCTGTTTGTTTGCCAAATACTTCCTGTAAGATCTGTTCCCTGAGTGAATTTCGTCTGTCAAGATGCGTGATATTACAGCACCATGCCCTGCTCATTTCCATAGATTTTATCAGTCCGTCCATATTGTGGATTGCAGGTGTCATGGAACTGAATACCAAATCAAATGCATGCGTATACCCCGATTTATCAATATCTAATGTCTGAAAATTACATGTATAGAGTATAGCGTTATTTAAGCCTTCATTTTGGATATGTTCCATTCCGTGTTTAACCATTTTATCAGAAATATCCAGCCCCACTACTTTGTGTACATATTTGGCAAATGCAGCAGCAAACCGTCCGGGACCGCATCCAATATCTGCGACATCATAATTTTTTTCAAGAAGTCCTTTGAAATCCAGGTAGTTTATTGCGCTGATGACACGTTCATCACCTTTTTCTTTCTTTTTGCGTGCGTCCTCCCAAAAGTCTGCACGTTTATTCCATCTTTCTATAGCCCGCTCAGGTAATTCTGCAGGCTCAGATTCCTGCAGAGAAATAAAATAATCCAATATAGAGTCCATGTATCATTTCTCCTAAAATGCTTTTGGTGAGCTATTTACCGGTAAACAGATAGTTCGTTCACGGCCATAGCGGTCGTGTGTAGTTATCACATCCATTTCAATATCGTAAACAGATTGTAAGGTTTCAGATGTAATGATTTCTTTGGGAGAGCCGAATCCCATAACCTTTCCGGATTTCATGAGAAGAACTTTGTTTCCCACGGAAAAGGGATGCTCAGGACTATGTGTTGACATAATAATGCAATAGCCCTGATTGGCCAGCCCTGAAATTACTTCCATGAGAAGCTGATGATTGGCATAATCCAGATTGGCGGCTGGCTCGTCCATGATGAAGATTTTTGCAGACTGACAGATTGCACGGGCAATTAAAACCAATTGCCTTTGTCCTCCGCTTAAGGAAGTATATTTCCTGTTGGCAAGAGGCAGGGCATTTACTTTCTCCAAGGCAGCAAAAGCTGCTTCCTGATCAGGCTCTTTTGGGGTTTCAAATGCGGAGAAATGAGAAGCACGCCCCATAATTACCATATCAAGAACTGTATAGGCAAATACAGGGGAATGATATTGGGGAATATATGCAATCATATTTGCCAGTGTTTTGGTTGTAAAGTCACTAATATTTTTTCCGGCTATCTTTATTTTTCCATTAGAAACAGGAAGGGAACCTAATATCATGCGGAACAGAGTGGTCTTTCCGCAACCATTAGGGCCAAGCAGACAAAGCACATCACCATAGTCTGCGCTGCAGCTGATACCCTTTAAAATATCACCATTGCCGTAACCGCCAAAAACATTTTCAATTTCCAGAAGCATATAATTACGTGCGCTCCTTTCGTTTGATGATAAGATAGATAAAGAAGGGGGCGCCCATGATACTTGTGACAACGCCAAGTGGAAGTTCCATGGACAAAAGGGAACGGGAAATATCATCAACAAGTATCAGGTATCCGCCGCCAAGGATCGCACTTGCAGGTATCAGCCTTCTGTAATCAACACCAACCAGTGCACGTGCCAGATGGGGGATCATCAGCCCGACCCATCCGATCAATCCTCCAAGACAGACTGCAGCGGCGCTGAGTAATGTGGAAGCGACTATAAAAATCAGACGATATTTACGCACATTGATTCCTAAACTTTTGGCTTCTTCTTCATCCAAAGTCAGCAGATTGATCTGCCATCGAAAAATAAAAATCAGACTTAATCCAATGATCATTGGAAGAACACTCCAGCAAAAGGATTTGGTTGTGGTTTTGGTTAAGCTGCCCATAAGCCAGAAAGTAATTTGCTGGAGAACATCATTGGGGTCTGCCACATATTTGATCATTGTGACACCGGCATTGCAGAGTGACATGATCATAGTTCCGGTCAGAACAAGACTGAGGGTCTGGGAATGTGCGGATTTTCGGCTGATAAGATAGGATGCGGCTACTGCGGCCACACCACCTGCAAAAGCAGAAAGCTGAATCATCCAGTTGGAAGCTCCGTTTAAAATTGCAAAAGCAGCTCCGAGACTTGCACCGGAAGAAACTCCAAGGATATCAGGAGATACCAGTGGATTGCGAAACATTCCCTGATAGGTTGCACCTGCTACCGAGAGGGAAGCACCAATAAATAAAGCAGACAGAATACGGGGCAGACGGATATTCCAGAATATGGTAACTGCCTGGGGTAAAATATCTCCTTTAAAACCAAATTTTGATAAAAATGCATTTAGTACCTGCACTGGTGTAAGCGGATAATATCCCACCCAGAATGAGAGTACTATAATGATAAACAAAAGTACCAGCATAACCGCCAACAGCAGAACATATCGTCTTTGTCGGGCAGCGGCGGCATTTTTTTCATTAGCTGTCAGATTCATAATCATTCATCCTTGTAACTTGACTAATCAAATTTACGGTGTTATACTCAGAAAAACCGAATTGTTTTCAAAAACTATTCACATATACATTATAATACTTAAAAATTGTATAGTCAATTTCAATAAGCGTCAATTATGAGTAATGCGGAGAAAAGAAAGGAGAGAGTTTATGAAAAAGCACAGACAACTTTTGGCTCTGCTTATATGTCTGGTGATGTCAGTCAGTCTTTTAACAGGATGTTCTGAAACGAAAGCTGCTACTGAAGAGCCGACGCAGAGTGCGGAGCAGGATGCCACGCAGGAAACTGCTGAAACCCGTGAGATCACAGACATGGCAGGAAGAAAAGTAACTGTCCCAGCAGCAGAAAATATTGAATCTGTTTTTTCAGCAGGTCCGGTAGCTGCAATTTTTCTGTATATGGTTGCACCGGATAAGCTTCTTGGGTGGAATTATGAACTGAATGATGTTGAGAAATCTATTATTCTGGACAAATATCAGGATCTTCCTAATTTTGGAATGGGTGATGCTGTCAATTATGAAGCAGTAATTGCTGCCAATCCTACAATTGCTATTAATAGTGGAAAGATTAATGATGCAATGGTTTCTGATTGCGATGCGTTATCAGAAAGCCTTGGAATTCCGGTTGTTGCAGTAGACAACGAGCTTAATAATTCTGCAGAAGCTTTTCGTTTTATGGGCGAACTTCTTGGTGTAGAAGATCATGCAGAAGAGCTTGCCCAGTATGCGGAGCAGGTATTTACTGATATTAATGCACTTTCAGATATTCCAGAAGAAAAGAAAGTCAGTGTATACTTCGGTAATGGAGAGGATTCACTGGAAACTGCACCCAGGGGATCCCAGCATGCACAGATTCTTGATGTCATCAATGCAGTCAATGTTGCAGATCTGGAATTGGGAGATGGATCTCGTGTTCAGATTTCAGCAGAACAGCTTCTTGCATGGGATCCGGATGTGATTGTTGTAAATGGTGAACCAAAGGCAGATAAAAGCGGAAGTTCTGCAGCAGAAGATATCCTGAGCAATCCTGATTATGCTTCATTAAAAGCAGTACAGGACCAAAAGGTTTATGGAACTCCGAATGCACCGTTTAGCTGGGTGGATCGTCCGGCAGGACCAAATCGTCTGATCGGTATGCGATGGTTCTCAGCATTGATTTATCCGGAATATATTAAATGTGATATCAATGAAGAAATACATAAATTTTTCGATCTTTTTTATCATGTTGATCTGTCCGATGAACAGTTGGAAAATGTTCTGAAAGGAACTTTATAAAGGTTAGGCATGGACGTGAAAAAGGGCTATACAATAAATAAACGAAAAAGAAACGCTGGTTCCGGTAAATACCGGTTCCGGCGTTTCTTTTTATAATTTTCGGATTATTGCGCTTCCATGCAGATCGCATACAGGATCTGCAAACAGATGGTTTTTCAGACAGAATTCCCCAACCGCTTTTCGGCATCCGGAAAACTGTGTACTGTACACATCGTGAACCAAGAGAACTCCTCCGGTGGCCAGGCGTTCATAGAACAGAGGAAGTGCAGCAGCAGTTGGAGCATAGAGATCCGCGTCCAGAGATACAAAACAAAAAGTTTCATCTCTAACATCGGAAAAGGTATCTGGAAACCATCCTTTGTGGATCACAGTACGTGTAGGATCTGGCATAACATGAAGAACAGAGTCAATATCAGTAGAAGAAAAATCACCTGTTTTGGCGCGGGACAGATTACCGGAGGCTTCTATTGTGATATCCTTTTCTGAAAAGCCCTCAAAAGTATCAAAAAGATGGATTTTTCGGTCTGGAAAGGCTGCACTGATCAGGGAAGAAAATTCACCTCGGAAAACACCCAGTTCTGCAACATTTCCCGGAATATCCAATTGATAGATCTGCTCAGATAAAAGACGCATAACAGCAACCCGTGCGTCAAACATGCGAAGGACGGAGGGATCACGAAAAGGTCCGTGATAACCCAGGTTTTCCATCTGTTTTATCATAGAATTACGCCGTTCTTCATCCAGAACTCCCAGGATGACCAGATCCGGGAGAAGTGCTACTGCAGCATCCGGAGAACAGACTGGAATATTCCCAATATAGGATCCGTGTTTATGGGGGTCATTATCAGCAAAGCACAGGAGCTGACAGGGACTGTTGAGAAGTCTTGCTGTCATTTGTCCAATTTGTCCGGCACCAAATATTACAGCTTTATATACTGATTTTGCCATCATTTTGATGTAGCCTTTCTGTCAGCACGAACCTGGATCATCTGTCCTGTGATGGAAATGGCGATTTCAGCCGGTGTTTCTGCTTTGATCTCCAGTCCTATAGGTGAGATGATACGGTTTAAATCTTGTTCATTAATGTTGTATTCTTCAATCAGACGGCGAAATACAGCAGCTTTTTTTGCGCGGCTTCCAATGACGCCTATATAGCATGCAGGTGTAGCGAGAAGCTGTGCCTGTACAATGGTATCATAGGAATGTCCGCGTGTCATGACGCAGCAATAATCAGCAGCTGTGATAGAAACATACTGCTTTAGATGGTTGAAATCACAAAGTATTGTTTCAACTGCTCCCGGGAAAAGAGCAGGATCTGTAAATTCCGGCCGGTCATCCAGGACAACACAGCGAAAATCAACGCTTGCAAGGATTGGGACAAGCTTTTGTGAGACATGTCCGCCGCCGAATACATAGACAGTTCCTGAGGTTCCCATCTGTTCAGAAAACAGATCATAATCTTCACTATGATATCGGTGTGGCTTTGCAGATAAAGAAGATAATACAGAAGAAGGAACATTGGCAGTTCCGATGAGACCGCATGCAGGACTGTAGAGGCTCACACCGGAGGTGGTGAGAAGATCGCAGATCAGCCAGAAATCTTTTCGCTCTTCATAGAATTTTTCCGCAGTTTCCGTGATTTCCATAATAATCGGATCGTTATGATCAAGATACTGGAAAAAGGCCGTAACATCACCACCACAGATCATACCAATATTTTCAACATCTTTATGATTCAGCCGGAATTCATGCTGGCAGGATTCCTTTTTTTCAAGAATATCCAATGCCATACATTCAGCACGATATTCTACAGCTCCACCTCCGATGGTTCCGGAAATTCTGCCGCTTTTTCCGACCAGCATGCGGGAACCGGCACCTCTTGGTGTAGACCCTGAGGATGCTGTAACGGAAACAAGTACAAGATCGTTTTCCTCTAGGAATTGTTGTTTTATTGTCTGAAATAATGTTCTCATATAATAAAATACCTCCTAACTAAATTAAGTGATTTTTCTGCTCCAGTTGTGTATGCCTTCCTGGACTAAAGCGTGATATGGCAGAGCGACTGTATCATGTCCTGCAGTTTGCGGGCTTGTTCTAACTGCTGCTCATGAGCTTTGCAAGCTTCTGGACTTTTGCATTTACTCATGCTGTCGGCAAATCTTTTTTCTATGGTTACACGTTGTGTTTCCTGAATCAGTTTATCAGCCAGAAATACAATAGCTGCTTCATCCAGCTTGGTTTCCAGCAGACCATGGTGCTGTGAAATAATCTGGCTGATCTCAGGATAACCTAACTGTAAGAAAAGTTCACCGCCTGTTTTGGTGTGATGCCTCTGAAGTCTGGCAATATCATGCAGAAGTGCACCGGAGCGAACAAGCTTCTGATCAAAGATATAACCATTGGATTCCAACATATTGCATAAACAACAGGCAAGTTCAGTAACAGCATCACTGTGAGCCTGTACATGACGGGGCAGAGAAACCGCATTGCGAAGCCTGAAGCATAGCCCGTCATTTAATTCAGGATGAGGCAGTATATAACTGGGATCAGAGAAAGAAATATTATTTCTTTCATTCACTTCCAGATGATAGTAAGAGCCACAGGGAAGACGAAACCGCTGCCTGCTGTACATACCGGAATGTAATGCATATATATAAGAAGAGATTACATCTGTATGAGCTACCACTGCAATATCACCTTCAGAAGCGCAAAGAATCTTATGAACTGCCTGCGAAAAGCGAAAACCAGATGCAGTAGGAGTTTCTGCTCCCGGGATCGGATGATCAGGGTTATTTTCACGGGCTTTATAAATGTCCGGCCATCTCTGGCGTATTTTATCAAAAGAAAGGCCATCCCATTCTCCCAGATTTCGTTCTGACAGATCAGAAACAATTATATGTGGAAGCTCAGGTGCCATATGGCCTGCTGTCTCAACAGCTCTTAACAAAGGACTGCAGTATATCCTTGATATTTTATCGGACAATTCTTCATTAAGAAGGACTGCCTGCAGGTGTCCAAGCATGGATAGAGAGAAATCTGTCTGTCCCACACAGTAAGAATGTTCATCCGGATACTGTGGTTTTCCATGCCGGACCAGATAAAGGCTACGCATTTAAAAATCCTCCGAAACATTCTTCAAATATTTTTTTTGAACAGGAACGTGTTTCTTCTGAAAAACGGGCATATCGTTTTAGAAATTCTTCGCCGTATGGTGTCAGTTCACTATGGCTTCCCCTTGTACCGCCCTGGCTTCTGATGATCAGAGGTTCATGAAACTGTGATTCCAGGGTATGGATCAGGTTCCAGCTGGTAGAATAGGAAATGTGCATGCGCTCACAGGCATCACGGACAGATCCTGTTTCATGGATCAGTGTAAGCAGCGAATAGAGCTTTTCATCAAAAAAAACTTTTTCCCGGGCTAGCTGAATATGGATTTCAGAACGGATCAGGCTCTGGTTGTGTATGCGGAGGAGTTCATCGTAATCCTCTGGTGTATCAGCATCATGAATAATACCGGGATCCTCTACATTAAGATAATACATGGGTTCCCCGCAATTATCCACAGCACCTTTAAGTCCTGATTTTCCGTCATCACTTAGAATGGAATCAATCAGTGTGGAACGAATCAGAATGGGATGACCGGGATTGCCATTACAGACCGGAGTTACAAGGGGACGCCCCAGAGAGAGCATTTGCGTGACTGTCTGGGCTGTGAACAGCGGAACATCAACAGGTGTAAAGAGTACCGTATCCACTTTTTCTTTCAGATACTCAAGTCCGATCCTGACAGAATCAAACATATGAGTGTTTGCATAGTTCTCATTTCGAAGAAAGACTACATTATTGGAAGCCAGGTGGCATTCCAGAACATCTGCATGATATCCGGTTACCACTACTACTTTGGAAATTCCGGCCTGCCGGAAATTATTGATCACGCGCTGTGCGATGGAAATGGAGCCAAGCTGAAGCATGGGTTTAAAGTCTCCCATTCGTGATGATTTCCCCGCAGCCACGATGAGGGCGCCTGTCTGCATTCAGATACCTCCTTCTTTCAATGATATTATACAAATTTGATATTATTATAACATATAAAAGAATAAAAATAGTTAAAATTTTAAATAAAACAAAATAAAATTGTCTGGAATATATAAAGTAGCCAACTATTAATTATTTGTAATTTGTATAATTGTGCAAAATCATGGTAGTATGGATATATAAAATAACGTGGACAGGAGAACTTTTTTATGGATAAGATTTTTGAGATTACCGCAAAAGAAGTTACTGTACAGGTAAAAGATGAGCGTACAGGGGTTGTATACAGCCGGACGCTTCCCATCGATTATTATGAGAATGCAAATGTTTTAAAGCTCAGCGGTGAGAATCTGGACGGAAGCAGTTCTTCCATTGTTTTCTATTCCGCCAGAGGAATAGAGAGACTGAAAGATCTGACAGGCAGAGGAGCTGACCATGATCCGTGCGGAACGCATAAGCCTGAAGATCAGTAAGATGGAAACGAATTTTTTAAAAGGAGGAATGGGACATGATTAAAAAGACATTGAAGATTAATGGTGTTGAGAGAATACTTATTCTTGATAAGGATGAGACACTGGCGCAGGTACTCCGTAATCACCTTCTTCTTACAGGATGTAAGATCGGCTGCGGTGAAGGTCACTGTGGAGCCTGTAATGTTATTATGAACGGAAAAGTTACAAGATCCTGTATCTATAAGATGAGCCGTGTTCCCGATCATGCAGAGATCACAACCATTGAAGGTGTGGGAACAATTTCTGATATGCACCCGATCCAAGTTGCGTGGATGGCATATGGATGTGCACAGTGCGGTTTCTGTTCACCGGGATTTATTATTTCCGCAAAAGTACTTCTGGATAATAATCCAAGTCCTACCCGTGAGGAGGTAAGAGACTGGTTTAATAAACAGCGTAATCTCTGCCGTTGTACAGGTTATAAGACGCTGATTGATGCTACTATGGCAGCAGCAGCAGTTATGCGCGGTGAGATGACAAAGGAAGACCTTGTGTTCAAACAGACAGGGGATTCTATTGTTGGAACAAATTATATCCGTCCGTCAGCAGCACAGAAAGTAACAGGTACCTGGGACTTTGGTGCAGATGATGCGTTAAAGATGCCATCAGGAACACTTCGTCTTGCTCTTACACAGGCAAAGGTTTCTCATGCAAATATCCTCAGCATTGACACAACAGAAGCAGAGAGCATGCCTGGTGTTGTCCGTGTTATCACAGCAAAAGATATTAAGGCAGCAGGCGGAACCAATAAGATCAATGGTCTTGTAATGCTTCCAAAACACAACAAAACAGACGGATTCGAACGTCCTGTACTCTGCGATGAAAAAATCTTCCAGTTTGGTGATGCGATTGCCATTGTAGCTGCTGATACAGAAGAGCATGCACGGGCAGCAGCAGAAGCAGTTAAAGTTGAGATTGAAGAGCTTCCTGCATACATGAATGCAATGGATGCCATCGCACCGGATGCAGCGGAGATTCATCCCGGTACTCCGAACGCATTCTTTGAGACAAACTGTATCAAGGGTCCTGATTTTGACTGGGACAGCATTCCGGATTCACAGCAGGTTGAGATAGAATCTTACTGTTCACGTCAGCCTCATCTTCATCTTGAGCCGGACTGCGGTTATGGTTATATTGACGAAGACGGTATGATAACTGTTCATTCCAAATCCATTGGTATCCATCTGCATATGCCTATGATCGCTGATGGTATCGGTGTGCCAATGGAGAACTTACGAATTGTTCAGAACCATGCAGGAGGAACCTTTGGTTATAAGTTCTCTCCTACAAATGAGGCTTTGATCGGTGCTGCTGTTAAGATTCTTGAACGTCCAGTATCTCTGGTATTTAATCAGTTCCAGAATATTACATATACAGGAAAGAGATCTCCTGCATTTATGAATATCAAGCTTGCAGCAGATGAAAACGGTAAGCTTCTTGCACTCTGGGGCAATAACTATGTGGATCATGGTCCATACTCAGAATTCGGTGACCTGCTTACAATGAGACTTTCCCAGTTTACAGGTGCAGGTTATGGAATCAATTCTATCCGCAATAAATCTACAACAGTATTTACAAACCACGCATGGGGTTCCGCATTCCGTGCTTACGGTTCTCCGCAGTCTTACATGGGATCTGAGATCGCGATAGATGTTCTGGCAGCAAAGATGGGAATCGACCCGTTCGATATCCGTGAAATGAACTGTTACAAAGAATCCGAAGGTAGTACGATCCCTACAGGTTATCCGCCTGAAGTATACTGTGAAGAAGATCTGTTCAAGACAGCTCGCCCCCTGTATGAGGCTGCTAAGAAACGTGTGGCTGAAAAGAATGCAGCTTCTGATGGCAAGATCAAATATGGCATCGGTGTATCTCTCGGTGTATATGGCTGTGGCCTTGACGGTGTTGATACATCAAACGCATTTGCAGAGCTGAATCCGGATGGAACAGTTACAATGTATGCTGCATGGGAAGATCACGGACAGGGCGCTGATATGGGTGTTCTTGTATCATCTCATGAAACACTTCGTCAGGCAGGAATCAGACCGGAACAGATCAAACTTGTTATGAATGACACCAAGACATGTCCTAATGCAGGTCCTGCAGGTGGATCACGTTCACAGGTTATGTCAGGTAATGCATGTCGTCTGGCAGCAGAAAACCTTGTGGCAGCTATGAAGAAAGAAGACGGAACCTTCCGTACTTATGATGAGATGGTGGCTGAAGGTCTTGCAACAAAATATGAAGGTAACTGGGTGACAACCTTCTGTGCAGATCATCCGATCGATCAGGATACAGCACAGGGTGATCCGTTTGCAACCTACATGTACACGATCTTCCTTCCGGAAGTTGCTGTTAATACAGAAACAGGTAAAGTTAAAGTTGAAAAATTCACCTGTGTGGCTGACGTAGGTACGATCATGAACAGACTTCTTGTAGAAGGCAACTTCTACGGTGGTCTTGTACAGGGTATCGGTCTTGCTCTTACAGAAGATTTCGAGGATCTGAACCATGATACTTCTCTGAAGAACTGTGGTATTCCGTATCCAAATGATGCGCCGGATGATATTGAACTTCATTTCAATGAAACATATCGCCCAAGCGGTCCTTACGGTGCTGCCGGCTGTGGTGAGGCTCCGCTGGATGCTCCTCATCCTGCGATCCTGAATGCAATCTACAATGCTACAGGCGCACGTATCACACGTGTTCCTGCCCGTCCGGAAAAGGTTCTTGCAGCATTAAAGGAACTTGAGAAATAATTCTCAGTATAATTTTATCATATGATATAATAAGGGGAGACGGGAGACTGTCTCCCCTTTGGAAATGAAAGGAGTATCGGGTTATGACATATATACAGGAGAGAGGTTCCACTCATGTTTATCACGTAAATCGAATGTCAAAGGAAGAGATGGATCATATGATCAGCCTCTGTGTTCATGAACAGCCGGCGTACTGTGTTGCAGCCTGTCCTTTCAAAGCAGATACAAAAGAAATGCTGTTTTATGCTGCAAAAGGAAATTTTAAGAAAGCTCTGGGGATCTATGAGAAGATCACACCATTTCCCATGATCCTCTGTAGCGGCTGTACTGCACCCTGTGAGGAGAAATGCAGGCTTTGTGAGCTGGGTGATGGCATATCCATACGTGAAGTAGAGCGTGCCATTGTCCGATATGGGGAACCTGGAAAACGGAGCAGTGTATTTCGTATCAGAAAGAAAAAAAAGGCTGTGATTTTTGGCTCAGGATTATTCCCGCTGTTTCTTGCAGGGGAGCTGGAAAAGAAGATGTATCCTGCAACCATTTACTGTCAGGAGAAAGATTATGAAGCCTATATTGTAGCAGCAGCACCGGAGCTTTCGGAATCAGATTGTAGAAATGAAGCAAAACGTCTCAGTTCCATGGATCTTTCCTTTGAATTCGGATGCAGTCTTGACCTTCCGTTTATCAGAGAGAAAATGAAGGAGGCAGATGTGGTCTGTGCTTCAGAGGAGGTGGCCAAAAAGCTGGCTCCTGAAGAAACAGCAGACGCAGAGATCATGCTGAGAGAACAGGCGGGAATTGTCAGCGGTCTGGCCCAGTCTGTGATGGATGCGGCTTTTGCTGCAAAGAGAGCTGCCCTGACTGTAGATCTCCTTGTACAGAATCTTTCGCCCCACAGCAACAGAGGCAGTGAAGGAGCAGTTACTACCAGGCTCTATACAAATATGGAAGGGATGAAAGGTTCCAAAAAGATTCCCTGCAGCATAGATGGATATTCAAAAGAAGAAGCTATGGAGGAAGCAAAGCGATGCATTCAGTGCCACTGTGATGAGTGTATGAAAAGCTGTGTCTATTTAAGTGAATATAAAAAGCACCCTGGTCTTCTTGCACGTGAGATTTATAATAATACCCAGATCATTATGGGAGATCACCAGATGAATAAACCGATGAATTCCTGTTCGCTCTGCGGACAGTGCACTGTAACCTGTCCAAATGGGTTTGATATGAGCCAGGTCTGCAAATCTGCAAGAGAAAATATGGTATCTACAGACAAGATGCCTCTGGCACCTCATGAATTTGCACTGATGGATATGCTGTTCTCCAATTCGGAGGCTTTCTTATGCAGACCTCAGCCGGGATATGAAACTTGCAGATATGTATTTTTTCCGGGATGTCAGGCAGGAGCCATAGCGCCGGATGTTGTCACAGAGGCATATGAGGATCTTTGCAGGAGGACAGAGGGCGGTGTTGCTCTGATGCTGGGATGCTGTGGTGCTATCAGTGAATGGGCAGGACGCTATGAAATGACAGAAAAGGTAAATGAACAGCTGAAGCAGGAGCTTGCAAAGCTGGGAGATCCCATGATCATAGCAGGCTGTCCAAGCTGTATGAAACAGTTAAAAGAGAGTCTTGGTGTCAGAGTCACAGGAATCTGGGAGATCTTAAAGGAAATCGGACTTCCCGCACAGGCAAAAGGGCTGGAGATACCTGTTGCAATACATGATGCCTGCGGAGCCAGGGGTGATGCGCAGACACAGGACATAATAAGAGAGCTTCTTGCAGATATGGGGTGCACTGTTGTAAACACAGAATATTCCAGAGATCTGTCTCCCTGTTGCGGATACGGCGGACTGACTTCCTACGCTAATAAAGAGATGGCAGATAAAATGACAGAAAAGTGTCTGGAACGATCCGATGCCCCATATATAACGTACTGCATGGCATGCAGGGACCGATTTGTCAGGGAAGGCAGGGAATCCAGACATATCCTTGAACTTCTGTATGGCACAAATGCCGTCAATATGCCGGATATCAGTGAAAAACGCTACAACCGGCTTGTGCTAAAAGAGAAGCTTTTAAAAAATATATGGAATGAGGAACTGATGATGGAGAAAAAAGATTATACCGTTGCATATACAGAAGATGCTATCAGTATGATGGATGAACGTATGATACTGAAAAGTGATGTGGAGCGTGTATTATCAGATTACAGAGAAAACCAGGAAGCGATTTTTGATGAAGAGACAAAAGAACTGGTGACAAGGAGCAGACTTGGAAATGTGACATTCTGGGTGCGATTTGTGGAAACTGAAGAAGGGTATCTGGTACGCAGAGCATACAGTCACAGAATGAATATTATGAAAAGGGTGGGACAGTAATGGCAGCAGAGAGAACATATTATACCATTGATCCTGAGGGAAAGCTGACCTGCATGAAATGCAAGGTTCCTCTTGTAAAAGGAAAAGCAAAATTTATGTATCTGGAAAATGGGTTTCCTGTGGAAATGCCTGTCTGTCCAAAGTGTGGATTTGTGTATGTTCCGGAAGAACTCGCACTTGGAAAAGTTCTTGCGGTGGAGCGTGCACTGGAGGATAAATAGATGAACAGGCATCCGGGAGGGGAAGCGCAGACGCTTTATCTTCTGGAGAACATAAAATGGAAAAAAGAAATGAAAGCACTGGATCTTGGAGCTGGAGAAGGAGACACGATACGAATCCTGAAATCACTTGGGATGGATGCACATGGTGTGGATCTTTTCCCACGGGGCAGTGATGTGGAAACAGGAGATTTTCTGCATTTGCAGTATCCATCAGACAGTATAGATCTTTGCATCAGCCAGTGTGCATTTTTTGTCAGCAGAGATCAGAAAAATGCACTATCTGAATGTTGGCGTGTTCTGAAAAAGGGAGGTTTTCTATTATTGTCAGATCTGGATACTGGAAATCTTTCAGAAATGGCAGAACAGACAGGATTTACCATTCTCCGGCAGGAGGATCAGACGTTACTTTGGCGTGAATATTATCTGGAAGCAATCTGGAATGATTCGTTCTGTTGCGAAGAGTATAAGATTCTGCAGAAAGAATATAAAGGAAAGAAGCTGCGCTATACCATGGTGGTTGGCAGAAAGGAGTAACATATGGATCTTTATGAAAGAATCATAGAACTTAGCAGTATGGGGTATCATTGTTCTCAGATGATTATGATTTTGACACTGGAAACGATAGGGGAAGAGAATCCACAGCTTGTAAAGGCTTTGGGCGGTCTTGGCGGCGGCATCGGTTACTGTGGAGATACATGTGGCTGTCTGACAGGAGGAGCCTGTGCGATAGGTTTGTTCCTTGGCAATCTGGCTCCGCAGGAGAAAGAAGATATACAGATGAAACCGGCTGTGCAGGAATTATATCAGTGGTTCCATAAGAAGACCGAAGAAGAGTTTGGTGCTTTTTATTGTAAGGACATCACTTCCAATCTGGATTGGGGAATTGTCATGGAGCAATGTCCTGCGTTGATTGCAGATACTTATACAAAAGTGATAGAAATACTGACAGAACGGGGAATATTGGAACTATGATTACGCTGGGTAAAACAAAAAGTGTATGTCCGATATGTATGAAAGTACTTACGGCTAAAAAATGTATTGGTGAAGATGGCATTTATCTGGTGAAAGAATGTGATATCCACGGAAAGTTTCAGACACTGATCTGGGAAGGAACGGCAGCAGAGTATCTTTCCTGGGGGAGAGAAAACCTGTCTGCGGAGACTCCTGTAAATCCAAAAATCAAAGAGAAATCTTGCCCGGATAATTGTGGACTTTGTGAGGAGCACGAACGAAAAGGATGTTGTATGATACTGGAAGTGACAAAGCGCTGCAATATGCACTGCCCGGTCTGCTTTGCTTCGGCAGGGGAATGTCTGGAAAACGGTGATCTTTCAATTGACGAAATAGAAAAGCAATATGATTTTCTGATGGATCATGGGGGACCATTCAATATACAGCTCTCAGGAGGAGAACCAACCATGCGGGAGGATCTTCCGGAGATCATACATATGGGAAGAGAAAAGGGGTTCACATTTTTTCAATTGAATACCAATGGAATCCGTCTTGCGCAGGAAGCAGGATACGCCAGAAAACTAAAAAAAGCAGGACTGAATACGGTATTTCTTCAATTTGACGGTGTCACAGATGACGTGTATCAGACATTGCGCGGACGTTCTATGATGGAACTGAAAGAAAAGGCTGTGTTAAACTGTTCGGAAGCGGAACTGGGAATTGCCCTGGTACCTGTCATTGCTCCAGGAGTAAATGACATGCAGGTTGGAGATATCCTGAAGTTTGCGATGGATCATATGCCATTTGTAAGAGGAGTACATTTCCAGCCGATCAGCTATTTTGGCAGATGTTCTCAGCAACGTCCACAAGCTCCGATTACCATACCAAAGATGTTGAAGCTGATCGAGGAACAGACAGACGGGCTTATGAAAAGTGATGATTTTGCTGGTGGTGGAGCAGAGAATCCATACTGTTCTTTTCATGCAAGTTATCTGAAAAAAGGTGAGAGGGAACTGAAACTTCTGAAAAAGAAATCAGGCAGAGGATGTTGTTGTACTACCAGCGATGATTCCAGGCAGTATGTGGAAAATCAGTGGAGCTATAGCACAAAAAAATTTGATGATGGAGAAATGACACAGACAGATGCGCTGGATGAATTCCTGATCCGGGTTCATAATGAAACCTTTGCGGTATCAGGGATGATTTTTCAGGATGCATGGAATCTGGATCTTGAACGTCTGAAAAGATGTTATATCTGCGAGGTGGATTCTGATTATGGAATGGTGCCGTTTTGTGCATATAATCTGACGAATTCGAAAGGAATATATTTATACAGAAAGTGAAACGATCAAATATAGATGCAATGATCTGTAAGCAGGAAGGCATTACAGAGATTACAAGAGATGAAATACACAGAATGCAGCTGGAGAAATTAAATATTGTACTGAAGAAAGAAAAAGAACGAGAGGGTTTTTATCGAGATTTGCCGGAAAGACTGGAGAGCCTGACAGATCTGAGAAGCCTTCCTTTTACAACAGAAACAGATCTGGCACGAGATGGAGGCAGGATGCTGCTTTGCTCCCAGGGGGAAGTACAGAAAGTGATATCAGAACAGACAAGCGGAACTACCGGTGCCGGTAAACGTGTATTCTATACAGAGGGAGACTGTGAACACACCATAGAACTTTTTATGGCAGGTCTGGGTGAATTTATTTATCCGGGAAGTATAACGATGGTGGCTATGCCATTTTCAGGTCCTTTTGGATTGGGAGAACTGATCGCGGAGGCAATCAGACGTCTGGGAGCAAAACCTCTTTCAACCGGGACAGGAAGAACTTATGGCGAACTAAACAGGATTCTGGAAGAGGAGCAGCCGGATACGTATGTGGGAATGCCGACGGCATTGCTTTCCATGCTTAGAATGTGCGGAAAAGGCAGTATAAAAAGAGCACTGGTATCCGGAGATGCCTGTCCGCAAACTGTCATGAAAGCAATCGAAGAAATTCTGGAAACACGACTGTGGCCGCACTATGGTTCCAGAGAGATGGGGCTTGGAGGTGCCATTTGCTGCACGGCGCATGATGGCATGCATATGCGGGAAAACCATTGTATTACAGAGATTATAGATGAGAACGGAAATGTGCTGCCGGACGGTGAGTGGGGAGAACTGGTAATCACAACCATTGGAATGGAAGCACAGCCGTTGATTCGATATCGAACCGGTGACTGGACAAGGATCATTCCAGGAAGATGCCTCTGTGGAAGTGAAACAAAACGCCTGGACTTTGTAAAGCGGATGGATCCATTGGGAAGTATCAGAGAGATGGATGAATTGCTGTTTGAGATTCCGGAACTGATAGATTATTGTGTGAAAATTGTAGATGGAAAAAAGGAAATTACAGCGCTTTTTACATCGGACAATGGAGAAGAACGAATCAGGAGTGTTTTGGAAGAGAAGGATATTCGTTCATGGAACTGCCGAAAAGTAAAGTGGGAAGATCTGGCACTGTATCCTGGCAAACGAGTTACAAGGCATTGATTTCGTGGTATCATGGAATCACTGCCTTGTCTGTTATTCAGAATAGTATGGACAATCTTCCTGGATGCATTCGCGATTATCTTTGCAGTATTTACACGTTATAGAAGACAACGGAATGTTTACAGAACAAAACTGACTGTAAAAATGAACAGCTTCTTCAATGGCAATTCTGCTGGTTCGTTTGCAGCAGCGAGGTCCACCAACATCTGCCAGTCTAGATAAAATAATGGAAACAAGTTTTTGAGGAAACGGCCATGCATCTTTGTGAAGTGGACTGGATCCAGTCATAACGGACATGAAAATACCGGCTCCGGCAGCAGCTCCGCAGACACCCCAGTAACCACAGGTACCGCCCGGAACCTGCTTTGCTCTTTTACAGATTTCAGATAATGCAGCATCGTAATCCATATGTTCTCCATTATTGCGAAACGCTGTCAGAAGAACGCATGGGACAATTGCATGATGCTCCGGTCCATGCATATGTACAGATGGAAGATCCATAATTTTTTCCAGAAGAAGCAAAGCATCTTTTTCTGTACTGTCCCGGAGTGTCGTGATTACCGGAGCATATGTGCCATAGCTATGACAGGCATCACAGATAAAGTGACCATTTTCACAGACCGCATTGGTTAATTGTTCTTTATGGCAGATGCTGCACGTCTGAATAGAGCTTTCAGCACGATACGTAATAGGAGCACCACAAATCAGACATCCGGAAAAATATTCTGCTTCACCACAACAACAGGAATTATTCGTATGATCCATTTGATTCACCTCCGAAGAATTTATTTTAATAGTGTTAACGATGTAATAAGTATAACATAGAATGAAAAAGTAATGATATAGCATCTTGACAATCATGTTACTTTGGGTATATGATTTGATCCAATAAAGGGGAGTAACCTGCGCTTAACAATTTGCGTTTGTGATGTCGTCAGTACGGTGGAAGCATCCGGTATCATAAGGAAATGGTGAGACTTTTATTGCATTTTTATTATGCAATGAAGGTCTCCTTTTTTTATATTTTTTTATCAAAGAGGTCTTTCATTGAATAAGAAATCCAGGTAGTAAATACTTAGAAACAAGGAGGCGAAAGTGATGAAGGAAATTTATCAGCAGACGGTAGAAGAGGTTCTTGAAAGGGTGAATGGGAAGAAATCTGGGCTTACGAGTGAACAGGTGAAAAGATCCAGAGAAAAATGTGGGTGGAATGAACTTACAGAAGGAAAGAAGAAAGCTTCCTGTATACTTTAAATAGGCCAAGAGATTGACATAAAAAATACCTCAAGTAAATTTGGATTATTACTGACTTGGCCGGTTGGTAAAATCCAGAGAATACAAGAGGTATCTAACATGAATCTTAAAGGCACAAAGAAGAAAAATCAAGTATCAAATGTAAATATTTTCGAGCAGCAGGAGCTTCTGAAGAAAATCGAGGTGGTCAGAGAAAATTTAACAGCTTCAACCTGGCGTGAGTTAGAAACCAAAGGAAAGTTCGATAAGAACGCAAAACTCAGTTTTATCTGTGATGACATGCTTATTTTAGGATGCGATGTAGGCAGTGAAACACACTATCTGAGGGCAATTGACACCAGAGGCAAAGAACTCAGTAAGTCCGCTTTTTCATTCAGCAATAATGCGGATGGATTTAGCAAAGCAAAGGAATGGGCAGTAAAGATAGCAGCCGAATACGATAAAAAACAGATTGTTCTTGGTCTTGAACCAACCGGCCATTACTGGTTCTGCCTTGCAACCTGGATGATCTCAAATGGACTCAGTGTAGTTCAGGTAAATCCGTATGCAGTAAAACAGACAAAGGAGCTTGAGGATAACAGCCAGCTGAAAGATGATACAAAAGATCCTAAGCTGATTGCAAATCTTGTAAAAGATGGAAACTTTGGAATGCCTTATCTTCCAGAGCAGCTTTATGCAGATCTGCGACGGTTATCCATGTTTCGTGACCAGCTGAATGAGGACAGGATCCGGTCGATCAACCGACTGCACCGGGAACTGAAAATATATTTTCCAGAGTACAAAGAAGCACTTGGAAAAACAGAAGGCACATTCAGCCTTGAACTGTTGAAACAGGCACCATTTCCGGATGATCTGGCAGCTTTGAAAGAAGACGGAATCAGACAGATCTGGCATAATGCGAAACTTAGAGGACGCGGGTATAGCAGAGCTGGAGAAATCTTAGAGTACGCCAAGGCGAGTGTTGGCCTCCGTGAAGGAAAAGAAACAGGGAAACTGGTTGTACAGTGGTTTGTTCAAAAAATCCTGGAACTGGATGCGGAGCTTGCATTGATAGAAGCGCAGATCAATCAGAAATGTCTGGAAATTCCCCATACGGATAAAGTTTTGGAGATATGTGGAATTGGGGAGAATACCCTATCCGGTATGATGGCAGAAATGGGAGATATTTCCAGAGTTGACGATGTAAAGGAGATCCAGAAATTAAGTGGACTTGGGCTTGTGGCAAGCAGTTCCGGCAAGCATAAGGGTGAAACCAAGATCAGTCACAGAGGACGTAAGCGCCTCAGATATTGGCTGTTTCAGGCGGCAAAATCAGCTGTAGCACATGCGGAAGAATTCAAGGAATTACATGTCTATTATACGACCAGGGAGAAGAATCCACTGAAAAAGATGCAGTCATTAATAGCAATCGCCTGCAAACTTCTCAGGATTATCTTTACGATTTTGAAGAAGGGAATCAAGTATGATCCCCGAAAGATGTTGAAAGATATCCAGCGGAAATCCAGGCGGGAAAGCCTGGTTGCATAAGGAGTATAAAGCGAAGCAGTATTCCAGAATCCTGCTGAGGTTCAGAAACTTCTGAAATTGAGTAGGGTTCTGGAAAGGAACCCGTTGACCCAGATCCATGGAACGTGGATCATAACGAAACGACTGGTTGAGAGATGCAGGGTAAGTGTCCGCGGGAAACCGCACCTTGCAGAATCATAAGGTCAGTAAGAATCAAACGACAAACAAGAGCTGTAGCTTGTGGTAGTTCACTCCATAGGGCACGACCCTGTTAGAAAGCTTGGCAAGCACTCGGTGTATGAACAGGTGGGACGAAGGGTACGCCCAGAAGGGCATACAGATTAATGAGTGGAAATCTCATCCAGTAAGGTGTAGCCGCACCACTGGTAGCGAGTTTTGGGGATACAGAGGTAACGATGTATCCTAAGTGTAAACAGTTAGGAAATAGGGCTGAAAGTGATTGAGCTCCGAAATCTACGTAACCCGTAGGTCGACGTTTTCTTTCGGACGGAAGACAATACGTATGTTTCTGTTTAGGTTAGGAAGCATATGCTACGGCGGAGTCTGAGAGCCAGCCATGTTTTACAATGTCTGTATGTTACCTGGGGAGAACCTATACTTTCCTGTGTTAACAGGTATGACGTACGAATGAGAAAAGGAAATCAAATGGAGTATAGGTAGTCGGATGGCCGAATAGTACTAATGAAAGTGGGTAATGCCACTGGAGGGAAGTCGAGAACGGATAACATATATCCAGCCACACGACATCATATCAAAAGGGAAACATTATCTACACTCAGAGGTAGGACAAATAATGACAACAAAACTTGAGAGAATCTCAGAATTATCAAAACAACATCCAGAAATGAAATTTAATTCTATTGGGCATTTGATTAACATTGAGATGCTTAAAGAATGCCACTACAAAATGGATGGCAGAAAAGCGGTCGGGATTGATGGCATTTCAAAAGAAGAATACAACTCAAATCTTGATAACAATCTAAAACAGTTAGTGGAGAAGCTTAAGAATAAAAGCTATCGACCTAAACCAGCACGTAAAGTGGAAATACCAAAAGAGAATGGTAAGACCAGACCTCTTAGTATCTATTCATATGAAGATAAACTGGTTCAGGAAGCACTTAGGAAAGTTTTGGAATCGGTCTTTGAGCCCCATTTCTACAACAATATGTGCGGCTTCAGACCAAACCGCAACTGCCATGGAGCTATAAAAATGCTAAATGACATGATTGAAGGGCATAAGATGAATTATATACTGGATGCCGATATAAAAGGCTTCTTCGATAATTTGAATCATGACTGGATAATGAAATTTATTTCATCACGAATTACAGATAGCAGTGTGCTCCGACTGGTAGAAAAGATGCTCAAAGCAGGTATTCTTAAGAATGGAGAATTTTATGTTGACGAATTCGGTGCCGGACAGGGAAGCGTATGTTCACCAATAATTGCAAACATATATATGCATTATGTCCTTATATGGTGGTTTAATGAGAAAATAAGACCATTGCTAAAAGGGTATGCAGACATAGTTGTCTATGCGGATGATTTTGTGTGCTGTTTTCAATATAAGAATGACGCAGAACTCTTTTATGAACATCTTAAGAGAAGGATGAATCACTTCGGACTGTCCCTAGAGGAATCAAAGACTCGATTAATTTATTTTGGTCGATTCGCTGCTGATAACCTTAAAAGACAGGGGAACAAACCAGAAACATTTGACTTCCTAGGCTTCACTCATTATTGTTCCAAAAGCCGAAACGGTAATTTCAGAGTAAAACATAAAACTTCCAATAAGAAATATCGGAAGAAATGTAAACAGATGAATATCACTATACGCGACATGAGATTTGAAAAGAAGAAATATATTCTTGCAAAAGTAAATCAGATTTTAATTGGGTATTACCATTATTATGGAATAAGTGATAACTATCAAATGATGGATAACTTCCGTAAGAGAGTTATTCAGATTCTTTATTTTTGGATGAATAGGCGTAGTCAGAGGAAAAGTTATACATGGGATGGATTCAATCAGTTTTTGAAGGAGCATCCTATAGTAAGACCACGTATTTATGTGAGCCTATATGGATAATCTGAGGCATAAGTGTCGTGAAGAGCCGTATGCCTGAATTGGGCACGTACGGATCTGTGGGGGATATACCTAGTAATAGGTGTTTCTACCCGACAAGTTGGGACAAGATCCCATTAGACACGGAAGGTTCACCCTCATAGCTAACAGAGGATTATAGCCTTTAAAGCCCCTTTACCAGGACGCTTTATAAAACTATACCCTTTTATGGTTGTTCAGTACAGGATGGTCCTATGTCAAGATTTAGTACAAGTTAAAATGAGAAAATTCTCCCCATTTTAACCTGCCAGAAGCTCAGCCTCAGTGTGTATTCTTTCATACACTCGTTCGAATTCGTTTGGCGACATATAGTTGCAATGGCTATGAATTCGTTTCGTATTGTAGAAAGCTTCCAGATATTCAAAAATCAACTGGTATGCCTGCTTATAATCGCGAATTTTAAAACGATTGAGCCATTCACGTTTGATAATAGAATGAAAGGATTCAATGCATGCATTATCCCACGGAAAAGCTTTCTTTGAGTAGCTACGCTGCATATTTTCGGTTGCTTTTTTATATTCCTTTGCAACATATTGGCTGCCACGATCCGAATGGATAATTAATGGTTGATTGATATTCCGGCGAGCTTTGGCTTTGTTTATAGTATCAATCACGCAGGATACTTCCAGTGTTTCTGAAAGCGTCCAGGCTATGATTTTTCTAGAAAATAAATCCATAACACTGGTCAGATAGACAAATCCATCTATTGTCCAGATGTAGGTGATATCCGAACACCAGACTGCATTCGGACGATTAGGATTAAATTGCTCATCAAGGATATTTTGTAATTCAGTGCTGAAATCGGAATCTTTTGTGGTGATTGTCCATGGTTTGCTCCACTGAGCACGGATCCCCATTTGGCGCATATATGTACCAACGGTTCTTTCCGAAATGACTTCACCAGTTTTTCGAATTTCTACAGTGATTTTCGGAGCACCGTAGTTCTGCTTGGAATCATCATAAATATCCTGTATTTTTGCTTTTACAGCTTCACGACGTTTTTCTGTATCAGAAGGTACATGGTGGAGCCATGCAAGATATCCTGAGCGAGAGACACCTAAAAACTTCAACATTCCGGAGACGGAAACCCGGCGTCCAGCCTTTTTGGCAGCTTCCGTCTTCTCAGACACTTCGAGATAAATGGCTTCCGTCATTTTTCCAGAATGTTGATTGCTTTTTTTAACACGTCAAGTGCATCTTGAGCATCACGTAATTCACGCCTGAGACGGGCAATTTCCTTCTGCTCATCAGATGCATAATTACCAGAACCACGAACAGGAATATCACCTGATTCCCGGAAGTCTTTCAGCCACTTTGTTAATGTACTGTAGCCGATGCCAAGATTTTCTGCACATCCACGTACTCCGAGATTTTTGTGATCCTGATAGTACTGGACTGCATCAAGTTTAAATTGTTTGTCATGTTGCTTTGCCATATGAGATCCTCCTTCAGCATGTTTCTATTGTACCATGCTTATGTGTATTTGGAATTTCTCATTTTGGCTTGTACTATTTATATTCTAGCAACAGGATACGATGACTGTCGTACACTTTTAGCTCTGTTTTGAGAGGTAATATTTAAAGAAAAAGCCCACAAAATCAATACTTTAGGGCTTGACAATATAGGAAGGAGGAACGGTCAATATCATCTGCCTGCAGATATTGACCGGTTATATATGTTGCGAAAAAAAACACAGTCGGAAGCAAACAACGATAAAATTCTTATATCCGTTAAAGAAGCCTGTGAGCTTACAGGACTTTCTGAGAAAACAATGAGATCATTGATGAATGAAAACTGTTTCATGGTACGGATTGGGCGCAGAACACTGATTGATAAGAAAAAATTTCAAAAATGGATAGATCGGCAGTCTTGAAAGCTTTTTTTTGTTGTGCTAAAATATATATCCAGTGCCATGCATTATCATCAGAAAGGATGGTGGTGTTATGGGAAAAAACTTAAAGGGTAAAGAATTAGGAAAAGGATTATATCAAAGAAAAGATGGACGATATGAGGCCAGAATTTTCGTTCGCGGTACAGGAAAAACGTTTTCAATTTATGGTACAAATTTACAACATCTAAAAAAAGAAAGAAATGCCTACCTTGCTAATGTTTCCCCCGGAATTGCAGGATATGATCCTAGAATTTCTGTTTCAAAGTGGTATGAAAAATGGATGCTTATTTATGTGGTGCATTCTGTTAAAGCAACCACTTTAAGTAACTATGTAAATGGTTTTGAGCGAGTAAGAGAATATATTGGTTACATGAGGTTAATAGAGGTCCGTCCAACACATATTCTTGACATGATAAAGGGACTCGAAGAAGAAGGATATGCACGTACAACGGTAATACAATCATTAAGTGTAGTCCGTCAGCTTTTCAAAAAGGCATATGGTGGAAAAATGATACCCATAGATCCCGTAGCCGATATTAAACTGCCTAAAGAAGAACCGGGTGAAATACCTGATGAGAAGATAATGCAGGAACAAGAAGATGAAAAATGTCTTAGTATATATGACACTCATCGTTTCCTTGAGAGCTGCAAGAATACCCGGTATTATGAACTCTTTTTTATTCTTCTTCATACAGGATTACGTATAGGGGAAGCACTTGCCCTAGAATGGTGTGATCTTGACTTTAAGCATGAAAAGCTTCGTGTATATAAAACCTTAAACAGAGTTACAAAATATTATGATTCGAAAGGAAATGAACTTCCTGAAAGGTATTCTACTATTCAGATTACAACACCAAAGAAAAGTGCCAGCAATAGAAAGGTTCCATTAACGGATGCAGTGATTGCTGCTTTTATGAGCTGGAAGGAAAAACAGGATCGTGATAAAGAAAAACTGGGGAAAAACTGGGGAAAACCAAATATACTTTTAAAAAAATATCCCGGTCTGATTTTTACAACATCTTCAGGAAGAAGTTATCTTCCATCATCAGCTCAAACAGAATGCAGGCGGATTGTTGGGATTGTTAATAAGCATGAAATTGCTCTGGCAGAAAAAGAGAACAGAGATCCGAATTTAATGGATGTTCATCCTCATATTTTCCGTCATACTTTTGTAACAAGATGCATTCAATCGGGAATGGATGCCGCTACAGTAAAGAAAATAGCTGGACACTCTGATGAAAAAATGACTAATTATTATACACACATTGAAGAAGAACATATAGATGACGAATACGAACTGTATATACAAAAATACGGAACAGAAACCTGATTTTGCAAATGGAGATAAAATTTTAAAGAGAGGTTTAAATACTTGAGTATAGACAAAAACACTAACGAGGGAAAAAACTATCGTAATAATGTGGTCAAATCAACATCTGGGACTTCTAAAAGCCGCATAAATACTGGGTTTCCGGAGGATATTAGTGTATTATCACCGATGATGAAAGAATACGTAAAAACCAAGGAAGAATACAGCGACTGTATCCTTTTTTACCGCTTGGGCGATTTTTATGAGATGTTTTTTGAGGATGCGCTGACTGCATCGAAGGAACTGGAGATCACGCTTACTGGAAAAGACTGCGGACTGGAAGAGAGAGCGCCCATGTGTGGCGTTCCTTTTCATGCTGCGGAGACTTATATCAACCGGCTGATCGAGAAAGGCTACAAAGTTGCAATCTGTGAACAGGTGGAGGATCCCAAAAAAGCAAAAGGTCTGGTGAAACGTGAAGTTATCCGTATTGTCACACCGGGAACTACATTGGATGCCATGTCTCTGGACGAATCTAAAAACAATTATCTGATGTCTATCGTTTCTATTGGAGATCATTTCGGTTGCGCTATTGCGGATATTACAACTGGTGACTGTTTTCTCACAGAACTGGATAAACCTCAGAAACTCCTGGATGAGATCAATAAATTTACTCCTGCAGAGATCATCTGCAATGATGCCTTTCTTTTAAGCGGTGTTGATGTGGAAAATCTGAAAGGACGTCTTGGGATCTGCGTATTTGCACTGGAGCCATGGTATTTTGACGATCAGCTCTGTCAGAAGACATTAAAAGAACATTTTCATGTAGGAAACCTGGAAGGTCTTGGAATTGCAGATTATGACAGCGGGATCATTGCATCAGGAGCGTTGTTTCTATATCTGAAGGAAACACAGAAAACAGCCCTTTCCCATATGGCCAGTATCCGTCCATATTCAGCGGAGAAATATATGCTCATTGACAGCTCCAGCCGCCGGAATCTGGAACTTGTGGAAACTATGCGGGAGAAACAGAAACGTGGTTCTCTCCTCTGGGTACTGGACAAGACTAAAACCGCTATGGGAGCAAGAACTCTTCGTTCTTATGTGGAACAGCCTCTGATCGATGCAGATGAAATCGAAAAGAGACTAAGTGCACTGGAAGAACTGAATGAAAAGCCAATGGAACGAGATGAGATTCGTGAATATTTAAATCCCATCTATGACCTGGAACGTCTCATCAGCCGTATTAGTTATAAATCCGCCAATCCAAGAGATCTGGTTTCTTTTGCCTCATCTCTGGAAATGCTTCCATATATCAAACAGATTCTCTCAGAATTCCAGTCTCCGCTGCTTCAGACGATCAACGAAGATATGGATCCGTTGACCGATATCACAGAACTGATCCGGACTTCCATTACCGATGATCCGCCTCTGGCACAGAAAGACGGGGGAATCATTCGTGAGGGCTACAACGAAGATGTCGACAGATTCCGCCGGTCCCGCACAGATGGAAAAAAATGGCTTTCTGAACTGGAAGCAAGAGAAAGGGAACGTACCGGTATTAAGAGCCTGAAGATCAAATATAACCGTGTATTTGGCTATTCACTGGAAGTTACCAATACATTCAAAGATCTTGTACCAGAGGATTATATCCGTAAACAGACCCTTACCAATGCAGAACGCTATATCACTCAGGAACTGAAGGAACTGGAAGATCTGATTCTTGGGGCAGAAGACAAGCTTTATGCACTGGAATTTGAACTTTTTTCCAATATCCGCGATAAAGTAGGGGCAGAGGTTGTCCGTATCCAGCGGACAGCGAAAGCAGTTGCAGCACTGGACGTTTTTGCATCCCTGGCACTTGTGGCACAGCGGAACAATTTTGTCCGCCCAAAGATCAATGAAACAGGACTTATTGATATCCGGAACGGACGCCACCCTGTTGTGGAACAGATGATCGAGAACGATATGTTCATTCCTAATGATACATATCTTGACAACCATAAGAAACGGATTTCTATTATCACAGGCCCGAATATGGCAGGTAAATCCACTTACATGCGCCAGACAGCTCTTATTGTACTGATGGCACAGATTGGAAGCTTTGTTCCTGCTGACAGTGCCAATATCGGAGTCGTTGACCGTATCTTTACACGTGTAGGTGCTTCTGATGATCTTGCCAGCGGCCAGAGTACTTTTATGGTGGAAATGACAGAAGTTGCCAATATTCTTCGAAATGCCACGTCGAAAAGTCTTCTGATCCTGGATGAAATCGGACGCGGAACTAGTACTTTTGACGGGCTTTCCATTGCATGGGCAGTGATTGAATACATCAGCAACACCAAGCTCTGCGGAGCAAAGACTTTATTTGCAACCCATTATCATGAGCTTACAGAGCTGGAAGGAAAGCTTTCCGGCGTAAATAATTACTGTATTGCAGTTAAGGAAAAGGGTGATGACATCGTATTCCTTCGTAAAATCGTAAAAGGCGGTGCAGACAAAAGTTACGGTATCCAGGTAGCCAAACTTGCCGGTGTGCCGGATTCCGTTATCCAGCGGGCAAAGGAACTGGTAGAAGAGCTCAGTGATGCGGACATTACTGCAGCTGTAAAAGATCTGACTGCTCCTAAAAAAAAGCAGAAGATTTCTTATGATCAGGTAGATATGGCACAGATGTCCCTGTTCGATACAGTGCAGGATAATGATATCATTGAGGAGATCAAATGCCTGGAAATCGGTAATCTGACACCAATGGAAGCTCTGAACATTCTCTATAACCTGCAGAACAAAATAAAGAACCGGTGGTGATCATTTGAGAAAAATTGCAGTTTTAGACCAGAATACCATTGATAAGATCGCAGCAGGAGAGGTTGTGGAACGACCTTCCTCCGTTGTAAAAGAGCTTGTGGAAAATGCTATTGATGCAGGGGCAACAGCTATCACTGTTGAAATCACAGACGGTGGAAAAAAACTGATCCGCATCACAGACAATGGTTCCGGAATGGAGGCAGAGCAGGTTCCTCTTGCATTTCTCCGTCATGCCACAAGCAAAATTGAAAAAGTAGAGGATCTTGTCCATATCGCCTCTCTTGGTTTCCGAGGCGAGGCTCTTTCCAGTATTGCAGCTGTAGCCCAGGTGGAACTGATAACCAAAACTTCATCTGCTATCAGCGGCACCCGCTATGTGATCGAAGGCGGCCAGGAACAGTCTTTAGAAGAAATGGGTGCTCCGGAGGGAACTACCTTCCTGATCCGGAATCTATTTTATAACACACCGGCAAGAAGTAAATTTCTGAAATCAGATACAACAGAAGCTGGTTATATCAACACACTGATGGAACAGCTGGCACTTTCCCATCCGGAGATTTCATTTAAATATATCCAGAATCGCCAGGTCAAGCTTTCAAGTTCCGGAAACTACAGTGTTAAAGACGTAATCTACAGTGTTTACGGACGTGATATTGCCAGGGCTCTTCTTGAAGTTTCCTACGAAAATGACTTCATGAAGATTGAAGGCTTTGTGGGAAAACCGGAAATATCTAGAGGAAACCGTACTTTCGAGAATTATTATATTAATGGAAGATATGTAAAAAACAAGATTATTACCAAGGCTATTGAAGATGGATATAAAGGTTTTGTAATGCAGCATAAATTTCCGTTTGTTTCTCTCCGGATCGAGATGGATGGAAATGATCTTGATGTGAATGTACACCCAGCTAAAAGGGAAGTACGTTTTGCCAGAGAAACAGAAGTTTACACAGCGATCTATGAAACAGTCCGGAAGGCAGTTACTCACAGAGAACTAATCCCGCAGGTATCTGTTGGAAAAGAAACACCAGTATCCCGCGCTGAGCAGGTAAAACCTGGCAACGTACCGGAACCCTTTGAAGTAAAAAGGCGGCAGGAAATGTATGGAAGCAGACCGGCTGCAGTTTCGTCCTACAACAGCACACCGGCTGTTGCAGCTGCCAGTACAGCATTTTCGCAAAAAGCAGCAGAAGATTCTGTGCGGGAAAGCTCCTTTTATAATTCCAAACCTTTTACAAAAGAAGAAGAGGAAATGTTTTCCGGGACTTTAAAAGAAAAAAACATCTGCGAAAACACAGCGACACAGAATACGCCAAATACATCGGATAACACTAGTGTTTTCAATACGAAGACTTCCATATTCAAAGCATCCAATGAATCCGGCGGAGTCTCATTCCAGGAATCGTGTAATGCTTCTGTTCCTGTATCTCCCCCGGCAGACCCCGTCCCCACTGAACAGCCCAAACAACTGGAACTTTTTGAGGAACGGCTTCTTGCACCGGAATCCAGAAGCCGCCACAAGCTGATCGGACAGCTGTTTGACACTTACTGGCTGGTACAGTTTGAGGAAAATTTTTACATTATCGATCAGCATGCGGCACATGAAAAAGTATATTATGAGCGGTTTGTGAAGTTATTTAAATCCCAGGAAATCCGGTCTCAGTATTTAAGCCCGCCGCTGATCGTTTCTCTCAGCCTGGAGGAAGAAAGTCTTCTAACAGCAAACGAAAACTATTTCCGGGATTTCGGCTTCGAGATCGAGCCATTCGGCGGTCGGGAATACAGTATCAGCGCAGTGCCTTCCCTGCTTCTTGGAATGACCGAGGAAGAAGTATTTCTGGAAATGCTGGATCATCTCGGCGCAGACGGCACAAAAGATGCTTTTGAGCTGTTTACTGCAAGACTTGCCACTATGGCCTGCAAAGCAGCAGTAAAAGGAAATCATGCCATGTCACCTCAGGAGGCGGATAAACTGATCGATGAGCTCCTGACCCTGGAAAATCCTTATAACTGCCCTCATGGAAGACCAACCATCATTTCCATGACAAAGACAGAAATCGAAAAGAAATTTAAACGTATCGTATAATACGGGAGGACATTATGAAGAAACCTCTTATTGTTCTTACCGGACCTACTGCTGTTGGAAAAACAAAGCTTTCTATTGCTCTGGCAAAAGCAGTAAACGGTGAGATCATATCTGCAGACTCCATGCAGGTATACCGCTATATGGATGTTGGTTCTGCCAAGATCACTCCGGATGAAATGGACGGTGTCCCTCACCATCTGGTAGATGTGCTGGATCCTACAGAAGATTTTAATATCGTGCTTTTTCAGCAGTTGGCAAAAAAATCAATGGAAGAGATCTACTCAAAAGGCAAGATTCCCATCCTGGTGGGCGGCACCGGATTTTATATCCAGGCGATCACCAGGGATATTGATTTTACCCAGTCAGAGCAGGATGACAGCTATCGCCAAGAACTGGAAGCATTAGCTGCAGAAAAAGGCAGCTCTTTTCTCCACGATATGCTTGCATCTGTTGATCCAAAATCAGCAGAAGACATTCACGAAAATAATGTTAAACGAGTAATCCGCGCACTGGAATTCTACAAACAGAACGGTACCCGGATCTCCGAACATAATGAGGAGCAGAAAGAACATGTAAGTCCCTATAACCTGGCTTATTTTGTTCTGAATGCCCCACGCCCTCTTCTCTATGAGAGAATTGATGCAAGAGTAGATGAAATGCTGAAAAACGGCCTGGTAGAAGAAGTAAAAACACTTCAGCGGATGGGATGCCACAGAGGGATGGTATCCATGCAGGGTCTGGGTTACAAAGAAATCCTTGCATGGCTGGAAGGAGAATATCCTTACGATGAAGCTGTCCGTATCCTGAAGCGTGACACCAGACATTTCGCCAAACGGCAGCTTACCTGGTTCCGCAGAGAAGGAGAAGTAACCTGGGTGGATAAAGATAAATTTGATTACAATGACAGTCAGATCCTTACCTACATGCTTTCTGTATGCAGAGAAAAGGGGATTCTTCTGTCTGAATAATAAAAAAAAGAAGGAAAAGATTATTATGAAAGAAATGTATGCACAGCTCGGAATCTCTTCCGAGGTTTATGATTTCGGCAAGAAAATAGAAGACTCTTTAAAAGAACGTTTTGAAAAATTTGACCAGACTGCAGAGTATAACCAGATGAAAGTGATCCACGCCATGCAGAAAAACCGCGTAAGCGAAGCATGTTTCGGAACCTCCTCCGGATATGGCTACAATGATCTTGGCCGTGAGATCCTGGAACAGGTTTATGCAGATACTTTTCATACAGAAGCCTGCCTGGTCCGCCCACAGATCACATGCGGAACCCATGCACTGGCTATTGCCCTGTTCGGAAATTTACGTCCGGGCGATGAGCTGCTTTCCCCAGTCGGAAAACCATATGATACCCTGGAAGAAGTTATCGGAATCCGTCAATCCAATGGCTCTCTTGCTGAATACGGTGTAAAATACCGTCAGGTAGATCTTCTTTCCGATGGTACTTTCGATTACGAAAACATTAAAAAAGCAATTAACGAAAAAACAAGACTGGTAACGATCCAGCGCTCCAAAGGCTACCAGACTCGTCCTTCATTCTCTGTAAAACAGATCGGGGAACTGATCTCTTTTGTAAAGAAGATCAAGCCGGATATGATCTGCATGGTAGATAACTGCTATGGGGAATTCGTAGATACCATTGAGCCAAGTGACGTAGGAGCTGACATTATGGTTGGTTCCCTGATCAAGAATCCGGGCGGCGGACTTGCTCCTATTGGCGGCTACATTGCGGGAAGAAAAGACTGCGTGGAAAATGCTTCTTACCGTATGACATGTCCGGGACTTGGCATGGAAGTCGGTGCAACTCTTGGTGTAAACCGTTCTCTGTACCAGGGATTTTTCCTTGCACCGATGGTCACAAAAGGGGCTTTAAAAGGAGCTGTTTTTGCAGCTAATATCTATGAGAAGCTTGGTTTCCCGGTAGTGCCAAACAGTACAGAACCACGTCAGGATATCATTCAGGCTGTAACTCTTGGAAGTCCGGAGGGGCTTGTTGCATTTTGTCAGGGAATCCAGGCAGCTGCACCGGTAGACAGTTTCGTGACACCGGAACCATGGGATATGCCAGGTTATGACAGCCAGGTTATCATGGCAGCAGGTGCATTTATCCAGGGATCTTCCATTGAGCTTTCTGCTGATGGACCTATGAAAGATCCGTATGCTGTTTACTTCCAGGGCGGACTTACATGGGAACATGCAAAACTTGGAATTCTGAAATCTCTTCAATACATGGTTGACAAGGATCTTGTGAAATTATGAAACAGATTATCATAGTCGGTGCAGGTGCATCCGGCCTTGTGGCGGCAATAAAAGCTGCTGCAGGCGGAGCAGCTGTCACAGTACTGGAACAGAATGACCGTCCTGGCAGGAAAATCTGTGCTACAGGAAACGGACGCTGCAATATGACCAATCTAAACCAGGCAGAAGGTGTTTACAGAGGAACACATCCGGAATTTGCAAAAGATGCACTTGAACAGTTTTCAGTAAAAGACACGATTTCTTTCTTTCAGGAACTGGGAATCTGCATCACAGACCGCAATGGCTGGATCTATCCCCGGAGCAATCAGGCCCAAAGTGTCGTAGAAGTGCTTACTATGAAAGTCCGGAGCCTGAAAGTAAAACTGAAAACCAATCAGCTTGTTACAGGCGTGTCTTTTTCTGACGGACACTGGAATGTCCATACTGATGGCTGGATCTACACCTGTGATGCCGTGATCCTTGCCAATGGTTCCAAAGCTTCCTCTGTTGCCGGTTCCGGTGAAAGCGGTTATAAGATAGCCCGAAGTCTTGGTCATCATCTTATTGAACCGCTGCCTGCACTGACTGCCCTTAAATGTAAGGAGAATTATTTTTCCGGCTGGAGCGGTGTGCGTACAGAGGGAAAAGTAACTCTATATATCAACGGCACGCCAGAAACTTCCCAGCAGGGGGAATTACAGCTTACAGATTATGGCGTATCCGGAATTCCTGTATTTCAGATTTCCCGTTATGCTATCCGTGCTATTTACGAAAAGAAAAAAGTGGAACTGTCGATCAACTTTTTTCCTGAATTTACAAAACAGGAACTGCAGGAATATCTCGGCAGAAGAAAAAATGACTGTCCGTACAAAAATGAAAAAGAACTTCTCACAGGTCTTTTTCCTGAAAAATTGATCCGCGTTTTAGCTGCACAGAAGGATCTGATCTCTGCGATCACAGATTTCAGACTTTCTGTAAAAAGCGGCCTTTCTTTTGAACAGGCGCAGATCTGCTCCGGCGGTGTGGATACTTCTGAAATAGACAGTCATACCATGGAATCCAGGCTCCATAAAGGGCTTTATTTTGCAGGAGAACTCCTTGATATTGACGGAACCTGCGGAGGATACAATCTTCAGTGGGCCTGGTCAAGCGGTGCCACAGCCGGCATTCATGCAGCAAAGGAGGAGAATTCATGATCCGGATCACACAGATGAAACTGCCAATCACCCACACAGAAGAGCAGCTTCAGAAAAAGATCACCAAAACGCTTCGTCTTGGCAATACACCTTTTACTTACAAAATCCACAAACAATCTCTGGATGCACGTCATAAAGATAATAAAAAATTTGTTTACACCATCGATGTAAAAACAGATAACGAATCTCGCGTCCTCAAGAAGGTTCACGATAAAAATGTTATGTCAACTAAAGAGACCTGCTATCATTTTCCTGAGCCAGGCTCTGAAAAACTGCTTCATCCACCAGTAGTGATCGGAAGCGGTCCTGCTGGTCTGTTCTGTGCATGGTATCTTGCAAAGGTCGGTTACTGTCCGCTTGTACTGGAACGTGGTGAGGAAGCTGACAAACGCCAGCAAACAGTAGAGCAGTTCTGGAAAAACGGTGTTCTTGACCCGAATTCCAATGTACAGTTCGGAGAAGGTGGAGCAGGAACTTTTTCTGATGGAAAACTGAATACCCTTGTGAAAGACACTTTTGGAAGAGGAAAAGAAGTTCTGTCTCGTTTTGTGGAAGCCGGGGCTCCTTCTGAGATTCTTTATCAGCAGAAACCCCATCTTGGCACAGACCAGTTGGTGGGAATCGTTCAGTTTATGCGCCATCAGATTGAAGAAATGGGTGGCAGGTTCCGGTTCCGTTCCACAGTAACGGATTTTATCCTGAATGACGGACACCTGGAAGGAGTTATTGTTAATGATCAGGAAAAGATTCCGGCAGAGGTCTGTGTGCTGGCGCCTGGCCACAGTGCAAGAGATACTTTTTCCATGTTAAAAAAACGAGGCCTCTGTATGGAGCCGAAATCTTTTGCCGTAGGTGTGCGTATAGAACATCCACAGACCATGATCAACCAGGATCTTTACGGAGAATCGGAAAATGAACGCCTGGGAGCTGCCAGCTATAAAGTTACCCATACATTGGAAAATGGACGAGGTGTTTATTCTTTTTGTATGTGTCCGGGCGGTTATGTAGTAAATGCTTCCTCTGAGGAAGGGATGCTTGCAGTAAATGGCATGAGCTATCAGGCACGTAACAGCCATAATGCCAACAGTGCTATCATTGTTACTGTTAACCCTTCTGATTTTCCGAATGAAGATGTGCTTGGAGGAATTGCCTTGCAGCGTAAACTGGAACTTACAGCCTGGGAAACAGGAAATGGTAAAGTTCCGGTACAGCTTTTCGGGGATTACTGCAGGAATCAGAAAAGTACGAAATTAGGTGAAGTAATTCCCTGTATCAAAGGAGAATATACCCTTGCCAATGTCCGAAGCATTTTCCCGAAAGAGATCGGGGATTCTATCGAAGCAGGTATTCATGCTTTTGGGAAAAAAATTGCCGGCTTTGACAGGTCGGATGCACTTCTGGAAGGTGTTGAAAGCAGAACCTCATCTCCTGTGAGGATCGTCCGTGACCATAAAGAACTTACTTCTAATATAAGAGGAATTTATCCATGCGGTGAGGGAGCCGGCTATGCAGGAGGCATCACTTCTGCTGCTATGGACGGAATTAAAGTAGCAGAAGCAGTGGCTTCCATTTATTCTCTTCCTTTAAACAAAATGTGAAAAAAGTGGAAATTTCCGGGATAGAGTGTACATCCCCAGCTTTTTATGCTAAAATAATCACTGCAATTTTGCATTTCCTTCTTCCGGGAGCGAAAAGGGAAATTAAATGAAAGATACAATCATGGAAATGCCAGGTTATCAACGCCCGTATGAAAAATGTTTACGGGAAGGGGAGCAGGCTTTAAATGACAGAGAGCTTCTGGCCGTAATCCTGCGCTGTGGCGTTCAGGGTATAAGTTCCCTTGCACTGGCAGATGAAATCCTTAATTTGTCGGAACAGAACGGACATTCCGGACTTCTTGGACTGTTTCATGTCTCCTTACCTGAATTGATGAAAATTCGTGGCATCGGTAAGGTTAAAGCCATACAGCTGAAATGCATCGGGGAGCTTTCCAAACGTATGGCTGCAGCTGCAGCTAAACCGGAGCTGTCTTTTAACCGTCCTGTCACCATTGCCAGATATTATATGGAGCAGCTTCGTCATGAAGAGCAGGAGCTGCTTTACTGTATGATGCTGGACGGACATAACCATCTGACTGGAGAGCAGCTTTTAAGTCGCGGCACAGCCAATGCCACATTGATCACTCCGAGAGAGGTCTTTGTGGAAGCAGTGAAGTTCCGCGCTGTGAATCTGATTCTTGTCCACAACCACCCAGGCGGTGATCCGTCCCCCAGCAAAGCTGACCTGGATGTGACAAGACGTATTTATGAAACAGGAGAAATGATTGGAATCCATCTTCTGGATCACATTATCATAGGCGACCAGAAATACATCAGTTTCCGCGAAAAAGGAATTTTTGACGAGTACATTTAAGTGAAGGGGCAGATTTATGCTTTTTAGAAATCATTACGGAGTAGACCTGGGGAGCAGCTCTGTAAAAGTTTATTCAGCTTTTAGAAATAAAACCTACATAGAAAAAAACATGGTGGCCTATCGTGAACGTAAAATCCTTTCCATGGGTAACGATGCATACGAAATGTTTGAAAAAGCACCAGCTGATGTTACGGTGAATTCCCCTATGGCGTTTGGTATGATCGCCAATCTGGAACTTCAGGAAATCGTCTTGTACAGTATGATGCGAAAGATCGATCATACAACCGGTCTTGGTGCTGATATGTATTTTGCAGTTCCTCTTGATATGACGGCCATCGAAAAGAGAGCTTATTATCATCTGGTCAACGGGCACTGGCTTCGCAAGAACCGCGTTTTCATGGTAGAATCCCCTATTGCAGACGCAATTGCCATGAATGTGAATCTCGAGAAGGAAGAGGGCAGTATGATCGTTAACATCGGTGCCCAGAGTACAGAGTTCTCCATTATCACCGAAGGAAAGATCATCATCAGCCGAAAAATCCCTATTGGTGGAAGACAAATGAACGAATCCATCTGCAGCGAAATCCGCAAGCAATATAATCTCCAGATTGGAACCCGCACGGCCAAGCGTCTTAAACTGGTGATGGGACGGCTGAACGATCAGAAGAAAGAAGCCCGCAAGGTGGTAGGAATTGACAGTGTTTCCGGTCTTCCAAGAGAAGAAGTGGTTTCTGCTTCAGTAGTTAATGAGGGAATTACCAACTGTGTAAACCAGATCGCATCGGAAATGAAGACTTTTCTGGAACGTACGCCGCCTCAGATTGCTTATCACATAGCAAAAGAAGGCATTTATCTGACAGGCGGCAGCACACGGCTTCCATATCTTGATAATTATCTTGCAAGTTACACAGGCTTTGCCTTTAATCTTTCCGATCTGTACGAAACTTCTGCTGTGCGCGGCCTTGAGAAGATTATCCGCGACAGAGAACTGCGCAAATGGGCGCAGCCTGTAAAGCAGAAAAAACTGTAAAGGGGTATGTACATGAAAAACATCAGAAAAAAAGTGCGTTTTCATTTCAAATTAAAAAGCAAGCATCTCCTTGTGATCATGACACTTTTCTGCGGAAGCTGCATTGTAGCTACAGTTGCTTCAGGATCATCCTCCTCGGCACTGCAGGGTGCTGCCAGTTTCCTTGTAGTACCATTTCAAAAAGGTATCTCAGGTGTCAGCAACATGTTTGGGGATGTAAAGAATAGTCTCCGTGATAAACAGGATGTGCTTCAGGAAAATGAGAATCTTAAAAATCAGATCAACAGCCTCACTGAGCAGAATAACATCCTGATCCAGGATCAGACTGAACTTACCAGATTGAAGGAACTTTATGATCTGGATCAGGAATACTCCGACTATCCAAAAGTTGCAGCGCGTATCATTTCCAAAGATCCGGGGAACTGGTATGATACCTTTATGATCAACAAGGGCAGTAATGATGGTATCCACATTGATAATAACGTAATTGCAGGCAAAGGGCTTGTTGGTATTGTCACAGAGGTAGGACCTTCCTGGGCAACCGTACGTTCTATTATTGATGACAGCAGCAACGTAAGTGCAATGGCAGTCAGCACTTCTGACAACTGCGTTGTAACAGGAGATCTGGAGCTTATTGATGAGGGTAAACTGAGTTTCGAACAGCTGTATGATCAGGACAACAAGGTAACTGTAGGCGAACGTATTGTCACATCCAACATCAGTGAAAAATATGTAGAAGGACTGTTTATCGGTTATGTCAGTGAGATCCAGCAGGATCCCAACAACCTGACAAAAACAGGTACCATTGTAACACCGGTGGATTTTGGCCATCTCAAAGATGTATTTGTTATTACCGTCAATAAACAGGACGCAGTAGATAAATCGGAGGATGCGTCCGATGAAAAATAAAATCGTACTGTTTATTACCATAATAGTCTGTTTTTTACTTCAATGTACAGTAATAGATTACATTTCCATTGGTTCTATTACACCGAACCTGCCACTGATCCTTTGTGTTGCGATGGGACTGATGCGCGGTCGTAAAGCTGGTCTTTGGACAGGTTTTTTCTCCGGACTGTTTATTGATCTTTTTTACGGATCACTGTTTGGTTTTTATGCACTGATCTATATGTATGTAGGGTTTATCAGTGGTTATGCGTTCCGCAGCTTTTACGATGATGATCTGAAGGTTCCGATCTTCCTTGTAGCAGGAACTGATCTTCTTTATAATCTGGCTGTATACGGCCTGCAGTTTCTTCTTCGGGGTCGCCTTGGATTCTGGACCTATATGTATAGGATCATCATTCCTGAAATTGTCTATACGGTTTTCCTCACGATCATCGTATACCGGGCATTTTACTGGATCAACTACCACTTAATGGATACTGTAAGGAAAGAAAGTGAGTCTATTTGGGAATTAAAATAAAAAAAATCATCAAAAAAATACGCTTAAAACGTACAACAGTTCTTGTGATCGTATTTGTTTTTCTTTCTTCTGTTCTTGTAAGGCAGCTTTTCAGCCTGCAGATCATACAGGGTCAGGACTACATCAATAAATTTCAGTCAAGAACAACTAAAACACGAGTGATCAAAAGTACCCGTGGTAATATTTATGACAGGAACGGCACAGTAGTTGCTTCCAATGTACTTGCCTATTCTGTTACTTTTGAAGACAGCGGTACATACGACACCTCCAGAGAAAAAAATCTGACACTGAACGGCATTGCCTACCAGGTGCTTCAGATCCTTTCCGGAAATGGTGACAGTCTCTCAGATAATTTTCATATTATTGTAAACGATCACGGTGATTATGCCTTTGATGTAGATGAAGGCTTTACACTGAACCGTTTCCGCGCAGATGTTTACGGAGAAGCGCAGATCGATAACTTAAGCGATGAGCAGAAAAATGCCACTGCTGCTGAAATGATGGATTACCTCACAGGAAACAAGGGTTTTTCCATTGTACTGTACGGTAAAGATGCTTACACCAGCGAAGAGCTTGCTGCGCATTCACTTCCTGATGAGCTTACCAAACAGGAAATTCTTGAAATCGCAATTATGCGTTATCAGCTGAATACCAACAGCTTCAAGAAATATATGCCTGTTACCATCGCAACTAATGTCAGTGAAAAATCTGTTGCAGCCATAAGAGAAAATCAGGCAGAACTTCAGGGAATTGATATTGTGGAAGATTCCACCCGAAAATATGTAGATGATGAGAGCATGGCTCCGATCCTTGGCTACACAGGCCAGGCTTCTTCCGAGGAACTGGAAACTCTTCGTAAAGAAAACCCTGACTATTCCAACGATGCTATCGTAGGAAAAGCCGGAATCGAGCAGTATATGGAACTGGATCTTCAGGGCAAAGACGGTGAAGAAACCGTAACCGTTGATAACCTTGGTAAAGTTCTGGATATCGACAGCTCCAAAACTGTAGATCCTGTAGCTGGCAACGACGTTTATCTGACCATTGATTCAGACTGGCAGAAGAGTATCTATCAGATCCTGGAGCAGCGTGTAGCCGGAATCGTTCTTTCCAAGTTGACACCAAATAAATCATACGACTATGAAGCCGAAAAAGATGCAAGTAAGATTACCATTCCGATCTATGATGTATACAATGCTTTGATCGCCAACAGCGTGATCGATATCACAAAATTCAGCAATGATGATGCTTCTGATACAGAAAAAAATTTATATGCCAAGTTTCAACAAAAACAGCAGCAGGTTTTTGATACAATAAGTAACAGGCTCACGGGTGATAATCCGCCTGCTTATAAAGATGAAGATGCACAGATCCAGGAATACCTTACCTATATCTGTGATGATCTTCTCACAAACACATTGAATGTTCTGAAAAGTGATTCCATTGATACTTCCGATGAGACTTACAAAGCATGGAAAAACGACCAGAGCATTAGCCTGAAAGATTATCTTAACTATGCCGCCAGCCAGAACTGGATCGATATCTCCCAGATTTCCACATCCGGTGAATATCTGGATTCCACCGAGATATATCAGGCTCTGACTGATTACGTTATCAACTATCTGAAGACAGATACAGGATTTTCCAAACTTCTGTACAAATATATGCTTCAGGAAGATACCATCAGCGGACAGGAACTGTGTCTTATCCTTTATGAACAGGGTATTCTCTCTAAAGAGGACGAGCTTTATCAGAGTCTGGCTTCCGGTCAGATCGATTCCTATACATTTATGTACCGTAAGATTGCAAACCTTGAGATCACTCCTGCCCAGCTTGCGTTAGCTCCGTGTTCTGCATCAGCCGTTCTTACCGATGTAGAAACAGGAGATGTACTTGCATGTGTATCTTATCCGGGATATGATAATAACAGACTTACCAATAATATGGATACCGATTACTATGCAAAGCTTTCCACCGATCTCTCCAGTCCTTTTTTTAATAAGGCTACTCAGCAGAGAACAGCACCTGGATCTACACTGAAGATCCTTTCCACAGTTGCCGGTATGTCAGAGGGTGTGATCGATGATAATACTTACATTGAGTGTACAGGAAGTTTTGATCTTGTAACACCCCCGATCAACTGCTGGAACAAGCAGGGACATTCTTCTCTTGAGATCCGCGGAGCTATTGAGCAGTCCTGCAACGTATTCTTCAGCACCATCGGTTTTGAACTTGGTAAGGATTCTGAGGGGAATTTTTCCGAGGCACGAAGCCTTGGAATGCTCCAGAAATATGCGTCGCTGATGGGACTTGACCGAAAGACCGGAATCGAAATTTCCGAAGCTTCCCCTCAGGTTTCAGATAAAAATGCAGTTCCTTCTTATATTGGACAGGGTACCAACTTGTTTACCACCAGTCAGCTTGCAAGATACGCAACTACCATTGCAACATCCGGAAGCATCTACAAGCTTTCTCTTCTGAACCGTGTAACCGATTCCAAGGGAAATCTGGTAAAAGAATATCCTTCCGAAAAAGAAGGCCAGCTTGACATTGCAAGCAACATCTGGGATGATATCCATGATGGCATGTACCGTGTAGTGCAGACACATGACCAGTTTAATGGTCTTGGAGTTGAAGCAGCCGGAAAGACTGGTACAGCTGAGATTGATTACTACCATCCGAACAATGCGCTTTTTATCGGATATGCACCAGCCTCTGAACCGAAATATGCAATTTCTGTCCGTATTGCCAATGGATATGCATCCGGTAATGCCTGCCTTGCAGCAAATGATATTTTTAAATACATTTTCGGACTTGCAGATGAAAGCACCATTCTCACTGGCTATGCCGCAAGCGATACCAGTAATGTTTCGAATGACTAAACGAACCAGACGAAAAGACCAGAAGTATGGAACTTTTTATCAGGAGGAATCAGAAAACATGAGTGAGGTCATTGTCATCACATCCGGAAAAGGCGGTGTAGGAAAAACCACAACAGTTGCCAACATTGGAACAGGACTTGCAGCCATGGGCAAAAAAGTCGTAGTTGTGGACACTGATATCGGTCTTAGAAACCTGGATGTTGTCATGGGACTTGAAAATCGTATTGTTTACAATCTGGTAGATGTTATCAATGGAAGTTGCCGCCTGAAACAGGCTCTGATCCGCGACAGGCGGCACTCGGAACTGTATCTTCTTCCATCAGCCCAGACAAAGGACAAGACTGCCGTATCTCCGGAACAGATGATCAAACTTACTGATGATCTCAGGGAAGAGTTCGATTATGTTCTTCTGGATTGTCCGGCAGGGATTGAGCAGGGATTCCGTAATGCCGTGGCAGGTGCCGACCGGGCACTTGTAGTAACAACCCCTGAAGTATCAGCTATCCGTGATGCAGACCGTATCATCGGACTTCTGGAATCTGACGGAATCCGCGATATCAGGCTGATCATCAACCGGCTCCGTCCGGAGATGGTTGCCAGGGGCGATATGATGTCTGTAGATGATGTACTGGAAATTCTTGCCGTAGATCTGATCGGAGCGATTCTTGATGATGAGCAGATCGTCATTTCTACCAACCAGGGTGAACCTCTTTCCGGTAAAAAATCCCAGGCAGAAGAGGAGTACCGAAACATCTGCCGACGGCTGATGGGGGAGGATATTCCTTATGTTACCGTCCGTCGCAAAAACAATATATTTCAGCGATTTGGCAGTATTTTCAGGAAATAACCTGCTGCCAGCCGTTTTCTCATCATAAAGGGAGGAATCCAAATGCGTGCTTTTTTCTCCGAAAAAAACCGTTCTGCAGGATATGCCCGTGACAGAATGAAACTTCTTCTTGTTTCTGAACGCATAGACTGCTCTCCACAGATGATGAAGCTTTTGCGCAATGATCTTATTCATACGGTAAAAAAATACGTTGTTATTGATGAAAAAGGGGTGACGATACAGATTACTCAGGAACCACCTGTTCTGCATGCCGTCATACCTGTACTTAAGAAAAGGGATGCATAATTTATGATTAAACAGTATAAGCTGCGGTTTTATAATTTCCGCCTGGTAGTATTCCTGCTGGCGATCAGCTTTATCGGTATTCAGCTTGTTGGAACAGCTGCTGATTATCTCCGCACCCGTCAGCTTCTGGGTGTGATCATCGGCGTAGTTCTTATGCTGATCCTTTCGCTGATGGATTATTCCTGGCTTTTGAACTTTCAGTGGATCATGTATGGATTTAATATTGTAATGCTTCTTGCAGTCAGATTTTTCGGATCAAGTGCCAATGGTGCTGCAAGATGGGTGGATTTGGGATTTATCCGTTTCCAGCCTACTGAGCTGTCCAAGATTATCATTATCCTGTTTTTTGCAAAATTTTTTATGGATCATGAGGAAGATCTCAATACTTTAAGAACACTTGTAAAATCAGCTGTACTCCTTGTGATACCGTTAATGCTGATCTATGTGCAGCCAGATATGAAGAATACCATTACTGTAACGATCTTATTCTGTATTCTGATCTATATCGCAGGATTAAGTTATAAGATCATTGGTGGTGCAGCAATGATTGCGATTCCTCTTGCAATCATTTTTCTCTCCATCGTTGTTCAACCGGATCAGAAGCTGATACAGGATTACCAGAGAAACCGTATCATGTCCTTTCTCTATCCGGAAAATGAAGAATATGCGGATGACATTGAACAGCAGAACAACTCCAAGACAGCCATTGCTTCCGGTGAGCTTGTAGGCCGTGTGTTTGGCAATAATACGAGTGTCACTTCTGTTAATGACGGAAACTTTGTTTCTGAGAACCAGACAGACTTTATCTTCGCAGTAGCAGGAGAACAGTATGGCTTTTTCGGTTGTACATGTATTGTACTTCTTCTGTTCCTGATCACTTTTGAGTGTATCCGCATGAGTCTCAGGGCGAAGGATCTTGCCGGAAAGATCATATGCTGTGGTGTAGGAAGTATTGTCTCTATACAGAGTTTTATCAATATCTGTGTTGCTACCGGCCTTGCACCGAATACCGGAACACCGCTGCCTTTTGTAAGTTATGGACTTACTTCTCTGGTCAGTCTTTTTATAGGTATGGGACTTGTTCTCAACGTTGGACTCCAGAGCAGTACATATAATAAAGAATTACAAAAGAAAGAGCAGAAAAAGGATGCCTACTTTCGGAAAGAGGAATATTTATGACACGTAAAGAACCTGTAAAAAACAGTGCCAGACCGGCAAACCGTTCCGGCCGTACATCTTCCGGTACTCAAACTCCCCGTCAGCCTTCATCTTCCACAGCATCTGCCAAACGGAAAGCACAGGCGGCCAGGCTTCGCAGAATGCGCAGAAAAAGGATTCGCAACACTATTTTGCTGATACTTCTTCTTGTGGTATTATGCGGTGCAGGCGGGTTTGGCGTTTATAAATTAAAGGGAGGCGCATTCTCATCCACGACTAATTCCTTCAATGTATTTTCTGAATTTGATAATACTCTGATTTCAAAAGAAAACCAACGAGCAGAAGGATTTGCCCAGAATCTCTGTGTTGTCACCAAGGATGTTGATCTGGATTCGGTCAGTCTGGATGATAATCAGTCCGGAGTTCTTCTGAACCTTAATGACAAAAAAGTCCTTTATGCCAAAGGTGCCTACAACAAAGTGTATCCTGCCAGCATCACTAAGATTATGACTGCAATGTTAGCTCTGAAATATGGCAACATGGATGATACTGTAACGATTTCCCAGGAAAATGTTACTCTGGAATCCGGTTCTCAGGTGGCAGGTTTTCAGGCAGGGGATCAGGTCACAATGGATCAGCTTCTTCATTGCCTGCTAGTCTATTCTGCTAATGATGCAGCTTCTGCCATTGCAGAACATGTAGGAGGAACAACTGATAAATTCGTGGAAATGATGAATTCTTTTGCTGCAGAGCTTGGATGTACAGGTACTCATTTTACCAATCCTCATGGTCTGCAGGATGAGAATCATTACACAACACCTTACGATATTTATCTGATGCTGAAAGAAGCACTGAATTATCCGGAATTTACTGATATCACACAGATGTCATCTTACACAGTTACTTACAAACACACCGATGGTTCCGATGCAAGTGCCACCTTGCCGGCGACAGATCATTATCTTACCGGAGAGGCAACTGCACCGAAGGATGTCACTATCCTTGGCGGAAAAACAGGAACAACTGATAAAGCAGGAAATTGTCTGGCTCTGTTAAGTCAGAATGCTTACGGAAAACCATTTATTTCCATTGTTATGGGTGCCTCCTCCAAAGATGTCCTGTATCAGGAAATGACCTCATTGCTTCAGAATATTAATTCATAAGTAAACAAAACAGATAGCTGAACGGATAGTCATGATCCACTCAGCTATTTGTTAATTTATAAAAAAGGAGCAGCTTCTGTATCACAATATAATGTGAAGTGCAGAAATCTGCTCTTTTTTTGCATGCTTTATATATTTTTAATATATTTCTACTGTATCATCATTTCCGGTATCTCCGATATCATTTCCAAGATCTGAATCAGATGCATCACCTGTATCAGAACTATCATCGATCACATCACCAGTTCCGTTATCTGTATTATCAGACGAATCATCAGAAGGAGTCTCATCAGTTACTTCATCATCTCCATTGTCACCATTATCGGATGAATCTGTATTGTAATCGCTGTTATCAGCCGTATCACCTGAATTATCATTAGAGTAATTATTATCAGTATCGGAATCTCCATTATCTCCGCTGCCATCAGAGTACGAATTATCATAGCTGTCTTCTGTATAAATTGGAAAATAACCATCATTTCCGGTATCTGTAGAACCCTGTCCCTGAGAAGTTGAATCTGTAGCAGGCTGTGCTGCGTTATTATCCGGAATCGCTGTAAGATGAGAGGTTGTTCCATCTTTCGGAACAACAATATAAATTCCCAGCATGACAATACATAGTGCCATAGCCAGACCGGCAATCTTCATTTCTTCCATATGCTTCATAGCCATTATCTCCTGTCGTTTTTTTGTATTATAGCACAGAACAGAACAGATTTGTAAAAACAGAATCTATTTATTTTGCTTTTTCATAATAGACATGTTTCTTTTCAGTGTTTATAATAAAATACATAAATCACGCGAACCAATAATTATCATATAAAAGGTAACTTACAGAAAGGAGCATTTCCTATTATGAGCGATTGTATTACCACTTACACGGGCAGACATTTTGATCCTCTTCATCCAGAAGAAGCACTTATCTGTATAGAAGACATTGCACATGCCCTTTCCCTTATCTGTCGCGGCAACGGCCATGTAAAGAGCTTTTTCTCCGTAGGACAGCATTGTATCCTCTGTGCCAGAGAAGCCGCTGCCCGCAGCTATTCCAGCCGCCTGAGCCTGGCTGCACTTCTTCATGATGCCAGTGAATGTTACATGTCAGATGTCCCAAGACCTTTCAAAAAAAGTCTCATGGATTATCTGAAACAGGAAGAAAAACTTCTTAAAATTATTTACCGAAAGTATCTGGGTTCCGCTCTTTCCCAAGAAGAGGACATGAAACTGAAATCCATAGACAATGACCTTCTCTGGTATGATCTGAAATATCTTCTTGGTGAGACTCCGGCAGAACCGAAACCTGCGATCCATATCACAGTTGATTATACAGTACTTCCATTTAAAACAGTGGAAGAGGAGTATTTGAAGCTTTTCAGACAGCTTTCTTCCCGGATTGGACAGTAGCTACGACAGAAACTTATAAAAACAAAGGGTGAACAACTATGAAACGATTAATTTTTCATGTTGATGTAAACAGTGCTTTCCTTTCCTGGGAAGCTGTACGAAGAATAAAAGAAGGCCTTCCGGATCTCCGTGAAATTCCTTCCTGTATCGGTGGAGATCCACAGAAACGGACCGGCATTGTGGTAGCAAAATCTATCCCTGCAAAAAAATATGGCATTCAGACAGGTGAGCCAATGGCCATGGCTCTGCGCAAATGTCCCGGCCTTGTCACAGTTCCTTCTGATTTTGAGCTTTACGACAAATATTCCCGGGCTTTTAAGGCAATCTGCGCATCCTATGCACCTGTAATGGAATCTTTTTCCATTGATGAGGTATTTCTGGATATGACCGGAACTTCTTTTATATATCCAGATCCTGTTGCAACTGCCTGCGAAATCAAAGATAAGATCCATAACGAACTTGGTTTTACTGTAAATGTAGGAATATCCACAAACAAGCTTCTGGCAAAAATGGCTTCTGATTTTGAAAAACCTGATAAGGTCCATACGCTGTTCCCAGATGAAATTCCTGTAAAAATGTGGCCGCTTCCAGTACGGAATCTGCTTTTTCTCGGAAAATCCTCAGAGCAGAAACTCATAGATGCAGGAATTAAAACGATCGGAGACCTGGCTCATGAAAAAAAATCCAAAATCCAGCAGCTTCTGGGTGACAAGGCGGGCCAGCAGCTTTACCAGTATTCCAGAGGCCTGGACGATTCTCCGGTAAAATCCCAGCCTGATGAAGCAAAAGGTTTCAGTGTAGAAACAACATTTAATGATGATATTGTTTCTCTTGAAAAGATATTTCCTATCCTGCTGGAACAGTGTGATGTCCTGGCAACCCGCATGCGACGTAAAAAGAAAAAGTGCACCTGCATATCCGTAACCTTCAGAACCCTGGATTTCCGGAATAAATCTCATCAGATGAAACTTGCCAATGCCACAGATATCACAGATGAAATCTACACAGATGCCCGGAAACTTTTTCAGGAATCCTGGAAAGGCCAGCCTCTCCGCCTGATCGGAGTATCCCTGACAGGGCTTACCGACGATTCCTTTGAACAGCTGTCTTTCTTTGAAGACACCTGTGAAAAAGAACGCCGCCAGAAGCTTGATGCGGCTCTGGATTCTATCAGAATAAAATTCGGCAATGACAAAGTCACCCGTGCCAGTCTTATGAACAGCAATACACGCATTGGACGGAAAGCCAGGGCACAGATGGAAAATGAGAGGGAATGAAGCATTAAAAAGGGGAATCTATCCAAAATAGATTCCCCTGATTTTATGTTGTTTAATATCATTTATTCTTATATAAAAACAACATCAATATTCAATTTTATTATAATGCGCTGACAATCTTATCCTGATATGTAGCAGGAACTTCTTCCTTATCCAGTGACATACTGATAATAAAGGAAACCTTAAATTTCTCACCAATGGCACTTAACTGATCCAGTGTTTCTGTTGCATCCTTACCTTCAAGTTTTGCTGTTGTAAGGAAGCTATCCAGGTAAATCTGCTCCAGATCATGATCCTGTGAAAGGATACCACAGATAAATCCTACGAATTCGTCAGCATTCTTAACAGGAAAACCGGAAACGTCAATAAGACGAACCTTGTTATTCAGTTCATACATGTGTTTAGTGCTTTTGTCTAAGTAAACAATACTACCGTTTGCATCCTTTACAGCTCCGTTTACTTTGTCTAACAGTACTTTTGTTTTTCCTTTGCCTTTCTTTCCTACGATCAGTTCAACCATTCTGTTTTCCTCCTTAGACACATATAATAATTTTGAATAAAATTGCTATTAATATGTTTCATATTATAGTGCATTATGACCGAAAATACAAGAGGATTTTTAAAAATTCTGGCAATTTTTCATTGAAGACAATTATTATTAATTGCCTGTTCTCTTGTCATGACAAATTCCGGGGCAGTTGTTTCAGAAGAACAGCCGAAACTGGAAAACGGAAGTAATTGACATGATTTTTCGGATATGTTATGCTTATATAGAATTTGAAAGACAAAAAAGAGTCTTTTCAAAGCAATTATTTTGGATCACTCCATTTGGAGTTAAGGCCATACGGACAGCCGGGTCCACTGCCGCTGATGGTAACTTTGGTTGCCTTATTGATTGAGTTAGAAGCTCAAATTTTATAAGTTGGTTCCTTTGATAACCGTCATGCGCCTGTTGCGCAGACTTGTGAAACGGTCAATAAGAGTAGTAAAAGTATGATTGCTATATAGACTCTGACATATATCATCCTGATTCTGGTTTCATGTAAATATGAGGTTTTTTATATTATATGTGCAATGAAATCTGAATCTGGAAGAATGATCTAAGCAGGTTTACGGTTTTGTATCGGCCTGTTTTTTTTGTGCAGATAAAGGAACTGGAAATGGAGAAGCAATGAACAGAAGTCGTTTTAAACTGGACCAGAATCATGCACCGATTCATGAAGCTCTGGAAAAATTCCTGCGTATGAGGGTGGTACCCTTCGATGTGCCAGGACATAAAAGAGGAAGAGGAAATCCTGAGCTTACTGAATTTCTGGGACAAAAATGTGTAGGTGTGGATGTAAACAGCATGAAGCCGCTCGATAATCTCTGCCATCCCGTATCTGTGATCCGTGAAGCAGAAGAGCTGGCAGCAGATGCCTTTGGAGCCGCTCATGCATTTCTTATGGTTGGAGGAACTACAAGCTCAGTACAGACTATGGTGCTAACTGCCTGTAAGAGGGGAGATGAGATCATTCTTCCCCGTAATGTCCATAGAAGTGTGCTGAATGCGCTGGTTCTGTGCGGAGCAATCCCGGTCTATGTGAATCCGGAGGTGGATCAGAGACTTGGGATTTCCCTTGGAATGCAACGTGAACAGGTGGCAAAAGCAATTAAGGAGCACCCGAATGCTGTGGCTGTGCTTGTCAATAATCCCACCTATTATGGAATCTGCAGTGATCTTCGCGCGATTGTGCGTATGGCTCATGAAGCGGGAATGCTGTGTCTGGCAGATGAAGCACATGGGACTCATTTTTATTTTGGCGGGGGACTGCCGGTTTCGGCAATGGCAGCTGGTGCAGATATGGCATCTGTATCCATGCATAAAAGCGGCGGAAGTCTGACCCAGTCCAGTCTTCTTCTTACAGGACAGGGTGTCCATGCAGGTTATGTTCGTCAGATCATCAACCTGACCCAGACTACCTCCGGCAGCTATCTTCTGATGTCAAGTCTCGACATTTCACGCCGGAATCTTGCACAGCGGGGACGCCAGATTTTTCATCAGGTAGCAGATATGGCAGAGTATGCAAGGGAAGAGATTAATGCTATTGGCGGCTATTACGCATTTGGAAAGGAACTGGTGAATGGAGATTCTGTTTTTGATTTTGACATTACGAAATTAAGTGTACATACTCTGGATATCGGACTTGCAGGGATCGAGGTTTACGACATACTGAGAGATGAATATGACATTCAGATCGAATTTGGTGATATCGGAAATATTCTGGCTTATCTGTCCATCGGAGACCGTGCCCAGGAAATAGAGCGATTGGTTAGTGCTCTTGCGGAGATCCGCAGGCGATTCCAGAAGGATAAATCAGGATTACTGGATCAGGAATATATCGATCCGCAGGTAGTGACAAGTCCCCAGGAAGCTTTTTATGCTGAAAAATGCAGCCTTCCTCTCAGAGAAACAGAAGGCAAGGTATGCAGCGAATTTGTAATGTGTTATCCTCCTGGAATCCCGATTTTGGCTCCGGGAGAACGAATCACACCGGAAATCCTGGATTATATTGAATATGCCAAGGCAAAAGGATGCAATATGACAGGGCCGGAAGATCCGGATATATTGCGTTTAAACGTACTGGCAGGGAGGTAAATAAATGGAAATGTGGTTTTCGGAATTTCATACACCGGATGTGAAGCATAGTATCCGGGTAAACCGTCAGCTTTACTCAAAGCAGAGCGACTATCAGAGAATTGATATTTTTGAGACACCGGAATTTGGCAGGGTACTCACACTTGACGGCAATGTAATGCTCACAGAGCGCGACGAATTTATTTATGACGAGATGATCACTCATGTACCTATGGCTATTCATAAAGAAGCTAAGGATATTCTTGTGATCGGAGCAGGAGACGGCGGAGTTGTACGTGAACTGACCAGATATGACCGTGTCAGCCATATTGATCTGGTAGAGATGGATCCTATGGTAGTAGAGGCCTGTCGCGCATATCTTCCGGGAAATGCCTGCAGGCTGGATGACAGGAGAGTGCACCTTCATTATGAAAATGCGTTGAAATATATACGCAGCTGTGAAAATAAATATGACCTTATTATTGTGGATTCCTCTGACCCATTTGGCCCGTCAGAGGGATTGTTCACCCGTGAATTTTACGGAAACTGCTATAATGCGCTGAAGGCAGATGGAATCATGGTTAATCAGCAGGGAAGTCCTTTTTATTCGGAGGATGCCCATGCTATGCAACGCAGTCACAAAAGAATTGCCAGCACTTTCCAGATCAGTCGTGTTTACCAGGCACATATTCCTACCTTTGCTGCCGGATACTGGCTGTTTGGCTTTGCAAGTAAAAGATACCATCCTGTGGATGATCTGGATTCGGAGGCATGGAATGCACTGAATCTTCGCACCCGTTACTATACTACAAGGCTTCACAAAGGTGCTTTTTATCTTCCTGCTTTTCTGGAAGAAATGCTTCAGGAGGTGGAGGGCTGACTTATGATCTTACCAAATATTGAAAATTTTATCGGCTGTGACAGCAGCTTTGAGGAAGCGGAAATCGTTCTTTACGGAGCTCCCTTTGATTCAACCACAAGCTTTCGTCCGGGAGCCAGGTTCGGTCCTTCTGCCATTCGCCATGAAAGTTTTGGACTGGAAACCTACAGCCCTTATCAGGATCGTGACCTTATGGATATCCATGTATTTGACAGTGGAGATCTGGAGCTTTGCTTCGGCAGCAGTGAAAAGACGCTTGCTGATATACAGGATCGTGCAGAGGAAATCCTGAAGTCAGGAAAAATGCCTCTGCTTCTGGGGGGAGAGCATCTGGTGACACTGGCTGCTGTGAGAGCTGCCGCAGAGAGATATCCGGGACTTCATGTTATTCATTTTGATGCTCACGCAGATTTAAGAGACGATTATCTTGGTGCCCGTTTAAGCCATGCGTGTGTTATCCGCAGATGCTATGATATTCTTGGAAATGGACGGATACATCAGTTTTGTATTCGAAGCGGGGAAAGAGAAGAATTCCGGTTTGCAAAGGAGCATACAGATTTTCATCCCTTTACCTTTGAAGGTCTGGAAGAAACAGTAGAGGAACTGGCCAGGAAGCAGGTTCCGGTATATTTTACCATTGATCTGGACTGCTTGGATCCGTCTGTATTTCCGGGAACCGGTACACCGGAGGCAGGAGGCGTAAGCTTTCTTGAATTGCTCGCTGCCATCCGGAAGGTATCAGAATTAAATATTGTGGCAGCAGATGTCAATGAACTGGCGCCTATGTTGGATCCGAGCGGTGTTTCCACTGCTACAGCATGTAAGGTAGTCAGGGAACTGCTGCTGGCATTGGCAAAATAAAAACAGTTAACCAGTTAATTATAAAAAAGGAGACAAAAAAACATGAGCAGAGTACTTGTAATCGGCTGCGGTGGAGTAGCCAGTGTAGCAATTCAGAAATGTTGTCAGGCAGATACTGTATTTACAGAACTGTGTATAGCAAGCAGGACAAAAGAAAAATGTGATGCACTTGCCCTGAAGCTGGAGGGAAAAACAAAAACAGTTATTACCACCGCAAAGGTGGATGCAGATGATGTAAACCAGCTGATCCAGCTGATCAATACTTACAAACCGGATCTGGTAATGAATATTGCACTTCCGTACCAGGATCTGACCATTATGGATGCATGCCTGGCATGTGGCGTAAACTATATGGATACGGCAAACTATGAGCCAGAAGATACTGATAATCCCAAATGGCGTGCTATTTATGAAAAACGCTGCAAGGAAGCAGGATTTTCCGCATATTTTGATTATTCCTGGCAGTGGGCATACAGGAAGAAATTTGAGGAAGCAGGACTTACTGCGCTTCTTGGCTGCGGCTTTGACCCGGGTGTTACCCAGGCATATTGTGCATATGCATTAAAGCATGAGTTTGACCAGATCGATACTATTGATATTCTGGACTGCAATGGAGGAGACCACGGATACGCATTTGCAACAAACTTTAATCCGGAAATCAATCTTCGTGAGGTAAGTGCACCCGGAAGCTACTGGGAGAATGGACATTGGGTGGAAATTCCTCCGATGGCTATCAAGAGGGAATACGATTTTGATCAGGTTGGTGATAAAGATATGTATCTTCTGCATCACGAGGAAATCGAGTCCCTTGCCCAGACAATTCCGGGAGTAAAGAGAATCCGTTTCTTTATGACCTTCGGACAGAGCTATCTGGATCACATGCGCTGCCTGGAGGATGTTGGAATGCTTTCCACTACTCCGATCAACTATAATGGACAGGAAATCGTTCCTATCCAGTTTTTGAAGGCTCTTCTCCCGGATCCGGCCAGCCTTGGTCCACGTACTAAGGGAAAAACTAACATTGGCTGCATTTTCACCGGAGTAAAGGATGGAAAAGAGAAAACCTATTATATTTATAATGTTTGTGATCACCAGGAATGTTATAAAGAGGTTGGAAGTCAGGCAATCAGCTATACGACAGGCGTTCCGGCTATGTGCGGAGCATTAATGATGCTTACCGGAAAATGGATCCGCCCGGGAGTGTACACAGTAGAAGAATTTGATCCGGATCCGTTCCTGGAAGCACTTGACAAATATGGACTTCCACGCAGTGAAAATCATAATCCGGAGCTGGTGGATTGATGGAAAGAACAGATATAAGACCACCCTTTGCAGCATCCGGCGGAGTTATTCCGTCGGAATTCCGGAAGATCAAAACACCTTGTTATGTTCTTGACGAAACAGCGCTTATAAAAAATGCAGAATTAATGGGAAATATTGCCAAAAGAACAGGCTGCAAAATGCTCCTGGCGCAAAAGGCTTTCAGCAATTATGACTGCTATCATCTTTTGGAACCTTATCTGACAGGAACGGAAGCAAGCGGACTGTACGAAGCCAGGCTTGGTGCCCAGGAGATGCCAGGAAAAGAGGTACATGTATTTTGTGCCGGATATCGTGAGGATGAATTTGATGAGCTGCTTTGCTTTGCAGATCATATAGTTTTTAATTCACCTTCCCAGCTCCTTCGCTTTGGAAAAAGAGCGAAGGAGGCCGGGAAAAGTGCAGGGCTTCGGATCAATCCGGAATGCTCTACCCAGGAGGGACATGCTATTTATGATCCCTGTGCCCCGGGAAGCCGCATGGGTACCACAAGAGCGCAGTGGGAAGCTGCTGTGAAAAAGCATCCGGAGCTGATCGGATTATTGGATGGTATTCATTTTCACACTCTTTGTGAACAGGACTCCTCTGATCTGGAAACTACTCTTGCAGCAGTGAAAATGAAATTCGGAGATCTGATTTCTCAGGTAAAATGGCTGAACCTGGGAGGAGGACATCATATTACAAGACCAGGCTATGATATTGCACGGCTTGAGAAGTGCATCAGGGCAGCAAAGGAAGAATGGAAGGTGGATGTTTACCTGGAACCGGGAGAGGCATGGGCCTTAAATGCCGGATTCTTTTTGACGACTGTTCTGGATGTGCTGCAAAATGGTGATACCCGTCTTGCAATTCTGGATGGAAGTGCTGCCTGTCATATGCCGGATGTTCTGGAAATGCCTTACCGTCCTCCACTTCTTGGAGCTGATGAACCAGGAAAAAATGTAGTCACAGTCCGCCTCGGAGGACCAACCTGCCTGTCAGGAGATATTATAGGAGATTACAGCTTTCCGGAGCCGTTGGCATACGGAGATATTCTCATGTTCGGTGATATGGCCATTTATACAACCTGCAAAAACAATACCTTTAATGGAATGCCTTTGCCTGATATATGGCTTAGACATGGTGATAAAACTATGGAGCGTCTGACAGATTTTGGGTATGAAGATTTTAAATACAGACTTGGACGCCGCAGGAAATAATTTGTTACTGTTCACTGGCAATATACCGCGAGGTGTTTTTTGTGAGCAGGGCATAGCTTTCTGGATTTTGTATCTTTTTCATTTCTGTGATATACTTGGAAAAGACTAAATATACAGGAGAATTTCATATGAATCAATTATTGGAAGAAATCAGACAAAAAGACTCATCTGCATTCACTCACAGTGGCAAATTCCATGCAGATGATGTTTTTTCTGCCGCACTGCTTTTATATCTGAATCCTGAGATCACAATCATCCGCGGAAATAAGGTTCCCGATGATTACAAAGGACTTGTTTTTGATATTGGAAGAGGTCAGTATGATCACCACCAGAAAGACAGCCGGGTACGTGAAAACGGAGTGCCTTATGCAGCATTTGGTCTTCTCTGGGAAGCACTTGGAGCAGAGATCCTGGGAGCGGAACTGGCAGAGAAATTTGACGAATCGTTTGTCCAGCCGCTGGATAATAACGATAACACAGGGGAGAAAAACGAGCTCGCCACACTGATCGGGAATTTTAATCTTGGCTGGGATTCCAAAGGCAGCAATGACCAGGCGTTTTTCCAGGCGGTCAGTGTTGCAGGAATGATCCTGGAAAACAAATTTGAGCGGTATCGCGGTAATGAACGGGCTGATAAACGTGTGGAAGAGGTTCTTGAAGAACACCAGAGAGCCCTGAAAACCGGAGATACACCGGCCGAAAATACCAATATCCTTGTACTCCCGGAATTTATCCCTTGCCAGAAAAGACTTTCCGAGACCAGCATTGCGTTCGTAATTTTTCCATCCAACCGCGGCGGCTACTGCATCCAGCCTCAGAAAAAAGAATACTCCATGAACTATAAATGCAGCTTTCCTTCTCAGTGGCTGGGTCTTGAAGGTGAGGAGCTTATTGCTGCCACAGGTCTTGAAAGCGCGGTCTTCTGTCATAAAGGTGGGTTTCTTATGACCTGTGGCACATTGGAGGATTCTTTGCGCGCATGTAGAAGTAGTCTTGCAGCATTTCACGAGGAAGCGGTGATCGTAAGCCTTGGTGGAAGCGCAGAAACTGATTATCTGTTGCAGAATCTGCCTGATCTTAGCCGTGCCAAAATTATTCATCTAACTGTCCCGGAACTGCCGGAATTAACCATGGAGGGCAGCTATTGCGAAATAGCCATGGAGAAATCCCGGTGGAAAAGCTATATCAAAGATCAGATAAAACAGATCCTCAAATACAAGCCCGAAGCTGTTTTTGCAGGTGATGACATGTTTTCCCTGTATCCAATCGTACATGCGCTGCGAAAAAAGCATATTCCGGTTCTTACAGCAATAGAAAAAGACGGTCGGAAACTGCTGCTTCGGATTCCCTCTGGTTCCTGACTGCATAATATAAATCATTTCAAACTATAAAATACAGAAAGAAGGTTTTATATATGCGTGAAGAAAAATTCAAAATGGAACGTCAGGGGCTGATTCAGGTAGGAGATAAGGTTAAAATTTCCGAATTTTTGTCAGCCACCAATTACAGTTACATCATCGAACCGGCTGTTGCCATGTCCGGCTGCTATAAGAATGCAGACCGTATCCAATCCTCAGAAGGAATCGTCAAAAGTATCGAACATACTCCCCGTGGCTTTATTGTAACAGCAGAATTTGATGAATAAATGTCTTAAAATCCGGCAGTCGACAATCTGCCGGATTTTTCATTGAAAAACTATCTAATTGTTTCTGGATTATTTGGTGAAAATCTGGTATTATAAAGAAGATATTTGTGCAATTTCTCTAATTATCAGGAAATTGTAAATTTTTAAAACAGAGGTGTAATATTATGAGCTGGTACAACGAAGCAATCTTCTATCATATTTATCCACTTGGACTCACAGGCGCCCCGAAGGAAAACGATTACGGAACCCCTGTACATCGACTGAACACGCTGCTGCCGTGGATCGACCACATCAGGGAAATCGGCTGTACTGCCTTATATATTGGTCCGCTTTTTGAGAGTGTAGGACATGGCTATGAGACAACAGACTACAAGAAACTGGACTCCCGTCTTGGAACCAATGAAGATCTTACAAACTTTGTGAAAGCATGTCATGACAAAGGCATCCGTGTAATCTTTGACGGCGTATTCAACCATACAGGCCGTGATTTCTTTGCATTCAGGGATATCCAGAAGAACCGTGAACATTCTCCGTATGTAAACTGGTATTGCAATGTCAATTTTGGTGGAAACACCGAGTACAACGATGGTTTCTCCTACGAAAACTGGGGCGGATACAACCTTCTTGTTAAGCTGAACCAGCGTAATCCGGAGGTACAGAATTATATCTGCGATGTGATCCGTTTCTGGGTTTCTGAATTTGATATTGACGGAATCCGTCTTGATGCTGCGGATGTCCTTGATTTTGATTTCATGCGCATTCTTCGCCACACTGCTGACGAAGTAAAAAAGGATTTCTGGCTGATGGGAGAGGTTATCCACGGAGATTACAGTCGCTGGGTAAACGGCCAGACCCTTCACAGCGTAACAAATTATGCCCTTCATAAAGCTCTTTACAGCGGACATAATGACCACAACTATTTTGAAATCGCCCACACAGTAAAATATCTTCAGAATATGGGTGATCTGGATCTCTACAATTTTGTGGACAACCATGATGTAGAGAGAATATATACAAAGCTTCAGAACAAAGCACATTTTGCTCCGGTACATGTGCTGCTTTATACATTACCCGGAGTCCCAAGTATTTACTACGGATCAGAATTCGGCATTGACGGAAAGAAAGAAAAATTCTCCGATGCCAGCTTAAGACCTGCTCTGAACCTTGATGATTACGCAGATTCCACTACAAAGAATCCATGTACAGCACTGATCGCAGCTCTTGGAAAAGTCCGTCAGGGAACTCCTGCATTAAGCTATGGTTCCTATGCAGAGCTGGCTCTTACAAACCGCCAGTTTGCTTTTGCAAGAGATCTGGATGGCATGCGTGTGATCGTCACAGTAAATAACGATGACAGCGATGCAGAAATGAATCTTCCAACAGGAAGCGCACCGGAATACGTAGGCGCACTCACCGGCCAGAAAGTTTCCGCCCAAGGTGGACGTATCCGTGTCCGTGTTGCAGCAAACAGCGGTGAGATCTGGCTTCCGGCCGGAGATATGCCGGAATATAAGCCAGTACGGACAGAAATCCCGGAAATGGCTGCAGCAAAAGAGGAAATCACTGCACCTGAGGCAGAAGAGAACCAGACTGCTGAAAATGGCACTGTAACAGAAGCTGTCCCGGAAAAAGAAGCTTCAACCGCTGAAAATACAGATAAAGCTTCTGACAATACAGCAAACTCAGCAGATGTTCCGTCAACTCCTGAAGCAGAGTCCTCCAATCCACAGGAAACTAAAGCGGTTACTGCACCGAATCCGCACAAAACGCCGGAGGAAATGACAGTGGGCGAACTTCAGGCTGCTATCCTTGCAAAAATGGCAGGAAACGGCCCTGTAGATGACCAGATGAAAAAGACCGTATACGACAACATCTGGCATGATTCTCTTGTAAACTGGCTGAAGAGCTTCCGATAGGAAAAGAATAATATATTAACATTCCATAAAAAAACAAGGCAATCCGATCTCATGCGGTGAGCCTTGTTTTTTTATGAAAGCAGCCATTTACCTTACATAATATATATTATGTAAATTTATGATTCTGTTTTTCTGTAATCTGAGAGAACAAAAAAAGCAGCAGAGCTTCCATCTTAAATAAGACAGAAATCCCTACTGCTTTTATCATTTGTTTTTATTATCTCTCATCAAACGGTACAAACTCAGTATGATGTCCCACATATTTGTAAGCAGGACGGATAATCTTATTGGCACTGATCAGTTCTTCCAGACGATGTGCACTCCAGCCAGGCATACGTGCGATAGCAAAGATCGGAGTGAAGAGCTCTTCAGGGATACCAAGCATAGTGTAAACAAAACCACTGTAGAAATCTACATTTGCACAAACATTCTTGAACAGTTTTCTGTGTTCCATGATCAGCTGGCCGGCAATACTCTCAACCTTATCATAGAGCTTGAATTCCTCTGTCATGCCTTTCTCCTCTGCAAGAGCCTGTGCAAAACGCTTCAGGATCACTTCTCGCGGATCGGAGAGTGTATAAACTGCATGTCCCATGCCATAGATCAGACCTGCATGATCAAATGCTTCTTTATTCAGTATTTTCTGCAAATATGCTGTAATCTCTTCTTCACTTTCCCAGTCTTTTACATTGGCTTTCAGATCTGTGAACATGTTCTGGACTTTCAGGTTGGCACCACCATGGCGCGGTCCCTTCAGTGAACCAATGGATGCAGAAGTGGAAGAGTAGCTGTCTGTTCCGGAAGAGGTTACTACATGTGTGGTAAAGGTAGAGTTATTACCACCACCATGCTCTGCATGAAGCACAAGGGCGATATCAAGGACCTTAGCTTCAAGCTCTGTATACTTGCCGTCAGGACGAAGCATCAGAAGGATATTTTCAGCAAGGGAAAGTCCCTTCTGTGGATTGCGGATAAAAAGTGTTTCATCTTTACGGAAATGACGGTATGCGTGATAGGAGTAAACCGCAATCTCAGGGAGCTTGGCGATCAGTTCCAGAGACTGACGGAGTACATTCTCCACAGAAATATCTTCCGGGTTATCATCATATGTATAAAGAGCAAGTACGCAGCGCTCCATGGCATTCATAATATTGGCATTGGTTCCCTTCATGACAACGTCACGGACAAAACGTCCTCCCAGATCCTCCATGTCAGAGAGAAGCTCGAGGAATCTGGAAAGCTCTTCCTTGCTGGGAAGATTACCGAAAATCAGAAGATAGATCGTCTCCTCAAAACCAAAACGTCTGTCCTTCAGTCCGTTTACGATATCCTGCACATCGATTCCCCGGTAATACAGTGCACCGTCTGCCGGAATACGTCTGCCATTGACCAGCTTATAGCCGGTAACATCGGAAATCTCAGTAAGACCTGTGAGAACACCTTTACCTGCGGAATCACGAAGTCCTCTTTTTACATCGTATTCCACATAGAGATTGGGATCGATGTGATGATTCTCTACCAGTTCCTTTTCAAAGAATTTCATTCTGCCTTTCAGCTGTTCGGAGTCCTCCAGACTCATCATTTCATGCTTTTTTTCCATAATTTTTTTCCTCGTTTCCCCATTGTATATTAAAAAACACTGATACAGTTAAGATTGGTTACATCTTTGTAATCAGTGTTCGGGTATGGCATACATTTGTGTTTACCTGGTTAATAATTTTACAGTAAAAGTTCCGAAAATGCAAGAGGGTATTTCTTTTTTCGTGTATAAATATTCATAATATGACATATTTCATCTATTATTAAATTTATTCATCAAAATCCGTCTGGTTTCCACAACGAATCTATGTTATGATTATTCCGTAATTTTTCTTATAATAGTAGTTTGTTTCACATCGGACTGCTGCCGCCTATCTCTTTCACTTGCTGTTGGAATCGGATTTACCACTGCAAGCGAGAGCGGCATCTGGGATATATTCCCGTCGATCATACAGTCTGTTTTTGCGGAAAATGTAGTTGCTGTTGTATTTATCATATCCATTGTTTTAAGCTGTATCCTGCCTGAAAACATGGACATTGAAAAAATCAAAGAATAGGGATGTAAAAATGTTTAAAATTCTCATTGCGGAAGATGACCGGGAACTCCGCCAGCTTTTCCAGCATGTCCTCTTAAAAAACGGTTATACAGTAAAAGGGGTTTCTGACGGGCAGGAAGCACTGGATGCCCTGGAAAAAGATTATTACGATCTGATCATCTCAGACATTATGATGCCCAACATGGATGGCTATGAACTGGTCCGATCACTCAGAGATGCCGGAGATTCCATTCCTGTACTTATGGTCACTGCCAAAGATGCTTTTGATGATATGCGTATGGGATTTCTGTCCGGCACCGATGATTATATGGTGAAACCGGTCAATATCAATGAACTGGTTTTACGGGTAGGTGCACTTCTCCGCAGAGCGCAGATGATCAATGAGCGGAAACAGCGAATCGGAGATACCATTCTGGAGTGCGATTCCCTGACGGTATCCACTGCCTCGGAAAGTATGGTACTTCCTCAGAAAGAATTCATGCTCTTATATAAGATGGTAGCCTTTCCGGGAAAAATCTTTACAAGACAACAACTTATGGATGATATCTGGGGATATGATTCCGCAAGTGATGCCCACACAGTAGATGTCCACATCGGAAGACTTCGGGAACGCTTCCGCGATAATCCGGATTTTAAGATCGTGACGATCCGTGGAGTTGGATATAAGGTGGTAAAGGCATGAAAAAGAAACCCTTCATAAATTTAAGCATTCGTTTACGTTTTATCTTTATGATCATGTCGGAGCTTATCTGTGTATCTCTGATATCCTGGCTTGTTATGGATGTGCTGCATATTTCAGACGTCCCGAACATCGTATGGATCATCCTGGCCAGCGTAATCGCAGGGGGCGTCCTTAACAACTTCCTCAGTATCAGGTATTTCGGTCCTGTACTAAAGCTGAAAAAAGCCATGCAACAGGTTGCGGAGGGGGATTTTTCCATCCGACTGGAAACTGAAAAGCAAATGAAGGAAATCCAGGATATTTATTCTAATTTCAACCTGATGGTCCAGGAGCTGGAAGCAACGGAGATTCTGCAGACAGACTTTGTTTCCAATGTTTCCCACGAATTTAAAACCCCCATCAGTGCAATTGAGGGTTATGCAACTCTGCTGCAGAATGGTGACATGCCTATATCAGAAGAGCAGGAGCAGTACATCAACAAAATCCTTTTTAATACCAGAAGGCTTTCCCACCTGGCAGGAAATATCCTGTTGCTGTCCAAAATCGAACATCAGGCGATCCAGACCCACCAGAACTGGTACCGTCTGGATGAGCAGATTCGACAGTCCATTGTTATAATGGAACCAAAATGGTCCGAAAAAGAGATTGAATTTGATGTGGACATGGTAGATGTGGAATATCTGGGAAACGAAAATCTCATTTGTCATGTTTGGGACAATCTGCTTTCCAACGCTATCAAATTCAGCCCCTGTGGTGGTACGATCTATATCCGGATGATGCCGGAAGGGAAAAAAATCCGTTTTTCCATAGAAAACGAAGGCCCCCAGATCAGTGAATACTCCATGAAACATATTTTTGATAAATTCTACCAGGGCGACAGTTCCCATAAGCAGGAGGGAAACGGTCTTGGACTTGCTCTTGTAAAACAGATCCTGAACCTGTGCAAGGGAACCGTTTCCGTGGAAAATATTCCAGGAAGCGGCTGTCGTTTTACTGTTATACTGTAAAACAATACTTTACATATATCCAGAAAACCTAAAAACAGCGGACACCTTATTTTTAATGAGGTTCTTCCGTTGTTTTTTATTTTATATAAACTTTTTTATAAACTTCAACAATTGTTGAGAAACAGTTGATGTTAAGTTGCAGATCATCTTTTAAAGTATAGGATAGTTATTTATGAAAAAATACAGGAGATATGGAATATGTTATTAAAAAAAGCACCTGCCTACCGGAAGGCAGAAAAGGAAGATTTTTCAATGATTCGGGAATTTGTCCGGAGAAATTATAAAGACCGCTGGGAGTTTGATGAGCCACATACCGAAAAACGTCTGACCAGACTTTTCTTTTACACCTATATGATTTACAGAGATAACGTTACCGTAGCAACCTACCGTGACCAGGTAGTAGGAGTATTGATAACCGGCAAAGGAAGATTTGGACATTTTTCCCCGGTTTTCCGTCTGAAAAAAGCCTATCATTTCATTCGCCTTAAGCTTACCAGAGAAGGGCGAAAAAATCTTGAACATTTTAACAAGCTTCAGGATATGAAAAAACAGTTGTCAGTTTCTGCAGAGAACGCTGCGTCCGAAAATATTCTCTTTCTTTATGTAAGCAGGGATTATCGAAGAAACGGAATAGGTACCGGACTTCTTAAACAGATCTCAAATGAAAAAGGCGGGAATTATTCTATATATATGGATCAGATGGATCACCGAGCTTTTATGGAGAGCCATGGTTTTGTAAAGAAAAACGAGAGTTCTCAGATGAGGGAACTAAATAAGAAACGATTCCGGGAATGTGTGGCTCTTTATCAAAAGTAACAGAATTGTGAATCACATCCATGAATTACACAGGAGAAAAATACAATATGAAAAAAATAGGAATCATGGCTGACAGCCACAGTGGCATTTTAAAACAGGAAGCAGAGGAACTGGATATTCATGTCCTTCCCATGCCTTTTTATCTGAATGGAGAACTTTTTCATGAAATCCTGGATTTTTCCAGAAAAGGATTTTATGAGAAGCTGCGTGAGGGAGCAGATGTTTCAACTTCACAGCCTTCCCCACAGGAAGTTATGGAAATGTGGGACGAAATGCTTTTATCTTATGATCAGATCCTCTACATTCCGTTGAGCAGTAGTTTAAGCGGTTCCTGCATGACTGCTGCCGCCTTGTCTCAGGAACCGCAGTATAAAAACAAGGTGTTTGTAGTAGATAACGGGCGTGTTTCCACACCCCTTCACCGTTCCATTCTGGATGCGATAGACCTTGTGGAAGATGGATATACAGCACAACAGATCAAGGATATTCTGGAAGCTTCCCGTGAAAAAACCGTGATCTATGTCGGCTTAAGCACACTGGAATATCTGAAAAAAGGAGGCCGTATCAATACCACCACAGCACTTGCCGCAAATCTTCTCAATATCAAACCGGTTATGAAATTTGGAACCGGTAAACTGGATGTTTTCCAGAAATGCAGAGGCATGAAAAAATCAAGAAAAGCTATGATTGATGCCATGCACAGAGAACTGGAAACAACTTTCAAAAAAGAATATGACGCCGGAAAAGTATATCTTATGGCTGCATCCAGCAGCACTGCGGAAGTTACCGCAGACTGGATCTCTCAGATCCGTGAAAGCTTTCCGGGAATGGATGTGATGTGTGACGATCTTTCCCTTGGACTTTCCTGCCATATTGGCCCGGACGGACTTGGAATCGGATGTTCCTGCATGCCTTTATAAAAAGAACTCAACCATTATAAGACAACATTAAACCACATTTAAATCACATGATATTATTATTGCTTCTTGTGTTATCTGTTCTTTTATATCTGTTACACATGTGGTTTGTTGAATATTTACATAGTTTTTTATACTTTGCATGTGGATTTATCAATATTTTTCCAAAAAAAGTCTTTACAAACCACATCATCAGTCATATAATAAAGCCATAAACAACAAGAAACCATATTATTGCAATTGTAATTCAACAACAAACCACATAGAACACGGAGGGAATATATTATGAAAATTCTTGAGTCTAAATTCGTACAGGGCTTTATCAAAATGGCAGATGATGGATATAAGCAGGGATGGCATGAGAGAAATGGTGGAAACTTAAGCTATCGTCTGAAAGCAGAAGAAGTAGAGATGATCCGTCCACGACTGAACGCACCAGGAGAATGGACTCCCATCGGTGTTGAGGTTCCAGGACTTGCAGGAGAATTTTTCCTGGTAACAGGAAGCGGCAAATATTTCCGTAATATCATCGTTGACCCTGAAGTATGTCTTGCGATCATTGAGCTTGACGAGACAGGAACCAACTACCGCATCCGCTGGGGACTTGTAGAGGGTGGAAGACCGACCAGCGAGCTCCCGACACATCTTATGAACCATGAAGTAAAGAAAAAGCTTACCAACGGCAAACATCGTGTTATTTACCATGCACATACGACCAATACCATTGCACTTACCTTCGTTCTTCCCCTTGATGACAAAGTATTTACCCGTGAACTCTGGGAATCCGCAACTGAGTGTCCGGTAGTATTTCCGGATGGTGTAGGTGTCATCGGATGGATGGTTCCAGGTGGAAGAGAAATCGCAATCAAAACCGCTGAACTGATGAAAAAATATGATGTGGTTATCTGGGCGCATCATGGTATGTTCTGCTCAGGCGAGGATTTCGACCTGACCTTCGGACTCCTTCATACCGTTGAAAAATCCGCAGAGATCCTGGTTAAGATCTTATCTATGGCTCCACAGAAGCTGCAGACTATCACACCGAATGACTTCCGCGCGCTTGCAAAGGATTTCAAAGTAACTCTGCCGGAAGAATTCCTCTACGAGAAGAAATAAATTCTTCGGTTATAGTATTATATAACTGTATTCCTATCTGAAGCTTTATCGGAAACAACCAAATATTTGCTGATTTTTGCTGATAAATCTGTTATGATAAAAACATATCTGATTTATCAGCAAATTAATTTCAGTAGAAAGGATATGGATAAAGGATGGAAGAATTATATAAAGCAATTGAAGAGAAAATTAAGGCAAGCGGTTATCCGCGAAAGATTTCCGGTGAGGAAGTTTACGATGACATCTGCGATCAGATCGATGGGAAAGAGAACGGAAGCTATGTGCTGCTTTCCAAGTTTGATGATGATGTGATCTTTGAATATCATATCACAATTATGGACAGTGAATTTAATCTGGGTGTTCTTACCATGCGTACTCCGGAGGGAGTATTTGAAACAGATTTTGATAAATAAATACCTGTTTTGATCGTAAATATAATTATAAAAACATAGAGGTAATTTACATAACATATTTTATGTAAATTACCTCTATGTTATTTTTCTCAGTCCTCGCGAAGTCGTACTGCCTTGGCTGCCTGGCGCCGTCTGGCATCATCAAGGGCAGCGTAATGCTTCTTAGTAGTATTTACATCTTTATGTCCCAAAACATCTGCTACAAGATAAATATCACCCGTTTCCTGATATAGTGCTGTACCGTAGGTACTACGAAGCTTATGCGGGGTGATCTTTTTGGTGGTTGTGATCTCTCTGGCATATTTTTTGACCAGATTCTCGATAGCCTGAACACCGATCCGGCGACGTTGGGTAGAATAGAAGAGAGCGTGCTCATGGCCGGCCAGAGGAGTAATATTCTCCCTGACTTCCAGATATTTCTTCAATGCTTTTTCTACTTCAGGGCCAAAGTATACCACCATTTCATTTCCGCCTTTTCGGGTAACTTTGATTCCATTGTTTTTGAAATCTACATCTTCAACATCCAGCCCGACACATTCAGATACTCGGATCCCGGTACCAAGAAGGAGAGTAACAATAGCAAGATCTCTGTCCTTCGTTTTTTCATGATACATCCGTTTCTGCCCGGTCAGCGTATCTCCGCAGTGTTCAATATAATCCAGCAGCATGGCAACCTCATCAGTATCCAGACGAATAATATTCTTATCATGGATCTTGGGCACATCGATCAGAACAGACGGGTTGGTGGTGATCATTTCATGTTTATAATAGTAAGCATAAAAACTTCTTAAAGCAGAAATTTTTCGTTTGACACCACGCTCACCATTTGTTTCCGTTTTGGAAGAGTCCGCGGATTTATAAACTTTGAGAAATTCTTCATATTCCTCAAGATCAACAGCTTTGATCTGATCCAGAACATCAACTGTAAAATCAGACATATTTTTGTCTTTAAACATCGGATTCTGATCTAACAGAAACTGAAAAAATATACGAATGTCATATGCATAGGAAATTCTGGTTTTGGTTGTCGTCGTTGCATCAATCGCCCGGAAATAATCTCTGCAGAACGGAGGAAGTGTTTTTAAAACTTCTCGGAGTTTTAAAGTATTGTCAATGTCATTTTGTTCGTGGTAAGTAATTTTGTTATCCATAAAAACTCCTTTATATGATGATTTAATACATAATTCGCAGGAAACACCTGAAATACCGGTTTAAAAGGTCAAAAGAAGTGGTTTCATCCCCATCTATATCTATACGACAAACCCGAGTTTTTCAAATAGATGGATAGTGAAAAAGCCACTTCTCACAGATTTCGCTGTTTTTCAGCCTTTAAGATGCTCATCAAAAATAACTGTAAATGGTCCGTCATTTTCTAATGAAACTTTCATGTCTGCTCCAAAAATTCCATGTTCTACGACCGATACCTGTTTTTTTGCTTCAGAAATAATATACTCATATAAACGATTTGCTTCATCCGGTGCTCCGGCTTCAATAAAACTTGGACGGTTTCCCTTTCGGCAGTTCGCGTACAATGTAAACTGTGAAACAAGAAGCAATTCACCATTTACATCAGCCAGGGATAAATTGGTTTTTCCGTTTTCATCCTCAAAAATGCGTAAACCAAGAAGTTTTTTTAGGTACCAGTCAGCATCTTCTTTGGTATCTTCACGGCCAACGCCTATGAGAACCAGAAATCCTTTCCCAATTTTTCCAACTGTTTCGCCGTCTACTTTAACCTCTGCGTGGTTCACACGCTGGATCACAAATTTCATATCTTCCTTTTCCTCCGTTTATCTTTCTGCTTTGACCGGAATCCTGCATATTTAGCCTGAATAAATTTGACCAGATATGCAAACATGCGTTTGATCTCGATCCATGTGCCTGACCAGGAGCTGTTATTCTCTCTGTTTACTGCAACTGCGTGCACCTTCGCTTTTGCTGATGATTCCCTTACTGGCATGGGAAGTGCTTTTCCGGAAACCGGATCAACACAGTCGATATCCCTGTAAAACTCTGCATTTGCAGACATCTCTTTTTCATCAAGACTACGTCCGATCAATTTCCATACTGCAGCATTCAAAACTGCAAAAATCGGTACACCAACGATCATGCCGGGAACTCCGAACAGTCCGCCTCCGATCATAATTGCAACGATTACCATAAAACTTGATAATCCTGTAGATTCTCCTAGAATTTTCGGTCCCAGGATATTTCCGTCAAACTGCTGAAGAACCAGTATAAAAATCACGAAGTATAAACTCTGCAGGGGATCTACCAGTAAAATAAGAAGTGTACATGGAACAGCTCCCAAATATGGTCCAAAAAACGGAATAATATTAGTTACACCTACGATCACACTGACCAGGATCGCATATGGTGTTCCGATAATGGATGTTCCCACATAACATAATACGCCAATGATGGCTGAATCCAGAATCTTGCCACTGATAAAACCGCCAAATGTCTTATGTGTAAATCGCATGGCATGAACAAGAAAAGTTGCCCATTTAGCAGGAAGAACTGCATACGTGGCCATTTTTGCTTTGGCAATAAATCCCTCCTTATCTGCAAGGATGTAAAGCGATACGATTGCTCCGATCAGGAAATTCTTCAGGAAAACAAGAAGATCCAGAAAGCTTGCAGATATGTTCTTCATCATAGACTGCATCTGGGGAAGCAAAGTGTTCGTCAGATATTCCTGAAGTCTGCTGGAATACTGGTTGATCTGATTGATCATATCCGGATTCAGCTTCCATCCTTTTTCAACAATGGAATTCAGCCAGTCTTCCACTACATTCACATAATGAGGAAAACTGTAGATGATATTCACAATGCTTCGGATCAGCTGAGGAAGGATCATCATGACAAGGGCATAAATCACCAGAAACATAAAAAATACAGATAAAAGAACGCATATCCACCGAATTACCTTTTTGCCTTTTTTCTGGATAGGCTTCTTACACATTCTGAATATCGGCAAAAATATCTTCCTCTCCAGAAAATTGACGATTGGTGTAAGAAGGTATGCAATCGCTGCTCCATAGATAATCGGAGCCATAATACCGAAAAATGTCTTGATTCCAGAAATCAGGGATTTCATATGAAAAATCCCGTAATAAAAAAGAATACTGGCTGCAATAACCAGAAATGCAGTCACACCTAACTGCACATAGCGATGATTCCAACGAATTTTCATAATTAATATTCCTCCAATATGTGCATTATAACATAGCATCTCTGATTTGTGTCTAAAAAAAGCATTAAAAACCCAAAACACCCCGCCTTAAAATGGCAGGGTGTCACAGATTTAATGCTTATTTTTTCAGGCTGTCGTAAATATTAATAGCTTCGATGATCGCCTTCGCTGTTCCGTCAATACCAAGCTTGCTGCTATCCAGGCAGAGATTATAGCTGTCTGCAGAACCCCATTTCTTATTGGTATAGTAATTATAATAACTGGAACGGCTCTTATCCGTCTTATTGATCATATCTTTCGCTTCTTTGGCGTTCTTGCTGTATTTCTCAGAAATACGGTTGATACGCCAGTCCAGATTCGCATGGACAAATACGCTGAAGCAGTCTTTATTATCAGCCAGTGCATAATCCGCACATCTTCCGACCATAACACATGGCCCTTCCTCAGCCAGTTTCTTAATAGCTTCAAACTGCGCAAGGAAAATCTTATGATTCATAGGCATATCTGTAAATCCGGCAGATGAATACCCGAAAGAATAGGTATCCATTACAAGAGAATAGAGAAAACTATTCGTAGGCTTCTCATCATGGTGCTCGAACAGTTCCTTGCAGATTCCACTGTCATTGGCTGCGTGCTCCAGCAGCTCTTTGTCATAGCATTTAATTCCGAAATATTTGGCAACTTCCTGTCCGATCTGTCTTCCGGCGCTGCCATACTTACGACCAATTGTAATAATGGAACTTGTTGTATTGTTACTCATAACAGCCACATCCTTTCTGCTTCTGATCCGGCAAAGTTGTGATAAGTTCCCTGCCGGATCTTTAATGTATTTATTATACAATATATTTCACAATTTTTCCAGTTATTTTCGCAATTTTGACAGCAATTTAACAAAATACTCTGGAAGCGGTGCTGTGAATTCCATATATTCACCTGTTCTCGGATGTACAAATCCCAGGATCATTGCATGAAGTGCCTGTCCTTCCAGATGATAGGGATTCCTGGATGAACCGTAAACAGTATCTCCCAGAAGCGGATGACCAATACTCGCCATATGCACACGGATCTGATGAGTACGTCCTGTTTCCAGACGGCACTCCACATAAGTTGCCTGTCCAAAACGTTCCAAAACTTTATAATGTGTCACTGCATCTTTTCCGTTTTTATGGTTAATAGCCATTTTTTTACGGTCCGTGGGATGACGTCCGATAGGCCCTTCAATAGTTCCCTCGTCATCTTTCAGATTCCCCTGCACCACAGCACGGTAACGGCGGCGGATACTGTGGCATTTCAGCTGTTCTGCCAGATCTCTGTGCGCGGTATCATTCTTACATACAAGAAGTGCTCCTGTAGTATCCTTATCGATCCTGTGGACGATTCCGGGGCGCATTACTCCATTGATACCGGAAAGACTGTCCCCACAGTGCGCCATCACTGCATTAACAAGGGTTCCCTGATAATGGCCGGCAGCAGGGTGGACCACCATCCCTTTCGGTTTATTGACGATCAGCACATCCTCATCCTCATAAAGAATATCCAACGGAATATCTTCCGGAACAATATCCGGCTCACTGGAATCCGGAACTTCCAGATGGATGCTGTCATCTTCCCTGACTTTATAGTTGGATTTAGCAGGCTTTCCCCCAACTGTAACCTGACCATCTTTTAATAGCTTCTGAATAAAAGACCTGGAAAAACCGCTGTCCTTTTCTGCAAGATAGCGGTCAATTCGTGTGCCGGATTCATTTTTTTCTACTGTATAATCATATCTTTCCATTTCTTATCTCCTGCAAAACATCTCACGGCTTCCTGTTCAGAAATGAAAAATCATCATCTCTGTATTTGGTGCACACAAACAGGATCAGCAGGATCCCGCTTACTACAACATACACATCTGCCAGATTAAAAACCGGAAAATCAATCAGTGAGAAATAAATAAAATCAATTACATATCCCCTGAAAAAACGGTCAATAAAATTCCCCAGTGCTCCGGAAGCCAGAACAGCAGCAATGGTAAGCAACGGCAGATAAAAACGTTCTTTTGGAATTCGCATCCAGGCATATATAAGCACCAGAAGGAACAAAATGCTCACAACTGCAAAAAACAGCACACTTCCCTGAAACATTCCAAAAGCAATTCCCCGGTTCTCCGGATATAGATAATGAAGCTCCAGAACTCCCGGTATCAGAGATACAGACGGCTGATTCTTAAGATATACATAAGCCAGTTTTTTTGCAGCCTGGTCAGCAATAACAAGAAAGAGCACCAGAAAGAGATCAACAACCAGACATCTGACCGTTGAAATCTTCTGGTGAGTATTCGTTCTGTTGATCATAAAGTAATCTCCTGAATGCAGGAAAGCATCTCTGCATCTGTCACCGTCTTGTCAATAAAGCTCTTTCCAATTCCATCCATCAGGATAAATTTGATATGTCCCTGTTCCATTTTTTTGTCTTTTTTGGTTGCGGCAAGAACATCCTGCGGAATAAGTCCGTCCACATGGATTGGAAGATCATAATCTGCACATCCCCTGCAGATTTCCTGGTATTCCTGTTCGTTAAGAAGACCTCGTTTCATGGAAAGATACGCTGCAGCCACAAGACCTGCTCCTACACATTGTCCATGAAGAAGTGTAAAGTTCTTCAGTTTCTCTACAGCATGTCCCACCGTATGTCCAAGATTCAATAACGCGCGTTCTCCCTGTTCCTTAGGATCACGCTCTACAACGCCGGCTTTGATCTCGCAGCATCTGCGAACCATTGCAGCAATCAGTTTCATATCCAGAGCTTTAATACTCTCCTGTTCACGGCATACAAAACGGAAAAACTCTCCGTCACAGATCAGCCCTGTTTTCAGGATCTCACCCATTCCGCAGGCAAACTGTTCAGCCGGCAGTGTGGTAAGAGTACTTAAATTCATATATACAAGTTTTGGCTGATGGAAAGCTCCAACCATATTCTTATACTGCTGGTAATCAACACCTGTTTTGCCGCCTACACTGCTGTCTACCTGTGCCAGCAAAGTAGTCGGAATCTGAATAAAATCAATTCCGCGAAGATAAGTAGCTGCCCCAAAACCAGTGAGGTCTCCCACAACACCGCCGCCTAATGCAACAAGAAGGCTTTTTCGGTCCAGACCGTTCTGTATCAGTGTCTGATACAAAGATGAAACCGTATCCAGGTTCTTATTCTTCTCACCGGCTTCAAATGTAAAAACAGAAATATCAGAGCTTACCTTTCGTAAGACTTCTTCTACAGCGCTTTCATATAAAGGTCCTACATTGGAATCTGTTACAATACAAATCTTCCTGTCCACAAGCCCTTCAGCTCTCATAGCCTGGGCCAGATTGGAAAAATTTTCTTCAAAACAGATGGGATAATGAAAATCTCCCTCACGTTTAACTAGTAATTTTGTTTCAGTCATTGAGTTTTCCTCCTTACTGTTCAGATGTAAAGGAGAATACGCACGCCAAGACGTCCTTTTTTCGTCTGACGGGTCACTCCATCAAAAATAAAACGTCCTTTCTTACGGACGGATATGATATCTCCTTCTTTCGGCTCATAACCATTGGAAGTTATCAGCCTGCCATTTACAAAAACAAGCCCTTCTTCAATACAATGCACGATACTGCTCCTGGATGTCCCAAAAGCCAGTGCGATCAGAGAATCCAGACGCACAGATGCACAGGTTCCGGTAACAGGACTCAGTTTCGGCTCCGGAATATCTCCAGGATCTTCGATTTTCGATGCAACAACTGTTGTACGTCTTACCCTGCACAGATTCTCCAGAAAAAAATCTGTCATTTTGCGAAGGCAGAAAAAACTGGCTACATGATCCTCGATCAGAATATCCCCTACAACACTTCTGTCTACTCCCAGATTCAGAATGGCACCCAGATAATCTCTGTGTGTCAGATCTTCCGAAAACTTCACCGCTTTCGGTTCTAGCCGGATGCAGTCAATGGGATATTCCCATGTAAAAGCAAGAGCATCAGGATGAAAGGCTACCATCTGACGCTCTGCATTCTCATACCCGCCAAAACCTTCCACTGCAACACCCAGTTTATGAAGATTCTGACTGTTTAAAATATTTCGTTCGTTTAAATTAAGAAAATCCGTAAATGTGGTAATATCACGCTGATAAGCCATATTCGCCAGTTCACGAATTCTCTTAATAAAAAGCTCTTCTTTGTCCATGGAATTAATAACCAACTCTTACAGATGGTACAGATCCGCCGAGGATATTCTGAAGATCACCGGTAATATCTACATTATATGGTCCCAGTACAAAGATGTAACTGGATACCTGCTGAAGACTTCCTCCAAGAGAATAGCAGGCTCCGGAAGTGAAATCAATGATTCTCTGTGCAAGCTCTACATCGATTCCCTCAAGATTCAGAATGACGGTAGAATTGTCAACCAGTGTATCTGCAATCTCTCTGGCTTCTTCCATGGTAGTCGGTTTAATTACACAAACTTCCATATTTACAGTCTGAGAAGACCTCTTGCTTGTACGCATTGGTGTGATTTTGGAGGAAGGTGCTAGTCTTGCGGCACGTTCCTGTTTTACAGGTGCCTTGGCAGCAGCTGTCTTCGCAGAAACCTTGGCAGGTGCCGATTTAACAGATTCTTCCTCTGGTTCATCTTCATCCAGAAAATCCTCTTCTTCTGACTTCTTCTTGGAAAATTTCTCAAAGAATTTCTTCTTTGGTTTCTCTTCCATATCATCTTCATCATCGAGGAAGTCATCCTCATAATCATCTTCTTCCTCTAGGATACTATCATCTAATAACTCGTCATCGTCATAATCGTCGTTCAGCTTGATGGCATCTAAAAACTTGTCCAAAACGCCCATTTTAAATCTCCAATCTTATTAGTCTATATCGCATAGTTGCGCGCACCAAAAATCCCGGTACCTACACGCACCATTGTAGCGCCCTCCTGTACAGCGACCATATAATCCCCAGTCATTCCCATACTCAGAACACTCATAATAACATTATTAATGTTTTTGGCTGCAATGTCAACACTTAATTTCTTAAGTTCACGGAAAATTCTTCGATTTTCCTCAGCATTTTCAACATATGGTGCAATTGTCATAAGTCCCTTAATCTGGATATGTGAAAATCCTGCAATTTCCTCAATAAACGGCAGAACTTCTTCCGGCTTCAGACCAAATTTACTCTCTTCCTGTGCTACATTAACCTCAATAAGAATCGGCACTATAACATCTTTTTTGGCTGCTTCTTTCTCAATGGTCTCAGCAAGACGAAAAGAATCTACAGAATGGATCATTGCCACCTTGTCAACAATATATTTAACCTTGTTTCGCTGCAGATGACCGATCATGTGCCATTTCACATCAGAAGGCATCTGATCATATTTGTCTACGATTTCCTGAACTTTGTTTTCTCCGAAAACACGAGCTCCGGCATCATAAGCTTCTTTCAGCATTTCCACCGGTTTGGTCTTACTGACAGCGATCAGCATAACCTCTCCGGGATCTCTGTTTATTTTTCTGCAGGATTCCTCAATATTCTTCTGCACCTGTGCTAAATTTTCTGCTACCATGACAAAAAGCCTCCTTTAGTAAAGTATATCCTGTTCGCTAACTTTGTCCGCATTTTTTACAATACGGTCATATCTGACAAGTCCGTTGTATGTTTCTTTTGAAACAACAGCGTATTCCTCATTTTCATCTAATATCTCAATCCGGCGGAATACAGCGTATCCCTGATTAATACAGTAAACCCCTTCCAGGACTTCGGTGTCTCCGATCACAAATTTCTCTCCGTCATCCGGGTCAACAATGGCATCGCCTTCTTTAAATTTGCTTTTATCAATATAATAAATATAGCTTGTTTTCTGTGTCTTCTCATCTGTGACTTCGTCTCGCCCATAAATTCCGGCTTTGACAAAGGTTGTTGTACTGTTACCTTTTTTGTTCCGGCCGGAAAGCATAAAGCCCGATTGCTGTGTTTCCTTATCTGTTGTAAGAAATTTGGAAGGAATCGCATAAAATTCCTTTGTGACCACAGAAGAAAGCGGTATCTTCAAACCTGTTACATTATTGGTAACAAGCTCAATTTCAAGAAAACGGTCAGATGCATAACGAATCAGTCCTTTATTAAAATCGATCTGTCCATACTTCGAGCCATCAATCTCTTTAATGGAAAAATCTCCCATCTGAGTCAGATTATCTTTTAAAAATTTCACACGGATAGATGTACGGTCTTTCAGATCAGCCGCCTGCTTCTCACTTAACGGGATCAGAAGGCTCCATCTCTCATCTGAAATAATCGTATAAATATCATCTCCTGCTTTTATCTGGTCTTCTGTTTTCAGATCTGTTTCCTGATAGGAATTCTGGTCAAAATCAGCAGAGGTGACATTATCTACGGTCTTGGCTTCATAGCCATCTTTGGAATAAAGTATAATGCCATCTGTTTCTGCACGGCGGATATTTGGATCACTTGAAACAGCAGTTGTGGTGGTAATTTCCTCACCATCTTCATTCGTAGTTGTCACTGTTGACACTGAAGATCCGTCTGAAGCATACTGAAGAATACTTCCATTTAACTGATACTTAAAACTATAGGTACTGTTAAATTTACTTGGATCAAATCCCTTGGAAAAGCTCTGCATATTACTGCGGATATCAGACAGTTCTTCTTTACTTAAAGAAGAGCTGTTATCTGAAGCCTTTGAAGTATTCAGACTGTAGACAGCACCATTGGCATTGATCTTAGTGCCTTCCCTGGCATAATAAGTAACATATCCGCTGGCATCTGCCTGCACTACATTCTCAGTCATGAGCGCCAGCCCGGTATAGGTCTCATTCATAGACAGCGGACCGGAAGGAACCTGATATGATTCCATATGAGAAGCCGTCAGATAAAGGATCACGCTGAAGATCATATAGATTAAAATTGCTCCAAACATCACAGTTCCGATGTTCAAGCCAAAAATTTTACGAAGTTTTGCCAGAATTCCAGGTGTTCTCCCGGAACGTACATTATTATCAGGCAAAGGAATGCCTCCTTTACATCTTTCATCTCTTAAAGTTCGTTTTATTTTAACATTTTCTTTCTTCGAATACAAGCTTTAAAACAAGCGAACATATCTTCTGAACGTACTTTCCGAATATCTGTTTGCTATTTTTTCAAAAGTATGATACACTATTATAAATATATTTTCGTGACGCTGTCATATTATACCCGGCAGCAGATAAATTTTTAACCCAGGGAGGTAAGTACACATGACATATGGCAGAATCAGTAAGAAACAGCAGGAAATCCTTGATTACATGAAGAATGAGATCCTAAACAGAGGCTTCCCGCCATCTGTACGTGAGATCTGTGAAGCGGTGAACCTTAAGTCCACTTCTTCTGTTCATTCCCATCTGGAAGCCCTTGAAAAGAACGGATATATCCGGCGAGACGCAACTAAACCGCGCGCTATTGAAATCATTGACGATAACTTTAATCTTGTACGCCGTGAAGTAGTCAATGTTCCTCTTATAGGAACTGTTGCAGCGGGACAGCCTGTTCTGGCTGTAGAGAATATTGAAGCATATTTTCCGATTCCTGCAGAATATATGCCTAACGAACAGAGTTTCATGCTTCGCGTGAAGGGTGACAGCATGATCAATGCCGGTATCTTTGACGGGGATCAGGTACTGGTAAGACAGCAGGCCACCGCTGAGAACGGCGATATGGTAGTTGCTCTTGTAGAGGACTCTGCTACTGTGAAAACTTTTTATAAAGAGAATGGCTATTATCGACTCCAGCCGGAGAACGACAACATGGAGCCGATCATTGTTACAGGCAATCTTCAGATCCTTGGTAAAGTATTCGGGGTATTCCGTTTCTTTCAGTAAATCATGAATAAACAGCAGACATAATTATATTATTCACTCAATCTAAAAATGCGATATCTTCTAACAATGAAAAAAGAAGATATCGCATTTTTATTTTATCAGCCGGCTAATTCTAAAGTTGGCTCAATAGTTTACATAACATTTTTATTGTAAACTGTATTATTCTTTCTCAGCCAGAAACTCCTGTGCATCAAGAATCTTTCCATCTCTCCAGATTCTCTCCAGATCATAGAAAAGTCTGTTCTCCTCATCAAAGATATGAATGATCATATCGCCGTAATCCATAAGAACCCAGCTGGAGTTTCTTGTTCCCTCGATCTGTTTTGCCTCATATCCGGCACGGCCAAGCATTTCATCTGCGTTATCTACCATAGCCTGTACCTGGTTCTGGTTGGAAGCACTTGCAATCACAAAATAATCTGCGATCACAGAAACTTCATGAATATCAATGATCTTGATATCCTTTGCTTTTTTATCATCCAATGCCTTGCAGGCAATTCGGACCATATCTTTTTCGATGCTCATAGAATTTTATTCCTCCTGTCTGTTGGCAGTATCCTGCATTTTCCTGTCATGGAGATCTTTGTAATAGACATAGGCATCTCTGGTTGTACTGTCGATTTCTTTCGGATTTTCTTCCAGATATTCCAAGGTGTCTTTAAGGATTTCATACATACACTCGTCCAAATCCTCAAAAGCGATCTTACGTACTTTTGGAAGATTCGGTGCTTTATCACGCATTGGTTCAATATAATCTGAAATGTATACGATCTTTTCAAGCAGACTCATCTCCGGACGACCTGTTGTGTGATATGTGATCGCTGTCAGAATCTCTTCGTCCTTAACATCGTATTTGCTGCTGGCCACATATGCACCCAGCTTTGCATGAAGAAGAAACGGATGATCCTTCTCAAAATCGGATACCGAAATATTATGCTGACTGCACAGCTTCAGTTTCTTCTTATTAGGAATACACTTGGCACTGTCATGAAGAAGACCTGCAACCTGTGCATCCTCCAGATCATAGCCATAAACCATTGCAAGAGATGCACATGTGTACATAACTCCCATTGTGTGCTCAAATCTGGCTTCGTCCAGATATTTGGAAAGCTTCTTTTTTATTTTTACAAAATCATATTTTCCCATCTGAATCATTTCCTTTATAAATACCGTTTTTTTCGATATAGGAAATCACAGGCTGGGGAACATAGTATCGCAGACTCTGTCCGCTTCTGTGCCAGGAGCGGAGAAGTTCACTGGAAACATCAATGTTCATGGTATCCAGACGCACAAATATCCCATTATAGCGTTTGGACAGAAGCTCCATCTGCTGGTCAAGCTCTTTAACCGGTGTATGATCTCTTGTTGCAACTACCAGAACTGCCGCCTGGCAGATACGCCCCGGCTCCCGCCAGGTGTCAAAGCTGTACAGCGAATCTGCACCAATAATAAAATAATACTCTGTATCAGGATTCTGTCTTTTCAGCTGTTCCAGAGTCCGATAGGTGTAAGTATAACCTTCCTCATGCATCTCCATCAGAGATAACTCAAAATGTGGATTATTTTCAATAGCAAGACGGACCATCTCTGAACGCTGTGCATCTGTTGCCCGTCCTGTCCGGTTCAGTTTGTGGGGTGGATTTCCGCATGGCATAAACAGAACTTTATCAAGCCCCAGCTGTTCATATGCTTTTTCTCCAAGGATCAGGTGTCCCATATGGATGGGATCAAATGTGCCGCCCATGATTCCTATTTTTTTTACTGCCCTGTTCATTTGAAACCTCCCGAAATCACGGAAGAATGATCTTTTTCTTATCCTTTTTACCTTCTCTGTAGAGAACGATCTTTTTACCGATTACCTGCACTACCTGAGATCTTGTTCTCTCTGCAAGAACCTGTGCCATCTCGCGCGGATCTTCCAGGCAGTTCTGGAGAACGCTGATCTTGATCAGTTCACGTGCTGCAAGAGCTTCCTCAACAGCAGCTGTGTTCTCAGGAGTAAGACCTCCCTTGCCAAGCTGGAGGATCGGATCCATTGTCATGGCAAGACCTTTTAAATATGCTCTCTGTTTACTTGTCATCTAATTAATACCTCTTATTTATAATAATCGAAATCAAAGCCATACATACGTACTGTGTCACCTTCCTGGATACCAGCTTTTTCCAGTTCTTCCAGAATACCACCTTCTTTGAGGAATTTCTGGAAGAAAGCAAATCCTTTCTCAGAATCCAGATTTGTATAGCCAAGCATTTTTTCAATCTTAGGACCTTCTACAAGGAATATCTCCGGATCTTCTTCGCTGCGTTCTACTGTAAATGGAAGATTCTCATTCACAAGAACATCCTCAGGGAAGAATTCCTGTTCAAATACCACCGGTTTCATAGGGCTCTTATCCAAAAGTTCTTTCACATGGAAAAGAAGCTCTCTGACACCCTGACCGGTAACTGCTGAAATCGGATATACGGAAATGCCCTGCGGCTCAAATTCTGCTTTCAGGCGATCGATAGGGCTTTCTTCCCCATCATCAAAAATACAGTCGATCTTGTTAGCTGCAATTACCTGTGGTCTGGCTGCAATCTCCGGATTGTATGCTTCCAGCTCTTTATTGATCTTGTGGATATCCTCCACCGGATCACGGCCTTCTACAGATGCTGCATCTACAATGTGGATGATAACTCGTGTACGCTCAATATGACGGAGGAATTCATGTCCAAGTCCCACACCTTCCGATGCCCCTTCGATCAATCCAGGGATATCTGCAATAACAAAACCACCGTTATCTGTATCTACAACACCAAGATTCGGGCTTAATGTTGTAAAATGATAATTGGCAATCTTTGGCTGCGCATTGGTCACACGGGAAAGAAATGTAGATTTACCTACATTAGGGAATCCCACAAGACCAACGTCTGCGATTACCTTAAGCTCAAGAAGTACTTCCAGCTCCTGTGCAGGCTGTCCTGGCTGTGCATATTTCGGAACCTGCATAGTTGCAGTTGCATAGTGCTGGTTTCCTTTGCCGCCACGGCCGCCCTTTAACACGATCTGTCTGCGGTTCTCACCGGACATATCTGCAATAACCTTGCCGGACTCAGCATCCATGATAACCGTTCCTTCCGGAACTTTCAGGACAACATCTTTGCCATCTGCACCGTGACAGCGTTTCTTGCCGCCTTCCTGACCATCTTCTGCTTTATATTTTCTTCTGTGTCTGTAGTCTCCGAGAGTATTCTGACCCTCATCGATTTCAAAAATCACATCACCGCCACGGCCGCCATCGCCGCCGTCCGGACCGCCATTTGGCACATATAGCTCACGGCGGAAGCTTACATGTCCGTCACCGCCTTTACCGGAGCGGATAATGATCCTTGCTCTATCTGCAAACATATTACACCTCTATTCCAAAAAAAGGCTCCAAACCGCATCGATTTGAAGCCTTTTACCTATTTCATTACTCTGCGTCTACAGGAACGATAGAAACCTGTTTCTTATCGCGACCTTTTCTTGTGAATCTTACGACTCCGTCTGTAAGTGCAAATAAAGTATAGTCTTTACCGCAGCCTACGTTTTCACCTGGGTGAATCTTGGTTCCGCGCTGTCTGTAAAGAATGTTTCCGGCTTTTACAAACTGTCCGTCTGCTCTTTTCGCACCTAATCTCTTAGACTCGGAATCACGACCGTTCTTTGTAGAACCAACTCCCTTTTTATGTGCGAATAACTGAAGGTTCATCTTCATCATTGTTGTTACACCTCCTTGACTTTTACTGTCAAATATCGATTGTTATAACTACCAGCAATTTCCGTCAGACCGAGAAGTAAGGAATCCATAAGGAGCATCCCTCGTTCAGAAAGATTATTTCTGAAATGAATGGAAACAAATCCATCCTTTTCCTTCACATCAAACTTATCATCTGTAAATTTCTCAAGAGAATTCACAGTGGTGATGATCAGTGCAGACACAGCAGCACAAACAATATCCTGCCCTGCTTCTGCATAACCGGCATGTCCCTTTGAAATAAATTCTTCGTAAGATCCATTTTTCTTTCTGACTTTAATTGTAATCATGATGACACCAGATTAACCGTTAATCTTTTCAATCTTAACTTTGGTGTACTGCTGTCTGTGTCCGTTTTTCTTGTGATATCCAGTTTTACGTTTGTATTTGTAAACGATGACCTTGCGATTCTTACCGTTTTCAACTACAGAAGCGGTAACACTGGCATCTTTTACATCTTCGCCAACTTTTAATCCGTCATTGCTGACTGCGATTACGTTGTCAAATGTTACGGTTTCACCAGCTTCTACACCGAGCTTTTCAACTTTAATTACGTCACCCTCGGCAACCTTGTACTGTTTACCACCTGTTGCAATAATTGCGTACATCTGTGGCACCTCCTAATTATTTACTCGCCAAATTCGGTGGCTTCTGTTCTGAAACCGAAGCTCTTTAACCTCTTTGTGCGGCATACTCGATTATCATAACAGCGACATACTGTTATGTCAATAGTTTTTTTGACATTTTTATTATTTTTTTGTAAGCTCCCGAATGTCCTCGATTACCGGACGTCTTACTTTCTTTCTGGTCATTTCCAGGATATGCAATGGTGTGATATCAATGGCCCTGCTCTTTATCGGATCCTTTCTTAGAAGCTTCTGTAAAACATGAAACAGTTCATCTCTGTGATCCGGATTTTCCATGTTGATAAAATCGATCAGGATAATACCGGAGAGATTACGAAGCCGCAGCTGCCGGCTGATCTCCGCTGCCGCTTCCAGATTGATTTTGCGGAAGGTTTCTTCCATTTTCTTTTTTCCGTTATATTTTCCACTGTTTACATCAATGGACACAAATGCCTCCGTCTGTTGGATCACCAGAAATCCACCGCTGTTCAGCCATACCTTTTCTTTCTGGATCGCATCCAGTGCTGTTTCCACACGATACAGCTTATAAAGTGGAAGGAGTTTATCCTGATAAAAACGAAGCTTCTCTTTAAGCTCCGGGCTGATCTCTTCCAGATATCCCTGGATCATTTCCCCGATTTCCGGCACGTCGGTAATGATCTCATCCAGGTCACGACCATAAGCATCTCTTACAGCCGCCACATAAAATGGTTCTGTCTCCAATACAAGACTGAAGCAGGTGCGGTTTCGTCCCTGAACTACAGCTTTATGGTAACGGCTTTTCAGCCATTCCAGTTCCTTCAGGATCTCCTCTTTGGAGGCATCTGCTGCATTGGTACGGACAATGATCCCGAATTCCTTTTCCGGACGTTCTGCTTCTTCCCTAAGCCATCCGCTGAGACGATGTCTGTCTTCCAGGGATAGTTTGGAGGACAGACCAAATTTCTTATCTCCAGTCGTAAGAACAAGATATCTTCCCGTAAAATTCAGATTGGATGTCAGTGCAGGAAGTTTTCCCTTCATGGCATCCCTGCTTACCTGAACCAGAAGCTCATCTCCAGGCCGCAATGGTCCGTTTCCTTTTCTTCCTGCGGAAAAAACAGCTCTCTGTGCTTCCACAAGAGGATAATAGCATCTCTTTCCCGGTTCGATCTGCACAAAGGCCGCCTGGATATTAGAAGCGATATTTTCGACCTGTCCGGTATATATATTTCCAAGAATAGATTTTTCCTGATCTGATTCCAGACGGATTTCAACGATCCGATTCTCCTCTGAAAGAGCCGCTACTGTACAGGGCACACCATGGATCTCCATTCTTGTTATGATCAGTTTACTCAATTTCCTCACCTAATGATTCCAGAGTCACAAAACGTGGGCTTGCATTTTCTCCTTCATCTGCATACATTTCCAGACGTTTCACTGTGAAGGCAAATTCCGGAAGCTCTTCTCCCAGCCAATCAAAAAATGTGTTTGTTACCAGCTCAGGCTTCGTATAATTAGAGCTTGCAGATGCCAGCATATAGAAGAACCCGTTATCTCTTACTTCCATTTTATAGATATTCGGACGGAGATCGATCTCCTTTTCGCTGCGCTTAGTCTGCTTGGTCACTTTGATCTCCGGCTGTGCCAGAAATTCCTTCACACGGCTTTTCCAGTCGATAGAAGGCTCCTTACCCGGGCGGAACTCCACAAGATAATCTGCTACTGCCACCAGAGCCATCGCCTTGCCTGCTTTCCCATCTTCTACTTTTCGAACGCTTACGATGTGCATTCCCTCAGCCATCTGTTCCTCCAGACGCGCTGCAATCGCACCGGTCGGCATATCTTCTGCCATTTCCAAGTCAAAATAATCTCCAAGACTTTCCATTCCCACACCAAGTGGAACTGCAAAAGACATGATCATATGTGGGCTGTATCCGCCGGAAAAAGCTACCGGAAGCTCTGCCCGACGAAGTGCTTTCTGGAAATAACGCATGGTATCCAGATGTCCCACAAACTTCATAGGACCCTCTTTGCTGAATTTAATTCTTACCTTCAAGGCAGACACCTCCTTTAAATTTCATAGCTCCACATGCGGAACATTTCTGACGGCAGTTTTCTGTCACAACACCATCTTTTGCACGCTGCCACTCACGCTCCAGGAATTTACGGCTGACACCGGTATCAATGAAATCCCATGGAAGGATTTCATCCAGGCTTCTCTCACGAAGTGTATAGAATGTCATATCCACTCCGCATTCAGCCATAGCTTCCTTCCAGATATCATAATCAAAATTTTCTGTCCAGGCGTCATAAAGAGCACCTTTTTCATAAGCTTTTAAAATTACATCCGCGCAATGTCTGTCACCACGTGCAAGAAACCCTTCCAGCGCTGTTACATCCGGCTCATGCCAGTTGTAACGGATACTTCTCTGATTCAGCTGGGCGCGGACTTCATTTTTAACCACCTTGGCTTTTTCCACAAAATCCTGCTCTGTATACATTGGTGCCCACTGAAATGGGGTAAACGGCTTCGGTACAAAGAAAGAAGTGCTGACGTTGATCTGCACCTTGCCCTTACGCTGTTCTTTCGGAACAACTTCATAATAGGTCTCTGCGATTTTCTGTGCCAGATGGGCAATCCCCTTCATATCGTCTTCTGTTTCTGTCGGAAGACCGAGCATAAAGTAAAGCTTCACCTGATTCCAGCCACCCTTGAATGCTTCGCCTGCACCATGAAGGATCACTTCCTCTGTCAGACCTTTGTTGATAACGTCGCGAAGTCGCTGAGAACCGGCTTCCGGAGCAAAGGTCAGGCTGCTTTTCTTTACATCCTGCACTTTACTCATAACATCCAGTGCAAACGCATCGATCCTGAGAGATGGTAAAGAAATATTAACAGCCTTTCCATGAAACTCTTCGATCAGGAAATTCACCAGTTCTTTCAGCTGGGAATAGTCACTAGAGCTTAAAGAACTGAGGGAAATCTCCTCATGACCTGTATTTTTCAGCATGATACGCGCAGATTCTTTCAGAGTTTCCACATCACGTTCACGGGTCGGACGGTAGATCATACCTGCCTGACAGAAACGACAGCCTCGAATGCATCCTCTCTGGATCTCAAGAGTTACACGATCCTGTGTTGCCTTAATGTGAGGAACAACCGGTGCCTCCACAGCACGATATTCTTTCTCCATATCAACGATCAGCTGTTTCTGAACCTTCTCAGGGACATCATCTGCCATCGGTGCAAAGGATGCGATCGTACCATCTTCTTTATAGGTAACTTCATAGAGTGACGGAACATAAATTCCAGGAATCTTAGCTGCTGCCAGAAGGAAATCCCTCCTGCTGCCTCCAGCCTTTTTATTGGCCTTGTAAGCATCAAAAAGTGCATCATAAACAGTCTCGCCCTCTCCAATATAGAACAGGTCAAAAAAAGGTGCCAGCGGCTCCGGATTATACGCACAGGCACCGCCACCGATCACAATAGGGAAATCCTCACCACGGTCTGCGCTTTTCAATGGGATACCACTGAGATCCAGTACCTGCAGAATATTGGTGTAGCACATTTCGTACCCGATCGTAATTCCAAGAAAATCAAAATCCCGAACCGGCTCCTGGGACTCCAGTGCAAATAACGGGATATTCTCCTCTCGCATCACCTTATCAAGATCCGGCCATGGAGAAAAGAGACGCTCACACCATACGTCCTCTCGCTGGTTGAACATGTTATAGAGGATCATCATGCCCAGGTTTGACATGCCGATCTCGTAGACATCCGGGAAGCACATTGCAAAACGGATATCTACCGCATTTTTATCTTTCATTACGGAGTTGACTTCACCGCCGATATAGCGGGCAGCTTTGTCAACCTTCATTAAAATTTCATCGCTTAATGCTAGCTTTCTCATAATATTCCTTTCAGAGGTTATTGTTTAACATAATGTTAAGCAGGGAAAATCCCCCACAATGTTCCCATTATATACGGAATGGTGGGGGATTTCAAGGGAGAGTCGGTTAGTTTACAGAATTCATCGTATATGCTTTTTTTTCATCTGCAGGATCTCCAGCAACACTTCATATACTGCCATATTCTCCCGCACCACCAGGGCAAGGCTCTCTTTTGCCTGATTCAGAAGATGAAAAAGACTTCGTACATTAGAATATCCTCCCGTAGAACACCTGGATCTTAGATATCCGTTTTCATCATAATAATATTGTTCATCCAGCAATACGACGATCTTCTCCTCAGCTCTCACTGCCTGGACACCAGGCTGCCCGGAAGCCTCTTCTGTCCGCTCCTTAAATCCCTGTCTCACAAGATCATGCAGAAGCTTTTCCGCCTCACTGTCATTGTTGGCATACATCACAGCAATATGCGGATACCATCTGGAGCTTCTTTTTTCCGGCAGATGTACCATGCTCTGGATAAAAGAGGACAGCTCCGCATTGGTGCGGATCCGGTTTGTCAGATGGAATTTCTGAATTCCCTGCAGATTTCCCAGCTCTTCCACAATGCTTCGATCCAGTTCTTCCGGTGATATCACATCTTCGGAATCACTGGAAAAGATCACTGGCCGGTGCTCACTCCACGTAAGCAGAACAGATAATTCTTCCGGAGAAAGAAGATGCGCTTCATCTACCAGAATACTGCTGTAACAGCCAAGATCTGTTGTCTCTCCCAGCTGATCATCTGTCAGAAAATCTATCCGCCGCAGACGTTCATGAAGAAGCTTCCATTCTTTTCCTCCTTCGCTGCAATGAACGATACAGACTCTCTGACGCACAGACAGCCTCATTGCAATATCATAGAGCAGCAGTGTTTTTCCTGTTCCGGGAAGACCACTGAACCAGAAATATCCATTCCTTTCTCCGCGGATCCTCTTCAGGATCTGCCGTTCAATATCCCTCTGCTGTGAAGTAAGGAAATACTCTTTTTTGAGAAAGCGTTCCGGTTCTGTCAGTGGCGAGATCAGATACAGCTCTGCCTGAAACAGCGCCTCAATGTCTCCCTCATAATCAGAACTTTCTTTCCCAAGTGCAATACAAAGCTGTTCCCATTCCCCATCTACAATGTGATCATGGTTGGTCAGCCTTACCAGACGGTCTTCACTGCTGATATAGGTATACGACAGGATCGGTTTCCCAAAAACAGACAAATAATATCGGTTTTGGATCAACTGTCTTCGAATGGCCTCATCCGATACACTGCCACTTTTAAGTTCAATATTTACAATCTGATCATCCTTGATCTGAAGAAGATCAAATTCCTTTCCAAGCTTCGGGATCTGGAACGAATAAAAAAGGCGGAGCTTATATACCTCCTCCATATGTAATTCCAGATGCTTCACAAGAGCTTTCATACTTTCCAGTTCCCACTCTTTGATCCTGAGAAAAAAATCTCTGCCCGAAAGCTGACGTTCCAGTTTCTGGATACATTCCATATTCTGATTTCTTGTAAGTGCATAAATTGATATTGCTTTCATATTTCAATCCTTACCAGCTGTTTATTTCCTTATCCGCAGTGTCCTGAGATAGTCCTTCTGTTCCTTCGTGATCCGATAACTTTCAATGGATTTCTGGATCGTCTTGTTATGAGTCCAGATGTCCATTCTCTGTTCTTCCAAAAATGGCAGGATCTTCTCATACTGTTTTGCCAGTGCTGTTGCAAAATACCAGGCCCGCATCATATTTACATAGTATTCTTCCGAGCGGATGGATGCCACTTTCTCAGCATATTCCGGTTTAAATTCTTCATCCAGATAATGACGCATCAGCATACTGATCCCGAACCGGATGGTATAAGGCTTATCCGATCCTATCCAGCGATAAATCTCCCGGATAAATACATCACGGTGTTTTTTCATCATATGGAGCGCCAGCAGATCACAGGTCGCCCAGTTATCAATATACGGAAGAAAACGCTCCAGTTCTTTCAGACATTTATCATAATCTTTGATCTGCTCGATCAGCAGGCCATGGAGATTATTTTCCTCATAATACTGATGGGGAAGAGCTTTCAGAAACATTTCAGATTCTTCTGTTTTTCCAAACTCTTTTGCAAATTTCCGGATCATCGGTGTCCGGATACCGATAATTTTTTCTTTTTTCACAGTCGGAATCAGCCTTGCATGAAAATCCCGATATCCTGTATCCCGCATTTCGAACAGTCTTTTCTGAACATCTCTGGTCATTTCTTCCTGATTCATTTATCATTCCCGCCTTTTACGCCAAAGATCGCGATCAGAGAACTCACAAGCAGAAGTATAGGATAAAACAGTTTCGGCATGATCTGAAAAGCAGAAAGTTCAAATCCCAGTTCCTTTGCCGCCGAAATGGCAACCAGCATCTGGGCTCCGTATGGGATCACCCCCTGGAAAATACAGGAAAATGTATCCAGGATGGAAGCTGTCTTTCTGGAAGTGATCTTATATTCCAGCGCCATTTCCTTTGCAATGGGGTTGGCCATAACAATAGCTACCGTATTATTGGCTGTTGCGATATCCATGGCTCCAACCAGAAGTCCCATACCAAGAAGTCCGCCTTTTTTCCCTTTAAAAACTCTCTGTATTCCGGAAAGCAGTGCTTCAAATCCACCATGCTCCCGAATCAGTGCACACATGGCAGCTACAAGGATAGCTACCATACATGTCTCGAACATCCCGGAAACACCGGAGCCAATATTAGTCAGAAGCTCCACTGGCGTGATATGTCCTCCAAGAAGCATAATAAACGCTCCGGAGACAATTCCGATCAGAAGTACCACAAATACATTGATGCCGATAATCCCACCGATCAGCACCAGAACATACGGAAGGATCTGCACAAGATGATAATCCTGTACCACTCTTCCCTGAATCTCTGTCTGAAAAGACAGAATAAGGATCAGGAGCAGTGTAACAACAGCTGCCGGAAATGCGATCCAGAAGTTTTCCCGGAATTTATCCTTCATCTGACAGCCCTGACCGTTGCAGGCTGCAATCGTAGTATCAGAAATAAAAGAAAGGTTGTCTCCAAACATGGCTCCTCCCATCACCGATGCCACGCAAAATGCCATATCAAAACCGGAAGCTTTTGAAACTGCTACCGCAATAGGGGTAAGAAGCGTGATAGTCCCAACAGAAGTTCCCATAGCCACAGATACGAAGCAGGCAACTACAAACAATACTGCAACGGAAAAACGTGCAGGTATAAGAGAAAGCATACAGTAGGCCACACTTTCTGCACTGCTGCGCCCCACAACCCCCACAAAAGATCCGGCAGTCAGAAAAATCAGAAGCATGGTGATGATATTTTTATCTCCTACTCCTTTTGCCATAAGCTCCAGCTTTCTGTCAAAGCTGATCGTTCTGTTCTGAACACATGCCACCAGGATCGCAGCCAGAAAGGCAACAACAATCGGTACATTATAAAATCCCATGGGAATCTCCATAACATACTCAAACAAAATCCCAAGTCCCAGATACAGGGCCAGAAAAACCCCGATAGGCAGCAGTGCGATCACATTTCCTTTTTTCTTCATTTCATCCATAAAACAATTCCCTTCATCACTCATTGTATTCCCGGTATTTTTTCTCCGGGTGATCTGTGTCTATCATACCATATTTCCTTATCCCTGTCCTGCTGCCGTCATAAACTTCTTTATATTTTTGACACAATCCTGTTATCTTTGATATTTTTTACCTTATTTAACAAGATTTTCACTAATTAAATCACTCCATCCGTTGAAATTCAGAGTTTTTTTCAGTATAATTGGCTGTAGACAATTGTGAAAAAGATATCCAACATATTTATGGTGATATCTCGGATCACAGTCATTAAAGGAGGAATATGATTATGGCAACATGGAAAAATCTGGATACTCTTGCATCTTACAGCGAGCTTAAGGATCTGAAGGATCATGTAAACATTGCCGAGGCAATGTCCGGTGAGCAGGGTGCAGAACGTGTAAAGAAGTACAGCACACCGATGGCAGCAGGTCTGGCTTACAATTACGCAGCCAAGGAAGTGGACGAGACTGTTCTTGACGCACTTTCCAAACTGGCTGACGAGGCAGAGCTGGTTGAGAAATTTAAGGAATTATACAACGGTGCAGTGATCAACACAGGCGAGAAACGTATGGTTCTTCACCATCTTGCACGTACACAGCTTGGAAATCCAGTTGTTGTTGACGGCGTGGACAAGCGTGAGTTTTACCTTGCACAGCAGAAAAAAGCTGCTGATTTTGCAGATAAAGTACATTCCGGTGAGATCACAAATGAAAACGGTGAGAAATTCACAACTGTTGTACAGATCGGTATCGGCGGAAGTGACCTTGGACCACGTGCATTATATATCGCACTTGAGAACTGGGCAAAAGCTAACAACACATTCAAGATGGAAGCAAAATTCATCAGCAATGTAGACCCTGATGATGCAGCTGCTGTTCTTGCATCTGTAGATCTTGCTCATTCCCTTTTCATCGTTGTATCCAAATCCGGTACAACACTTGAGACTCTGACAAACGAAGCATTTGTAAAAGATGCCCTCACAAAGGCAGGTCTTAACCCATCCAGACATATGCTTGCAGTAACAAGTGAGACATCTCCTCTTGCCAAGAGTGATGAATACCTTACAGCTATTTTCATGGATGACTATATTGGCGGACGTTACTCTTCTGTTTCCGGTGTAGGCGGAGCGATCCTTTCCCTTGCATTCGGACCGGATGTATTCGCAGCAATCCTTGACGGAGCTGCTGAGGAAGATAAACTTGCAACAAACAAGAACATTCTTGAGAACCCGGATATGCTGGACGCCCTGATCGGTGTTTACGAGAGAAACGTACAGGAATATCCTTCTACTGCTGTTTTACCGTACTCCCAGGCATTAAGCCGTTTTCCTGCACATCTTCAGCAGTGTGATATGGAGTCCAACGGTAAATCCGTAAACCGTTTCGGTGAACCTGTTGATTATGTAACAGGACCTGTCATCTTCGGTGAGCCAGGAACAAACGGACAGCACTCTTTCTATCAGCTTCTCCACCAGGGAACCAACATCGTTCCTCTTCAGTTCATCGGCTTTAAGAAGAGCCAGCTCGGCGTTGATGTTGATATTGAAAACAGCACAAGCCAGCAGAAACTTTGCGCAAATGTTGCTGCTCAGATCGTAGCTTTTGCCTGCGGCAAGAAAGATGAGAACCTGAACAAAAACTTCAAGGGCGGCCGTCCTTCCAGTATCATCGTTGGTGAGGAGCTTACACCGAAGGCTCTTGGTGCCCTTCTTGCTCACTTCGAAAACAAGATCATGTTCCAGGGATTCGTATGGAACCTGAACAGCTTTGATCAGGAAGGCGTACAGCTTGGTAAAGTCCTTGCAAAACGTGTTCTTGCTCATGATACAGACGGAGCACTGAAGGTTTACAGTGATCTTCTTGACATCTGATAATCAGATAAGTACCGTCCCGGGATTTTTTTCGGGACGGTTTTTCTGTATATGTGGCCTTAACCATGAAAGGAATTCTTAAATATGCAGCAGATAAAAATGATCGGTCTTGATCTGGACGGAACTCTTCTGAATACAAAAAAAGAGCTCACAGAAAATACCAGACGTGTTCTAAGGGAAGCTATTGATGCAGGGATCCTTGTTCTGATGGCTACCGGCCGGCCGTATACCGGCATTCCCGAGGAACTGAGAAATTTTCCGGGGATTCACTACGCTCTCACTTCCAACGGAGCCAGAGTCCTTGATACAGACCATAATAAACTTCTTATCGAGCAGCTTCTTCCTATGGAAAGTGCAAAAAAAGCTCTTCGTATCTTCGAAAAATACGATACATTAAGTGAAATCTATTTTGACGGGCAGGGATATACAGACTCTGCCAAGCTTGACAATGTAGGAAAATATCATCATGATCCCAATATGTGGGATTATGTTAGATCCACCCGTATTGCAGTTCCTGACATCTGGGATGTGATTGCTAAAGAGCACCGCAATATGGATAAGGTGCAGGCACTTTTTGCCAACCTGGATGAGCGTGCAGCTGCCTGGAAGGAATTAAGCGAACTTAAGGAACTGGAGCTTGTCGGTTCCTTAAGCTATAATATTGAGATTAATGCAGCAGGTGTCAATAAAGGAACTGCCCTTGTTGCGTTGGGTAAAATGCTGGGAATCCCACGAGAATCTATTATGGCATGCGGAGACGGCGACAACGATGTCCATCTTCTCCGGGAGGTTGGCTTCGGCGTAGCCATGGCCAATGCACAGTCGCAGGTAAAAGATGTGGCGGATTATATTACTTCTTCTAATGATGAAGATGGTGTAGCACGTGCGATTGAGAAATTTGCACTGAATCGATAAAAATAATCTATTATGTATATAAAAAGGAACCGACAGTTTTACACTCTGTCGGTTCCTTCTTCTATCAATATTCATAGTTTCCTGCCGGCTGTTTGATCCTGGTAAGAAGATCATGCCAGGACTGATCCCAGATATACCATTTTCCGGTTTTGGAGTGCTTGTATGTACAGATCCATCTGGAGCTGTCACTGCCTGCAAAATCAGTAAATGATCTGTAGATCGCAGGAGTGGTCTGGGTCGGTTCAAAATACGGGATATCTTCACTGATGGAATTTCCCTTACCCGGAAGTGTATCCTGTCTTAACGTAATGGAAATCGGTTTAGACGGAGTATAATTGTTGGCCGGAGTTGCTCCATTCAGGTAAGAATTGCCAAGATATTTATATCCGTTATCCGCTTTCATACGATCCCTCAAAAAGTTTTTGTAATACGGGGTCATCTCTTTATTGTTGAGATAAGAAAGCATCTCCTCGCAGTCCGTTGGATTGGTCGGTGTCCAGGTACGATATGCAAGGATCAGAAGAGCCATGGTCTTATATCGTCCATCTGATGTTGTGATATCATACTGTTTCAGCTCTGCCACATTGGTAGGGATCGTGGTAAAAGTATAGGTATAGGTATTTATCGTTACATCAATGACTTCTTTCTGTCCTTTATCATTGGTAATCTCTTTCTTTGCAGATTTCGTCCCTTTTGTAAGAACCGGCTCCTCCTGTTTCTTTACTGTCTGTGTTACGCAAACAGTGCAGATGCCTCTCCAGGTGCTTTTATCCCTAACCTGGATCTTTGTTGTTCCCAAATTCACTGCTGTTACTTTACCTTTACTGTCCACGGTTGCAACAGACGGATCATCACTGGTCCATACAAGAATCTCTTTATAATTTTTTACCTGAAGCTGCTTTACATCACCTTTATTCATATTTAAGGTTGTGACATTTAAAGATGGTTTCGGCACCGGTGTAGGTGTCGGCTTCGGTTTCGGTTTCTGAGCTGCTTTTACTGTGACCTTACAGGTAAATTTCTTTGTATTTGCTTTCGCTGTGATCACTGCATTTCCTTTTTTCACTGCGGTGATCTTTCCTCTGGAATCCACACGTGCGATCTTGGGATTAGAGGAAGAGTATTTTACTTTCACAGTTGTTCCTGTCAGCTTAATGGCATAGAATTTCTTTTCTGTCAATGTCAGCGATGTCTTGCTGAGCTTCGGTGTTTCTACCTTTACAACACATTTATATGTTTTTTTGCTTACCTTTGCAAGAATTGTTGCGGAACCCTTGTTTTTTGCAACTACCTGGCCTTTGCTGTTAACGGTTGCAACGCTCTTTTTGGAAGATCTCCAGGTAACCTTCTGCTTGGTCCCGGTAACCTTAAGTGTTGTCTTCTCACCTTTTAAAAGAGTTACTTTTGTTTTGTTCAGTTTTGGTGCGGCACTGACAGATACGCTTCCAAATGTCATCGTAAAGATAAGGCTGAGTGACAGCAGAAAACAAAACAGCTTTCTTTTCTTTTTCATTTTGATTTCCCCCTTTCCGGTAAAACACACATTTATGATTTGTATCGCTTTAATCATATTTTAGGGGGAATTTCTGACAAAAGCACTAGCACTTATGATAGTATCATTATAAATATAAATACCGCGTCTACATAGGCAGAAAACAAAGACTTCCACTAACATAAACACGGCACATATATTCATCCCTATTTTATTTATTCGGAATACCCATAATGATACAGTCACGTAACATAGCCAGTGCATGTGCAGTGGTCTGCTCACGGATCCGCATACGGTTTCCTGTGAAGTGGAACTCTTTTGCAATGGTCCTGCCTTCGTAGCAGCAACCCATAAATACAGTTCCAACCGGAGTTTCTTTTGTTCCGCCTCCTGGTCCTGCAAGCCCTGTTACAGAAATACTGATATCTGCACCAGATTCCTTACATGCCCCTTTAGCCATCTCTCTGGCACATTTGGCAGATACTGCTCCCTTTTCCTTAAGAGTGGATTTCTTCACACCAAGACACTTATGTTTCGCCTTGTTGCTGTATGTGACAAAGCCATATCCAAACACATCTGATGCACCGGATACATTAACAATACGCTGGGCGATCATTCCGCCGGTCAGAGATTCTGCCAGGGAAAGCTTAAGATCTTTTTCTTTCAGAAGATCGATCACTGCCTCTTCCAGTGTCTTACTCTCATCTGTTGCAAAAATATTCTCACCGAAGCGTTTTTTCAGTTCTTTTACAACAGGTTTGATCAGCTTTTTGCAGGCTTTTTCATTCTCTGCGCTCGCTGTTACACGAAGATGTACTTCACCGGTTTTGGCATAAGGTGCAATGGTTGGATTGGTCTGGCTTTCAATCAGATCCTGAATCTCCTCTGCTACCTGACTTTCCCCGATACCACTGATCTTCACCATCTGGGACACTATGATCTCCGGCTGATTCTTCTGAAGATACGGAACGATGTACTCCTCGAACATGGGCTTCATCTCATCCGGAGGGCCCGGAAGAAGAATCGCTGTCTTTCCCTTCTTCTCCAGGATCAGTCCTGGTGCAGTTCCATTATGATTGTCAAGAACAATTGCTCCTTTGGGAACCATAGCCTGTTTGTAATTATTCTTTGTGATACGTCTCTGAGGATTGTTTTTCTCATATTCCTTCAGATATTTATCGATCAGTTTTCTTGAATGGGAATCTTCTTCAAGCGGCATTCCCATCAGATCAGCAGTCACTTCCTTGGTGATATCATCCTCAGTCGGACCAAGGCCGCCTGTAAGGATCACAACATCAGAACGGTTCAGTGCGGTACAGATCACATCCCGCATACGTCCCTCATTATCACCTACTACATCCTGATAGTAAACATTTAACCCAAGCAACGCACATTTCTCAGAAAGATAGGCACTGTTGGTATTTACGATATTTCCCAGAAGAATCTCTGTTCCTACGGATATCAGTTCTGTAATCATAGAAAGAAACTCCTTTCGTATATTAACTTCCCTACTCCTGCATGGAAAGAACTTTTCGATTCTGCATGATATAAGTCAGCAGAGATATAACAGTCAGTGCAACAGACAGCCAGATAAACACTTCTGTCAGTATTGCAAAAACTCCTCCAAAATCCACGATCAGAAGTATGATCATGATCATCTGGGAAACAGTTTTGAATTTTCCCCAGTAATTTGCGGCAATAACAACTCCGTTCTCAGCTGCGATCAGACGGAATCCACTGATGATAAACTCACGTCCGATAATAATGATCACAACCCAGGCCGGAAGTCTGTCAAGCTCGATCATGCAGATCATGGCAGAGCATACAAGAAGCTTATCTGCCAGAGGATCCATAAATTTTCCAAAATTAGTAATCAGGTTATATTTTCTGGCAAGGTGGCCGTCGAACCAGTCGGTAACACTTGCTGCGACAAAAATCGCAAGACAGATCCAGCGGTTGGCTTCACCGCCCCATCCTGTCAGCATAAAAACTACAAGAAACGGTACGAGTATCATTCTTGCAACTGTCAGTTTATTCGGTGTATTCATCGCTAAGCACTCCTATCAAATCATACTCAAGCGCGCCCGTTACACGTACCTTTGCAAAATCACCTGTCATAAGCAGTTCTCCTGTCTGAACGAAAATGTAACCGTCAACCTTCGGTGCATCCCCGTAGGTACGTCCGATATAGGCACTTTCATCTGCAACTTTCCCTTCGATCATCACAAGAAGCTCCTGACCGATGCGGTCCTGCCCCCTGTCATAAGAGATCTCCTGCTGAAGTTCCATCAGCTCGTCTCTTCGTTCTTCCTTCACTTCCTCCGGAATCTGATCTGCCATCTCCGCTGCCGGAGTATCCTCTTCCGGTGAATAAGTAAAAACGCCAAGACGGTCAAATTCCATCTCATCTACGAACTCTTTCAGTTCTTCGTGGTCTTCTTCTGTCTCACCCGGAAATCCGGTGATCAGCGTTGTACGCAGTACGATATCCGGAATCTCTTTGCGAAGCTTTCCGACAATGTCGATCAGCTCCTGTTTGGATGTGCGACGACCCATTCTCTTAAGAATACGATCCGAAGCATGCTGAATCGGAATATCCAGATAATGACAGATCTTCTTCTCATCGCGGATGGTATCGATCAGCTCATCATAGATTTCCTCCGGATAACAGTAGAGAACACGGATCCAGCGGATACCTTTGATCTCACAGAGTTTCTGTAAAAGAATATGAAGAGATTTTTTTCCATAGAGGTCTTTACCGTAAACGGTGGTCTCCTGGGCTACCAGGATCAGCTCCTTCACACCCTGCTCTGCCATATCCTCTGCCTGGTCGATCAGACGCTCCATGGGAACACTTCGGAATTTTCCGCGAAGCTTCGGGATAATACAGTAAGTACAGTGCTTGTCACAGCCTTCTGCGATCTTCAGATATCCGAAATGACCGCCGGTTGTAAGAACACGTTTGCTTCCTGTATCCGGAAGATAATCGATATCACGGTATTCCTCAAAATGATTACCAGCTGCTGCCTCTTCCAGAGCCTTTACGATGTCGCCGTAGGATGTGGTTCCAAGAACAGCATCTACCTCCGGAACCTCTTCGATGATCTCTTTCTGGTATCGCTGTGCCATACAACCGGTAACGATCAGTGCATGGCAACTTCCTGTTTTTTTGTACTCTGCCATTTCAAGAATGGTTTCTACACTCTCTTCCTTGGCATCCTTGATAAAACAGCAGGTATTGATCACGATAGCATCTGCCTTTGTTTCATCGTCTGTGATCTCATGACCTCCGGCTGTAAGAAGTCCCAGCATTTCCTCGGAGTCCGCCAGGTTCTTGTCACAGCCAAGAGAGATGAATAATATTTTCATAAAATTACTCCGCTTCTGTCTGAACTGCTTCAGCAGTCTCAGCGCCCTCTGCGGTCTCGCCCTCTGCTGCCTCAAGAGCCTCTTTCTCTGCTTCCAGAGCTTCAATCTCTTCCTCTTCTTCCTGTCCCGGAAGGATCTTTACTTTACCTTTGTAAAGCTCGTCAATCGCAACGGAAAGAGGTTTCTTACCTACTGCGCCAGGTACAAGCGGCTCTGCTCCGGCAATCAGCTGGCGGGCACGTTTGCTTGCTGCAAGGACAAGAGAATAACGGCTGTTCAGCACGAGAGCCTCATCATCGTCCTCGTTGTTTGTGTTGATAGCCTCAATTAATTCTGAATAAGATGGATGTATCATATCTTTTCTCCCTTCTGTAACGGCAGGGCCGTATTTAACTTGTTAATTGATATTTATAAAAAAGCTTCTGCTTCTTTCTGAATCCTGGATACAAAATCATGGTTCCTGGATGCGCGCATACGTTCGCACCGGATAGTCTCATGAAGTGTATCAACGCATTCCTCCAGATCATCATTGATCAGAAGGTAATCATATTTATCCATTCCTTTGGATTCCTCAACAGCTCTTCTAAGACGTCCGTTGATCACATCCAGAGTCTCGGTTCCTCTTCCCACAAGACGGTTCTTCAGCTCTTCCATAGATGGCGGGCAGACAAATACAAGCAATGTATCCGGGAATTTCTCACGGATCTTCATAGCTCCCTGGATCTCAATTTCCAGGATCACATCCCTGCCGGATGCAAGCTGTTCTTCCACATATTTACGCGGAGTGCCGTAATAATTCTCTACATACTGTGCATACTCGATCAGGCCATCTTCCCGGATCATCTGCTCAAATTCTTCTTTTGTGCGGAAGAAGTAAGCTTCTCCATCCTTCTCGCCTGGTCTTGGATTTCTGGTAGTGACAGAAACAGATAATGCATAATTGTCATATTTCTCCATCAGCCGTTTCATGACGGTACCTTTTCCGGAACCGGAAAAACCCGAAACAACAACTAAAATCCCTTTACTCATTTCCTTCCTCCCTCTCTTCCTCTCCATACGCTTCCGAAAATCTCTTCGCAATGGTCTCCGGCTGCAGAGCGGAAAGAACAAGATGATCATCTGATGTAATGATCACTGCCTTGGTCTTTCTCCCCTGTGTAGCATCAATGAGGATACGTGTTCCCTTAACGCTCTGGATCATGCGCTTCACAGGTGCGGCATCCGGACTTACCACTGCCACGATCCTTCCTGAATTTACAACATTTCCAAAACCTACATTGATCAGCTTCGCCATTTCCGCTCTCCTTTTCTGCCGGTTCTTATTTCCAGATGGTTATTCAATATTCTGGATCTGCTCACGGATCTTCTCGATCTCGGTCTTGAGGTCGATTGCTGCATTAGATACTGTAAGATCATTGGATTTGGACAGGATGGTGTTCGCCTCACGGTTCATTTCCTGTGCCATGAAATCCATCTTACGTCCTACGCCTTCGTTCTCATCCAGGATCCTGCGCATGCCATGGATATGGCTTCGAAGACGTACCGTCTCCTCGTCATTGCAGATCTTATCTGAAAAAAGTATCACCTCTGCGGCAATCCTGGAATCATCGATCTGGTTATCATCAAGAAGTTCGTGCATCTTGGCTTCCAGCTTCTCCCTGTAGGCCTTCACTACTTCCGGAGAACGTTTTTCCACCACATCGACCTTTGCTTCCAGACCGTCCAGTTTCCCAAGAAGATCCTGTTTCAGATTGGTGCCCTCACGCTGGCGGGTTTCCACAAACTTCCGACAGGCCTCATGAAGCGGACCCTCCAGAAAATTCCAGAGTTCTTCCTCATCCGGAGCCTGCTCTTCCATTGTAAATACATCCGGATATCTGGAAAGTGTGGAAACACGAATATCATTCTCAATCCCCAGCTCCTCACTCATCTGGTTCAAATAGCCCAGATATTCCTTTGCCAGCTCTGCATTGTATTTCAGAGCCATTCCGCCCATTGTATAGTCTTCATAGGTGATGAACACATCAACCTTGCCGCGGCGGATATAGGTCTTCATCACATTTCGGATCTCTCCCTCAAAATAGCTGAGTCTTTTCGGCATCTTGATGTTCAGATCCAGATATCTGTGATTGACGGATTTCAGCTCAACAGAAACCTTACGTTCTTTGGATACTGCTTCCGCTCTGCCAAAGCCGGTCATACTTTTTATCATGTTATCCTCCAATACTGCCTCTTAAGTTTATCAGCTGCAGGTAAATGCAGCCAATGATTGCATACAGATTTATTATAGTTCATTCCAAAACCCTAGTCAAACTCTTTTTTTACTGTTATAATGATCGATGTTGAAATGGAGGTAAAAAACATGGCATTTGACGGAATTACAGTTTCTGCTCTTGTGGCAGAGATCGACGATAATTTAAAAGGCGGACGCATCAACAAGATCGCCCAGCCGGAAAACGATGAACTTCTTATCACAGGAAAGGGTGCCAATGGACAGAAACGGCTTCTCTTAAGTGCAAGCGCATCCCTTCCTCTGATCTATTTTACAGATAAGAACCGTATCAGTCCTTTAACCGCACCGAACTTCTGCATGCTTCTCAGAAAGCACATCGGAAGTGCACGTATCCTGGATGTAAAGCAGCCGGGAATGGAACGTGTGGTGGAATTTGAGCTTGAGCATCTTAATGAGCTGGGTGATCCCTGCAGAAAGCGCCTGATCATGGAACTGATGGGCAAGCACAGCAACATCATTTTCTGTGACGAACAGGGAATGATCCTGGACAGCATCAAGCATGTCTCTTCCCATATGAGCTCTGTCCGTGAGGTTCTTCCCGGAAGAGAATATTTCATTCCCAATACCCGGGATAAAGAGAACCCTCTCACTGTTTCCGAGGAGGAATTTACACATCATATCTGCAAAAAACCTCAGAACATTTCCAAGGCTCTCTACACGTCTCTTACAGGTATGAGCCCGGTAATGGCTGAGGAGATCTGCTACCGTGCTTCCATTGACGGAAGTGATGCAGCACAGTCTCTGGATGAAGCTGCATGTACCCATCTTTATCATACATTCCTCAGGCTGATGGAACAGGTGCAGAGCAGAGAGTTTACACCGAACATTGTTTACCGCGGTGAGGAACCTGTTGAGTATGGAGTTTTTCCATATCAGCAGTTTGGCAGTGAATACCACAGTGAAACTTTTGACAGCGTTTCCACCATGCTGGAAACTTATTATGCAACCAAGAGTCTGCTGACACGCATCCACCAGAAATCTTCCGATCTTCGGCGTGTAGTACAGACTGCTCTGGAACGTAACCGTAAAAAATATAACATCCAGAAAAAACAGCTGAATGATACTGCCAAAAAAGATAAATTCAAGATTTACGGTGAACTGATCAACACCTACGGATACGGGCTTGAGGAAGGCTGCAGATCCTTTAAGGCACTGAACTATTATACCAACGAGGAGATCACTATTCCTCTTGATCCGACACTGACACCGGCGCAGAATTCCAAGAAATATTTTGATAAATACGGGAAGCTGAAGCGTACAGAGGAAGCCGTCACAGAACAGCTCGCAGATACGGAAAGTGAGATTTCTCATCTGGAATCTATCTCCAATGCTCTGGATATCGCCAGATCTGAAAGTGACCTTTCCCAGATCAAGGAAGAGCTCACTGAGTACGGCTATATCAAACGTCACTACACAAACAAAAAAGGCCAGAAAGCCCAGCCGAAATCCAGGCCGCTTCACTATATATCCAGTGATGGTTTTGATATCTATGTCGGAAAAAACAATTTCCAGAATGATGAACTGACCTTTAAGTTCGCAACTGGAAATGACTGGTGGTTCCATGCAAAAAAAATGGCCGGCTCCCATGTGATCGTCCGCACCAAAGACGGCGAGCTTCCGGACCGTACCTTCGAAGAAGCAGGCCGCCTGGCAGCCTGGTATTCCAAAGGACACTCTGCTCCCAAGGTAGAGATTGATTACATCCAGAAAAAACATGTCAAGAAACCTGCTGGTGCAAAACCTGGTTTTGTTGTTTATTATACCAACTATTCTCTGATGGCTTCTCCGGATATTTCAGATCTGAAGGAGGTTACGGAGTAATAACTATTCAATAAAAAACCTTCCTGTGTCTGATGCATCTCCAAGATAATGCAGATATATTTCTTTAATCTGTAATTATCTGTTATGAGAAAGCTCTTTGGATACAGGAAGGTTTTTATTTTGTAAACAGTTAATAAAACAGATATTCTTAACCTGCATTCCCTGCTTATTTATAACTAAATATCTGCCTTATAGTTATTCCGTTATATTTCCAGATTTTTCTTCACTGCCGGAGCAATGGACATATCTGCCTTATGATACGGAATCAGAGTTGACTGCAACGCATGATACAGATCGGATTTTCCCGGCCATACAGTTCCTTTCAGATGATTTTTCTCATCCAGCTGGTGGAACCAGGAACCGTTTTCGTGATCCATGACCACTTCATCCAGGTACTTCATAAACTCAGCATAATCTATCGCATATTTCTCCTTACCGGTCACATGGTAAAGAACTGCGGAGGTATTGATCGCTTCCGCAAGAGTCCAGTGCATACGGTCATGTACCACCGGTTTGCCATTCCAGTCTGTCGTGTATACAATTCCCGGTGCACCATCTGCATTCCAGCCATCTTTTATTGCTGTTGTGTAAAGTTTCTCTGCTGCCTGGAGATATTTTTCCAATTTTTCTTTCTCTTCCCCACAGTTTGCAAGCGCCCACTGTGTGATCAGTCTTGCCCACTCGATTCCATGTCCCGGTGTTGCGCCGTATGGCTTAAACGGATCATCCGGACGGTCACGGTTACAGTCAAGATCTGCCACCCATTCTTTCGTAAAATGTTCCGGGATCCTCCAGGAGTTATCTTCCGCCCACTGGATCACATGATCAATGATCCTGCCTGCACGAATGTGATATTTTTTATCTCCGGTGACATCTCCTGCTGCCAGAAAAGCTTCTACCGTATGCATATTGGCATTTAATCCACGGTAATCATCCAGCACAGTAAATTCCGTATTCCAGGTATCACAGGCCAGCCCTTCCTCTTCATTCCAGAAATGTCGGTCATAAACAGCCAATGCCTCTTCAAGGAGCTCTTTCGCCCCAGGTCTTCCGGCTGTCAGTGCGGAAGATGCAGCCAGGATCACAAAGGCATGTGCATAACACTGTTTGTTCGGCATAATATCTCCCTCCTGTGTCACACCTGCATACCAGCCGCCGTTTTTTTCATCGTGAAGCTCTCCCTTAAGGCCCTTCAGTGCCGCATCCACAAGCTCTCCGCTTCCTTCATGGCCAAGCATCAGCCCCAGGCTGTATACATGTGCCATACGGCAGGTGATCCAGGTTTCCCGGTTTCTGTTCTTCCAAGGTGTTCCGTCATCCCCCAGATAATAGGAACCTCCATTCGGTGAAGGAAACCGATGTCCGAAATTCAAAAGCTCCTCACAGGATGCTTTCAGGAATTCCCGGTTTTCTTTTGTGTTGATCTCATATTTGCTGTTCATTTCAACCACCCCATCTGTTTTTCTTTAGGATATCATTCTTTTTGGGGGACTTCAATTCCTTTGGAGTATTTTGACATATTGATGAAAAAAGGAGAATGCCTTATATGCATTCTCCTCATATCAGATTTCTTAATTCCATTACCGTAACGGTCACAGACATCCCTGTATTAATCTACAAAACAGGTGATCACATAACGGTCATTTTCCATGATCACGTCAGAAACATTATCTTTGTCCCAGATCGCATCACTGATGATGTCTTTCAGCTTATCATCCATAATGATATTAAAATTCTCCTCGATCACCTGAAACGGAACTCCCTCATTCTCCTGTGCATACTCCATGATAAAATCAAGAATCTTCTCTTCCATACCTCAAAATCTGCCTTTCTGTAAATACTAACGTTTAATATATTACATCAGATTTCCGTGAATGTCCAGATTATTTTCCTGCCATATCCATGCGGTTTTCCATAAGATATTACACCTGTATACACACGCCCCTTCAAATTTCGCCCTATATCAGAACCTGGTATGCCGGTTCACATATTTTGCTTTATATTTGGAGTACACAATGGTCTGATCCTTATAAAGACCATAATATCCCGATGCTGCATAACTGATGGATACTGCGATCAGATAGAAAGATACCCCTTTAAATCCAAACATTTCAAAAGCGATCAGAATCGATGTGATCGGGCAGTTGGTTACACCACAGAAAACTGCTGCCATTCCGCAGGCTGCACAGATTGACGGAGAAATCCCCATAAGATTTCCCATCACACAGCCAAAAGTGGCTCCGATGCAGAAAGAAGGTACGATCTCTCCCCCACGAAATCCTGCGCGCATAGTCAGTGCAGTAAGCACCATTTTCCAGAAAAAAGCGAAAGTATCTGCCTGTCCGTCTTCCACCGCTCTCTCTATAAGCTCTGCACCTGCTCCCATATATTCATTTGTTCTAAGCATAAAGGTGACTGCAATGACCAGACATGCTCCAGCCACCACGCGAACATATTTATTTTTAAACCATTTGACATACAAGCCTGCAGCGCCATTTAGTGCAATACAGAATACAATACTGACAACTGCGCATCCCAGCGCCACAACACCCATTTTCAGTCCGCTTTCTATTGTGAGCGCGGGAATATCCGTCACGTGAAAGCTCTCCGGTGTAATACCCATTCCTGCCGCAAATCCGGAGGCAACCAGCGATGCGATCATACACGGCATCAGCGCCGCATAGTACATCACCCCCACACTTACCACCTCCAGCGCAAAAACTGCCGCTGCCATCGGCGTTCCAAACAACGCTGAAAACGCCGCGCTCATGCCGCACATGACAATTACATGTCGGTCCTCCTCGTCCAGATGGATCCACCTTCCAAGCTGATTGGCAATGCTTCCTCCAAGCTGGATCGCTGCCCCCTCACGTCCCGCAGAACCACCGGTAAGATGAGTCAGTGCCGTTGTGATAAAGATCAGTGGTGCAGAGAGGATCGGCACATCGTCTCTGGAACGCACAGTAGAAAGAACCTGGTTGGTCCCTCCATCCTCTTTTCCAAGCTTCTCATACAAAAATACAATAATAAGTCCGGATAACGGCAATAAAAGAAAAATCCATTCATGAGCCTTCCTGTAACCGGTTACTGCCTTCAGTGTAACAGAAAACAGTGTACTGGCTGCCCCTACGATACATCCTGTAACAACAGCAAGAACCAGCCACTTGATCAGATTTGACATATCCCGGCTGATTCTTGCACTGTAATAATATAAATGCTCCTTTAATCTTTTGTTATGATCTATCCCCATGTTCCTTCCCCTCTTTTCTTTGTTGTCTGCATTATACTACATTTTTTCGCTCAGTAAAAGAAGGAAGCGAAAGCACTGTCATTTTTTCTTCCGGGAAATATACCTGTGTATCAGGATCGAAAATACACTGATCATCACAAGAAGCACCGCGGAAAGCCAGAATGCCAGTGATCCTGGATTCTTGATATTTGCTCCAAATATCGTGGCAAGGATAACTCCCGGAAGTGTTCCCAGCATCCCACCTAGCATATATACTCCAAATGGGATCTTCACCGCACCCAGAAACAGGCTCACTGCATCCCCGGGCAAAAAATTCAGTGTTCTCATAAAATAAGAGATATACAGAGGATTTCCGTTCTGGTAATTCACCACTGTTTTCAGCTTCGGATATTTGGAAGTAAGATTCTCCACCATGGCAGAGCCGGAAAAACGTCCCATCCAGTAAGGAAGTGCCAATGTAACTGCTCTTCCCAGAAAGTTCACCAGAAGTGCAGTTCCTGTAGAAAACAGATGTCCTACAGCCAGCTGCAGAACTGCAATGGGGAATACAAAGGAGACACTTTTCACGGCATAAAACACAAGCATAAGTAATGCTGCCTTAACAGGTTCCTTCGGCGTATAGCGCAGGATCTTTTCCACAGACAGATCTTTCTTATAACAGATGCAGAAAAGAAGCAGCACAAGAATGAGCACCACCGGCAGATATTTTCTGATGTTATCAATCATTTTTTTCATGGTTTGATCACTCCGTTTTCAAAAAAAAGAGCACTGGCACCTGTTTCCGGTACCGTGCTCTTTCATAAGTTCTGCTTTTTTAAGTTTCAGGATCAGCCGACTTTCTTCTCTGCCTTTCTCTCCTGATCTTCCCTCCACATTTCCTCTGCTACCGGTTTCCAGTTTTCAGCATACCGGTCACATTTCGCACAGAGATGCTCTGCACTCTCCGGTGACTGAAGATCTGTGGAATGTGCTCCGGATTTTTCTACCATTTCTCTCAGCTTCTGCGGATTTTCAAGCATCGGACATGGGCGGTACATATTGTCATTAAACGGCTGTCCGTCATGATATGCCATCATCATCGGAGACTGCAGTGCTTCCAGAAGTGATTTCTCACGGATATTGGAATCAGAATAATGGATAAATACACATGGATCGATATCACCATTTGCATTGATATGGAGATAGCGGCGTCCACCTGCAATACATCCTCCCACAAACTCTGCATCATTCTGGAAATCCATGGCAAACAACGGCTTTGTTGCACGGTATTTACGGATGCGCTCATAGGTTTCTCTTCTCTGTTCAGGTGTGGGGAGCAGCTCCGGTGCAGCATCATTTCCAACCGGCATATAATGGAAATACCAGATAAAGTACGCTCCAAGATCGATCAGACTGTCGTAAAACGCCTCCGATGTGATGGACTCGAAATTTGCGCTTGTATAACATGCCGAGATACCAAATACAAGCTTCTTCTCTCTGAGAAGATTGATGGCTTTGATAACCTTCTGGTATACACCATTTCCTCTTCTGCCATCTGTTGCAGTCTCAAATCCTTCCAGTGAAATTGCAGGAACAAAGTTTCCTACCCGAAGCATATCATTTGCAAAATCCTCATCGATCAATGTTGCATTTGTGAAGGAAAGGAAGATACAGTCATTATGTTTCTCGCAAAGACGGATCAGATCCTTTTTTCTTACGAGTGGCTCTCCACCTGTGTAAATATACATATAAACGCCAAGCTCCTTACCCTGGCGGATGATGTCGTCGATCTCATCGTAGGTGAGGTTCAGCTTGTTTCCATACTCTGCTGCCCAGCATCCTGTACAGTGCAGATTACATGCACTTGTTGGATCAAGAAGGATCGCCCACGGAATATTACAGCCATATTTCTCACGGCATTCATCCTGTTTCTTCCAGCCTGCAAGATTCGCATTGATAAAGAAGTTTGCAACCAGAGTTTTCATAACATGCGGATCAATGTCAGTTACCAATCTATGAATAAACGGATAATATGGATGTTCCGGATCAGAAATGGCTTCGCGGATCATTGCTCTCTGTGTAGGGAATCCACCACCGGAAAATTTATCTGCCCAGTCCATGATCTTGATAAAATTCTTATCCGGATCTTTATAAATATAGTTGAATGCCTGTTCCAGTCCGAATTTCTTAAGTGTGTTCATTGCGCTCATACTGTCTCTCTCCTTATTTCTCTCAATGTAGATATGCAATCCAGCTAAACGGACATCTTCATTCCGTCACACTGCATTTCGAGTAACAAAGCTTTCTTACTGCCTTTGCCTGACTCATGGTGTTACTGTACGTTTTTTCCATTTGAATAACAATAGACAATATAATTGGTATGACCAAAATTTAGGCAAATCTATTAAAATGCCTAAATGTTTTTGACATTTCATCTAAATAACATTTGTTATTTTTGTGCACACTTACTGATTTCATGATGTTTATCAAAAAAACACCCTGGCAAAGGCAGAAATATCTTCGCCCTGCTTCGGGTGTTTTTGATTAATCTTATTTCTTTACTACGATATTGATGATCTTCTTCGGTACATAGATTTCTTTGATGATATTTCCGGAAATCTTATCTGCAACTGCTTTCTTTCCCTCTGCAATTGCATCCTCCTTGGAGATATCTGCCGGAATACTGATAACAGCCTTGGTCTTGCCGTTAATCTGAACCGGAACCTCGATCTCATCATCCTTCATAAGCTCCTCATCGTGAGCCGGCCACTGTGCATGGAAAATGGAATCCTCATGTCCAAGCTTCTCCCAGATCTCCTCAGCGATATGAGGAACAAACGGAGCAAGAAGAATGGTAGCTGTCTCGATAGTCTCTTTGTCAACAGCACCGTCGTTCTGCTTTGCGATAGCGATCAGTTTGTTTGTGTATTCCATAAATCCGGACACTACGGTATTCAGGCTGAAGGCCTCAAGTCTGCTGGTGATATCGTATACCATCTTATGACGGGTCTTCTCCATCTCCTTGGTAGCCGGGATATCCTTCTCAATGCTGTCAAGAGCAAGTGTCCAGAAACGCTTCAGGAATCTGGATACACCATCGATTCCCCTGTCATCCCACTCTGCATCCAGTTCCGGCGGTCCTACGAACAGCTCATACATACGTAAGGAATCACATCCGTAATCATTTACAAGATCATCCGGTGAAATAACATTTCCTTTGGATTTACTCATCTTGATTCCGTTTTTACCTGTGATCATACCCTGGTTGAACAGCTTGACAAACGGCTCATCGAAATCAATAGCTCCGATATCATACAGGAACTTGGTGTAGAATCTGGAGTACAGAAGGTGAAGAACAGCATGCTCTACACCACCGATATACATATCTACCGGCAGATATTTGTCAGCTTTTTCTTTGGAAACCAGTTCTTTATTATTCTTATTATCTACATAACGGAGGAAATACCAGGAAGATCCTGCCCACTGAGGCATGGTGTTTGTCTCACGTTTTGCAGGAGCACCACAGCATGGGCATGTGGTATTCACCCACTCGTCAATAGCTGCAAGAGGTGACTCTCCGGTTCCTGTAGGCTGATAGCTTTCTACCTCCGGAAGTCTTAACGGAAGCTGATCCTCCGGTACCGGTACAGCACCGCATTTCGGGCAGTGTACGATCGGGATCGGCTCACCCCAGTAACGCTGGCGGGAAAATACCCAGTCTCTCAGTTTGTAGTTGACAGTCTTACGTCCGATACCCAGCTTCTCGATGATATGCGGTGCTTCCTTCTTCAGTACGGAAGATTCCATTCCATTCCACTCACCGGAGTTGATCATGGTTCCGGAAGCCTCTGTGTAAGCTTCTGTCATATTCTCGATTTCTTTTCCGTCTTTTGCGATAACCTGGATGATCGGAATATCAAATTTCTTTGCAAACTCAAAGTCACGGTCATCATGAGCAGGTACGCACATGATAGCACCTGTACCATAATCTGCCAGAACATAGTCGGAAAGCCAGATCGGAAGCTTCTCGCCGTTCAGCGGATTGATCGCATAAGTACCTGTGAATACACCTGTCTTCTCTTTATCCTGGAGACGGTCTACATTGGACTTCATGGAAGCATCAAAGATATATTTCTCTACAGCCTCTCTTGTCTCGTCTGTTGCAAGAGATTTCGCAAGAGCATGCTCCGGCGCAAGTACCATGAAAGTTGCTCCGTGAAGAGTATCCGGTCTTGTTGTATAGACAGTGATCTTCTCATCTCTTCCTTCAACCGGGAAATCGACCTCTGCGCCGTAGGATTTGCCGATCCAGTCTGTCTGCATCTTTTTAACCTTCTCCGGCCAGTCCAGTTTATCCAGATCACTTAAAAGTCTGTCTGCATATTTTGTGATGCGGAGCATCCACTGACGGAGGTTCTTTTTGGTAACTGCTGTACCACAGCGCTCGCAGCATCCGTTTACAACCTCCTCATTTGCAAGACCTGTCTTACAGGAAGGACACCAGTTGATCGGGAATTCCTTCTCATATGCAAGACCTTCTTTGAACATTTTCACAAAGATCCACTGTGTCCATTTATAAAATTCCGGATCTGTTGTATTAACCTCCATATCCCAGTCATAGATTGCTGCGATATCGTTGATCTGACGTTTGATGTTCTTAATATTTGCTGCTGTAGATACTGCCGGATGAACACCCATCTTGATGGCATAGTTCTCAGCCGGAAGACCAAAAGCATCCCATCCCATCGGGTGGATCAGGTAATAACCCTGGAGCATTTTATAACGGCTCCATACATCGGAGATCACATAGCCTCTCCAGTGTCCTACATGAAGACCGTTTCCGGACGGATACGGGAACATATCCAGACAATAATATTTCGGTTTCTTGCCGTCATTGACATTTACCGGTTTTTTCTCCCAGTTTGTGCGCCATTTCGCTTCGATGGCTCTATGGTTATAAGGTGCAGCCATTTTTTATTCCTCCTGACAAATTACTCAGTATTAATACTTTAATGCTTTCACACACTGCTTTTAATTTTAACTACTTATGCTGTATTTGTCAAACAGAAATCCAAAAACAGCCCTTTTCCGTCGAAATATGCGTAAACCGACGATCCTGACCTGTTTTATTGACGCTTCTTTTTTCACGTGGTATAATTTCCTGCATGTATTTTCCTATATTATACATATCATACATATTTTTCTTAGGAGGGAACGCATAAATGAAATCTTTTTATTCCTGGTACCGGAAGCATATTACCGGTGCGATCTTTACAGGACTAATCCTGGGTATTCTCACAGGACTTTTTCTGGCCGGACGGTTTGAACCGGTTCTTACCGTGACCAGTCTGATCGGAAGTATCTACATGAATGCCCTGAACATGATGATCTTTCCCATGGTCTTCTGTTCCATTGTCATTGGAATCTGTTCCATCGGAAATGCACGTACTACCGGCAAGATCACTGCCGCATCCATGATCTATTTTCTCTGCACAACAGCACTTGCCAGCCTGTGCGGACTGATCATTCCAAGACTGATCCACCTCGGTGAGGGCGTAAAATTCGAAATGGCAACGGCTGACATTCAGGCTACAGAAATGAGCAGTATTCTCGATACCCTGAAAAACCTGATCCCATCCAACCCAATCGCTGCATTTGCCGACGGAAACATGCTCCAGGTTCTGGTATTTGCCCTGATCATCGGTTTCACACTGATCGCAGTTGGTGAAAAAGGAACTCCATTCCTGAATCTGATTGACTCCATCAATGAAGTATGCCTGAAGATCATCACAACTATCATGTACTTTACACCCATCGGTGTTTTCTGTACCATCGTACCGGTTGTGGAAGCCAACGGAACTGAGACTATCATTTCCCTTGCAACACAGCTTGTCATTCTGTATGTGGCATTCTTTGGCTTCGCTATTGTAGTGTACGGTCTCTCTGTAAAGCTGATCGGCAAACAGAGTCCGCTGAAATTCCTGAAAGCAATCCTGCCTGCAGCACTTAATGCTTTCGGAACCTGCTCAAGCTCCGCCACCATTCCATTAAGTAAACAGTGTATGGAAGAAGAGATGGGGGTATCCAACCAGATCACCAGCATCGCCATTCCTCTTGGTGCTACCGTTAACATGGATGCAGTATCTATCCTGATGTCCTTTATGATCATGTTCTTTGCAAATGCCTGTGGGATCCATGTAAGTATTTCTCTTATGATCATTATCCTTCTTGCAAACGTACTGCTTTCCGTTGGTACTCCTGGTGTTCCAGGCGGTGCTATCGCATCCTTCGCAGCACTGGCAACTATGGCCGGACTTCCAGCCGGAGTTCTCGGTGTTTATATCAGTATCAATACCCTGTGTGATATGGGTGCTACCTGTGTCAATGTTATCGGTGATATGGCCTGCTGCTCTGTACTGAAAAACGTTATCAGGGTTGAGGAAGAAGTATAAAAACAGATCTGCCTGAAGTATTATTTATACATAATGCAGGACTACTTTACATAAAATATATTATGTAAAGTAATAATAGCAAAAAAGCCGTAAGATATATGTTTAAGAAACTTTCACATATACTTACGGCTTTATTTTTTATCAACTGTTCACATCCTGTATTTTTTATACTGTTTAACGTAAATGATGTTACACAGAAATTTTTATTTTATTTTTTCAGGACACGGTAATTATCTTCTCTGTCATAATCCTTATGAACCCCATCGTCCTCATATAAGGTATACTCCGCGCCTTCATATCCGAGAAGCTGCATATTTTCTGTATCAAGAGCTGCCACACATTCCGCAGCTTCTGCAACAGGAATACATTTTCCCTTCCTGATAAACAGTGGGATCTCATTCAGCGCCACTTCCACATAATGTACACCTTTTTCCAGGATCTCCTCCGCAATAGTTCCGTCCGGAAGGAATTTCACAAACTTCATCTCCTCCGGAAGATATACATAACGACCTCTTGCATTCTGCTCATAAACCGGAGCGATCATGATCTCATTTCCAAGCAGCAGCTGATCCTCCACATGTACGGCAATCTTATCCTCCGGATAAACAAAGCCCATTGGCCGGAAATACATATCATCGTTCAGTGCAGCCTTCATATACTCACTGTAAAGATATGGAACAAGACGATATCTTACACCGATCACATGACGGAAATCTTCCACATTTTCAAACTGATAGCATTCCTGCTCCCTGGTACCGATCGCTGTATGATCACGCATCAGCGGTGTAAATACTCCAAGTGCAAGGAAACGAAGCAGCAGCTCTCTTGTAGTATCTGCGCCAAATCCACCCAGATCTGCTCCTGCATACAGGAAACCACACATATTCAGAGATGGCATCATCTTCAGGTTCAGAAGGATATGAGCCCACCAGGATTTATTATCGCCGGTCCAGATTCCACCGTAACGATGCATACCAATATAGGATGATCTGGAAAACATCAGAAAACGTTTTTCCGGATCGATCCGTTCAAAAGCCTCTCCTGCTGCTCTGGTCATATTATAGCCAAACAGGTTATGGACTTTGTCATGGCGGATCTTTTTGCCATCTACATTATGATAAAATCTCCTATAATCTTCCGGATTATTTGCAGCATTGCGAAGCGCATCCTGCATCTTCCAGATATGGATCTTTCCCTCCGTATCTTTTGCAAATTCCCCGGCAAGCTCTTTAACCTCTTTCATTCCCTCTGTGGAATAGAAGATCGCCGGCTCGTTCATATCATTCCAGAAACCATCGATTCCTTTTTCGATCAGGAAACGGTATTTATCACCGAACCACTTTCTGGCATCTTTGTTCAGCACATCCGGAAAATGGGTATCTCCCGGCCATACAGCAGCCACAAAATCACTGCCGTCCTCTCTCTGGCAGAAATAACGGTTTTTAACACCCTCCTCATAAACATCGTATCCCGGCTCTACCTTGACACCGGCATCAATGATAGGAATCAGACGGATATCCTGATCCTTCAGTTCCTTCACAAACTCCGGAAAATCCTGAAAATTCTCTTCGTTTAATGTAAAGTCCTTATAAGACTGCATATAATCGATATCCATATAGATCATATCAATAGGAATATGATTTTCACGATACCCGGCTGCAACCTTCCTGAAATCTTCTTTTGTAGTATAGCCCCATCTGCTCTGTCCAAAGCCAAAGGCAAATTTCGGCGGGATATAGCTTCTTCCGATCACATGACGGAACTGCTTTACAATATCATAGGGACTCTCTCCCTCGATCACATAAAGCTTCAGGTCTGCATTTTCGCAGGTTACCTTCATGGTATCCATTCTGGTATAGCCAATGTCAAAGGTGATCGCTGCCGGATAGTCGAAGAACATTCCAAAGGTTTCTTTTCCTGACACAATGATAAGATTATGTGCACCATACAGGGAATGTTTATCCTCTGTATGCTCCGGATCATCGGTACAGTTACTGGTGTAAATGAATCCCCTCTTGTTGATGCCACGGTTGGATTCTCCCAGTCCATAAACGATATCCTCTTCATCCATGATATAAGTAAAAGAAAAGCCATCTTCTGCACAGATTTCTCCATACCCTGGTTTTCCCTCTTCTGTCTCAATGTTTTCTGTCAGTGCCTCAGTCTCAAAGGGCTCTCCATATACATATTTTTTTATCATTTTCCCCTCTCCCTGTTACAGATTTCTGTAAAGAACAAATGCCTCATAAGGTTTCATGATCACTTTCTTTCCAAAATCCTTTCTTCCAAGATTTGTGATCAGACATTCTGCTTTTTTCTGAAATTCTTCCGGAATTTCCATTTCTGCCACATGTTCGCTGAAATTGCAGACTGTAAGAAGTTTCTCTCCTTCAAGTGTTCTGGTATACGCAAAAATCTGATCATGATCTCTGTAAAGTGCCTCAAAAGCGCCGTAAACGATCACTGGTTTTTCTTTTCTTAAACGGATCAGCTTCTGATAATAATGGAAAATAGAATCAGGATCTGAAAGCTGCTGCTTAGCATTGATCTCCTTATAATTAGAGTTTACCCTGATCCATGGTGTTCCCTCAGTAAAGCCAGCCTGATGGGAATCCTCCCACTGCATCGGTGTTCTGGCATTGTCACGCCCTCTCAGCATCAGGCACTTCATCATGTATTCCGGTGTATAAATACCGGCTTCTGTATATTCATGGAAATACTGAATGCTCTCGATATCCCGGTAATCCTTAAGCTCTGTAAAATAAGCGTTGGTCATTCCAAGCTCTTCTCCCTGATAAACATAAGGAGTTCCCTGCATCATATGAAGGCAGGTGGCCAGCATTTTGGCTGAAGTTTCCCTGTATGCAGGATTATCATTTCCAAATCTGGAAACACTTCTTGGCTGATCATGATTTCCAAGAAACAGACTGTTCCATGCTTTTCCCGCAAGCTCTTCCTGCCATTTGATCATAACCTTTTTAAATTCCCGGAAATCGTATTTCTCGGTAGTCCATTTACCATGGTCTGATCCCTGGTCCTCTACATGCTCAAACTGAAACACCATGTTCAGCTCATTCCTGTCCTCACCTGCATATTTCTGTGCCTCTTCGATAGTCACACCGGAGGTTTCTCCAACTGTCATCACATCATATCTGGATAAAACCTCTCTGTTCATTTCCTGGAGAAACTCGTGGATCCTCGGGCCATGGACGCAGTAAGGACCGAAATCACCGTATAATCCTCCGTTCATTTCTCCATCCGGATATGACTGATCCTTGGAGATCATGCTGATCACGTCCATTCGGAAACCATCGATTCCTTTTTCACACCAGAAATTCATCATATCGTAAACTTCCTGACGGACCTTTTCGTTTTCCCAGTTCAGATCCGGCTGTTTTCTGGAAAACAGGTGAAGATAATACATCTCTGTCTGAGGATCATACTCCCATGCAGGTCCTCCAAATACGCTTCCCCAGTTATTTGGTTCTTTTCCATTGACCGGATTCCGCCAGATATAGTAATCCCTGTAAGGATTATCTTTGGATTTCCTGCTTTCAATAAACCAGTTGTGTTCATCGGAAGTATGGTTTACAACCAGATCCATGAGGATCTTAATACCACGTTTATGTGCTTCCTCAAGAAGCTTTTCATAATCCTCCATGGTTCCATATTCATTATAGATCCTGCGGTAATCGGAAATATCATATCCATTGTCATCCTGCGGGGATTCCAGCATGGGTGAGATCCAGAGAACATTTACTCCCAGCTCCTTCAGATAGTCCAGTTTTTCTATAATTCCGGGAATATCACCAATTCCGTCTCCGTTGCTGTCCTTAAAACTTCTCGGATAAATCTGATATACCACGCTTTCTTTCCACCAGTTTTTTTTCATGGTAAACGGCCTCCTTTTTTCTGTTTGATTCTGAAATCAGCATATCCTATCCGCCCTTTAAAATCAACAGGTTTCTCGTGAAACTTAAATTTCTGCCAAAATTTTCTGTTTTTTTTATGCAGTTTTAACAATAAGTCACTACTGTCCGGTGAAAGAATTTCCATCGTATCCCGATGATGTCCCAGGAAAAGTCGTCACAAAATAAAAAAAGAGATCCTGCTACTCTTTTACAGAATCTCTCTTTACAAGCCAGACAGGGCTTTTTACATTTTTTTTGGCAGGTTCCTTTCCCTCTGCCATAAGAAGCAGCTTCCGTAAGGCAAGAACTGCTTTCTGATGAACATCCTGATGAATGGTGGTCAGCTTTGGCCTGACGATCTGCGCATAAAAATTATCATCAAAGCCGGTAATGGAAATCTGATCCGGAATCCTGATTCCCCTGTCTGTAAAATAATTGATAGCTTCCACAGCTGTGTAATCAGAAGAAAATGCCAGTGCCTTTGTCTCCAGAAAATGTGGTAGCAGCTCTTCATATTTTTTCAGTCTGCGCCGGGGTTCCTGGGGAACCACCACATAACGGGAACGACTGCAGAAGCCGCCATTTCTTTCCATTGCCTGTTTAAATCCAAGCCACCTGGCATAATCACTGTCCTCTTCTGTCTCCGCAATAAAAAGCGCCCGGTGGTATCCACAGGAATACAGATATTCCCCGATCTGATATCCTCCGGAATAATCATCTACTCCTACATTTTGAAAGCTATATCCGCCTTTCGGATAGGCATCGATCAATACCATCTTTTTATTCAGCTTTCTGGAAAGCCGGTGATACTGTTCTTCGTTATATCCTATAATGATGAGGCCTTCTACATTCCAGCGGGATGCCATATCTACCACATTATCGATCTTTTCCCCGCCAATGAGCATGATGTAGTAGCCTCTGTTCTCCGCTTCCACCTGCAGCGTTCCGGTGATCTCTCCCACAAATGAATCCTGCAGAGACTGCATGCCATGGATAAAAGAAAAACCGAGAACTACTCCTATGATCCTTGATCCATGTCCGGAAAGCATCACAGATCCCATGTGAGGAACATAATTCTGCTCCTTCAGGATCGCTGTGATCCGGTCAATGGTACTCTGCGAAACCCGTTTTGTATTTCCATTTATCACATTGGATACGGTTGTACGACTGACCCCTGCCATATCCGCGATATCCTGCAGCCTTATCATTTCATTGAATACTGCATCAGCTCATAATGAAGCTCACAGCCCTCATAGATCTCTGCAGGAAGCAGTGCTCTTGCAACGACCTTCAATTCTTCTTCCGTCTGATCCACGCGCTGAAGATGAGCGTAATCTCCGTCAATCTGTTTTACGATATAATCACATACCAGCATTATTTTATCCTCTCTCTTTCTTTTAATATATTCAGTTAAAAACAGGCTACAGCAAATGCTGCAGCCTGTCAACTCTATATCCTACCCTCATAAGATATTCTTGTATACCTTCTTATTCGTCAGCTCCCTCAACCTTGCTTGCACGTGCTGCGATCTCTTTCTCCTGAATATCATTCGGAGCCTGCTCATAACGTGCAAACTCATAGGAGAAATCTCCGCTTCCGCCTGTCATGGAACGGAGCACTGTGGAATATCCATAGATCTCAAGCAACGGAACATCTGCCTCGATAATGGTATTGCCTTCATGATCCGGATTCATTCCAAGAACACGGCCACGTCTCTTGTTGAGATCGCCCATAACATCACCTGTATATTTATCCGGAACAATCACCTTCATGGAGATGATCGGCTCAAGAAGTACAGGAGAAGCTTCCATGAAGCCCTTCTTGAATGCAAGGATTGTCGCCATCTTAAATGCCATCTCAGAAGAATCAACCGGATGATAAGATCCATCATAAAGAGTAGCCTTCACGCCAACTACAGGATATGCAGCAAGAGGTCCTTTCTGAACACATTCCTGAAGTCCCTTCTCAACTGCAGGGAAGTAGTTCTTCGGAACTGCACCGCCGACAACAACCTGCTCAAATACATAAGGAGTTTCCAGATCACCGGACGGCTCAAAACGCATCTTAACATGGCCGTACTGTCCGTGTCCGCCGGACTGTTTCTTATGTTTGCCTTCTACATCCGAATTCTTACGAAGCGTTTCACGGAACGGAACCTTCGGTTTGGAAAGTTCAACATCTACTTTATAGCGTTCTTTCAGCTTGCTTACTACGATGTCAAGATGCTGGTCGCCCATACCGTAAATCAGGCTCTGGCGGTTGGCACTGTCATTGACAACCTTAAGAGTATTGTCCTCACTCATCATCTTGGCAAGTGACTGAGCGATCTTATCTTCATCGCCCTTCTTTACGGCCTTAAATCTCTTATATGTATATGGTGTGGAAAGAACTGCCTTCGGATAAAGGATCGGGTTCGCCTTAGTTGCAAGGCTGTCGCCTGTCTGCACGCTGCCAAGCTTGGCAATGGCACCGATATCACCTGCAAAAAGCTCCGGAACTTCGATCGGTTTGGAACCTTCCATAACATAAAGCTTATTTACACGCTCCTCTGTTCCCTTCTCTACATTAAGAAGTGTATCATCGGATTTCAGAACACCGGAGCATACCTTGATCAGAGAATATTTACCAAGGAACGGATCAGCGATGGTCTTAAATACATAAGCAGATTTCGCCTTGGCAAAATCATAGTTGGCTTCAAAGATCTCATTGGTCTTCTGTGCGATACCGTTACAGGAACGTCCGCTCGGGCTCGGGAAGTATCCGCAGATATCATCGAGAAGGTTGGATACGCCGCGAAGGTTCACAGGTGATCCCATACATACAGGAACAATACTTCCATCCTGTACATTCGTTGCAATAGCTGCGGAAACCTCAGCTACAGAGAATGTATCTCCCTCAAAATAACGATCCATAAATTCTTCGCTGGTCTCTGCAACAGACTCCATCAGAGTTTCATGGTATTTCTCCAGGTATTCGGTCAGGTAATCAGGAACCGGGCATTCTTCCTTGCCGGCCTTGTCAATGTATCTTCTTCCGGCCTGTTTCACAACATTGACATATCCTACGAACTTGCCGTCCTCACGGATCGGAAAATGAAGGGGAGCGATTCTCTTGCCATACAGCTCTGTCAGCTCTTCCACGACCTCACGATAGCTGACATCATCCACATCCATATCTGTAACAAAGATCATACGCGGAAGTTTATATTTCTCGCAGAGATTCCATGCCTTCTGTGTTCCTACCTGAACACCGGCCTTACCGGAAACAACGATGATCGCTGCATCTGCTGCACTGACTGCTTCCTCTACTTCTCCCACAAAATCGAAATATCCAGGTGTATCCAGCACATTTACTTTCATCTTATCCCATGGTACCGGAATCAAAGAAGTTGTGATGGAAAAATGTCTCTTTATTTCTTCCTTGTCATAATCGCTGACAGTATTGCCATCCTCAACACGTCCGAGTCTGCTGGTCATACCTGCCAGATAAGCCATTGCCTCAGCCAGTGTTGTCTTGCCTGCGCCACCATGACCTAATAGGACTACATTTCTGATTCGGTCTGTTCTGAAAACGTCCATATGTAATACCTCCCTGTTTGTCTTACTTAATATGTTCACATTTTACTAAATTTCCATGCAAATTTCAAGTATTTTATTCAATTTTGACAACTTTTTTTCAGAAAGTTTTTTGATATACCGTCAATTCGTTGGAATATGTGTATGAAACGTCTGCTCAAAACTTACGGTTCACATATTTCTTCACAGCATCAACTGAACGGTTCAGCACCAGCTCTTCCGGAAAATCCAGCTTTGTCAACAATTCTCTGGCAAGATCAAATTCCCCGATCAGCAGATCAAAATGGGCATCACTGTCCATGACAACAGGAACCTGATATTTTTTACAGTAATTCAGCATAACAGTGTCATTCTCCACTGCATTCTCTCGGGTGCAGTCCGGATCCATGGAATGATTGTTCAGCTCCAGGACTTTTCCGTATTCTCTCGCTCCCTGTACCAGTGCTTCATAATCAATCTCATATCTTCCGTCATCCGGATGGCCGATAATATTAATGTATGGATTCTTCATGGCATTAAGATAAGCTTCTGTATTCTCTGCCCTGCTGCCCGGATGGATACAGGGAACGTGAAGACTTGCGATCACCACATCCAGCTTTTCCAGTGTTTTCTGCTCCAGATCTACAGTTCCTGCCGCATCCAGAATGTTTACTTCTGAGCCCAGCAGAAGCTGGATGCCATACATTTCTCTTGGAACAACTTTAATGTTCTGGAAATAAAACTTATGACAGGTTCCGGGCATTTTCGGTGCGTGTTCCGTGATGCCAAGAAGCTCAAGTCCTTTATCCGAAGCAGCTTTCGCCATCTCCCGAAGCGTACAGTAAGCATGTCCGCTGGCAACTGTGTGGGTGTGCAGATCCATGACTGAATGGTATTTCATAACAAACTCTCCTCTGTTTTTAGTTTTTCTATATTATACGTCCGTGCTTTTGATATTAACAAGACGTTTTCTGTAAAACATATTCTTTTTCAAAATTCCCTTTCATAAAGCTTTCTCTTTTGATACATTTATTGACATTTTTCATACTTTCTTTTACAATATATTCGTGATTTACACTTTTAAAGAATAAAAGTAATCTGAAAGGACTCTGAAGTAATATGAAAACCATAGGTTTTATCGGCCTGGGACTCATTGGCGGTTCCGTTGCCAGAACCATCCGAAAATTTCATCCGGATTACCATCTGCTGGCTTTTGACACAGACAGAGAAGCTCTGGCAGAAGCAGTCAGCAGTAATATCATAGACGGTGTATGCGATATTGAGGACGAACGTTTCCGCAGCTGCGATTACATTTTCCTCTGCGCACCAGTAGAATTCAATGTGGAATACATGGAGAAGTTGAAAGACTCCCTTGGCGAGAACTGTATCCTCACAGATGTGGGAAGCGTCAAGAGTATCATCCACGAAAAGGTAACTGAGCTTGGATTAGATTCCAGATTTATCGGCGGACACCCGATGGCAGGATCCGAACGCAGCGGTTTTTCCAATTCCAGTGATCATCTTATGGAGAATGCTTACTATATTATCACTCCGGGCGGCGAGGTTCCTCTGGATCGAATTTCCGATTTTACAGAACTGATTTCTTCCCTTGGTGCTATCCCCCTTGTGATCACTGCGGAAGAACATGATTTCATCACAGCCGGTGTCAGCCATCTTCCTCATATCGTAGCTTCTGCTCTTGTCAACCTTGTTAAACTTCTGGACAATGATGCAGAATACATGAAGATGATCGCAGCAGGCGGTTTCCGCGATATCACACGTATCGCCTCCTCGTCTCCGATCATGTGGGAGCAGATCTGCCTGGAAAATCAGAAGAATATCTCCACAGTTCTGGATGAATTTATCCGTATGCTGATCCAGATCCGCTGTTCCATCGATAATAAAGAATCTGACAATATTTTTGATATGTTCGCAAGCTCCAAGGACTACCGCGATTCTATTGATATTCTGGACAACAGCCTGATTCCCCGCTCTTATGTCCTTTTTATTGATGTGGCTGATGAAGCCGGTGCCATCGCAACGATCGCAACCATACTTGCAACAGAGAAGGTCAGCATCAAGAATATCGGCATTATCCATAACCGTGAATTTGAGGACGGCGTTCTGAAGATCGAGTTTTACACAGACCAGGCTTTAGAGCAGGCGAAAGTTCTTCTTAATAAACGTAACTACAAAATCTGCGAACGCTGATGAATGTCAGACACCAAAACAGCTTTTCATAAATCATACACGATCCGTCCTGGTGTCTGAAACGAAAACTAACATTACAGGCAGGTATTCATTATGGAAATTAAAAAAGTAAACAAATTAAACGGCACACTTGCCATCCCAGGTGACAAATCCATCTCACACAGAGCTGTTATGTTCGGCTCCCTTGCAGAAGGAACCACCAGGATCACTAATTTTCTGGAAGGTGCAGACTGTCTCTCCACCATCTCCTGTTTCCGGAAAATGGGAATCAATATCGAAAACAACAATGGCGAGATTCTCGTCCGCGGTAAAGGTCTACATGGCCTTACAGCTCCAGACGATGTGCTGGATGTAGGAAACAGTGGGACTACCACCCGTCTTATCTCCGGTATCCTTGCAGGACAGGATTTTATTTCCGAGCTTACCGGTGACGCTTCTATCCGGAAACGTCCTATGAAAAGGATCATGACTCCACTCTCCCAGATGGGCGCAGATATTGTAAGTCTTAACGGAAACGGCTGTGCACCCCTCAAGATCTCCGGAAAAAAACTCCAGGCTATCCATTATGATTCACCGGTGGCCTCTGCACAGGTAAAATCCTGCGTACTTCTTGCAGGATTGTACGCTGATGGTAACACAAGCGTAACAGAACCTGTTCTTTCCAGAAACCACACTGAGATCATGCTGAACTATTTTGGTGCAGATGTAACTTCAGAAGGAACAACAGCTTCTGTTAAACCGGATCCTTCTCTATACGGAAGGGAAATCCTGGTTCCTGGCGATATTTCTTCTGCCGCATACTTTATCGCAGCCGGACTTCTTGTTCCAAACAGTGAGATCCTTCTTAAAAATGTCGGAACCAATCCTACCCGTGACGGTATTCTTCGTGTGTGCAAAGCCATGGGGGCAGATATCACCCTGCTGAACGAAACAAAAGAAGGCGAGCCTACCGCAGATCTTCTGATCCGCTCTTCTTCTCTCCACGGGACCACAGTAGAGGGTGCTATCATTCCTACCCTGATCGACGAACTTCCGATGATCGCTGTAATGGCTGCTTTTGCAAAGGGAACCACTGTAATCCGTGATGCAGCGGAGCTTCGTGTAAAAGAATCCGACCGTATCCAGGTTATGACAGAAAACCTTCAGAAAATGGGAGCAGATATCCAGGCAACAGACGACGGCATGATCATCAACGGCGGCAAACCGCTTCATGGAGCTGAGATCGATTCTCACCTTGATCACCGCGTTGCCATGTCCTTTGCAGTGGCAGGCCTTCTCTGTGACGGACCTCTCATGATCAGAAACGGAGAATGTGTCAATATCTCCTATCCGGAGTTCTATTCCGATCTTTACAGCCTGGCTGAATAATATTTGATAAAGTTTATCCTTTTTTCTTCCAGTTTACCCCTTTTCAAATTGATAAAGCCATGATATTATTTTGTCCGAAAAAATAATATTCCAGAGAGGAGCAACTATTATGAGAATTTTGTTTTATGACACCAAGAGCTACGATAAGGAATTTTTTGAGAAGCTGCTTCCGTCCTATCCAGGCATTGAAATCAAATTTATTGAAGCCAACATCCATGAGGAAACAGCAGCTCTTGCCCACGGCTATGATGCCATCTGCGCATTTGTAAATGCTGACCTTGGCACACCGGTAATTGAAGAACTGCACCGTCAGGGTGTAAAGCTGATCCTGATGCGCTGTGCCGGATACAACAATGTTGATCTGGAAACAACAGTTAAATGCGGAATCCAGGTTGTCCGTGTCCCTGGCTATTCCCCGGAAGCAGTTGCCGAGCACGCGATGGCTCTTGCCCTGACAGCCAACCGCCATACACATAAAGCCTATATCAAATGCCGTGAAAACAATTTTGCACTGAACGGCCTGATGGGTGTGAACTTTTATCAGAAAACAGCCGGTATTATCGGTACCGGAAAAATCGGTCAGGCTATGGCAAAGATCTGCCGCGGTTTTGGCATGCGTGTCATTGCCTACGATCTTTTCCCAAATAAAAGCCTGGATTTTCTGGAATATGTTTCACTGGACGAACTTCTTGCAACCAGTGATCTGATCAGCCTTCACTGTCCGATGACTCCGGAGACAGAGCATCTGATCAATTCTGAAACTATTGCAAAAATGAAAGACGGCGTGATCCTGGTCAACACTTCCAGAGGCGGATTGATCAAAACCGATGATCTTATTGCAGGAATCCGTGACCATAAATTCTTTGCTGTTGGTCTGGATGTTTATGAAGAAGAATCTGCTTATGTATACGAGGATATGTCCAGCAGCATTCTCCCGACTTCCACCATCCAGCGTCTGCTGTCCTTCCCAAATGTTACCATGACTTCCCATCAGGGATTCTTCACAGTAGAGGCCTTGACCAATATCGCTGAGACAACACTGGAAAATGCACGTGCATTTATGAACGGCGAGGAACTGAAAAATCAGGTTCATTGATGAGCCACTGATTTTTTTCTCATTAATGGACACAAAAAACCCGGACACAGATTGATCAATATCTGTATCCGGGACTTTTTTATGAGCAAATAGATTCAGTCAAATATTTATTCTTTAATAAATCTCTTCAAACGATTCCCCTTCATCCGCGGTATAATACACACGCTTTCCATCCTGGGTAAAAATGATCTTCTGCTTTCCATCTGTATCAAGGCTGCACTGCTGGTAAGTAACACCATCCTCAACAGGAAACATATTATCTGCATTATCATAAGTTTCCGCTTTCAGATTTGATGGAACATGTCCATATTCATAAATATATTCAGCCACATCATCCTTATCAGTATAAGTGCCTTTCTCATCCAGCTTCTTCTGGCTCTCTGTACTGTCTGTGGAAGCATCCGAACTGCTCTCTTTATTTTTTGTCTCATCCGCTTCCAGATCTCCCTGGGCCATCTCATCTTCATCTGCCACTGTCATCTCATCATCGGTATTCTCATCCATGGATTCCAGCTCATCATCTGTCAATGGTTCCAGGTCATCCTGGAAAGCAGACTCGTCATATTTTGCTTTCTCCTTGCAGCCGCCCAGCATCAGCACAGCAGCTCCTGTTATTGCCAAAAGAAAAAATTTAAACTTTCTCATGAATCAAGCTCCTTTCACAGCATACCGTTCTCTCAAAAGTGCAATTTCTCTTTTCCATCCCTCATCATCATTCGGTGTCTCCAGAATAAATGGAATTCCTTCTAATGCCGGATGACACACTACATTTACAAGCGCATCCAGTCCGATCTCTCCTTCACCGATCTTCGCGTGACGATCTTTGTGGCTGCCCAGACCGTTCATACTGTCATTAAGGTGAACCGCTTTCAGTCTGGAAAGTCCGATCACCTGGTCAAATTCATGAAGCACCCCATCCAGGTCATGGACAATATCATACCCTCCATCCCACACGTGACAGGTATCCAGACAGACACCCAGCTTATCCTTTTTCTCCACACGGTCAATAATCTCCCTCAGTTCCTGAAATGTTGCCCCCACCTCAGAACCCTTACCAGACATGGTTTCCAGAAGAACTGTCGTACTTTGCTCTTCTGTAAGCACTTCGTTAAGGATCTCAGCAATCTTGGTGATCCCCGCTTCTGTTCCCTGGCCTACATGACTTCCCGGATGAAAATTATAATAATTCCCCGGCGTATTTTCCATACGCTTCAGGTCATCTTCCATAACCTCCCTGGCAAAATCTCTCAGATTTTCTTTGGCCGCGCAGGCATTCATGGTATAAGGGGCGTGTGCCACCAGTTTCCCGAACTGATTCTCCCTGGCCAACTCCAGAAACTTCTCCACATCCTGCTGATCGATCTCTTTCGCCTTGCCGCCCCGTGGATTCCTGGTAAAAAACGCGAATGTATTCCCGCCGTTTTTCAGCATCTGACGGCCCATGGCAGCGTAGCCTTTGGACGAACTTGTATGATTTCCGATATATAGTACCATTTTTCTGTAATCTCCCTGTAATATTTATTTGCAGCATTATTATAACAAAAACGCCTTTTTCTGAAAAGACCGGGATTCTTCCTTTACATTGTTTCCAATTCTTTCTATAATAAATGTATCTTTACATATGAAGGAGAAAGAAAAAATATGCCAAACGATAATCGAAGACGACCGGTTCATGGCCATGATCCGGAACATGCCCGCCAGGAAGCTCTCCGTGCACGCGAAGCACGGCAGCAGCGTTCCGGCAAGGAAGGAGCCCGGCAACACAGAACTGCCTCTTCCGGCACTTCCCACCAGAACTCTTCTGCTGCAGACAGACATTCATCTTCACATAATTCTGCAGCATCCCTCAGAAAAGCGATTTCCCACAACTCCCGCTATCAGCAGGTCCGCCGCCAGAAACTGATGCTTGCAGGAGGTGGCATTCTTCTGGTACTGCTTCTGGTCATTATCTTTTCCGCACGCGCCTGCTCTTCCAGAAAGGCAGCCGAGGCAGCAGCACTCCAGAAAGCCCAGGCAGAAGCCGAAGCAAAAAAAGCCCCGGCGGAAGCTGCCGCAGCTAAAGAACCTGTTTCTCTTACCATCAGCGTAGTCGGCGACTGTACACTTGGAACTGATGAAACTTTTGATTATGATACCGGTTTTACTGCTTATTATGATAATAACGGAAAAGATTATTTCTTCAAAAATGTAAAAAGCATCTTCGAAGCCGATGACCTGACCATTGCCAATTTCGAGGGAACACTTACAGATTCCGATACCCGCGAGGACAAAACATTCGCATTTAAAGCTCCTGCTGAATATGCCCAGATCCTTAACAGCGGTTCTGTAGAAGCGGTAAATACCGCCAATAACCACAGCCATGATTACGGCGACCAGAGCTATACCGATACCATGACAGCTCTTGATAACGCAGGAATTACACATTTTGGATATGATGATACAGCAGTCATGGATATAAAAGGCATCAAGGTCGGTCTTGTGGGAATCTATGAACTGAACGATCACCTTGGACGGGAACAGCAGCTGAAAGATAATATTGCCAAAGTCAAAAAGGATGGTGCAGAACTTGTTATTGTGATCTTCCACTGGGGAAATGAAACAGAAACTGTCCCGGATACCAACCAGATGACTCTTGGGCGTCTGGCTATTGATGAAGGTGCTGATCTGGTGTGCGGCCATCATCCACATGTACTTCAGGGAATTGAGACCTATAAAGGCAAAAATATCGTCTACAGCCTCGGAAACTTCTGCTTCGGAGGAAACAGCTCTCCAAGTGATATGGATACTATGATCTTCCAGCAGACGTTTACCATTACTTCTGAAGGTGTGCAGGAAGATAACGTAACCAATATCATCCCCTGCTCCATTTCCTCTGCTGATGGATATAACAACTATCAGCCAACTCCTGCTACCGGTGATGAGGCTACCCGTATCAAGGCGAAGATCCAGGAACGAAGCGCAGCAATTCCGGCAACTGATTCTTCTGCTTCTTCCGGTACAACAGGAAGTACCGACAGTTCCGACAGCAATTCTACTGACAGCACAGATAGCGGCTCTTCCGGCAGTGCAGATGTTTCGGACGGAGCAGACTCTTCAGGCAATAACTCTGGTGACTCTGCAAGCAGCGATGATTCTGATTATGATACCAGTTCAGACGATACATCCGATGACCAAGATTATAGCTCAGATGATGATTCCAACTACGGCGATGATTCTGATTTCACCGACGACAGTGAAGAATAGCCCTGTAAAAATCTTATAAAGTTATAAAATAAAAAAGAAACCGGGAAAGCTCGTATTCAGAACTTTTCCGGTTTTTGTAATTTTACGATTTGTATATACTTTTTTATTCGATCATCATCGCATCGCCAAAACTGAAGAAACGATATCTCTCCTTCACAGCTTCCTCATAAGCTGCCATTATGTGCTCTTTTCCTGCTAAGGCAGAAACCAGCATCAGCAACGTTGATTCCGGTAAATGAAAGTTCGTGATCAGTCCGTCAATTGCCTTGAATTTATATCCCGGATAGATAAAAATCTCTGTCCAGCCGCTTCCGGCCTTTACAATCCCATCCTCACCAGCTGCAGACTCCAGCGTACGGCAGCTGGTAGTACCTACAGAAATTATTCTTCCGCCGTTTTTCTTTGTGTCATTGATCAGTTTCGCCTGATCTTCATCCACAATATAAAACTCAGAGTGCATATGATGCTTTTCAACATCATCTACTTTTACAGGACGGAAAGTTCCAAGACCTACATGTAAAGTTACATGGGCAATATTTACCCCCATCTCCTTCACTTTTTCAAGAAGCTCCGGTGTGAAATGCAGTCCTGCTGTAGGTGCAGCAGCAGAACCTTCATTTTTTGCATATACAGTCTGATAACGATTTTTATCCTTTAATTTATGAGTAATATACGGTGGTAGCGGCATCTCACCTAACTGATCCAGAATCTCCTCAAAAATCCCTTCATAATGGAACTGGATCAGACGATTTCCCTCATCCACGATATCAATGATCTCGCCTTTCAGGATTCCGTCACCAAATGTGATCTTTGCACCGGGACGAGCTTTTTTGCCCGGCTTAACAAGACACTCCCAGATATCATTCTCACGGCGTTTCAGAAGAAGGATCTCAATAAGAGCTCCTGTCTCCTCCTTATGGCCATAAAGACGCGCCGGAATAACCTTGGTATCATTGATCACAAGGCAGTCACCTTTATGCAGGTAATCCAGTATATCTGTAAAATGACGATGCTCAATGCTTCCGTCCTTCAGTGACAGATGCATCAATCTGGAGGAACTTCTGTCCTCCAGCGGATCCTGAGCGATCAGTTCCTGCGGCAGGTCATAATAAAAATCTGATGTTTTCATAATTATTTTTCCACTTCCTCTTTCCACTGTTTACGAAGTCTGCGAATCTCATTCCACTCTTTATTAGTCAGGTCAGCCTTGGGCAGCAGATCAGGCCTCCACTTGGCAGTACGGATGATGGACTGTTCTCTCCGCCACTTATCCACATTTCCATGATGTCCGGAAAGCAGCACCTCCGGAACTTTTTTTCCATGCCACTCTTCCGGGCGGCTGTACTGCGGATATTCCAGAAGATTTCCGGAAAAAGATTCCGTCTCACCTGATTCCTGATTATTCAGAACACCTGGTACCATTCTGGAAATCGAATCCATCATTACCATGGCAGGAAGCTCTCCACCTGTAAGTACATAATCACCGATAGAAACATAATCTGTCACAATCTCTTCAAGAACGCGTTCATCAATCCCCTCATAATGGCCGCAGAGAAAAACCAGATCATCCTCCAGCGCAAATTCCTTTGCCATATTCTGGTTGAAAGTTTTTCCCTGTGGAGTAAGGAAGATCACACGCGGCCTTTTTCCGATCCGGTTGACAATGGACTCATAGGAAAGATATACAGGCTCTGCCTGCATCAGCATTCCTGCACCGCCGCCATATGGATAATCGTCTACTTTCTGATGCTTGTTAAAAGCAAAATCACGGATATTGATAGCTTCCAGCGTCAGAAGCCCTTTGGCTATCGCACGGCCGGTGATACTTGTATTCATCCCATTCTCGATCATCTCCGGAAAAAGCGTAAGTACATGATAATTCATTTAAACAAGCCCTTTCATCAAATGTACAGTCATGGTATTTTCATCAACATTAACGTCAAGAATACATTCGTGGATAGCAGGGAGAAGGATCTCATCTCCATTTACCTGTTCCACCACATATACGTCATTGGCACCTGTCTCCATCACGTCACGAAGCACTCCGAATTTCTCCCCGTTCTCCAGAAGTACATCCATCCCAATCAGATCGCCGACATAATACTCATCCTCACCAAGCTCCTGTGCCTCCTCCCGCGGAATCCACAGATCACGGCCTTTGTACATTTCAATATCATTGATATTATCAACGCCTTCAAACTTCAGGATTGCAAGATTCTTATAAAACTTCACGTTCTTAATATTCAGTCTGCGAAGTTCTTTTCCTGTGTCCAGAAGCACATATTCTATATCAAGAAAACGCTCAGCATCGTCTGTGGTTGGAAAAACCTTTACTTCACCACGAACACCGTGAGTCGTTGTAATAACTCCTACCTTTAATAAATCTTCCATTTTCGCTCCCTTTCAGAGTGAAAACAGGAGCCATGGAATCCACAGCTCCTGTCTCTCTTTTTCATTGCAGAATATCTACAATCACTTTTTTGCTGCTTTTTGAAGAAGCCGCCTTTACAACGGTACGGATTGCCTTGGCAATTCTTCCCTGTCTTCCGATGACCTTGCCCATATCGGCCGGTCCGACTTTCAGTTCAACAACGATGGCATCGTCTTTCTCAGTCTCAGTAACGACTACTTCATCCGGATTTTCTACAAGAGATTTTGCAATTACTTCTACAAGTTGTTTCATTACATACCTCCTTGCTCTGCCCTTACGGGTCCCGCAGATCTGATCTGCCAGGTATTATTTCTCGATTCCGGCAAGTTTAAGAAGCTTAGCAACTACTTCTGTAGGCTGAGCACCAGCTGCAAGCCATTTCTTAGCTGCCTCTTCATCGATCTTGTATACACTTGGGTCGAGATTCGGATCATATGTTCCGATCTCTGCGATACATCTTCCGTCACGTTTGCAGCGAGAATCTGCTACTACGATTCTATAGAAAGGTGCTTTCTTCTGTCCCATTCTTCTTAATCTGATCTTTACTGCCATTTTGTTTTCCTCCAATTATCTTTCTGAAAATTTATATTTGTTTATTTAAAAGGGAAGCTTAAAGCCGCCTCTTTTTCCCATATTCATCTTGCCGCCTGTTAAGCCCGGCATCTGTTTCATCATCTTCTTGCTCTGCTCAAACTGCTTCACAAGTCGATTCACTTCTGTGATATCCACGCCCGCACCTCTGGCAATACGGTTCTTACGGGATACATTTAAAATGTTCGGATTACTTCTTTCCTGAGGTGTCATGGAAAGGATAATGGACTTGGTTCTGTCCATAGCCTTCTCATCGATCATGCCCTCGATATCCTTCATCTTTCCGCCCATTCCAGGAAGCATATTCAGGATACTGGAAATACCGCCCATCTTGTTCATCTGTTCCATGCTGGTGAGATAATCATTGAAGTCGAAGTCCATTTTCTTCAGCTTCTTCTGCATCTCCTGTGCCTGCTCCTGATCAACAGATGCTTCCACCTTCTCGATCAGACTCATCACATCGCCCATGCCAAGGATTCTGGAAGCCATACGCTCCGGATAGAACTGCTCCAGATCAGAAAGCTTCTCTCCCATACCAACATAGAAGATTGGTTTACCTGTTACTGCCTTAATGGAAAGTGCAGCTCCACCTCGTGTATCACCATCCATCTTGGTAAGGATCACACCGTCAATACCAACCTTGTCAGAAAAGTTCTGCGCTACATTTACCGCATCCTGTCCTGTCATGGCATCAACAACGAGCACAGTCGCATCCACATTTACATTCGCCTTGATATTCTCAAGCTCCTGCATCATATCCTCATCAATATGAAGACGACCTGCAGTATCGATCAGCACAACATTCTGCTGATTGGATTTCGCATGCTCGATAGCTGCTTTCGCAATATCCACGGGATTCTGCTTATCTCCCATGGAAAAGACCTCAACGCCCTGCTTCTCACCGTTTACCTGCAGCTGAGTGATCGCTGCCGGACGGTAAACATCACAGGCTACAAGCAGTGGTCTCTTTCCCTTGGATTTCAGTTTACCTGCCAGCTTGGCAACAGTAGTAGTCTTACCTGCACCCTGGAGGCCGACCATCATAAGAACTGTAATATCCATACCCTGTTTGACCGGAAGCTCTGTTGTCTCACTTCCCATCAGGCTTACCAGCTCATCATTAACGATCTTGATAACCATCTGTCCCGGATTCAGGCCGTTCATAACATCCTGTCCGATTGCCTTTTCCTGAACGGATTTCGTAAACTGTTTCACAACCTTGAAGTTAACATCGGCCTCGAGAAGTGCCATCTTAACTTCCTTCAGTGCTGTCTTGACATCAGCCTCTGTAAGCCGGCCCTTGCCCTTCAGTTTCTTGAATACATTCTGCAGTTTATCTGTTAAACTCTCAAATGCCATTGATCATAACTCCTCTAATATCACTTTGGAAATCGCCGCAATATCTTCGGCGTGGTAGTTACCTGCCAGTTTATGGATTTCCATAACCTGACTGCGGATGTTCAGGAATTTCTCGACCAGATGGAGCTTCTCTTCGTATTCTTCCAACGTCCGATTGCACCGTCTGATCATATCATGCACGCCCTGTCTGCTGATACCGAGTTCCTCGGCAACCTCGCTTAAGGAATAATCCTCAAACACAACACTGGTGTACACCTGCCGCTGCCTCTCTGTCAGAAGCTCTCCATAAAAATCAAATAAAAAAGTCTGCTCTACAAATTTCTCCATCTGTAATCACCTTGGCTATCATACACGATTCCCGCATATCTGTCAAGCGTTTTTGCTTTACAAAAAATATTTTTTCAAAAAAAGCGCAAAAAGAGCCGGAAAAGTGATCCACTGGTGGATTTCTTCATACTTTTCCGGCTTCCTGCCTACGCATTTCTTCCTATTATATATAGCTGTTTATATATGCAGCTATACAGCTTCATCAAAAATGTTCGTTGAATTCGGTTCAGAACAGTTCCTCTGTCATTTTGTCAATTTCTTTATCTACAGCCTCATAAACACCCGGGATACAGGAGAAGTTCAGACCATGTGTGGTACATGGAATAAAATGAAGCTTACCGCAATCTCTGCAAAGCTGATCTGTAGCTTCCTGGATCATTTCCTGTGTCCAGTCAAAGCGGTCAACTTTGCCATTATCAATACCACCCATAAATGTGATGTCCTTGCCATATTCTTTGATTAGTTTCGGAAGATCATTTACAGACATACATCCCTGCCATACATCTATTCCCATTTCAATCATCGTCGGAACCAGCGTTGCGCTGTAGCTGTCATTGTGATGAATGATCAGCTCTACGCCATGGTCATGGTAGTAACCATAGATACGCTTGTAAGCATCAAGGAAAAACTCGCGGAACATATCCACACTGATAAATGTGGAGTTCTGTGTACCCCAGTCATCATGATGGAAAATAACATCCGGTTTCATATAAGTACAGATCTGCTCAGCCCATTTCAGTTCCCACTCTGTAATGTACTCGATCAGCTCATGCATAGCCTCCGGCTCTTCATAGAAATTCATCATGGTATTCTGGATTTCACAGAGATAATGGCACATCTCAAAAACCCCCGGTGCGATCAGCGTAGCCACCATTGTCTCATTGCGGTCAATTCCTGCAACCGTCTCCTGACATGCTTTCCAGTCCTCTTCTGTATAATTGATATCCGGTGCCTTTACATATTTCTTCCATTCTGCCACATCAGGGCATACCAGATGTTCCGGATCATGAAGCGGGAATGCTCCAGGTGTTCCGGCTGGCCAGGAATTATAGTAACCCCAGCCGCATTTTACTGTTGGTGCTCCAGGTGCTTCCGGCATCATCGGATATTCTACCTGATAAGGAGTATTCAGTACAAATGTCAGTCCTTCATACTGTTTTACAAAACGATCCGGATTCCCCCCACGGATTACTTCCATCATATTCTGTCTTTTTGTCAACATAAAAAGCACCTCCGCTACGTTATTATGCAGGAAAAGACTTTTTCTACATATTCATCACGCTACGCCCCATGAAAAAGCTTTATTTCTGCACTTGTTTTTTCTTTATGATTCTATTATACTGAATTTTATAAGAATCACAATTCCTCATAATAGGGTTATTATTTAAATATTTTCCTATAAAGTATAGGAAGGAGGTTTTTCATTGAAACTCAGTTCCAAACTGATCTGCTATCATCTGCAGAAATCATTTCCAATACATACATCCAGGCTGGATACAGAACCGGTTCTCTCCTGTCCCGCCTGTTTCGAAAAGGCCACCCCTCTTCAGGATGGCCGCATCTATCTTGTTTCAGAACCGGATTTTCGGCTGACATTCCGACATCCTAAGAATATCCTTTTTCTCATTGTCGGAGCATCATATCATGATTACGAACTGTCCCAGCCGAATCTGTGTGTGATTCCTCAGGACATTCCTGTTAATATGATTCTCAATAAACTGCAGGAAATCTTTCTTATTTATGACCAGTGGAACCAGTCCCTTATCGATTCCCGTCTAAGAAATGCTTCCATAATGGAACTTATGGAACTGACAGACTGTATCATCCCCAATCCCATGATGCTGATCGGCATGGATTTCACGATCATTGCCTCCAAAAAATGGGAGCTTGGAGATCTCTCCAATTCCGTTCTGGGCTCCAGCGAAAATTCCTGGGCTCTGGTTGACAGCCTGAAACAGGATCTCAACTACGAAGAAGCTTTTTACAAAACAGGATATTTCTATTATCCAGGGAATGATCTCACTGTTCCAGCTCTCTGTGTGAACATCTCCAATAATGATAAAGCTGTATACAGGCTGATGTTCTCTGAAGGGGAAGCTCCTCTGGATGATACTTTTGGCTTCATTCTGGAATATCTGGCCCAGATGGTATCTCACGCACTTTCCACAGGTATCATGCACAACCGGGATAAATCTTTTCCACTGCACCAGATCTTCATTTCCATTATGACAGATCCAGGTGCTGATTATGTAAAAATCAGCCAGCAGCTAAGTAATGTAGGGTGGCTTTCTTCCCATATGTATCAGTGTATTCTGATCCAGACCGGTCTCATTGATCAGAAGAACCTGACACTTAACGCCATCTGCAATTATCTGGAAAATACCATCCCCGCCAGCTGTGCTACCGAATATAAGGGAAATGCAGTGCTTTTTATCAATCTGGATCTCTGCACCATGACTGTCCATGAGATTTCCGATAAGATCGAAGGTTTCATCAAGAGCAGTATGTTAAACGCCGGATACAGCAGAAAAATGCTCGGACATTTCAATTTTCATCGCCAGTACACTCAGGCTTCTGTTGCACTGCAGGTTGGCAAGCGCAAGAACCCTGCCGAAAGTATCCACCATTTTAATTCTATTGCACTGCCCTATATTCTGGAACAGGCTACCAGAAAACTTCCTGCTTACATGATCTGCCATGAAAAGCTTCTCTCTCTGAAATATAAAGATGAGGCCGGACAGTCTCATCTTTATGATACGCTGCGGTGTTTTCTGGAACACAATCAGAATATTGCCCATACAGCCAACGCTCTGTTCATCCACAGAACAACACTTCTTTACCGACTGGATAAGATCAGGACTTTTCTGGATTCTGATCTTACAGACAGAGATGAAATCCTGTATCTGCTGCTTTCTTTCCATCTGATGGATATGGAATCGGAAAATCAGGCAGAAAAATAATAGTTTACGCCTGTTCTTCTTTTCCTGTGGATCAAAAATCCGGTTTTCCAAGCTGCCAGAAAGCAACCGCGCTGGCAGCAGCAACATTCAATGAATCAACTCCATGAGCCATGGGAATACACACTGTATAATCGCAGTCCGCAATGGTCTCAAATGCAAGGCCATCTCCTTCTGTACCAAGGACAACTGCCAGTTTTTCCTCTGCAAGCAGTTTCGGGTCATCGATATTAACAGAATCTTCTCTCAAGGCCATAGCCGCCGTCTTAAATCCCATTTTCTGAAGATTCCGTATTCCCTCTGTTTTCCAGTCTGTCTTTTCATCAAAAAATGCCCAGGGGATCTGAAAGACAGTTCCCATACTGACACGGATCGCACGGCGATATAACGGATTGCTGCATCCCGGTGTGAGAAGTACCGCATCCATCCCGAGAGCAGCTGCAGAACGGAAGATCGCACCTATATTTGTAGGATTTACAACATTTTCCAGGACTGCAATCCTGCGTGCATTTCCACATACTTCTTCAATTTCCGGAAGTACAGGTCTGTGCATGGCACAGAGCATTCCCCTGGTAAGCTTAAATCCTGTTAATTGTGTCAGCACATCGAACGCAGCAGTATAAACCGGAATATCCCCGCACCGCCGGATCAGCTCCTTCGCCTCACCTTCAATATGCTTATGCTCCACAAGAAACGAAATCGGCTTACATCCGGCATCCAATGCGCGTTCGATCACCTTCGGACTCTCTGCAATAAAAATTCCCTTCTCAGGCTCTGCCCGGTTCAAAAGCTGTACTTCAGAGATTCTGGCATAAACATCCAGCTCCGGGGCATTAAAATCTGTGATTTCTATAATATTTGACATTTTTGTTATCTCCGATACCCTCCATTCTCAAAAAAAGAGACAGCCAAACTGAACTGTCCCTTTGATTTTACTATTATTCTACTTCTTCCGGCTCCATACTAAGCATATGGCCTTCCTGACTTCCAATATCGTATTTCTGTCCGTATTCTTTAAAATACTGATAATACTCCGTGCTGTTCGTCGGATAAATCTTGGAATCATGGATATGGATATCTGATCCCGTCTCATCACTCTTCATCAACGCAACCATAGCACTTGCACAATGTGTTGCAATACGGCAGAAACTGTTGAGGATATCACTGAATACAGTTCCCTCTTCCAGACCGCATTTACCCTGGCTGAGTCGCTCTGCATGGCGCATTTTCAGCACATCACAAAGACCTGTGATCACAGCTCCAAGAGGTGCAACTCTCTGTGCCATCTCTTTATCATCTTTCATAAAAGCATTGCAGGTAATATTAATATCTTCACGGACAGCTTCCATAACAATATTTAATTCATCCCATGCTTCCTGTGAAAAATTCGTATGATTATCGTGCATCTCGCTGGACATATGAGCAATATAAGAAGCATGATCTCCAATACGCTCAAAGTCATTGATGGTATGCAGATACAGGGAAGCCTGTCTTGTCTGAGCAGTATTCATCTCACGCTTTGTAAGCTGGATCAGATACTCGCCAAGACGGCTCTCATATTTATCGATCAGATCCTCCTTACGCTGAACCTTATCATATTTATCCTGCTGATAATCATTCAGAAGATTCATCGCCCTGTTGACATTTTTGCGAAGCTTCTTGGACATACCGTTCATCACACGGTGACACTGCGCGATCGCAAGAGCAGGATAATTAAGAAGACGCTCCTCAAGAAGATCGAAATCAGCCTCATCCTCCAGATCCTCCTGGTTATCTTTAACAAGCCAGCATACCAGCTTCTCGACCTTCGGAATGAACGGGAACAGTACAATAACTGTTGCCAGACGGAACACTGTATTCAAAAGTGCGATTGCTACAGGTGTCATGGTCATATCCATAAATGTAAAGTGTACGATCGCATTAGCTGTATAAAAGACAACTGACCACAGAATCAATCCGAAAAGGTCATTGATCAGATATACAAGAGCTGTTCTTTTACCATTCTTATTAGCTCCGACCGCGGAGATCAGAACCGGACATGCGGCACCAACACCAATACCAAGAACAATCGGAAATGCACTGGCAAATGTCAGGATTCCTGTCACAGAAAGCGCCTGCAGTACACCGACTGTCGCAGAAGCACTCTGAAGTACAGCTGTAAAAGCAATACCAACAAGAATACCAGCAATCGGGTTGGAAAACATCGTAAGCATCTTGATAAATACAGGACTCTCACGCAGCGGAGAAACCGCACCGCTCATCATCTGCATTCCGGTCATCAGAATGGCAAAACCAAGCATGATATTTCCAATATTCTTATGTAAGGTTCGCTTACAGAACATGCGGAAAATAATACCAACTACAGCCACAACAGCTGAGATTGTTGCTGTGGAAAGAATACTTGCGATTCCATTGGATCCTTCAATATAAGAAAGACATAAGATCCAACCTGTGATACTGGTTCCGATATTAGCTCCCATGATAATACCGATCGCCTGTTTCAGCTTCATCATACCGGAGTTTACGAAACCAATTACCATAACCGTCGTCGCAGAAGACGACTGGATCACACTGGTAACACCAGTACCAAGTGCAACACCCTTAAGCGGAGTATTGGTCATCTTATACAGAAAAGCTTCCAGCTTGTTACCGGCCGCCAGCTTCAGACCATCGCCCATCAGGGACATTCCAAAAAGAAATAATGATACTCCACATAACAAAGATAAGATCATTGAAAAAATTGCCATAATTTTCTCCTTTGTCATACTCGCATTCTGCCAGCTCGCAGCAGAAGCAGTGTTCTCCTGAAAATACAATTTTGCATTTTCTTAATCTGGATTTTTCTTATTTTTAACATTTTCCCATTTATTATGCCACATCAATTCCCAGATTACAACAAAAGATTTTGGCTGAAAGAAAAATATTGCAATCACAGGCAGCAAAAACAATAAAGATGTATATATTTATCGTTCCTTTCGCAAAGAAAACGGACCTCCGAAAAAGTCCTTGATCTTATGTTCTATTTACGCCGTTTCGTATTTTTCTTTCAGCCTTTTTGCTTTTTCGCATCAAGGTCATCTTCTTTCAGAATCCCGGTAAGAGATTCCGTGACACTTTTGCCATCCGGTTTCTGATCATTACTATCAATCTGCTGTTTTTGACTAATTTCCACATCACTCATATGCAGATTCCTCATCGCAAAAGCCAGTCGATGACATTCACAACTTTTATGCCATCGTAATTTCCGAGTGAAAAACGATCCAGTGTCAGGACAATCTTTTCATAATTATCCTGAATGCTCCGCAGCGGTCTCATCTCTCTCTCAAAAGTTTCTTCCGCCGTCATATCAGCAGTTACCTGATAATAGGTAAGCACACCTTCCTTCTGTGTCACAAAGTCGACCTCAGTAGAACCATATTTTCCGATGTTGACTTTGCCACCCCTTCGTGAAAGTTCAAGATACACAATGTTCTCAATGGTAAATCCAAGATCATATCGTTTTCTCGGAAGAATGTGGTTTCTGATTCCCATATCTACCATGTAAAACTTATTGTTGACCTTTAAGAGCTGCTTCCCCACAATGTCAAATCGCTCCACAGGATAAAAAATAAAAGACTCTGTCAGGGCTTCCACATAATCACTGACTGTGTTTTGGGATACTTTTCTACCCGCTGAGGTCAGATAGTCGGTTATACTTTTCATTGACACCGGGCTGCCGATAACGCTTGCCAGATACCTGGCAATTGTCTTTAGTAACGCAATGTCTGTGATTTTTCGTTTTCCACCTTCTTTTTCCCTTCTTGCCTGCCGCTGCTCAATATCTTTTACAATAACGGTATTGTAGGTTCCCTCTAAATACTGATCTATTTTTTCATCCGTGCGGTTCATTACTGCCACATACGGAATTCCACCAGTTTTCATAAACTCTGCAAAAGCTTCCTCTTTTGCCATACCTGTCACCGCCATATACTCACGGAAAGAAAGCGGCAGCATCTTGATCTCTGTGTACCTTCCTGACAAAAGCGTTGCAAGCTCACTTGACAGCATATATGCATTGGAGCCTGTGATATAAACGTCCACATGGTCTCTGATATAAAGGCTGTCAACCACTTTCTCGAATGATGGAACTTCCTGAACCTCATCCAAAAAGATGTATGTCATCTTATCTGCACACAAACGTTCTTTGAGGTAATTGTACAGCTTCATATAATCTTTTAAAGGTTCGTAATCCAGATTTTCAAAATTGATAGAAATAATCTGTTCTGGTGTAACTCCATTCGCTAAGAGTCTCTGCTGATACTGTTCCAGAAGTACAGATTTTCCACAGCGGCGGATTCCGGTCACGACCTTGATCTGCTGCTCGTCTTTCCATGCCCAAAGCTGGTCAAGATATTCTTTTCGTTCAACCATATCTGCATTCCTCCTTTTTCTCAGTATAGCATATTATACGCAAAATATCAAATTATTTTCCCGTTTCGGAAACTTTTATTTTATTCAGTGTAATACTTTCTAAATTCAGAAACATATTGGATACGAGGCACAGCCCTTTTTCAGGGCGTGTACCTTTTGGGGGTTGTTATGCGTTGGGGTTGGCTTCCTTCCAAGCCTCGTATTCATCGACCAACTGCCTTTATGGTTTGGTACGATTGCCGTACCGCACTGAAGGCATAAGGAAAAGGCCATATCCCTTATCATCTCAGCCGTGCAGCCAAGCTTTGAACATTGCTTTTTCAGTAGGTGTAGGTCGGGTTGATGTCTTCGGTCAGCGTCTTTTTATCGTGGCAGCTTTTGCAGAGCGACTGCCAGTTGTTCTGATCCCAGAAAAGTTTCTGGTCACCACGGTGTGGAATGATGTGATCCACAACCGTTGCCCGGACGTACTTGCCCTGCTTGGCACACTGCACACAAAGTGGATGAGCTTCCAGATACGACTTTCTGACTTTCTGCCACCGCCTGTTGTATCCACGCTTCGCTGCCGGGCGGGTCACCTCTGGATGGAGAGGCAGGTGCTTCTCACAGTAGAGCCAGCCGGCTTCCACCAGCTCTGGGCAGCCAGGGTGATGGCACGGTGTCTTTGGTCTGTACGGCATTTTTCTTTTTCCTCCTATTGAAATTTGATAGCATTTATGCTGTCATAATATTGAACAAATGAATAAGATAACTTAGGAGACCATACACTAATGAACGATGCTAAAGGAGAACGGTGATTTATGAAAACTTGGAACGATTACAAAGAACACGTAAAAGCAGTCGATTCTGTCATTGCAAAAGACATGGAAGAAACTGAAGAAATCGCAGCCATCGTAACCGCAATGGTCGAGCAGCGAAACGCACTTGGCTTAAGCCAGCGTGATCTTGCTGCCATGTGTGGCATTCCTCAGTCCTCTGTTGCAAGAATTGAATCTTGCAAAACAACTCCTAATCTTGGAACTTTGTTAAACATTTTCCGGCATCTTGGACTGACTCTTACTGTTTCCCAAGCTAGACCAATGGCATGATGCTTAATCATCCGGGAGTGACGGGGCCTTACGGCGTAGAATATCACTCACTTTGAGAGCTTATCCTCGGATAGGCTCTTTTTTACTCCTCCCACGTCAGTTCTGCCTTACCGAAGTGACCGTAAACACTGACCGTAAGACGGATCACAATAGCCGCCAACCGTGTGGTCAAAGATGAGGGATTTTTCCAAGTTGATCTGTTCACAGACACCACCAAACTGGAAAAAGAGAAAAAGCTGCAGAATGCGATGCTGGGTCTCAAGAAGAAGTTCGGCAAGAACGCCGTACTAAAAGAAACCAACTATATGGACGGCGCAACAATGAGGGAAAGAAATCAGCAGATAGAAGGCCATAAGGCCAAGTAAGGAGGGAGAACATGGACTACAAGAACACACCGGAAGGCAGAGCCGTCCAAAGTAAGTATGGCAAAATACTCCATGCTTCCCGCCCGGAACCGCCACATAATCATCCCCGGATGCCGATGTCCAATCGTGCTAAAATCTTCTCTCCGTTTGCCGCCTTGCGAGGCTATGAGGATGAGATTGCTTCTGAAGGCAGAGATCATCTCAAAGGAAATAGAATCGAGCTGTCTGAAGAAGGCAAGCAAACTCTGAACCAAAAGATCAGCCAGCTTCGGAAAGGACAAGAGCTCACAATAAAATATTTCACGGACGGCTACTATGAGAATATAGCCGGAATACTGGATGCTGTGGATGCGATAAATAAAGAACTGCGAATTTACACAGGATTTATAAACGATACCGGCAAAGAGCTGCCGACCATTATTGCATTTGAAGATATATTAGAGATTGGGGTGAATATGACTTGAATTACTACTTTTGCGATTCCTGCCGCTACTGCTTCTCTGCAGAGAAGCTACCTGACCGTTGTCCTGACTGTGGAGCGGTAGCACACGATAATAAAAAGGCAGTACGGCCGGCGAATAAAACGGAAATCGAGGAATTGCTCAAAATACAGAAAGAAGATAAGGAGGACACACAAAATGAAAGCGCATAAATATTGGTCACTCGGCGCACTTGCCTGCATGGCAGGATGCTTCTACACGGGCTGAAAGAAACTGATGCAGGCTCACAAGTATTTTGCTTGTGGCTCTCTGGTCTGCATGGGCATGGCAATCTACTCAGGCCACAAAATTGCACCGAAGAAGAAAAAGCTGAAAAGCCTGAAAAATAAGAACACACGCCCTCGCCGCAACAAAGCGAGGGCTTTTTTTGAACTCCAGGAGTTCACTTTATTTCCATCACAAACTATACACTTCCATCATGAGCCGAATTCCGACTTTCAGGCCTTCCTCAAAAGCGGTCTTCTCCCATGCACAGCACACCGTTCCCTGCCGGTCCGTGATCTTCTCCCAAAGCGGAATCTTATCTCCGACGTAGTCATCTACGAGCCTATCCATTCCATCCAGCCATCTCAGCCACTCTTCCAGTTCCTTTTCCTTGGCCTTTGCAGTTTTCCCGGCAACTGTGTTCTTCTCTACTGGGTTGTTCTCCGTGTAATGCTCGTAGATCAGATCAAGCAGGTTCTCCACCGGTGGATAATACTCCGGCTCTGTTTTCTTCAAATACTCCTCCAGCATTTCCTTCAGTTTTTCTATAATGCTACCATCCTTCCCAACTGAGATTCATTTCCTCAGTTACGGCACATCTTACCGTAGACTTTTGCACATAGCAACCTATTTTTTGCGGTCTTTCGGATGCCCCATCTTCTCCTTCACTTCATCCGGCACATCGATCAATCCGAACCGATAGAACATTCCGTAGATGTAAGTCACTCCCCGGATATCGCCCAGAGCTTTCGGGCGGTCTACCACTTCTCCTTTAATATTCTTCAGTGCCAGCAGCACTGAACTCCACGCTAGACTTTTACTCTTCTCCCGGCGGTCGATCCACAGCTCTTTTGTGTACTCACCGTTCCTGCCTTTCCGCACTTCGTAAGAGAATGGCAACCCGGAGTAGGTTTTAAATCCTACCCCGGCATAGGACACAACCACGCCCCAGAAGTTTTCTTCTGTCGGATTAGCCCTCCATCGCTTCATTGCTCTGTATCTCCGCTGCCGCTCTGCCCCAACACTGATCTTCTCCTTTTCTGTACTTGGGAAGTACACGCCTTTCTGATATGGCAGATACGAAGTAACAGAGGCTTTGGAAAGTTTCAGGGTGTTTGCAGTTGAGAGTATGGAGGTTTTGTAGTCCTGTGTTTCTCGGTATTCTTCAAAAGTGTTTTTTACTTTTTCCGCCACTTCAGATTCATACACACCGGCCGTGATGAGCAGCTTTCTTACTTTGATTGGATTTAATCCCAGTTCTTCGCCGATGGCCTGCAAGGACATCTCAGAATCATAAAGTGCCACAGCAGCATCCATCTGCTCTTTCAAATTCTTCCCGGCATCGTACTCTGGCTTCAACTTCTTCCGGCCACCGCCTGGTTTTCTTGTTTTCTTCATTTTACTCATGCAGCTCCAGCGGCAGTCCATCCAGGTCGTGGAAGAAAGTCATCTTCTTGCCGGTGTAATCATCCACGCGGATTGGCTCACATTCAATCCCTACCTCCGCCAGCTCCCTCACCGTCTGCTCCACACTGTCTACGCAGAATGCAAGATGACGCAGCCCACAGGCTTCCGGGCGATTCACACGCCTCGGTGGGTTTTCCTCAGCGAAAATCTCCAGTTCCGTGTGTTCATTGACACGCAGATCCAACTTCCAGTCTTTGCGCTCCGGGCGATAGTTTTCTCTGATGACAGAGAGCCCCAGTTTGTTCACATAAAAATCCTTTGCAGCTTCATAGTCAGATACGATAATTGCGATGTGGTGTATTTTTGATAAATTCATTTTTCTTACGCTCCATTTCTTTTATTTCTATTCAATCTTTATTTTCGTTATAAACTATGCAGCTACCTTCAAAAAAGACCGTGTGAACTCCTGGAGTTCAGTTTATCCACACGGCCGATCTTATTTCAGTTTTTCGAGGATCTCGTCCGCACTCATACCGCTTGCCAACAGCTTCTTCAGCACAGCCTCCGCTTCAGCCTTCTTAGCTTCTTCAGCGGCCTTAGCATCTGCCTTTGCTTTCTTCGCTTCCAAGGATGCCACTTCTTTTTCGGCCTTCTTCAGAGCAGTCTTCTTCTCTTTCAGATCAGCCTTCAAAGTGTCAATGTTTGCGGTGATGGATGAAATCTCAGCAGTCAGGGAAGTGATAGATTCCTGCTTCTCCGCGATCTGAAATGCGTAGTCAGTATGGGTAGTTTTGGGACGGTTTTTGCTGCCTTTTGTTCTGGGCATAGGTGATAACCTCTTTCCTTTTTAATAGTTTAAGTATAGAACTATGTGGAATAACGGATACAATATTACTGTTGAGCCACTGGCAATTCCATAACATTTAAGTATTTATATAGTTCATATAATCGCTCTAATGCAGTATCATAAAGTCGTCGATAATCTTGAAAATCAGTCAATCCAAATGTGCTTAATATATTCTGCTTTCTCTGCTCAATATTTTCTTGCGGTAGCAAATGCGCAAAGCAAATTCTTAAATCATTCAGTGAGTACAACGGACCTATAATTTTCTTTGCTTTTTCTTCATCCTGAACACAAGCAATAATTCCCTGTAAAAGTTTTCTTGTCTGTGTTGAATTATTCGGTAATGTTCCGTTCAACTTTTTATATAGTGATCTCAATCCATCTCCACTAATACCCTCGTTTAACAAACCATCTAACAATATCATGTTTTCACGAAGTTCACTTTCAGAATAGTTAAGCGGCTTTCGGATTCGATTTGCCGATGACTCACATTCATTTTCCAAATGGAATAAATCTATCCCATATATATTTTTTACTCTTTGATAAAATAGATTTCTAAGGGATATAATTCTCTTTTCAATAATTGGTTCACTAAATACACAGTTTAATTGTGCCTGATATAACTCCGTATCAACAATACAATGGTCTGATGGAATATTATATGATTTCAACCATAATACTGCTCTGTCATCCTTGTCAATTTCGTCCAAATCTCCAAGGAATAGAATCACCTTATCATTTTCATTAATTCCAAATGGAATATTCCACTCGTACTGATACCCACTAGTTCCTTTTTCCGCTATGGTTCCATAGCTTTCCGAAAAGAAATCCAGTTCATAGTCACTATCATTATAAAATATGCCCAAAACCTTTCTGTCAAAAAAGACAGGACAGGAAAAGCCTTCTGGATGAGTTGGATCAAGGTCAATGCCCAATCCAGGAATACTCAAATCTCGTGAATCATATTTATAGTCTGCATCTTCCGCCCACTCAAAACGGTGATCACCTTTCATCGTGATTCGACATGCATTCTGATTTCTTTTTTCCAGTTGAAAATATGCTCTATACAATTCTTGCGGAGTATCTGGGCATAAGCATTTTCTTCCACAATTGTTGCACCCCATTATGGGACAATCAACAACTTCTATATGATAATTTCCAATATCAACAGTTACCGTTTCTAATTTCATTTCACGGCGTGCACCACAAGAACAATCTGCGCCAGTAATTTCCCGCATTGTCACAGAATCATTGTACACTTTCTCAAATTCAGCCAAATCTTTGTATTTGAAATACATCGCCGTCTCCCTTTCCATTTTCATCACATCTTCGCCGATCATAAGATCGTTGCCTGCTGCTCACCACGAAGAGGTATGTGATTATTACGAGCAGCGTAGGGAGCTACCGCTCCCAGTATATCACAAGTCTGCAAATAAATCAGCCTTATACACGCCTTTTTCTAACATTTTCTTGAAGCTGTCCTTTACGGCTGCGACATCCTCATGGTAGGTCATGCCGTACCAGGTGTCGTTGGTTTTCAGAACCTTCACGGACATCTTCCCCTGCTCCAGCAGCTCACCGATGAAGATCGGGATCAAATACTCAGCTTTCTGAGGATTGCCCGGTACTTCCTTCTTGAAGAACTCTTTGAAGCCTTCTTCCAACACATCCAGAAACTCAGGAGTCAGGCCCCACATGTTCATAGACACCAGAGAATTCACATCAACAGCCACGCCGTCTGCCTCTGCTCCATCTGCAATCTTGACGATATTCTTTGTCTCAACAACCTCAGTCAATTTTCCCTTCTCATCCATCTTGCAGATGCCACGAGTCACACCGCCGTTATCGGACAGCGTGTTCTTCAGCACAAAACCTGCCATGCAGGACTTTCCACCATTCACCAGATACTCATGGACTGCCTTAAAGCCTTCCTTGCCATAGTAATCATCTGCATTGATCACAATGAACGGAGTTTTAATTACGTCCTTCGCTGCAAGCACAGCCTGTCCGGTTCCCCACGGTTTTGTACGGCCTGCCGGAAGTTCTCCCGGAATAACGTTGATATCCTGAAATGCGTAGTCCACAGTTACATTATGATTGGAGCAAATGGAAGCAATTCGATCGCCGATAACCTCTTTGAACTCCTGCTCAATATCCTTACGGATGATAAAGACCACATGATTGAAACCAGCTTCAATCGCATCATGAATTGAGTAATCCATGATGATATGTTTTGCATCATCGACCGGCTCCAACTGTTTTATTCCTGTTCCAAATCGGCTGCCGATTCCGGCGGCCATGATAAGTAATGTTGTGTTCATAATTTCCCTTTTCTCTCTTTATTCTATATTTTCGTCAGGTAACGCCCAATTTTTGTCTTTCCTATAATCCATGTAATCCCCGCTGAAATAATCAAAACGATTAACCAAAAACATACTGCCTCTGTAAGTGAATTGACTTTTAGAATACGAGCCACAATAAGTCTAAGAGGGAAATGAATTATATATACGCCTAATGTTAGACTTGCAAATTTTTGTATAAACTCTTCTACACGTTTACTAAGGTTTATTCTTAATAGTAGAGAAAAAAAGAGTACAACCCAAATAACATCTAAAATGGAATCATAAAAATACTCTGCTTTAAGAATTTTTCCTTCTAGCAAAATGACTCTCGTTCCAACATAATAATGAAAAGCTAATACTATTCCAGTCACTACTACTGTCAAGATTAAATGCGCATCAAAGTGTATTTTATTCTTTAGTCGGGAGGTTATTACTTCAATAAAGCTGCCGAGAAGAAAATAAAATAACCATGTCCATACTCGGAACGTCTGTATTACATCTGCCTGCAATGGATATGCAATAAAAAGTGAGATGGTCTGAATGATAAAACATACTGTTCCAATTAAAAACAGTAAAAACCTTTTGCTCTCAAGCGATTTTTGACTCATCCATGGAAGTAAAATATACACAATAATTAGGGCTCCCAAATACCAAAAATGTCCCATTTCACCTTTCTGGAGAAAGCTCTTGATTATATCTTGTGGTATATCCAGCCATTCAATATTCAGCTTACCAGTTGAATATACTTTAAATACACTCTTTAGGATGTCAAAGACCAAATTCCACAGTACCACTAACCTTATAATGCTAAATGCCTTTTTTAATGGATAATTCCAATTAATTTTCCCGCGATTCAGTAAAAAATAGCCACTCGACATAAAGAAAAAAGGAATTGCAAATCCACATAGATAATATGCTAAAAGCGTTCCGATCGAATGTTCTCTAGGAAATGTGTGCAACCCTACAACAGCTATACAGGCAAAAATACGAGTCAAATCAATATTAGAATTTCTCTGTCTGTCTGTCTGTCTGTCTGTCTGTCTGTCTGTCTGTCTGTCTGTCTGTCTGTCTGTCAAGATTATCCCACTACTATCTTCCAATTTCAATCCCCCCATATCACCTTCCTATTTTATTTTTATGCAAATTCTTTTTCACATCTATCCAATACAGCGGCAATTACTTGATCCATGTCGTAATACTTATACTCGCTAAGACGACCTCCAAAAATTACCTTGTTTTCTGCGTCTGCTAGCTTCTTATACTCAGAATAAAGCAAGCCATTCTTAGCATCATTAACCGGATAATACGGTTCATCTCCCGGCTTCCACTCACTACTATACTCACGACTGATGATGGTCTTCGGCAGATCATTGCCGTTTTCATCTTTACCGAACTCAAACCATTTATGTTCAATAATGCGTGTCCACGGGGTTTCACGGTCAGTATAGTTCACAGCGGCATTTCCCTGGAAGTTTGGCTTATTCAAAGTTTCCGTTTCAAAACAAACAGAACGGTATTCCAACGTACCCAGCTTATATTCGAAGTAAGCATCAATCGGTCCCGTGTATACAACCTTATCAGCCAATGCATCCAGCTCAGCTTTGTTTTCCAGATAGTCTGTGTTCAAACGCACCTCAATACCATCCAACAGATTAGCAATCATTTTGGTATAACCACCAACAGGAATGCCCTGATAAAGTGCATTGAAGTAGTTGTTATCAAAAGTCAGACGAACCGGAAGACGCTTAATAATGAAAGTGGGCAGTTCCTTGCAGTCGCGGCCCCACTGTTTCTCGGTGTAGCCTTTAATCAGCTTCTCGTAGATGTCGCGACCCACCAGGGAAATGGCCTGCTCTTCAAGATTCTGTGGCTCACCAGTAATCTCTTTGCGCTGTTCTTCGATCTTGGCAGCGGCTTCTTCTGGTGTCACTACACCCCACATCTTATTAAAGGTATACATGTTGAACGGTAACGAATACAGTTCGCCCTTGTAATTAGCCACGGGACTGTTGGTAAAGCGGTTGAATTCAGCAAACTGCGTAATGTAGTTCCAGACCTTTTTGTTGTTAGTATGGAAAATGTGAGCACCATACTTATGGACGTTGATACCCTCGATATTCTCGGTATAGATATTGCCCGCAATATTAGGACGCTTGTCTACCACCAGAACAGATTTTCCATGAGCCTTGGCTTCATGTGCAAAGATTGCTCCGTAAAGACCAGAACCTACTACTAAATAATCATACATAATTCTTTTCCCCTCACTTGTTATGTTTAATTTTTTTCAATAATTGATTCTCTATATCAATCACCAGTGGTTCTTCCATGACAGTTAAAATTCCAAAGTATATGCCAAAGAACACGACAGCAGATATGCACAGCATTATAAAGATACCAAACGATGTTTGTTTTATAAATATAGATAATATACTTGCAGTTGCTAACGCAATTACTAATGCTCCATAATGAACATTTCTAAACGCATTTTTAATTTCTTTTCTTAATGCAATATACTGCACTATTAATACTGCTGCCTCAGCAGCTAGTGTTCCAATTGCGGCACCCGCGGAAGCAAATCGCGGAATCAAAAGCGCATTTAAAATAACATCTACTATAACGCCTGCAATCTCTGAATAAAGGACAGTCTTTTCTCGTCCCAATGGAACCAACATCTGAATACCCATAATATTAGTGAGTCCTATAAGCAATAATGTGGGCATAATAATCTGCATCGGAATAATCGAACCGGCGTATGCTGATCCGGATAAGAAGAAAATTCCTTCTTTTGCAAATATGATGAAATACACCATCATCGGCGTAGCAACTAAAAAGACAAAATTTATAGCCTTCTTTGTAATACGATAAAATTCTTCCATGAGATTATGCTCGACATAATACGAGGCTCTCGGTAGCAAGACTACACCTAAAGATGTAACAATACTGACTAAAATAGATTTGATTTTCACAGCTGCATTATAATAACCAACATCTGCATCCGATGTCATAAAGCCAAGCATCACCGTATCCAAATGAGTATAAATTGTTGTTGCACACGACATTGCAAAAAAAACTGCAACAGCCTTAAAATGTTGTTTGAAATTGTAGTTTCCTACCGGCTTAAGTGAAACATACTTATGCACATGGAAAAAATTAAAAATATTAGAGGCTGATGCAGCTAGAATCGAAATTCCTCCATATATCACGTAGTCACTCTTCTGATGAATTAATGCAAACATCGCTACTAGAGCAATAAATTTAAATATGATAGATCTAACCGTTATATAAGTATATTGCTCTAACGCCTTATATAGCCACTCCATCCCAATTGCGTTGAACAAAATTGTTAAACTGACAATTAAAAACAACGCCCTATCTTGCTGCAATCTTGGAACAAACATGATTGCGCCAAACAGTGCAACATATGCAATTAGGCTCATCGTAAAATTAATAATAAAGAGCTCTTGAACTGTTTTTGTGAGCTTTTCCCTGTTATCTCGAACCTTTGCACATGCACGAATTCCGTAAGTCGGAATACCTAATTGCGCGAACATTGCAAAATACGATACCACTGAGGTTGCAAATGAAACTTTTCCCGTTCCGTCAGGCAATAAAATACGCGACACATAAGGAAATGTAATTAATGGAAATATGAATTGCGACATTGTTAAAATCGCATTCATTATAAAATTTAATTTTAAAGATTTTTGCTTCATGCTTAATCCTCTCGTAAACAGTTTTTCAGCCATTTATCCTTATAAGCAGAAAATAGAACACCTAGGATAAAGCTAGTGCACGTTGTAACAATGAAGCTGTCCATTCCATATTTTTTCTCTCCGTAAACATATACGTAGAACAACGTCCAAACCCATAAATGTAAGAAATACATAACGGTACTGCATCTTCTGCAAACCAAGGATAATTTGTTGTGTCTAAAATTCATATCTTTTACAACAGAGAATAGCGAGGTTGAAAAGCAAACAAAGGTAAGTGATTTGGCAAATCCACTTGTAAAGGTCGTAATAATCGCTCCTAAAATCAACAATGCATATTTCTTTCCTTTGGTTTCTTTATCACGTTTGGCTAATAACATTCCGATACTTATATATCCGGCTCCCATAAAGATTCTGCCACGAGGACCAAGAATAACCCACAAAATCTTAGTTGGAATTCCAAGAAATGTAGGAAGCGAATCTTTGACTGCAACCAATTCTGTAAATACAAATCCGAAAATCATCAACGTATTACATACAATTACTATTTGAGAAAAACCAACGTGTCTTTTCAATAAGATATAAATAAATAGAAGTCCATAAATACAAGACAACAAATACCATAATGCATAAGAATTATAATGTTCTCCTACAAATAGAAGCCCTCTAATGAAATCTACCACATTAAAAAGAATCGATGAGCCATTGCTGCAGTAATAATAAATGGCTAATGGACAATAAACCAATGTCCATATTAAATAAAGTTTTAAAAGTTTTTTCAGGTGTTGTAAAATATAGTAATTATTTTGCCCCCCCCCGAAATATTTCTTTCCTATTAGGAATCCGCTGGATAAAAAGAAAAACGGGTTTGCTGCACCAACCACTGTATTATATATATTAACAATAATCTTATTATCGCACTTATATAGGGGATTTGTATGTATCGCAACAACACATACAGCCATTATAAGCTTAAATAAATCTATCGAGTTATAATTTTTATTTGACTTTTCCATTCATTCTCCTCCAAAACATTTCATACTTGAAATTAATCATCTAACTGAATATTCACCAGTATCATTTTTACAGAAGAACAGGATGAGTAACACCATGTAACATATGTAGTTGTATGGAAATGATGTTGTTATAAAGTAATATAAAAAAATCAATAAAAATCCAACTTTTTTACTATTACGAGTAATTATTGCTTCCTGTATTGATTTGAGCATTGGCACAACATAAATAAGTGCAAGATAGATTCCACCTTGTGCGAGCACTCTAAAGATGGAATTCGAATACCCTATATCATTTAATCTAAAACTACTATAATGGGCAATTACATTAGTCATATTAAGATATCCAGAACCCAAAATGGGGTTTTCTAGCCATGCTGCAAATCCCGCTTGATAATTATCCATTCGCGTACTATAAGAAGCTGTCGATGCCTTCAGTGTAAACGTGCTCTCAAAGTATGACGCAACCTGAGTTCCAATTCCAAAAAGTGCTAAAACTAGTAATGCCCTAAAGAATAGACCTCTATTTGATCCAGCCGGATATCTGACAAATAAATAAAGAATCCAAATTAACCCTATAGCATAAACTCCAGTCATCGACATTGTTGAAAGCGCGGTTATACTAAATATGATACAGCGTTTAAAGGATGTACTCCTTGCTATAAATAACTCATATGCAAGCATCAAAGATAAAAGTAAAACATATTTAGGTCCTTCATAAAAGAACCCTGTGTTTCTCCAAATTCCAGATGCTCCAAGAATCTCTTCCTTCTGCATCTCGTATTGAAGAAAGAAATACGACTGTTTCACTCTTGGAACATCGCTTACATATATAGTTAATTCCTGGGATGGATTAAACACATGTAATATACTTCCAAACAACCAGAAGAATAATGAAACCACCGCCACAAAACATAAGATTTTAGAACAACGCTGCATCATATCTCTTATATTTTCTTCGTTATTAAAAAACAGCAGCATTAGCGCAAGTGTAAGTGTAAGTTGGAACACATCCATTACATGTGCTGAATTAATCGCTACATTATATATTACAAGAAACGACAAATAGAATCCCATAAAGATTGCTCGGTTCTTACTTCCATATCTAACTACAGCACCATCTCTAAGCAATAGAGCCATCAATGACCCCATAAAACACAGTGTCAATGCCAAACGAAAGTAACCACTTCCATGCATCCATTTCCAAACACTTTCACAATCAAGAATAATGCAAATTGCCACTATATTTTCAAACAGGGTCTTTGTTTTTATCTTCATGAGCCTGCTTCCTCCGTATCTAATATCATGGCTTTACAGTGGGGCCGAGTTTACCAGATACACCGTCCTTCCAGCCTTTCAATATCATTTTTATTGTCTGTACTTTTTTAGGATTGTATTTAATTGCAATGAGAATTTGCCGAATATTTTGTCTAACATATTTCATCGGTTCTCCATCCCTTTTAAACATATAGGTAAAATTTCTTGCCCGATAATATTCTTTCCAAGGAGCTTCTGTGCTTCCTTTTTTTGTTTTTCCTAATATTTTAAAGTATTTACGCTCCAAAACTGGATGATAGTAATTTGAATCAAAAACCGTTGCTACAAAAGCATTTGCTTTTAATGCTCTGTAATAATAATCCTGCTCATCACCTTTTATAAAGAAATCCTTATTAGGATATCCTATCTTCTCAACAAGTTCTTTTGAAACTAAAGTTCCGTTAAATGGATTAATCGTTCCGACAATCAGATTATCTCTTTCTCTTTCAGCCGCAATCTGTTTGGTCTTTATTCCACCATTAAGTCCAAAAGACAATATATCATCAGAACCGCAAACGAGAGAGTTCAAGAGTAAAAGCTTATTCGCAGAATACAATTCTTCTGCTCTTTTAACAAGAATCTCCATCATTTTCTCATCAGCGGGACGGCCATCATCATCCATTAAACAGATAAAATTATAGCCATCTTCATAAGCCATTTTTAGCCCGGTATAGAACCCACCAGAACCACCTATATTTTCTTTTAAATAAACATATTTAATTACCTGATTATCGAGAATACCTTCCTCTTCCAATAATTGCTCCGTATTATCAGAGCTATGGTTGTCAATAATATAATATCTATCCACAACATAGCTTTGTGACAGTATAGCCCTAATATTCTTTACAAGTTCCTCTTTTCTATTATATGTAACAACAACGCCCGCAGTTTTCATCTTTCATTCTCCTCGTAAAGTAAAGATTCCCATTTTTTACAAATTACATTTTCATCCAAAAATTGTTTTACTTTTTCGGCTTCAATGGATAGACGAGTTCCCAAGTCAACATTTTCGATTAAACGGATTATTGCCGCTGCCATAGCATTGCTATCACCAACCGGCACAAGTAACCCATTGACACCGTCCTGAATCATCATATGTGCGCCGCCGATCGGACAATCCGTGCAAACACATGGTAACCCAATCGCCATAGCCTCAAGCATTGAATTGGATAACCCCTCATAGTCAGATGAAGATACGAATCCAGCGCAGTCAAGTATACCTTCGTGAACCTTACTAGCGAAGCCTTCCATTATTATATACTCATCCGCTTGTTTTTTCTTGATATAATCCTTTATTTCAGTCTCAATCAATCCCGTACCATATATCCTCAATTTGTACTCTGGATATTTAGAATGAACTTGTATGAAAGAATCAATCATCATCGGAAGATTCTTTTGTTTATCAATTCTACAAAACGTTACAAATTCTTTCCTTCTTATTCCTTCAAATCTCTTTGGTAAATTCGGGGTTATAGGATTTGGAATAACACATCCGTTCTTCTGTGCTCGCTTAGGAAAATAAGCTAATGCATCCGGTGTCTGATATACTGTTTTATACATAAAGCCAAACATATAATCTCGAATTAGCCGAAATATAGCATTATGCGGTTCTGTACGCGGATCAGTTCTCTCTGATCCAATCACTTTAATATTTAATCCAATTGTATATATCCGAGCATATGTCGCCATTCTTGACATAAAAGCGTAGAGATAAGCCCCAGGATGTTGCCTTAAAATTTTCCTTGTTTTAATACAAGGTTCAATCATATCAATCTCTCTTTTCACATTGCAATGCAACCATATAAGATTGATTGCTTGATTAAGCGGATAATCAACTGGACTATCTCTCCAAACTATTATTGTCACTGAATAGCCTTTTTCTGCTAAATAATTAGCCAAGATACAAATTACCCTATGAGCTCCTCCCCAGCCCTTTCCGCCTAAGCTTCCAATCACGAAAAAAACTTCTTTATTCATCTTCTACTCCATCGATTTAAATAATAACTTTCCATATATTTTGCAGTTGCATCCATATCAAATCCGGCATCAATGACATACTTCTGCATGTTTGTATGTGCACTCGGATTCTGTGCCATTTCAAGTGCTGCATTCGCCCACTTTTCTTCCCCATCACTCAACAGCAGTTTCCGGTAGATTGGTGTAATATCCGTTTCCGGCGGCAATCCTTCAGAGCAGACAATAGGAACACCCGCCGCCTGCGCTTCGATTGCAACAATACCCAGACCTTCAAACAAAGATGGAAAAACAAACACATCCATCGCTTGATAAATTCTGTTCATATCCTTTCTATTTCCAAGAAAATGCACACAATCTGAAAGGCCTTTTTCGACCACTTTGCTTTTTACTTTCTCTTCTAATGGCCCGGTGCCAATAAGAATCAATTCAGCGTCAAGCTTTTTCTTCTTGATTTCTGCAAAAACATCAATCAGGAAATCATGGTTTTTCTGAGGATGCAGGCGACCAACATGGCCGACAACAAATTTATCCTTTAACCCCAGTTCTTTCCTGATTTTATTTCTGGTATCCGCATCCGCAATAAAGTTCTGCGAATCAATCGCATTTTTCAGTACTTGAAACAACTTGTCTTTGAACAGATATTTTCCAGCTTCTTCAGAGCAGGCGAAAAGATCTGTTGCGTTTTTGGTAAACATTCGCTGCATGAACAGCTTCGGTAAATATTTTATATCGTGTACTGTCTCATTATTATGTGAATGAGCAATTCTGACGGGGATACCTGCTTTCTTTGCAGCTTTCAGGCAGAAATATCCAATCGTGTAGGCGTGACAATGAACAATTTTATATTCGTGATGCTGAGCAAAGAAAACTGCCAAATCTTTTTGAAATTTAGGAAGGTTCAAATCCTCCCGGAAAGACAGTTTGTAAACATGTCCACCCATTTTTTCAATTTCATCATCGTAAAACTGTTTTTCCTTATAAACGACCAAAAAATCAAACTGTACTTTCGTTCTGTCAATTTTCCGGTATATATTCATCAACAAAGCCTGCGTACCGCCAGCTTCCATTCGCTGCAAGATATGCAAAACTCTTATAGGCTCTCCCATGTATTCTTCCTCCACAAAATCTCAAAGAGATTTGATTTTTTGAATCAGTTTATTCGGCAGCACAGATTTCAACCGTGCTTTTGGCTGAAAGCCAACCTTTATATTCTTTATAAAGCCTGGTTCATCGATGCTCTTATAGAAAGTATCTCTGATCACAGGCCTATTGCTCGGCTGCACCAGATTATGCTGCTTCACCATGCCCTCTTCCAACGTTGCTTCTTCTACTTCTGCAAGAACTCGCATCATTTCAAAGAGCTTTTGACCTTTTTCGGTATTTACAAATACACTGGACACGCCCTTTGGAGAATTGAAGCTCGGATGGCTCTTTGCAATTCCCCAGAAATCACCCACTGTCAAATCTCCTACACGGCTCGTATTAGCATAAGCACACTTATAACAGCTCTCTCTATAGCAGTCGCCATCCATAAAATGTTTTCCATAGCGATCAAGGGAGAGTATCTTTGTCTTTGTCTTTGTCTTTGTCTTTGTCTTTGTCTTTAGCAGGTATTGTGTTCCCCAACCTCTCTTGTCTTTGGAACGGAAGTTGAAATAGATTACTCTGCCAGCCGTCTGCTTGTTCTGGTATTCCAGATACTTTTTGAAGAACTTCGGCGAAGGCACACCGTGGCAAATCAGGTCAACTGTATATAGATTTTCTGGATTGCCACCCAAAAAAGCATACAGACCTGCAATCTGGCAGGGAGTTCCTGTAAAAAGTACCGTTTTTCCCTCTGACAAACGCTGTTTGACCTTTGTGTAGCTATCTTTCGGGTCAGACTGAACATACTTAGAGGACTGTAGTTTCTCTCTTTCTGCTTCATCTGTCACTTCAATGTGGCTTACTGCCAGCTGCTCGTCATAGGCAGCACCATAAACCACACCGCCCATTTGCAATATAGTTTTCGCTGCACTATCCGCCGCACCGCCAGATGCAGAGCGCATAATATCCACATCATTTTTATTGCGCCACGCCCAAACTTTATGTGGCTCATTACGATGAAATTCCGTATTTTCTACTGGACACTTTTTCAAGCACACCTTGCACTCGATGCAGCTTTTTTCATCAACAGACGGATACCAAAATCCCTCTTTGTTTTCTACCATAGAGATACAGTGTTTTGGGCAGCTTTGCTCACAGCTTTTACATCCCACACATTTCTCTTTTATCCTCGATATGTTCTCCATTTTATTCCTCTAAATTTTTTCTCAGATACTCCTTCGCCACTTTTCTATGTGCTTTCAACTGCTCATCAACTTTCGCGTAATCAATCGCCTTTTCATTGATGTTTTCTGTATCTTCAATTTTCGTTGTCATCCGATTAGCCAGTCCCAGTCGCTTTAGCAAATCGCTCAACTTTTCTTCATTACCATAGCTGTTACCTACACTCTTGCGAATCAATGTTGTAAACGGCCGATGTGTGATCACCGAGAAGATGCTGCCGTGGAAGGTATCGGTAATAACTTCTTCTGCATTTCTGAAATAGGCCAGAACCTCAAAGGGTGAGCAGTCCACAAATCGGTCTGCACATTTTTGGATACCACCAATTGCATATACCTTCAAATTCTTTTTCTTTGCATAAGCAGCAATCCAATCTGCCTCATCATTGGAAATACGACCTGCATACGCGTACAGAATCAAATACTTCTCATTAGTCTGAACCTGTGGGATTTTGTCGCAGCAGTTCATGTAATCATAGGTCAGAACCGGATCCAGATTGTACACTGGTTCTTTCCCAGTGAGCTGTTCTATAATAGTTCCTGAATTAGCATCTCGTACAGAAATCGCGTCAAACTTCTTCAACAAAGCTCCGACTTCATTGGCCTTTTTATACTTTTCCAGCTTTTCCAATGTGGTATTACCGAAAGACGCTGCATAAGTGATAAGTTTCTTCGCATGGTTATTTTTTCCAAACAATTCTGGCGAATAGCCCACATTGGAATTTTTTTGAATACAGTTAAAAACCTCGTCACTGCCAATCACAAGACAATCCACTGTCGGATTGTAGTTCATTTCATCCGTAATCCCTAAAAGTGGCATATACTTTTGAGCGAAAGACTGTTTATATCGGATGAACGATAATTTGTGTGCAAGAGGAGCCCGATACCGAAAGGTTTCCAGCCCCTTTTCTATCTTTCGGACAACCTTGTTTTTACTATCTGCATTTTCTGTAATTACTGGAGCACCTACATGGTAGTCCACAAATTCTACATTACAGCCAACTTCCTCAATTAGCTGCTTCAATGCATATGCCTGCAAAAACGAACCGTAGTTTGCAATGCGCTGCATCGACATGATTCCAACTTTTCTCATCCACCCATCCTCAATACAATTCATCTACCAGTTTTTCAAGTTCTTCATTAAACTTTGCATTGTTACTGCTCATACCATGTCCCATGCCAGCAACAATCTGATCATAGTTCGTTATGATATCTCCCAATGTTTCAATATCTTCTACCGGGATAATCGTTCCCATTCTCTGAGCCACGTTTCTCGCAAACTCCACCTGATGATCGTTCACATGCTCATTGAACTGATGCTGACGCGGCACAACAATAGGAGTCTTACCTATCTGTAGTGGCATGATAAAACTTGCCGGGCCACCGTGAGTGATTACAATACGAGCATCGGCCACATTTTTCACCATCTGCTGATATGGAATCAGCTTACTCCACTGACAGTATTTCGGCTCATATGTACTAAAACCAGTCTGGATAATTACATCTTCGTTTATAATGCCGTCTTTCTTTAATTCATCTATTTTCTGAATCAGCCGATTAAATGGCTGCTCATGTGTTCCTACCGTCACAAAAATCATTTTCTCGTCCCCTACTTAGAATATGCTTCCAAGGTTAACCGCCTTTGGATAAACCTTTTTCTGTTCTTCCCACTGCACAACAAACTTGTCCACAATGGGATAAACCATCTTTCCTGTCATTGTCGGTTTATCAATTCGATCAAAAACCTCGATGTAGACCAACTTTGCACCCATCATTTTACCAATATAAAAAAACGGGACCGCAACTGCTGCACCACAGGAAATAATCAAATCTGGCTTTTCCTTGTGTAACACATTCCATGCAATCTTGGTATTCTTAATAAGAGCCTTTAGACTACGATTTGTCGGATAATAACAAGGATACATTTTTTCACCTTCGAGCAGGCTTCTTGCATCCTCCTTATCAAACGTAACCCAAAAATGATCCTTGTTTTTCCAAAATGGCTTTAACATATAAAGGTGGGTTAAATGACCGCCAGATGAACCCACCAAGCATACCTTTAAATTTTTATCATCTTTCATCTGACTATCTCCTCTAATCTTTTTTGGTCCTGCTTAATCTCTCTGGAAAATATCTCTCGTGTAAACTTTTTCTTTTACATCATCCAAGCACTTGTCATATCGGTTAGCAATGATAGCCTGGCTCTTTTTCTTGAACTCGTCCAAATCATTAACTACTACTGACCCAAAGAACTTCTCGCCATCTTTCAGTGTTGGCTCATAGATGATGACTGTTGCTCCTTTAGCTTTAATTCTCTTCATGACACCCTGGATAGAACTCTGACGGAAGTTGTCGCTATTGCTCTTCATGGTCAGACGGTAAACGCCGACAACAACTTCTTTCTCCTTGCTTTCGTCCCAGCTATCATTTGCCTCATAAGCACCAGCAATCTCCAGCACACGATCAGCGATGAAGTCTTTTCTTGTTCTATTGCTCTCAACAATAGCTTCAATCAAGTTTTCCGGTACGTCCGCATAGTTTGCCAGCAACTGCTTTGTATCTTTCGGCAAGCAGTAGCCACCGTAGCCAAAAGACGGATTGTTGTAATGAGTACCAATACGAGGATCAAGGCAAACACCGTTGATGATCTGCTGGGTGTTCAGTCCCTTCATCTCAGCATAGGTATCCAGCTCATTGAAGTAGCTGACACGCAGAGCCAGATAGGTGTTGGCAAACAGCTTAACTGCCTCAGCTTCAGTGAATCCCATAAACAACGTATCGATGTTTTCTTTAATAGCACCTTCCTGCAGGAGTTCTGCAAAAGTATGTGCAGACTTTACCAGTCGAGCATTCTCAACATCGGTGCCAACAATGATACGAGAAGGATAAAGGTTATCGTACAGAGCCTTGCTCTCTCTTAAAAATTCCGGACTAAAGATGATATTGTCACAGTGGAACTTCTCACGAACACTTGCAGTGTAACCAACAGGAATCGTACTCTTGATAACCATGATGGCTTCCGGATTGTATTCGATGACTAGTTTAATGACAGATTCTACCGCACTTGTGTCAAAAAAGTTCTTCTTGCTATCGTAGTTTGTTGGAGCCGCGATTACTACAAAATCGGCATCACTGTATGCTTCCTTTGCATCCAGCGTTGCCGTCAGATTCAGCTCTTTCTCTGTAAGATATTTTTCAATATACTCGTCCTGAATCGGAGACTTCTTATTGTTAATCAGCTCCACTTTCTCTGGGATGATATCCACAGCAGTCACCTTGTGGTGCTGAGATAACAGCGTAGCAATGGAAAGACCCACGTAACCAGTACCAGCCACAGCAATTTTTAAATCTTTAAACTCTCTCATTTCTCTATCCCTCTAATTCTTTTATTTATAAAACTCAGCGTACCACTCAGCGAAATTTCTTAATCCAGTCCGCAGACTTGTGCTCGGCTTGTATCCGAAGTCACGCTCTAGTGCGCTGGTATCTGCATAGGTCACAGGCACATCACCCGGCTGCATCGGAACAAGTTCCTTGTGTGCCTCGAAGTCATAATCTTCTGGCAGTACCTTTGCACGAACCAACTCCTCACTCAGAATCTGCACGAAGTCCAGCAGATTCTCCGGGTTCTGATTACCGATGTTGTAAACTGCATACGGCGGAATCGGCAGCCCGTCTTCACCATTTTTCTTGTCCGGTGCTTTCTTCATCACTCGGACAACGCCCTCCACGATGTCATCCACATAAGTAAAGTCACGCTTGCAGTTGCCATAGTTGAAGATCTTAATGGTTTCACCCTTTACCAGCTTGTTGGTAAAGCCGAAGTAGGCCATGTCAGGACGGCCAGCAGGACCATACACGGTGAAGAAGCGCAGACCAGTGGAAGGAATGTTGTAGAGTTTGGAGTATGCGTGTGCCATCAGCTCATTAGATTTCTTAGTGGCTGCATACAAAGACACAGGATTATCTACCTTGTCATCCGTGCTGTACGGAACCTTCTTGTTGGAACCGTAGACGGAGGAAGAAGAAGCATAAACCAAATGCTCTAGACTCTCGCAATGGCGGCATGCTTCAAGGATATTGAAAAAGCCGACCAAGTTAGATTCCACATAAGCATCCGGGTTGGTGATGGAGTAACGCACACCAGCCTGTGCAGCAAGGTTGACGACCACAGACGGCTTGTACTTCTCGAACAGCTCCGTGATCAGCTCCTTGTCGGCGATGTTGCCTTTGACAAAGGTAAATGTGGAATACTTGGCCAGCTCGTTCAGGCGGAACTCTTTGAGTGCCACGTCGTAGTAAGCATTCATGTTGTCGATGCCGATGACCGTAGCAGAAGGAGCCTCCTGATAAATTCGTTTCACAAGGTTGGAGCCTATGAAACCGGCTACACCTGTGACTAAAATCGTTTTATTATCTAAAGTAACTGTGCTCATATGTATTCCTCCATTTTTGTTAACTTCCTAATCTATGTACACATCTGCTCTTCACAGATGGTATTTCTTTTTCCTCTTACCGTTCACACAGCTAAGTGTTTTCTTATGCTGTCGTATCCAATTACTCCAGCAATCAAATCTTTTCTCGATATTTCGTCTATTTTCCTACATATCTTTATCCAGACAGGTTCACTCAACAAAATCAGTTGCATCTTTCACTACTTTTCACTGGCGTATATTTATGCAGAAATGCTTATATCTGTATGTATATTCATCTCCACCATAGACCATCAGACCTCAACTGATTTTGTTGAGTACACTCGTCTCTACGCTGCTATAACCGAAGTGTTGTTTTATACAGTCGACACCCGTATAACCTGCTATGACATTTTTTCTAAACGCTCTTTCAAACATCATGCCCATTACTACTGCAACGTGAAACATTCCAGTAACAATAGGCACGAATCTTCTTTATTTTTTCAGCTCTAATCCAGCCACAAAACCATCCCAGTTTTACTCATCTGTCAATGATTTCATAACTTCGAATACCCCACCCGAAGGGCAGTTCTTGGCGACGCCTTCGCAGGGCCGTCTGGCGGTATTCAGCCTTTAGAGGGTCGTCGATGGCGGCCTTCTTTCTACTGATTGCTCAGAATCTATATAAGGGCATTTCTGCCGCTTATGTCTTGATAAATCCGTTTTTGCGGAATGTTTCCCTGCTTCGAAGTCCTAAGTTTCGGGCTTCGTTCAGGTAACGATTTAGCTGGTGTCCGTTTTTACAGATGAAGATTTTTCCGGAACGAGTTCCTTCTGCACCGCAGATGGAACATATTTTGCCGGTTCCTTCTGCGCGGAGTTCCAGAACCAGGATTCCTTCTGCCCAGGCCTTGTACATGAGATAAGTACGGATTCTGGTGCTCAGATGAAAGGGTGAGTAATTTCCACTCTGGTACATGGCCATCCTGGAAAAATCTTTTCCATATACAGGAAGCACTATCAGATCTGCATTTTGTTCTTTACAAAAATCCACGATTTCACGGCTTGCTTTGTGAGCAAAATGCTCGTTCAAATGTTTCAGATACATATAATGTTTCTGATCTGCATGAGGAACATTATCGTTTTCTGTGAATTTCTGAGATTTCTCAAGCTTTTTCAGAGCCTGTTCTGCCCGATAGCGGTATGTGTTTCCACCTCTGCTGGCTTTTGCTGCCAGTTGCTTTCCCTGGACATCCTGTATGCTGCACATGGCAAAAATATCTGTATTTGTAAACTGCACACTACATATCCTGCTGCCTGTCTGTACGCGTTCTTTGGCTGTGCGTGCATCGGAATTTTCCTGTTTTACAGGAACATGAAGCATAAGGAGTTTTCCATTGTGACTGAGAGATGGTGACAGCACTGTGCCATTTACCGGAAAAGGACGCCCTTCCAATTGGCTGGAAATCCATTTCCATTTCTTTCCATCCCAGAGTTTCAGCTTTATAGATGTATCAGAAATATCTCTGTACATTCCTTTGAAAAAAGTAAGAGAAGCATCGATCTTTTCCGGAAAAACGATTTCTTTTTTCTGGTTTTCTCCAACTACAGCTGCGGATTTCACAGCAATTCCAGCTTTATTCATCGCGGATCTGCGGAAGTATACAGGCAGCTTACCGTGAGGTGGTGTATAGAGGGGTACTCTTCCATCCCGGCCTGATACTGTCAACAGTTCCAGTTCTCTCTGAATTGAAAGGAGGTTTTCTTTCCAGATATCTTGTCTTGTCTGGAGTATTTCGTAATAAAAATCCACTGTTTCCTGATACAGCTGCTCTGTTTTTGCAAGCATATCCTGCTCCGGACAAAAGAGACGCATGCGCCATGTTTTAATACTGTATCCTGTTTTCATGACATCTCTTCCTTTGCTTTTTTTCTTGAAGCTCGCCAGCAAGAAAATAAATTTAATAACTTATCTAATATTTCTATTTTTCGGTTGTCGCAATATATCCTCATAAGCGACAAAATCTCTTGAAATGCTTTTGATTAGCTGTTTGGGAATGTTGGAATTTAAAAATCTGACCACTAATAGACTGCGATTAGAAAAATAGAAATTCTTTTATAGACTTATTTTATAAGGAATTTTGAATATTAGATTTGACCATTTTTAGTGACCACTAATGGTACTAACACGATAAACAAAAGATCGTTTTTTATAGAAATTCTAAGATTTGACTGGTTTATTGACAATATTTATTTAGAAATATGATTCAAAAGTTACACTTTTGGTAGATTTTGCGGCATTTGCTCGTCTTGACAAGGTATAAGATGCGTGATATCCTTATTCAAGGTTAGTCGTATGCCTGTCGCTTATGAGGATATTAAGCGACTTTTTTTATATAAATGTCCAAAAGCGTCTCAGACAAAATCCGAGACGCTTTTTATATTGCAAATTTATATTTTATTCTACTGTAACACTCTTGGCCAGATTTCGCGGCTTATCTACGTCCAGTCCTTTGGCTACACTTACGTAGTAACCGAGGAGCTGAAGCGGAATGACTGCAAGGGATGTGGCAAAGTGTGGATCTGTTTTTGGGATGTATACTGTGAAGTCTGCTGTGTCTTCGGTGTTATAATTGCCAAATGTTGTCAGACCCATAAGATATGCTCCACGGCTCTTGCATTCTACCATGTTGCTGATCGTTTTTTCATAGAGGTCTGGCTGAGTCAGCACACCGATCACAAGGGTTCCATCCTCAATCAGGGAAATGGTTCCATGTTTCAGTTCTCCTGCTGCATAGGCTTCAGAATGGATATAGCTGATTTCTTTCATCTTCAGGCTGCCTTCCAGACTGATCGCATAATCTATTCCTCTTCCTACAAAGAAAGCATCTTTTACATTGGCCTGTTTGGCTGCAAACCACTGGATTCGTTCTTTGTCCTCCAGAATCTTGTGAATCTTATCCGGGAGTGTCTGAAGTTCGGTGATATAATTATCATATGCTTCTTCTGTGATAGTTCCGCGTACTTTTGCAAACTGAATCGCCAGTGCATAAGAGGCAATCAGCTGTGTACTGTATGCTTTGGTTGTTGCCACGGAAATCTCCGGTCCTGCCAGTGTATAGAACACATTATCTGCTTCACGGGCAATGGATGAGCCTACTACATTGACAATTCCCAGTGTGAGGATGCCTTTTTCCTTACATTTACGAAGTGCTGCAAGGCTATCTGCTGTCTCACCGGACTGACTGACGATCACTGCAAGACTGTTGGTGTTGAGAGCCATTTTGCGGTAGCGGAATTCAGATGCAAGCTCGACTCTTACCGGGATCTGGGCAAGGTCTTCCAATACATACTGAGCAGCCATTCCTACATGGTAAGCAGAACCGCAGGCAATGATGTATATCTGCTGGATCTTCTGAATGGTTTCTTCCCCCATGCCAACTTCTGTCAGATCGATCTTTCCATCTTTAAGTACGGAGTTCAGAGTATCCATTACTGCTTTCGGCTGTTCGTGGATCTCTTTCATCATGAAATGCTCATATCCCGCTTTCTCTGCTGCTTCTGCATCCCATTCGATGGTCTTCAGTTCTTTCTCGATCTCATCTCCATCCAGATTGTAGAATGTGATCTCGCCTTTTTTCACCCGCGCCATCTCCAGATTGCCGATATAATATACATTTCGGGTATATTTCAGAATCGCCGGTACATCAGATGCTACAAATGCCTCTCCATCTGCAACACCAAGAATCATAGGACTGTCTTTTCTGGCAACATAAATCTCTCCCGGATAATCCTTGAACATAATAGCAAGTGCGTAGGAACCGCGGATGCGAACCATTGAATGTGTAATAGCATCCACCGGTGTCCCTTCATATTTCTTATAATAGTAATCGATCAGTTTGACTGCTACTTCTGTGTCTGTTTCGGAATAGAAGGTATAACCTTTGTGTGTAAGTTTGTTTTTCAGTTCCTGATAATTCTCAATGATTCCATTGTGTACTGCTACAACGTTTCCATCGTCTGTCATATGAGGATGTGCATTGTTCTCAGATGGCTCACCATGAGTCGCCCATCTGGTATGACCAATTCCGCAGGTTCCTAATACGGATTCTCCGTTGTTTGTTTTTTCAGCGAGAACTTTTAATCTTCCCTTGGCTTTCAGAACTTCTGTTTCGCCATCGCCGTTTCGTACTGCGATTCCTGCTGAATCATATCCTCTGTATTCCAGTTTTGAAAGTCCATCTAAAAGGATCGGAGCAGCCTGGTGCTTACCTGTAAATCCTACAATTCCACACATATTGATTCTGTCCTTTCTTTCTATAAAAAAGTATTCTTCACAAAAATCCGGACTGCTACATTATATGCAACAGCCCGGTCGTAAGTTTCTGTTATTGCATGATAACCGTGTATAGTATAGCACGGGTTAGTTGTGATTGGCAATATTGTTTTTAGGCGCAATTATTCTCTTCTAATCATTGATTTCTATTTCATTATGTGGAAGATTTACACCTGTGAACAGTAAAGGTGGAAGATGTTTCGGTGTTTTCAGGTTCCTTATATAGTTTTCATCACCACTACTATATTCTTTTAGTATTTCATCAATCATTTGCTGTATCGTATGATCATCATTGAAATCATTTCTTAATTTTTTTAATATACCTAAAATCCACATCTGAATATTGTCGCCTTTTTTAGATGACAATGGTACACCTATTCTCCCGTTCAGAATTTCGTCTTTAAATGAGTTTATTGAACAAGTTGAAATTACTTCACCCGGTCCAAACACTCTATGACAAGTACGATATAGTTGCCCATTTAAATTTTGCAAACAGTTGAATTTAAAACTATAGTCCCTTGTCTTAGGAAGTCTTTTCTTATTTTCGATTATCCCATTTATACTTTTATATATATTTGGATTTTTGTAGTTCAACAATTCGGGGATTACATATAACATGTCTATTTCATTATTGTAATTATCTCTATAAAATATTCCATATGATGCTATACTCTTAAACAGATTTTGAGAATTAAGTATATTAAACGGAATACCATAATTACTCCATACCAATATTGGTTTATATTTCAAAAGCTCCCACTGATACAAATTCATACGCACATCCAGAAAATTTTTATACGGTATTGGCTTATATTTTGCCTGCATAATACTCATTTTTAATAATCCTGTCCATTTATCATATGTAAGAATGAGCAAATCTCCCAACTCTACCTTTTTTATTATCGGTTTAGAACCAGGAAGCATAGCAAACCTTTTCGGATCCAATTGATACTTTACATACATCTTTGCATGTGCCTCTTTCACAAAAACACTATGACTTGTTTGAGTATTTAATGCCCCTGCCATCTGCCTGAACAAAAAGACTTCATTTACTTTCTGATTTGTATTTTTTGCTGCATTATTAATATACTTTTTCAAACACGTTCCCCCTTCATTTATTCTGTACTTTTGCAGCTTTTCTGTTGTTTTTTAAGCCTATTTTAATTTTTGTTTTTTCCATTACAATCTTCTTCATCTTCATCAAACTTTTTTCTCAGATAACTCATAATAAGTCCCATTTGCAACGTTTGATAATTTTCTTTAATCATCCCGGCCATTGATTCACATAGTTCTTCTTTCAATCCCGTTTCATATGCTAAATCTTTTTTTATTATGTCAATAGTATATCGACTACGAATATAAAAATCCACTAATCCAGTGGATCTCACATGACTAAAGTCGCATGCTCCTCGGTCGCTTTAGGCGACAAGGCTAAATATCGACGGATACGCCTGTAACTTAGGATATGCGCAGTCATGCGCTTTAGACAACAATTAATTCCATAGTATTTCTTCATTTTTATTTTTTACAGAGATTTCGCTTTTAACTTCTAGACTCATTTTGTTATTCCAGAAATTCAATTTAGGTTTCATTTATTTTCGTCTTTTCCGCTATATCAACCTATAAAAGCTTTAGAACAACTGTATCTCCAAGGCTTTTTCTTTCTTAATTTATTTTCTCCATTTATACTTTTGTATCATAATCATACAATTTTGAAATAATCATATATCTATGCTTTTGAAGATTTGAAAGTTCTGTTTCTATACCTTTGTCAGCAAATTTTGCATTATTCCCAGCAGCCAAATAACAACTTTCTATTCCTTGTGTAATACCATCTTCTAATCGTTCTACTTCTTCTTTTAATTGTTTAAAAAGAGCTATATCAAATAATTTCGCATAACTCACAACACCATTTCTCAGTATATATATTTGGTGCTGTATTTTACCTATTATTTCTTTTATTTTCTTTTCATTTTCAGGTGTACACCCATTTATAAATTCTTCTGATGATCGTAAAAGTTGTTCCATTGTATCGAAACATTCCCCTGTAAGATCCAAACCACGACTTAGCAAAGTTTGTCTATACCAAAATTCTTTTTTTTCATCGTTAATACTCTTTTTGCCAGTTCTTCTTTCAAAAATAAAAATTCCACCAACAAAAATAAGATTAACTATACTTGTAATTGCCTGAATAACTGCTGCCGTATTTTGTGTCACTATGCATCACCTCTCTTAAATATCCTTTAGAGATTCATAAATTCCTTCATCAATATTATGTTGCAATTCCTCAGACAAGGCAGCTCCATCATCAAATTTAAATATATATTTTTTTCGAAATCCATCTTCCTTCAAATTTATTATGCTACTTTCAAATAATCCACCAAAAAAAGAAGAATTTATTGACCATGTATCCTTAGGCACAATTACTTCAATTTTCTGTTCTTGCGAATCCAGTTCATTTAATTTTAATTTTTTTCTCGCATCAATTCCTTTATCGCGTCCAGAAAAAATTTTAGAGCCATTACTTCTAAAGTTTAACAAATTTATTTTTTCCACTACGTAATACCTCCTACCGTTTACTTTCCATAATTTGTGTCAAATATTCTCTGTCAAAATAAAATTTCAATGAAATTACTGTTCCGGGGAAAAATGTATTTATATACTTTACATACCTGCCATCCGGCGGTTGAAAAATATCATTTTTATCATTAAATGCTATTATTCTCCGTTGTTCATTTCCAAGTTCTTTATCCTCAACCATTTGAGATTTCAATTTATAAGTTCCATCAAAACAAATATGTGTATGCCCAGATGTAATCGACATCAAAGGAGTTTTATTTTCATTTGTCTTACCAATTAACTGGAAATTATTAATCAAACGAACGGTTCCTGTTCCCCTCCGCCGATTTCCTTCTACTTTATCATCTTTTAGCCGACTAATTCCTTCTTGAAGCGAAAACAGTGTATAGAGCATTTCTTCTGTCCAGTTTTTATTATAAAACTTCTCATGCTCTTTGGAAAGAAATTCAAGCTTCTCTCTTGTTTTCGATGAAGTCGTCTTTTCTTTCAATTGTTCATATATTGTATTTCCAAAGTCAAAAATGACAAGCTGAACTTCTCCATAGCTATCTACTTGGACGTTTTGCTGATAATGCCCCAATGCAAACCATGTCGTCTGTTCCCCACCGTGTATTTCACAGTTATCCAGCACCTCACCAAACAAAGTTCCAAGAATATTTTTTCCCTTCCCATTCAATGTATATCCCTGTGTATTCATACATTCAATTATATATTCTGCCAACTTGGTTGCTGTAATATCCGAAATCTGTGAATAATGATATCCACTGATCAGCTTGAATCGTTTAATATTATGCCAATTCATTAATATTCCTGCATCCATATTCAAATCCATATGTGCAGCCAAACCACTTGCCATAAATACATCCTTAACTTTTCCCTCTGCAGGAATTGTTCCACTAAATTCAATATTCTTTTTATTTTTTCTATGGTATTCTTTAATAGCCAGAACAATCACGTCCATAATTGTACTTGCAGCAATTTCCAGACAATAGCATTCACTGTGGTCAATATGTATTTCCTTTATATCTAATCTAGAACCATAATAATATAATTTTTAGAGAAAAGCAATTGTTCCCTCTGGATTTTCAGAAATTGAAAATATAGATGGAACTTTTAGAACTTTTTTATAACCCAATTTTTTTCCTATGATTTTTTCTTTTCCAAATCCTTTTTCCCTGAGAAAATAAAAAACTCTGTTAGGATATATTTCCGCACCCTTTAGTGCTTTCAAATTTCTTCTGCGTTTATTTTTTCTTCTTCTGAGTATAATCCCCTTTTGACATTTACGGTCAGAGGCTCTGCGAAGCTTCTTTTTCCATTTACTTATCATTTGCTTCCCCTTTTCCTCAGATTTTTCAATTAATATTTTGCAAAACCGGACTGTTAATATTGTTATTTTAAACAGTCCGGTCAAATCAATACTTTATTTAATTACTACTTATTTCTTACAGTATCGCTCTCACAACTCTCGGCCTGCATCCTGCCTTCTCGAGTGCTGCTACGATCTGGTTCTTGTGATCTGTTCCGAATGCTTCCATAGTGATCCGAAGTTCTACGGCTGCATTTCTGTTTGTGCTTACAAACTGGTTGTGATCCAGTTTGATAACGTTGCCCTGGTTCTCGGCGATGACACTGGCTACGCGTACGAGTTCGCCTGGCTTGTCCGGGATAAGGACGGAAACGGTGAAGATTCGGTCACGCTGGATGAGGCCGTGCTGTACTACGGAGGACATGGTGATCACATCCATGTTTCCGCCGCTTAAGATGGAGACGATCTTCTTTTTCTTTACGTCCAGGTGGCGGAGTGCTGCTACAGTGAGAAGACCGGAGTTTTCTACGATCATCTTGTGGTTCTCTACCATGTCGAGGAACGCTACGATCAGCTCATCATCGTCAATGGTGATAATATCGTCCAGATTCTCCTGGATGTATGGGAAAATATTTTTTCCCGGAGTCTGTACTGCAGTACCATCTGCGATGGTGTTTACATGAGGAAGTGTTACGACCTCGCCTTTCTCCAGGGATGCTTTCATACATGCTGCGCCTGCCGGCTCAACACCGATAACTTTAATGTGCGGGTTGAGGAGCTTTGCAAGGGTGGATACACCGGTTGCAAGTCCGCCGCCGCCGATTGGAACAAGGATGTAATCTACAAGAGGAAGCTCCTGTACGATTTCCATGGCGATAGTTCCCTGTCCGGTTGCTACTGCCGGATCATCGAACGGATGGATGAAAGTATAGCCTTTTTCCTCTGCAAGCTGCAGTGCGTGTGCGCAGGCTTCATCGTATACATCTCCGTGAAGGATAACTTCTGCTCCGTAGCTTTTGGTGCGCTCTACTTTGATCAGAGGTGTGGTAGTCGGCATAACGATGACTGCTTTTACTCCGTATTTATGTGCTGCATAGGCAACGCCCTGTGCATGGTTTCCTGCGGATGCTGTGATCAGTCCTTTGTTTCTCTCTTCATCAGAAAGTGTGCTGATCTTATAGTATGCGCCACGTACCTTGTAAGCACCTGTTCTCTGCATGTTCTCCGGTTTCAGGTAAACTTTATTGCCTGTCATGTCAGAGAAATAGCTGCTGTATATCAGCTTTGTTTCCTGTGTCACTTCTTTTACTTTTGCTGCCGCTTCTTCAAAGCTTTCTAATGTAAGCATCTGTATATTTAGCTCCTTTCTTCTACGTCAAAGAGGGCGTTTACAAATGCGTCTGCGTCGAATTTCTGCAGGTCATCGATACTCTCGCCTACTCCGATGTATTTTACTGGTATGTCAAGCTCAGACTGGATCGCTACTGCAATTCCGCCTTTCGCTGTACCATCAAGTTTGGTAAGAATGATTCCGGTTACGTTGGCTACCTCTGCAAACTGTCTTGCCTGGGAAAGTGCGTTCTGGCCTGTGGTTCCGTCAAGAACTACAAGCGTTTCCAGATACGCTTCCGGGTATTCTCGTTCCAGAATACGGTAAATTTTGCGGAGCTCTTCCATAAGATTCTTCTTATTGTGAAGTCTTCCTGCTGTATCGCAGATCAGAACGTCTGCATTTCTGGCTTTTGCCGCTGCCACTGCATCATAGACAACAGATGCCGGATCTGCGCCGTCCTGGCCGCCGATGATCTCAACCCCCGCACGGTTAGCCCACTGTGTCAGCTGCTCGCCTGCTGCTGCACGGAAAGTATCCGCTGCTCCGAGGATAACTTTCTTGCCCTGGTCTTTCAGCTTGCCGGCCAGTTTGCCTACGGATGTAGTCTTACCTACACCATTGACACCGATCACCAGGATCACGGATTTACGGTTCTCAAACTCATACTCTGTACTCTCCACCTGCATCTGTTTCTTTATGCTGTCGATCAGAAGCTGCTTGCACTGAGACGGCTCCTTAATGTGCTGCTCAGCTACCTGCTCCTTCAAATGCTCCAGAATGGAGGTGGTAGCATTAATACCGATATCTCCCATGATCAGGATTTCTTCCAGCTCTTCATAAAAATCATCATCAATGCTGGAAAAGCCGCTGAAAATGGAATCAAAACCGGCAACAATATTGTCTCGCGTTTTAGTAAGTCCGCTTACCAGACGTTTAAAAAATCCTTTTTTTTCTTCTGCCATACTGATTCATCCCTTCTGCTACTGGGTAAGCTGGTTCTCTACCAGGTCAACAGATACCAGCGTTGATACCCCTTTTTCCTGCATGGTAATTCCATAAAGCCTGTCTGCTGCATTCATGGTACCACGTCTATGTGTTATTATAATAAATTGTGTGTTTTTCGTCAACTTCTGTAAATATCCTGCAAAACGTCCTACATTGGAATCATCCAGGGCTGCCTCGATCTCATCCAGAAGGCAGAACGGTGAAGGCTTCAGATTCTGGATGGCAAAAAGAAGCGCGATAGCTGTGAGTGCTTTTTCACCACCTGAAAGCTGCATCATGTTCTGGAGCTTCTTGCCTGGAGGCTGGGAAATGATCCTGATGCCTGCTTCCAGAATATCTTCATCTTCTGCAAGCTCCAATGTTCCTCGACCTCCGCCGAAAAGCTCCTTGAATGCCTTATCAAATTCCTTCTGGATCTCTCCGAATTTCTCACTGAACTGTTTACGCATTCCCTCATCAAGTTCCTGAATGATCTGCTCCAGGGTTTTCTCTGCTTCCAGAAGATCATTATACTGGCCGTTCAGGAAGGTGTGGCGTTCCAGAAGTTCCCTGTAATCCTCAATGGCATTGACATTAACGGAACCAAGAGCGCGGATCTCATCTTTTAATTTATGGATCTGCTGCTTCATCACATGGCGGTCGTTCATCTCTTCCTTACGGTATGTAAGAGCATTGTTCGGAGTGATCTCATATTCTTCCCACATATATGTGATACGGGCCTCCCGGTTCTCTTCGATCTTCTCTGCCTGAGTTTTCAGACGGAAGCATTCTTTATCCAGAAGACTGATCTGGTTGGAAAGCTCATCCCGTTTTTCGAAAAATTCTTTATGGCTCTTTGTGCTTTCTTCCTTTTTCTGCTGCATTTTTGCGAGCTGTTTGTTCTCAGCTTCTTCTTTTGCGGCAAAACCTTCAATCTCTTTACGGACGTTTTCGATGGTCTTTCTCTTTTCAGCTGTTTCCTGGCTTCCTATTTCCAGAGAATCCAAGATCTCTTCTCTTTCCTGGGAAAGAACTTCGATTTCTTCTTTCAGTCGCCTTATATTCTCTTTGACAAAGCTTTCTTTCTGCTGGGCTGCAGATGAGTCCAGACGGATCTTTTCCAGTTTTTCCGATGCTTCAGCTTCGTCTTTCTTCCAGTCTTCCAGCTCTTTCTGGCGGGTCTCGATGAAAGTTTCCAGCTCTTCCTCATCTTTTTTGGAGTCTTCCAGTTCCTGGGTGATACGGGCGTTATCTGCCTGCATATCTTTTGTCTGGATGCGAATCTCTTCCTGTTCTCTCTCGATCCTGGCGTATCCGCCGCGGATCTCCTCCGCTTTTTTCTCCAGCTGTTCAATGTTCATTCTGGCTGTATTCTGCTGAATGGACTGTTCCCGCAGTTTCTGCTGCAGGGATGCAACGGTATCACGCATCTCATTACGCTTCGTTCGGTTCTCCTCGAGGGATTGGCGGATGGCATTGTACTGTGCTGCCAGCTCTTTTACCTTTTTTTCAAGCTCTTCAATCTCACGACGACGGCCAAGAAGGTTGCTGTTGTTCTTAAACGCACCACCTGTCATAGAACCGCCTGGGCTTAGGGATTCACCTTCCAAAGTTACCATACGGATGCTGTGGCGGTATTTTCTGGCAATGGCAATGGCATGATCGATGTTATCCACTACAAGCACTCTGCCAAGAAGATATCCGATCAGTCCTGCGTATTCCCGGTCAGCTGTTACCAGACCACTTGCAAGACCAATGGCTCCGGGCTCGTTTAAGGCACCTCTCTGGTTAAAATCCCCTCTTGCAGAAATGCTGTTCAAAGGAAGGAAGGTTGCACGGCCATAACGGTTTTTCTTCAGGAATTCGATCATCTGCTTGGCTGTCTGCTCATTGTCTGTAACAATGTTCTGGATGCTGCCGCCAAGTGCTGTCTCAATGGCAATCTCGTAATTTTTCTCTACGTGGATGATATCTGCCACAACTCCGCGGATACCCGGCACTTGATCCTTCTGTTCCATGACACGACGGATACTGTTTCCGTAGCCATCGTAGCGTTCTGTGATATTTCGCAGAGATTCCAGCCTGGATGCTTCTCTGTGGTATGCAGTCTGTCCTGCTTCCAGCTGTGTGCTCTGCTGCTTCATGCTCTCCTGGATTTCGCGTATCTCCTTTGTGAGACGGCTGCCTTCCTGATTGGTTGCTGCAATGGCCTCTGTGATGGCATCGTACTCTGCTTTCGCCTCATTGATAGCTGACTGCTGTTCCTCTTCCTGGGTTTTCAAAGAAAGAATCCTCTGGCTGATCCCTGCCTTACGGATATCCAGCTGTTCCATCATTGCATCAAAACGCTGCGCCTTACCTTTTGTGTTGGCACGGGAATTCAGAATCTCGATGATCTCATTTTTTCCATCCTCAACAGCCTGAGTACATTCTTCGATATTGCTCTGGATATTTTCCAGTTTATCCTGCTCTTCTTTCAGCTTTTGGCTGGTCTCTTTAAGGCCGCTCTGTAAATCTGCCTTCTGCTCATCCAGTGCCTCTTTATCTGCTGTTTTTTTCTTCGTATCTTCCTGAATGGTGGAAAGACGGCTTCGGTAATGGCTGTCATTCTGCTCTCCTGCAAGGATCTGCTCATGGAGAACGTTTATCTCGCCTTCCAGCTGCTGCCTGCGGATGGCCCGGTCACGGCTGGCTTCCCTGAGAGCATCCATATGCTCATTAAGTTCTTCCAGGGATTTTTCCAGACGTTCATATTCATCCCTGGTGCGGCTGTGGGCATCCTGAGCTTCTTTTAACTGCCCCTCGGCAATCCTGGTCTTTTCTTCCAGTTCTTTAAGCAACTTGCCTGTATGTTCATATTCCAGAAGGAACATGTTTACATCCAGCTCTTTTAAGGTTTCTCTTTTTGCCAGATAGATCTTTGCTGTTTCAGACTGGCGTTCCAGTGGTTCCAGCTGTTTGGTAAGCTCGCTTAAGATATCTGTGACACGGACAAGGTTCTGCTGCTCTTCTTCCAGCTTTTTCAGAGTTGTGTTCTTTCGCCTTTTGAACTTGACGATTCCTGCTGCCTCGTCAAAAAGCTCACGGCGTTCTTCAGGCTTTCCGCTCAGGATCTTATCGATCTGACCCTGACCGATGATAGAATAGCCCTCTTTTCCGATACCGGTATCGTAGAACATCTCGTTGATGTCCTTCAGCCTGCAGGAGCTTCCATTGATGCGGTACTCACTCTCCCCAGAGCGATAAAGCCTTCTGGTGACAGTCACTTCTTCAAAATCCACAGGAAGCTTGTGGTCACTGTTATCCAACGTGATTGCCACAGATGCGAAGCTTAAAGGTTTTCGGAGTTCTGTTCCGGAAAAAATAACATCCTGCATGTTTCCGCCACGGAGCTGTTTGGCACTCTGCTCTCCAAGAACCCAGCGGACTGCATCGCCAACATTGCTCTTTCCGCTTCCGTTAGGGCCTACAATACCGGTGATTCCATTATGAAATTCAAAATTGATCTTCTGTGCAAAGGACTTAAATCCCTGCACCTCTATATTTTTTAGATACATTGGCCACCTGCTGTTATTTTATCCTGCGAATTGCCTCAAGCGCAGCAGCCTGTTCTGCTGCTTTCTTGGTGTGACCGGTTCCTGCTCCCATGCTCTCACCATTGATCAGGGCTTCCACAGTAAAGCTCTTGCTGTGATCCGGTCCCTCTTCTTTGAGAAGGCGGTATTCTACCGGATGGTTGCCGCCCTCCTGCACCATCTCCTGAAGAACAGTCTTACTGTCATAGAAAATTCTCTTATCTTCCAGATCATTCAGGATGAATTTCATGACAAAGGCCTGCGCCGGTTCAAAACCGCCGTCCAGATACATGGCTCCTATCAGGGATTCCAGGGCATCAGACACGATGGAATCGCGACCTCGACCACCCATCATCTCCTCACCTCTTCCAAGAAGGATAAATTCCGGAAGACCGAACTCTCTTGCACAATAAGCAAGACTCTTCTCACAGACCATGCTGGCACGTTTCTTGGTAAGCTCACCTTCCTGGTTGCTGCGGAATTTTTTGTACAGGAAATCACTGCTGATCAGTTCCAGAACAGCATCACCCAAAAACTCCAGACGCTCGTTGCATCCAAGCTTTCCAAGGTGTTTTTCATTTGCGTAGGAGCTGTGCGTCATAGCCTGTTCCAGTAAAGATTTTGCAGTAAACTGATATCCGATGGTCTGTTCCAGTTTTTTTAAATTATTTTCCATTTTTATATCCCTTCGTTGCACGGCGAAGAGTCTCCACTGCATCACCGACGGTTACGATCTCCTCGGCCTCCTCCTGGTCGATCTGAATATCATATGTCTCCTCCAGATCAATAAGAATCTGAAAGAAATCCAGGGAGTCAACTCCCAGTTCATCTACAAAAGTAGTCTTCTCTGTGATGGTATCCACGTTTCTTTCCAGGGTTTTTCCGATTATAGTTTTCAGCATTTCCAGTTCCACGACTGTTCGCCTCCTTTTCTGTCTGTGTTATGGTTTCTGATCTATTTCTCTTTGGCTTCTGCCTGGGCTTTCTGCTCAGCTGCGATAAATTCCTCGATCTTTTCGTTGATCTTCTCTTCCTTAAACTGCTCGCACTGGAAAATCGCGTGACGGATTTCTACGCTCTTGGCACTTCCGTGACTTTTTACCACAAGACCTTTTAAGCCGAGAAGAGGGGCTCCGCCATACTCACTGGCATCAAAAGCCTTCAGTGTTTTCTTAAGAGCCGGTTTCACCATCAGAGCTCCCATCTTGCTTCGGAAATCAGACATCATGCCCTGTTTGATCATAGACATCATGGTAGCTCCCACGCCTTCGTACAGCTTGAGGATAACATTTCCGACAAAAGCCTCGCACACAACTACGTCTGCATAGCCTGCCGGGATATCCCTGGCCTCAATGCTTCCGATAAAATTAATGTCCCTGCATTCTTTTAACAGAGGAAACGTTGCTTTTACAAGGGCGTTGCCTTTTTCTTCCTCTGCACCGTTGTTGACGATCGCTACTCTTGGTTTCCTGATTCCTACTACATTCTCCATATAAATGGAACCCATCTGCGCAAACTGCACCAGATGGTTCGGTCTGGCATCTACGTTGGCTCCACAGTCAATAAGAAGGGAAACACCTTTGGCTGTAGGGATCAGCGGAGCAAGGGGTGGTCTCTGGATTCCTTTGATCCTGCCTACGATCACCTGGCCGCCTACCAGGACTGCACCTGTACTTCCTGAGGAAACAAATGCGTCTGCTTCCTGTTTTTTTACAAGGTTTAATCCTACTACAATCGAAGAATCTTTCTTTTTCTGGATTGCCATTACCGGAGGCTCTGCTGTTTCGATGACCTGGGATGCGTGTACCACACGGATCCTGTCCCCGGGATAATCTGAATATTTCTGAAGTTCTGCTCGGATCACATCTTCCTGTCCTGTAAGGATAACCTGGATGTTCTGTTTTTCTTTTACGGCTTCTACTGCTGCCTTTACCGGCTCCACAGGGGCATTGTCACCGCCCATTGCGTCTACTACGACTTTTACCATTTCTGCCATGTTTTTTTCCTTTCTCTGCCCGAAAACCATTTCGGACGTTTCGCGGTACACTGTAGTGAAAATCCTCAGACTTTGCAGTACAAGGATTTTCACTGCAGAGTACCTGTTTTTACGTACCATTTTCTATGATACTAAAATTTTGCCTGGGAAGTCAATATCTTTCCTGTATTTCACAGCGAATTCACTATCAGATTTTATGCTGATTTGTGCTAAATAAAGAGCAAAATGGAGAGCCGGAGCCCTCCATTTATATGATCAGATAAATATTCTGTTCTATTAAGCATTTGATATCTCTTCTGACAAACCAACAGATATTCTATATTTCTATTCCTGCTCTGCGATCTTTTCTGCCAGATCGTTTAAATATACCCATCGGTCCATCTTTTCATCCAGCTTCTGCTGAGTCTCCTGCTGCTCATCAGAAAGCTCCCGGAGCTTCCCTGCGTTGGTGGCATTGGCAGCCATCTCTTTGTCCAGCTGTTCCAGACGTTCCTCCAGTGCTGCTATCGTCTCGTCGATGGTCTCGAATTCTTTCTGTTCTTTATAGGTAAATTTCAGCTTTTGTTTCCTGTTCTGCTTCCAGGTATCTGCGGAAGATTTCTTTTTTTCCTGGGGTTCGTTCTCTGCCTGAGTACTGCCAGGCATATCAGCACGGGTCTCAAAAGTCTGGCCTTTCCGTGCTTTCGCCTCCAGGTAATCAGTATATCCCCCTTCGTACTGTACCAGTCTGCCCTCTCCCTCAAAAGCCATGATCCGGTTTACAACATTATCCAGGAAATAGCGGTCATGAGATACTGTGATCACAATGCCTGAAAATGAATCCAGATAGTCCTCAAGAATGGTCATGGTCGGGATATCCAGATCATTTCCAGGCTCATCCAGAAGAAGCACATTGGGAGCTTCCATCAGGACTTTCAGAAGATACAGTCTTCGCTTCTCTCCTCCGGAAAGCTTCTCAACCGGAGTATACTGCATAGCCGGGTCAAAAAGAAATCTCTCAAGCATCTGAGAAGCAGTGATCCTTCCCTCTTTCGTCGGAACATATTCTGCCACCTCGCGTATGTAGTCGATCACTCGCTGTCTCCCGTCCATATCCGGAACGTTCTGGGCAAGATACCCGATACGGATGGTCTCACCGATTTGGATCTCACCGGAATCCGGGGCTACCATTCCTTCTACCATCTTAAGGAGTGTGGATTTACCGCAGCCATTAGGGCCGATAATCCCAAGGCGCTGATTTCGAAGCACAATATAATCAAAATCACTGATCAGCGTACGGCCCTCGATTGCTTTACTTACATGGTGGAATTCCACAGTTTTTTTGCCCATGCGGGTTTCAATGGAATCCATCTCCACGCTGGAATCTTTTACAGGAGTTTTGCCTGCTTTCAGGGCTTCCAGACGGTCCAGCCTTGCTCTCTGCTTGGTGCTTCTGGCACGGCATCCTCTTGCAGCCCATTCCAGTTCCATACGGAGAACGCTGCGGCGTTTCCGGTCACTGGCAAGCTCCATCTCTTCTCTCTGAGCCTTCAATTCCAGAAATTTGGAATAATCACCAGCATAGGAATACAGTTTGCCATGGCTGATTTCCAGGATACGGTTGGCTACGCGGTCCAGGAAATAACGGTCATGCGTTACCATGATCACAGTTCCCCGAAATCCCCGGAGAAAATCCTCCAGCCACGTTACCATCTCTCCGTCCAGGTGGTTGGTAGGCTCGTCCAAAATCAGGATATCTGCAGGGTTGAGAAGCATTCTGGCCAGAGCCACTCGTTTTTTCTCTCCGCCGGAAAGATTATCCATATTGATATTCTGGTCTGTGATCCCCAGAGTATTCAGCATACGGCGTGCCTCGCTCTCTGTACTCCAGTCTTTCTGCCATTTTCCCTCTGCCACATAGTCCAGAATGGTCATATGTTGAGGAAATTCCGGTGTCTGGGGAAGCCAGCTGATGCGGATCCCGTTCTGAGTGATCACCTGTCCCTCATCTGGTTCTTCTTCTCCCGCGATCACGCGGAGCAGAGTGGTCTTTCCTGTCCCGTTCACGCCGATGATCCCGATCTTCTCGCCCTGGTCAATACCGCAGGAAATATCATCAAAGATCACTTTGTCACCAAAAATCTTATGAATGTGTTCTATGTTCAAAATATTCATGCTTTATCTTCTCCGTTCATGAAAAAATCATTTCCATGATAGGATAGCGAATTTTTCTGTTCCCGTCAAGAACTGCTTGCTTTCCTCCATCTTCTTTGTTTTTTGTCCGGATTTCGTTAAATATTTTTTATTTTTCTTTACGTATTCCCGGAAAATGGCTGAAATAGTAGATCACAAACAGAACTGCCGTGATCACCCAGGATACCGGATAACTGAGCATGATATTATTGATTCCCGGATGCCTGGTAACAAAAACAAACAGCCAGATAATACGGATCAGACACACTCCTCCGCAGGTCAGGATCATGGGTATCAGCACTTTTCCTGCTCCCCTGAGTGCACCGGAGAGAATACCGATCACTACATAAAGGGCATAGGACGGGATCAGGAAACGGATCATATGAACACCGATGTCCACAACTCCCTGATCTGTGGTAAACAGACGGTAAATAGGCTCTGCAAACAGAAAAATACCTCCGCTTACAATAAAGGCGGTAATGTAAGCCATTATCATACAGACACGGACGCTTTTTTGCATACGGCGGTATTTTCCGGCACCGTAATTCTGTCCCACAAAGGTGGTAATTGAGATGGCAAAAGCATTGCACACCATCCAGAATACAGCATCAATTTTTCCCAGGGTTCCCCAGGCTGCCACGGTATCTGTTCCAAGCTCATTGACAAATATCTGAATGGTCAGATTGGCAATGTTGTACATTACAGATTCCAGTCCTGCCGGGAGTCCGATGCGGAGAACTGCTGCCAGAGAATGTGCATCAAACCGGATTTCATGGAACTTTAGGCGGTAAATATCGTTCGCCCGCATCAGAAACCAGGTAACAAGAATGGCACTGACTGCCTGGCAGCTTACTGTTGCAAGTGCAACACCCAAAACACCCATATGGAAGCTCACCACAAAGATCACATCCAGAAGAATATTAAGAAGGCAGGTGATGATCAGCACATACAGGGGTCTTTTTGAGTCTCCTACTGAACGTAAGATACTGGATACCATATTGTATACCAGGTTAAAAAAAGTTCCTGCAAAATAGATGTGGAGATACAGCACAGAATCCGGGATTACTTCTGCCGGTGTTTTCATAAGGTGCAGGATCGGCTCTGCCAGGATAAAACCTGCCATGCCTACGACCACACTGGCTGCCAGACAGAAGATCATGGAAGTATGAAGTGCCTTTTTTAGATTTTTGCTGTCTTTTGCCCCATAATACTGAGAGATCACTACAGCTGCTCCGGAACACAGGCCCACGAAGAATCCAACGATCAGATTCACGATCATGCTGGAAGATCCACCTACTGCTGCCAGTGCTTCTTTTCCCACAAACCGCCCTACTACTACAGTATCGGCGGTATTATAAACCTGCTGGAATAATGTTCCGAACAGGATCGGAAAGAAAAACAGCAGAAGCTGCTTCCAGATCACGCCTTCTGTGATCTGATTTACTTTGGCGGTATTTTCTTTCTGTAAATTTGTTTTCATATTATTTTTATTTCCTTTTCCCCTCGTTATATAGTTTTCACGATTCATTTTTTTAAGTATAAAAAAAAGCCGGTATACTTCATTAAGCATACCAGACTCTTTTCTGCATCGCATAAGTTGGAAGGATTAGTCCTCAACTTTGATGATTTCCTTCTTATTGTAGCTTCCGCAAGCTTTGCATACTCTGTGCGGCATCATAAGAGCTCCACATTTGCTGCATTTAACAAGGTTCATAGCGCTCATTTTCCAGTTCGCTCTTCTCTTGTCACGTCTAGCTTTGGAAGATTTGTTCTTAGGACAAATGGACATAGGTTACACCTCCTTAAATTTACTGAATATATCACTGATAGCTGCCATGCGGGGATCCTTCGGCTCCTCCTTGCATCCGCAGGGACCTTCGTTCAGGTTCTTCCCGCAGCGGCTGCAGATACCTTTGCAATCTTCTTTACATAAGACCTTCAAAGGCCAGCTTATCAATACCTCAAGATAGACCAACCGGTCCACATCCAGGTTCATACCTGTGAGATAGCTGCTCTCATCCAGATCGTTGACACGCTCTTCATCAGAAAGCTTCATATCAAGCTTCTTCTTGAATTCCAGCGGTATCTCTACTGAAACTGTCTCAAGACAGCGATCACAGGGAATCCCTACTGTAATCTTACCGGTTCCTGTAAGTTCAAGAACCTTATCACCTGTGTTGGTGATCGTAAGTTCCACTGGTTCTTTCGCAAGTACCGGAAAACTTCCCATCTGAAAATCAATCTTCTCCAGTTCCGGGATTGCCGACTCCTGGATTGTCTTACCATCAGAGGAAGAAATGTCTAATAATTGAATCTGCATAAGTCTCTCCTATCCACACTCGATTTATTATACATATGCTCTTGTGATTTGTCAATGTTATTTTCGGGAAAATATTACATTTTTTTAAATTTTTGATGAGGAAACTACGGGGGCTGAACTTCTGATAGTCAGCCCCCGATAATTCCAATATAAATCTCCGGTCATGTGCCCGAACTGTGGCGTGCCTGATAATGTCAGGTAACTCTGATTATACCAGTGCTACAGTCTCACGGCAGATTGCAAGCTCCTCGTTAGTCGGGATAACAGCAACCTTAACTCTGGAATCCGGTGTGGAGATCACGATCTCCTCGCCGCGATGTCCGTTAGCATCTTTGTCAAGTGTTACGCCAAGGTATCCAAGATAGCTTACAACCTTCTCACGTACCGGAATAGCGTTCTCGCCGATACCTGCTGTGAATACGATAGCGTCAACACCATTCATTGCTGCAACATATCCGCCTACGAATTTAGCAATGCCGTAGCAGAGAACATCGATTGCATTAGCTGCATCTTCGTTTCCGCTTTCAGCTGCCTCATTGAGGTCACGGAAGTCGCTGGAAAGTCCGCCGGAAAGTCCAAGAAGACCGGATTTCTTGTTGAGTACGTTCATAACGCCCTCGATGTCCAGATTCTCTTTCTTGGCAATAAACTCCATGATAGCCGGATCGATGTTACCGGAACGTGTTCCCATAACAACACCTTCAAGTGGTGTAAGACCCATTGTTGTATCTACGCATTTGCCGTTTACAACTGCACTGATGGAAGATCCGTTTCCAAGGTGGCAGACAATAACTTTGGAGTTATCTTTGTCAAGGCCAAGGAACTCAACAGCTCTCTTGGATACGAAGCTGTGGGATGTTCCGTGGAAGCCATATCTTCTTACTTTATATTTCTTGTAGAAGTCAAGCGGAAGTCCATAGAGATATGCTTTAGCCGGCATTGTCTGATGGAAAGCTGTATCAAATACGCCTACCTGCGGTACACCTGGCATAAGTTCTGCACATACACGGATACCGATAAGGTTAGCCGGGTTGTGAAGCGGTGCAAGGTCATTGCACTCTTCTACTGCTTTGATCATCTCGTCTGTGATCACTGCGGAAGAAGCGAATTTCTCGCCGCCGTGTACGACACGATGTCCGATAGCGTTAACCTCTTTCAGGCTTCCGATAGCACCTGTCTTATCGTTTGTAAGAGCATCCAGTACCATCTGGATCGCTTCTTTATGTGTTGGCATAGCTGCCTCTGTGATCTCTTTGTCACAGCCGGCTTTCTGATATACCAGTCTTCCGTCGATACCGATTCTCTCGCAAAGACCTTTTGCAAGTACATTCTCTGTCTCGGAATCGATTAACTGATATTTTAATGAAGAACTTCCACAGTTGATAACTAATACGTTCATGATTTTACTCTCCTGATTTTCAATAATTATTTATCCTCTGCCTGGCACTGTACTGCTGTGATAGCTACAACACCTACGATATCATCTGCAGAGCATCCGCGGGACAGGTCGTTTACAGGTTTTGCGATACCCTGTGTAACAGGTCCGTATGCTTCTGCTTTACCAAGACGCTGAGCAAGTTTGTATCCGATGTTACCTGCATCAAGGTCAGGGAATACCAGTACGTTAGCTTTACCAGCTACTTCGCTTCCTGGTGCTTTGGATGCGCCTACGCTTGGAACGATAGCTGCATCAAGCTGGAACTCTCCGTCAAGCTTAAGCTCCGGATGCTCCTCTTTTGCGATTCTTGTAGCCTCTACTACTTTATCTACGTCAGGATGTTTTGCACTTCCCTTGGTGGAGTGAGAAAGCATAGCTACGATCGGCTCCTCCTGAACAAGAAGTTCAAAGGACTCTGCGGAAGATGCTGCGATTGCGGAAAGTTCCTCCGGAGTCGGATTCTGGTTCAGACCGGAATCAGCAAATACGAATGCACCGTTTGCGCCGTACTCGCAGTCCGGAACTACGATCAGGAAGAATGCAGATACAAGTTTTGTTCCTGGTTTAGTCTTCAGGATCTGAAGGCACGGACGGAGTGTGTCTGCTGTAGAGTGGCAGGCACCGGATACCATACCGTCTGCATCGCCCATCTTAACCATCATTACGCCATAGTATGGGTACTGAGTATGAAGGATCTCTTTCGCTTTCTCAGGTGTCATACCTTTCTTAGCTCTCAGCTCTACGAATTTATCAATGTATGCCTGAGTTCTGTCGGATTTCTCCGGATCTACGATCTGTGCACCGGAAATATCAAAGCCGCCCTCTGCAGCTTTCTTGTTGATCTCTTCCTCATTACCGATAAGGATGATCTTGGCAACTCCCTCTTTCAGAATCTTGTCAGTTGCCTCAAGAGTTCTCATATCCTCTGTCTCTGGCAGTACAATTGTTTTTACGCTTTCTTTTGCTCTTTTCTTAAGCAGTTCAACAAATCCCATGATTAAATGGCTCCTTTCTTGATGTAACAAAAACGCTAGTGTCTGTTCGGGCACTACACTGTGTTTATTATACCCCCTTACCCTTTTCTTTTCAAGCGTTTCATTGTCAGAAAATGGCTATACTGCGTATTTTTTGAAGTGCAATGGTTACTATTCACCGGCAATGTTCTGCGAGGTGTTTTTTATGGTAAAGGTCACAGATGGCCCGAGGATTTCGGTTCACGATCATGAATTGCGTGATTTCTGTATCTTACAAAAGGTGTTGCCGGGTACAGAGCGTACAGCAGCATTCGGTTTTATGGCAGCAAAACAGATTTCGAATGCCGCTTAACTTTTTACATTGCTTATGTTAAAATAGCACCATTATTATAATATAAAAGCTTATTTCAAGATTTGAATTTTCAGAAACGGCAGGTATTTTTATATGAAAGTTGTTGGAATTATTGCAGAATATAACCCATTTCACAGGGGGCATGAATATCAGATCCGTTATGCAAAAGAAACTCTTGGTGCTGATTATGTTGTAATCGCCATGAGCGGAGATTTTGTACAAAGAGGTGCTCCTGCCCTTATGGAAAAACATGTCCGGGCTGAGATGGCTCTTCTTGGTGGTGCTGACCTGGTTCTGGAAATGCCGGTGCAGACAGCAACGGCCAGTGCAGAAGGATTTGCCGCAGGTGGCGTAAGCCTTCTTGACGGGCTTGGTGTTATAGACGAATTATGTTTCGGAAGTGAATGCGGAGATACAGAGATTCTTATGGATGTTGCAGAAATCCTGGTGAAAGAACCATCTGAATATCGTGATCTCCTTCAGCAGAATCTTCGTGCCGGAATGAGTTTTCCTGCTGCAAGAAGCAGTGCATTGATCGGTTACATTCAGGAAAAAATCGCTTTCGGGCTAAATACATTGGGTAGTACTTCGTCAGAACATATTGAGCTCGTCCTTTCTTCTCCTAACAATATCCTGGGAATCGAATACTGCAAGGCACTTCTCCGTCTTAACAGCCGGATCATTCCTCATGCACTTTTAAGAAAAGGAAATGGTTATCATGATACGGATTTTTCTCTTCTTTCTGATGAAAAGTTTCCCTCTGCTTCCGGCATCCGGAACTTTATGAAAAAATCCGAAAAAGCCGGGCAGTCTGCTGATTTTTCCCGATTGATTCCTTCTGCTTCTATTTCTGGATTTCTGGATTCTCTCGAAAAAGGAGCATGGCTTTCTGACTCAGCACTGGATCTTCCTCTGCATTACAAACTTCTTCTGGAATCCGAAGAAACTTTACAAATGTATCCGGATCTTTCGGATGCACTGATCCGACGTATACTGAAATCCCGTAATCAATATGAAGGTTTTTCCCAGTTTGCAGATCTTCTGAAAACACGGGATATTACCCGTTCTGCTATTTGCCGCAGCCTTGTCCGAATCTTTCTTAATCAAAAAACAAAAGCACCCGGACATATTCCCTATGCCCGGGTACTTGGTTTTCGAAAAAGCAGTGCTCCGCTTCTCAGCCAGATCAAGAAGAATTCCTCAATCCCATTAATTACCAAGGCAGCGGATGCCTCTTCAATCCTTGATGAAAATGCACTTCAGCTTTTTCATGAAACCTGTGAGGCTTCCAATCTTTACGAAATGCTTCTCTGCCACAAGACAGGCCTGCCTTTTATCCATGAGATGAAAAAGCCACTTCGGATCATTTAACCAATCAAGGAAGTCCCCTGCGAAGTTGCGAATCTCCACTTGACTATAACTCGCTCTTCCGGATCGCTTCCACTGCTTCCTGGATCTTCTCTGGCGGAAGGACAAGAGCGAAGCGTACATATCCTTCCCCGTGTGGACCGAAGCTTGCTCCCGGGGTTACAATGACACCGGCTTTTTCCATCAGTTCCATACAGAAAGCCATACTGTCTGTGCGGCCGCCCGGGATCTTCGCCCAGACGAACATGGTGCCTTTTCCATTAGGAAGTTCCCAGCCAATATCGCGAAGTCCCTGGCAGAGTGCATCTCTTCTCTCCTGGTACATCTGGCACTGTTCTTTTACACTTTCCAGCGGGCCATTCAGTGCGGCGATGGCAGCTTTCTGGAGTGGCAGAAACATACCGAAGTCAATCTGGCTTCTCAGTTTACGAAGTGCTGCGATCACATCCGGACGGCCTACCAGGAAACTGAGTCTCGCACCTGTGACATTAAATGATTTGGAAAGACTGAAAAACTCCACGCCAATATCTTTCGCTCCCGGAGTTGCCAGGAAGCTTCCGCCGAAAGCTCCGTCAAAGATGATATCGCTGTAAGCATTGTCATGAATGATCAGAATATCATATTTTTTCGCAAATTCCACGATTTCTTCGTAAAGTCCCGGGGTAGCAATGCTTCCTACCGGGTTGGACGGCAGGGACACTACCATATATTTGGCTTTCTTCGCCACTTCTTCCGGAATGCCCTTCACATAAGGGAGAAAATCATGTTCTGCAACAAGCGGGTAATAATAAGGAACTGCCCCTGCCATCAGGCTGCCTGCTGCAAATACGGGATAGCACGGATCCGGGAGAAGTACTGTATCTCCCTCATCGCATAGCGCCATGCCAAGATGTCCCATTCCTTCCTGGCTTCCATAAACAGTCATCACCATGTCCGATGTCAGTTCCACATCAAAGCGTTTCTTATAATAAGTACAGACAGAGTCCAGAAGCTCCGGCAGATCACGTAAGCTGTACTTCCAGTTGTCGTCATCCATGGCCGCTTCCGCTACGGCCTTTTTAATATATTCCGGTGTCTTGAAATCCGGAGTTCCCACACTCATGTTATAGATCTTCATGCCCTGTGCTTCCAGCTCCATGCGCCGGTTGTTCAGAGCTGCAAAAATTTCATCTCCAAATCTGTCCAGTCTTTTTGAAAACTGCATATCATTCGTCCCTCTTCCATAATAAATTATAATCGTCTAAGCCTGTAAGCATTCTGCTCTGCTGCATGTTTATAAACGAAATCGCAAAGCGATTTCATTTATTTTACCACGGTAACGTGGCATACTCAAGAATTTTCAGTAAAAAAAGAACCATCACCTGTGCAAAGCAGCTGTTCATTTTCCACTCTGCACGCAATCGGTAATGGTTCTTCATTATTTTTCAGTTTATTCAGATAATAGAATACGGTCATTATCCAGGGCTTTGCCGGCTCCTGTCTTAAATTTCTCAAGAAGACCATCCACAGTCATGTTTTTCTTTTCCTCTCCTCCGATGTCCAGCACGATATTACCGGAGTCCATCATCAGGATACGGTTTCCAAGATCGATCGCAGACTGCATATTGTGTGTGATCATCAGGCAGGTCAGCTGATGTTCTTCCACGATCCTTCTGGTAAGATTCAAAACTTTCTCAGCAGTTCCCGGGTCAAGTGCAGCAGTATGCTCGTCCAGAAGAAGCAGTTTTGGAGGGTTCATTGTCGCCATCAGAAGTGTCAGTGCCTGTCTTTGTCCACCGGAAAGGAGACCTACCGGATGACTCATCCGCTCTTCCAGTCCAATGTCCAGCTTCTTCAGTTCCTCACGGAAACGTTCTTTTTCCTGCCGGGTCGTATGAGAAAGCCATCCGCCCTTGCCAGCTGCAAGTGCAAGATTTTCTTCGATCGTCATGCCTGGTGCAGTTCCGCGCATGGGATCCTGATAAAGACGGCCGATTTCTTTTGCGCGTGCATGCTGCGGCATAAATGTGATATCCCTGCCGTCCAGTTCGATCGACCCTGCATCTGTAAGAAAATCACCGCAGATTGCGTTAAAGAGTGTTGATTTTCCTGCACCATTGGAACCGATGATCGTAGCAAAGTCACCTTTTTTCAGTTCCAGGGAAAGATCTTCTATTGCTTTTTTTTCGTTTACAGTTCCCGGATTAAATGTTTTTGAAATATGGCTGATTTTTAACATGGATCATCTGCCTCCTTTTGCATGAGTCATTCTTCTTCGTATCTGCGGCCACTGCTTCTTAAGATACGGGCCGGAAATTGCAAGAATAACGATCACAGAAGATACCAGTTTCAGCATAAATGCCGGCATGTTGAAACGAAGTGCAATGGTGTATACAAGACGGAAAATAAAGGAACCAAGCACCATTCCTACCGCTCTCACAAAAATTCCTCCACGACCAAGAAGTGTGCCTCCGATCAGCAGAGAGGCCAGCGCGATGGTAACCATTCCCTGCCCGATATTGATATCTACCGATTTCTGTGACTGAGACAGAAGACATCCGGAAAGTGCTGTAAATGCATTTGCCACGCAAAGACCGATCACAGTTGTAAATACCGGATTAATGGAGGAAGATTTTACCATGTCAGAATTATTTCCTGTTGCCCTGATTGCCAGACCAAGCCTTGTTTTCAGGAAAAATACCAGAAATACGATCACAAGGATCACTGCGATGGCTGCTATAAAAATATCTTCCCTGCCTTTTAAAGGTGTACCTGCAAGTGCATCTTTCATCATGGTAAATACTGTGGTTGTCCGGTTCATATTGATCAGGGACGAACCTCCCATGACCGCAATATTTACGGAATATAATGCAGTATTTACAATAATACCTGCAAGCAGGCTGTCTACTCCCAGCTTTGTCTGCAGGATCGCAGTTACAAATCCCGATGTAACACCTGCTGCCATAGCTGCCGCAATGGACAGAAACGGATGCCCGCTTACAGCAACCACGGCTCCTACAGCAGCTCCGAAGGTAAAGCAGCCATCTGTAGAAAGGTCGCAGACATTCAGCATGGAATAACTAAGAAACAGAGCAAGAACTGTCAGTGAACAGATCAGTCCAAGCTTCAGGGCAGTCTCCCCGAGGGAGAGCATAGTTGCAATCGTCACAGTGATTTCCTCCAATTGGATTTATTTCATAACTGCTCACAAAGGTGAGCAGCTTCTTTATTTTGTTTCTACTTCATCAAAGCTTTCTGCAGTTGTGATTTCATTTACCTGTGTGCAAAGAGGCCCAAATGCCTTCTTTACTGTATCGAAATCAAGGCCAAGTGCTTTACAGGTTTCTGTATTAACTGTTGCAGTACCATTATCAAATGTTTCAACAGCTGTTTTGGACGGATCAGCGTTATCTACCAGGATATCTGCAATCATATCGGCTGTTTTCTGTCCGAGGTTTGCATAATCAACACCATATCCTACAAAAGCACCGTTTAATGCAAAGGAGTCAGCTCCTGTGTAGTGCGGGATTCCTGCGTCGATGAATTTTTCATAAATAGAAAGCTCTGCTGTCATGATGGTGTTGTCTGTAGGTGTAAATACGGCATCCACACCGTCAGCAATCAGTGCATCTGCTGCAAGCTGAACTTCGTCTGTAGTCGTTCCGGTACGCTCTACATATTCGATTCCCTCTTTATCCAGATAATCTTTTGCTTCCTGGATAGCTGTTGTGGAGGAATCCTGTCCTACATCATAAAGAAGACCGATTTTCTTTACATCCGGATTCTGTGCCTGGATCAGTTTCATGATAGAAGAAGTATCCAGATAGTCACTGGTTCCTGTTATATTAGCTCCGGGAGCATCCAGGGAATCTACAAGGCCGGAGCCAACCGGATCAGATACTGCCGAGAAAACAACCGGTGTATCACTTCCTTCTGTAGCAGACTGCATGCGCATTGCTACCGGTGTAGCCACACCTACCATCAAGTCAACATTATCAGCCTGGAAATCAGAAATGATCTGTTCCATAACACTGGCATCTGCATTACAATTATCGTAAGATACATCAAATGTAATGCCTTTTTCCTTGCCAATCTCTTCCAGACGGGACTGGATATTATCTACGATCTGATTCAGGGAAGCATCGTCTACATAATTGCAGATACCCACTTTGAAATCCTCTGCCATAACCGGGCTGGTCATCATCATAGTTGTTGCTGCTACTGCTGCTGCGATTACTAACATTCTTTTTTTCATAGTTTTGTTCTCCCTTCTTAAATCCGCTTTACTTAACTTTTGTACACCTGCGGTCTGCTTATCCAGAGCACTGTTTCCCTTCGGAATCCAGGCTCTCATCCGGAACAACTTTTTTATGCAACAGAAGCTTTTTCCTGTAACACAAAAACCGTCCCAAGCTTATATTATGCTTGAGACGGTAATAAAAGTTCTTTATTATCGCGGTACCACTCAAATTGACGAATCGCCCACTTTCCGGTGTACTAACATACACTCCTCATTGGTAACGGGTTCGGTTCCCGTCGGCGCCTACTGTACAGATAAATAGTTCGGGCCGCCCTCGAAAGTCCATTCAACATCTGGTCCCCTGCGGATTTCCACCATCACCGCTCTCTGTGAAGCTTCCTGAAATGTCTACTTCTCTTTCTCACTGGTTTGTTTTTTAAGTTGTGTTTACTTTAGCACATCAACGTAACTCTGTCAACCCCGAAATGAAATTATTTCAGGATTAATTGTTACTGTTCACTGGTAATATCCCGCGAGGCGTTTTTTGTGAGCAAAGGTCACAGAAAACCCGAGAATTGCGGCGCGAAATCATGCACAGCATGATTTCTGTGCATCGCGAAGCGTGTTGCTGGTCACAGAGTGAACAGTAACGATTAATTCTTGAAGCTGTGAATCGGTGCCGGAATTCTTCCACCTCTCTGCACAAATGCATCGCAGGAGAATGAATTTACAGGCATGATCGGTGCATAACCAAGAAGACCTCCGAACTCAACAGTCTCACCAACACCTTTACCGATAACCGGGATCAGACGTACTGCTGTTGTCTTCTGGTTTACCATACCGATGGCAGACTCATCTGCAATGATACCTGCCAGTGTAGTAGCCTTGGTATCTCCTGGAACTGCGATCATATCAAGTCCTACAGAGCATACACAGGTCATGGCCTCCAGCTTCTCCAGAGTAAGTGCGCCCTCGTTTACAGCATCGATCATTCCCTGGTCCTCGCTGACCGGAATAAATGCGCCACTTAATCCACCTACAGCCGCTGCTGCCATAACGCCGCCCTTTTTAACCTGATCGTTCAGAAGTGCAAGTGCTGCTGTTGTTCCTGGTGCACCGGCTCTCTCAAGGCCAATCTCCTCCAGTATCTCTGCTACAGAATCACCGATTGCCGGTGTCGGTGCAAGGGAAAGATCCACAATACCGAACGGTACATCAAGACGCCTGGATGCCTCACGTGCAACAAGCTGTCCAACACGTGTTACCTTAAATGCTGTACGCTTGATCATCTCGCAAAGTGTTCCGAAGTCCTCTCCACGAACCTGTTCCAGTGCCTTCTTAACAACTCCGGGACCGCTGACACCTACGTTGATAATGCAGTCAGCCTCTGTAACACCGTGGAAAGCACCTGCCATAAACGGGTTATCATCCGGTGCGTTGCAGAATACCACAAGCTTGGCACAGCCAAGGGAATCCTGCTCCCTGGTAGCTTCTGCAGTAGCAAGAACGATCTCGCCCATCAGTTTTACAGCGTCCATGTTGATACCAGTCTTTGTGGAACCAACATTTACAGAACTGCAGACACGTTCTGTCTCTGCCATAGCCTGCGGAATAGAACGGATCAGAAGCTCCTCTGCTGGAGTCATTCCTTTGCTTACCAGTGCAGAATATCCTCCAATAAAGTTAACCCCAACTTCCTTTGCACATTTATCCAGTGTTTTTGCGATCGTTACAAAATCTTCTGTTTTTTTACATGCAGCTCCGCCAACCAATGCGATAGGAGTTACGGAGATTCTTTTGTTTACGACCGGGATTCCGTACTCTTTCGCAATCTCATCACCTGTTGCCACAAGATTTCTTGCTTTTGTGGTGATTTTCTCGTATATTTTCTGATTCAGTGCATCCAGGTCAGGATCGATGCAATCCAGAAGGCTGATACCCATAGTGATGGTACGCACATCCAGGTTTTCCTGCTCGATCATTTTATTTGTCTCGTTTACCTCAAAAATATTGATCATTTTTTATTTTCTCCCTGATGAATGATGTAAAATAGATATAATTCATTTAATAAAATAACTGATACACTACACTGTTATTTTATTACACTCTGTGCATCATGTTAAAAATATCTTCATGCTGGCAGTGAATCACTACGCCGATCTCTTTGCCCAGATTCTCAAGCTCGCCGGCAAGTGTGCCGCCATCTTTCTCACATTTCGCTGTATCTGCGATCATCATCATGTTGAAATACCCCTGAACGATGGTCTGAGAAATATCCAGAATATTTACCTGATTTTCTGCAAGATATGTACAAACCTTTGCGATAATTCCTACTGTGTCATTTCCTACTACTGTGATAATTGTCTTCTTCATCGTTTTTTCCTTTCTACACTGTGATTATTTCTGATATGTGATCCCGCTTTGCTACCTGGATTCTGAAATCCCTGGATCTGTACGGGTTGTCACCAAGTGTCACCTCCGAGCAGACTGTCTCGTAGGCAAGTTCTTCATAATTGTTCTCACGACTTAAATGGCCGAGAAAAACAGCTTTCAGATTATCATGGAGGATCCGGCAGAGAAGCCTTCCTGCATTCTCATTGGAGAGATGACCTCTGTCTCCCAGGATTCTCTGTTTCAGATAATATGGGTATTTACCAACCTGGAGCATACGGATGTCGTGATTTGCTTCCAGAAGCACCGCATCCAGATTCTCCAGATTCTTAACAATATAATCATTGTATTTCCCAAGGTCTGTGGCAATTCCAACTGAATGCTCCCCACACTCCAGACGATAACCTACCGGCTGGGCAGCATCATGAGGAATGGTAAAAGGATTCACTGTCAGATCCTTGATCTCAAAAGGTTCGTCTTCCCGGATCTCATGGATCAGCCCTTCCGGCATTTTTCCCAGGGATTTCATCCGAAGCATGGCATCTGCTGTTCCACCTGTGGTGTAGATGGGGATTCCGTATTTTCTGGAGATCACCCCTAGTCCCTTGATATGGTCGGAATGTTCGTGAGTGATCAGGATTCCGTCCACATCCTTCCCGGTAAGCTCCAGCGAATTCAGACCTTTCTCAATGCTCTTTCCGCTGATTCCCACATCCACCAGTACATGTGCTTCCTCCGAACCCACATAGATACAGTTGCCGCTGCTTCCGCTGGCAATACTACAAAGTCTCATTTCTCTCTATCCCTTCTCTGATCTGTCTCCGGGTATCCTCCAGATCTCCGTTATTTTCGATCACATAGTCTGTATTCTCCCTGAACACCTGATCGGATACCTGGTTTCGGATAATGCCAAGAGATTTATCCCTGGAATAGCCTCGGCTTTCCATCAGCCGCTGTATCCGGATCTCCTCCTCTGTGTATACATACCAGACTTCATCACAGAACTCCTGATATCTTTCTTCCAGAAAAAGAGCTGCTTCCACAACACAGATTCCTCTTCCTGCCTCTCTCTGTTTGTCGATGAGGTGCAGGATTCTCTGCTTCACAGCCGGATGAATGATCCCGTTTAATTTCAAAAGCATATCCTTATCTGTGAATACTACATCAGAAATCCGTCTGCGGTCAATAGTTTTATCTTTTTTTATGATTTCTTTTCCAAACAATGCGATCACTGCATCATAACATTCTTCGCCTGGTTCCATCAGAACATGGCCTAAAAGATCTGCCTGGATCACATAAGCATCAAAATCTTTTTCCAATATCCCAAGCACTGTACTCTTTCCGGCACCTACTCCGCCGGTTACTCCGATCACTCTCATTTATTTCGCCTCATACCAGCTGTCACCCTGGTGCATATCCACGTCAAGTTCCACTGCCAGATGGGCAGCTCCCTTCATCTCTTCTTCCAGAATGCGGGAAACAATTTCGATTTCTTCCTTCCTGGTCTCGATCAGAAGCTCATCGTGTACCTGAAGCACCAGCCTTGACTCTAAGCCTTCTCGTTTCATTCGTTCATAAACATGGTTCATGGCAATCTTGATGATGTCTGCCGCAGTTCCCTGGATCGGGGAATTCATAGCTACACGCTCACCAAAAGAACGCTGCATGAAATTGCTTGATTTCAGTTCCGGCACCGGTCTTCTTCTGCCAAACATAGTCGTTACATAACCGTGTTCCCTGCCATCTTTTACAAGGCCATCCAGAAATCCCTTGATCTTCGGATATGTCTCGAAATATTTTTCGATATAGGCTGCTGCCTCTTTTCTGGTTATACTCAAATCCTGGCTCAGTCCGAAAGAGCTGATTCCATACACGATTCCGAAGTTTACAGCCTTGGCATTTCGTCTCTGCAGCGGTGTAACCTCATCGAGGGGCACATGGAACACCTGGGATGCTGTAAGGCGGTGGATATCCTCTGCCTCTCTGTATGCCTGGATCAGTTTCTCATCCCCGGACATGTGGGCCAGCACACGAAGCTCGATCTGAGAATAATCGGCATCCAGAAACACATATCCATCCTCCGGCACAAAAACCTTGCGGATCAGTCTTCCAAGTTCCATACGTACCGGAATATTCTGAAGATTCGGCTCTGTGCTGCTGATACGACCGGTAGCTGTAATCGTCTGATTAAAAGTGGAGTGGATTCGTCCGTCTTTTCCAATCACATTTCCAAGCCCATCCGCATAGGTGGATTTCAGTTTGGTAAGCTGACGGTATTCCAAAATATCCTTCACAATGGCATAATCCGGTGCCAGTTTATCCAGGATATCTGCCGCAGTAGAATAGCCTGTCTTGGTCTTCTTTCCACCTGGAAGTCCCATTTTTTCAAAAAGGATCACTCCAAGCTGCTTTGGGGAATTGATATTAAAATCCTCCCCTGCCTCCTGCCAGATTGTTTTCTCCAGCTGCTGAATACGCACACTCAGTTTCTCTCCGTAACTTTTAAGTTCCTCTCCTTTGACGGAAATTCCCCATTTCTCCATGGAATTCAGCGTAAATACCAACGGAAGCTCAATTTCATCATAAACCTTTCTCATTCCTGTTTCATCCAGCTTCTCAAGAAGGACTTTACATGCCATATAAGGCACAAAAGCCTGATAGCAGGCATAATTGCCTAGGCCCTCCATCTCATCCTCCCAGGCCTTCTTTTGTGATGTTTTTCCCAGAAGGTCCTCTTTTGCAGGAAGCATCATGCCATCCAGATATTCTCTGGCAATATCATCGTGAGTGTAGGAAGATTTCAGAGGATTTAGAAGATATGCGGCAACACCTGCGTCAAAAACCTTCGCCGGGTCAGCAAGTGCCGCATGCTTCAGTACTGCCTTGATATCCATGGCGCAGATTACTGTATGTTCCCCAAGAGTTGCAATTTTTCCGCACAGATATTCTCCTGTAAGAAGTCCTCCCACCGAAATCTGATAAATATCTTTTTCATCAAGGACAAGTCCTACCGTATATACCTGCTCCGGATCTGCAAGGATGGATATTCCCACCTGCTTCTTATTCGCAGCTTTTTCAAACAGAGTCTCCACCCCTGAGAGATCATTGCAGGTAAAAAACTCCAGATCCATGGAAGAATCTGCTGCTATAGATGTGTCAAAACGGTTCAGCATATTTTTGAATTCCAGTCTCTTGCACAATTCATAAGCTTCCGGTGTGTACGGATTTTCAACTTTTGCCTTCTCATAGGAAAATTCAAGAGGACTGTCTGTATTAATAGTAGCAAGCTCTTTGGAAAGCTGTGCCATATCATAATGCTCCCGAAGAGACTCTCTTGCCTTGTTTGGCTTCACTTCTTCCAGATGCTCATGTGCATTCTCAATGCATCCAAACTGAACGATCATTTTGGTGGCTGTCTTCTCACCTACTCCTGGAATTCCCGGAATATTATCAGAACTGTCGCCCATCAATGCTTTCAGCTCGATAATCTGCGGCGGTGTTACCTGATATTTTTCAAAAACTTCCGCTGTGTGGTAGTTTTCAATGGTTGTCTTACCCCGGACTGTCTTCGGCAAACGGATCAGGATCTTATCTGTGGCAAGCTGGAGAAGATCTCTGTCTCCGGAAAGAATGGTAACATCCATCCCCTTCGCTTCACTCCTTCTGGCAACCGTACCAAGAAGATCATCTGCCTCATATCCTTCCAGCGACATGATATTGATTCCCATCGCAGTAAGCATTTCTCTGATCAGGGGAACCTGTTCCCTGAGTTCTTCCGGCATAGGCTTACGAGTCCCCTTGTAAGCTTCATATCTCTTGTGGCGGAACGTAGGTGCACTCAGATCAAAAGCAACTGTCAGATATTCCGGATTTTCCTCCTCCATAATCCTGAACATAATGTTCAGAAATCCATATACGGCTCCTGTATGACGTCCCTCGGCATTGGTAAGATCCGGCAGCCCGTAGAACGCACGGTTCAAAATGCTGTGTCCGTCGATCAGTAATATTTTTTCACTCAAAATCTAATTCCCTCCTTAATTTCCAGGATCACGAAAATGAGAAAGACCACAAGCACAGCGATCAGAGCACAGACCGCAACGGCTGCTACAGCTCTGTGAAATTTCTTCCTGCGAATATATTTCCTGGATTTCCGGATATCCTCCTCCAGAAGTTTCCTGAAATCCAGAACCGAATCTTCCTTCTGCTCATCCAGCTGCTGCATGGCTTTATGCACAATGAAATATGTGGCAAGTTCATCGTAGCAGGAGGAACAGTTCTCAATATGCTCCAGAAAATCCTCCAGATCATTTAAAGGCAGCGTATGATTGATATATTTACTGACCATTTCTTCTGCAATACGACAATCCATATGATTCCCTCTCTTTACTGCTTCGTAATTGTTCGGCTGCTGTAAATAAACAGTAACCAGTAACATTGTTTATCATTATAGCGAATTAAACTGTGAATGACAAGGGTGGTTTCCTGTGGTATACTGAAAACAGCTGTGCAGAATCCTCACTGGGTTATCTGTACGGATCACAAAATATTCCAACAAGGAGGATTACAACTATGAAATCCATTGCCATTGTTACAGACAGCAACTGCGGTATGTCACCAGCCCAGGCCCGTGAACTTGGAGTACATATGCTCCCCATGCCATTTTTTATAGATGATAAAGAATATCTGGAAGATATTGATATGAATCAGGCAGAGTTTTTCCAGCATCTGGAGCAGAATCCGGGATGCCGCGTTTCTACCTCACAGCCGACTCCGGAATCTGTTACAGATCTCTGGGATAAACTCCTTAAAGATTACGATGAGATCGTACATATCCCCATGTCCAGCGGACTTTCCAGCTCTATGCAGACAGCAAGGATGCTTTCCGAAGATTACGATGGCCGCGTACGCGTTGTAAATAACCAGCGAATTTCCGGAACATTACGCTATTCTGCCATTGAAGCCATCCAGCAGGCCAAAAACGGCCTCTCAGCATCCGAGATCGGTGACTGGCTGGAAGAAACCCGCTTTGATTCCAGTATCTACATCACAGTAGCAACACTGAAATTTCTCAAGCAGGGCGGTCGTATCACCCCTGCTGCCGCTGCAATCGGAACCATGCTCCGTCTGAAGCCAATACTCCAGATCCAGGGTGAAAAGCTGGATGCCTTTTCCAAAGCCCGCACCATGATCCAGGCAAAAAGCACCATGACCAAAGCTATCAGAGACGATATTTCCAACCGTTTCGGTGAAAAGATCAATCTGGATGTCATCCACTCTCACAACCTTGCCGCTGCCGAGGAATTCAGAAAAGAAACTCTCGCTAATTTTCCGAATATCGGTGAAATTAATATCTTCCCTCTTTCCTTAAGCGTCTCCTGCCACATCGGACCTGGTTCCCTGGCGCTCACCTGCTCTAAGGTACATCCTGAAATCTGGTAAATTATAAATTTGCAGACAGCTATGTATTATAATAAAAAAAGTCCGGTATACGGATGGCACTTCTTTTCTGCCATCCGGCTCCGAACTTTTTTTATTGCTGTATTTTTTTCTGTAACTGATGATTATGCTTCCATATTTTCCTGCAGAGCTTCGATCTCCACCGATTTATCCTCAAGGATCTTCATAAACTCCTCTCCTGTGATCGTCTCATGCTCATAAAGATACTTGGCGATCTCATGAAGTTTACCAATATTATCCGTAAGGATCTTCGTAGCCTTCTCATGCTGCTTCCGAACAACATCCACAACCTTTTTATCCAGAAGTGTCTGTGTCTCAAAAGAACAGGTCAGGCTTGCATCACCGCCCAGATACTGATTGCTTACATTCTCCATAGCAACCATATCAAACTCATCACTCATACCATAACGGCTGATCATCGCTCTTGCAAGCTTGGTTGCCTGCTCAATATCATTGGATGCTCCTGTTGTAATAGAATGGAAGATCAGCTCCTCTGCAGCACGTCCGCCGGTAAACGTAGCGATCTTATTCTCCAGTTCTTCCTTGGTCATCAGGAAGTGCTCCTGCTCATCCACCTGCATGGTATATCCAAGTGCACCGGAAGTACGAGGAATAATAGTGATCTTATGGACAGGCGCAGAATCCGTCTGCTTGGCAGCAACCAGGGCATGACCAACCTCATGATAAGATACGATCAGTTTCTCCTTATTGGAAAGTACACGGTTCTTCTTCTGATATCCTGCGATAACAACCTCAATACTTTCTTCAAAATCTGCCTGTGTGGCAAATTTACGTCCGTCACGAACTGCACGAAGTGCGGCCTCATTGACAATATTGGCAAGCTCGGCACCAGAAGCACCAACTGCTGCCTTGGCGATCTCATCAAAACGGACACTGTCTGCTATCTTGATCTTCTTGGCATGAACCTTCAGGATCTCCTCACGACCCTGAAGATCCGGAAGTTCAACCGGGATTCTTCTGTCAAAACGTCCCGGACGGAGAAGTGCAGGATCAAGGGAATCCGGTCTGTTAGTAGCAGCCAGGATCACAACACCCTTGGAACCGTCAAAACCATCCATCTCTGTAAGCAGCTGGTTCAGTGTCTGCTCACGCTCATCATTTCCACCGCCCATTCCCGCGCCGTCACGTTTCTTACCAATCGTGTCGATCTCATCGATAAACACAATGCAGGGAGCTTTCTCATTAGCCTGTTTAAAGAGGTCACGGACCTTGGCAGCACCCATACCAACAAACATCTCCACAAACTCAGAACCTGAGATGGAGAAAAACGGAACCTCCGCCTCACCGGCAACAGCCTTGGCAAGAAGTGTTTTACCAGTTCCCGGAGGGCCTACAAGAAGTGCTCCTTTTGGCATGGATGCACCGATCTCTCTGTATTTCTGTGGATTGTGCAGGAAATCTACTATCTCTGAAAGAAGCTCCTTAGCCTCGTCTTCTCCTGCCACATCGGAAAATTTAATTCCTGTGGAGGACTTCACATAGACTTTGGCATTGCTCTTTCCAAAAGACATCATGCCTCCCGGACCACCGTTACCCATGGAACTCATCATCTTCTTGCTGAGCCAACGTCCAAGAAGAATAAAAACAGCAATCGGGAGAATATAACCTGCGATCAGTGACAAAAGCAGTGATTGTCTCTGCGGTGCTGTTCCCTCAATGCTTACACCAGCATCATAAAGATGTGAAACAAGATCCTTATCATCTACGGATACCGTCTTACAGTAAACATCATTTCCATCTACCTTCATAGTATAGTAAATGTAATCGGAATTAATGGTTGCTTCATATACTTTTCCTCTGTCTACAGCTTTCAGAAAGGTAGTGTAATCCGTTTCCTTCACACTTCTCTCTGAAATGGCAGGAAGAGCAAAAACATTGAGCAGAATAATGATCACGACCGCAATGATGTAATATACATACAAAGGCCGCTTCTCTGGTTTTTTGGAATTCAGATTCATGTAGTCTCCTCCGTTATCTTATAGTATATTGCTATATCCACAGTGCTATATCATGTGATACAGCTTTGTAAGACACTGTACCACTTTTTTCAGTCTATTTCAAGGAAAACACTTCGATTTCATAAACTTTTTAGAATTTGAATTTTTTGCATATATTATCGCAATTTCAAAAAAATTCCTTGCATTCCCATTGTTCCTATGATATTATAATAAATGGTTATGCCGCTGTGGCGGAATTGGCAGACGCACTTGACTCAAAATCAAGCGGAGCAATCCGTGCCGGTTCGAGTCCGGCCAGCGGCATTATCAGGAAAACCTGACGGAGTGATCTGTCAGGTTTTTGTTATATAAAAGTTAACTGTAGCAATTTCACGAAAGGACTGAAATGAATGGAAAAAGACAAAAGTTTTTTAGGTACTGAGCCCATTGGCCACCTGCTTCTGCGCCTTGCACTTCCTACCGTAGCTGCACAGCTGATCAACATGCTTTATAACATTGTTGACCGCATCTACATAGGACACATTCCCGGTGATGGCGCATTGGCACTCACTGGTGTCGGTGTCTGCATGCCGCTGATCATGGTAGTGTCTGCCTTCGCTGCTCTTGTCGGAAACGGTGGTGCTCCCAGAGCCAGCATATTTATGGGAAAAAATGATACCGATAAAGCTGAACGTACCCTGGGAAACTGTTTCACCATGCAGATCATCATCTCCGTAATACTGACCGTGATCCTGCTTATGGGAAACCGCAGCTTTCTCATGGCCTTCGGTGCAAGTACCAACACTATTGATTTCGCTGTTGGTTACATGAACATTTACGCGATCGGAACTGTTTTTGTACAGCTTACACTTGGCATGAACAACTTCATCACTGCTCAGGGCTTCGCAAAAACAGGAATGCTCTCTGTTCTCATTGGTGCAGTCGCTAACATCATCCTGGATCCCGTATTCATCTTCGGCTTCCATATGGGTGTACGTGGTGCTGCTTTTGCAACCGTGATCTCCCAGGCACTTTCCTGTATCTGGGTGCTATCTTTTCTCTTTGGAAAAAAGACATTTCTCCGTCTTCGAAGAAAAACCATGAAGCTGAAAGCAGATATTCTTCTGCCCTGTATGGCTCTTGGCTCTTCCCTTTTCGTTATGCAGCTCAGTGAGAGCATCATCTCTGTCTGCTATAACTCTTCTCTCCTGAAATACGGAGGAGATGTTGCTGTAGGAGCCATGACCATCCTTACCAGCGTTATGCAGTTCGCTATGCTTCCTCTTCAGGGACTTGGACAAGGTGCACAGCCGATCATCAGCTATAATTACGGTGCACGCAACGAGAACCGTGTACGTTCCACTTTTAAACTCCTTCTGAAAACAAGCGTCACCTATTCTGTGATCCTTTGGATGATCATCATGATCTTCCCACAAATTTTCGCCGGAATGTTCACTTCGGACAGCACACTACTTGCCTTTACAAAAACATCTCTCCGTATCTACATGGCTGTAGTATTTATATTCGGAGTCCAGATTGCATGCCAGATGACCTTCATCTCTCTCGGCAGAGCCAAGGATTCCATTATCGTGGCCATTGTCCGGAAATTTGTGCTGGTCATCCCACTGATCTATATTCTGCCTCATATTTTCCGCGGCAATCAGACAAATGCGGTTTATATGGCAGAACCGGTAGCAGATATCCTGGCAGTTACATTTACTGCAATCCTGTTCTTCTTCGAGTTCCGAAAAGCACTGGCAGAAATGTCAGGCAGCCAGAACTCATAAATATTTTTTCATGTAGCAAAAAAAGACCGTCCACGCATAATTAACCATATGCACAGACGGTCTTTTTCATATTTTCATATCGTATAACTATATATTATTTCAGCTCATCCTCGTCCTGGAGAAGTTTTTCAAAAACAGGGAAGCAGTCAAATGTTGCGAAATAATCTCTCGGTGTCTCAGCACGGCGGATCATCTCGAAGCTTCCATCCTCATGAAGAAGAATTTCAGCAGACTTCAGTTTACCATTGTAGTTATATCCCATTGCAAAACCATGAGCACCTGTATCATGGATCACAAGAAGATCTCCCATATCAATCTTCGGAAGCATACGGTCAATGGCAAATTTATCATTGTTCTCGCAGAGAGATCCTGTTACATCATATTTATGGTCACATGGCTCGTTCTCCTTGCCCATAACTGTAATATGATGATAAGCTCCGTACATAGCCGGACGCATCAGATTTACTGCGCAGGCGTCTACACCTATGTATTCTTTATGTGTGTGTTTCTCATGGATTGCTTCTGTAACAAGGCAGCCATACGGTCCCATCATGAAACGGCCAAGCTCTGTATAGATCGCCACATCACCCATTCCTTCCGGAACAAGTACCTCTTCATAAACCTTGCGGACACCTTCACCGATCACACGGATATCATTCGGCTCCTGATCCGGTTTATAAGGAATTCCGATTCCACCGGAAAGGTTGATGAACTTAATATGTGCACCTGTTTCTTTCTGAAGCTTTACAGCAAGTTCGAACATTACTTTTGCAAGCATCGGATAGTAATCGTTAGTTACCGTATTGCTTGCAAGGAATGCGTGGATACCGAACTCTTTCGCTCCCTTTGATTTCAGGATACGGAAAGCATCAAAAATCTGCTCTGTAGTCATACCATACTTGGCATCTCCCGGATTATCCATGATACCATTGCTGATCTTAAATACTCCACCCGGGTTATAACGGCAGCTGATCACTTCCGGGATCTTTCCAAGAGCTCGCTCTACACTCTCAATATGTGTAATATCATCAAGGTTGATGATTCCGCCGATCTCATCTGCATATTTGAACTCTTTCTCCGGTGTATCGTTGGATGAGAACATGATGTCTCCTTTTTTACAGCCTACAGCTTTGGCCATCATAAGCTCTGTTGCAGAGGAGCAGTCACAGCCACAGCCATACTCCTGAAGAATATTGATAAGATACGGGTTCGGTGTTGCCTTTACTGCAAAAAATTCCTTGAATCCTTTGTTCCAGGCAAAAGCTTCTTTGAGAGCTTTTGCATTCTCGCGGATTCCCTTCTCGTCATAAAGATGAAAAGGTGTCGGATATTTCTCAGTAATCTCGTTCAGTTTCTCAAGTGTCACAAATGGTACTTTTTTCATAATAACTGCATCTCCTGTTTCGTTTGCTCACTGTCTGCAATTGCAGAACAGTAACATTATTCTGCCTCGATCACGTGCATCATGTTAGTAACTGCGCCATGACCATTTGTCATATTGGTTGCAGGGTCGCCCGCTGTAAATACAACAAGGTCACCTTTATGGATCAGATGACGGCTGCGGACAACATTCATGGCCTGAGACATGATATGGTCCGTGGTATCTCTCTGATATCCCTTCAGAGGTGTTACGCCCCAGATCAACTGAAGCTTATGCTGGATGGTTGAGTTCGGTGTGATCGCATAGATTGGAACCTTCGGACGGAAATTGGAAATCAGTCTTGCTGTATTTCCACTCATAGTCGGTGTTACAATGGCATTAGCCTTCAGGTTCTTTGCAGTACGTACTGCCGCAAGTGCTACTGCACTGGAAATCTTCTCTCTTCCATCCATGGAACGATGCTCAATAAACACTTTGTAATCCAGATGCGGCTCTGTCATCTCTGCGATCTCTGCCATCATGTGGAGCGCATCAATAGGATATTTACCGGCTGCTGTCTCTCCGGAAAGCATGATCGCATCTGTTCCGTCATAGATCGCATTGGCAACATCAGCTACCTCAGCACGTGTCGGACGAGGATTACGGATCATGGAATCCAGCATCTGTGTTGCTGTGATAACCGGTGTATAATGATCATTGCATTTACGGATAATCTCTTTCTGGATATGCGGTACCTGGCTTGCCGGAATCTCAACTCCAAGATCTCCACGGGCAACCATGATTCCGTCAGAAGACTCGATGATAGAATCAATGTTCTCTACACCTTCTGCATTCTCGATCTTTGCGATAATGCCGATATCCTGTCCACCGTTATCATTCAGAAGCTTACGAATCTCACGGATCACCTCAGCGGAACGGACGAAAGATGCTGCGATAAAATCAAATTTCTGTTCGATACCAAAAAGGATATCCTTTTTATCCTGCTCTGTGATTCCCGGAAGATTAACCTTTACATAAGGAACATTTACACCCTTCTTCTCTCCCAGCTCTCCACCGTTTAAGATGCTGCAGATGATATCTGTTCCCTTGATTTTTTTAACTTCCAGCTCGATCAGACCATCATCAATAAGAATTCTATTTCCTGGTTTTACATCTTTGTAAAGTGTCTCATATGTGATGGCAACTTTCTTGTCGTCACCTTCAAAATCACCAATTCCAAGTACAAACTGTTTTCCTGCTTCCAGTTTTACCTTCTGTCCGTCCTTTAAAAGTCTGGTACGGATCTCAGGTCCTTTTGTATCAAGAAGCATGGCTATAGGTATATCAAGCTCCTCACGAAGCTCTTTGATCATGTCCACACGGCCCTTCTGCTCCTCATGATCTCCATGGGAAAAGTTGAATCTGGCAATATCCATTCCATTCTCCATAAGAGCTTTCAGAGTCTCCCTGTTGTTGCTGGCAGGTCCAAGTGTACAGATGATCTTCGTTCTTTTCATAATTGAATATCCTCCCTTTTTTACGTTTTACTGTACGTGTTTGTGCGTAAATAAATGATCCTGGCAATATTCATAATTTCCTTTGCACTTTGAGCAGAAGCGGAACTCCAGATTCGGATCATCCTTCTCAGTACGGCCACAGATCGCACATTTATGCTTTGCGATTCCATCCGGTCCATAACCCGTTCTGGACGGAGCCATAGCCTTCTTAAACTGCTGCTTCCTGCGGATCTCTTTCGGATTGTAGCGGTTCATATCTCTTGTGCTGAAATAAAAGATCACAAAATTTAAAAGCGATGCCACGATTGGCACAACGCCTACCCAAAGTCCTGCTCTAAGATAGGATACAATATCCCATGCAATAAAAAGTCCGTATATAAATGCCATCCATTTCATCTTGATAGGGATGACAAACATAAGCAAAAGCTCCAGATCCGGATATGTGACTGCATAAGCCAGAAAAATGGAAAGACTGATATAATAGGTGGTAAAAATACTGCCGCCAAGAGAATACGTAATTCCATTCATTGTCACATAACCACCTGTAAACGCATGCAGAAGAACTGCTGCGATCACAGTGAACAAAAGTCCTGAAAAAATATACAAAGTATACCGGAATGTTCCCCACGTACGCTCCAGTGAAGTACCGATCGGATAATAAAAGAAAAAGATTGCCAGAAGGAACATCACAAGATTACCGGTTCCTCCTACACTGGAAGGCGGATAAATCACCCATGTCACAAGTCTCCAGATCTGTCCTCTCATTACCATGGACATATCAAGACTCAGCATATCCAGAACTCCAGGAGCAAGCATAGCCAGAAAATACCCCAGCACATAGCATCCGATAATATAAACTGTCAGATTGGGAATACCAAATCTTCCAAACTTACGTTCCAGTTTGTTGATAAATTTCATTAAAATCTCCTTTCAGAAAACTCTTGAAAAATCAGAAAAAGCGCTTCTTGGAAAGAATAATAGCCGCAACAGCACTGATTGCTACAGAAAAAATTATGATGAGCAAAAAGCCCCAGGGACTGTGAGACAACGGCATACCGGAACCTGCCACGTTCATTCCGTAGGCACTAAACACGATAGTCGGAATACTCATAACAATGGTAATGATCGCCAGTACTTTCATGACGATATTCATATTATTGGAAATGATCGATGCAAAAGCATCCATGGTTCCGTTCAGGATTCCACTGTACACATTGGCCATTTCGATCGCCTGCTTGTTCTCAGTGATAACATCCTCCAGAAGATCTGTGTCCTCCGGATATTTCTTGATGCTGTCTATCTTCAGAAGCTTCTCCAGCACAACTTCGTTAGACCGCAGAGATGTGATAAAATATGTCAGGGATTTCTGCAGTTCTAGAAGCTCGATCAGCTCCTCATTCCTTGTGGAAAGATGCAGTTTCTCCTCCACCTGCTCACTTTTCTTATCGATGATACGCAGATAACGCAGGTACATACTTGCATTTCTGTAAAGAATCTGGAAGATAAAGCGTGTCTTCATATAGGTAAAAAAGCTCCGGACCCTTCCCTCCATAAATCTAGTCAGAACCGGCGTGTCCTCCAGACAGATGGTAATGATCATGGAACCGGTAACAATGATACCAAGAGGAATGGTTCCATACCAGTCCTTATCATTACGTTCCTCGATCATAGGAACATCTACCAGGATCAGTGTATAATTATCCTCAACTTCGATACGTGACCGTTCTTCCTCATCCAAAGGGGATCGCAGATCGTCAACCTCTATATCAAACTTCTCGGAAAATTCAAAAATTTCTGTTGCCGTCGGATTCGTCAGTGCAATCCAGCAGCCTTCCTCCGGTTCCTGTATCTGGTGGATGGCCCCGTCTATTGTCTTATAAATCCTTACCACGATTTCCACTTCCCTTCTTTTGCTTTGCTTTTGCCAGGGCAAAATTCTTTTTTATTATAAATAGTCAAAATAGCTTTGTCAATTCATACATTTTCATTTTAAAAAAGCTTTTTTATAATTTCACAGAATCTTTACGTAAGCATTCTCCTCTTCTTTACATTTTTTCCGGCTTCCTATATAATGATTCCAGAATTCCAACGAAAGGAAGTTATACAAATGAGTCAGTCATCATTCGGAAAAAAATTCGTAGTTACCACCTGGGGCGAATCTCATGGCAAGGCTATCGGTGCAGTTCTTGACGGCTGCCCGGCAGGTCTTTCTCTCTGCGAGGAAGATATCCAGGTGTTCCTTGACCGCAGAAAGCCAGGTCAGAGCCGCTATACAACAGCACGTAAGGAAGGTGATCTGGTAGAAATCCTCTCCGGTGTCTTCGAGGGAAAAACTACCGGAACTCCGATCTCTCTTCTCATCCGCAACACAGACCAGCGTTCCAGAGACTATGGAAATATCGCATATTCCTACCGGCCGGGACATGCAGATTATACTTTTGACCAGAAATACGGGTTCCGTGATTACCGGGGCGGCGGACGTTCTTCAGGAAGAGAAACTGCCGGACGGGTGGCGGCCGGTGCGATTGCAATCAAGCTGCTTAATGAACTTGGCATTACTTTTACCACTTATACAAAATCGATCGGGCCTGTGGAGATTCGGTCTTTTTCAGAAGATGAGATCAAAAATAATGCACTTTGCATGCCGGATGCAGACGCAGCAGAGAAAGCTTCTGCCTATCTTGAAGAATGCCTCAAAAATCAGGACAGTGCAGGCGGCATCATAGAATGCCGGATCAGAAATGTTCCTGCCGGGCTTGGCGATACTGTTTTTGACAAGCTGGATGCAACTCTTGCCCATGCGATCATGTCCATCGGTGCTGTAAAAGCTGTTGAGATCGGTGACGGAATTCAGGTAACAAAACTGACCGGTTCCGCTGACAACGATGGTTTTTCCTTGAAAGACGGCATCATTACCAAGACTTCCAACCATGCGGGAGGTATCATGGGTGGTATGAGTGACGGAAGTGATATTATCCTTCGTGCCCACATCAAGCCTACCCCATCTATCAGCCAGCCTCAGTCCACTGTCACCAGTGAGGGCGAAAATCTGGAGCTTGAGATCAAAGGACGCCACGACCCGGTGATCGTCCCTCGTGCAGTAGTTGTTGTGGAGGCTATGGCAGCACTTACGATCACAGACGCACTCTTTAACAACATGAGCGCACGCATGGACCGTATCCATGAATTTTATCACAGATAAAAACAGAAAAACAGACTCAGAACCGGCTGTCTTACCACTCGTCCCTGAGTCTGTTTTATTCTGTTATATTATATTCTGTTTTACTTTTCAGCAGAAGTTAATGGATCTGCCGGATCCTCCCATTCATCCGGCACAGGCCAGATATGGATACAGTTCGGTGTCTCGATCTTTCTTGGCTTCTCATTCATCATGATAATATTTTTCTCATAATCAACAGTAAATACTGTTATGCTGTTACTTCCATGATTAGCAACTGCAATGTGCTTGTTGTCCGGGAAGATCATCAGGTCTTTCGGATAATCGCCACTGATCGGAAGTGAAAATTTCTTTGTCAGAAGGCCTGTTTCCTGGTCTACTGCATACATTGTGACAGTATTCTCGCCTGCTGTTGTACAGAAAAGATATTTACCGTCTGCAGACATGGATATACCGGATGCGGCATTATGGATTGCATCATTTGCGTCCTCTTTTCCAAGGGTAGTGATGCTCTGAAGAAGCTCGAATTCCGGGTTCTTGCCGCTTCCGTCATAGCTGTATACCTTAACCTCATTGCTCAGCTCAAAAAGAAGATATGCAAATCTTCCGTCATCACTGAAACGGATGATACGCGGGCCGCTCTCTCTCGGGCAGCGAAGGATATCAACAAGCTCCAGTTTATCTTTCTTCTTGTTGATACGGTATATCTTCACCTGATCGATACCGTTATCTACTGCACAGAGATATTTGTTATCCGGTGTGGGGCGGACACAGTTTACATGCGGACGGAAGTTACGCTCTGCCACGCTTCCAAGTCCTTTGTGGAAAACACCGTCCATAACGCTTCCAAGACGTCCGTCTTTATGTGTATGTACAACCGTTACCTTACCATCATGATAACCAGCCACATAAAGATATCTTCCATCTACGTCTGTTGCAAGATAGCATCCTCTCATTCCGTTGATATCAACACTGTTGATACGGGAAAGATCACCGTTCTTATCTCTGCGGAATACGGCTACACCCTCATCCTCGATGGAGTACAGATATTTGCCGTTCTTGGAAACTGCCAGGTGAGAAGCATTGCTGACTTCTACCTCACTGCGCTCTGTAAGTGTTCCGTTCTCTACATCTACGTCGTATACTTGAATTCCTTTACTGGTTCCATGGGTATAAGTTCCCACGTAAGCCACGTACTTCTTTTTTCCCATAAGCTCTGGCCTCCTGCTTTCACATTCGCTGCGTATTTTTATGTTTATTTTATCACAAAGTTCCTACAAGGACAAGTTATCATCCTGTTATCTTTTGTGCAATTTTTTATGCAAAGTTGCTGTTTTTTACAGATCTCCCAGTGCACCACGCATTGCCTCCAGAGTCTCATCAATAACTTCGTCTGTATGTGCTGTGGAAAGGAACATTGCCTCAAACTGTGATGGTGCAAGATGAATACCACGTTTCAACATTCCCTTGAAGTATTTCGCAAAAAGATCAAGATCAGAAGTTTTTGCAGAAACATAATCTTTTACTTCCTGATCTGTAAAGAAAATACTTGCCAGGGAAGAATCATAATTTACCTGATATGGAAGACCTTTTTCCTCAACGATCTTCTTTAATCCGCCGTAAAGCTTTTCACCTTTTGTTTTCAGCTCTTTATAAATTTCCTGATGCTCATAGAGGTATTTCAGCTGTGTGAATCCTGCTGCCATGGCAACCGGATTTCCGCTTAATGTACCTGCCTGATATACAGGGCCGCATGGAGAAATAAGCTCCATGATCTCCTTACGTCCGCCGTATGCACCAACCGGCATACCCGCTCCGATGATCTTTCCGTAAGTTACAAGATCCGGACGGATGCCAAAATACTCTGCTGCGCCGCCGAAAGCAAGACGGAAGCCTGTGATAACCTCATCAAAGATCAGCAGACAATTATGCTCATCGCAGAGCTCACGAAGTCTTTTTAAGAATCCTGGTTTCGGAGGAACAACACCCATGTTGGCTCCTACAGCTTCCACGATCACTGCTGCCACATTTCCTTCTTCCTGCTTGAGAAGTGCTTCCACACTGGCTGCATCATTATAGGTTGCTGTCATGGTATCCTGTGTACATCCCTTCGGAACGCCTGCACTGTCCGGAATTCCGCTTGCCATCACACCAGAACCGGCGCTTACCAGAAGGCAGTCACTGTGTCCGTGATAGCATCCTGCGAATTTAATGATCTTATCTTTTCCTGTGTATCCTCTTGCTGCACGGATGGCGCTCATAACAGCCTCTGTTCCTGAGTTTACCATACGGATCATATCTACATGAGGAATGTGCTCACAGATGAACTCTGCGATCTCCACCTCAATACCTGTGGCGCATCCGAAACTTAAGCCATTCTCGCAGGCCTTGATTACGCTCTCGCGGATCTCCGGGAAATTATGTCCCAGGATCATCGGTCCCCAGGAATCAATATAATCTACATAACGGTTGCCATCTACATCATAAATATAGCATTTATCTGCTTTTTCAATAAAACGAGGTGCCTCGCCAATAGCTCCGTAAGATCTTACCGGACTGTTTACGCCGCCCGGGATCCTTTTTACTGCACGCTCAAATAACTGTTCTGATCTTGTCATCAGCCGATTCTCCCTTCATCCATAAGTCTTGCAAGAAGTTCTGCATAATAAGTAAGATAAACCTGTGCTCCTGAACGGAATGCTCCGGTAGCCATCTCGCCTACGATCCTCTCCTCATCGATCCAGCCATTTGCTGCTGCGGCTTTTACCATTGCGTACTCACCGCTGACGCTGTATGCTGCAACCGGTACGTTTGTTGCCTCTTTTACCTGCCAGATCATATCCTGGTATGCAAGAGCCGGTTTTACCATAATAATATCAGCACCCTCTTCCACATCTGCGAGGGCCTCTTTCAGTCCCTCTCTGCTGTTGTGCGGATCCATCTGGTAGCTCTTTCTGTCGCCAAAGGCCGGAGCTGAATCTGCTGCTTCACGGAACGGGCCGTAAAACGCAGAAGCATATTTTACAGCATAGGACATGATCGGTGTTGTGTAATGTCCTGCTTTATCCAGGCATTCTCTGATTGCTGCAACACGGCCATCCATCATGTCAGAAGGAGCTACCATATCAGCACCTGCCTCTACATGGGAAAGAGCTGTTTTTGCAAGAAGGTCCAGAGTCTTGTCGTTATCTACATCATGGCCGCAGAGAACACCGCAGTGACCATGGGAAGTATACTCACACATGCATACATCTGTTACATAATAAAGCTCCGGGAATTTCTCTTTTGCAACGCGAAGTGCTCTCTGTACGATTCCTTCCGGATCGTATGCGCCGCTTCCTACTTCATCCTTATGATCCGGGATACCGAAAAGCATAACACTTCCGACACCTGCTTTTGCAAGCTGCTCCAGCTTATATGGGAGGCGGTCCAGACTATAGCGGTACTGTCCTGTCATGGACGGGATTTCTTCTTCCTTATTCTCGCCTTCCATTACGAACATCGGATACATAAGAGAAGATTTATCCATTCTTGTCTCACGCACCATCTTGCGAAGATACTCTCCGTTTCTTAATCTTCTTGGTCTTTTTGTCAATTCCATGATCATTCGCTCCTTTTCATATCCTCCACCAGTTTGACAAGACTGTCAATGGTGGCTTTTTCTGCCATATATGCTTTCATTCCAAAACTCTCTGCCGCTGCTTTGGTCTGTTTTCCGATGCAGGCTGCTTTGACTTTTGAATAATCCAGTCCTTTTGTTCCTTCCACAAAGCCTTTCACTGTGGAAGCACTTGTAAATACTGCACAGCTGATCTCGCCGTTCTCAAATTCCTTCTTCTCGTCAATAAGCTGACTCGCCTCATAAACGGTCTGATAAGTCGGAATATCAGAAACAGATGCGCCCGCCTCTGTAAGAAATGCAGTAAGCTTCTCATTTCCTTTTTCAGCACGGGGAATCAGGATCTTCTCGCCTCCGGAAAGGATCTCTGCAAGCTCTTTTCCAAGGGTATCGCCATCATATACAGACGGCACGAAATCTGCAAGAAGGCCTCGCTCCCTCAGAGCTTTTTTTGTTCCCTCTCCGATCACTGCCAGACGGATATTTCCCATAGCACGGATATCTTTTCCGTAACGGATTAGCTCCTCAAAGAATACTCTTACTCCCGTAGGACTTGTAAATACCAGCCACTGATATGTTTCAAGCTTCGCAAAAGCTTCATGGAGGAGCTTCTGATCCTCCATTGGCACAGTACGGATAGCCGGAAGTTCCAGTACCTCGGCACCTTTCTCACGAAGTTTTTCTGCTGTTCTGGAAATCAGTTCCTTCGGTCTTGTGACAAGAACCTTCCAGCCTGCAAGAGGAAGTTCCTCATACCAGCCGAATTTCTCAGCCAGTGTACAGACTTTGCCCACAACAATAATAGCCGGCGTCTCGATTCCCTGACGCTTCACTTCTTCTTCCAGAGTGGAAACTGTAGCCACGATGCGTTTCTGTCCTGCTGTGGTTCCCTTCTGGAGGATCGCTGCCGGCATATTTTTATCCATTCCTGCATTCATAAGTCCTGCACAGATATCCGGAAGTGCGGACACACCCATAAGAAATACCAGGGTACCTTTTGTGTCAACAAGAGCGCGAAAATCAATGTCGTACTCCTTTCCTGCACGCTTATGTCCCGTAATAATGTGCACAGAAGAACAGAAATCTCTGTGTGTTACCGGAACTCCGTTGTATGCAGGAACTGCGATGGAAGAGGTAACTCCCGGAACCACCTCATAAGCGATTCCGTTCTCCTCAAGAAGCTCCAGCTCCTCGCCGCCTCTTCCGAAAAGAAAAGGGTCTCCGCCTTTCAGTCGTACTACGCGATGTCCTTTCTGCGCCTCCTCAAGAAGCACCTGATTGATATCCTCCTGGCGCATGATGTGATGGCTGGCACGTTTTCCCACGTTGATCAGCTTCGCCTCTGCCGGGATCCGTGACAGTACGCCCTGTCCCACAAGGCTGTCATAAACAACCACATCTGCCTGCTCCAGAACCTTAAGACCTTTTAATGTAAAAAGACCGATATCCCCAGGGCCTGCACCTACAAGCCAAACTTTTCCTGTTTTCATTCTTTATTTTCTCCTTTTTCCCGAAGAGTTTCTGCAAGCTCTCTGCCAAGTTTCTCTGCATCTTTTCTCTGTCCACGCAGAGTTCCTGTTACATAGGAACCGTCTTTTTCATTGTAGTAAAGACCGCGGAGATAAATCTCTTCCCCATAAACTTCCGCATGAGCTGCCACAGGTGAAGAACATCCACCATCCAGAAGTTTCACAAACGCTCTCTCCGCACTTCCTGCTGCCCAGGCGTCTGCATCACAATAACCATCAAGAAATCCGTAATCTTCCCCTTTACGGCCCTGCACAGCAAGGATTCCCTGGCCTGCCGCCGGAATGATCTCATCTGCTGTAAAATACCGGTTGATGCGTGCCTTAAGTCCCAGTCGCTTAAGTCCTGCCGCTGCCAGGATCAGGCCGCTGTACTGGCCTTCATCCAGCTTACGAAGTCTTGTCTGGAGATTTCCGCGGATACTCTTCACTTCCATATCCGGATATATTTTTTTCAGCTGCAGAGTTCGTCTTAAGCTGGAGCATCCAAGAGGTTTATTCTTATCTAACTCTGTAACGCCCTCCGGAAGTACCAGCACATCTCTCGGGTCTTCTCTTTTGGAAAATGCCAGAAGCGGCAGCTCTTCCTGTACTTCCATTGGCATATCTTTAAGGCTGTGTACAGAAAGAATGCTTTTTCCGTCCATCAGTGCTTTGTCCAGTTCTTTTACAAAGAGACCCTTTCCCCCTACTTTATCCAGGGTGCGGTCAAGGATGATATCTCCGGTGGTCTTCATGGTAAGTATTTCCACCTCAAGTTCCGGATTCTGTTTCTTTATATAGTCACGGACCATTTCGCTCTGGAGCACTGCAAGCTTGCTCTCTCTGCTTCCGATCACGATCTTATTCTTCTTCATCGTCCTGCTCCTCTAATACTTTTTCCAGTGCTTTCTGTATCTCTTCCCGTATACGCTTCGCTTTCTTATGGTCAAGGCCGCTGGCCGTAACACCTACAACCATCTCATCCCGCATATAAACACCCGGGAAATAAAAATCACAGGCTTCTCTGTCGGAGGCTACATTCACATAAATACCCTCTTCACGACAGACACGGTGGATCTCATCGTTTAATTTCCAGTCATTAGTGGCTGCGATCACCATATATGCGGCTGCAAAATCAGAACGTTTCACAGGCCGGTTATGTAAGGTTATTGTTCCTGCCTTTCCAAGATCCATCAGTTCCTGTGTAACTTTCGGTGCCACCACAGTAATATTTCTTGTAAATTTCAGAAGTGTACGCACTCTTCTTGTGGCGATCTTGCCGCCTCCTGCCACAACGATGTTCTTATCTGACAAATCTATAAACATGGGGAAATAAGGTTTATTCTTCATAAAGTTTCTCCAGTCCTTCCACACATTCCAGAAAAGCATCCTGGTTCAGGCTGTCCCTGAGTCCGAAGATCAGCTTGTTCACAACTTTTCCGGCCGCAGTATCCACTGCTTTTTTTAATTTTTCTCTGTCTGAGTCTTCCATCGGAGTCTTACGGAAAATCTTCTCGATCCTTAAATTCAGATCTTCCACTGCATCAGCTCTGATCTCCTGGATACGCGGAATAATATCCCGTCCGTCCAGCCACTGAAAAAACTCATCCATCTGTGCTTTTACGATCGCACCGGCTGCCTCCAGATTATCTGCAAGCTCTTTCGGTGTCTCGCTGACACGGAAACTGTCCATATCATAAAGCGTCAGATTCTCTTTCTTTCCGATCTCCGGATCAATATCTCTCGGCACAGCCAGATCGATCAGTATCATAGGCCGCTCCAGTCTCACATCCTCAAACAGCTCTTCTGTCAGTGTATAGTTCGGACTTGCCGTTGCACTGACGACCAGATCACATTCCGGCAGATAATCCATTCTCTCACCGTAATTGATCCTGCTGCATCCAACCGGGATGTTTACCACACCGCTTCTGTACTGACGGATGGTGACCGTTACATCAGCTCCTGCTTCTCTTAATGTCTGTGCCGCCATCTTACCCATCTCGCCGTTTCCGATCACCATACAGACCTTATTGCGGATGTGATATCCGCCCTCTTCCAGAAATCGGATGGCCTGATGGATCACGGAAGGATTTCCATGGGAAAAAGGAACCTCCGTCTTGATCTTCTTGCCAACTGTAACAGCCATACGGAAAAGCACCTCCAGAACACTGTCTGTGGTAAATTCATCCCTTGCAAAGCTTAAGGCTTCTTTTACCTGGGTAAGAATCTGATCTTCTCCCAGAATCTGTGATTTCAGACCACTGGTCAAGTAAAAAAGATGCTCCACTGCCTCTTCATTCTCCCTGCTGATGAAATATTTCCGGTATTCTTCTCCCTGCACTCCCTTCAATGAACAAAGCCACTGATACAGTTCCGGCTTTTCATCATCATCTGTGCTTACCCACAACTCCAGGCGGTTGCAGGTTGACAGAATAATACACCCGCAGATCCCCGGCTCTTTATGAAGCTGCTGCAGTGCCTCCCCGGTATTCTTCCGGGTAAAGGCAAAAAGAGCTCTGATATCCACAGGTGCCATATTGTGGTCAATTCCAAGCATGAATATACTCATGTCTTATGTTTCTCCTTTGTTTCTATAATATAAATCCAGCAAAATTTATGTCTTTTCTGCCGAAATTCCGTTCTCTCACACGTATATTCCTGTACATTTCGCATATTTCGCAGTCTTATATAATGATAAACATTTCCGGCTGGAAAGTCAACTATGATTGACAATCCTGTGCCCGCCTTTTATAATATTCATCAGGTAGAAATCTGTATAATTCTTTTATATTTTTGCGGAAAAATATAAAAATCAATATTTTCCAGGATGGAGGAAATCCCAGTATGAATTCAGCTTCAAAAAAAGCGATCCTTGTAGTCAGCTTCGGCACAAGCTACGAGAATACGCGTAAAGTTACCATTGATGCTATTGAGCGCGATATTGCCGATGCATTCCCGGCCTGTCCAACCTACCGTGCATGGACAAGCAAGATGATCATTTCCAAGCTTAAGAAACGCGACGGGATCATTATAAACACTGTAAAAGAAGCCATGGAGCAGATGCTCCGCGATGGGATCACAGATGTTGTAGTACAGCCCACCCATGTGATCAACGGTATTGAGAATGATCAGATGAAGGCAGATGCTCTTTCTTTTAAAGATCAGTTTGCAAGCATTGTTTTTGGAAACCCGCTTCTTACCACAGAGAATGACAACCAGGCTGTTGTGAAAGCTGTAGCAGATGAATTTCAGGATATGGATTCAATGACAGCCCTTGTTCTTATGGGACATGGAACAGAACATTATTCCAACACTGTCTATGCAGCACTGGCTTATCGCTTCCAGGATATGGGACACAAGAATATTTTTCTTGGCACTGTGGAAGCTTATCCTGCACTGGACTCTCTTCTCCGTGCTGCTGATACTTTTAAGCCAAAGAAGATCATACTTGCTCCGTTTATGATCGTAGCCGGAGATCACGCACAGAACGACCTTGCAGGGGATGATCCGGATTCCTGGATGAATCTTCTTTCTTCCGGTGGATATGAGGTTACACCAGTATTAAAGGGTCTTGGAGAATACCCAGAGATCAGACAGATCCTTGTTGATCATGTACAGGCTGCCATGAACGCATCAGTTTAATTTTGTAATTGATATTAAAAAACTGCACCGTGATCCATATTTCAGGATCTTCGGTGCAGTTTTTTTATCACATCAGAATAATTTCTTTCTCTGATCAGATCTTATGCCATCAGCTCATCAAGTCTTGCCTTTACAGCCAGGATGAAGTCCCTGCTGTTCAGTACCTGTACATCTTTCAGGGATGTGATAAGAGCAAGGTCTTTTGTCATTTTTCCGCTTTCGATAGTGTCAAGAGTTGCTTTTTCCAGTTTTCCCGCAAAATCAGCAAGTGCTGCATTTCCATCCAGCTCTCCCCTCTTTCTGAGAGCACCTGTCCATGCAAAGATCGTTGCAACGGAGTTTGTGGAAGTTTCTTTTCCCTCGAGATGACGGTAGTAATGTCTCTGTACTGTTCCGTGAGCAGCCTCGTACTCGAAATATCCCTTCGGAGATACCAGGACAGATGTCATCATTGCAAGAGAACCAAATGCAGAAGAAACCATATCACTCATAACATCACCGTCATAGTTCTTGCATGCCCAGATAAATCCACCGTCTGCCTTCATGACACGTGCTACGATATCATCGATCAGGCTGTAGAAATAGGTGAGTCCTGCTTCCTCAAATTTATCCTTGAACTCTGCATCAAAGATCTGCTGGAAGATCTCTTTAAATCTGCCGTCATATGTCTTGGAGATGGTATCTTTGCTTCCAAACCATACGTCCTGTCTGGTATCCAGCGCATAGTTAAAACAGCTTCTTGCAAAGCTCTTCACTGAATCATCAAGATTGTGCATGCCACGAAGGACACCGGCACCGTCAAAATGCTGGATCAGCTCTTTGCGTTCTTCTCCGTCCTCACCTTCAAATACAAGATAAGCATCTCCCGGTTTGTTGATATAGAACTCTGTGTTCTTGTATATATCTCCATATGCATGACGGGCAAGTGTGATCGGTTTTACCCAGTTCTTTACACATGGTTCAATGCCCTTTACTACAATCGGTGCACGGAATACAGTTCCATCAAGAATGGCACGGATGGTTCCGTTCGGGCTCTTGTACATTTTTTTGAGGTCATACTCTTCCATTCTGGCTGCATTCGGAGTGATGGTTGCACATTTTACAGCAACACCGTATTTCTTGGTTGCCTCTGCTGCATCGATAGTTACCTGATCATCTGTCTCATTTCTGTGCTCAAGACCAAGATCATAATATTCTGTATTCAGATCAAGATATGGTGTGAGAAGTTCGTCCTTGATGATCTGCCACAGGATACGTGTCATCTCATCTCCGTCCATCTCAACTAAAGGTGTCTGCATTTTAATTTTTTCCATAATATTTTCTCCTTTAGAGTCTTTCTTTTGCACTTTTACTGTACATTGTACTCATATTTTCTATTTCCGTCAACGCTTTTATACTTTACCATAACATGTTTATAGAAATTATATAATAATTTAACATTTCATTAGTTTTTCACAGTTAAATTTACCCCATCCCTGCTGATTTCTGGGAAGTCCCATATCATCCGTGCTTTCTTTTAACAACATTTTTACTTCCACATTGGAAAGCTGAGGTTCTTTTTCCAGAAGACAGGCTATTGCACCGGAAATTCTTGGAGTTGACATGGATGTTCCGCTTTTGATCCCATAGGAATAAGGATAGCCGGGTGTGCAGGCTGTGATCCGGTTTCCAGGTGCTACCAGATCCGGCTTGCACACGCACTCAAATGTAGGTCCTCTACCGGAAACAGCCTTATTTCCCTGGAGCATATCACTGGAACCTACGGTGATGATCTTACGGCTGCTTCCCGGTGCAGTTACAGTTCCTGACCCAGGCCCCTGGTTTCCGGCAGCTGCCACCACCACAAGTCCCTGATCCCAGAGCTCATCCACTCCACGCAGAAGATCCTGCTGTTCGTTTCTACTCCTGGAAGTAGTTCCAACAGAAATATTCACAACACGGATATTATAGATCTGTCCGAAATTCACGATCCATCTGAAAGCCCTGAGCACATCTTCCCGGCTTCCGTTCCCGAACCGGTCCAGAACTTTCAGGGCAATGATGCTACATCCAGGTGCAGCTCCTTTGTATCTGCCATCTGACGCAGCTCCATCCCCTCCCAGGATCCCGCTTACGTGGGTTCCATGTCCATTATCATCATAAGGTCCTGTTTTTCCTTTTGTAAAATCACAGAAAGCCCTGATACGGCTGCCGAAATCTATATGAGGAAAAATTCCGGTGTCCAGCACAGCCACACCGATTCCTTTTCCTGTATACACTTTTTTACGCATGGCAAAAAATCTCCTGCCGGACAGATGGTTTCTCTTTAGCCTATTCAGGGCCATGCTTTTTTGCAACTTCATTCATAATATGTAATTTTTTCGTTTTTCTGTCATATAATGTATAAAATTCACTTTTTCCTCCCATACTTATCACTATCCGGAAAACCCTAAATATTTCGGAACTGTGATCAGATATCAATCAAAAATGTCAGGAGGGTTCTTTATGTTTCTGTTTTTTCTTATATTCTTCGGAATTCAGATCTTTATCCTTTTCTGTTGTGCTGCTGCCGGAAACGACGCTGCCTCACAGGAGCTTTCCGACCTGGAACAGCTGCAGTTTATCACGGAATGGAAGAAACATCACGGAAAAAAGGACGTCTGCTGAGAAACGTCCTTTTTTTAGTCAATCGGATATTCGCAATCCGCTTTCGCTACTTGCTCATAACCGAATAACTGCTCCGCAGTTTATTCGGTTAAACAATTATATGATAATACATACCAGTCCGCCTTTGCTGTCGTTGACGATCTTCTGCATGGTATCCTGGAGCTTCACCTGGCTTTCTTCGCTGATCATGGCCAGTTTGCTGCGAATCCCGTCTTCTACAAGCTGCTGGATGGATTTCCCGAATATATTGGTTTCCCAGATGCTTTCTCCACGTTCCGGGCTTTCCCTGATATATTTGATCAGATCTTCTGCCTGCTGCTCTGTTCCCACAATAGGCGCGATTTCTGTCTCGATCCCTGCACGGATCATATGAATGGACGGACTCTTAGAGCGGATCTTCACCCCAAATTTATTTCCCTGGCGGATCACTTCCGGATCTTCAATGGTGATCTCGGAAAGCTCCGGAACTACCACACCATAGCCGGTTCCTTTCACCGCTTCCAGTGCTGCCTGTACTTTTACAAACTGTTCCTTCATACCTGCAAGTTCTTTCATTGTCTGGATCAGTTCGTATTCACTTTCCATGGGAATGCCGCTCATCTCACTGAGCATCCTGTAATAATAGCCGTCTTTTACAGAAATACGGACACGCACAGTTCCATCAGAAAGACTGACTTTCTCCAGGAGTGTATCTTCCACATAAGGGCTTTCCAGCTGTACAGAATCCTTGTTTATATCTCTCACATGAGTAAGCTTCGTCATTTTTTCCCGGATCTCATTTAATAACGCTGCCTTTACTTCATGTTCCGGAGAAAGCATTTCCACCCATTTCGGAACAAATAGTTCAATCTCACTAACCGGAAATTCGTAAAGGATTTTTTCCAGAATCCTGGTAACGTCCTCTTTTCGAAGCTGTTCGCAGTTGACTGCCAGAACGGAGACCCCATATTTTTCTTCCATGTCCTGCACGGTTTTTCCAGTTTCTTCACTGTAGGGAGCCTGGGAGTTTACCAGGATCAGAAATGGCTTGCCCTGTGTCTTCAGTTCTTTTATAGTCTGCTCCTCTGCAGGGATAAAATTCTCTCTTGGAATTTCCCCGAAGCTTCCATCTGCAGTAATGACAATTCCTATGGTAGAATGCTGACCGATGACTTTTTCCGTACCGATCCTGGCTGCATCATGAAAAGGGATCGCTTTTTCAATCCATGGAGTCTTAACCATCCGCTCACGGCCTTCCTCCACATTTCCAGATGCGTCTTTTACCAGAAATCCTACACAGTCAATGAGTTTTACGCGGATCTTCTGGTTCTCACCTATGGTAACTTCCACTGCATCTTTTGGAATAAATTTCGGTTCCACTGTTGTAATCATTTTTCCGGCTCCGCTTAAAGGCAGCTCATCCTGAAGCTCTGCCCTTTTCTCTTCACTGATAGCAGGCAGAGCCACCAGTTCCATAAATCTGCGGATAAAAGTGGATTTTCCTGTTCGCACCGGGCCCACCACCCCTATGTAGATATCCCCGCCGGTCCGGGCCTGGATATCATGGTAAACCTGAAAGTTTTCCATATAAAAAAGCCTCCCTGCATATATTGGCCTGTAAATCCCGGGAACTGCCCGACGGACAGCTCCCGTATATCACAGTATATGCTATGGAGGCTTCTTATATGCTACTGTTCATCTGCAGACAGCAGTTTATTTCATTAGCCGTTATTATTCACTCTGCGGACAGCATCAATTATTCACTATTCCTTAATATAGAATTCATTGTGGAGCAGGTGATGTTCCTTACCTTTAAGAAGACCCTCATAAAGCTCCAGAACAAGTGGGTTCTCATCCGATTTCTTGATGATCATTGTATTGTCTGCATTATACAGTCCTCTTGCTCTGGCTGCCTTGGTTCTGTCACCGGATCTGGTCGGCTGACCTCCACCCATGATACATCCACGGCGGCATGCCATAACCTCGATCAGATGATAGTTTGCCTCACCGTTCTTCACACGTTCCATAACAGTTCTTGCATTTGCAAGGCCGCTGGCAACACATACATTGATATCCATTCCCTTATACGGCACGGTAAATTCCTTGATTCCATCTTCACCACGGACACCACACTCTGCGATCTCATGCATGGCTTCCTTACTGTGATCCGGGCTCAGTCTTCGGAGAACTGCCTCGGTAACACCGCCGGTAACACCAAAGATAACACCACCACCGGAACCAAATCCAAACGGCATATCGCATGCTTCCGGATCCAGTGTTGCAAAATCAAGACCAAAGTTATCGATCATTCGAAGGAGCTCGGTAGTTGTGATAACGATATCGGTATCCTGCTCACCATCTGTAAAGCTGTTGGGGCGGATCGCCTCTGCCTTCTTGGCAGTACATGGCATGATAGAAACCATAACAGTCTTCTTGCCTGCTGCATGCTCCGGATCACGGAAGTATTCCTTGATAACCGCAGACATCATTCCCTGTGGGGAACGGCAGGTAGAAATGTTCGGAACATATTCCTTATACTGATCAGTGATAAACTTCACCCATGCAGGACAGCAGGAAGTCAGAAGCGGAAGATTCTCACCCTTCTCCACTCTGTTTAGGAACTCCTTGGTCTCTTCCATGATGGTAAGGTCGGCACTGAATGTGGTATCGTATACTTCGTCAAAGCCCATTCTGTGAAGCGCGTTAACGATTTTACCCATAACACTTCTGCCTTTGGCAAGTCCGTAATGATCACCAACTGCAACACGAACTGCCGGTGCAACCTGTGCAACAACACGAGTATTCTTATCAGCCAGTGCATCCCATACTTCATCCATATGTGTACGGATGGAGATCGCACCTGTCGGACAGTAAACACGGCACTGACCACAGTTTACACACTGTGTCTCAGCAATCTTTTTATTGAATGCAGGCATGACCATGGCCTCTGTTCCACGGAATGCGAATCCAAGAGCTCCGATTCCCTGAAGCTCCTCGCAGGCACGTACACAGTCGCCGCAGAGGATACATTTGTTCGGATCACGGATGATGGACGGTGAACTGTCATCGATCTCGTGCTGTTCTCTTGTATTTTCAAAACGGATATCCCGCACGCCAAGGCGATGTGCCAACTCCTGCAGGATACATTCGCCGCTCTTTACACAGGTTGTACAGTCACGGCAATGTGCTGCAAGAAGCAGCTCCACGATCAGTTTACGATATTTCTTAATACGACCGGAGTTGGTATAGATAACCATTCCGTCTCTCGGCTGCTCGGAACAGGACGCAAATGTCTTGCCTCTGTCATCCTCAACTGTACAGAGACGACAGGCACCAAATGTGGAAACCTCTGAATGATAGCACAGTGTGGGGATATTGATACCGGCATTCCTGATGACTGTCAGGACATTTTTTTCGTCGGTGAATTCTACTTTTCTTCCGTCAATTGTCATTGTACCCATAAGATATCCTCCCTTCTATGCTTCCACATAAATCGCATCAAAGTTACAGTTATCCTTACAGGAACCGCATTTGATACATACGTCGTTGTTGATTACATGTGGATGCTTGATCTTTCCTGAAATCGCGCCTGCCGGACAGTTCTTAGCACACTTGCCGCAGCCGATACAGAATTCAGGATTGATATGGAATTGACGGAGTGCCGTGCAGACTTTCGCCCGGCATTTCTTATCTACGATATGTTCTACATATTCATCGTGGAAACGCTTCAGGGTACTGATGACCGGAAGCGGTGCACTCTTGCCAAGGCCGCACAAAGCCATGCTCTGAACCATGTTTGCAAGCTCTTCCAGCTCATCCAGGTCGGAAAGCTCACCCTTGCCTTCAACGATCCTCTCAAGGATCTCAAGCATACGTTTCGTACCCTCACGGCATGGAACACATTTACCGCAGCTCTCACGCTGTGTAAAGCTCATGAAGAAACGTGCAACCTCTACCATACAGGTATTCTCATCCATAACAACAAGTCCGCCGGATCCCATGATAGCGTCCAGCTTCTTAACAGAGTCAAAATCAAGCGGGTGATCGATCTGGTCATCGATCAGACATCCACCAGATGGTCCGCCGATCTGCACTCCCTTAAATGCAGCACCGCTCTTAAGGCCGCCGCCGATATCATAGATAATATGGCGAAGACTTGTTCCCATAGGAACCTCGATAAGACCAGTGTTCTCAATGGAACCGGTAAGTGAGAATGTCTTTGTTCCGGGGCTTCCCTCTGTACCGATGGTATGGAACCAGTCAGCACCCTGAAGGATGATCTTCGGTACGTTAGCGTAGGTCTCTACGTTATTAAGAACAGTTGGCTTGCCCCACAGACCCTGCTCAACAGTTCTCGGCGGTTTAACACGAGGCATACCTCTGTTGCCTTCGATGGATGCAGTCAGGGCAGAACCTTCACCACATACGAACGCTCCGGCACCCCGATTGATATGTAAGTGGAAATTAATACCGGAACCAAGGATATTGTCACCAAGAAGCCCATAGGATTCTGCCTGTTCAATGGCCATCCGGAGTCTCTGTACAGAAAGAGGATACTCGGCACGTACATAGATATAGCCATCCTCTGCGCCTACTGCGTAAGCTGCAATGACCATACCTTCGATCATCTTGTAAGGATCACCTTCCATTACGGAACCATCCATAAATGCTCCGGGATCACCCTCGTCACCATTACATACTACGTAGCGAACCTTCTCTGGCTGACGTGCTACCTGTGACCATTTCTTGCCTGCCGGGAATCCGGCACCGCCACGGCCGCGAAGACCGGATTTCGTGATCTCATCAATAACACCCTGTGGGGTCATCTCAAAGAAAGCCTTTGCCATGGCTGAAAATCCACCTACAGCAATGTATTCATCAATAGATTCCGCATCGATCTTACCGCAGTTTTCAAGAACGATTCTGGTCTGTTGGTTCAAAAACGGAATATCATCCGGATGCGGACAGGCTTCATCATTATGGCGATAGAACAGACGCTCAACCGGAAGTCCGCAGATGATCGTCTTCTCAACGATCTCACGGCAGTCATCCACCTGTACATGTACATACTGATAATCATACGGTTCAATTCTCATAAGAGGTCCAAGTTCGCAGAGTCCCTGGCATCCGGTCTTAACGATGCCCACATGTGGAACATCTTTCTGCATTTCTACTGCAACACCCTCGATACCTTCACAGAGTCTTGACATTTCTTCATAAATCTTCTGAGCACCGGAAGCGATACATCCGGTACCGGAACAGACGAGAACACGGCAAGTATAGCCATCAAGATTCTTCTTAACCTCAGCCTGTTTATTTTTCAGATCTTCCATACTGGTTATACTCATACGTTCTCACCTCTCAATTCATTTAAAAGCTCAATAGCCTTCTCAGGTGTCATTTTCGGGTGAACCTCATCATTTACAGTTAAGGTCGGTGCAAGTCCGCATGCACCAAGACAGGATACTGTCTCAACTGTAAAAAGCATATCATCGGTTGTATGTTTCTTATGGCTCAGTCCGAGTTCTTTAAGCATTGCTTCCTTTACAGGCATGGACTTACGTACATGACAGGCAGTTCCATCACATACCTTGATGATGTACTTGCCCTTCGGCTCAAAGGAAAAATTCTCATAGAAAGTAGCTACGCTGTACGCCTTCGCTTCTTTTACACCAATCTGTTCCGCAACATAAGTAAGAAGCTCTCCCGGGAGATAACGGTACTCAGCCTGGATATCCTGCATGATCGGTATCAGTGATGCAGCTTTCCGGCCGTAATGCTCGATGATCTCATCCGTTTTCCTGTAATACGTCTGGTCTAACATTCGGTTCCCTCCTTGTTTCTCATAGATTTTCCACTTGATTAACCTGTTCCTACCACAAGTTAATGATTTAACACTCTGTCAGTGTCTCATTTACGTGCCTATCATTATATTGCACTATTTTCGTGCTTTTAATTATAACTTATATCGTCATTTTTCACAAGTAATTTTTTTGCTTTTTTCAGAATATATCGAAAAGCTTACAACGCCTTACTTGTTTTGCATCTATTTTTTACAATAAATGTGCATTTTTTAACATTCATGACAATAAAGAAACAAATAATCTCTTTTTGTTTTTGCTAAAAAACATTTTCTTTTATTGATTTTATTTCTCAATTACTATAAGATGAATAAAAAGTGCGTGGAAAACATTTTAAACATTTTTTGAAAAGGAGAACATTTATGCGAAATCTCGACACACCAGTTAAACAGATCCGGCGAAAGATTTTTACAGAAATTGCGAAGATCGGATTTGAATCCACGGACGAATCCCTGATCCACGATATTGAATCCATCCCTTACAATATTGTAGAGGAACGCGCGAAATACCGCGAGAGCATCTATCGTGAAAGAGCTGTTGCAAGTGAACGTGTCCGTCTGGCTATGGGACTTTCCCTCCGCCCGGAGAACCGTTCTGTCCATCTTACTGACGGCGTAAAGTCAAGCAATATTGATGAGAAATATTACGAACCACCTCTTATGCAGGTAATCCCTTCTGCATGTTCTGCATGCGAATCCAATAAATACGAAGTAAGCAATATGTGCCGCGGCTGTGTTGCCCATCCATGCATTCAGACCTGTCCTAAAGGAGCCATCTCCATGGTTGATGGGAAATCTTTTATTGATCAGGACAAATGCATCCACTGCGGAAGATGCAAAGCGGTCTGTCCTTATGATGCCATTGCCCATAAAGAACGCCCCTGCGAACGTGCCTGTGGTGTAAAAGCTATCGAAAGCGATGAGCAGGGACGCGCTTCCATCAACCAGGATAAATGTGTATCCTGCGGTATGTGTATGGTCAGCTGCCCATTCGGTGCCATCTCTGATAAATCCCAGATTTTCCAGCTGGCACATGCCCTCCGTGAGGGAACTGAGATCATTGCAGAAGTTGCACCAGCTTACATCAATCAGTTCGGTGAAGATGTAACTCCCGGTAAATTCCGCTCTGCTTTAACTCAGCTTGGCTTTTCCAATATTTATGAAGTAGCACTCGGCGCAGACATCGGCTGTATTTCCGAGGCCCATCATTATGCAAAAGAAGTAGCCACCGGCAATCTCCCGTTCCTGCTTACCTCCTGCTGCCCGTCATGGTCTGTAATGGCGAAGAAATACTTCCCGGCTATGATCGACAACATCTCACAGGAGCTGACACCGATGGTGGCAACTGCCCGCATTGTAAAAAAAGAGCACCCCAATGCGAAAGTAGTATTCATCGGCCCCTGCGCCTCCAAGAAGCTGGAAGCCATGCGCCATTCCGTAAGAAGTGATGTAGATTTCGTTATCACCTTCGAAGAACTTTGGGGAATGTTCGATGCCAAAGATATCATTCCATCTGCATGCGAGGACATCCCGGAAGAAACCCAGACTGCAACAGCTGCCGGAAGAGGATATGCCATCGCAGGCGGCGTAGCAGGTGCTATTGAAGCCTGTCTGAAGGAATATTATCCTGATGTCCCCGTCCACATCGAACACGCAGAAAGCCTCGCTGAGTGCAAAAAAGTCCTCACTCTGGCCAAAGCCGGCAAGATCAAAAACTGCATGATCGAAGGAATGGCCTGTCCAGGAGGCTGCATCGGCGGTGCCGGAACCAATGCCGGCTTCGCAAAAACCTCCAAAGCACTCAAGAAATATGTAGATGGCTCAGACCCTAAGATTCCATCTCAGGAGCTTGAAAATCTGGAATTGAATTAAATTCTTTAACACAAAAAGATGTGCGCCTGTTTTTGTTCAGACGCACATCTTTTTTATTTTGTGATTTTCATGGTTTTTACATATCCGGTTGAAGTTTTGAATATTTTTTTATAAGCAGTCAGTTTTGATGCCGGCACGCGTATTACTGCTTTTTTATTGATTCCGGTGATTGCTTTGCTCTCCACTGTTTTAAAACTCTTACTGCTGATTGTGATCCGACTGATCTTACTGCAGTTCTGGAAAGCGCCGCTGTAAAGCTTCTGCACTGCCGGCAGTGTGATGGTTGATGCCTTGCTTCCGATCTGAGTTAATGCCGTGCATTTATAAAATGCCTGTTTTCCTACTGCTGTTACTTTTGTGAAGCCATTGATCTTTTTCAGTTTTGTGCAGTTTACAAAGCTTTGGGTTCCAATAGTCTTTACAGAGGCCGGGATTGTTATTGTTGTAAGCCTCCTGTTATTATAGAATGCCTTTGCAGCAATAGAGGTCACTGCGTAGCTGCGTTTCTTGTAGGTTACTTTTGAAGGAACTAAAACTACTGCCCCGGAAACTCCTTTAGTGAGAGAAACGCTGCGGCCTGTTCCTGTTTTTGTGATCTTGTAGGTAAGCCCGGATACTTTGAAGGTTGTGCCTTTTTTTGCTTCTGCAGATGGTTTTGGAGTTGGGGTGGCGATTTTTATTTTCTGCTCTTTTCCACAGTAACGACAATACTGCATTCCATATCCCTTTTCCTGTGCAGCAGCATCATAATAGTACTCATAACAATGATCCCCTTTATGATTTATAGTTAAAGAACGCGCGAAAGCCTCGTTTGTACGCTTCCCTGTTGTGGTAACTTCTGTTCCTTTAATGTTTACAGTTCCTGAACCTGTGATTTCCCTGCCAGATGTAGTAGAAAAACCTTTATTCAGATTAAGGACTCCTCCTTTTTCTATTTTAATCTCAACACCTTGTCCCAGGCTAACTCTTTGCATATTTACAGTTCCACCAGATTTAATTAATATTCTGGCCGGATGTCCTAGCTTCCAGGAATGACTTAATATACTATGCTCCTCCTCTATATTGAGCACAGCTCCTTTTTCTACCACAAACTGCTCGTTATCTCCATCATGTGATAAATCCATATAATCTTTCACAGTTAAAGTTGTTCCGGTTGGTAATGTAAGTGCACCGCCATAGAATTTATCAACAGTTAATTTTCCATTTATTACAGTTTTTAATTCTTGCTGATCTTCTGCACAGAGTGCTCCAGTTATAGTAGAATCATCCGCATTCAGAGTGCCGCCTTGAATTCGAAGAGACCATCTGTCAGTAGACTTAACAATTGCCTTTCTTTCTAAATTAAGTGTTCCTTTATATCCAATTACTGTTGATCCATCCGCATTTAGTGTTCCTCCATTTTTTACTGTAACATTATCGTACCAATTCCATCCACCAGACATATCTGCCCTTTTTACAGTCATGGAGCCACCATTATCAATAATTACATTTCCATGATACGTTCCACCATCTGTAAACCATTTTCCCTGTATGATCACTGCCACATCCTTGGTATATCCCATATCACCTTTCTGATTTACTGTGATCTGTTTAGGAATAACCCAAGAATCCCAGCCAATATCAAAGGCTCCAAGCTTTACCGTTGTATTTTCTTCAGGCCATCCAAATGGTGTTTCCGGTGCTATTGTACAATTTCCTCCTGCAGCATTTACAAGTGACTGATAATTGCGTACCCAGCTTTCTGTTCCATCTGCTTTCGCAACAACAGGTGCAAAAAGCATGGACGCAGATGCTGCAGCTGCCATTAATACACTGAAAATTTTTCTTTTTCGCATAGTTTTCCTCCCTGTGCTCTTTTCTTTTTATTTTACCATATTTCTCCATTTTTCCAATGTTAAAAATCACTTTTCTGATAATTTTTGTGAACAAAAAAGAGACATGCATCTTACACAAGACACATATCTCCATTTTATCATTTCTCCACAGTCTCTGTGCTCTCCGGCCAGGTATATTCTTCACCTTTCAGATCTGCCAGAAGGCTTCTAAGCTTATATCCATAGCTTCTCCCGGCGGCCCATCCACCACCATAAGGATTCTCCTGAATCCCAAGCCATTCCACATAAGGTGCACTTTCCCGGGTCACATACTGAAAACGGTTATCCACACAGGCCTGGTTCAGTTCATCTGAAGACGCATAAGCCTTCAAATGCTGTACCTGAGCCCGGATCCCGGACCTGACATCAGGAAAAAAATTTCCGGCAACACCGCCGCCGGTAGTCCCAAGTCCGGAAAAATTAAACTGCCCGGCACTGGCATCTCCCTGAAACTGAAGCCACCCGGTCTCAAGCATTGCCTGTTCATATACAACTTCACCACGGACACCCTCCGTATCCGCTTCCTCTATCACAATTGTGCAAAACGTATCAATGTTCGGTGCACCGCCCTCTGTCAGGATACCGGAAGGATACTCTACATTCTGCGCCTCATACTGCGCCACCATATCCTCCTCAGTCGCTGTGGTACATCCCATGATCGTATAATATCCGTAAGTATTATCTGTGGAATCATCCACAAAACTATCTATATCACTCTCTCCGGATGACTGCGGCTTGGAGATCTGTCCCTCCATGGAATGATCCACTTCTTCCGCAAAAACACCCACAGGCGTTCCGATCACCAGAACGCCTGCAAGCATCATCATCCGTAAACAAAAACTATTTCGGAATCTGTACATATATCAATAATCAATCCTTTATTACTGCGCTTTTCTCATTGCTGCTTCAACTACGTGTCCTACAAGAACAGAAGTTGTAACGCTTCCAACTCCGCCAGGAACCGGTGTGATCGCATCAACGATCGGCTCAACTGCCGCATAATCAACATCACCGCAAAGCTTACCCTCTGCATTAACATTGATACCTACATCGATAATGGTCTGTCCCTCTCTGACATAATCAGCACCGACAACACCAGCACGGCCTGCTGCAACGATCACGATATCAGCTTCTTTTGCAACAGACGGCATATCAACAGTTCTTGTATGGCAGATAGTAACTGTCGCATTCTTCTTAACAAGCATCATTGCAGCCGGTTTGCCAACTACAAGGCTTCTTCCGATTACAACAGCTTTTTTGCCTGTGCAGTCAATTCCGTAATGATCAAGGATCTCCATGCAGGCCTGCGGTGTGCATGGTGGGAATCCGATCTTCTTGCCTGTGAATACACCGGACATGGAAAGATCTGTCATACAGTCAACATCTTTCTCTGCTGCAAGTGCATTCTCGATCACTGCCTGATCCAGATGTTTCGGAAGCGGACGGAACAGAAGAACTCCGTGGATCTTGTCATCTTTGTTTACTTTATCAATTGTTGCAAGAAGCTCATCCTGGGAGACATCCTCCGGAAGAAGGATCTTCTCACATGCAACACCAAGAGTCTCACAGCGCTTTGTAGCACCTCTCTCGTAGGAAATATCGCTTGGGTTCTCACCAACGCGGATGATGCAAAGTGTAGGATCTACACCTTTTGCCTGAAGCTCTGCAACGTTAGCTTTGATCTTCTCATTGAGAGCTGCTGTAACTTCTTTACCTAATAACTGCTTTGCCATTTGTCTGGTTCCTCCTATTTCAATCTTCCGAGAACACTGTCAAATGTCTCGTCTGCAATCTTTGTATATTTCTCAAGCATAGCGTCTGCTTTTTTATTTAATTCCTCTGCATACGCACGGTCAGCCATGGATTTTGTGTTAATGTACACATTCAGGCTTGCTCCCTTAAGAGCTGCTTTGCAGAATGCAGCACCTACACCGGCATCACTGATTGCAAGCTTGGAACCTTTTGCTCCGAACTCAACGATAAGTTCAATAGCCTCGCAGCATTTCTCCATGATCTCCATAGGAACAGAGCATGCTTCCTTGAGGGCAGCTTCCATTACCCGAGCCTTCTCAGCCTTCTCTTCCTCTGTCTCTCTTGGCATTCCATAAGCCTTGGAAAGAGGCTCAAAAACTTCCGCATCTCTCTCGATCAGATGAAGGAAATCTTTCTGAAGCTGATCACATTTCTTTTTCAGCTCCCACATTTCATCTTCTACATCTGCATATTTTTTCTTACCAACAGTAAGGCTTCCAACCATGTTTCCAAGAGCTGTACCAACAGCACCTACAAGGGCAGATGCACCGCCGCCGCCGGGAACAGGTGCCTTGGAGCTTAATACCTCGACAAATTCAGTACAAGTACTTGTAGAAAATCCCATAGGACTCTCCTCCTTATATTCTTATTTTAGCACTCCTGAGAGCCCATTGGGGGCCTTATAAAAAGCCCCCTCCGGTTGTTTCATAATCTTATATTGTGATTAGAAGAGACCTGTGATCTTTCCTGTCTCATCTACATCAATCTTAGTTGCAGCCGGTACTTTCGGGAGACCTGGCATAGTCATGATCTCACCTGTAAGAGCTACGATAAATCCTGCACCAGCAGAGATCTTAAGGTTACGTACTGTTACCTCAAAGTCTTTCGGTGCACCAAGTTTTGTCTGATCATCTGTCAGGCTGTACTGTGTCTTAGCTACGCAGATCGGGCAGTTACCAAATCCAAGTGCCTCCAGCTGTTTTGCCTGTTTCTGAGCATTCGCTGTAAGAACAACTTTCTTACCACCATATACTTTCTGTACGATCTGGTTCAGTTTATCCTCAATGGAACCCTCAAGCTCATAAGCATATGTGAAATCGTTCGGCTCCTCAACAAGACGGATAACCTCCTCAGCAAGCTTCAGGCCACCCTCGCCGCCTTTTGCCCATACTTCGGAAAGTGCAACATTAACACCAAGCTCTTTACATTTTGCCTCTACCAGGTCAAGCTCTGCCTTGGTATCTGTCGGGAATGCGTTGATTGCAACAACACATGGAAGCTTGTAAACGTTCTTGATATTGTCAACATGTTTCAGAAGGTTCGGGATACCCTTCTCAAGAGCCTCAAGGTTCTCATTGTTAAGATCAGCTTTTGCAACACCGCCGTTGTATTTCAGCGCACGTACGGTTGCTACGATAACAACTGCACTTGGTGTAAGACCAGCCATACGGCACTTGATGTCAAGGAATTTCTCAGCACCAAGGTCAGCACCGAATCCAGCCTCTGTGATAGCGTAATCAGCAAGCTTCATAGCCATCTTTGTAGCTGTTACGGAGTTGCATCCGTGAGCGATGTTAGCGAATGGTCCGCCGTGTACGATTGCAGGAACATGCTCCAGTGTCTGTACAAGGTTCGGTTTCAGGGCGTCCTTCAGAAGTGCTGTCATAGCACCCTCTGCATGAAGATCACCTGCTGTTACTGGTTTCTGCTCGGAAACTTTACCATAGGTATATCCGATAATGATTCTGGAAAGTCTCTCCTTCAGATCCTTGATGTCACTTGCAAGACAGAGAACTGCCATGATCTCAGATGCAACTGTGATATCATATCCATCCTCACGCGGCATACCATTTGTTCTTCCGCCAAGGCCGTCTACTACATTACGAAGCTGACGGTCGTTCATGTCAACGCAACGTCTCCATGTGATCTTTCTCGGATCAATATTCAGCTCATTGCCCTGGAAAATATGGTTGTCGATCATTGCTGCAAGAAGGTTATTAGCTGCACCGATAGCATGGAAGTCGCCTGTAAAATGAAGGTTGATATCCTCCATCGGAACTACCTGAGCATAACCGCCGCCTGCTGCACCGCCTTTTACGCCGAATACCGGTCCCAGGGACGGCTCACGAAGTGCAACCATTACGTTCTTTCCAAGTTTCTGCATTCCGTCAGCAAGACCAACTGTTGTAGTTGTTTTTCCTTCTCCTGCCGGTGTCGGGTTGATAGCTGTTACAAGAATCAGCTTACCATCTTTTTTGTCACTCTCATTTAACAGATTGTAATCAATTTTTGCTTTGTACTTTCCGTACTGCTCCAGATATTTGTCGTCAATACCTGCCTTCTCTGCAATCTGTGTGATTGGAAGCATTTCGCACTCCTGTGCAATTTCGATGTCACTTTTGAATCCCATAATGTTACCTCCCTTTAGGTATTTTTACAGTTTTTAATCCCTTAAAACTGCATCTCTATAAAAACAGGTCCCATCCTGTTCTTAACTATTTTAAATTTAAAGACATTTCAGAAACGCCTTTAAAGACCCAATGATAACGTCTCCCATAACAGCCATGTCCTCAGCTGCAAAGGAAACCGGAAAATTATCGGAAAACAAGATCTGTGAGGACGGTGGAAATTCATCGTCACCTTCCCACAAAATCATCTGAATCTGATATCCGGAAAAAATCTCTACCTGATAGGAAATATCTCCATGCTTTACAGGAACTGCATGGATATGCTCCATGATCCCCTTAAAATCCTTCAGCCTGTTTCCGTATGTAAAAGCCAGCCGCTTGATACATCTTCCATCAAACTGGCGGAGATATACCTCTCCCCAGGGCATCTCCCGGTAGGTTTTAAACTTTCCGCTTCCCTGGGAAATATTCCCGTTCAGCAGAAAACGGATGGTAAGGATCTTCGCATAGTGCATTTCCTCAAGAGGATAAAATCCCATATCATCTTTATCATGAGTTACCTGAAAATCCGGCCAGGAAATGTGATAAACCGTCCCAAGAAATTTCAGAGTCAGTTCTTTCTTCTCCTCATCATAAGGAATGGAGAGACGTCCGGCAATTTCTGCCGGATCTGCCTTTCCAAACTCCTCTGTATAATGCTCCCAGGGCATTCTTTCCTTGCTGTCTTTTTCATAGTTCAAATCATTTATACTAAAAGCCATGTTTTACCTCTGCCATTTTAGTCTGTCTTATCTCTTCTGCTGTTCTTCCGTAACAGATGGGAAAAGTCCTGTATCTGTATGTGGAATAAAGCATGCACCTACGAATTCATCCATATAGGTAGGAACTGTGGAAAGCTCCAGATACGTCATATTGGATGCCAGCTCGTAAGTCTTTTTCTCTGCCGATGTGGAATGAAGCATCAGATAAGCTCCTGTCAGAGAAGAGTTACCAATGTAATGGAACTTCTCAAGAGGGATATCCGGGAACATTCCGATATGCACTGCATTGGCCATATTGATTCCGCTTCCGATTCCACCGGCAACATATACGTCATCGATCATGGAAACATCGAAATCAAGAGAATTCAGCATAGTACGGATTGCAGAGAAAATAGCACCTTTGGCACGGATAAAGTTATCAATATCTACTTCTGTGATCTCAACATCCTTGGCAGAGCCAGCTTCCTCTTCGAAGGCGATCACATAGCTTCCCATGCCATAATGATCGTGACGGACTCTCTTGCCCTCACGGACAAATTTACCCTTAGGATTAATGATACCTGTCATAAAGAGTTCACTGATCACATCAATGATTCCTGATCCACAAAGTCCTACCGGCTTTGTTCCAGGCTCACCCACAACCTTATAAGTCGGCTCCATAGTCTCTTTATCAATAGTACATGCCTCGATAGCACCGTCTGTAGCACGCATACCGCAGCTGATATCTCCACCCTCAAAGGCAGGACCAGCGGAACATGCACAGCTCATCATAAAATCGGAATTACCGAATACAAGCTCTCCGTTTGTACCAAGGTCTATAAACAGGGAGAATTCCGGTCTGTTCCAGATCATACTTACCAATGTACCTGCAGTGATATCTCCGCCTACATAGCTTCCGATATTCGGAGCCATGATAATATGTGCATCCGGATTGATCTCAATTCCCACATCCGATGCAAACAGAGAATTTGTTTTGAAAAATGTAGGAATATACGGTTCCATACGAAGCGGATCCGCATTGATTCCTGCAAACAGATGATTCATGGTTGTATTGGAAGCAACACACATCCGGTAGATCTGTTCCTCCGGGAAATGAATGCTTCTGCACATTTCATGGATCATCGGATTGATAGTCTCTTTAATTACTGCATCCTGAAGTTTCTTCTTTCCGCCAGGTTTCTGAGATTCGATGATACGGTTGATAACATCCGCACCAAAACGGATCTGACCGTTACCGGAAGAACTCTTAGCCAGGATCTCTCCTGTTTCCATATTGATCAGAACTGCAGAAACTGTTGTAGTACCGATATCTACAGCAAGACCACCGATCACAACATCTTTTTTACTGTCAAAAATATCGTATACATACATATCATTTGGTGCTGTACGAACTACACACTTCACAGAAAATTTACTTTCACGGAGTACGTCTGGAAGTTTCTTAAGTACTGCATATGGTATTCTGACACGCTTTAAATTCATATATTTCTGAAGTGCACGGGTCAGTCTCTCATTATCCGGCATGGTATCATCCAGTGTCGGAACATCCATCTTAAGTTCTACAACATCAAGACTGTTTGTAAGTTCTATGCCAGCCAATTCAACATCATGCTTGGCTTTTTCAAAAATCGCGATTTCTTCTTTTGAGCTTAAGTCAGCAACCTTCATTCTGCTCTTATACGCGGATGCGATATCCGGCACAAGCACCTCGACATCAGCACTGATCTTGCTCATACAGGCCAGACGCCATCCGGCACTGTACTCTTCATCCGAAATATGAAGAGTTTTCTTTGAGTCCAGTTCTCCGCCTTTTAACTGTACCCGACATTTTCCACAGGCTCCGTTTCCGGAACATGGTGCATCGATAGCCACATTGGCACCACGAGCAACCTCCAGTAAATTATCCCCCGCATTGGCAAATGCTTCTACCGTACTGCCATTTTCAAAAGCAAAAGTCACCTTAAACATTCGGCAACCACCTTTCTCGCCTCGTAAAAGTTATTCGTCTTCCACCTGTGGCGTTGGGAGTTAGACTAAACTATATTAATAAAAAAGAGGCTGAAGGCCGAAGCCCCCAGCCTCTGAAACAGCGCTCCTGTTTTGTTCACACGCCAAATTAGATCTCAAGGTAAGAATCTGCGTAAAGTGTGTTACCCTTGAATACGTCACAGGATTTGATTGTCTCCATAAGACGAAGGTCGTTAGGGTTAACGATCGCAGATGTAAGACCATTCATCATAGCCATAGCTACAAGAGCAGAATCCATGATCGGACGGATATGTTTTGGCATACCGTTACTGTTGTTGGAAAGACCGCCAGTGGAGTTCAGACCCATCTCGGAGAACATCTTGATTGCCTCAAGAACTTCCATCTGTTTGTCCTGCATTCCTTTTACAACCAGGAAAAGCGGATCGAACCAGAGATCCTCTGCTTCCATACCAAGGCCAAGACCTCTCTCAAGCATGTTCTGGCAGTGCATCATACGCTCATCGTTGTCTGCTGCAACCATTCCTGAAGAGCAAAGTGCGATACAGATTGCATCATTAGCTGCTGCAAGATCAATGTTAGTGATTCTGTCACCAGCATCTGCAGAGTTTACGATCGGTTTTCCTTTGCTTCTGTTGTATACGGAAATACCGGCCTCAATTGCTTTCTGGTTTGTTGTATCCAGAGCAAGCGGAACGTTGTCAAACTCGGACTGAAGGAGCTGTACCGCCCATTTCATAAGATCCTCACCATCGTTCTCAGCAGGTCCGATGTTTACATCAAGATATGTAGCTCCAGCATCAAGCTGCTGTTTTGCTCTTTTGATGATCGGCTCAGGATCTCTCTCAGTAAATGCTTTATTTACTGCCGGTGCTGTTGTTGAAAGTCTCTCCCCAATTGTTACAAATTTTGCCATACTCGTGTTCTCCTTTACATATTAGTAGGATATGGCTGTGCAGCAATCCTACACAGCCGCTTATAACTGTCGGCGGTATTGCCTGACAGCTGATTTCTTAAACCTTAAGTTTACGCGTCAAGGTCTTTTAAGAATTTCACAAGCTGTACTGCTTCTCTTGGTCCTACGATGATCTCCCATCCAGGAAGCTTAGCCTCAAGATCGCCCTTAAGAACTGCTACTTTACCAGGAATAACCAGTCTTCTACATTTAACCTTCGGCTCAACATTCTCTTTGATGTACTCGGAAATGCTGTTTCCGGAGAATTTACCTGCTGCCCAGGATGTCAGTACGGAAAGTCCGCCTGCATCATTGATCACCAGGTTAAGCGGAACACCGGAACGCTCCAGCTCGCCGGACACTACGAAATATGTAAGAGCGAAGTCTACTGTTGTTACAACGAGAGAATTCTCGTCTGCTCCGTTCAGAGGATAGATACCCGGTTCTACCTTCATTGGCTTCTGTGGGTCTGTAAATACGTTCTGACGAAGACCGAACAGCGGAAGTGCTTCTGCATATGTCATCTGCTCCATAACAACGATGGAACCATATTTCATAGTGAACATGGAAGCAAGTGCTGCCTGTAAATGTTTGTCACCCTTCGCAAGTTTAACAAGGTTAACGATAGAAGGATAACCAAATGTTCTATCCTGATTCTTAAGAGCTGCACGACGAACCTGTACAGTATTTGCAAAAGTCTCTTTGATGTCAGCTCCTGTTGTATCAAGTACGAGATTCTTGTTGCCAAGTTTCTCAATAGCTGCTGTAGTATCATATAACTCATTGATGTCCTTACCGGATACACCGAGAACTACACCTGCATCTGTAGCAACCTTGCTCATTGCCTCGTAGTTGGAAGCGTTTGCTCCGTTAAGAACCGGTTTGCCGTCCTTACATACTTCAAGGGCAGCTTTTGCGATTTCAGGATCTGTACAGCCAAGGATCAGTGTTCTTCCAAGACCTTTAGCCTTCTCTACAAGTGCTGTGAATTTTGCAGCATCTGCATTCTCATCGCAGTTTACATATACAAGCTCTACATGCATTCTCTCACCGATACGATCATAATCAACGTGTGGGATCTCTGCAAGTTTTGCTTCTACTTCTTCATCACTCATGCATGTGCAAAGTGATACGGCATATCTTGTTTTGCTTACAAATGTCTTCTCATGTCTGAAAAGAACAGTCTCTCCACCAAGTGTAAACTCTCCATCGCCTGTTCCGATCTTGATAGTTTTCATTGGCGGTGCAGTTGCCTCAGAAAGAGAAGCCAGTGCTTCCTCGGACATATGAGGACACTGCTCAATTTTCAGTGCGCCCTGTGCAACTTTCATAGAGAAAGCCATACATGTAGGGCATCCACATTCCTTACAGTTTTTCTTTGGTGTTAATTTAAAGATCTGAATACCATTCAGTGCCATAGCTCTTTATCCTCCTATTTATTACGCAAGTGCTTTGATCAGCTTGGAAATTGTCTTAACAGATTCCGGATGTCTTAAGATAACTGCATCAGAACCAGCTGCAAGATCAGCAGCTGCTGTCTCAACTTCCATGTCGATTCCACGCTCATCCTGTGGTCCCCATGCCGGCATGTCTGCTTCGGAAGCCATTGCCTCTTTAACATTCCATGTCTCAGCGGATACAGGTGTAATAATAGGCATCTGCAGCATGTTATCATTCTGGCCTAAAGCGGCACCTTTGATACGGTCCATAGTAGATACTACGTACTCATATCCATAACCAACTGCTGCACTACCGATATTCATGACGATCTTCTTAGCATCTACGCCAAGCTGTGTAGTAACAACGTTAAGCTGTTTAGCAAGGTTGATATCAACGGCAGACTCAGCGCCTACGATCTGATTGTAAGCAAGACCTGCTGCTGCACCGATTGCTTTATAGTTTTCCTCTTTCTCGGAAAGGATCAGAGCGTTTCTGCCCTGAAGAGCCTCTGCAACCTTCGGAAGGAGCTCTGCATCCTTCTCAACATTCTTGCAGCCCTCTACAACCAGTGGACAGTCAACTGCATCTGCAACTTCTTTAACAACTGCGATCAGCTCATCGATAGATTTGTTAACACCATTCGGGTCGCCGCCCTCAAGAATAAGTGCAACAAAGTCAGCACCCTCCATAGCTGCTGCTTTCTTAGCAATGTCAGCCATTGTAGTAGCGCCTTCATAGTAAGCTTTGATACCTTCAGATACGCCCTCAAGACCCATATCAGAGATCTCTACACCAATCTTCGGGCAGTTCTCTGACTCTGCGTCAAAGGAATAAAACGGGAATGTACAATCCCCACCAATTGTCACAGTCTTATCTCCGCTTCCGATTGTGACAGCATTAATCTTTGCATTGAACTTTTGTGGTTTCTGATTAAACGGCATTTTTCGTTAGCCTCCTTAAAAATAATAATTAAAAACTACAGAGCTTTATATATTATACTACACCATACCAGTTATTGGCAAGGTGTAGCCGCGTATTTCCGTTAAAAAATCAACAAACTTTTTAACATTTTTCAGGAGAAAGAACGCTTTTGCATCCTTTCTCCTTACTTAATTACATCATCGGATCAAGTCCCAGTGCCGGATGTCCCTTCTCAGTAAGGAATGCTACCAGTGTCTCTGGATCTTCCGCGATTGTCTCATCACCGATCATATCTGTGAAGTTGTCGATTCCGTAAAGCTCTTTTGCAGTCTTGTTAAGTCTGTCAGCTACGAACTCTTTCAGTTCTTTCGGCATCCATACGATACGCTCGATACCGCCCTCAGCCTTCATGAACTTCTTGGAGGAAATGAAATGTTTACCATGTCCCATGAATCCAGGTGTCTGAACTCCACCACCTGTCATGGATGCCATCTCAGGGAATGTCATTCCAAGTGGTGTCATGCCTGCATACTCACGGTTGGCAATAACAACACCGTTGGAGAATGGCTCGATACCGCAGATACACTCGAAGCATCCGCAGGAAGTCATCGGATCCTGCATGATGGAGTACAGTGTAACGTGTTCCAGAGCACCCTGGGAGAATTTCTGAACTGCCTCATCAACGTCCTCATAAGAACCAAGATTCTCATCGATCGGGCGCTCTTTTGTGATGATCTGGCAAGGACCAGCCGGGTCAAGCTGATGAGTAGCTTTTGCATCCAGCCATGAAACCGCACCGCAAAGTCCAAGTCTCTCCGGTGTTACTACACATACATGGCTTGGTGCGAATGCCTGGCAAAGGATACAGCTGTAATATACATCAACAGATTCATCTGTCAGAGTATCAAGACGCTCATCACGTTTGTCAAAGATCGGGATTGCAACCTCATGACGGATTCTTGTACACTCAGCAGGATCTGTATAGATAACAACCTCACATTTATCAACAACTGCATCGAACTCATTTTTAACAGATGCATAAAGAACTTCACCGATATGTTTGATTCTGAATCCTGCATTAAATGCGTCAATGCTGATACGGATACGCTGCATATCACGCTGTCCTGTATGGTATACACCCTCGATACAGTTGATGTAGTTGTGGAATTTACGCTCGATAACCGGCTCAAAGTCAGCCTGCATGTTCTTACCTGCAACTTTAACAACATATGCAATGCTGTTCTTGCTGCCGAATTCCATCTCGTCTACTTCAGGTCCGATTACTGTGATCTTGTGATCCTCGATCTCAGAAGCATCGCAGGTATGTACAAGCTCTGCACAGTCTACACGGGAACCATCGAACTCAACCTGCATGTCTTTACGACGGATGATCTCACCCTCGAATGCAGATGCGAAAGCAACCGGAATATCGATATTTGTGATCTTGATCTTAATGTCACGTGCCTCAAGGGAAGTAGCGTTGAATTTGCTTACGTCCTCCTGAACGATAAGGCTCTTCGGTACGCGGAAGATATTCTCTGTCTCATTTGTAATAACCGGGAAACCAAGTGCAATAGCACCTGCGCCACATGCTACGATCACATCATCCAGAGGTTTGAATGCGTTAACGAATGCCGGTACACGATCCATTGTGTATTTCATAAGTGTTCCTGCATCTCCAGGTGTTACATTACCGAAGATCAGAGCTGCACGGATCGCAACGGAAACTACATGAACAACAGATGTAACATCTTTTCCAAGAGGAATAACACGTACGTTAGCGCCTGTCTTCATTCCGGCTTCAGCAACCTGGTCGATGATTCCTCCAACCAGTGTTACAAGGATACCCTGTGCCTGATAGCTCTTTACAAGGGCAACACCCTCTTCTGTAGTAGGAGCAGCACCAAGGATAACTGCAACGCCTGGGATATCGCCTGTTACAAGCGGTACACCGAGCTCACGGATAACAGCATCACCAAGATGGCCATAGCATGGCTCCTCATAAGGAGTTGCTCCGTCGATATATTTAAGAACCTCGATGAACTCTGCGCAGAGTGCTGTAGCAACACCGGACATAAATGCATCATTCAGTCTTTTCTCTCTTGTCATAAGTGTTTTTACAACGCCAAGAGCTTCTTTTAATTCTTTTAATGTTGTAACTTTTGTTCCTGTTACAGCATAGTAGCAAGGAAGGCTGTAAGCGGTATTCGGGAAGCTGACAGCTTTGTCTTCGCCATACTGAGCGATCGCGCCGTCAATAGCACCCTCTGTTAAACCATATACAGCATCGTTTCCGCCGAATACTCTATCAAATAAAGTCACTGTAATACCTCCTATTTTTACAGAATTGAATTCTGATCAATTTTGTCTTTGATTTTTCTGATTTCAGCTGTTACAGTTTCACTGAAATCGTAGGGAGATTTTCCCTGACGATCAGCATCTATAACTTCTGTATTGTAGTGGATCATTCCAAGCAGATCTTCTGCCGGGATCTTATTCCGTATAAATTCCTCATCTTCCGGATTTCTTACCTTATTGGCCACGACCTTGACCTGGGAAACTCCCAGATCTTTTGCAAGACGTTTGACATTTTTATAAGTCTGAACACTTCTTGCCCCTGGTTCGATCACTACAATAAATTCATCCATGCTCTCCGTGGTGCCCCGGCCCAGATGTTCCAGGCCGGCTTCCATATCCATGATCACCACATCACCTCTGTGGATCACAAGGTTATTGATCACTCTTTTAAGCATCACATGTTCAGGACAGACGCATCCGCCTCCACCTGTTTCCACAGTCCCAAGGACAAGCAGCTTTACGCCATTACAGGTTTTTCCATAAGTATCCGGAATATCGTCTACCTTTGGGTTCAGTTTATAAAACTGATTCTGGCTGTTGGCTCCGGTACGTTCTTCTATAAGCTTACGCATTTTTGAGATCGGAACAATAGAGTCCAATGTTTCCTCATCAAATCCAAGGGCAAGACCCAAGTTTGCATCCGGATCCACGTCTGCTGCAAGGACTTTCTTTCCCTCATCTGCGTATAATCTTGCAAGTGTTGCTGCGAAAGTGGTCTTTCCTACTCCACCTTTACCGGTTACTGCTATTTTCATTTTACGTCTTCCACCTTTTATAACATTTTAAAGATTGCAACGGATTAGATTCCTAATGCTGTTCTCTTCTCTTCAATTCTCTCGATCATAAGATCAACTAATTTCTCGATGTCTGTCTCTACTGTGTAAGCAGCACCTGTCCATTTTCTTGTTCCCTCTGTAAGAAGTTCACACATTTCTGAAGAACCGGAAACATATGGATCAACACCAAGGAATGTATCAATACCGGTACCAACTACGTAGTTACCGATGGATACAGCTTTTTCAGACATCCACTCAGGAGCACATCCTACTACAGGAAGCTGATTGATCTGAAGTCCTGAATCTTTTGCAAGTTCAGCAGCCAGGATCATCATACGGGAGATATCTACGCAGGATCCCATATGAAGTACTGGTGGGATATCAGCCAGCTCACAGACACGTTTCAGACCTGCACCGCAGAGATCTCTTGCGGATTTGTCCATCAGACCAGCTTTAGCAGCTGCCTGTGCGGAACATCCGGAAGCGATGATAATGATATCATTTGCGATACACTTCTTCATCAGTTCGATATGTGCATAGTCAGGACGGATCTTAGGATTGTTACATCCAACCATAGCAACAGCACCACGGATAACACCGGAAGTGATGCACTCAAGTAATGGTTTGGTTGTTCCTGTTACGTCAACCTGAGAGTTTGTAACACCATCAAGAACTTTAACGATCGCTTCTACTGAGTAACCAACAGTAGCTTTCTGTTTCAGCTGTGGGATATGTACAAGCTCAGGTTTTCTGTTCTTGAAGTTATCGATAGCCATCTTAACGATTGCTTTTGCATTTTCTCCTGCTGTCTCAGCGTTGAATCTGATAAATTCAGAATCCGGCATCTGAGCGATCGGAGAAGTTGTAACAAATTTAGTATGGAAGCATTTGCTCAGAGGTCCTAATGCAGGGAAGATACACTGAACATCAACTACGATCGCCTCGCAGGCACCTGTCAGCACTACGTTCTCCTGCTGCAGGAAGTTACCAGCCATCGGAACACCACGACGCATAGCTACCTCATTAGAAGTACAGCATACACCGGAAACTGTAATTCCTTTTGCTCCTACGGATTTTGCATAATCGATCATTTCTTTGCTGTCTGCATACTCACAGATCATCTCAGAAAGACTCGGATCATGTCCGTGCACAACAATGTTTACGTTCTCTTCAACCATTACTCCAAGGTTAGCCTCTGTGTCAAGCGGCTTCGGGGTTCCGAATAATACATCAGAGAACTCTGTTCCCATCATGGAACCGCCCCATCCATCAGCCATGCCGCAACGAAGAGACTGTTTTACAAGTGCTTCCGGAAGAGAAGAACATCCCATATGAGACATATGCAGAGAACTTGCAACCTCACGGTCAATAGCACGTGGTGCGATTTCGTTCTCAATCAGTTTTTCTTTCTGTCCTGCTGGCATTCTGTCAAGGAATCTCTGATATCCGAACGGTTTACCATATTCCATAAGACCGATCTCTGCCATCTCATGAGCCAGATCATAGATATCCTTGCCTTCTGTTTCTACGCCCCACTCTTTAGCAATGCGAAGAAGTTTCTCAGGATCTTTTACCTGATAATTTCCGCCCTCTTTTGCGCAGTACAGTGTATGACAGATCTCACGACCATGATCAGAGTGAGTAGCTGCACCACCAGCTGTAAATTTAAGGAAGTTTCTTCCTACGATACCATGAGCATCACATCCGCAGACTCCTCTTGGAGCCTTCGGTGTAATACGGCACGGTCCCATTGCACAGATACGACAGCAGATACCCTGCTCACCGAATTTACAGTGCGGAGTCTGGTTCTTTGCACGGATCTGCCATGCATCTGCTCCTACCTTTGCACCTGTCTCAAGAAGACGGGCTGTAGCGGCTTCAAATTCCTCCACTGTAGTTAATTTGAATTCACTCATTATAGACCTCCTTTAATAGCACATCTATTTATTTTTTCTTTTTTATAATAAGCCCCGGGCAGGAACCCATCCCCACCCATGGGTTATTCTCTTTTTTAAAAAAAGGTTTATATTTAATTATAAACCTAATTTATCAAAAATTTCAAAAGCTGCTTTTCTCATCGGATTATCCTCAGGAAGAGTGACTGTTGGTTTCCCATCGCAGTCATACTCATAAACTGCTTCATCCTGTGGTACTACACCGATCAGATCGAGTCCCTGTTTCTGGATCTCCTCAAGGATTCCCGGATTCAGTTCTGCTTTTGGTGCGCGATTGATAATAAGTCCTACTCGTGAAGGCTTCATCTCACATTCCTTGATAAGTTCCGCGATTCTGCCTACAGCCTGTACTCCTCTTCTGGAACAATCACTTACAAGGATTGCCGTTTCCATACTTGGAAGGATTCCTCTGCTGATATGTTCCATTCCTGCTTCATTATCCACAACAATATATGGATAATTCTTCTGGTATTTGGCAAGCTGTGCCTGAAGCAGACCGTTTACAAAGCAATAGCATCCTTTTCCCTGTGTTCTTCCCATCACAAGAAGATCGTAATCATCTTCCTCAGCAAGAGCATCCTCGAAACGTACCTCTGCATAATCTGCCTTGGACATTCCTTTTGGAATCGGGCTTTTCTCTGTCATCTCAGCATGTGCGATCTCCTCACGTACATCGCCAAGAGTTGTGTCTACTTCTACGCCAAGAACCTCGTTCAGATTTGAATTGGCATCTGCATCTACCGCCAGTACAGGTCCTTTTTTCTTTTCGCAGAGATACTGGATCAGCATTCCGCATAATGTAGTTTTTCCAACGCCGCCTTTTCCTGCGACTGCAATAACATGTGCCATAAAACGGGCACCTCCTGATTTTATATCTGTTATGCCGGCGCATAAGGGAGGTGCCTGATACTGTTCTGGCACCTCCGCATCGTGCCGGAATTCTTATTTATTCTGTTGATAATTAGATAAGTGTCCGAAGTCCGGATCTGTCAATGATCTCGGATACATCCTTCCACTTGTTTAATGCATAAAGATGGATTCCGTCAACACCAAGTGCACGATATTCATCAATCTGTCTGATAGTATATTCAATTCCTTCTTCTTTAAAACGTTTAAGCTTGTCCTCATAGAACATATCAAACGGTTTTCCGTCAGCATCTTTTGCGTTGAACGGATTCGGGAACAGCCAGTTTCTGGAAATGAGTCTGCAAAGCTCACTGTCCATTACACAACCGTTACGTGAAAGAGCCATATTGATGGTGGCAGCCTGATCAAGGATCGGCATAACTCCAACATCCACAGGCATTGTAACACCAGCCTCACGAATCGCATCCAGCCAATATTTAAACTGCTCCATATCCCAGCAGAGCTGAGTCATAATGTAGTCAGCTCCGTTATCCTGTTTCTGTCTTAAAACAGCGATATCTGCATCCAGACTGCGGCATGCGATGTGTCCTTCCGGTGAACCGGCTACTGCGATCTCAAACTTATCGCCGAACTCATCACGCACAAATCTAACAAGGTCTGTCGCATAATTAAAATCGCCGCATGTTGTTGTCTCGCCAAGCGGAATATCACCGCGAAGCGCAAGCATATGGTCAACGCCTTCAGCCAGATACTGCTGAAGCTGTTTTTTAATTCCTTCTTTTGTATTCTTGATTACTGTGAAGTGTGTTACAGGAATTGTTCCTGCATTCCTGATCATCTGGCATACTTCTCTGTTAGCTCCGACATTTCCTCCGCCTGCACCGTATGTGCAGGAAATATACTCTGGCTTGTACTTCATGAGATGTTCGATGGTTCCCGGCAGATTTGTCATGCCTTTTTCTGTTTTTGGTGGAAAAAGCTCAAAGGAAAGCAACATTTTTTCTCTCATTGCATCTGATAATTTCATTGATCGTTCCTCCACGTCTTAACTTTTTATTATAGAAATGATCTTTATCATTTTCTCAGTTCACATTTCAGTCATCCGGTGCAAAAATCAGTCACACTGTAGTTTAACGATACTATTTGCAAGATCCACCATAAGGATACTGCCTTCTACCACGCGCTCATCTCCCATGATGTCACGAAGAATCAGCTTATTTCCATCTACATCGATCCGGCTCACATTTTTAAAAATCACCGAATTATCTTCATCTTTATATACAGTTGCAAGACACATATTCAATTCCTCCAATTAGCGGTTTCTGTCTTCCGCTATGCTGTCAAAATCACTCTGTCAAATTTATTTCAGCTCTTCCTTAACAAGTGTAAGGGCAAGACCCAGTCTCATATTACCTTTCTGAAAGTCAGATACTGCCTCCTTGATCGTCCTGGCAGCTGCATCCATATTAAGCTTCTTAAGGTTATCAGCCATCTGGTCAAGCTCTGCTGCATGATGCTCATTATGCTGCAGCATATAGGTAAGAAGTGCTACTGTCTCATTCTTGCAGTCGCCGGACTCGCAGGATCCGCAATGTCCATCACCGTGTGTATGGCAATGTCCCTCTCCTTCCGCATGACTGTGTGTATGGCTGTGAGTCATACCATCTTCATGAGTATGCTCATGTGTATGTTCGTGGCTGTCAGCATGGCCATGCTGTACAAGATTGCCATTCTCATCTTTGATTAAATGCATAAATACCCCTTTCCTGTATCCGTATGACGGACACCTTCATGACAAGAATTTATCAATTAAATTCATTATACATCTTTTTCCTTTCATTATCAAGGAATTTATTATAAAAAATAGCCAATTTTCAGTCCCTTATTTCTTGTTTTTTCAAAAACTTTGACAGCTAATTAACCCGATTGTTTCTATTTTAACGAAGTTAGTTTTTCCAAACCAGCAGCTATTGTCTTCTGACGCTCTGCTTCTGCATTCAAGCTTTATCACTTTTGTAATATATTTGATGTGATTCTTTCATATTTTTGTGCTATAATAGCAAAAACTTGGGAAACAGAACAAACAATAGGAGGAATTATTTTGAAAGAAACTGTTTTTCTGAACAACGACAGAGAAATGCCCCTTCTGGGGCTTGGTGTATATAAGTTGCCCGATGACGTACAGGCTGAAGCTGCCGTTACCTCTGCGATCTCCTCAGGCTACCGCATGATCGACACTGCTTCTGTGTATAAGAACGAAGAAAGTGTAGGACGTGCCATTGCGAAATGCGGTGTCCCCCGCAAAGATCTTTTTATCACCAGCAAAATCTGGAACACTGCCCAGCGGCTGGGAGATGTCCAGGGAGCTTTTTCACGAAGTCTTGATCGTCTCAAACTCAGCTATGTTGATCTCTATCTGATCCACTGGCCTGTTCCCGGTTGCTACTTAAGCACCTGGAAGGAACTTGAAAATATCCTGGAATCCGGCCGTGCCTTAAGCATTGGTGTCAGCAATTTCGACATCCGCCATCTGGAAGAGCTACGTAAAGTTTCCGGTATCATTCCTGCTGTTAATCAGATCGAATGCCATCCTCTGTGCTTTCCTTCTGAACTGATTGAATACTGCAGGGCTTTTGGTATCCAGGTACAGGCTTACTCTCCCCTGGCAAGAGGTGCTTATTTTGACAATGATGTGATGTGTGTCCTTGGAACGAAATATGCAAGAACTCCTGCGCAGATCGGACTTCGCTGGGCTGTCCAGAAGGGAATCTCCGTAATTCCGAAATCTATAAATCCGGAACGTATCCGGAGCAATAGTGATATTTTTGATTTTAATATTGAAGAGGAAGATATGGCTATCATTGATACACTGAATGAGAATCTGCATGTATCTCATGTCCCGGAAGATCTCCGAGACATTCAGTTTTGACAAACATGATATAATATAAGACATTAAATATAAAAAAGGATATCCGGCTGGTCTGCCATATACGCTCCCGAAATCAGATTTTAAAATCTGACTTTTTCATCCGGGACAGTATATATTCGATCCATACAGATATCCTTTTTAATATACTTCTAAAGTTATAGTCCAAACGCTTCCGGATTTCAGATCTTTATTCCCACGGAAGCATTGGTGTTTCTACTTTTTTATCCCGCAGCATCAGATCCATAACTGCTTCTGCTGCCGGTTTCTTTTCAAAAAGCACTTTATTCACTTCTGTAATAATCGGCATTTCTACCTCATATTTCTCAGAAAGCTCTCTTGCAGCTCTTGCAGAGTAAACGCCTTCCACAACCATCTGAACTTCGTCCATGGCCTGTTCCATTGTCTTTCCCTGTCCAATGAGATAGCCTGCTTTTCGGTTGCGGCTGTGTACACTCGCACAGGTAACGATCAGATCTCCGATTCCTGAAAGACCGTAGAATGTTTCCATCTGTGCTCCCATTTTCTTTCCAAGTCTTGCAATCTCTGTGATTCCTCTGGTGATCAGTGCCGCTTTTGTGTTGTCACCATACCCAAGTCCGTCTGCAGTACCCGCTGCCAGGGCAATCACATTCTTAAGTGCTCCGCCAAGTTCAACTCCAAGAATATCCGGTGTTGTATACACACGGAATACCGGACTCATGAAAATACCCTGAAGATACTCCGCAGTTTCTCTCGTATGTGCACTAACTACACAGGTGGTAGGAATACCCTTTCCGACTTCCTCAGCATGGCTGGGCCCGGAAAGTACTGTCACATCTCCCTGCGGGATTTCTTCTTCGATCACTTCACTAAGTGTTTTCAGTGTTTTTTCTTCGATACCCTTTGCAACATTGACGATTTTCTGTCCCTCCCGGACAAAAGGTGCCATTTTGTGTGCTGTGCTTCGGATATATGGAGAAGCTACAGCCAGCACTGCTGCATCTGCGTCCCGCAGTGCACGTTCCAGGTCTGTCAGGATCTCGATTGCATCAGGGAGCACCACACCTGGAAGCCTGCTGGAATTTTCTCTTTTTTCCCGGAGTTTCCGGGCATCTTCCGGCCTTGCTGACCAGAGAAGTACTTCATGGCCGTTATTATGCAGAAGGAGAGCCAGAGCCATCCCCCAGCTTCCTGAACCAAGTACGCTGATTTTTGCCATAAATCTTACCTCTTATTTTTATTCTTACCGCTCAGGAACACCTTGTTCTCCGTTCCGTGAATAAGCCTGCCGATATTTGCACGATGTCTGTAAAAAGCCATTCCTGTAAGAACCGCCATTACAGCATACAACTCGATCGTATGTGGCTGATCCATCCCGTATTTTCCCATCTGTCCAAAAACAAGAACCAGAATAAATGCTGCCGCATATGCGCTGAGTGAACACAAAGATACATAATGCGTTGTAAAAAACAGTGCAAAAAAGATCACTGCACACACAAGAAAGATCCGCCAGTCAAAGGCAATGATCATACCAACTGAAGCTGCGATTCCCTTGCCGCCGCGGAAATCCATGGAAATCGGGAAATTGTGTCCGAGGATACATCCCAGCGCCGCATACAATGTCAGAAGCGGAAGGATGCTGCTCATGGAATCGCCATAAATAATTCTTACAATCATGATCGCCAGCACACATTTCAGACAGTCTCCCAACAGGGTAAGTGCTCCCGCTTTTTTTCCGAAAGTACGAAACGCATTGGTAGTTCCTGCGTTTCCGCTGCCGTGTTCTCTGATATCTGTCTTGTGAACCTTTCCTATAATATAGCCTGTCTGAAAAAGTCCGCACACATAACCAATAACAAGACAAATAATACGTTCCATAGCTTATTCCTTTTCCCCGCGCTCGCGGATGATGAATTTCAGAGAAGTTCCTGCAAATCCGAAAGCATCCCTGATCTTGTTCTCCAGATATCTTACATAGGAGAAATGCATAAGTTCCTTGTCATTTACAAAGATAACAAATGTCGGCGGTTTTACTGCAACCTGAGTCATATAGAAGATCTTCAGTCTTCGTCCTCTGTCAGACGGCGGCTGCTGCAAAGCTACAGCCTCGGAAAGGATCTCGTTGAGAACACCTGTCTGAACACGAAGTGTCTGATTCTCAATGACCATATCAATATTTTCAAAAAGTTTCGGAAGTCTCTGGCCTGTTTTTGCAGAGATAAAAATAATCTGGGCATATGGCATAAAGGAAAGGATCTGACGGATCTTCTCTGTATGCTTGTAGATAGTCTTGTCGTTCTTCTCAATGGCATCCCATTTATTTACCGCTACAATGATACCCTTACCCCTGTCATGCGCGATACCTGCGATCTTGGCATCCTGCTCTGTAACTCCCTCAGAAGCATCGATCACAACAACTACCACATCTGCACGCTCCACTGCAGTTACTGTACGGATAACGCTGTAACGCTCAATCTCTTCTTTTACTTTGCCTTTACGGCGAAGTCCTGCTGTATCGATAAATACATAATCCTTATGGTTCCATGTAACCTTGGTATCAATGGCATCACGTGTGGTTCCTGCGATATTGGATACAATCACCCGCTCCTCACCAAGAAGTTTATTAATGAGGGAGGATTTACCCACATTAGGCTTACCTACAATGGCGATCTTCGGAATATCATCCTGATCTTCTTCCTCACTCTTATCCGGGAATTCTCTGATCACTTCATCCAGCATATCTCCAAGTCCCTGTCTGTTAGCTGCTGAAACCGGAATCGGCTCACCGATTCCAAGATTATAGAACTCATAGACATCCATCATATATTTCTGATGGCTGTCTACCTTATTAACCACAAGGCGTACCGGCTTTCCGCTGCGGCGGAGCATATCTGCTACTTTGGCATCGGAATCCACAAGCCCCTGACGCACATCTGTGATAAAAATGATCACATCTGCTGTATCAATGGCGATCTGTGCCTGCTCCCTCATCCTGGAAAGGATGATATCACTGCTGTCCGGCTCGATACCGCCTGTATCGATCAGGGTAAATGTTCTGTCAAGCCATGTGACATCTGCATAGATTCTGTCACGTGTTACTCCTGGTGTATCCTTTACTATGGAAATATTATCACCTGCCAGAGCGTTAAATAAAGTGGATTTACCTACATTAGGCCTTCCCACTATCGCTACTACTGGTTTGCTCATAAATCTGTCTCCTTCTTGTTTTTTTATGTTCCGGAGGATTGATCACAGCCTCTACCAGATCCTTTCCTCCTGTGTCTACAATTACAATTTCTGTTTCAAGTGCATCAGAAAGTTCTTCCAGCGTCATATCATCCAAAAATATCTCCTCATCACCTTTCAGCATACTGCATGGAATGAGAAGTTTCTCTCCGAGTTCGATCCCGGAAAGCTGTTCTTTAAGATCCTGTCCTGTGATCAGGCCGGATACTGTGATCTTCTCACCGAAAAAGCGATTCTCAATTGTTCTGACCTGAATCTGTACATCGGGAAATTTCTTCTGTATTTCTTTTATATAATGGCTGATAAACGGAGCTGCAAGTTTACCTGTAGCAACAGTTCCTGTCGCCTTACGGCCATCTCCTTTCAGATCCTCCAGGGTTTCTTTCACCTCTGTTTCCAGAAGTCTCAACATTCCCACACCATTCTCCAGCTGAAGATAGCCGTCATACTCTTCTTCCTCTGGAAGTTCTCTGCCTGCCAGGATATACCATTCATCAGAAGCATGGATAAAGTGTATCCCGTGCTTCTCCATCATGATCTTCTGCCAGCGGTGGATCTGCTCCAAAACCTCCTCTGCATCTTCTTTGTTAAAAGGCTCCAGCGGATACAAGCCTTTCCTGTATTTCGTAAGTCCTACTGGCACAACCGAAACACTTTGAAGGATCGGCGCATAAGCAGAAAGCTTCTCAAGGCTGTGATCCAGCTCATCTCCGTCATTTACTCCCTTACACAGTACGATCTGGCCATTCATGGTGATTCCTGCATTATACAGGGTATCTACCTTCTCCAAAGCCTTTCCCGCAAAACGGTTATGCAGCATTTTGCACCTGAGTTCCGGATTCATGGTCTGGAACGAAATATTGATCGGCTCCAGATGATACCGGATCACACGTTCGATATCCCTCTCACTCATATTGGTAAGTGTCACATAATTTCCCTGCAGAAAAGAAAGCCTGGAATCGTCATCTTTAAAATACAGCGTCTCCCGCATATCAGGCGGCATCTGATCAATAAAGCAAAATATGCACTTATTTGAACAGGAGCGGTAATCATCCATCAGTCCCCCGTTCTCAAATTCTATTCCAAGGTCTTCCTCATATTCCTTCTCTACTTCCAGCTCCCATTCCTCACCGTCAGGCTTCTCCACCAGAAGTACGACAAGCTCTTCATTCATAAGATACCGGTAATCAAAGACATCCTCCACAGGCTGTCCGTTGACAGATATCAGTCTGTCTCCCGGTTCCAGCCCCAGCTCCTCGGCAATACTGTCGGGCAGCACCCTGGAAATCATATGCTTTCTTAATTTCATCATTATCTCCCTTTTCTATCCCGTATATAATGCTACTGTTCGCAATGTAGCCAACAGCACGCGGAATATCACCTGAGGATAGCACCTATTATAATAACAACTTTGCAGCCAAAAAGCAACACTTTGAGAAAACACCTTGACTGACATGTGTATCTGATGTTATAAATAGACTGAGAATTTTTTTATGACATACACTTAGGAGGAATATTATGCCAAACATAGAATTGCTGGAGAAGTCTATGCCTGTTGCCCCGATCCGCATCGCCGCACTTGCCGGATGCCGCGAACTGGCCGAGGAGGTTGACAAAAAGCTGGTTAAATTCCGTAAAGAACTTGTAGCAGCCAAAAAGTCCGCAATCATCCCTCAGGGCTATGCAGAGAAATCTTTCCTTGTAGACTGCGAGTGTCCTCGTTTCGGAACCGGTGAAGGTAAAGGTTACATCAAGGAATCCGTCCGCGGAACAGATCTTTTTATTATGGTAGACGTAACTAACTACAGTCTTACTTACAGCGTATGCGGCCATGAGAACCACATGTCTCCGGACGATCACTATCAGGATCTGAAGAGAATCATTTCTGCCGCCACCGGTAAAGCACACCGTATCAACGTTATCATGCCATTCCTTTATGAAGGACGTCAGCACAGACGTACCAAGAGAGAGTCTCTTGACTGTGCACTTGCACTTCGTGAGTTAAGTGCAATGGGCGTTTCCAACATCATTACTTTCGATGCCCATGACCCACGTGTACAGAATTCCATTCCGTTAAAAGGCTTTGACAACTTTTTCCCGACTTATCAGTTCCTGAAGGCACTGGTTAAGAATGTTCCGGATTTCAAAGTTGACAATGACCATCTTATGATCATCAGCCCGGATGAAGGCGCCATGTCACGTGCTGTATATTTTTCCAATATTCTTGGAGTTGATATGGGTATGTTCTATAAACGCCGCGATTACTCCACTGTAGTCAACGGAAAGAATCCTATCGTAGCTCATGAATTCCTTGGCGACTCTGTAGAAGGCAAGGATGTTATCATCATCGACGATATGATCTCTTCCGGAGAGAGTATGCTGGATGTTGCCCGTCAGCTGAAAGAGCGTAAGGCAGGACGTGTATTTGTCTGCACCACTTACGGTCTGTTCACAGACGGCGTTTCCAAATTCGACGAATACTACGAAAAAGGCTGGCTTGACAGAGTTATCACAACCAACCTTAACTATCGTGTTCCTGATCTTCTTGACCGTCCATATTACATCGAAGCTAATATGAGCAAATATCTTGCAAGCATCATGGACATCATCAACCATGATGTATCTGTTGAGAAAGTTCGTTCCAGTAACGAGAAGATCATGGATCTCATGAAGAAAGTCAACGAAAAGTAATAAATGCTCCCAGGTTTCCACGCTTCCCGTGAGAAGCCCTGTGCGAATATAGAAAGAGCGGATTACAGCAGGTACAGATACCTGGCATGGATATCCGCTCTTCTTTTATACCTGCATCCAGAAGGATCCTGCGGTTGGCCTCCCACAGATTGAGCTGATATTTGCCATCTGGCTTCCCGTAAAAAAGGACATCCCAGTATTTTTCATCAAAAGCTTCTTTAAACTGTTCGATCACATCTTCACTGACTTCATAACACTCCTGACAGATAGACGGACCGATAGCTGCATAAAGCTGTGACGGGTCTGTTCCAAATTCTTCTGCCATTTTTTCCACAGTTACTTTACCAATTTTTCCAACAGTTCCTCTCCATCCTGAATGGGAAAGTCCAACAGCCTTATTCTCCGGATCTGAGAAGAACAGCGGCACACAGTCTGCATAAAAAGTTGCCAGTACCAGACCCGGTGTATTGGTGATCATTCCATCCACATCTGTATATGGTCTTGGTTTCGTAATACCATTCCCTCTGTCTTCTTCTGTTACTACACGTACATTAGTTGTATGTGTCTGATCCGACGTTACGATATCCTCCATGGAAAATCCCATCGCGCCGGAAAGCCTGCGATAATTTTCCCTTACTGCTTCTTCGTCATCGCCTCTTGTAAAACTCAAATTCATAGATTCATAAATACCTTTGCTGACGCCGCCAAGACGTGTGCTGAAACCATGCACCACTCCTGGAAGTGACTCAAAAGCCGGATATGTAAGCCAGGTAACTCCTTCTCTCTGATTTACGTTCATCAGCTGTCTGTTCTTATACCATTTAATCTCCATTCTGTATACCAACCCTTTCATTTGCAAGATGAGCATATCAGCGCCCATTCCTTACGAATCTGTATTATTACCTTTGCCTGTATTCAAACGCGTTTTTGATCCACCGGATCTCTTCTCCGTCAATCCCTACCACATCAAAACGGCAGGGAATGTCATCCTGAAATCCATTCCTGATAAGATAAAACAGCGCGACTTTGAGGATAGTCCGCTGTTTTTGTTTCCCCACTGCTGCAAAAGAACTTCCGCTTCTCCGGTTCTTCCGGTATTTCACTTCTATAAATACAAGATATCTTCCATCCCGAGCAATCAGATCGATCTCACCGTTCCTGCAGCGAAAATTTCTCTCCATGATCCGCAAGCCTTTCCTTTTCAGAAATTCCGCCGCTATTTCCTCATAATAAGCACCTTTCGCTCTTCTGTTTTCTGCCAGAAAAAAAATTCCTTTCTATTTTAATGTGGGTATCTTCTGTAATTCTGTTTTTATACAAAATGTGTAATAAAAGTTCTTCTGTGTATCGGACTTGGGCCATATTTCTTCAATGCCTCAATATGCGCCGCTGAACCATATCCTTTGTTAGATGCAAAACCATATTCAGGAATAACCTTATCATACTCTTCCATCATCCGGTCCCTGGTCACTTTTGCCACAATGCTTGCCGCTGCTATTGACACGCTTTTCGCATCGCCCTTAATGATCGGAACCTGCAGAATGGTAATTTCTGGTATGGTGACAGCATCGTTTAAAAGAAGCTGCGGCTGCACAGAAAGTTTGCTTACAGCCTGGCGCATAGCCTCATAAGTTGCCTGAAGGATGTTGATCTCATCAATCCTTTCCGGACTTGCCATTCCGATTCCAACAGAAACTGCCTCATCCAGAATCACATCGTAAAGCTCTTCTCTCTTTTTCGCAGTAAGCTTCTTGGAATCGTTAAGCCAGAGAATATCACAGTCCTTCGGCAAAATCACTGCACAGGCTACCACAGGTCCTGCAAGAGGACCTCTTCCTACCTCATCAATGCCACAGAGATAACCCAAATGCTCATATTTATGTTCATATTCCTTCATGATTTCTATGCGCCCGCGCTCTTTTTCCAAGGCATCAAGCTTTTTGCGGTATTGCTGGATCAGCTTCTGTACGCCGCTTCTCTCATCATTTTCATAATGCTGAAAAAGGGCGTTATATTCGCCCTCCTTCGCCGACGCAAAACGCGCCTTGATATCTTTCATTGTTTCCATTATGCTTCCTCCAGCTTTCCAGAAAACTCCAGCGTTACCCTGCCAAGTTTTCCGGACCGGAACTCTTCCAGTAAAAGACGGGAAGCTTTTTCATAATCAAGTTCTTCACCTTTCTTAAGACATCCTCTTGCTTTCGCTACAGCTGTGAGAATATCCAAAGGCTTCTGTTCTCCTTCCAGACCATATCGCTCTGAAAGAGATGACGGATAAAACTCCTGCAGATATCCGATTAGTCCAAGTGCAAGCTCCTCAATATTCAGGATATCGTCCTTGATGGAACCGATATACGCAAGACGCATACCAACTTCCTGATCCTCAAATTTCGGCCAAAGGATACCTGGTGTATCCAAAAGCTCCACGCTCTTGTTCAGACGGATCCACTGTTTTCCTTTTGTAACACCCGGCTTGTTTCCAGTCTTTGCACAGGCTTTTCCTGCAAATGTATTGATAAATGTTGATTTACCTACATTTGGGATTCCAGCTACCATGGCGCGTACCGGACGGTTCTTGATCCCACGTCTTCTGTCACGCTCGGTTTTCTCTTTGCAGGCCTCTGTAATAGCTGCAGAAACAGCTTTCATGGAACCTTTATTCCTGGAGTCTATGCTGACTGCATAAAATCCCTTTTCCTTAAAATATTCCATCCATGCGCGACTCTGCTTCTCATCAGCAAGATCAGCCTTGTTAAGAAGGATCATCCGCGCCTTGTTTTTTCCAAGTTCGTCAATGTCCGGATTACGGCTGGAAAGAGGAACCCTTGCATCTACAAGCTCAATGATCAAATCGATCAGCTTGATATCTTCCTGCATCTGACGTTTCGCTTTGGTCATATGTCCAGGATACCACTGTACGTTCATAATTCACCTCATTTATTTTATAAAACCAATTTTACTCTTCGGAGAAACTGTAAACCACAGTTTTCCTACAATATATTTCTTGCTTATGTTTCCAATATCACTGAAGCGGCTGTCCTCACTGTTGTTCCGGTTATCTCCCAGAACAAAATATTCCCCGCTCTCCAGTGTGATAGAGCTTTCTGCAAGCCCTGCATTGGTGATATCCGCATAAGCTCCGTCCTCATCATACACTTTTCCGTTGATGTACACCTGGCCATCTTTGATAAGGACAGTCTCCCCCGGAAGTCCGATCACTCTTCGAATGTGGAGTGCTGCATCATCGCTGGCACTTGTCTTAAACACGATCACATCACCGCGCTTCGGAGAACCAAATTTATAAATAGCCCTGTTTACAAAAAATTTCTCCCCTACGGAATAAGTGGGTTCCATGGCACTCTCCTGCAGCGTCACACTCTGAAATCCGGAAATTGCCACCAAAATCGCAAAAACGATGGTTACAGCAATCTCAAATATCCATTTGACAATCCCTCGTGTCCTGTCATCGCGAAGTTTCTCTCTTGCTTCAGACACAGTTATGTTTTCCTTCAGACTGTCAATTTTTATTTTTTCTTTTAATCTCATATTCAGTCCCCTGTACAGCATAAAAATATCGGATATGATTTTATGCCTGCTGATGTAAAAAGAGGGACAATAGCAAATGTTATTGTCCCCAACTCTTTACATATGAAATTATTTTACAAGCTCTTTAACCTTAGCTGCTTTACCTACACGATCTCTCAGGTAGTTCAGTTTAGCACGACGTACTTTACCACGACGGATAACCTCAACCTTAACTACGTGTGGGGAATGAAGCGGCCATGTCTTTTCAACACCAACACCGTTGGAGCTCTTTCTAACTGTGAAAGTCTCTCTTGTGCTTCCTCCCTGTCTCTTAAGTACTGTACCCTCGAAGATCTGAACACGCTCACGTGTTCCCTCTTTGATAAGTGCGTGTACTCTTACTGTGTCTCCTACGCGGAACTGCGGTACTTCAGCTTTCAGCTGAGCGGACTCAATGTTCTTAATAATTTCGTTCATGTCTTTCTCTCCTTAATTATACTGGATGTTCTTAATACCCATATGGTAACAGAGGACCATCTTTTTTCACAACATAAGTGATTATACACTAGAAAAGTTCTCAATGCAAGAACTTTTTTCCTGGATTTTCGAGGGGTTTTACCAGCAGAGTACCTCATGTCCTGTCTCTGTGACAAGTACCATGATCTCCCACTGTGCTGACGGAAGGCCATCTTCCGTACGTACAGTCCAGTCATCGATCTCGTCTGTATAGATCTCATCGGATCCCATATTAACCATCGGCTCGATTGTGAAGATCATTCCCGGAACCATAAGTACGCCGGTATCTTCTTTTGATGTATAGCTTACCCACGGATCTTCGTGGAATTCAAGGCCTACTCCGTGGCCACCTATTTCCCTGACTACAGTGTAGCCATTTTCAACTGCATGTTTGTGCACTGCACTTCCCATATTTCCGATCGGAGTCCATGGTTTTACCTGCTCAAGGCCAAGCTCTACGCATTCTTTTGTTACACGGACAAGCTTCTCCTTCTCAGGGCTTACTTTGCCAATGCAGAACATACGGGAGGAATCAGAAAAATATCCCTGATAAATCGTGGAAACATCTACATTGACAATATCTCCTTCTTTCAGAACGATCTCCTCATCCGGTATTCCGTGGCATACCACTTCATTGATAGAAGTACACACACTCTTTGGAAAACCTTCATAATTAAGTGGTGCCGGAATTCCTCCATGGCGTACCGTTTCCTCATGTACCCAGTCATCGATCTGCTGTGTGGTTACGCCTGGTCCGATATGCTCTGCAACATAATCAAGAACTGCAATATTAATCTTGCAGCTCTCTTTGATCTTCTCAATCTGTGCAGGTGTCTTAATCAGATCATGGTCAAGAACCGCATATCCCTTCTTTTTCATGAGCTCCATCTTTTCATCAAATGCTTCATGGCATTTTTTATATTTCTTTCCGCTTCCACACCAGCACGGATCATTTCTTTCAATCTTTTTAGCCATCTTTTTCTTCTCCTTTTCGCAGTTGTATCGCTGCTTTTTCTTTTGTTTTTTATATTGTCAGATATATGATATCTGCCGCAAATCGAATGTTTTCTCTGCCTGATTTATCATAGCACAACTTGCTTTAAGATAAAAGTATTCTTTGTGTTTTTGGCAATCCCAGTCATCGGAACAACGGAAGCTGCCTCTGCCGCTACTGTCAAAAAGCATTATTTGTGTAAAAACCGGGAAATAAAAAAATCGCGGATTCATCTTTTCTGATTATACAATGTATCTTTTAAAGATGAGCCTGCGATCTTTTTTGTTGTTTGATTATATCATTTCTGCGCTGCCGGCTGACGATTTCCGCCAGTTGCCATTGCCCGCATTCTTCCAAGTGCACTGGATACTGCCGGGACAGAAATCACCACAATGGTCAATATACCTTCCAGAAGAATATAACTGTAGTTATAGATGATCGGATACAATGCAGTCAGGGATTTCGGGAAATTATCCGGCATATAATCCATCCAGTAGAGATATCCACCTAGCGCGTGGAATGCACCTCTTGCCAGTATGGCTGTAATATAGGCTTTCAGAAGGCCATATTTTTTGGATTTCGTAAATAATCCGGAAAGTCCCATTGCTCCGAATGCAAAGATGTAATCACAGCATACCTGAAAAAATGAAAGCACATATGGCTCCTGCAGGAACTGGAAAATTCCATATACAAGGCCTGTAAGAATTCCAACCTTAACACCGTACCAGTAACCGATCAGAACAATAAACAGCATGCTGAACAAAGTTACAGATCCGCCAAATGGCAGTTTAAACAGCTTAATATAAGATGTTACATATGCCAGGGCAAGTGCTGCCGCGCAGGTAACAAGCTGCTGTGTGGTAAGTTTTAAAGTGGATGTTTTCTTCTGAAGTAATGCAGCTATAAGAACTACAAGTACCAGAACTGCTACGATAGATGCAGTGTAACCTGCCGTTGTGAGACCGCCGTCGGCAGTCACAAGAAAATCAAACATATTCTTTCTCTCCTCCTTACGTTGGGATTACCCAAATCAAGTTCAAAGGTCGAAGCTTGTGCTTCCTCTCAGCCTGTCCGGCTCCCTTGGTCTTACCTATTGTAGCACATGGGGAAGTGGGTGTAAATATGTATGATCATGAGGTTTTTGAGAAAAAATGAGTAATAAAAACAGGTAAATGAACCAATTTTAAATGGTTTACTTACCTGTTTTACTCTTTCCTTGTAGCTTGAAAACTACATACATGGTTTTGGTGATGATTGTTAATCGTATTTTGAATCAATTTTAACCTGCGTTTCTTGGTCAAGCCCTCACCCGATTAGTAACAGTCAGCTCCATGTGTTACCACACTTC
>NZ_JAAWUO010000039.1 GCF_013304825.1 Blautia schinkii | reverse complement strand
TGTTTGCAGTATTTGCTTTCATAGTATATGCCGTATTCTTCAGTGTCATGGAATACATCCGCAGTAAACAGGAAGAACAGAGGATTTCCGAGCGCATACTGGAAAACTACCGGAATCAGGCAGAAAACAATGAACATATTCTGGAAATACACCATGAGATCCGGCATCATATGAATGCCCTGTCCTCCTATCTTAAACAGGAGGACTATGCAGGTGCCAGACAGTATATACAGAAATTTACTGAAGAAGCCGAACAGCTTCCTTTTGTCACCTACACAGCCAATGCTCTGGTCAATTCCATCCTTTCAGAATTTGCAGAACGTGCCAGCCGTTATAAAGCCATAGTGGAGTACAGTATTATCATTGGCAGAAGACTCAACATGGAAGATATTGATTTGTGCCGGATGTTGACAAATATTTTGGAAAATGCAGTAGAAGGGTGTCAGAAGGTTTCTGAAGGACAGCGGATCATCCGGCTGAATCTCCATTCAAAGGGAAATTTTCTGTTTATTAAATGTGAAAACTCCTACAATGAGGATAACTTGAGAATCACGAATGGAAAATATAAATCCAGTAAAAAGAACAGTGACAGACACGGTTACGGTCTTAAGATCATCAATGGAATCGCCGAAAAATACAATGGTATACTGAGCGTACAGGTACGTGGTGGTTTTTTTGCTGTAACAACAACGCTTTGTCTTGACGAAAATAACGAATAATAGGAGGCTTTCACTATGTACCATATTGTCATCTGTGATGATGAACCGATTTTTTTAACACAGATATCAGAAATGATCATCGATATTTTAGCATCCATGGGAGAATCCTGTGAGATTCGAAAATATACTTCTATTTCAGAATTAAAAAATACATTGCAGAATACTCCCAAAAGCTGTGACATTCTGATTCTTGATATTATGCTGGGTGAAAACAATGGGATCAGCTTTGCAGAATGTCTCCGTGACACTGAAAACCAAATTCCCGTTATCTTCATTTCCAGCAGTGAGAAATTTGTATTCGATGCATATTCTGCTGAACCTGTAGGTTATATCCTCAAGCCGATCAGCCGTCAAAAACTTGCAGAAGCACTAACCCGTGCGATCCGACATCTGATCCCGAAATCCATTATAATCGACACTCCGTCCAGAACTGTATCCTTTCATATCAGGGATATTACCTATATTGAAATAATCAATAAAGAACTGCAGATTCACCTTCAGGACGGTACTGTCACGAAGATATATAAATCCCTTTCTGCAGTCCGTGAAACTCTGCCGAAAGATATCTTCGTGCAATGTCACAGATGCTACATTGTTTCTCTGTATGCTGTCCGTTCAATCAAACGCTTTGAAATCACACTGAATAATCATGAAATAATCCCGGTCAGCAAATACAGCTACCGGGATGTCCAGGAACAATTACAGCAATACGCTGCAAAATGGTTTTAATTTCT
>NZ_JAAWUO010000038.1 GCF_013304825.1 Blautia schinkii | reverse complement strand
AATGTAGCAAGAATTCTCCCACCTCTTCAGGTGGTGAGATGAATTGCACATCTGATCATATCTGCTCAAAAAAATCTCTATAGTATAAAAGAAACACTTGTTCTCCCTTCCCTGATGTAGTATACTGAAAAAAGAACAATTAGTTCATAAATACATATCCGTCGGTATAAGAAAAAGGATGATAAATATAATGGAGTTAGACCATGAAAGATGCATTCTGGAGTCAGATATTCTGTCTGCTCAGTGCAGGCGGAGCAACGATTGAAACGATACGGCAGTATATAGAAAGCCAGGGTGAGAAGAATGAACCGCGCCGTAAAAATAAGGATCTATCCAAATAAAGAGCAGAGAGTTCAGATAGAGCAAACAATCGGCTGCAGCCGCTTTATCTATAACCAGATGCTTGCAGATAAGATCAGCTATTACCAGAAAGAAAAAAAGATGCTCCGGAACACACCGGCCGGATATAAAAAGGAATATCCATGGCTGAAAGAGGTGGATTCCCTTGCCCTGGCGAATGCGCAGCTGCATCTGGAAAGTGCGTTCCGGAAGTTTTTTCGGGAACCAGCCTGCGGATTTCCACGTTATAAATCAAAGAAGCATGCAAGAAATTCATATATGACCAATGCACTAAACGGAAATATCCTTTTGCAGGATACCCATCTGAAGCTTCCAAAGATGTCCGTCATAAGGATAAAACTTCACCGTCAGATCCCATCAGACTGGAAACTGAAGTCTGTAACTGTGAGCCGTGAGCCATCCGGGAAATATTTTGCCAGCCTTTTGTTCTGCTGTGAGAACCAAACAGTGGAAAAAAGACCGGCAGAGAGATTTCTTGGGATTGATTTTGCCATGCAGGGAATGTGTGTATTTTCTACAGGAGAAAGAGCCGGGTACCCTATGTTTTACAGAAAAGCAGAGAAAAAACTTGCAAGAGAACAGAGAAAGCTCTCCCACTGTGAAAAAGAAAGCCGGAACTATCAGAAACAGAAAAAAAGGGTAGCTTTATGTCATGAAAAGATAAAGAACCAGAGAAAAGATTTCCAGCATAAGCTCAGCAGGGAGCTTGCGGAAAGATATGATGCAGTATGTGTGGAAGATCTGAATCTGAAGGGAATGTCCGGAGGGCTGCACCTTGGGAAAGGTGTGCAGGATAACGGGTACGGGCAGTTTCTGTTCATGCTGGGATACAAGCTGGAAGAATGCGGAAAACATCTTATAAAAGTAGACCGTTATTTTGCATCCAGCAAGATCTGCAGTGTATGCGGACATAAGAAAAAGGAACTGGCATTGTCGGATAGAATGTATGTTTGTGAATGTGGAAACAGGATGGACCGGGATGTGAATGCAGCAGTCAACATCCGTGAAGAAGGAAAAAGAATCTATAAAGAATGTGCCTGACGGCACAAGAAAAAATCCGTAACCGGATAAACATAAAAAACAAAACTGCGGGACACGCGGGGATAGCCTGTTTTAGCTTTGCCCTAAAGGGTAATCGAGCAGGAAGCCCCCACTTCAAAATCGTAAGATTTAAGTGGTGGGAG
>NZ_JAAWUO010000037.1 GCF_013304825.1 Blautia schinkii | reverse complement strand
CTGCCACTCAAAATGTGATTAAACATACTCACATCGAGATAATGCGGATTCTCACGAATACCGCTTACTGTTTCTTTGTGTATGCTTTTGAGTAACCGGAGTTATCTCTACTCACAGATCCTAAGTACACTCCACAGTCGTTAATTCCCGAAATAGCCTTCGGTACATACTTACGTTTGCGGGATCATGCAACTTCGTAAGTCTCTGCATCTCTCAGATTCAGTGCTGCATTGAGATCTCTGTCCTCAATATATCCACATGTGCATCTGTAGATCCTGTCTGAAAGTTTCAGATCTTTTTTAATACAGCTGCAGCAGTGGCAGATCCTGGAAGATGGATACCATCGGTCAACTACCCTCAGTTCGATTCCATATTCAGCACATTTTGTTTTCAATTTTGTCCGGAATTCATAGAATTTCTGGGACGCAACTGCTTTTGAGAGATGCCGGTTCTTCATCATCCCGGATATGTTCAGATCCTCAATCGTTATATGAGACGGCTTGGTTTTCACTATCTCAGATATTACCTTGTTGATATGATCTGTACGGATATTTTCTATCCGATGATGAAGTTTCTGTACTTTAAGCTTTTGTTTGCATATATTTGCTCTTTGAGTGGTCTCTCCTTTCTTTAAGGTCTCATATTTACGGGAAAGCTTTCGCTGTGCCCGTCTTAATTGTTTCTCAAGTTTTCTGATCCGTGCTGTTTTATTGATATTTCTGTATACAGTTCCATTTGACACAACTGCAAAGTCTTTCAGCCCCAGATCAATTCCAATCCCATCAGTGAAATTTCCATCTGCTTCCGGAGCAGGTATATCGACAAGTGCAGACACATAATATCTGCCCGCTTTCATGGAAACTGCCCCGCTTCGGATCACATATCCATCTTTAGAAGCCGGAATGTAACCTTTTTCTTTCAGCCTTACCCAGCCAAGTGTTGGGATCTTGATCCTGTGACGTTCACAGAGACAGTCTTTGGGATTATTCTTTACAAAATACATTTTTACATCAGATCTTCCTTTTTTCTTATATCTCGGGAAACTACTCTGATGATGAAAAAATCTTGAAAAAGCGGTACAGGCATTTTCGATTGCATTCTTTACCGATTTGGAACTGACTTCTCTGATCCAGAAATATTCCGGATGCCCTGGAAGGTATTCATTGTTCAGCCATACACTGAACGACTTGCCGCTCATAAATCTTTCACCGGCATCATAACGTTCTTTATTATGAAACAGGTAGAAATTATAAATATATCTGCATGTGCCGATTGTCTTATGTATTTTGATCTTCTGCTCTTCTGTAGGATTGATCTCTGTCTTGAAGCTCTTCAGCAATCTCCTCATCCTTTTCTATCTGTTTTTTATACTTACGAAGTCCATATAATCTACAGGAAAACACATCAAGGATGGAAATAATATCCTGTACAAGTTCTTCCTGTGGTGACAGTTCTTCATTGTTCACCACCAGTATCGTTGTGTGGAATTTCATGCAGAATCTTTCAAACCAGTCGTATCCAAAACGGATAAATCTGTCTTTATGCGTGATCACTATGGTTTTGACCTTCTGCTCCATGACTTCGTCCAGTAATCCATTCCATTTCCTGCGGTTATAATTAAGTCCGCTTCCATAGTCTTCAATGCACTGGTCTACGATCATTCCTCTGGCATTACAGAACTGACGCAGAAATGCTGTCTGATTTTGAAGATCATCCCTTTGGTTTTTTGTAGATACTCTTGCATAAATAACAACTTTTCGTTTATCATGTTCTATATTTATACCTTTAAATTGAAGATACTGGTCATATGTGTAATAACGCCTGTCTGTTGGAGTTCGGTTTGCTTTTAAGATTCCCTCTCTGTCCCATCTCTGAAGCGTTTTTACAGAAACACCTAATAAT
>NZ_JAAWUO010000036.1 GCF_013304825.1 Blautia schinkii | reverse complement strand
GTGCGCCAGTTCGGTGCCAAATATATAACTGGTGGGAATCCAGTCTGGTAAGACTTAGCAAGTCGCCAGTACCGAGTCCTTGGAACGCCAAAGGCTAACAATGGTGTTTAAGCGTAGGGCAGGGAACAGGAAAGCCGTAATGCGTAAGCGTGAAGTGATTGAGCTTCGTTAGAAATATCAATTGTGTGGGGTGGTCTGCTACCTCCTTGGGTCACCAACAAGGATTAGTCGTTAAAGCGAGACTATGAAAACACACCGGAGTCCTAGAGCATGGCATACCTGATATCGTTATATTTGACATACCTGGGAGACCTGGATGGTTCTGTACATGAGACAGTAGGGAATATCGACCAATGCAATGGTGAGTATGAACGAAGACCATCGAGGAGTCGGATTCGTCCATAGTACTGATGAAAGCAGTAATGACGCTGGAGGGAAGGGACGGACAATAAGTTGCTTTTGCAATCAAAACATAGAGAGCACAGGAGGCATAAAATCTATGGAAAAAGAGAAAGCAGAAATAGCCAGTCTCGTAGAAAGATATGGCAGAGTTCAGTCGCTAATGAAATATGTCAACAGTGACACACTCAAAGAGTCCTACAGCAAACAACCCAAAGGGAAAGCAGTAGGAGTGGATGGAATAACCAAGGAGCAATACGGAGAGAACTTAGAAGAAAACATAGAGAGCCTGCTTGTCAGAATGAAGAAGTTTTCTTATAAGCCATATCCCGTGCGCAGAGCTTATATCCCAAAAGGTAGTGGCAAGATGCGAGGACTCGGCATTCCGTCATTTGAGGATAAAGTCGTTCAAGGTGTCTTTAAAGAGATACTGGAAGCGATTTACGAGCCTAAGTTCAAGGAGTTTTCATTTGGGTTTCGTCCAAACAGAAGTTGTCACGATGCCATTCAAAGAGTAAACAAACACATCATGGCAGACAAGGTCAATTACATTTTAGATGCAGACATCAAGGGATTCTTTGATAACCTAGACCATGAGTGGATGATAAAATTTCTTGAGCATGACATAGCAGATAAGAACTTTATCAGATATATCAAGAGATTTCTGATAGGGGGAGTTATGGAGGATGGTAAGCGACTGGATACAGAAGCTGGAACAGTACAGGGCGGTCTGATTTCGCCAGTGCTGGCAAATGTGTATCTGCACTATACCTTAGATACATGGTTTGATTATGTGAAAAAGCATGAGTTTAAGGGAGAAATGTACATGGTACGCTACGCAGATGATTTTGTATGTCTGTTCCAATACGAGAATGAAGCACAAAGGTTTTATCAGCTTCTGATAGAAAGACTGCGTAAATTCGGTCTTGAAATTGCAGAGGATAAAAGCAGAATTCTACCATTTGGCAGATACAAGGGAACAAAGGAATCCTTTGACTTTCTCGGCTTTACACACTACAATGCGACAAGTCACTGGGGCAAGTACTGTGTACTGCATAGAACAAGCAGGAAGAAGCTGAAAATGAAAAGAGAAGCAGTCAAGAAATGGTTATGGGAGCATATGCACGAAAGCATAGCCGATACCATAGAAGCGTTGAATGTGAAACTGACGGGGCATTACAGATACTATGGAATCTATGGGAACTACATAGGTTTGCAAAAGTATTACAAATATGTGAGACAGGAGTTATGGAAAAGCAAGAGACGCAGAGACCAAACGTATTGGCTGACGTGGAAGAAATATATGAATATCCTAAAGATACATCCAATGGAGTATCCAAGGATATATCTGAAAAGTGCTTATTAGGTAAATGTCTTATTGAAGAGCCGTATGCCTTAATAGGGCACGTGCGGTTCTGTGAGGGGCTTTTGAGACTTGAACCTCTCATCGCAAAACAATATATGGTGAAAGGATGTGAAAAAGTCGAGACAAAGTCTACTCGACG
>NZ_JAAWUO010000035.1 GCF_013304825.1 Blautia schinkii | reverse complement strand
ACTATAACCTTGTTCCTATTCTGAATGTGTATGAGAACATCGTCCTGCCGGTGGAGCTGGACGGGGACACGGTGGATCAGAAGTTTTTGGACGAGATCGTTCATCTGCTGGGGCTGGAAGATAAACTGAAAAACATGCCGAACAATCTTTCCGGCGGACAGCAGCAGCGTGTGGCTATCGCACGCGCTCTGATTACCAAACCGGCTATTGTGCTGGCCGACGAGCCGACCGGCAACCTTGACAGCAAGACCAGCGCCGAGGTGCTGGGGCTTATCAAGCGCACCAGTGCAGAGTTCCGGCAAACTGTTGTGATGATTACGCACAATGACGACATTGCCCGTCTTGCAGATCGGATTGTCCGCATTGAGGACGGCAAGATTGTGGAGTAAGGAGGTGGCAGGCTATGACATGGCCTTTTGAGAATGATACTCACAAAGTGGAGAAAAAATTAGCGACGCAAAGTCTATCCGCAAATAAACAACGAAATTTCCTCGCAGGGATTATCATGTTTATTGCCTCTCTATTGTTAGCATTTTCGACTATCTTACTTTGTAATGCCACAATAGATACACAGATAATCTCTCGTGTCGATAACACACAGGAAATACTTAGTGTAATTTTGGGGATTGCTATTGTTCTGCTACTCACAGCAGGAATCGCTATTAAAAATATCATGTATATTTCCATATTACAGCGCACACGAGAATTTGCACAGTTGAGGACTGTGGGAGCGACCTACCGACAGATCAAAGCAGTCATTCATAACGAGCGAAAACAGTTATCTTGGAAGTATATTTTAGGCGGTTTGCTATTGGGTTTTCTTTTTAATTGTGTATTACCCTTGAAATTATATTTGGTGCCCAGTGTGGCCTGCACATTGCTTTCCGGTGCTTTTGTATGGTTCATTGTTTTTTGGTCATTCCGTACACCGGCAAAACTGGCTGCGTCTTTATCCCCTATGGCGGCATTGAGGACAGAGGAAATAAAATCAGCTAAAATTTTCAAAAAAAGCAGTCGTATCAATCCTAATGGTTTGGCAAAAAAATACTTTTTCAGTAACCGTAAAAAGGCATTTTATACGCTGCTATCCCTTGTGTTGAGCGGAGTCCTTGTATTTGTAGTCTTTTCGGTAGTTTCGGCTATTGATATAAAAGAGCTTGTCCGGCAACCGTATTATGAAAACAGCAGCATTTATCTTAAACTGAACTCAACAGCTGCCGAAAACGCTACTCTTGAACTGATGAAAGATAGTCCTTTTACGGAGGAATTGAAAGCGCAGATTGAAAATATCTCTGGTGTAACAGAAATTTATCCATCCAAAAAATTAGATTGTGAGATCGTCGTTCCCGGTCAACCTGAGAATAGATATGAACTATCCATCAATAGTATTGTCGGCACAACCAGTTTTGAAACCCAACTGGTTGAGGGTGATATGCCTTATTCTCCAAATACAAACAGCACTATTCCGATTGTGATAAATCGTGCCTCTCCTTACTATGAAAAAACAGGTCTTTCCCTGAGTTTGGGAGATCATTTTTCCGCATCAGTAAATACGGGAATGTCTACAAAAGAAATTGATTTTTCAGTATGTGGTTTCATCGAAAATAAGGACAAAGGTAGCGTATTCTATACGACCCCTGAATATCTGGACTTTTTAGCAGAAATAAATTGTGATCTGGCATGGTACATTTGTACTGAAGATATGCAAACGAAACAGGCTGTTGAGGAAATTAAGGCACTGGTGGCTTCGGATAACCGTATAAATACTTCCATATTTGCGGATGATTTATCTGAATATCAGGCGTATTTTTATAACGCCAAAATTGTTGTTACAGCAGTGATAGTGTTGATATGTTTGTTTGCTTTTGTCAATTTGCTTAATACTTGCATTACAAACACCGTTATACGCCGCCATGACTATGCGCTGTTAGAGGCCGCTGGTATGACGAAAGTACAAATTTATCAAACACAGAGTGCAGAAAACAGGATTTATTTTTTTGGTAGTTTAATAGGGAGTTGTGTGGTAGGCATACCGCTGGGGTTCCTTTTATGCAACAAGATCGCAGAAATACCCGGATTATCCTATATTTCCTATCGCTTCCCGTGGCCGTTTCTACTCCTGTATTTCGTGCTTGTTTTTGTGGTTCATATAGTAGTAACAGTGTATCAAAGACACATTTTAGCGAAGCAGTCTGTAGTAGAGCGTATTAAAGCGATTGAGTGAATCAATGTAACTAAAGTTTCGTTAAAATGAAATCTCTTGTTGAACAAATCAAAGTGACAGTATAATCGTATGGAATCGGCGGGGCGGCGAGTGCTGCCCCGCTTTTTTCGCCATTTCTCAAAAAAATTTTTGAAATGTCCGAGCGCTGTAACATTTCACTCCGATTTTCAATGAAATTTTTGGGCCGCTGTAACATTTCGCGGACATTTGGGTTTTACAATGACCTTATCAACAGGCAGAAAGCCTTGAAAGGAGTTTTGAGTATGAGCGTTTTGCAGACGATTGATCTGAAAAAGTATTACGGCACAAAGCCGAATATCACCCGCGCCCTTGACGGCGTGAACTTCTCCGTAAATGACGGTGAGTTTGTGGCCGTTGTGGGAACCTCCGGCAGCGGCAAGTCCACCCTGCTTCACATGATGGGCGGGCTGGACACCCCTACTTCCGGCAATGTGATTGTCCGGGACAAAGAACTGTCGAAAATGAACGACGAACAGCTTACCATCTTCCGCCGCCGCAACATCGGCTTTATCTTCCAGAACTATAACCTTGTTCCTATCCTGAATGTGTATGAGAACATCGTCCTGCCGGTGGAGCTGGACGGGGACACGGTGGATCAGAAGTTTTTGGACGAGATCGTTCATCTGCTGGGGCTGGAAGATAAACTGAAAAATATGCCGAACAATCTTTCCGGCGGACAGCAGCAGCGTGTGGCGATTGCCCGCGCCTTGATTACCAAACCGGCTATTGTGCTGGCCGACGAGCCGACCGGCAACCTTGACAGCAAGACCAGCGCCGAGGTGCTGGGGCTTATCAAGCGTACCAGTGCGGAGTTCCGGCAAACTGTCGTGATGATTACGCACAATGACGACATTGCCCGCCTTGCAGATCGGATTGTCCGCATTGAGGACGGCAAGATTGTGGAGTAAGGAGGTGGCAGGCTATGACATGGCCTTTTGAGAATGATAC
>NZ_JAAWUO010000034.1 GCF_013304825.1 Blautia schinkii | reverse complement strand
CTCAACATGTACTTATATGATTTTATAATTTATATTTAACTGTTAATAACCTCCTTTTTCTTTGTCAGCAAAGCAAATATCTGTATATTCTTCTGCTCTGCTGCATGTTTGATAAACGCAATTCCCCGGCAATATGATATTTTTTCTGCTGATAAGCTGATCTGTTCTTACCGATCAGATATCTGCCGGGATTTTATGTCAGTATTATATCATATTTCCTGTAAAAATCTGTAAGAATCATATATCTGTAATGAGTCCGAATTGGACTTATATCGGGACAGAGGGTTGACATTTCATGTTTTAGGTGTTATATTCTATATAGAACAACTGGGAGAGAACTTTTTTATCAAACCAGTTTTACCGAAGATTTTGAAGTTATCCCCCGGGAATTATTCCCGGGGAATTTTGTACGCAGATGCAGCAATTCAGAGATTATATTTTACAGGATTTTGAACTGCTGCGCACAGACAGCATAATTATGTAAGGGAAGGTGAATACCATGTCAGCAAAAAGAGATTATTACGACGTTCTGGGCATTGACCGGAACGCAGATGAGAAAACAATAAAAAAAGCATACCGTAAACTGGCCAAAAAATATCATCCTGATACCAACGCCGGAAATGCGGACGCAGCAGATAAATTTAAAGAAGTAAATGAGGCCTATGATGTCTTAAGCGATCCTAAGAAAAAGAAAATGTACGATCAGTTCGGCCACGCTGCTTTTGAAGCCGGAGCCGATCCGGGCGCAGGTGCAGGCGGCTTCAGCGGATTTCACGGTGGAACCAATGGCGGATATCAGGAATTTCATTTTAATGGTGAAGATATGGATGATATTTTCGGAGATATCTTCGGAAATATGTTCCATGGCAGCCATAGCGGAAGCAGCGGTTTTGGCGGCAGCAACAGAAGTTATTCCCATTTCGGCGGAGGCAGCGGATTCCACAGCAGCAGCGGTTTTGGCAGCAATGGATTTGGTGGCAGCGGTTTCGGCGGATTCCATCAGCAGGATTTTGCACAGAAGGGCTCTGATGTGAAGGCCAGCATCAACGTAACTTTCGATGAGGCAGCTTTCGGTGCAGACAAGCGAATTTCCCTGTCCGGTCCGGATGGAAGTTCCGGCGCACCGCAGACACTTCAGGTTCACATTCCAGCAGGTATTGACACCGGCAAGAGCATCCGTCTTAAGGGAAAAGGAATGCCAGGAACCGGCGGTGGAGAACCTGGTGATCTGCTTTTGAAAGTTACAGTTGGCACTCGTCCCGGATATGAGCGGAAAGGCTCTGACGTTTATACTACCATTTCCATTCCGTATACAACAGCTGTATTTGGCGGTGAGGCTACTGTTCCTACTCTTTACGGAAATGTGATCTGCAAGATCCGTGAAGGCATGCAGTCCGGCTCCAAAATCCGTCTGAGAGGAAAAGGTATCGTCTCCATGAAAAATCCGGGAGTTCGCGGCGACCAGTACGTAACCATCCAGATCCAGGTTCCGCAGAATCTGAATTATACTGCAAAAGAGAAGCTTCATGAATATGCCAAGGCCTGCGGCCTGGAAAAAAGTAACGCAAGCAGCTCACATGTAGCGTAAGATTTTTTCGCATCTCATTATTAAGAAATCCATGCCAGTCAGAAAATTTATACGGACGTTATAATATACGTAAAGTAATGTAATCCACTACATTACGCAGCTTTACTTATTAGATGTTTCTGCAAGTTTCTCTGGTTGGCATATATTCCTTCTCCAATAAAAAAGAGTATCACATCACTCATACTGCCATAAAACAACTACTAACATTCCGCTTCATTCATCAAACGGGTATTCGCAGTTGCATTTGGTTAAGTATAAAATCCTGTGATACTCTTTTTTTCAAAACTCTTTTATGACAATGTCATATCTCCATCCTTCACCCATCCAAGCTTACGCACAAACATATTGATGAGCGGGCAGAGGACTGCCGGAAGAATGAAGGAGATCAGGATAAGACCTGCCCAGTCCATTCCTGTAACCGCAGTCTTGGTTCCTGCTGCAATATCATTCATCCATCCTGTATACACACCGATCTGTCCTACAAAACCGCAGGTTCCCATTCCTGAAGAAACTGCTGTTCCATTCATCTGTAGTTTAAACAGACAGGTTGCGATCGGGCCTGTGATCGCGGATGTAACGATCGGCGCGATCCAGATCCTTGGATTTCTGACGATATTTCCCATCTGGAGCATGGAGGTTCCAATTCCCTGAGAAACCAGTCCGCCCCATTTATTCTCTTTAAAGGACATCACTGCAAAACCAACCATCTGCGCACAGCAGCCTGCTACTGCAGCACCGCCAGCCAGACCGGTAAGTCCCAGAGCTGCGCAGATCGCAGCAGAGGAAATCGGCAGTGTCAGTGCAATTCCCACAAATACGGAAACCAGGATTCCCATAAAGAATGGCTGCAGGTCAGTTGCCCACATGATCACGCTTCCCACTTTCATGGCAGCTTTTCCAAGGGCAGGTGCCCACCATGCGGAAAGCCCTACACCTACACCGATGGTAACAAGCGGTGTCACAAGGATATCGATCTTCGTCTCCTTGGAAACTGCCTTACCGATCTCAGCTGCAACAATGGCAACAAAAAGTACTGCCAGGGGGCCGCCTGCTCCGCCAAGTGCGTTGGAGGCAAAACCAACCGTGATCAGTGAAAACAGTACCAGCGGCGGACAATGCAGTGCATAACCGATGGCTACTGCCATTGCAGGGCCACTCATGGCTGATGCCAGAGAACCGACTGTGTACTGGGTGTCATTGACTGTGGCAACCGCCATAGTCAGAAACGGAATGTGGAACTGTGTGCCAATAGTGTTTATGATCGTACCGATCAGCAGAGAACAGAAAAGTCCCTGTGCCATGGCTCCCAGTGCATCGATACCGTATCTCTTCAGGGATATCTCGATATCCTTCCGCTTCAGAAACGCTTTGAATTTTTCCATTTTTACCTCTCTCCTTACCCTGACCCTTTTCCCGTCGGATCAGTTGTTTTATTACTTCCGATTTCGCAGGATCTTATCTGCCGGCAGTAACCTTTACTTGCAAAAAGTCTCGCTGACTTTCTCCAGTTCCTCACGGATGGAGATATGCTGCGGACAGACTTCCTCGCACTGTCCGCATTTCACGCACTCGTCTGCGCGCTTTCTGCCGTGACTGCTTACCAGCCATTCCTCCTGATGAGCTGCAGCAGCCTTGTTTCCGTACAGTGTCAGATAATTCATTGCTGTGAAAGATCCGGAAATTCCAATTTCCATCGGACAGACTTTTGCACAGTAGTTACAGGTTGTACATGGAATCAGAGGAATTTTACTCATAGCAGCTCTTGCCTTGTCGATGGTTTCTTTCTCGCTGTCAGTAAGACCGTTAAAATCTTTCATAAAGGAAAGGTTATCTTCCATCTGTGCAATGTTACTCATTCCGGAAAGTACAGTGATCACGCCTTCCAGATCAGCTGCAAAACGAATCGCCCAGGACGCTGTAGATGCTTCCGGCTCTGCCGCCTTTAAGATCTTCTCAACAGATTCCGGCGGTGTTGCAAGCATGCCACCTTTTACAGGCTCCATGATAATGACCGGCTTTCCATGCTTTCTGGCCACTTCGTAGCAGGCTCTTGACTGGATTGCCGGATTCTCCCAGTCTGCATAGTTGATCTGAAGCTGTACAAACTCCATCTCAGGATGTGCAGTAAGAATTGCCTCCAGTTCTTCCGGTGTGGAGTGGAAAGAAAATCCTGCATGTTTAATCAGGCCGGCTTCTTTCTGCTCGCGGATCCAGTCCCATAAACCGTAATCATCGAAAAATTTTGTTCTGTGCTCTCCAAGGTTATGGAGCAGATAAAAATCAAAATATCCGGCTTTTGTTCTCTCCAGAGATGTTTTAAACTGTGCAAGAGCTTCGTCTCTTGTCTTGCAGTTGATCCAGGCTGCCATCTTGGTTGCCAGCTGATATTTTTCTCTCGGATAACGCTCTACCAGTGCTTCGCGAATGGCATCTTCGCTTCCTGCATAAGCCCATGCTGTATCAAAATATGTAAAGCCGGCTTCCAGAAATTTATCTACCATTACCTTGGTCTGCTCCACATCGATCACACCTTCTGATTTCTGCGGAAGTCTCATAAGACCAAAACCCAGTTTTTTGATCTCTTCACCTAAATATGCCATATTTTTTTCTCCCTTCTTATTCCATTCCGGAAAATTTTCCATATTATTATATCATCTGCTATATCGTCTGGTAAGCAATATTCCAGACATTGATATCTCCCGGACGGTTATATTTTACTACAGGAAAAAAACTGCGTTTCTCCTATTATAATGGTATTTTCTTCAGCAGTAAACCTATTTCTTTTACAAGTGTCAAGACAGTAGCGTTCTTGTGTCTGTAAACAAAAAAAGCAGCTGCCGCACTTTTCTAACACGACAACTGCCTTTTGTTTTTCTGCTTCTGCATCTGTTTATCCTCTTTCCCATAAAGAAACGGCCTTGCCACCGTCCGGTTGAAAAACTCGATCAGCGGTCCCATAAAAAATGCAGTGACAAGGGTTCCCGCCCCTACAACCGCACCCATAAAAAATCCCGGCAAAAGTCATAAGGATTCTTTTTACTGTTAATGAATTCATTTTTATTCTTTACACCTCTGATCAAATATTTTACACTGATGGTATCGAACTTCAGGAATGCTGTCAAAGCAGAGAATGCTGATCTGCTTTCAGCCTCTAAACATGTAAAAGTTACATTATATTATATGGAAAGGCAGGATAAACATGGAAGATAAGCAGGTCATGAACCGGAAAACTTCATCAAAAGAACTTCATCTGATTTCCTGCGGCTGGGAAAAATGTACGCCGGATCAGTCCTACGGCCCAGGGGTGCGCCGCTATTATACCGTACATTTTGTTCTGAAAGGACAGGGCTATTTCTACATCAATAACCGGAAATATACCCTGAAAGCCGGACAGTGCTTCTTTATCCCGCCAGTTGTCAGCACGCTTTATAAAGCGGAGCCTTCTGATCCCTGGACCTATACCTGGATCTGTTTTAACGGTGAAAATGCTGCCGCACTTTCCGAACACTGCCATCTCACCCTGGAAAATCCGGTTCAGCAGCTTACTTCTATAATTCCCTATGCGGAGACGATCTGTGAAATGATGACCCATCCCCAGCTGACACCTTCCAACGAAGCTTATATCCAGAGCAGTCTTTACCGAATCATCGCCATGCTGGAGGAAGAATTTCATGCTTCCTACACCACCATGGAATCCAACGATAATTTTTACATCGCCCAGGCTGTGGATTACATCAAAAAAAGTCCGTTTCTGGATATCACAGTGACAGATGTCGCAGACTACCTCCACATCAGCCGCAGTCATCTTTACGGACTTTTCAAAAAACATCTGGGTACTACCCCACAGGCTTTCCTGACCTCTGCCAAAATCATCGCTGCCAGAGATTTCCTGACCGTTACGGATATCCCCATTGCAAATATTGCAGTTTCCTGTGGATATCAGAATCCTTTTGCCTTCTCACGTGCTTTCAAAAAAGAAACCGGCATGACGCCTAAGGAATACCGGCAGAAATACAGACATGCCGAGGATCTTCTGAACTGCTAGAGGCAGTATTTCCGACAGCCAGATCTTATAAAAATACTGCTGCGATCTGCTGCCGGTAATTACTGCATAATGCTGTGCCTTACGGAACAACTACCTTCGCATTATAGTATTCTACAGTCGCATCCATGGTCGGGCCTTCATCATCGTACCAGTCATAAGTAACAGTTTCGCCGTTTTCTCCCCATACCTCCGGGCAGTCGATTTCTTCCCAGTCAAGCGGAACAAAATGTTCTTTCTGCTCAGATGCGATCAACATGATCTGGTGCAGTTCCTCGAATTCTTCCGGATTCAGTGCGCCAGGCATTGCAGATACGAAAAGAGGTGTGCCGCTCTTTGCCAGAAGATCTGCCCACTGGAGGTTTTTATCCCACGGGATCTTTCCGAAAATTCCCACGCAGTCTGCATCAATATGATAGAAAGTATTATGCTGTGGAAGACGGAATGCCAGTGTGTTCACTCCCATACGTTTTGTACGCTCCCAAATGCGGCCGCTTGTGTCATCACCCGTTCTGTTCAGGTGCATCAGGCCCGCTCCAAGATGGCCGATGGTATTGCATCCGATGATCACTGCATTGTTGCCGCGGGAAGCGTCATACACTTCCTGATAAAGCATTTTTACGATCTCTGCGCTTGTTTTACCCTGGTCATAAAAATGCCATTTCTCCATTGTGTTATCTCTTAAATTCGCCTCAAACCCCCATTTTCCAAAGAGATCAAAGGTGGAGAAATCGTGCTTGATCAGTGTAAATCCCCAGTCGCAGATACGTTCAATATCTTTGCGGATATAGGCAAGTGCATCCGGATGGGACGGGTCCAGGCAGTCATTATAGGAAATTCTCCACTCATCCGGGATCGCTTCGTCCTCATTGAGAAGCAGACGTACCCAGATTCCGGGACGGACACCTTTTTCCACCAGCTTCTGTGCAAGACCTTTCATATCCGGGAATTTGGAGTTTCCTTTTGTCCAGGGACCACCGTTATACTCATCAAGACGGTGATGCTCCTGCCAGCAGTCATCAATAACCATAAACGGAGGATTCTTCACTCCTTCTGTCAGTTTCAGGATGTAATCTGTGTCACTTAAAATCTCCTCTTCTGAACTGTCGCCGTAAGCGTAGTACCAGTTGTTGCTTCCATATACAGGAAATTCCGGAAAAATCGGATCTGTGCACATCCTTCTGCAGAATTCCTGCGCTGTCTCAAAAGAGCCTGCGTTCTGTGATTCCATACATACGATCTGCGCTGCACGAAGTTTTCTTCCTTTTAACTGTACTCCTGCATTTCCGCAGCGCACGTCCAGAAACAGAGTGATTCCCTTCGTGTCAGCCTGCCAGTAGCACATCGCTGACGGACGTACTTTCACGCCGAAGCAAAGGATCTTCTCAGAAAGCTTTGCCAGAAAATACCATGGAAGATAACGGTTTCCGCTCATTCCATGCCATTCCATATCTCCATATGTACGTTCCCAGGCGTCGCCAAAAAATCTTGCAGATTTCGGGATCTTGTAATTCCATCTCAGCTTTACACATTTCACAGCATCTTCAGATGTAACAAATATATCCTCATGTTCACCTGCATCTTCAAACTCTACCGTTGTGCTGCCAGCTGTCACAGCGTAACTGCCTCCCTGACATACCAGCCTTTCCTCTTCTGTCTCTACTGTCACATAATCCGGAGCACCAAGCTTAAACTCTAAATACTTTTCCTGCATTCTCTCTTCCTCCTGATATTCCTATATTCTTAAATCACATATTATTTTATAAGCTTTATTATATTGATTTTTCTGTTTTTTTTCTATGCTTTCAGGTTTCTATAACATTGCAGAATGTTCACTTCTTTTCTTTAACCGGAGCAAGTATATCAATTCCCCTGCAGAATTGCAAATATTCGCCTGATTGCTATATATACTCAAGGTATTGCATTTCTTATCCTATTATAAGTCCATTATGCTCTAATTGTGAATAATTTGTGAAATTAGCACTCGAGTCTTGACATGGCTAGTAATGTATGTTATATTACACATAGAACAAAGGAAGAGATAAAAAAAGAGCTTCCGGATGTTCCAAAGAACAAATCAATCACCGCAATGGATAACCCGTTGTGGTAAATATATACCGACAACAGTTGGATCTCTTGATCCACCGGAACGGCGTTTCAATTTGAAAGGAGAAATGACTTATGATGTTCCCGAGTGTATTTGGAGAAAACTTATTTGATGACTGGATGAATGATTTTGGATTCAACGATAACTTATTCAGCAGCAAGAATCCACTTTACGGCAAACATGCTAAGAATATTATGAAGACCGATGTACGTGAGACAGACAAGGGATATGAACTGGATGTTGATCTTCCTGGATTTAAGAAAGACGAAGTACAGGTACAGCTGAAAGATGGATACCTTACCATCTCCGCAGCGAAAGGCCTTGATAAAGATGAACAGGATAAGAAAGGCAACTACATCCGCCGCGAGCGTTACGCAGGAAGTTCCAGCAGAAGCTTCTATGTCGGCAGCGGCGTAAAGAACGAAGATGTACATGCGAAATTTGAGAATGGTGTTCTGAGACTTTCTCTTCCTAAGAAAGCAGCTGAAGAGATTGAAGCAGATAAATACATCTCTATTGAAGGATAAATGATAGCAATTACTCACTTTCACAGGAGGAAGGGAATCCACAGAGATTCCCTTCCTCCTCTTTTTGTGTGACAGTAAAAATAAACCCCCTGCTATGCAGGGGGAGGGAAGATCTTTAG
>NZ_JAAWUO010000033.1 GCF_013304825.1 Blautia schinkii | reverse complement strand
GGGTAATCGAGCAGGAAGCCCCCACTTCAAAATCGTAAGATTTAAGTGGTGGGAGCATGTCACTGCGAAAATACTATGCTTCTCTATTGTAAGAGAATAGAACTTTTGATAAAATAAACATGTTAAAGTGTTTATTGTTATTAGGAAGGAGTTGCATAGGTGATGGTTATAAATTACAATGTTCAAGCAAGCAAGCAAGCAAGCAAGCAAGCAAGCAAGCAAAACTGAACTATGCACTTTTTCAGAAAAAGAATATAGAAAATATAGATATAGAAGCCATTTTTAACTGCAGAATATGTAGTTGGGAATGGCTTTTTGTAGTGCCTGAATATTTCTGAAACAGATTTGTATGTAGAAAAACACTTGACAGACAGATGAGGAGAAAAAGGACAATGAGAGCAGAGCAGAGCAGAGCAGAGCAGAGCAGAGCAGAGCAGAGCAGAGCATGAGCTGACGGGAGTTCCGTCCATAGATAAGCCATGGTTGAAATATTACAGTGAAGAAGCAATTCGTACACCACTTCCACAGAAAACGCTATATAGATATCTGTATGAAAATAATCAAAATCATATGGAATCCATCTCTCTGAATTATTTTGGAAAAAGGATCACTTATCAGAAACTTTTCGAACATATAAAGGAAATAGCGGATGCGTTTACGATGGCAGGGATTAAATGTGGGGATATTGTTACCATTTTGTCTTTGATTACACCAGAGACAATATATTGTATCTATGCATTGAATTACATAGGTGCAGTTGCCAATATGGGATACTTATCTTTATCAGAAGACGAAATTGTTCAGATGGTAGAGAAAACAAATTCAAAAGCAATTATTGTATTGGATGTTGTAGAAGAAAAAGTGATGCACGTCCAGAAGAGATTAACATCAGAACTGACGATTATCCTGCCGGCAGAGTCCAGTATGCCGTGGCTGATGAAAGCTATTGTGAAGATGAAGAAAAAGAAACTTCACAATGACGGAAAACAGGTGCTGACCTATCCTTCATTTATAAAAAAATATGCAGAGCAGAAACAGGCAGCAGAAGTACAGTGGAAAGAAGAACAACCGGCGGTTCTGGTTTACACCAGTGGTACTACAGGAGAACCGAAAGGAGTTGTTCTGACAAATGACAATATCAATGCAGTGGCATTTCAGTATCGATATTCCGGAATGAGATTCAAAGTAGGTGAAACAATTCTTACATTTATGCCACCTTTTTTGGCAATAGGATTTTGTTTAAATGTACATATGCCATTGACGATTGGATTAGAGGAAGTAATTAGTCCAAATCCTGATGCCGTAGTGCTCACAAAATTATATAAAAAATGCCGACCAAATCATTTTGTGGCAGCACCGACCAATATTCTTCAGATCATTGATGCCATGCAGGGAAAATCCATGAGTCATTGTATCACATTGGCAGGCGGTGGAGAATCTATGACTCCGCAACAGGAAGAAATGATAAATACATATCTGGCAGAGCATGGTTCGGATGCAAAATATATTACCGGATATGGAATGACAGAATTTGCAGCAACCGTGACAACGGGATTAAACAATGTATATCGGGAAAATACATTGGGCATTCCGTTATGTAAGACAATTGTAAAAATAGTGGATACGGAGACAGGAAAAGAATTGCCGTATGGTGAAGTTGGTGAGTTGTGTTTCCATACACCGAGCCAGATGAAAGAATATTATCAGAATCCCAAAGAAACTGCAGAGATGATCCGTCAGCATGAGGATGGAATGAAGTGGATTCATACCGGAGATCTTGGCTGGGTAGACCAGGATGGATTTGTCCATTTTAAAGGCCGTATGAAGCGCATTTACATGACACAGGGAGAAGATGGCACTTTATATAAGGTATTTCCGGCAAGAACAGAGATGGTTTTGATGGAACTGGAAAATGTGAAAAAATGTGCAGTTACGGTAAGAATGGAAGGAAAACTTGTAAAAGAACAGATTGCATATCTTGTGTTGGAGAAAAAATCCGAGAAGGAAAATATCCTGGAAACGGTGAAAGAGTATTGCAGAAAGATGTTGCCATCTCATTCTGTTCCTGGAAAATACATTATATTAGATGAAATCCCGCTTACACAGAGCGGAAAGACAGATTACAGAGCACTGGAAAAGATGAAAAAAGATTGAGTTTGACAAAGGAGAATGAGAGAAATATGATTTCACAGACAGAGCAGACGGGATTTCCGTCCGTAAATAAGCCATGGCTGAAATATTACAGTGAAGAAGCAATTCAGGAAAAGCTTCCAGAATGTACAATGTATGATTTGATATACCAGGAAAATCAATCAAACTTAAGTCATACAGCGCTGAATTATTTTGGAAAAAAGATTAGTTATAAACTTTTTTTTGAAAAAGTAAATGAATTTGCAAAAGCATTTCAAGCTTGCGGAATAAAAAAAGAGGATGTTGTTACGATTATGTCACTTCATACTCCGGAGACAATTTACAGTATATATGCTTTAAACCAACTTGGAGCAATTGTAAATTTGATTTATTTGACATTGAATGCAGAAGAGATATTAAAGCAAACAGACGAAGTGGGTTCTAAAATGTTTTTATATCTTGAGAACGTTCAAGATAAAGTAAAAGAGATTAAATCCAAAATGAAAGCAGAACAAATTATATGTCTCCCAATTTGGAATTCCATGCCATTTCCATTAAAACAGATTGTAAAACAGAAAAGCCGCCGAGACAACAGTCTGGATGAGTTCCTAAAAAAAGGGTCAAAGGAAATAGTTCTTAAAAAAGAAAGATATCAGCCGAATATGCCTGCAGTTATTGTGTATACAAGTGGCACTACAGGTGAACCGAAAGGGGTATTGCATACGAATGATAGCTTAAATGCAGTGGCTTTTCAGTATAAATTAGCAGATATGGGATTAACGACAAATTCGCGAGTATTAAATGCAATTCCGCCATTCTTAGGATTTGGAATTACTGTTGGAATTCATACACAACTTGTTTTGGGATTGGAGGGGATTCTACAGATTGACCCGAATGCAGATGCTGTTGCTAAAGCTATGATGAAAAAGAAGCCAGAACATATGATTATAGGACCAGCTTTTATTTCTGCGATTATGAAATCATGTAAAGGCAATATGAGATGGTTAAAAACATTAGCTGGTGGCGGTGGCGCAATTTCTGATGAAGAAGAAAAAAAGCTGAATGAGATTCTTGCCAAGTGTCATGCTACAGTGGAGTATACAGTAGGATATGGAATGACAGAATTAGGAGCAACAGTTTGTACCAATATGAATCGGTGTAATCAGTCAGGTTCTTTAGGAATTCCGCTTCCAAAGGTAAATGTGAAAATCATCAATCCGGAAACTGAAGAAGAACTAGGCTATGGAGAAAAGGGAGAAATTTGCTTTTCATCACCTAGTATAATGCAGGAATATGTGAAAGATATAAAAGAGACAGAAAAAGCAATCTGGATTAAAAATGGAGAGAAGTGGATTCATACAGGTGATTTGGGATATGTAGAAAAAGATGGATTCCTATATTTTGCAGGAAGAATAAAAAGAATATATATCACCAGAGGAGCAGATGGAATTGTTTATAAATTATTTCCAGACCGAATTGAGAATGTATTGAAAAAATGTAAAGGGATAAATCAGGCAGCAGTGAATGTCGTTGAAGATGAAAAAAGAGTTCATGTTGCCAGAGCATATATAGTACTTGAAGATGATCAAAAATGTGATATGAATCGAATAGCAGATACGCTGAGAAAAGAATTGCCAGAATATGCAGTCCCGGGGGAAATTAATATAATTGAAAAAATGCCAGTAACGCAAAGCGGAAAAGTAGATTATAGAGCACTGGAATATATGCAATAATTGAAAAAGTAAGATACAGGAGATTAAGAATAATGGATGAACTCATAGAAAAATTAAGTTTATATGATTGTTTGGTAAGATTAATTACAGGTGGGCTTGTGATTCTGATAACATATTATTCTGGCCTTGTAGATACATTTTGGGAGGTTGGAGATAGTTCTATTATTGTCTTTGGCTTTTGCTCATATGGAGTTGGAATGATATTGGAAGAAGTATCTTATATGCTGAAGATGCGTAGGAAAAACAACAGAAATGAGACATGCGTAGAGAACAATGAAGAATGGAACAAGAAAAAAGGAATATTGCTTAGAGACAATAAAGAATATATATCGGACGAACCTTTAGCACATAAAGTAATGGCTGACTCGATAGAAATCGCAAGTGTTTTGATTATTTTGTGGAAAGTAATAAATACTGTTTATATCAATTTGGTTTGCGAGCACGAAGTAGATATATTAGGTGTGAGTGTTAATTTAGCAGTACTGGGCGTAATAGTTGTAATTATGGATTATAGGAAAAGACATTATAAAAAACATAGAGAAGAAAGAATTCATAATTATTGCGATGCAAAAAGCTGCGCTGATGAAGAAACAAAGGATAGTAATGAAGAAAATAGATGAAACATTATAAAAATTTATTTATCAACCAACTGAATACAAAAGATGTAGACCATTTTACCACTGATACTGGTCTTTTCCTGAGGCGAAAGACAAACGGAGCTTTTCGCAAACTATGTAATATTTTTACAAATGCAACGATTATAAGGGAAGATACACCGGATTATGCCAGTGATGAAGAGTATTACGGAAATCTGAAACCAGACAGAATTCCTTTATCGCATTACCCACTGTCAACGAAAAAGAATGCCAACAATATTGTTGTCGAGCGATATCCTAAGCTGGATAAAGAGGAAAGCTATATTTTCGTAGGAAGTCATGTCTGCCCGGAAGATATTGAAACAATGCTGAACATTATCGACCGTAATGCATACCTGATACTGGGATCTGTGGAGAATCTGAATTACAATCCAGAAGTCTATCTGTCGTGGTTAAATGGAATGATTGTATTTAACGTCTTGGATCAGAATGAGAGAAGCACACTTCCTGCAAAAATGGAGAGGGTTTTACAGACGCAGAGCATTTTGATTTTCCCGGAAGGTTCACACAATTATGATTTGAATAAACTGATTAAACCGCTTTACGATGGACCGGTGAATCTGGCACTAAAGACCGGGAAGAAGATTGTTCCTGTTGTACTGGTAAAAGATTATGAGAATAACATGGCATATCTGGATGTGGGAAATCCGATAGATGTGAGTAATCTGGATTTGAATATGCAAGATTACTATCCGGGAAAAGAAGAAAATGAGAAATACCGGATAAAATCTATGAGCAGCTATGTACGAGATCAGATGGCAACTGCAGTATGGCATATGATGGAACGACATCTTGAGCCAATCCGAAGAAATGATTATGTAGATCTTGGACAGCATTTTGCGGATTTTTATGTGACAGATACATTTCAAAAAATCAACTGGAAGCATGATGTCTTTGACGCAGAGTATTTGACGAAGAAGACGAAAGAAGAGCAGGAATACGAGGCGGTAGTGAGAACGTTGAGTGGTCTGCATTTAAAGAAAAATGCACTGCTGGAAACAGGATTAAATAGAAGGGAATATATCCAGAAGGAAATTGATCTGGACAGGAAAAATGTAGTAGAGAATTTGAGACGATTTTTTTATGAAAAAGAAAAGATGGAATGACAGAGTAAAGGATATATTGTTTCCTGTGATATTGCCATTGTCTGGTATCAAAATCAGATATGAAGTAGACCTGGTAAATGAATGCGAACGGATACCAGATAAACCGGTAATCTATGCATGCAATCATTCGCAGTTTTCAGACATTCCCATAGCAACGAGAGCGATTGGCAAAAGAAGCTATATTTTGCTTGGAAAACAAAAGCTCTATTTGATTGACCGTATATTTTTTCATTTACTTGGTGCAATATGGGTAGACAGGAAAGACAAAGAACATAAGAAAAAAGTTAAGGAAAAAATATTGTGCTATTTGAATCGTGGACAATCTATTTTGTGGTTCCCGGAGGGAACATGGAATCTGACAGAGAATCTTCTGATGCTGCCGATGAGATGGGGCATTATAGAAGCGGCACATAAAGCAGGGGGACAGATTGTTCCAATGGCAATTCGTTATGACAGAAAAAATAAAAAATGTCAGGTGAAATTTTCACCCCCCCTGTATGGTGAAGAACTGGCTAATTACAAAAATGGAATTCAGAAGCTCCGGGATATGATGGCAGCACTTCGATGGGAACTAATGGAAGAATATTCGGAAGTGACAAAGAGGAAGAATATACATCTGAGTGATTTTGAAAAAGAAAAAGAAGAGATTATCAGAGAATATCCGCCATTAGACTGGGAATACGAAGAATCCGTGATTTATAAAAAATAGTTTGATATGATTTATTTCACGACCAGACATCGGAATAGTGGACAAAAGACCAGTTGTGGAAGAATGTATTATGAAAAAGTACATAGATAGGTATAGGTAAATGAAAAATATTGGATTGATAAAATTCCTTGATGCAGATGTTAATAGTTTTACTTCTGACATCGGGTTAAAAATAAGGAAAATTATTGCAAAACCTTTAAAGGTACTACTTAAAATAGCAACACCTGAAAAAATACATGTTATCAAATATCCGCAACTAAAAAAAAATACACCATATATTTTTGTATCAAACCATGGATTTAGTAATGACATAATTTCGGCACTTGCTACAATAGACAGGAGTGTGTATCTTCTTATGGGTTCAACTAATCAGGTTGAATATAATAAACTGGTTTATGCTGCATGGGTAAATGGTTTTATATATGTGAATAGACTTGATCCCAAAAGCAGGGCAGATGCGCTCCCAAAGATGAAAAGAGTGCTTGACAGTGGAACAAGCATATTGATATTTCCTGAGGGAGGCCATAATAATACAGAAAATCTTCTATGTAGCAAGTTTTTCGCGGGAGTATATTATCTGGCAAAATCATCAATAAAAGTTGTTCCAATTGCACAATATTACGAATTCGGATCAGAAAAGATAGATATTCGTGTGGGAGATCCAATAGATATAGCTGGATATGAAAATAAAGAAGAAGCACTTTGTAATTTGAGAGATATTATATCTACAATGGTATGGAAAAATATCGAGGAATGTTCAAATCCAATGATCAGAACAAAACTTAATGAAGATGTTCATATACAATTTATGGAGCAGAGAAGGCAAGAATATCTTAAAAACCCTTGGACGAGAGATGTATGGGAAGAAGAATTGACCAGATATCTGGATAAGGATGATAAAGAATACTATTCTATGTTAAAAAGTCATGACAATATTAAGGTTACAGCGAATAATGCCGATAAAGTTGTAGCATTTCTGATGAAGCTTGAAGAATTGAAAAAGTACGATTTTAAAGAATATATGCATCGTAACTGGGATAAAAATATTTGACAAAGGAGAAAGAGAAAAATATGATTTCACAGACAGACAGACAGACAGACAGACAGACAGACAGAGCATGAGCTGACGGGATTTCCGTCCATAGATAAGCCGTGGCTGAAATATTACGGGGAGGAAGCCTTACGCAGACCACTTCCGGAAGGTTCTATGTATGATTACATGACTTCCTGTAATGCAGATCGAATGAATGCGACAGCATTGAATTATTTTGGAAGGAAGATAACACATCGGCAGATGCAGGAGCAGATCGACAAGTGTGCGAAAGCATTGACGGCTTACGGAGTCAGAAAGGGCGATGTGGTGAGCCTTTGTGTTCTGGCGATGCCGGAGGCAGTGTACCTTCTCTATGCGATCAATAAAATAGGTGCGATTGCCAATATGCTTGTGCTGAATGCAACCGAAGCAGAACTTCATGAAAAAATGCTTTCTACAGAAAGTAAATTCGTACTGACTGTAAATCTTGTGTTGGGAAAGATTATGCAAGCAGCTAAGGGAACAAGCATCGAACATATCGTAGGAATTTCCCTTGCAGAGTCTATGCCGTTTGTAATCGGCACGCTTTATAAGTGGAAATCAAAAGAAAAGCAGGAAAATTGTATATCTTACCGGGAATTTCTGAAAGCAGGAGAAAGCCAGAAAGTAGAATCCCCGGAGATAAAGACAGATGATTCTGCAATCATTGCATACACAGGTGGAACGACTGGAAAGGCAAAAGGCGTGCTGCTGTCCAATCGTGCGGCAAATGTGATTGGATTTCAGTATAAGCATGCGGATAAAGTCCTGGATTTTCAAAAGGGTGAACGCTTTTTAGATATCATTCCGCCCTTCTTAGCCTATGGCCTATTTTTGGGGGTACATATGGCACTGTGTACGTGCCTTGAGGATGTTCTGTGTCCAGATCCGGCACCGGAACATTTACCGGAACTTTTCAAAAAATATAAGCCAAATCATCTTAGCGGTGGGCCCTTGCATATAGAGGCACTAATGAAGGACAAAAAAGTTCAGAAAATGAATCTTTCTTTTTCCAAGACGGTTGCTTATGGTGGTGATGCAATGAATCAGGAATGGGAAGATGCAATGTCAAGATTCTTGAAAGAACATCATGCCCCATATGAATTGACAAGTGGATATGGGATGACAGAAATGGCGGGCCCGGTATGCGTAAGTAATCATAAATTTTCTGTCATGCTTCCATTTTTCTGCAATAACATAAAAATCATGGACATTGATACTGGAGAGGAACTTGGTTATGACCAGGAGGGCGAAATCTGTGTCAGTGGTCCGACGATGATGCTGGAATACTATCAGAATCCGGAAGCTACCAATGAGATCATTTTCGAAGAAAATGGTACGAAGTGGCTTCGTACGGGTGATCTTGGACATGTGACAAAGGAAGGATATTTCAGACTGACCGGAAGACTGAAGCGAATCCTGTGGTCGATCGGAGCAGATAAGACACCGTCAAGAGTTTATCCGATGGAGATTGAAAATGTATTGAGCAGGCATTCTGCCGTGGATAAATGTGCGGTAGTAGGGAGACTCAACGGTGAAAAAGGTTATCTTGTGATTGCCTATGTAACATTGAAATCCAAAGATACCGGAGACAATGTGGAAAAAGAATTAAGACAGCTCTGTAGAGAGAAACTGAAAGAAAACTCCTGGCCTTTTGAATATCACTTTGTAGAGAAACTGCCGACAACAGGAGCAGGAAAGATAGATTTTCGGACATTGGAGAAGTGGGCGGAGAACTCAGATTCTTTTTAACAAATGTAGCAAGAATTCTCCCACCTCTTCAGGTGGTGAGATGAATTGCA
>NZ_JAAWUO010000032.1 GCF_013304825.1 Blautia schinkii | reverse complement strand
AGTCTTACCAGACTGGATTCCCACCAGTTATATATTTGGCACCGAACTGGCGCACACCTCCGAGTCTATTGTAACACATTCATTTTTGAGTGTACAGTTACAAAAAGGTGCGTACTTGTTTTTGTATGTGTCTCACACTATACTAATACCAAGCAACCAGAAACTACAAATTAACTATGGAGGTTATTATGGCAAATTACACAAAAACAACTATTGGAAAGGAAAACCGAATTGAGCTGCATGAAAAATTGTCTTTAACAGGTGCAGAAATCAGTTTAAACGAACTACCTGCAGGAGCAAATGTCCCATTTGTTCATTCTCATAAAGAAAATGAAGAAATCTATGGAATTCTTTCAGGTAACGGCAAAGCCATAATTGATGGAGAAGAAATTAGCCTTTCAACTGGAGACTGGCTGAAAATCGCACCTGCTGCAAAGCGTCAGTTTTTTGCATCCGATATTTCCGGAATTACTTATATCTGCATTCAGGTAAAAGAAAATTCTCTGGAACATTTTACAGCAGAGGATGCCGTAATCGGCTAATTAAAAGTATTTATTTACAAAATGCACAGTTCACGATAAGCTAAGAACTGTGCATTTCTTTTTTGTCCAATATTACGTTTTCTCAATTTTTCAAACAAGAATTTACATGTTTCTCATTGTATTGCTCGCCCTATTATAAATACAATTTATTTTCCTTCCTACCGGAACAAACCTTCTTCATTTTCAGTCCGGCGATAAAACTGACAAGCTTACTGTAATTTCGTGCTTTCTTCGGACAGACTGCTACACAGTGCATACAAGAAATGCACTTATCCTTATCGGTCATCTTCGGATTGTCCAATGCAATGGCACCTGCCGGGCATTCTTTTGCGCACAGACCGCAGGAAGTGCATTTTCCATTTGCAGCAGGTTTGAGCGGAACACCACCATATTCTCGATATGGTCTGTTTCCCGGAAATGCAGGTGTACTTTGTGCTTCGCTGTTTTGCATAATCTTTGCGGCAAATTCCAGCAATTCCTTTTCATCCTGCTGATCCGGGCGTCCGGTTCCAAATTGGTGCATCAGGGAATGCTCTGCGACAGCCTCCATTCCTGCGATACATACAAATCCTGATGCCTCCAGAACATCCTGTAGTTCCAATAGAGTATCATCAATCATACGGTTTCCAAATACTGCCACAAGAATTGCTTTCGTACCATCTGCCTTTACTTTGCGGAACATATCCGTTACAACTGATGGAATGCGTCCACCGTAAGACGGTACAGCAACCAAACATAGATCCTTTTTTTCAAGTTTCACCTTCATGAGTTTATCTGGTTCTTTAATTAGGTCGATTTCTTCAGCATCCAGCTTCGTCCCTTTCGCAACAATATCTGCTACTTTCTTTGTACCCCCTGTCGGGCTGAAAAATATGTTATAAAATCTCATAATGATCCTCCTACTGATTCCGATTTGTTTATTGTCCTTTTATAACGGTTGACAAATTGTTTTCAATAGTCTTTATATGTTTGAAAGGAATTCTTCTATCAAACTATTTATCATCTCCGGTTTATCTGTATTAGAATTATGACCGGCCCCTTCAATCCACTTTAAAGGAATTTTCGTTTTTCGATGCCATTCTCTGTTATACCTTATGCATGAACCGGCATGATCCTTTGTACCACATATCAACAGGGAAGGACATTTAATTTCATATGGCAGATCCTTTTCCATTGCCTCTGCCAGAATACGAAATCCATGCCCGGCAATTTGGGCATAACGATGTTGATCACCATCATAGACCAGCATCATTTCCTTCATCAGGTTTCTGCCATAATCAGAAGTTGCAACTCCCTCAGTTCCGGATTTCAAAAGCAACTTCCATGGGTAATGTGCATATACTGGTTCCATTCTTTTCAGAAGCCAGATCTCCACTGCTGTCACATAGTTTCTCTGGAGCGGTGCTGAATCAATGGAAATAAAACCTGCCAGCCGGTCAGGATACAATTGTGCATAAGCCTGTCCCACATATCCTCCCATTGATTGACCGATTATAATTGGTTTTATGATTTCTTCTTTTTCAAGAATCCCATTCAGCCATTTTGCCTTATCAAACAGATCAAATTCAAACCGAAACGGCCAGGATGAGGCATGAGCCGGTGCATCCCATACAATAATATTATATTTTCCATCGAAGTACTCAACCTGTTTATCAAATAATCTATGGTCAGCAGTCAACCCCGGAAGAAATACAAGCGTCGTTGTATCCAAACTCAGAATACTTGACCAATAGTGAATCGTTCCACAAGGAGTTTGATATGTACTTTCTTTCAACAAGTTCACCTCCACAATTTCCTTGCATTATTAATTCCCGTAGTTCTCCTCCCAGTAATCATACGCATCATCATATCCGCCATCATAATTTCCTCCACCAAATTCCTCAGCCCAGTCATCAGCGAAATCATCCGGATCATCATAATTATAAACATCATAGGAATCGTTTCTCCGGGATGAATAAGAATTGCTGTATGTATTGTATGAACGCGATGGAGTACTCTTTTTTCCAGAAGAATAACTTCTTTGGGATTTACTGGAATAGCTGTTACTCGTACTGTTTTTTCTTTGGGAATTTTCATATGCTCTTTCTCTTTTCATCGCCTCTTCATAAATACTGTTAATATGCTCCATGCAATAGTTTGTTCCCCAATCCTTTTTGTTCCAGCATCCCAGTTCATCACAGTAAAGATCCACTACCTTCAATGTAATTATAATTATCAGCTCAACACTAAAGATTACTGTCGCTATAATTTTAAAAGTTTTTGAATAAAAAAATCCGGCAGCCACATATCTCTTCTCCTTTATCTCTTTTATCTAATTCTGATGTTATCAGTTTACATCAAATAGCAGTGCATAAATCCGCACAACCAACGGATTTGCCAGAACTAATAGTTCTAAAGTATACTTCGTTTTCACGACATCATTTCTAATACAGATTTTACCGTACTTTTTAATCTCAGTCCATCCTTTATACCCAGTCGATAGAAAAACTCTTCTGTCTCTGTTCCGCTGGCAAATATTTCATCGCAATACTTCGTAAGCACTTCCTCTTGTTCCGGAGACAGTGTTTCCAAAAGCTTCTGGTATTCCTTCTCTATATTTTCATTATATGGCCGTGTATCTTGATTTGATTTCCATTCAGAATATGCTTTGCTCATACGATTGGAGATCATCTTATCAACAGACTCCTCTACATCTTTTGACACTTTTGAAGGAGACTCTTGCTTTTGAACTTTTTCATTCTTCGCATTTTCAAGTGTTGACTCGTCGATATAGTGAATGATTTCTCTCAGATTTGTCTTCATAGATTGCAGGTATCCTCTCATCAGCACTGCCAGTTTCTCTGCTTCGGTCTCCTCTTTTTCTAAATCTGACGCATAAAGTTCTTTCAGTTCCTTCAGAATATCCATCCCTGCTTTTATCTGAAATTCCAGATCCAGCAGATCATCCATCACCTTATATAATTCTTCCATCATCTCATCCTCCAATAATAAATCTTCCAACGCAGTCTCTCACTTCTGACACCAATGCCAGGACAAATGCTCCTGCAGCTAATACGCCTACCAACATGAATTCAGCGATTCCCAGGATAATATAATTCATGTATTGCGTGCGGTACCAAATGATGGTGCACACAAGCATTGCTCCCAGAAGCAGTCCAAGAGACGGCATGCAGTCGATCAGAATATAATCGTATCGTTCTCTCTGCACTTCGATATATTCCCGAAGGATCATTTCCCGGCTGATCACATTGGCCAGTGTCAGTTCCATAACAGATAATTCGATATTTCCAGGAAGCAGATCCACGCCTTCTTCGTGATGGTAAATGCCTTCCTCCGGATCAATGTTCTCTTCATTTACTACGTTCATCAGAATCGTAGATAATGTTACTTTGAGGGCATCCGGCTCTCCAATACCAAGGCTGGCGCTCAGACTTCCCTGCGGATCCGCATCGATCAGAAGCACCTTTTTTCCTTCTTTTGCCAGACCGATTCCTAAATTTACGGTTGTTGTGGTCTTCGCAGTTCCTCCTTTTTGGTTTGCGATACAAATAACTTTACCCATTCTTCTTTTCCTCCCGTTTTCTCTGTCTTTCTTTGCGTTTTCTTTCTTTTTCCAAAAGTTCTATGATTTCTTCTTTCATCTGCTCTGTGCTGTAATACTTCGGAAAGTATTTATACATCTGAGAATTCTTAAAAATCACTCTGCTCATATCCATCTTTTTAATCTCGTTTAAAATTTCGTTGATCTTCTGCGGACTCAGCTGCTTTCATGCGTTTTGCCTGTGATACAGAAGGAACCGACAGCGTATATTCAATACTGTCTGCCACCCATCCCTGTTCTATAATTGACAAAAAGGAAAGTTCCACTGCCGGATTAAATGAGATTTTTCCTTCATCCAGCATATCCAGTAATTCTGGAATCAGGGACGTTAAACGAATGTACCGGAGCACCTGCCTTGGACTTTCGCCCGTTTCCTGACCAATCAGATCAATGGTCTTGGTTCCTTTCAGCGCCTCCAACAGACCTTCCTGTGTTTTTCGTCTCTTCCCGGTTTTACGCTTCATAGCTTCATTCTTCATGGAATAAGCAAATGCTTTCTCACTGAACAGAATCTTTTCCCTGTGAAGGTTCGAATCCACCATGGATATGATCGAGTCATCTTCTTTCATGTACCGGATTATGACCGGCACCTGTGTATACCCAAGTTTTTCTGCACAGTATTTTCTGCGATGACCGGAGATGATTCGATAGAATCCTTCCGTTGTCGGCATTACAATCAGCGGATTCATAATTCCGTATCTCTCAATGCTTTCCATGAGCCGTGCCATTGCTTCATCCTCTTTTACCTTGAACGGATGATTCTCGAATGGCCTCAGACGCTCCAGACCGATCTCTACAACCTTCTCGACAGCAGGATCGAATAGTCGGTGTTCATCGTCTGATCTGCTTTTCGCATTCTTTTTGCAATTCATTAGAAATCCCTCCTTTTTCAGCTATTTAATTGCAATAAAAAAACTCATCCACAAGACCATAAACAGACCTGTGAATGAGTATTTTCATTCAAAAATTTATATAAAGTTACAAAAGCAATGATTTCTGCTAAGAAAATGCCGGTTTTGACTGTAATTTACTCTACTTAACGCTAACCGTATCGGCGAAAACAATGTCGTCGCCATAATCTCTTAGAAAAATTTATTTTTTTATTTTAGAAATGGGCCTATTTTTGTTGGAAAATCAGCTTTGCCTATTTCGCCCATTCGTTTGCAATTCCGCTGAAAAAGGAAGCGTTTTTCATACGTTTCCAATAAAAAACGGAATGATTTCGCGATTTCTGCTAATCATTCCGCAACGTCCCGTGCGGGAATCGAACCCACATCTAGTGCTTAGGAGAGCTCCAACCTATTGTCACTCTCTGTCAATCTGAGGTAAGGTAAACCCATATGGGACACTATATAAAACTGTTTCCGATTCAATTCGAGTTATTCTGAATACCCCCTCTGTCAAGCTCTGTAAAGCTCTGAAAGTTAGCTGATTGTTTGCTCCAGCTAATAATCGGGGAATGCCTTGATATTACCATCGACATCTGTTATATGACCACCATGCTTCGTACGTTCGATCATGGTAAACAGTATTCAATTAAACTTCCTATCGTAAGTACAAGATATTTTCTTGTCTACAATTAATATACCGCATACGAGACGGTTTGTCCATGCGTTTTTGACTGGCAAATTTTATTCATTAAAAATTTCTGTAACCTTTTCTGTAACGGAATCGAAGAACTTCTAAAAGTCTTTTCTGTTCATCTACATTGGCTTCGAGAAATAATTCCTATCTGCCTTGTGTTCGTGTATGCTACCAACTATTTGAATTTAAAGATTCATTTATTGATTCATTTGAAGCTTTATTTGTATTATTATTCCGATACTTATTTCTTAGTTTTTCCACTAAAATTACACTATTTTTTCACTATTTTTCATTACTTCATTGTCTTCGCCAGCGAATTGAGTAATGCCCGCGTCTCTGGATTTGCCAACACTTTTGCCAAAAGTTCAGGATCGACTTCATCAGCAACAGTTGCATTATTATTTTCCTGCTGTACATGCATCTGTGGATCCAGATTCTTCTTCTCATAAAATGCTTCTTCAAAAAGCTCTGCATTTTTCCTTCGGTCATCATCCAGAATATGAGAGTACACATCCGTAACCATATTGACCTGAGCATGACCGGAATCACCCTGTACCGCTTTGATGTCCCCACCATTCAGTTTCAGCTTATAAGTAACGCTGCTATGACGGAAACTGTGAAACACAACCGGTGGGAGATTATAGTCCTCAATCAGTTTCTTTAAAGGACCACGGATTGCTCCATCACCAAGAGGAAGCCCAAAGGTACTTGCCATAACCAGGTTATAGTCCATATATTCATCACCCAGGATTTCTTTCATTTCATCCTGTTCAGCTTTCCAGTCTACCAACATATTAGCGACACTCTTTGGTAAGAATATCTTACGCACACTGCTTTCTGTCTTTGGTGTTTTCAGAATACGGACCGTAGAATTCTTCTTATGATTTGTCGGGAATACCAACAACACATCTTTTCCATCCAATGCATTCAACGATTCTTTTCTTATACGCTGTGATTCTTTGTTGATGAAGACATATGCACGGTTTTCTTCAATTGCCTCAGGAGAAATATCTACACAATCCCAGGTAAGACCAAGCAGCTCACCAAGTCGTAAGGAACATGAAAAGGATAGATTTATTGCAAGCTTTAATCGCTCATCTTCACAGACACTGAGCGCATACATTAATGTATCCGCTGTCCAGATGTCTCTTTTTTGTGATTTATGTTTTGGTACAGTTGCATGGGTGCAAGGATTCTTCTCCATCAACTCCCATTTCACTGCCTGTTCAAAACAGTTTCTAAGCAGCTTATTAATATCCCTGACCGTACTGGAAGATACAAATTCATTTCGACTGGTTTTATTCAATGGATTGATAACTGCACGTCTCTTCAAAAGACTCTGATAATATCTTTCGATGAAACGGGTATTGATCTCTGAGAGTTTCGTATCACCAATGATCGGAAGAATATAGTTGTTGATAAGAGAGACATTCCCTTCATATGTAGAAAGCGCCCAGTTTTCTTTTCCATACAGTGCAACATATTCTGTAATAAGCTCGTCCAATATTTTGCATTTACGGACGACAAATGATCCCATCTCTTTTTTATATTCAATTTCTTTTTTTCTTCTTTTAGCTTCGGCTTTTGTTTCATAGGTTTCCCATTTCTGTTTTCTCTCGCCTTTTTCATTCGTATAAGAATAGATTACATTGAATTTTCCGTTTCGTTCTCTTATTGATGCCATATTATTGCATGCTCCTTTCCAAATCTCTTTGTTCCATCCAGTCCTCAAATTCATCCCGAAGTATCCTAACTCGACTGCCAACTTTTATTACTGTGAACTTTCCTTTATCTGCCCACTTGTTGATCATGCTTCTGCTGACCTTTGCCAGATAGGAGGCTTCATCAAAAGTAAGATACTTTATATTTCCATTGCTTCCTCGTATTCCGGTTTGTGATAATTTCTTCCGCCGGAAATTAGCCAGGGCAATATTTTGTTCCTGTGCAAGTTCTTCATAATCATTCGATGGATCCAGCTTATAACGGTCCTGACCTTCCAGGAATTTTTGAAAACTCTCTTTTGTGATTCTTTTCTTTTCTGCAATCACAACGAATTCAAAAAAATGGCTATACTTTGGATTATCAAGAATTGTATATACCGAGCTTCTGGTTGTTCCAAGCAACTGTGCCATCTCCGGCATCGTAATAGTTGCATCTTCCAGAAGAATGTCTTTTTCTCTGTCTTCCTTTGTTCGATACCGGGACTGGCTTTTATACCAGTTCTGAAAGGATTCTTTTGGTATTCGTTTCCAGTAATCGACAATAACAGCTTCTATTTGATTTTTCTTGAGTAATTCATAAACAAGATAATCATCAACCCCCAACAGATCCGCGACTTCCTTAACGGAATAGGACCAGGATTTCAATTCTTTTCCCGGTTCTTCTCCGGTAACTTTATGATATTTAATCTGATTGGCGTACCATTTTTCAAAGCTGGCAATATTGATTCGTATCTTTCCGGCAATCTCTTTAGATTCAAAAACATTTTTATGCACCAGCCAGTATCGATCTGTCTTTTTTAATCCCAGCAGCTTTCCCATTTCCGGCACGGTCATCCAGGTTCTCTTTTGTGTCGGACGCCGTTTGTAAGGACTGTCTTCTGATATCTTTGAAATGATTTCTTCAACATCGTCCATTTCCGGAACTTCTTTTTGTTTCATAATCGCTGTTGCCATTTATTCTTCACTTCCTGTCTTTTTAGTGTTAGTATTTTTTCTTATATCATATCTCAAATCCAGATAAAAATTTAGGATGTCGATTGCAGACAAAATCTGCCTGATCAACATCCTGTTTTTTACTGCTCCAAGTTATCGAGCCAGTCGTCAAAACTCTTCTTAGAGATGCGATACTTTCCGCCATCCAACTGGATCCACCGGAATTCTTTTTTCTTTAAAAGGTTATAAATAGTAGGTCTGCTGACTCCTAAGATTTCCTGTAACTCTTGTACTGTATAACATCTTTTCTCTAACATTTCTTTATCCTCTTTTCTTTGAAATATGAAAGAAAAATTATTCCTTCATATAACGAAACGCTCAGAGGTTGTTTTACAGTGGTCAAAAGCAAATTTTTTTACTTTTTTCTTACGAGTTTTCTTTAATGCAACTCGTAACATTAGATTTTTACATTTTTCATGAAATTAAGTAAAGAAAAAGAGCATATGGAATTGAATCCATACACTCTATGATTACTGGAACTTTATTTCATTTTTAATTCAACAAACTTGAATTTGTTAATTAGAATTGCTCTCAAAGCAACAATTATCTTAACATTCCCCAAATACACTCCAGTAATGTTAGTGCAAGGATAATGTTAATAACACGGAAATGCCGTAGATAAAACTTCTGAATCAGTGCGCCCAAGCCAGTCCAAGTACAGGTTGCGATCGTTCCGATTGTTGCAATAACCAGCTCAAAAAACAGCAAAGCCGGAAAAGAGGACATATATCCTACAACATAACCCGTTAGTGCGGTAACTCCGAACATATAGATCTTCACATTGACAAATTGCAGCATGAAGCCTTTCAGAAACGATGCCGATTGCTCTGCGTTTTCTGTTGACGGCTTACTGAAAGCAATATGAATCGCAAGCCACAGGATATAGGCTGCTCCGATGTACTTCAGCACTTCCATTACATTTAGAAGCAAAGAATTAACCCCATATACAAAAATTGCGCAGTACCGCCATAGGCATAATCATCAACCACCTTTCTGCTGTTATTATATCAGCAAACAGCGGTACATACATAACACCTATTTTATATGATTATCCATAGCATACGACTATGGATTGGCTGGAGCATATTTCCATAATTCTTCCAGATAGCTTTTTCCAAGTTCATTTAATTCCTGATTTTCATTCAGCACATATCCAATATGCATTGTTTCATTTTCTGCAAGCGGAACGGAGATGATATTTTCTCCATTCAAATATTTCGGGAAAATGCCACTTGAAATAGTATAGGCATTCATTCCTTTCGGGCCGCCGTCACGGGCCTGTGATTGCCTTGCGGTAAATGACAAGGGAAATGATCGCAGTAATCGCTTCCGTGATCCAAAACGCATTCCAGACGCCAACCGCTCCGAAAAACCTGCTGAGTAAAAACGCAGCCGGGATGATGACCACTACATACCGGCAAAGGGAAATCAGTAAGGAGGGAGTTCCTTTCCCAAGTCCCTCCAATGCGCCGGAAGATGTAACAGAAACCGCCGAGACGATAAACCCAGCCCCGATGATGCGTAAGGCGGTTTCCCCGGCCTGAATCGTCGCTTCTGTGTGGGTAAACAGCCCCATCAACTGTCCGGGGATCAGCAGACATATTACTGTCCCAAACACCATAATGATACCACTCATGCACAAAACGATCTTAAAGATCTGGCTGACCCGTTGGTGTTCCCCCGCGCCGTAGTTATAGCCGATCAGGGGGCGCATCCCCTGCACAATGCCATTCGCTGGAAGATAGACAAATGTCTGCAATTTGTAATAGATTCCCAAAACCAGAATATACACTTCGGAATATGCCGCCAAAATCGCATTGAGCGCCGAAATCAAAAGAGACGGAAGCGCGAGATTCAGGGTTGCGGGAATGCCAATGGAGTACAGCTTTATTACCATCTTTTTGCTGGGGAGAATGTACTGCCTGCGGATATGCACGCGAATTGGCCGCGCAAGATAGACTACAAGGTAAATCGTCAGCGTCAGAGCCTGTCCGATGCCGGTCGCCAGCGCAGCGCCTTCGATTCCCATTTCCGGGAATGGTCCATAGCCAAAAATCAGAACGGGATCTAAGACAATGTTTGTGATGCACCCGCACATCAGGCTTATCATGGTCGTTTTCATGTTTCCTACTGCCTGGAACAATTTCTCAAACGTCATGCTGACGGTAACAATGAGTGTAAAGGCGAACGCAACGACAGAATAGCGGACGCCAAGTTCAATGACCGCTTCGGATGAAGTGAACATCCGCAGGAAAACCGGCATGATCGTAATACAGCAGACTGTCATAACAACGCCATGAATCACGGCAAGCACAAGTCCCTGCGTGGCTGCCTGATCCGCTTTTCTGTGATCCCCCGCGCCCAGATACAAGGCGATCACTGCATTGATCCCAACGCCAAATCCAATTCCGGCAGCATTGATAAAATTTTGAACCGGGTAAACCAATGATAATGCCGTCATAGCCTCCTCGCTGATCTGCGCGACAAAAAAGCTGTCCACAATGTTGTAGAGGGAGTTGACCAGCATGGATAACACCATCGGTAGGGACATGGATAAAATCAGCGGCAATATCGGTTTCTCTTTCATGAAAGTGTCGTTCATAATTCCTCCTTCGCAAAACACGTTATGAGATATTTTTGCGTCGATGCCATGCCATCATCACAAGTGCAACGAGCAAAGTGGCAGTTTCCGCAACCGGAAATGCAAGCCAGATTCCGTTCAGCTGGAACAATTTGTCCAGACACCACAGGGCAGGCACAAGGAAAAGCATTTGCCTGCATAATTGGATCGCCATGCTGGACCCTACTTTTTCTGTGGTCTGAAAATAGGTGGAAATCATCGTAGAAAGGCCGCAAAACAGATAGCTTGCCGCCATGATCCGCATGGCGGAGATTCCAAAGGAGCGCATGGCTTCCGACGCCATAAACAATCCCAGAATCTGCGCCGGAAAGAGGAGGACAGCCAACGTCCCCAGTATCATCATGCCGGTGACCAAAACAGTTCCATATCGGAAAGCTGAATGCAGCCGTTCGCTGTTGCCTGCGCCGTAGTTAAACCGCATGACAGGCAAACAGCCTTGAATCAAGCCGTTTACCGTCATAACAATCAGCTGCTGCACCTTAAAATATGCGCCGAAGAAAGCGATCGCCGTATCGGAATACGCCACCAAAAACAGATTGACAAAGGTCACCACAAACGAACTGAGGGCGTTCATGATAAAAGATGGCAGGCCAAAGGCAAAAATACGGTAGATCATCTGCTTTTTCAAATGAAAGTCTTTGATTTTCACCTGCACTTTCTGCTTTTTGCCCAGCAGTAAAGCAAATGCCAAAATCATGGACAGCAGATAGCCTGCAACGGTAGCTACCGCAGCGCCGCGGATTCCCATAGCCGGAAAAATACCAATCCCAAAAATCAGAATGGGGTCGAACACGAAGTTAACGACCACGCCCGCGATCTGGAACCACATGGGAGCGACCATGTTCCCGGTGGCCTGTATCATCTTCTGGATGGCGATATGCACCATATTGGGAATTTGCATGAAGGAGCACACACTCATATAGGCGATGCTCAGCTGATAAATTTCTTCATTATTGGTGAATGCCCGAAAATAGGATTTCATAATCAGTAATGACATAAGGTTGAGCAAAGCACCTATTCCAAAAGCCAGTAACAATCCATGTGTGACAGTTGCATTTGCCTCATCCTGCTTTTTCTGTCCAAGATACCCTGCTATCAGCACATTCACGCCGACACCGATCCAGATAGACGCTGCATTCATCAATGTTGTAATCGGGAATGACAGAGAAACAGCGGTCAATGCATTCTCACTCAACCGCGCCACAAACGCGCTGTCTATCAGGTTATAGGAATATTGCAGGAACATGGAAATCAGCGGCGGTATCGACATTTGCCAGATGAGCTTTCCAACAGGAGCGACCGCCATTTTATTATTGGTCTGCATACTTTCCCTCCTCTCCACAAAGTGTCCGGCAGCTTCCATCCTCCGTTCTGCCAGATTTTCCAGTATGCAGACAACAAAAAAGCCACACGGCTATCACAAGATAGCTGTGTGGCAAAAAGATGACCGAATCCGGAAAAGTCCACTCAAATTTTACGCTCAGTATTATAGCATTCTTTCAGGAGACTTTCAAGCATTAATCATTACGGAATTGTGGCGCCATATTTATTGTTTTATATGTTATTTCTCTATTAGTTCTGCAAACTTGAATTTATCTATTCGCATAATCAATCAAAATCTTTTTGCAACTACTGCAACGATAAGCTTCACAATGAGGGATTCCGCCTGAACCTTTATTCAATTCCAAATCGTCCGATTGTTTAATACGAAAAACTTTTGTCACATTATCAACTGCAAAAGTAATGTCTCGTGAGCTCATCAGGTATCCTCTTATCATTTCTTCACCACAATATGGACATTTCATGCTGCTTTACCTCCTATAAATTCCGATTTTAATGTCTCTATTATACCATAATGATACTATTATAAAAAAGGAAAAAGAGCTCCTTCGAGCTCTTTTGATTCAGTTCTGTAAACTTGAAGTTATAAACATCTTTGCAAATATACCATATCTATTAACTGTACACCACACTC
>NZ_JAAWUO010000031.1 GCF_013304825.1 Blautia schinkii | reverse complement strand
ACGGAATCGAGGTGTCTTTCTTTTATGCAAAATCACGAACTTGCTCATTTATAGTTAAGTATTTATTTATCCTCAGGATGCTTATGATATTCATGCCGTTTATGATGTTTTTCCTCTGATTTATGATGATGGTGTCCATGCTTATGTTTCTCATTTCCGCACACTTCACATCCTACTTCAATCTTACCCTGTGTATCCTCATCCCAGGTACCATAAGAAACCATCGGCGTATCCTTCATAATGCACAGACTGATGGTCTGATAAAGAATAATACCACCCATTTGGGCTCTGTACACAAACAGTTCACGTCCAAAATAATCGCAGATTCTTCCCAGTACTTCGCCTTCTTTAAAGGTCTCACCGGGCTGTTTCGCCGGATACCAGCAGCCTGATACCGGGGCATCTTCATAGATCACAGGACTTACTTCTATCGGTGGTTTGCCATGAATATGGGACTTCCCGCGAAGGATTCTCAGATGTCTGAGGATATTCTTCACATCATGAACATCCTCCGCTACCAGATCTTCGCACCAGCGGGAACTGTGTCCACGTTCCAGCAGGATACTCGGGATTCCCATGCTTCCGGCATAGTTATAAGCTCCGCCTGTTCCACACATGGAAGTTACCAGATAGTCCACATGTGCGATTTCCGCCATCTCCCGGCTTTTTGCAGCTACTTCCGGAGTTGCTGCACCTGTACAGTATACATAAGATACCAGTCCCTCAAATCCATCACCGCAGTGCAGATCCACATAGTAATCTGCCTTCGGGAAAAATTCTGTCACAACAGTATAAGCGATCCTGTCACTAAGTGTACCATTCGGATTTCCAGGGAAAACCCTGTTCAGGTTTTTTCCATCCTCATAAGTAAGACTCATGGTACGGTGTTCGAATCCAGTTCGGTTCATCAGACGGATCACTATGATATTTCCTGCGATCTTCTTCGGATCCAGCTCATCTGCAAGCTGCATAGCTGCCTGAATTCCTACATATTCTGCATTATGTACCCCACCGGAGATCAGAACAGTCTCCCCCTCTTTTTCTCCACAGATCAGTGTTACCGGAATTCCGAATTCTGCCCCGATGATGTGCACAAATCCTGATACTTTCTCACCCGGTTTTGCTTCCAGGTCTGCTACTCGTAATGTTCGCATCAAATCTTCTCCTTCCACTCATTCCATCTCTGCCAGATCTTATCATCCACTGGCAGGCTCTTATTTCATTCTGTAAATTCCACTTTCAATAGTTAGTTCTATAAAACTTTTATATTTTCAAACAGGGAGCCAATACTTGAAATATCAACTCCCTGCTTTTTACTTTTACCATACGTTCACATCGGATTAATTTTCTTCTATATGCTCTCTTCCCTGATTGATAATCGTCCGCACATGATCATCTGCCAGAGAATAAAAAATGGACTTTCCCTCTCGTCGGTTCTTCACCAGTTTGTTTTGCTTCAGGATTCTAAGCTGATGGGAAATTGCAGACTGTGTCATATTCAGTGCTTTCGCAAGGTCGCATACACATACCTCTGTTTCGAAAAGCACAAACAGAATACGGATTCTTGTAGAATCTCCGAAAATCTTAAACAAATCTGCCAAATCCTCAAGTTCCGTCTCTTCTGGCATTGTTTTATTTATAATTTCCATTGAATCTTCATGAATTTCATAATAGTCACAAGCCTCGTCTTTATGTTTTTCCACGCTTTCACCATTTTCCTTCCTGTCTGCAACTGTCTGTTATTCTATAAATTTTTGTAACTGTTCAGTACCTTCACAGTTACAGGTTTTTTACAAATAAAGTACGGATTGCGTTTAATACCGCAATGATCATAACACCTACATCTGCAAAAATAGCCATCCACATATTGGCAATTCCCAGCGCACCAAGTATCAGACACAAAATCTTAATGCCAATTGCAAAATAAATATTCTCATATACAATATGAATACACTTTCTTGCAATCTTAATCGCTTTGGAAATTTTCAGCGGATCATCATCCATCAGTACGATATCTGCTGCTTCAATCGCTGCATCAGAACCCAGTGCACCCATAGCAATACCAATATCTGCTCTGGACAGTACCGGCGCATCATTGATACCGTCACCCACAAATGCAAGCTTCTCTTTTTCGGATTTCTGATGAAGTAATTCTTCTACTTTACTTACTTTATCAGCCGGAAGAAGTTCACTGTAAACTTCCTCAATTCCCAGTTCTTTTGCTACCTGATCTGCAACACGTTTAGAATCTCCGGTAAGCATAACTGTTTTCTTGATACCAGCTTTCTTCAATTCAGCAATTGCTTCTTTTGCATGAGGTTTCAGAATATCAGAAATAAGAATATGACCTTCATATCTTCCATCTACAGCCATATGAATTACTGTACCAACATGATGACATTCCTGATAGGAAATTCCAAGGCGTTTCATTAATTTTGCATTTCCTGCTGCTACAGATATACCATCCACTTTTGCAGTCACACCGTTACCACTGATTTCCTCAATATCAGTGACTCTGTTTCTGTCAATTGGTTTTCCATATGCTTTCTGAAGACTCTTACTGATCGGGTGGGAAGAAGAACATTCTGCAAGAGCTGCATATTCCAGCAGTTTTTCATCTGAAATCTCATTATGATGAACTCCGCTTACTTCAAAAACACCCTGTGTCATTGTACCGGTTTTATCAAATACCACATAGCTGGTCTGTGCAAGTGTTTCCAGATAGTTGGAACCTTTAACCAGAACGCCCTGATTACTTGCTCCACCGATTCCTGCAAAGAAGCTTAAAGGAATACTGATCACCAGTGCGCATGGACAGCTGATTACCAGGAAAGTAAGTGCTCGGTAAATCCAATCACCCCACATAGTCGGTTTTCCCATGATCAAAAGTACGATCGGGGGAATAAAAGCAAGTGCAAGTGCTCCGTAGCATACAACCGGAGTATAATATTTGGCAAACTTTGAAATAAAATTCTCTGATTTTGATTTTCTGGAACTGGAATTCTCCACAAGTTCCAGAATCTTGGATACGGTAGATTCTCCGAATTCTCTGATCGTACGGATTTTCAGAACACCTGTCATATTGATACATCCGCTGATTACTTCATCCCCGGCTTTTGCATCTCTTGGAAGGCTTTCTCCGGTCAGAGCGCTGGTATTTAAAGTAGAAACACCATCAATGATCACACCATCAATCGGAACTTTTTCTCCTGGCTGTACAACAATTACAGTACCAATTTCAACTTCATCCGGGTCTACCTGTTCAAGTTTTCCATCTACTTCAATATTGGCATAATCCGGACGGATATCCATCAGTTCACTGATGTTACGTCTGCTCTTTCCTACTGCATAACTCTGGAAAAGTTCTCCAATCTGGTAGAACAGCATAACCGCAACACCTTCAGAATAATCTCCGAGCAGAATTGCTCCCACAGTAGCTACTGCCATCAGGAAATTCTCATCGAATACCTGTTTATTTCTGATACCTTTAAATGCCTTCTGAAGAATATCATAGCCAATTACCAGATATGGAATCATAAACAGTCCAAATCTGACATATCCATCTATCGGTAATTTAGAAAAAAGCACGATCAATACCGCCGCTACGATGATTCTGATCAGCATCTTCTTTTGCTTCTTATTCATCTTAATACCTCACTTCTTATAAAACAGGACCGCCGCCAGAACATATATCAGTGGATAACCATAACCGTCTGACATATCTCTGTGCTGCAGTCCCTCTCTGCTAATTTACGACAATTCCCGTAAATATATCATCAACAGGAATCGCTCCTGAATTAAAGATAGATTTCGCAGTCGTCTTCTACCTTCTTGCAGTTTGCCAGAACGTCTTTCATAACTGCTTTCGGATCCTGTCCTTCTTCAAATTCAACGATCATTTTCAGCATCATGAAGTTTACTGTTGCATCCTTAACACCAGCTGTATTCTTAGCAGCTTCCTCCATTTTGTTTGCACAGTTTGCGCAGTCTACGTCGATTTTGTAAGTCTTTTTCATTGTATTTTTTCCTTTCCGGCTCATGAATAGATTTTCACATCATCATATGAGCACTTGTTCATTTGTTAATTTTATTATAACAGCTTTTTATTCTCTGTCAATAACTTATTGTTAAAAAAATTGCAAATATCAAATTCTTATATCATAGGAACATTACGGAATCATTTCCTATGATATAAAAACAGAGGATACCGTCTGATTCTTCTTCCTGCTGCACCCTCTGTCTCATCTATCATTTGCGAAATGATTATAATCTTTTTATTTACTTTTCTTATGGTAGAATTTTTCGACCTTTGCCAGATATAAAATAGTAAAAGTGACACCTGACACTATCCATGATCCAATATAAATCCATACAATACATTCCATTGTTTCAAATGATGGTAAAACAACCAGAATGCAGACTACTCGAAACAGGCAGATTGTAAGTAATGTAGTAACCATTGACACCAATGTTTCTCCAAGGCCGCTGCATGCTCCTGAAAGAGCTGCTGCAACAGCATAGAATACAAAGAACGGTGCCATCATCTGCATATATCTTATAACCAGCGGTATCAATGTCGGAACGTCTTTCTGATCGATAAACAACGGTCCGATCAGTCCGGAACCGAAATAAAGGACAATACTGATAATTCCTACCGCGATCACAGATAAGCCCGTACCGATCAAGGCTCCCTTCTTTACTCTTTTCGCCTTACCGGCGCCCAGATTTTGCGCGGTATATGTAGTCAGTACAGGTCCCATGGAATCCGCTATCAGCCAGATCAGTAAATCCAGTTTATCACAGATTCCCCATGCTGCAATACTGTCAGTTCCCATTGTGTTAATACTTGCCTGAACAATAGAATTGGCAATTGGAAACAGCATGGACTGAAGAGCTAACGGGAAACCTTTGTTTATCATCATTCCCATATGCTCTTTGCAGATTCTCATAGTTCTGATTCCTATCTTTTCTTCCAGGAAATCAGATTTCACAAGAAAATATGCGGTAAGTACAACACTTACAATCTGAGAAAGTACAGTAGCTGCTGCCGCTCCTCCAACACCAGTATGCAGAAGTCCTACCAGTATGAGATCTGCAACAATATTGACCACACTGCATACGACCAGTACATATAATGGCTTTTTAGAATCTCCAAACGCACGCAAGACTCCTGCCATCATGTTATAAAGGATCATTGCCCATATTCCGCCAAAATAAATTCGGCAGTAGATCAGTGATCCTGCACGGACTTCTTCCGGAACAGACATGATATCAAGCAGCCATGGAGAAAAAATTACACCGGCTACAGCACAGACAATTCCCAGAATACCGGCGAGTAAAAGAGCTGTCCGCACTGCACAATGCAGTCCTTCTTTATCTTTTGCTCCAAAATATCTGGAGATCATAATCGTTGCACCTGTTGCAAGTCCGTTCATAAAGTTAAGCGGAAACTTAAAAAGTGTATGCACAGAGTCAATTGCTGCAAGTCCGATTTTTCCGGTAAACTGACCAACAATAACCGCATCAACCGTTGTGTACAACTGCTGAATCAAACTTCCCGCAATCAGTGGAAGTACAAAAAGTAATAATGCTTTTCCTATATTTCCAGAAATCAGACTATCTTTTTTCATTATCTGCCACCTTTTTTGAACAAATGGCAGGCAACACTGTGACCGTCTTCTACTTCTATAAGATGTGGATTCTCCTTTTTACAGATATCCATGCAATGTTCACATCTTCCCTGGAACGGGCATCCCTGTGGAAGATCCAACGGGCTCGGAGCTTCACTTTCAATACTCTCAATTGGTTTGGAAAAGTCCATATTAATATCAAATACTGCACCCATCAGTGCTCTTGTATATGGATGCATCGCTTTCATATCGAGGTCTTTTCCAGGAAGAACCTCTACGAGGTTTCCAAGATACATAACAGCCACCTGATGTGCCACCAGCTGAACCAGTGCAATATCATGACAGATAAAACCAAATGTAATATTCTTTTCTCTCTGAAGCTTTGTAATCAGTTCAATTACGGTTTTCTGAACAGAAACATCGAGAGCTGAAGTTGCTTCATCCAGAACAACGATCTCCGGTTCCAGTGCCAGTGCTCTCGCGATCGCAACACGCTGACGCTGTCCACCACTCATATTGTGAGGATAACGATCTGCAAAATCTCCTGGTAATTCTACCATTTCAAGAAGTTTTCTGCAGACAGCATCCTTCTCCGATTTCTTAATCTTTTTGAAATTCATCAAAGGCTCACACACAATATCACGAATGTTCATTTTCGGATTAAAAGATAAGGTCGGGTCCTGAAATACCATCTGAATGTTCTGACGGTTATTTCTCAGTTCTTCTCCCTTTAATTTCGTGATATCTGTACCGCGGTACAGAATCTCACCCTCTGAAGGTGTATCAAGAGAAACCAGAAATCTCATAAATGTACTCTTACCACATCCGGATTCTCCTACCAGACCCAGTGTTTCACCTTTATACATTTTCAGATTAATATCATTGTTCGCCAGCAGAGTACGTCCATGTGATGCCGCAAATCTTCTGGTTACATGTTTCGCTTCCAGTATTACTTCTCTTTTTTCAGACATATCGTTCACCTCCCCGGGATGGAACTGCCTCCAGAAGTTTTCTGGTATATTCATTCTTTGATTCTTTCAGAATATACTCTCTTGTTCCCTGGTCTTCCATTTTTCCGTTCTTCATTACAACAATATAATCTGACATGTAGGCAGCTACACCCAGATTATGGGTTACTACAATAATGCCTGTATGATAATCATCTCTGAGCTTCATCATCTGACGCACGATCTGTGCCTGCGTTGTTACATCCAGTGCAGAAGTCGGTTCATCTGCAAGAAGAAGCTTCGGCTGATAAGTCATTCCCATCGCAATACCAACTCGCTGTCTCATACCACCGGATAACTGGAAAGGATAAGATTCCATAATATTATCCGGAGACGGAAGTCTCATTCGCTCCAGCATTGCGATTCCCTTACTCCATGCCTCTTTTTTGGAAATTTTCTCATGAGTAAGAATATATTCTGTGAATACTTTTCCGACTTTACGTGTCGGATTCATCATTGCACCACTGTCCTGAAAAATCATGGAAATATCAGAACCACGAAGTTTTCTCCACTGTTCCGGTGTATAGGATAAGAGGTCTTCTCCTTCAAATGTAATACTTCCTTCTGTGACCTTACCGCCACCTGCAAGAAGTCCCAGAACAGCACGGATAACAGTGGTTTTTCCACTTCCGGATTCTCCTACCAGAGAAACGATCTGTCCCTCTTTCATATCCAGATTAAAATTCTGAACAGTTGGAACATTTTTGTAGGAGATTGTCACATTATCTAATTTCAGCATGTTTATTCCTCCTACTCATTTCTTGGATCGAGGATATCACGGATGGAATCCCCAAGCATATTAAATACAACAACTACTACAAAAATAGCAAGACCCGGGAAGATCATCAGCCACGGAGCGGACTGCATACACGCTCTTCCTTCATTCAGCATATAACCCCATTCCGGTGCCGGCGGCTTCGCGCCAAATCCCAGGAAGGACATTGCTGCCAGTTCCAGCATCATGGAACCTATATCTGTCGCAGCAGTAATGATCAGTGTAGGAAGTGCATTTGGAAGCATATATCGAAACAGCATATACGGTGTTTTGGAACCGGTAACGATCGCTGCTGATACATAATCCCTGTCACGGATCTTCATAACCAGGCTTCGTGCCAGACGCGCATATTTGGTCCAGCTTACTACTACAATAGCGATGATCGCATTTTTGATACTTGCGCCCATAATACCTGCAACAGCAAGAGCAAGTACCAGTCCTGGGAAAGCAAGCATCATATCTGCAATTCGCATAATAACAGCATCAATGACACCTCCGAAATATCCTGCAAGGACTCCGGTAACAGTTCCCACCAGAAAGATCAGGGCAACAACACCAAAGGTTGCTGACAGAGATGCACGTGCTCCATAAATAACTCTTGAAAAAATATCCCTGCCCATTTTGTCGGTTCCAAAAATATGTTCCTTGCATGGCGGAAGCAGTGCATCTACCAGAGAACCTTTTAACGGGTCAACCCCTCTGGTTACCACCGGTGCAAATACTGCTGTCAGAATAATACAGACTGCAAGAATAGAAAACACGACAAAAGTTTTATTTGCTAAAAATCTGTTTTTCTTTTTCATGATTCTACTCCTTTAAACGCATACGTGGATCAATATAAACATAAGATGCATCAACGATCAGGTTAATGACCATATAAATCAGGGCAAGCCATAATACATATCCCTGGATCAGATTGTAATCACTGGATGTGATTGCTGAAACTGCAAGGTTTCCAAGACCCGGATAAGAGAAGATTACTTCTACAACACTGGTTCCTCCAAGAAGTGATCCTATGGAAAGACCAAACATTGTGATCAGCGGAAGCAATGAATTTGGAAATACATTGCCCCAGATAATCTTTGATTTCTTTACTCCTCTTGCCTGTGCACCGATCACATAATCCTGACTCAGTTCATCCAGCACCGCTGTTCTTACCTGTCTGGTATATTTGGAAGACATTGCAATCGCAAGTGTCAAAGCCGGAAGAAACAGACTCTTAAAGTCTCCCGCAGAACTGATAACCGGAAATGCATTGATATAAACACAGAATGCCAGCATTAACAGAAGTCCAACCCAGAAGTTAGGCATCGCACATCCGAGGAATGTAATTCCCCGGACGAGATAATCGATCCATTTATCTTTATATATGGCAGACAACATACCTAAAGGTACAGAAATAACCAGCATAAGGATCATGGCCATTAATGTAAGTTTCAAAGTCGGCCATAATCTGGCTGCAAGAAGTTCTGTAACTGGTTTATTTAAGCTGTATGATTTGCCAAAGTCACCTTTCAGACAGTTCTTAAGCCATCTGGTATACTGCACCAGAAACGGATCATTCAGACCAAGTTCCTCGCGTGTCTCCTGAACCATTTCTTCAGTAGGCATTACACCGGTTGCCGTGTACATGTTTCGTACAGGGTCACCTGGTGACATAAAGGTCAGTGCAAATGTAATAAAGCTGATACCGATCAATACGATCACAATCTGTAATAAACGCTTGATTATTTGCTTTTTACTCAAAAAAGACACCTCTTTTTATTTCTGTTTGTAACTATTCAGTAACTTCACAATTCGCAGACTTTTCTTATTCTGCAGGAGTAATTTCTGTTGACAGCCAGTAGTAATCTGCTGTATGGATATGTGCAGAACCAACTTTCTTACTGTAGATCATAGATGAGTTGTAGTATCCATCAATCAGAACCGCTGCATCATCTACCAGGATCTGCTGCATCTGGAAGATCAGATCTTTTCTCTTTTCCGGATCCATTTCACCTTTTAATTCTTCATATAACTTATCATAGTCCGGGTTGGAGTATGCGCAGTAGCTGGTATCAGTTGCCCAGTTAGCCATATATGCCAGAGGATCTCCGGTACCAACAGTGATCCAGTTATTGTTATTAAAGTCATAATCCAGTGCTGCAAGTTTACTCCACTGATCATCTGAGCTTCCGTATTCAGGAACAACACCGATGCCGATTTCTGCAAGATACTGTGCGTGAGCATCTGCAAAGTCATTCAGAAGACGGTTTTCATAAGAAATATATCTGAGGTTGATATTCTGACCATCCAGTTCACGGATTCCATCTCCGTCTGTATCAACGATTCCTGCATCATCCAGAATCTGTTTTGCTTTTTCCGGATCATAGGTATATGGATTTTCCAGTTTGTCATAGTCATAGTTCAGAGTAGAAGGCAGTACGGAGAATCCTGGTGTATAAAGTCCACCGATTGTTCTGGAATTACAGATTGTATCATTATCAATTGCCATCAGGATTGCCTGACGAAGTGTTTTGTTTCCAAGAACACCGTCAAAGTTCATCCATGCAAATCCACAACGTACACCTGATGCGATATCAACAGTATAGTCATCGTTATCCTGGAAGTCCTGAATATCTGCTACATTTGTGATATTCTCAACCAAGTCTACCTGACCACTCTGGAGAGCCATTGTTTTTGCGGAGTTATCTCCCATGAACAGCAGATTGATCTTATCGTATGGAACATCTTCACGATAATACTCATTTGCAGCTAATGTATAACCAACACCTACACCATTGAATTCTTCAATCTTGTATGGACCTGTTCCAATAATTCCATTATCGTAGTTTTCAATATGTTCTACATCTGTGATTCCCATAGTTGGGTGGCAGAGCTGTCCTACAAGGTTTGCATATGGTTTGCTTGTTTTGATGTTAATAGTATTTGCATCATCATCTACAGTAACTTCTGCTTCAAATTCCAGATATTTCTCCGGTTTGGCAGATCCGGAAGGTCCTACCTCTTTCATGTGATCAAAATACTCTTTTACCTTTGTCGGAGTTAAATCACATCCGTCAGAGAATTTAATTCCGTCTTTCAGCTTGATCGTCCATTCTGTATGCTCGTCATTTACTTCATAACTCTCAGCAAGCCACGGGATAACTTCCATATTGTCATCGAATTTAAATAATGCTTCAGCAATACCATATCTCATAGCATTCCATCCACTGTTTTCATCATTTGCACTGTTTACACATCCATCTGTGTACATCTGACATCCGAAGTTTAAAACCTTCTCATCACCCTTCGCCTGTACAGTAACTCCCATTAATAATGCAACTGTTGTTGCCGCTGCTAACACAAGTAATTCTCTTTTTGTTTTTTTCATCCTTTACTTCCTTTCTTTTTTTGTTTCTTCGTTGTTTTTCTTCCTTCTCATACTGTCCATTCCTGTGATTTTGAACGAAAAAAAAGACAGATGCTCCCACATCCGTCACGAAATCTTACCATTAAAGAATCAAACATATATATGCAACACATGAAGTTGTAACTCTTAATCAGGATTTCTCGTCGTCCGCAAGAATCTCTTTTACCAGAAATAAGCAGGTCTCCTGACTTAAGCTTACCCATTTTCAGCACCTTCCCAGAAAAATATCTTCCAGTGGCATTCAGCTGAAAACCAACTATCACAGTGACGGGATCGTACCGGATTTACACCGGTTTCCCCTTTTAATCAGACCAGCAGGACGCTTCTGCTGGTCTGAACTTATCTCTAGAATCATTAAATGACCGTATGAATACTTATTTATCATAACATACTATCATGTATACGTCAATTATTTTAGACTTTTATTTTCTATCTATTTTTCCGTAAATTTCCGGAATTGTTCAAAATTTGTTTCCAGTGTATAGGATTTCAGAACTTCCATCATGTCCTCTACACTATATGTATTATCATACATTCCAATAGATAACGCATACTGCTTATTAAACTCATCTACTGAATCCGCTGTCCAGAATGACTGCTGCAGCCGGAAAGCACTTCCATCTTCACGGTAATCTTCTGCAAAGCCTTCCAGAGCATTTTTCATGGCAACAAATGATGGTGCAACGATAGCACCATATTTTCCTACAAGATAGTCGATTCTTTCCTTGCCGTTATATCCCTTTTTGTTAAACATTTCGTATGTATCTTCTGTAAAACAGTCAATTGAACCCAACAATACATCTGTACTGTTCTCTTCTTCATAAGCATCAATTACCTTGATAAAATCACTTGCGCTCACTACACTCAGAATAACATTATACTCTCCTGTATTCAGCGGATCAGCCAGCTTTTCATCAAGATAATCTTTGGGATACCCCGGAACCAGAGTAATCTTAATGTCGCTACCTGTTTCAATTTCTTCAGTATCCTGCGTATTCACCAGTTCTTCTACAGGCTTCTCATATGACAGGCCATATGCTTCCTGAAGCTTATTCAGAATACCAATCGTTCTCAGACGATGCATCTCATTACCGATAGCAGCTCCTCCACATGCTATTATGTAATGATTCTGATTATTCTGATCCTCTGAAGCAAAATACTCCGCCATATTGGCAGCCGCATCCATTTCTGTTTCAACAGATGTTCCTATCGTTCCCAGAAAATAAGGATTATCCTTTACTTTCTCATACATTTCATCACTGATCGTTCCTGATCCACGTACATAATACATACCATATTCTTCACATACCGGAAGAACTTCTTCAAGATCTGAAGAAAGGAAAGAAATGATTCCCTTTACATTTCTTTCATGAAGCTCATTGATAAAGCTGATTTCTTCTTCTGCAGTACTTATACTGGAAGAATATAAAAACTCGACTTCAAAAGCCATGCCGACATAATTTTCAAAATAATTTCTAAATGCTCTTACTTCTGCATCATTCAGATTATATACGGACACTCCTATTGTCATTTTTCCGTCCTGATTTGTTGTATCACTCTGAGTATCGGCTGCCATAACTGAAATACTGGTGCAGGTGAGCAGCATAATCATTGTCAATATAAAACTTATTATCTTTTTCATTCCTTTTTTACCTTTCTATCGTATTTGTATAAAAGTTCAAGTTTTCTTTTCTCACATCCTTTCCTGAAATAAAAAAGATTCTTTTCTTAAAATGTATTTTAGGTATAAAAATAAAGCCTTTCTTATACACCGTAAGAAATAACCTTTTTTCCAATGCAAGCAGGTCTCCTGACTTAAGTTCATCGCATTTTATCGTCTTCCCGCCTCTTCAGCAGTGACGTATATGATAAAAAGCTCCCTTTTACAGTGGCGGGACCGTACCGGATTTGCACCGGTTTCCTTTTTAATTCCATATTACTGGAAACATGCATTATTTTTATAATATGATATCAGGGGCTAAAAGTCAAAAACTATTTTTACTCTGCGCTAAGGCTTTTCCCCAACTTCATTATATTTTTATTATATAATTCCATTTGGTTAACGTCAATAATTTACATCTAATATTTATATGTTTTTTTATTCACTTTTACTATGGTCTTGAATATTCAGATTCCAGTATCTATTCCATAATAAGGGTCTCTTTGCAGCACTACCTTCTCTTGTGGCATTTCTTTGTTTATGCTAAAATATTTTTACTACTATAAATGAGCAAGTTCGTGATTTTGCATAAAAGAAAGACACCTCGATTCCGT
>NZ_JAAWUO010000030.1 GCF_013304825.1 Blautia schinkii | reverse complement strand
TCAGCGGAATGATTTCCTGCAGAAACAGTCAACGATGCTGGTGCGTGAAAACCAATGATCGAGGGAGCCGTAAAGTTCTATCTTGGGTTCCTGTTCCCATATGGGGAATACTATGTTACCGGGCCTCCCACTTCCCCGGAAAACCGTTTCTGTGGAGAAGATGGAAAATCCCACAGTGTGGGAATGGCATCCACCATGGATATCAGCATCCTGAAAGAACTGTTTGGGTACTACCTGAAAATATGTAACATCCTGGGCATAGAGGGAGAGACAGCGGATGTAAAACGGGTACTTTCAAAACTGCCGCCATTTAAGACGGGAAGCTTTGGACAGATCCGGGAATGGTTCCTGGATTATCCGGAAACAGAGATCCATCACCGTCATGTATCTCATTTATATGGCCTTTATCCCGGAAACCTGATTACAGAAAACACCCCGGAGCTTCTGGAAGCCTGCCGGGTGGCACTGGAAAGGCGCGGAGACGAGGGAACCGGATGGTGCATGGCATGGAAGGCCTGCCTCTGGGCCAGACTCAGGGACGGGGAACATGCACTGGGGCTTTTGAAAAACCAGCTCCGTTATACCAGGGAGGAAAACATTTCCTGTGTGGGAGGCGGCATTTATCTCAACATGCTGTGTGCACACCCTCCATTCCAGATTGATGGGAACTTTGGCTTTGCAGCTGCAGTTGCAGAGATGCTTATCCAGAGCAGGAAAGGGCATATCCTGTTACTTCCGGCACTTCCGGCTGAGTGGAAAGACGGAAATGTCCGGGGAATGAAGGTACAGAGTGACATCACAGTTGATTTTGAATGGAGAGGTGGCAGGATACACAGGGTTCGCCTCTGTTCTTCCCATGAGCAGAAAGTAACGTTGGAATGTAATGGAATTTCAAAAACAATATTTTTAAGACCCGATGGGACAGAGGACATGATTTTTGATTGGTCTGTCCTGAGGGCCTGGAAATCATAGACAGCCGTATCATGTAAAACGCACATGGTACGGCTGTTTTTATAACCTAATAGGACCTGATGATCATAAAATTTAAACGATTTCGGGGGTGTTTTTATCTGAGATAATTTTTTTAAAAATATTTGCAACCTTTTTAGGGATTCGCACGTCTAATAAGTAGGAGCACATAAATGAAGCTTCTATAGTATACTCCGGATGACTGGTCTGAGATAGGAGAATTGGAACTATGATGAATGAGGTTTTGATACGAAAAGCGAAGAAAGGCGACAAGGATGCTTTTTGCAGGCTCATGGATGAAAATGTACAGAGTATGTACAAGATTGCAGCAGCATATCTGAAAAATGATGAAGATGTTGCAGATGCAATACAAGATACGATCCTTTCCTGCTATGAAAATCTAAGAAGTCTAAGAAAGAACAGATACTTTAAAACATGGCTAATACGCATCCTGATCAATAAATGTAAAGACGTCATACAAAAGAATAAACTGGTTACTTTTATGGATCAAATTCCAGAAACACCTTTTCATGAAGAATATGAGACAATAGAATGCTTACAGGCATTAGAACCATTGGATAGTAAATATCGTTTGGTTGTTATTCTGTACTACATGGAGGAATTTAATATCCGGGAAATCAGTAATATCCTGGATTTGCCAGAAAACACAGTGAAATCCCGCCTTCATCGTGGAAGAAAAAAAATCGCAGATATATATGGATATAAAATTAAGGAGGAACGTGCCTAATGATGATTCTAAATAATAATGAGAAAGATTTCCAGAAAAAAATGCAAAAGGATACAGAGATTCCGGCGATTGTACATGAACATATCAATCAGGCATATCATTTGATTGAGAATAATACGGTTACTCAGAAAAAAGCACCAAGGGATCCATTCCACTGGATGAAAATCGGAGGCAGGGTAGCAGGAGGTATGGCAGCGGTACTGGCGGTTGGATTTATATTCTGTGCAACCAATCCAGTAATGGCAAAGAATATCCCGGTTGTAGGAGGGCTTTTTGAAATCTTGCAGGATAATGTAAGTTTCTTTGGCGATTTTTCAGATTATGCAACAACCTTGGAATCCGTTGATGGAACAACGGCAGATGGCAGTGAAGCAGATGGGGACAAGACAGGTAATGCCACTAGTGAGAATGCTTACATTAAAACAGCAGATGGGCTGACAATTACATGTTCTGAGGTATATGCCAACAGCCAGGCAGTCTATATAACTATGCAGTTTAAGAGTGATAAGCCATTTCCAGAAACGTCAACTAGGGCGGAAAGTGGAACACCGGTCATTGATCTGGATATGACTGGCGGTGTGGACTTTGATTCAGAAGCTAGTCCGGTGATCGACGGTCATGTGGAAGGACAGTTTCTGGATGACAACACCTATGCATGCATTTTCCGTTATGATCTTGCTCAGGCGGCAAAAGACTATACGGAATATAATGAGAAATACAATGAAATGACACAGCAGGTAATGGATGAGATGGGAATAACTCAGGCGGACTTAGATGATCAGACGGATGAAGGTTATGCACTGCTGGAAGAGTTTATCAATAAAGTATCTGAGCGTGGTGGAGCATATCAGAAATATATTAAAGATATTGAGATTCCGGATACTTTTAATCTGCATCTGGATATCACGAAGGTAAGAGGGCTGGAAGCAGACTATGAGTGGTCAGAAGCGGATGATGAAAACTATGGAAGGGATGCCGGCTACTACAAATATGAAGGTGACTGGAGTTTCGATATCCCGATTACAGTAGATGATTCCCGGACAGAAGTATTGGAACTCAATGATACAAACGATGCTGGTATCGGACTCAAATCCGTAATTCGTTCTCCGTATGAACTGACGGTAAATGAACTTTATAAGGAAGGATCCAACAGTGACTGTTTCATGGTAGCTCTTGATGCCAACGGAAACACACTCCCATACAATGAGTCTTCTGCAAACTGTAATAACTTCGTAATTCAGGACAGGGATATTTCAACAGTAGATATTTACTTCCTGGATTATATCCAGTATATGGATGAACTGAAAGGTCAGCAGAATTTTGATAATCCTACGAAAGAAGATGGACAGAAATGGAAAAAACTTCTGGAGGAAAATGCGAAGTACCATAAGACATTACATTTTGACAGTGACAATGCAAAAAACTAATTGATTCAAAGAAAGATAAGCAGGACATGAGACAAAAAGAAGTGATGGGGCAATCAATGAGAACTACAAAATCGGCAAGACCAGGTTCAGTTGTTTATGTGCCGATGGATAAATCGGAATTCAGATCCATTATATTTTCAGAAAAGAAGAAAAATAAAATCAAGAAAATCGTAATATTGATGATATTGATGATTTTTGTTATAGGCTGTTGTATGTATGCAGGTATCTCTTATTATTACTCATATCACTTCTTTTATGGGACAACCATCAATGGCATTGACAGTTCAAATAAGACAGCTTATGAGGTTGAGCAGGAGATTGCTGGGAAAAAGGATAACTATACTATTCAGGTAAGGGCAAGAATGCAGGACCCGCAGGCCATTACAGGAAAAGATATTGATTATAAATACGTATCCAGCGGTGCGGTTCTCCAGCTGTTGAAAACTCAGAAATCATGGGAATGGATCGGCAGTCTTTTTGAAACAAAAAACTATATGGTTCAAGAAGAGACTTTTTTCAGCCGGGAGAAACTGGAAGAACAGGTAAATTCATTAAATTGTGCGAAAAAAGAGAATCAGATAGCACCGGAAAATGCGTATGTAAGTTTTGTTAACTCAGAATTCACTATTGTGCCAGAAACGGAAGGCAACGAATTAAATACCAAAGAAGCTTATCAGATGATATGCAGGGCAATCGATAACGATGCGGCAGAGGTAGATCTGGAAAGTGATCCAAAGGCTTATAAGAAAGCAGATGTGACGAAAGAAAGTTCAGAACTTCAGAATATGGTAAATACATATAAGAACCTGACAAAAGCAAATATCACATATACATTTGGAGACGAAACGGTAACACTTGATGGGAATACCATCAAAAACTGGCTGCAGTTTGACGAGAAAGGGCAGCTGCTCCAGAATGATGAAGCCTTCCGGCAGCATGTAGTGGATTATGTGGCACAGCTTGCAGCAGATCATGATACAGTTGGCACTGAAAGGCAATTCCAGGCTACAAGCGGAAGGACGGTGTATGTATATGGCTCAGCCTATGGATGGAAGATTGATCAGGACAAGGAAGTAGCACAACTCATGCAGGAAATTCAGTCAGGAACCCAGACAACCAGGGAACCGGTATATTCTATGAGGGCAAATGCACACGGGATTAATGATCTCGGAGATACATATATAGAGGTAGATCTCACAGAGCAGTATATGTGGTATTATCAGAATGGAAATATTATTTTCCAATCAGAAATCGTATCCGGACTGCCAAGCGATCCGGATAGAAAAACACCCCCTGGAATATTCACACTGAATTCAAAGAGCAGTCCGTCCGTGCTGCGAGGTGAAATGACAGCAAATGGAACCTATTCTTATGAACAGCCGGTAACGTACTGGATGCCATTCAATGGAGGAATTGGCTTTCATGATGCAGACTGGCAGCCGTACTTTGGTGGTGACAGATATCTTACAGGTGGTTCTCATGGATGCATCAATCTTCCACCAGAAAATGCCGGACAGCTTTATAGTCTTATTCAGTATGATGTCCCGATAATTTGTTTTTACTAATTCTATATTCAAGATGTACAGGACAGGAGTTAAGTTGTAATGCAGCTGGCTCCTGTCCTTCATTGTCAACAGTATCAGATTGGCGCATGATCACCATTTCGGTAATCCAGAACAAAGCAGGCATGATGTGGAAGTGGCAGAGCGATTGGTAAAAGCTAGCAATCTCTTCCTTTCACAAAGAGTGAAGAAGAGAAGGCACATTAATGGGATTGACGTATCAATACTGGAACCATATAATGGGTACAAAGAAAAATTTATTTATGGAAATAAACACATTGACAGAGCATGCAAAAGTACTGTGATTAAAGTTTAAAAAGAATCCTTATGAACATCATAAGTAATGCTGTCAAGTATAATAAAGAAAAAGAGATACTGCTCAGCTATTATGAAACACAGGAAGATGATGTATCAATTGAAGGCATGAGAATCCTTTTGGCAGAAGACAATGAATTGAACATGGAAATTGCGGAATTCCTTCTGACAAATGCAGGAGCAGAAATAATAAGGGCTTCAAACGGCAAGGAGGCTGTTGAAGCATTTGCAAAATCAGGTGTTGGTGAGATCAATGTAATTCTGATGGATATTATGATGCCAGTTATGGATGGCCTGGAAGCTACAAGAGAAATACGCACAATGAACAGAAGTGATGCATCTGCTGTTGTGATTATAGCTATGACCGCCAATGCTTTTACAGAAGATAAGACTAAAGCACTAAAGTCTGGAATGGACGATTATCTTACCAAACCACTGGAGTCAGAAAAACTGATTCGTGCCTTAAGTAGATATAAACACAATTAACAGTAACGTTCTTATTAGCTTGATTCAGCCATAGAAACAGGGTGTGGTACGAAATATTATGCGTAAATTTATAAAATGGAACAGTAATTCAGACAAAGAGGGGCATATCAATTGGACAATGATATGCTCCTCTGCCGATGTTTGTTAACTGATGCATTTTGTTTATATATTCCCTTATTTTGTACATGGACTCTTTTATATGGAAGGTGTATAGTGAATGAAAACTATATGATAAAAATTATGGAGGCATAAGATCATGGCTGACTTGATAAATTTTGTTACGCTGTTGAATGGAAAATTTGATAATAAGGATCAATTTGAAAAAATAAGTAAGACAAATCCACAGTATCCATATGCAAAGCATATCAATACAATATGTAATTCCAGAATTGCAAATCTCCCAAATGGTTTCGAAGGCGTATTTATGATTGAAGAGAGCTATTATTCTGTACAGGGAACTACCCGATCTTCTTCACATTTGTTTCTTTTCATGGAAGAAAGCGATTCAATAAAACTTATTTCTTATGAGATACCGGAAGGATATGATAAAAAGAATTTTACTTACAAAACCTTCAAAGGTGCTGACTATGATCAGCTAAAGTGTTCTGCAAAATTTAATCCTGCATTTTTCAGAAAATCAGGTGATACATGGGAAGGCGGAAGTGTAAGTATGTTTTCTCCCGTATTGAAATTTTCTCTTCATGAAAAGTTCACTGAAAATCAATTGGAAGTGTCAGAGTCCATGGAAGTAAATGGGAAAAAAACTTTTGGTTATGATGAGCCGATTATTTACAAACGAATAAAATAGAACATTGACAGGGGATGCTCTGCTAAAAAGATTGATTTATTAAGAAGAGCAGAATTCCTAAAGAAAGAGGAATACGTATGAACATTGTTTTTTCATCTGATAAGAAAGAATATAATACTATTAAAAAAGGTACTGAAATACTGCTGGCTGAAAATGACGGTTTCAACCAAAACATAGAATTGTTTGTTAAATTTCAGGACAGACCAGAAATATTGATCAATAAAAGAAAAAACCAGATTCATATCATCTGTCGGGAAATATCTCATTATTACCGCGCACTTAATTATGCCATACATCATATGAAAGAGGATGAATTTCAATATCAGGAGCATGTCTGTTTTGAAAGAAACAGTCTTATGCTGGATTGTTCCAGAAATGCTGTATTTACAGTTGAAAAGGTGAAATTCCTGATCAAGACACTGGCAAAACTTGGAATGAATGTACTCATGCTTTATACAGAAGATACCTATGAAGTAGAGGGGCAGCCTTATTTTGGGGCTTATCGAGGAAAATACACCAAGGACGAAATAAAAGAGCTGGATGCTTACGCTTCCATGTTTGGGGTAGAGCTTGTTCCGTGTATTCAGACCCTGGCTCACCTGCACAATGCGCTGAAGTGGGCGGGAATGGATAAGATTCGTGATTCTGCGGACATTCTCCAGCCTGAAAAAGAGGAAACTTATCAGTTTATTGAAAAGCTGCTCAGCTCAGTAAAAGAGAATTTTTCTACCAACAGGGTACATCTTGGAATGGATGAGGCTGTCATGCTGGGACTTGGAAATTATCTAAAAGAAAATGGATATAAAAAAGGGTCACTGATAATCAGGGAACATTGTAACAGGGTCGTAGATATTTGCAGAAAATTAGAATTAAAGCCTATGATATGGAGTGACATGTACATTACAGCAAATTCTACAGGCGGATACTATGATCTGCCCGAAAACACGGACTGCTCCAAATGGGAAAAACCGAAAAAAGATCTAGGATTAGTATATTGGGACTATTATCATGATGATACCAGAACCTATGAAAAAATGCTGGATATCCATGCGCAGCTTTCGGATAACGTTATTTTTGCAGGAGGATCTTGGATTTGGAACGGAATTTCCCCCAATTATTCTAAGACCTATGCGTGTACCAAAGCAGCGCTTTCTACTTGTAAAAAATACAATATAAAAGAGGTTCTCTGTACAGCATGGATGGATAATGGTGCAGAAACCCCGGTGGATGCTTTGCTTCCGGGACTTGTACTTTTTGCACACCTTGATTTTCACGGAGACTATGACGAAACAATCCTTAAGCAGGAGTTCAGGAACTGCACAGGCGGAGAATTTGATGATTTTATGGCACTTGACAATTTTGATTCCTTATTCTTAAATACGAAAGAGAATAAAGAGGCTCAAAATCCTTCAAAATATCTGTTATACCAGGATCCAATGTTAGGCATTTTTGATTATCATGTGAAAGAATCAGGTGTCAATACAAAATCTTACTACCAAAACATACAGAAATGTATGAAGGAATGTGCAAAAAAAACAGGAAAATATCAGCTTTTATTCTCATTTTATGAAAAACTGGCGGCGGTATTAGCTGATAAAGCCGATTTGGGCATGTGTATAAAATCAGCATATGACAGATCGGACAGAGCAGCGTTGAAAGATATCAGTCAGAATGTTATTCCTGGAATCATCTGCAATCTGACAGATATGAAATCATCAAGAGAAAAAATCTGGATGAACGATGCAAAGCCATTTGGTTATGAGATTCTGGATATAAAAATCGGTGGCGTAATTACAAGACTTAAAAGTACAGGATACCGGATTGACAATTATCTGAATGGAAATGTGCTTCGTCTGGAAGAGCTGGAAGAGGAAAGACTTCCCTATTTTACCAAAGGAATGGACAAGCGGGAGAATTTATGGAATCGCATCATCAGTGGATGTGATTTGAATGACACGATCTGATAAAGGTAAATGAAAGGAATCAGGCTACGTATGAAAATTCTAGTGATTTTAATAATTTTTGTATTTGCATTGTCTCTCTTTCGAATGATTCTGGAATGGAGTAAAAATAATAATAAATGTTCTCACCAGCGTTATAAACGATCAGAAAATAACGGTTTATACAGGAAATCAAAACTATTCTCATAGAATGGTTTTGGTTTCCTTTTTTGCTGTTACAAATCAGTTACAACTGCAATATAGAATTTAATGTATAATTAACCTGTGAAAAGATAGTTATAAAAACATGTGAGGTAATAATTATGAAGGCAAGAATTCTTGTGATAGAAGACGAAATGTCAATCAATGACCTGCTATGTATGAATTTGGAGATTGCAGGGTATGAAACAGTAGGATATCTGGATGGAAATGAGGCATATGAAGCAATTATTCAAGATCATGCGTTTCAGTGTGCACTTGTAGATATCATGCTTCCCGGAAGAGACGGATATAGCCTGTTACCGAAACTGAAGCAGTATGAAATCCCCGTAATATTTCTTACCGCAAAGGGAGATATCGCGAGCAAGATAAAGGGATTAAAAGACGGTGCAGAAGATTATATTGTAAAACCATTTGAAATGCTGGAAGTGATGGTCCGTCTTGAAAAGGTACTGGAACGTAATGGCACTGTACAAGAACAGATTCAAATTGGTGATGTTATCATTGATACGTCTAGTCGTACTGTTACAAAAATGGGCATGGAAATCTATTTAAAGCCAATGGAATATAACTGCCTCATGGTGTTCGCCAAAAATCCGAATAAAGCACTGACCAGGAATCAGATTCTGCAGGAACTGTGGAATGAAGAGTTCTGCGGAGAAACAAGAACTGTGGATGCACATGTGGGTCGTATCAGGAAAAAGCTTGGCTGGCAGGATAAGATTAAAACAATTCCCAGAATCGGTTACAGACTTGAGGTGGATTTATGAAACTCTTAATAAAGATTTTTTCTCAGACTACATGTATCATTCTGTTGGTATCGTTAGGGATCTTTCTTTATACCACTTATTGTTGGAAAAATCAGAGTATACAGAATATCAACAGTTATGAAAGCAGTATATTTAGAACAAATATCTTACAGTTTGAAAATAAAACAAGCCGTTCCGACGATCAGAAACAGAATACCGACAACGAAATGCGCCCCCAAATAGTTACTTATGCTTTTCGGCAGGTTTTTCATGACAGCGCGGTTTTATATCTTGATGGAAAAATGACCTATAATGGAACTGTTTATGAATTCGATGTAAAAAAGTTAAGAGAATTATGTGCAAGTAAGGCAAACATGGTGGATCATGGCAGCAACAGTGATGGTCATGGCCCTATGATCAGTCAGATAAATGGAAGGACACTTTTGTTATTTTACTATGGCAATGTAAATATGGGATATCAGATTGTTACTTATAAAGATATAACAGATGTAATAGAAAAAAGTCATCTGCTGTTTTTTCAGACGGGTGGATTTACTTTATCTTTGATCGTGGTGATGGGAATTATCCTTTATTTGAGCCTTAGAAAAATCACAGCACCGCTTACAGGCCTAAGAGAAGCTACGCTTCTTGTTTCTGAAGGTATTTATGATTTTAAAGTACCGTCAGAGGGAAATACAGAACTTGCGCAGATAGGTGCAACCTTTAATTTTATGACAGGTAAAATAAAAGAACAAATTGAAAGTCTTTCTAACATAAACCGGACACAAAAACAGCTTATTGGAAGTCTGGCTCATGAGCTGAAGACCCCAATGACTGCAATCATAGGCTATGCAGATACATTGCTTACTGTGCGCCTAACCCCGGAAAGGCAGGAGAAGGCTCTGATTTATATTGAAAATGAATGTCGCAGGCTGTCAAGACTTTCTATGAAAATGCTGGAATTAACTGGACTCTACGAAGCTTCGGAAGACTCATTCAATCCAGCTGAAATACAGGTGGATAACTTCCTGAAAGAAGTAAAAGAACTTATTGATTGCAGGCTTCAAGAAAAAAACATCTCTCTTGATGTATTTTGTGAACAAAAAGAATTGGTAAAGAAGTTTGATCAGGACTTAATGATAAGTGTAGTGACAAATCTAATTGATAATGCAGTCAAAGCTTCCAGGAAAGAATCTAAAATTGTGCTTGAGGCAACCCCAGACCATCTGATGGTTCAGGATTTTGGAAAGGGAATACCGAAAGAGGATCTGGAAATGGTGACGGAACCATTTTATATGGTAGACAAATCTCGTTCCAGGGCAAAAGGAAGTGTAGGGCTCGGTCTTTCTTTATGTCAGAAAATTATAGAACTGCACGATTTCCAACTGAAGATTGAAAGCAATCCGGGAAAAGGAACTACCGTCTCTGTTTTCTGGTAATCACACTAACGTTTACATATCAGTTACAAATCGCGAAAGATTTGGTGTAATGCTCGATGATATACTTATAACAACCTTAGAAAGGAGATATTACCAGAAATGAGAAAAAACATAAAAAAGTTTGCAGGAATAGTGCTTTGTATTGGAATGTTTACAGGATGCGCACAGACCCCGGATTCTTCTTTGGTAAAGCCGAAGGGGAGCAAGGCTGTAGATGCTTATACGGAAGCGGATGATGTTAGCGGTTCTAAAGGAGAAGCATCTGAAAGCAAGAACGATGACGGTTCAGAGTCAAAGACAACCATCAGGAATCTCATTGATGCTCCTCAAAATTATAAAAGCCATGTGGAAGATGACAGTGCCAAGCTCGTGGTAAATACAGATGCAAGCGTAGAAATTCCGGAAGTGGAAAAGATATCTGCTATTTCTGTCACTGCGGCAGAAGTTACCCAGGAGCTTCTCGACCGTATTACAAACGCATTCTTCTCAGAGGCAAAACTTTATACCCTGGATAGTTATTATGTGAAGACAAAGGATGAAATTAAAAAAACTCTGGATGAACTAAAGGAAGACGTTGCTAACGGAAACCTGGATCCGTATAACTATGGAACAGACGATGATGGGAATTATGTCTATGATATCTATGAAGATATTGAGACATGGGAACAGGAATACGAAACTGCTCCGGAAAAGAAAACCCTGACAGAGGCAAAACCTGTTGCCGGAAATTATTTCAGTTGTATTGCACAAATGTCAGACGATTCACAATACTACTATATGATATCTTCCGATGGCTCCGATACCTTGTCAGTCAAGATCAAGAAAGCAGCAAACAAGGGCGGGGAAAAAATACCGGAGGATGCAATGTGGTGTGATTACGGATATTCTGAAGAGGAAGAAAAACCCACAGAAGAATCTATCGGGCTGTCCCTGGATGAAGCAAAAAAACTTGTAAAGGAAAAAGTTGAAAAAATGGGCATCACAGATTTACAGTTTTCTAACTGGAATTACGCGGTGTGCAAAAGTTTTGAAGGCGATAATAGTTCAGGTAATTTTGGAAATGGATATAGAATTGATTATGCACGTACCATAAATGGTGTGCCGGTAACTCAGACAATTGCAGACGGTGGGGCATTGGAAGATATGGACAGCACGATGGAAACATGGTCTTATGAAAGTCTCTGTTTCTATGTCGATAAAGATGGCATAGAAAGCATGACTTATTCAAATCCCTACACAATTGGTAACATAAAGACAGAGAATTTAAATCTTCTTTCATTCAGCGAGATTATGAAAATTTATGAAAAAATGATGGTGGTAACAAACGCTGATAATATGCAATATGAAAATTCCAGAGTCTATAATATTGATCGGATCGTTCTTGGCTATGCCAGAATATATGAGCCGTCTACTGACGCACACACAGGTATTTTGATCCCCGTCTGGGATTTTTTCGGCAGCATGACTTCAGAAAGTGAATATAACGGAGAAACAGAATCAAATACCAGTAAAGATCCAAATGAAAGTTTCCTCACCATTAATGCCGTGGATGGCAGTATCATAGACCGGAATCTGGGTTACTGACATGAGACAGGTATTTGGAATTGTAAGGTACAATTTCTTCGGATTTTTACGCAATCCCAAAGTTATTTTTATATTTCTGTTAGAATTTGTACTTAGTTTCCTGCTTACAGGCAGAATCATGGTTGTAATGGAGACCTACGATACACCGGTACAGGCCATTGAACCATTTATCTGGACATTTGGGGATGGGATAGCAGTACTGTCCAGTTCGCTGCTCTTGCTTCTTATGTTTTCTGACCTGCCGAAGATGACACCTATTACTCCATACCAGCTGACCCGGACAACCAAGAGAAAATGGCTTTTAGGTCAATTCATTTATGTTATTCTTGTAACTGTTTTATATACGGTTTTGATGCTGCTGTTTACGGCCGTGCTGTGTATGAAAAAGAGTTATCCAGGTAACCTGTGGAGCGAAACTGCGGCCATGCTTGGTTATTCAGAATTAGGAAAAAACCTACAGGTCCCTTCTACAGTAAGGGTCATGGAAAGTATCTCACCCTATGGCTGTATGCTGCAGGTTTTCTTCCTTCTGTTTTGTTATTCGCTGACCTTAAGCTTTGTAATCCTTGTAGGAAATCTCTATAAAGGGAAGACTAAGGGGATGATTTTTGGCCTTCTTTACAGTGTCTTTGGTTTTTTATTGGACCCGAAAGTACTGGCTGCAATTTTACATAAAGAAAAATACGAAATGTATCAGGTAAATGTATTAATCTGCTGGATCAGTCCTCTGAACCAGGCAGTATACGGAAAACATAACTTGGGTTATGATCCATTGCTCCCGAAAATCTCGCATTCCTATATGTTTTTTCTGGGTATTTTAGTTCTTCTTGCAGTTCTTGCAATTAACCGGATGAAAAAATATACCTTTGAATTTCTTGGAGAAAAGACATGATCGGAAGGGGGAAAACCTATGTGGGGTGAAACAAAACGTATGTTTTTTAATAAGAATTTTCTGGCAGCATGGCTGATAGCCTGCATCTCCATCGCCATTGGACAGACTTATCCCAGCTTAAAAAAAGCACTGACATGTGGTACTTTTATCAGTATACTGGAAGGTTCCTTAAAAAGTCAGGCAGTATCTTTTGCCATTCCGGTAGCAGCCGTATTGCCATGGAGTGATTCCATTCTGCAAGAATATAAAAGTGGATTTTTAAAGGAGATACTTCCCAGAACGACTCGCAGACAGTATATCGAAGGTAAAGTTTTTTCCATTATGGTATCTGGTTTTATGGTCTGGACGTTATCTATACTAACGGTACTTTTTATCAATTTTATTGTGTTCTATCCGCTGGAGATAAAGGGTGCTATTCAGAAAGAAGCACTTCTGAACTTACTCATGAAGGCATTTCGGACAGGACTTATCGGAAGTATCATAAGTACTTTCGGTGGAAGCTGCGGGATTTTATGGGATTCTGCTTACATGGCATATGGAATCCCTTTTGTAAGCTTTTATTTCGGAATTATCCTTCATGACCGCTATTTTAAGAATCAGATATGGTTTTATCCAGTAGAATGGATACTGGCTGATGAAAATTGGGGACCGGACAAAATAGGAGTTTGGCTATTTCTACTGTTGTTTTTATTAGTAATGCTGGGAATTCTGGGAGGTGTTTTATATGGAAGATTGGAAGAAATCTGAAGGGATATTTAGTTTGGCCTGTGATCCGCAAAGAGCAAGTGGAATGATGCAGAACACCTGCGTAAAAATAGAACACGTGACCAAACGTTTCGGTGAAGACATCGTGTTACAGGAAGTAAATCTTTCCTTGAAAACAGGGAACGTCTATGGGATTGTTGGAAATAACGGTTCCGGAAAGACCGTCCTTATGAAATGCATCTGTGGGTTTCTTCCTGTAACTACGGGCACTATTTTTGTATTTGGAAAAAAAATAGGCCATGATGTGGATTTTCCTGAGAGTCTTGGAGTTATTATCGAGACTCCCGGTTTTCTTACACAATATACGGGCTTTAAAAATCTGGAGATCCTGGCAGACATGAATGGCCGGATTTCGAAGGCCGATATCCGCATAGTCTTAAAAAGGGTAGGATTGGATCCGGACATGAAGAAACCAGTCGGAAAATATTCCCTTGGAATGCGTCAACGCCTTGGTATTGCACAGGCCATTATGGAAGATCCTCTGTTTTTGATCCTGGATGAGCCGTTTAATGGACTGGATAAACATGGCGTGGAAGAAATAAGAGAACTGCTGTTGGATTTAAAAGCAGCAGGAAAAACCATTTTGCTGGCAAGCCATAATGAAGAGGACATCAGAATCTTATGTGACCACGTATATGAAATGGATGGAGGAATCTTAAGAGAAAGGACTGCCTGATAATGAGAAATTTATTTGTAAAAACGGCATTAGTATTGTGTACGACAATAATATTTCTTCCAGCTACCGTTTTTGCCACAGAGCCTCAAAACACGGAGATTACATCTGCTGAAGAAGGATTTACGGACTCAGATCCGTCCGTATCTTATGAGAATGATAACTCGTTAACCCTTGATAAAAAAGAGGATGATTCTACGAGTACCGAACCTCCGGCAGAGGATGAAAAGACTCCTGATAAAGCTGATACCGATAAAGAAAATCCGAATCCGGATATTTTTACATCAGGAGATGACTTTGGTGATGGTTCTAAATCGAATCCTTTTCATGTTGTAATAGACAGTGATAATCCGGAAGACGGTGACGCCCCGCAGATAACAGATCCGGTTATAGACAACGGGTATTCGGGCGGTGGGGGAGGAGGTAATTCAACATCAGACTCATCAAGTGAAAAAATATTACATAAACCGCAGGTATTATTAGAAGACAGCAATCTTTCAGGTGGACGATTGGAGGCTGGTTCTACAACAGAAATGTCGCTGACATTTCGAAATAAAAGCTGCAGTCAAAATGTATTTGGTTTAAAAATTTCCCTTTCTACAGAGAACAAAGGAATTGAATTTGAGAAAAACTCTTTTTATGTACAAGTCCTGGCTCCTGGTGAAGCAATTACTTTGGAACAGATGATTACTATAACAGAAAACTGTGATCCTGGCCAGGCTGTCATTACTTTTTCTCTGGATTATGAAGATTCGAAAGCAACGGCAACTACCGGTACAGAATTACTGTCTTTTCAGATCATCCAACCGGTTCGTGTTAAGCTGGAAGCTTCAGATATTCCATCTGTTTTATACACTATGGATACAGTAGAGATCCCGGTAAAAGCAATGAATCTCGGAAGAGACAAAATATACAATGCAAGTGTCAGCTTAAAGGCTGATGAATTAAGCTCAAACGATACTGCATTCTTAGGGACCATAGAGGCCGGAGATTTATCCCAAGGAAGTCTTCGCATATATGTAAAAGGAAAAACAGGAAAATGTGCAGGACAATTAATTCTTACGTATGAGGATGCAGATGGCAAATCATATGAGGAAGAAATAAAATTTGATTCTGAAATCAAAGAAACCCAGATAAAGTCTTTAAAGGTTGAAGATGACCAGGAGAAAACCAATAACTGGTGGTATTCCATAGCTGCAGTTGTTGCAGTACTGCTTATTTCCATAATCCTGATTCTGGTCAGAAAGCTTCATAAGAAAAATATTCTTCTCGAAGAAGTGAGAAAGGCGGATTCTCATTGAAAAGAAAAAAAATAGACAGCTTTACCTTATTTGTCATACTTCTGCTGGCATTGATACTTACATTATTAGGGATGCTGCTGGCAGGCATGAAAGAAGAAAAACGGCAATTTACTGTGTTGCTCCCACTTGGAGATCTGGCTTATGATGAAGATTTTTTGCAGAAAGCGAAGAAGATAAAAGGTATAAAAGAAATCTGGCCAGTCATAGAAGTCCCGGTTGTCATCAAAATTGAAGATTATACGGAAACAACGACTTTTTCAGGAATTGATATGAATGCGTTTGGAAAAAATCCAACTCAGAATGAACTGGGGAAGCTGCCGTTGTTATTGCTGGGAAATGGTTCCCTACGGGATATGAAAGACTATAATAATCATGCCATTTCAAAAAAACAACAGGAAAAATTTTTAGAGATGGGTGAAAACCTGAATATTTTTTATTCCCTGGATGAAAAAGAGAAGGATACTTCCAAAGCCATGGATGATCTTACCACTTTATCCGGCAATTCCGCAAGAGAACCGCAAACCTCATATATGCCCTGTAAAGCCGCTGTAGTAACAGAAGGCAACGAAATCTACATACCCATTTCCCAGGCACAGGATCTCTGCAGAGAAATAGGAGAGCCTTCTGAAATCAGTAAAGTA
>NZ_JAAWUO010000002.1 GCF_013304825.1 Blautia schinkii | reverse complement strand
GGGTAATCGAGCAGGAAGCCCCCACTTCAAAATCGTAAGATTTAAGTGGTGGGAGAATGTCACGTACCCCACACATCAGATCAGTTTTCATACAATTTCGGCATTGGATACTTTGAAATTTGCAGGAAGTGAGGTCATATATGGCGAAAAAAAATAATAACAATTTATTTTTTACCTGTAGCCTGATTGAGTATATAGGACGAAACAGAAAACAACATCGGCGGGAAATCACAGATTATCTTGGCTTGGAAAACATAAAGAGAATATACGATTATGCGGATGTATTTCACTGTGAGCCAATACAAAAAGTTGCAGCAGAGTTTATGGAACAATGCAATATTCCGGAAGGGGAATTTGACAATGTATCCATGTGCAGATATACGGTTCCGGATTACTGGGATATTGGAGAAGTATATGAGCGATTAATAGAAGACATATATGATGATGCGGAAATCGAAAAAGGAATATGGGATATTTATCATTCCTGGATTGATGCACATATTTCGGACTATAATACAGATTTTTATTATCAGCCGAGAGATTATATAGCAGCATGCTATAAAGCGGGAGAAATCCTGTAAAAGATAAACAGAAATTCAAATCGCAATTAATACTTGCAATTAACAGACATTGGTGTTACAATGAACGAAACTAAGAACTTGTTGGCATAGGAGTGGGCGAGAGCCCGCTCCTATTTGCTGAGAAGGAATTTGTTCAGAAATACTTATAACAGCAGAAAGAAGAAAGGCAGGTGGGAGCATGAGCAGACGGGAAGAATATGAACAGAAGGCAGAGGCGATCCTTACACCGATCGTAGAGTCCAGAGGCTTTGAGCTGGTAGATGTGGAATATGTCAAGGAAGCAGGATGCTGGTATCTCCGCGGCTATATTGACAAGCCGGGTGGGATCACAGTAAATGACTGCGAGGATGTAAGCCGTGCATTCAGCGACATCCTGGATGAGCAGGATTTTATCGAAGACAGCTATATTATGGAGATCAGTTCACCGGGACTTGACCGGCCTCTTAAAAAAGAAAAAGATTTTAAGAGAAGCCTTGGCAAGCTGGTGGAGATCCGTACCTACCGGCCGATCGAGAAACAAAAAGAGTTCTGCGGCATTTTAAAGGCATATGATAGTAACAGTGTGACAATCGATGAAGACGGTACAGAACGCACCTTTGATAAGAAAGATATCGCTCTGATTCGTCTTGCAATTGAATTCTAAGAGAATCGAATCTGTAAAAGTTCAGGAGGAAAAAAAGGAAAATGAGCAGAGATTTAAGAGACGCGCTGGATATTCTTGAAAAAGAGAAGAACATCAGCAAGGATACACTGCTGGAGGCAATTGAGCAGTCACTGATCCAGGCATGTAAGAACCATTTCGGAAAAGCAGACAACGTTCACGTTATGATCGATCCGGAGACATGCGATTTCAGTGTATATGCAGACAGAACTGTAGTAGAGCATGTGGAAGATCCGGCACTTGAGATTTCTCTGGTGGATGCACAGAAAACAAACACCAACGCGGAGATTGGCGATATCATGAAAGTTGAGATCCAGTCAAAGGAATTCGGACGTATCGCAACACAGAATGCGAAGAACGTGATCCTTCAGAAAATCCGCGAGGAAGAGCGAAAAGTTCTCTACGATCAGTACTACGGAATCGAAAAAGAAGTTGTAACAGGTATCGTTCAGAGAGTAATGGGCAAAAATGTCAGCATCAACCTTGGTAAGGCAGATGCAGTACTCACAGAGAACGAGCAGGTAAAAGGCGAGACATTCCAGCCAACAGAGAGAATTAAGGTATACATCCTTGAGGTTAAGGATACACCGAAGGGACCACGTATCCTGGTATCCAGAACACATCCTGGTCTTGTAAAGAGACTCTTTGAGTCCGAGGTTGCTGAGGTAAGAGATGGTACTGTTGAGATCAAGAGCATTGCCCGTGAGGCAGGTTCCCGTACAAAGATTGCGGTATGGAGCAATGATCCGGATGTAGATGCTGTGGGAGCATGTGTTGGTATGAATGGCGCACGTGTAGGTGCGGTTGTCAACGAACTTCACGGTGAGAAGATCGATATCATCAACTGGGATGAGAACCCGGCTATCCTCATTGAGAACGCGTTGAGCCCTGCAAAAGTTATCGCAGTTATGGCTGATCCTGATGAAAAAACAGCTCTGGTAGTAGTACCGGATTATCAGCTTTCCCTTGCGATTGGTAAAGAAGGACAGAATGCACGTCTTGCAGCAAGACTGACAGGATTCAAGATCGACATCAAGAGTGAAACACAGGCAAGAGAGTCCGGTGATTTTGATTACGATGAAGAGCATGAGGACGCAGAGGAAGAACTGACAGAAGAAACTATTTCCGAAGATTTTGAGGAAACAGAAGAAATTGCAGAAGAGACAGAAACAGAAGCTGAAGAAACAGCAGATGGAGATGCCGAGGAATAATGAAAACGAGAACCAAGATTCCCATGCGTCAGTGTACCGGCTGCAGGGAAATGAAAAGCAAAAAGGAAATGATACGAGTTCTCAGAACATCAGAGAATAAGATCATCCTGGACGCTACAGGTAAGAAAAACGGACGCGGCGCATACCTTTGTTTCTCAGAGGAATGCCTGGAGAAGGCCATCAAGAACCATGGTCTGGAGCGTTCTTTGAAAATGGCAGTCCCGGATGAAGTGTATCAGAACCTCAAGAAGGAGTTCGAATCAATTGAAAAACAATAAGGTTTTATCACTTATCGGACTGGCAACAAAAGCAGGAAAAACAGTGAGCGGAGAATTCTCCACAGAGAAATCCGTAAAAACAGGAAAAGGTTTCCTGGCACTGGTGGCAGATGATGCCTCCGAAAATACAAAAAAGAAATTTCGGAATATGTGTATCTATTACGAAGTTCCGTTATATTTCCTTTCAGACAAAGAGAGCCTGGGCAGAGCAATGGGCAAGGAATTCCGTGCCAGCCTCGCCGTGCAGGACGAAAATTTTGCAAAGGCAATGATCAAAGAGCTGGAAAAAGAATCCGGCAGATAAAGCTTTGATGTCTGTAAGGAGGTTTGATTTATAGTAATGTTAAAAGATAAATTCAGCAAATCGGGAAAGGAGCAAAATAGACAATTGGATACTCCAAAAACAGAAGAAAAAACAACAACGGTGAATACAGAGGGTAACAAGTCTGAAGCACCGAAAAAGAAAAAGAATATTATCCGTGTATTTCATGCACAGAATGCCAGCGATGGCGGTAAAGGAAGAAGAAAACCGGCAGCAGGCGAGAGAAAGGGACCGGCACGTCCACAGAACGGCGGTCAGAGAAGCACAGGAACAAACACAAGAAACGGTGAGTCCGGTGAGCAGAGAAACGGCCAGGGAGGCCAGAACCGTTCCCAGGGCGGAAGACCGCAGGGCAGCCGTCCGGAAGGAAGAAGAGACGGAAACCGTGACGGAAGAAGTTTCGAGGGAAGAAGAGACGGAGGAAACCGTTTCGGAGGAAACCGTTCCCAGAACGGAGAAGGTCGTCCGGCAAGACAGGGTGAGGGAAGCAGAGGCCCACGTCAGAATGACGGAAGAGGAGGAAGCCGTTTCGGCGGTGGAGCAAACCGTGGCCAGGGAGGCCAGGGCGGAAGCTTTGAAGGAAGAAGAGACGGAGGAAACCGTTTTGGCGGTGGAGCAAACCGTGGCCAGGGAGGCCAGGGTGGACGTTCCGAAGGCGGAAGAGGCGGAGATAACCGTTTCGGCGGAGCAAACCGTGGTGGCCAGGGCGGCGGACAGCGTCCGGGACAGAGAAGAAGCGGTGGAGCTTCAGATACTGTATTCACACCGGAGCTGACCAAGACATCTAAGGACAGCAAGCGTGAGCGTGACAGAGAGAACAAGAACAAAAAGAAAGATTTTGAGAAAGCCGGTCAGAGTGGACGCAGACCGAATCAGGGTGGACGCAGACCGAATTCCAGAATTCCGAAAGCACTTCAGAAACCGAATCCACAGCCAAAGCAGGAAGAGAAGAAGCCGGAGATCAAGGAAATCACCATTCCGGAGAAGCTTACCATCCGTGAGCTTGCGGACGCGATGAAGATGCAGCCGTCCGTGATCGTGAAGAAACTTTTCATGGAAGGTGTTATGGTAACAGTAAACCAGGAGATTGACTTTGATAAAGCTGAGGAGATCGCACTTGGTTTCGATATCATCGCTGAGAAAGAAGAGAAAGTCGATGTGATCGCAGAACTTCTCAAAGAGGATGAAGAGGATGAAGACGATATGGTTCCAAGACCTCCTGTAGTCTGCGTCATGGGTCATGTTGACCATGGTAAAACATCTCTTCTTGATGCAATCCGTAATACAAACGTAACAAGAGGCGAGGCCGGCGGAATCACACAGCACATCGGTGCTTACGTGGTAAATATCAAGGGCCAGAAGATCACATTCCTGGATACACCAGGACATGAGGCATTCACAGCTATGCGTATGCGTGGTGCAAACGCCACAGATATCGCAGTTCTTGTAGTAGCAGCAGATGATGGTGTAATGCCGCAGACAGTAGAGGCGATCAGCCATGCAAAAGCAGCAGGCGTTGAGATCATCGTTGCTATCAACAAGATTGATAAGCCAAGTGCAAATGTAGAGCGTGTAAAACAGGAGCTTTCCGAGTATGAGCTGATTCCTGAGGACTGGGGCGGAAGCACTATCTTCGTTCCTGTATCTGCTCATACAGGAGAGGGAATCGAGAGCCTTCTTGAAATGATCCTTCTTACAGCAGAGGTTTCCGAGTTGAAAGCCAATCCGAACCGTGAAGCAAGAGGTCTTGTTATCGAGGCTCAGCTTGACAAAGGTAAAGGACCGGTTGCCACAATTCTTGTGCAGAAAGGTACTCTCCATGTAGGAGATTTCATCGCAGCAGGTGCATGTAACGGTAAAGTACGTGCAATGATGGATGATAAGGGACGCCGTGTAAAAGAGGCCGGCCCGTCCACACCTGTTGAGATCCTTGGACTTGGTGATGTTCCGAATGCAGGTGAGATTCTGATGTCCTTTGAGAGCGATAAAGAAGCCAAGAACTTTGCAGGCGCATTTGTTACAGAGAATAAGAGCCGTCTTCTTGAGGAGACAAAAGGCAAACTTTCTCTTGATAACCTGTTTGACCAGATTCAGGCAAGCGATCTTAAAGAGCTTCCGATCATCGTCAAAGCCGATGTACAGGGATCTGTTGAGGCTGTTAAGCAGAGTCTTACAAAACTTTCCAATGAGGAAGTTGTGGTTAAGGTTATTCACGGCGGCGTAGGTGCCATCAATGAATCTGATGTGAGCCTCGCTGCAACATCCAACGCTATCATCATCGGATTTAACGTTCGTCCGGATACCACAGCAAAACAGCTTGCTGAGCAGGAGGGAGTAGATCTCAGGCTTTACAAAGTAATCTACCAGGCAATCGAGGATGTAGAGGCAGCTATGAAGGGTATGCTGGATCCTGTATTCGAGGAGAAAGTAATCGGTCATGCAGAGGTTCGTCAGCTGTTCAAGGCATCTGGTGTGGGAACTATTGCAGGAAGCTATGTGCTTGACGGTACATTCCAGCGTAACTGTAAGGTTCGTATCACAAGAGGCGAGGATCAGATCTACGAGGGCGAGCTTGCATCCCTTAAGAGATTTAAAGATGATGTCAAGGAAGTACGTGCAGGATATGAGTGTGGTCTTGTATTCAATGACTTCAACGATGTCAAGGAAGAAGATAAAGTCGAAGCGTATATCATGGTAGAGGTACCAAGATAGGAGTGACTCTAAATGAGAAAAAACAGCATTAAAAATACACGTGTGAATGGCGCAGTTCAGAAAGAACTCAGCACCATCATACACGGGGAAATCAAAGACCCGAGGATTCATCCAATGACTTCCGTAACGGCAGTGGAAGTAGCACCGGATCTTAAGACCTGCAAAGCCTACATCAGTGTGCTGGGCGAACAGCAGGCAAAAGATTCCACACTTCGCGGCCTGAAGAACGCGGAGGGCTATATCAGGAGAGAACTGGCCAGAAGACTGAATCTCCGCAATACACCGGAAATTCGTTTTATCCTGGATGAGTCCATTGAATATGGTGTCAATATGTCAAAGAAAATCAATGATGTAATGAATGGGATGGAAACAGAGGAATAGGTGGAAAAAATGAAAAACATTTCAGAAATACTGGAAAATGTAAAAACAGTGGGCATCGGCGGCCACATCCGTCCTGATGGAGACTGCATCGGTTCCTGTATGGCTCTGTATCTCTATCTTCGGAAATATTATCCGGAGATAGAGACAGATATCTATCTGGAAGATCCGAAGTCTGTGTTTAATTATATTGACGGAATGGATGAGGTTAAGACAGAAGCAGAGGCAGATAAGGTTTATGACCTGTTTATCACTTGTGATGTCAGCGCGCTGGACAGACTTGCTGTTGCCCGGAAATATTTTGACACAGCAAAAAAGACAGCCTGCATTGATCATCATGTGAGCAACAATGGATTCGCTGACATCAATTATGTAAAAGGTGATATTAGTTCTGCAAGTGAAGTTCTTTACGGACTTCTGGATGCAGAGAAGATCGATCGTTCTATTGCAATCCCGATCTACACGGGAATGGCACATGACACCGGCGTGTTCCAGTATTCTTCCACAACACCGGAAACCATGAGGATTGCCGGTGAACTGATGAAAACAGGATTTGATTTCAGCAGGATCATCGATGAATCCTTTTACCAGAAAACATATCTTCAGAATCAGGTCATGGGCCGTGTTCTGGCAGAGAGCATTCTTCTCCAGAATGGCAGGTGCGTGGCCGGATATCTGAAAAAGAGAGAGATGGATTTCTATAGTGTGGAAGGAAAGGATCTGGAAGGAATCGTAAGCCAGCTTCGTCTTACTGCAGGTGTAGAGGTTGCGATCTTTATCTATGAGATAGAGACACAGAGATTCAAAGTCTCTCTTCGTTCCAACGGAAAGGTGGATGTGAGCAAAATCGCTGTGTTTTTCGGAGGCGGCGGGCACGTACGTGCAGCCGGCTGTGACATGCAGGGTTCCATGTACGATGTGATCAACAACCTTACCGCTGAGATTGAGAAACAGCTTACAGAGGAGTAAAGATAAGATCATGGACGGAATACTTGTGATCCGAAAGGAAAAAGGTTATACCTCTCATGATGTAGTTGCAAAGTTACGTGGAATTCTCCACATGAAAAAAATCGGCCACACAGGAACTCTTGACCCGGCGGCAGAGGGAGTGCTTCCTGTTGCACTTGGCAGAGGAACCCGTCTGGTGGAGCTTCTTACCGAAAAAGAAAAAACATACGAGGCAGTCTTAAGACTGGGTGTTTCCACAGATACCCAGGATATGACAGGAGCAGTTCTTTCTGAGAAGCCGGTAACTGTTACAGAAGAGGAAGTCCGTGAGGCTGTGGAATCTTTTGTGGGGGAGCAGATGCAGATTCCACCAATGTATTCTGCACTGAAGGTAAACGGAAAGAAGCTTTACGAGCTGGCCAGAGAAGGAAAAACCATAGAGCGTAAGCCACGCCCTGTGGTTTTTTATGAGATAAGGATCCTGGATACGTCTCTGCCACTGGTACGTATAAGCGTCACTTGCAGCAAGGGAACCTATATCCGCACACTTTGCAATGACATAGGAGAAAAACTTGGCTGCGGCGGTGCTATGGAGGAGCTTCTTCGGACAAAATCCGGGAATTTTACACTGGAAGAGAGCCTGACGCTTTCCCAGGTAGAAGAAGCGGTTGCTGAAGGAACGATCCTTGAAAAAATCGTTCCGATCGAAGCTGTGCTTTCTATGTATCCTGCTCTTACGTGTACAGTAGAGGGAGACAGACTTCTTTGCAACGGAAATCCTCTCCCGGAAGAAATGGTACAGGGAGGAAGCAGGCAGAAAAACGTCCGCATGTATAAAAGCAGCGGGGATTTCACAGGAATATATGGCTGGGATGAGCGAAAAGAGAAATACGTACCGGTCCGTATGTTTTTTGTGTGATCTGTAATGGACATGGCAGGAGTAAATATGGAATACTTGAAGATTGACGGAGAATTTCCGCGCCTTTCCAAAAGTGCGGTGACATTGGGAAAATTTGACGGCATACACCGCGGCCATCAGAAACTGGTGGAAAACATTCTGGAGCAGAAAGAAAAAGGTCTTCAGACAGTGCTTTTTTCCCTGGGAATCGGCAGTCAGATGATCTTTACAAAAGAAGAACGGTGCCACATCCTTGAAAAGGCAGGAGTAGATGTTCTGGTAGAATGTCCTCTTGATGTCCGGATCCGCCATATGAAAGCAGAAACTTTTATAAAAGAGATCCTGGTAGGAGATCTTCAGGCTGAGCATGTTGCAGTAGGTGAAGATTTCCGGTTCGGATATGAGCGGAAGGGAACACCGGAGCTTCTTGCTGAAATGGGAAAGAAGCTTGGCTTTTCAGTGGATATCATTCCGAAAGAAATGGAAGGCCGACGAAAAATCAGCAGTACTTTTATCCGCGAAGAACTTAAAAGAGGAAATATGGAAAAGGTCAACGATCTTCTGGGATTTTCCTATTTTGTGGACGGTGTGATCGAACATGGCCGGGGAATGGGACATAAAGTTCTTCTTCCGACAACAAATATCGTTCCGGTAAAAGAGAAGCTGATGCCGCCAAACGGAGTCTATGATACAGTGTCCCATTTTGGAAACCGAAGCCTTTATGGAATCACCAATGTGGGATACAAGCCTACAGTAGGCGAGAGATTCCTTGGCGTGGAGACATATCTTTTTGAATGTGAGGAGGATCTGTACGGGGAACCTTGCAGAGTAGAGTTTCTTCATTATTCAAGACCTGAGAAACGTTTTTCTTCTATAGAAGCACTGAAAGAACAGCTTCTGAAAGACGCAGAAAAAGGAAAGGCCTATTTTACAAAAAACTTTTCGAAAAAACAGTTTACAGGGCAGTAACCGTGTGCTATACTGTTCGAGGTGAAAAAAGCCAGTATTCAGAAGCCGGAATCTCCGACCACTTCTTAATACCCGGCGTTTAATTTAAAATTTCAAGGAGGAAATAACAATGATTTCTAAAGAGAAGAAAGCAGCAATCATGAAAGAGTATGCAAGAACAGAGGGTGACACAGGTTCACCGGAGGTTCAGGTTGCAGTTCTTACAGCAAGAATCCAGGAGCTCACAGAGCACCTTAAAACACACCACAAAGATCATCATTCCAGAAGAGGTCTTCTGAAAATGGTAGGTCAGAGACGTGGCCTTCTTGCTTACCTTAAGAAAACAGACATCGAAAGATACCGTGCACTGATTGAGAAATTAGGTTTAAGAAAATAATTGCTACGGGAGGGGCGGATGATTCCATCCGCCCCATTTTAACATGTGTGACAACACAGACGGAATTACCACAGGAGTGATTTCCGAGACTACTGAAAAGCCCATTTCCGGTTGAGATCTTTTTCCAGGGGAAGTGGTCTTTTCAGTTGTTTCGGACTCCTGTTAAAATTCAATATATTATCAGAAAAGGAGAACGAATATGTACAAAAGTTATTCCATGGAACTTGCAGGAAGAACACTGACTGTAGATATCGGACGTGTTGCGAAGCAGGCTAATGGTGCTGCTCTTATGCACTATGGTGACACTACAGTTCTTGCTACAGCTACCGCATCCAAAGAGCCGAGAGAAGGAATTGATTTCTTCCCGTTAAGCGTTGAGTATGAGGAGAAGATGTACGCAGTAGGAAAGATCCCGGGAGGATTTAATAAGAGAGAAGGTAAGGCAAGTGAGCATGCTATCCTTACTTCCCGTGTTATTGACCGTCCGATGCGTCCTCTGTTCCCGAAGGATTACAGAAACGATGTAACACTGGTAGACATGGTTATGTCTGTTGACCCGGAGTGCAACCCGGAGATCCCGGCTATGCTTGGTTCTTCTATTGCAACCTGTATTTCCGATATCCCGTTCGATGGTCCATGTGCAACTACACAGGTTGGTATGATCGACGGTGAGTTCATCATCAACCCGACACTTGTACAGAAATCTGTTTCTGACCTTCAGCTTACAGTAGCTTCCACAAGAGAGAAAGTTATCATGATCGAGGCCGGAGCTAACGAGATCCCGGAGGACAAGATGATCGAGGCCATCTACAAGGCTCACGAAGTAAACCAGGAGATCATCAGATTCATCGACCAGATCGTTGCTGAGTGCGGAAAAGAGAAACATTCCTATGAGTCCTGTGCAGTACCGCAGGAGCTCTTTGATGAGATCAAGAAGATTGTTCCTCCGGAAGAGATGGAGGTTGCTGTATTCTCTGATGACAAACAGACACGTGAGAATAATATCAGCGAGATCACAGACAAGCTGAAAGAAGCTTTTGCAGATAACGAAGAGTGGCTTTCTGTTCTTGGCGAGGCTGTATATCAGTACCAGAAGAAGACTGTACGCAAGATGATCCTCAAAGATCACAAACGTCCGGACGGCCGTGAGATCAGACAGATCCGTCCTCTGGCAGCTGAGACAGACATCATTCCGAGAGTTCATGGTTCTGCCATGTTTACAAGAGGACAGACACAGATCTGTACAGTTACAACACTGGCTCCTCTTACAGAGGCACAGCGCCTTGACGGACTGGATGAGTTCGAGACATCCAAGAGATATATGCATCACTACAACTTCCCGTCCTACTCCGTAGGTGAGACCAAGCCTTCCAGAGGACCGGGACGTCGTGAGATCGGTCACGGAGCACTTGCTGAGAGAGCACTGGTACCTGTACTTCCTACAGAGGAAGAGTTCCCGTATGCGATCCGTACTGTATCTGAGACATTTGAGTCCAACGGTTCCACATCCCAGGCAAGTATCTGTGCATCTACCATGTCACTGATGGCTGCCGGTGTACCGATCAAGAAACCGGTTGCAGGTATTTCCTGTGGACTTGTTACAGGTGAAACAGACGATGATTACATCGTTCTTACAGATATCCAGGGCCTTGAGGACTTCTTCGGAGATATGGATTTCAAGGTAGCCGGAACACATGACGGAATCACAGCGATCCAGATGGATATCAAGATCCATGGTCTTACAAGACCGATCGTTGAGGAAGCGATCCGCAGAACAAAAGAGGCAAGAGAATATATCCTGACAGAAGTTATGGAGAAATGTATCGACAAGCCTCGTACAAGCGTTGGTGAGTTTGCTCCGAAGATCATCCAGATCCAGATCGACCCGCAGAAGATCGGTGATGTAGTCGGACAGAGAGGAAAGACTATCAACACGATCATCGAGCGTACAGGTGTGAAGATCGACATCACAGACGACGGCGCAGTTTCCATTTGCGGAACAGACCAGAAGGGTATGGATGAAGCAAAACGTATGATCGAGATCATCACTACCGAGTTTGAGGCAGGACAGATCTTTACAGGACGCGTAGTCAGCATCAAAGAGTTTGGCGCATTCCTTGAGTTTGCACCGGGCAAGGAGGGAATGGTACACATTTCCAAGATCTCCAAACAGAGGATCAACCGTGTTGAGGATGTTCTTACACTTGGCGACAAAGTTAAGGTTATCTGCCTTGGCAAGGACAAGATGGGAAGAATCAGCTTCAGCATGAAGGATGTACCGGAAGAAGCATAAATGATGAGATACCACAATATTACCAAGGACGATATGTTAAACGGAGACGGACTTCGTGTAGTGCTCTGGGTAGCCGGCTGTTCACACGGCTGCCGGGAGTGCCAGAATCCCATTACCTGGGATCCGAATGGAGGTCTGCCCTTTACGGACAGCGAGCGAGCTGAGATATTTGCAGAGCTGGACAAGGATTATATCAGCGGGATCACCTTCTCGGGAGGCGATCCTCTGCATCCTTCCAATATCGCTGAGGTAACAGCTCTTGCACGAGAGATCAGAGAGAAGTATCCGGATAAGACGATCTGGCTGTATACGGGTTCTCTCTGGGAAGAAATCCAGCAGTACGAGATCATCCATTATCTGGATGTATGCGTGGACGGGGAATTTCAGGTGGACAAGAAAGAGGTTCGTCTGAAATGGAAAGGCTCCTCAAATCAGAGGGTGATCGATGTACAGGCGTCACTTCGTGAGAACCGTGTGGTTCTGTACACGGAGTGATCAGAGGTTTTTTTGAAATTACCTATTGGGAGTGGAACGAAAAATGAAAAGAATTGCGAAATTTCACAAGGTAAGTTTTGAACAGTTTGCAAAGGACTGGAAGGATACCTTTGATAATTCATTTGAAGAAGTTTCAAAAGAGGAAATCAAGAATATCTACGACAGTCTGAAGCTTCCGAAGAGAGCTACGACCGGAAGTGCAGGATATGATTTTTATGCACCTGTGGATGTGACCATGAAGCCAGGTGAGATCGTAAAGATACCGACAGGTATCCGTGTAGAGATGGAAGAGGGCTGGGTCCTGAAATGTTATCCGAGAAGCGGACTGGGATTTAAATTCCGGCTGCAGTTGAATAACACAGTGGGAATCATTGACAGTGACTATTTCTTTTCTGATAATGAAGGTCATATCTTTGCGAAGCTGACCAATGATACCAGGGAGGATAAGACTATCCGGATTCCGGCAGGAACCGGTTTCATGCAGGGAATCTTCGTAGAATATGGAATCACAGTAGATGATGATGCAGATGCTGTGAGAAACGGCGGTTTTGGAAGTACTACCGCAAAAGCATAAAGAAAAAATATAAAAAGTAAGCCCGGGAGGAGAAGAGAAATCTTCAGCTTCCGGGCTTTTTGAATACAAATGTCTGTTTTACATGGCAGCTTTACTGTCTGCTGCAATTCCGGAGCTGCTTAGCTAAGTGGTGCATTAGCTTCCTCATCTGCACGTGCTTTGTCAATGACTGCGTTGAAAGCATCAGCAGCTGCAGCATATTCAGCATCATCCTCAATGTTGGCAAGCATCGGATCGCCCTTTGCTGTACGGGAGAAGCTGTAAAGATAAACTTCACCGGTTTCATTCTGCCCGTTCTCATCCAGCGGGAGAAGTGCAATATATTCCCTGTTCTCTACAGGAAAGATGGTAAGGATTGCACATTCTACCTCTGTGTCATCATCCATGGTAAGGGTGATGGTGTGATGTGCCTCGTCTACTTTACTTTCGCAGTTGGCTGTACAGGAAGCGCAGTCACTTGGTGCACATCCGCTCTTATTAAATTCGTCGCTCATAATAAATCCTCCGTTCTGATACTGTCATTTAAAGAAGACAGTATGCATGATATAAAGGATATTTTAACAGATATAAGGAAGAACAGCAACTAAATATTTTGGATCAGGAAAGAGTTTTATGGTAATTGTAAACAAATATTTTTTGCTTAATCGGCCAATGTGAGATATAATAAAAACATAACGAAAAAATTAGGAGAAAAATATAAAATATGAAATTAATTTCCTGGAATGTAAATGGAATCCGTGCCTGCATTACCAAAGGCTTTGAGGATCGTTTTCATGAGCTGGACGCAGATGTATTCTGTCTGCAGGAGACGAAGTGCCAGCAGGGGCAGGTAAAACTGGAACTGCCTGGATATTATCAGTACTGGAACTATGCCAACCGCAGAGGCTATTCAGGAACAGCTGTTTTTACAAAAAAAGAACCAGTTTCTGTGGCAATGGGGATCGGCATTGAGGAACATGACAAAGAAGGCCGCGTGATCACCCTGGAGTTTGAAGATTATTATCTTGTCACTGTGTATACACCGAATTCCCAAAGTGAGCTTCGAAGACTTGAATATCGTATGGAATGGGAAAGGGATTTTCTGGCATATCTTCTGAAGCTTCAGGAGAAGAAGCCTGTGATCTGCTGTGGAGACCTTAATGTGGCACATCAGGAGATCGATCTTAAGAATCCCAAGACAAACCGTAAGAATGCAGGCTTCACAGATGAAGAGAGAGCCTGCTTTACAAGAGCTCTTGAGAGTGGCTTTGTTGATACGTTCCGTTATTTTTATCCAGATACCGAAGGGGTTTACTCCTGGTGGTCATACCGATTCCGAGCACGAGAGAAGAATGCAGGGTGGCGTATCGACTATTTCCTTGTTTCCCCATCACTCAAAGACAGACTTCAGGATGCGAAGATCCACGGAGAGATCATGGGATCAGATCATTGTCCGGTAGAGCTGGATATTGAGTTGTAGCAGTTTCGGAAAAAAAGGAAGGGAGTGATTGCCTTGGCAAGCCGCAGACTTGGGCGTGTGGAGAAAGGACAGCCGCTGTTACTTGGAACAAACAAAACAGAAGGCGGCTATAATTTTGCAGTGGAGGCTTCAGAGGATTCTGAAGTGGCTCTGCTTCTGTATAAAAAAAGAGGAACGGCCGCACCTGTGGAAATCATTTTTCCAAAAGAATTTCGTACCGGCCGTGTGTGGGCACTGAAGCTTGCAGATGTTTCACTGAAAGATTATGAGTATAATTACAGGATTAACGGAGAGATTGTTCAGGATCCATATGCTTACGGGATCTGTGGACGAGAACATTTCGGTGCTCCGTATGACCCGGAAAAGGAAGTACGCTGCCGTTTCCTCATGGAGGATGTTTCCGGGTGGGGTGATGAGAGCGCACCGGATATCGAATATGAAAACATGATTCTGTACAAGCTTCATGTGCGCGGATACACCAAGCTCGCCAGAAAAGCAGTTTCCCACAAGGGAACTTTTCTGGGACTCACAGAAATGATCCCATACTGGAAAAATTTAGGGATCAATACTATTGAGCTGATGCCGGCCTACGAATTCTGTGAGATTCCTGCAGGAAAACAGGAGAAGGTCAGCGAGCATATCAAGACCCGCCGTAGGGAGAATGTGGTGAATTATTGGGGATATACGCCGGGATTTTATTTCAGCCCGAAGAGTGCTTACTGCAGCACCAGGGAGCCGGAGCAGGAATTCCGGTATCTGATCCGGGAGCTGCATAAAAACGGCATAGCCTGTATCATGGAATTTTATTTTCCGGAGGAGACAGATAATCTGATGGCACTTCGTGCATTGCAGTTCTGGAGAGCTTTTTACCATGTGGATGGTTTTCATGTGCTGGGAGGCGGTGTGAACCGGGAGATGCTTCTCCGTGACGGAATTCTTTCCGGGGCAAAACTGATTTTCCAGGGATTTGATTTTGACCATTATTACAGAGGAAAAATTCCGGGCAGACGCTGTGGCGCAGAGAGTAATATGAACTTTCTTCAGGATATGCGCCGGTTTTTAAAGAGCGACGAGGGTATGGTGGAAGCTGCTGCATGGCATATCCGCCACAACAGTGAGAATCATGGTGTGATCAATTATATGGTATGTCAGGACGGATTCACCATGAATGATCTGGTAAGCTACAATTATAAACATAATGAAGCCAATGAAGAAGGAAATCAGGACGGAAGCAGTTACAATTATTCCTGGAACTGCGGAATCGAGGGAGCAAGCCGAAAGATTTCCGTACGTCAGATGAGAGAGCGTCAGATCAAGAATGCGTTTCTTATGATGCTTTTAAGCCAGGGCGTTCCCATGATCTACAATGGTGATGAGTTCGGCAATTCTCAGGGTGGAAATAATAATGCTTACTGCCAGGATAATGCAACAGGCTGGATCGACTGGAAAGGTCTTGCCAGAAACCGTGGCTTATATGAATTTGTAAAAGATGCTATTGCTTTCCGTAAAGAACATCCCGTGCTTCATATGCCGGTAGAACTAAAGGGCGTGGATTACCTTACAAAGGGTTTTCCGGATGTATCCCTCCACGGCGAACGTGCCTGGTATTTAAGCTATGAGAATACCAGCAGGCTTCTGGGACTGATGTACTACGGAGCTTATGCAAGAGAAAAAGAAGATAAAGAGGCAGCCCCGGATGATTTTATCTATGTAGGATATAATTTCCACTGGGAGAACCGGAGTCTGGCACTCCCCAATCTTCCGGAGGGCATGTGCTGGAAAAAAATCGCAGATACTTCTCTTCATGGAGAGGGTTTCCATGTGGAGGATAAAGAAGAATACAGAAAATCAATTGAAATAGGCCCGCGTGCCATTGTGGTACTTCTGGGCAGACAGGAGGCGGAGAAAGATGCATTCGTGGCACCCGTGGCTGCACTTCAAGACGATCACGAGGCATAAGTTTCTGGTGATGAAATACTGTTTCCGTATCGGATTATACAAACAGGGACTGCTTCATGACCTGTCCAAATACTCCCCCACGGAATTTCTGGTAGGATGTAAATATTATCAGGGAACAAGAAGCCCCAATAACGCAGAGAGAGAGGCAACAGGCGTATCCATGTCCTGGCTGCACCACAAGGGAAGGAACAGGCACCATTTTGAACATTGGGTAGATTATTCCCTTGACGGTGAGCATGTGATCATGGGAGCCAGGATGCCGAAGAAATATGTAGCTGAGATGGTCATGGACCGCATCAGCGCGTCCAGAAATTATCTGGGTGATGCCTATACCCATCATGAACCGCTGGATTATTTCCTGAAAAGCAAGGAGAAGCTCTGGTTCATCCATCCTCAGACAAAGAAAGAACTGGAAGGTCTCTTAAGGATCCTGGATAAATATGGGGAAGACAAGGCACTTTGGTATATCCGCAATGTATATCTTTGTGATACCAGAGGAAAGAAAAGCTCAGGCCATCTGAAAAAGTCCCGAAATCACAGATAGGGGTGTATTTTTCGGAGGTTGTCTGATATAATATTCTGATATTGGGAGGAAGAATGAATGGATACACCAACAATTGCGAAATACTATAGAGAGAAAGAACCCATGGAACGGCTGAAGCTTCTGGAGCAGTCCATTGCTGCAGAGGAAGATCCGGAAGGAAACAAGATCCGTAAGGAACTCTGGGAGATCCGCTACAGTGATAAATCTGAAGCAGGAGATACCAGAGCTGACGGATATCTTGGACTCTGGATGACCATGGAATTTAACAGGAATTCCGGTTCCAGATTCTTTGGAACAAGAAGTGCGAAGAAAGAGATCGGCAAGTATCTTACGAAACTGAAATTTCAGGAAATCCAGGAGAAGGGCGGACTTTATGAGGAGCTTCTTTACAGAGAATGCTGCCATATGGTACTGGTATATATGGATCTCTGCCAGACAGATAAATCCTACAACACTACCCTTTGCGGACTGATCCACATTAAGGAAGACAGTGCCAAGTCCAAGCTTCAGAGAGATATCAGGGAGACCGCAGTAGATCTTCCGGGTACTCTTGGTATGGAATCTGAGCTTGGGATCATCACAAGAGCTGCCAGAGAAATCTACAGGCAGTATTATCCTAACGAGGGAAACATTTAGGAAGTATTTTGCTTTCCGTTTCAGGCTGTCTGAATACTCAGGCAGCCTTTTATGCCGAATAATTCAGGAGGTAATTAAATGAATCCAAATCATCTGAACGCATATGAGGTCCTGAAAGAGGAAGACCTTCAGGATATTCATTCCAAAGGCTGGCTTCTACGCCACAAAAAAACAGGAGCCAGAGTAATGCTCATCGAGAATGACGATGAGAACAAGGTTTTTAATATTGCATTCCGTACACCGCCAAAGGACAGCACAGGTGTGGCACACATTTTGGAACACAGTGTACTGTGTGGCTCCAGGGAGTTTCCACTGAAAGATCCTTTTGTAGAACTGGTTAAAGGCTCTCTCAACACATTCCTGAATGCTATGACTTATCCGGACAAGACCTGTTATCCGGTGGCAAGCTGCAATGACCGTGATTTCCAGAACCTGATGCATGTATATCTGGATGCGGTATTTTATCCGAATATCTATAAAAAAGAGGAGATTTTCCGCCAGGAAGGCTGGAACTATCATCTTGAGAACAAAGAAGGACCTCTGAAATACAATGGTGTTGTCTATAATGAGATGAAGGGAGCATTCTCTTCACCAGACGATGTTCTGGAGCGTGAAATCATGAACTCTCTGTTCCCGGATACTACTTACGGCTGTGAGTCCGGCGGAGATCCTGTGAACATCCCGGATCTGACATATGAGAATTTCCTGGATTTCCACAGACGTTATTATCATCCGTCCAACAGCTTTATCTATCTTTACGGAAATATGGATATGGAGGAGAAGCTGGCATTTATTGATGAACATTATCTTTCCGCTTTTGATGCCCTTGCCATTGATTCCCAGATCAAGGATCAGGAGTCCTTTGTCCGGGTAAAAGATATCCGGAAAAATTATCCGATTGCGGAGAACGAGGGAGAAGAGGACAATACTTATCTTTCTTACAATATGGTTGTGGGACAGGCGAAGGATATTAATTTAAGCCTTGCTTTTGAAGTTCTGGACTATGCACTTTTAAGTGCACCGGGAGCACCGCTGAAACAGGCTCTTCTGGATGCGAAGATCGGTAAAGATATCTACGGTTCTTTTGAGGACGGCATCAAGCAGACTTATTTCTCCATTGTGGCAAAAGGTGCCAACTTAAGCCAGAAAGAGGAATTCGTGAAAGTGATCCGCGATACCCTCACAAAGATTGCAGAGGAAGGCATTGACAAGAAGGCAGTGAAAGCCGGAATCAACTATTATGAGTTCCGTTTCCGTGAGGCAGATTTCTCTTCCTATCCAAAGGGACTGATGTACGGGCTGGATATCTTAAGCAGCTGGCTTTATGATGATGAGAAACCATTCTGCGAGGTACAGCTTCTGGAGGGGTTTGAATTCCTCAAGAAGGCAGCAGAAGAAGGATATTTTGAGGAACTGATCCGCAAGTATCTTCTGGACAATACCCACGGTTCCATTCTTTCTCTGGTACCGGAGCGCGGCCTCGCTGCAAAAAGAGATCAGGAGCTTGAAGAGAGGCTGGAGAATTATCGCAGCAGTCTTTCTGATGAAGAGCTTACCAAGATGGTAGAGTGCACAAAAGCACTTGAGGCTTATCAGGAATCTGAGGAAAATCCGGAAGCACTGACCTGTATTCCGATGCTTTCCAGAGGAGATATCAAGAAAGAGATCACAGGCCTCACCAATGAGGAGCATTTTGTGGATGACAGTCTGTTCCTGTATCATGATGTATGCACCAATGGTATCGGATATGCAGATCTTCTTTTTGAAATCCATAACTTTGATACAGATACTGTTCATTATCTGGGACTCTTAAAATCAGTTCTTGGAGCAGTGGATACAGAGAATTACAGTTATGGTGAACTGTTTAATGAAGTAAATGCAAGAACCGGTGGAATTGCTTACGGAATAGAAGTTTATGACAGTGCCATAGATACAGATGCTTTCCGTGCCATGTTTGCAGTAAGGGGCAAGGCCTTATATCCGGAGATGGATTTCATGTTCTCCATGATCCGGGAGGTTCTTACAACTTCCAGACTGGATGACACCAAGCGGCTCTATGAGATCATTGCCAGAGTGAAATCCAGGGCACAGGCCAATCTGGTAAGTGCAGGACATTCCACAGCAGTTCTCCGAGGCGCTTCCTATGCTTCTCCGATGGCTGCATTCCAGGATGAGATGGCAGGAATCGGATATTATCAGTTTATCGAGAAGTTGGAGAAGAATTTTGACAGCTGCAAGGATGAAATCGTCAGAAATCTCCGCAGAGTAATGGAAGAAGTCCTTCGTCCTGAGAATTTCTGCGTAAGCTATACAGGAGAGAGAGAGTCTCTGGATGCAGTAAAAATTCAGACCTCAGAAACCCGAAAAGTCCTGTTTAACGGACAGAAACCGAAAGCAGTTTCACAGCTGTTCTGTACAAAGAAAAATGAGGGATTTAAGACTTCCGGCCAGGTTCAGTATGTGGCACAGAACGGAAACTTCCGCAAAAAAGGCCTGGAGTACACAGGTGCACTTGAAATCCTGAAAGTGATCTTAAGCTACGACTATCTCTGGATCAACATCCGTGTCAAAGGCGGTGCGTACGGCTGTATGAGCGGATTTAAGAGAAGTGGAGAGAGTTTCCTGGTATCTTACCGTGACCCGCATCTTAAGAGAACACTTGAGGTATATCAGGGCGTACCGGATTATATCCGCGCATTTGAGGCTGATGAGCGTGAGATGACCAAATATATCATCGGAACCATCAGCAACAAGGATGTTCCAAGAACTCCGCAGATGCAGGGAAGTGTTTCCAAAGCAGCTTATTTCTCCAAAGTTACAGAGGAAATGCTCCAGAAAGAAAGAGACCAGATCCTTGGTGCGCAGAAAGAAGATATTCAGGCACTGGCTGCTCTTGTGGAAGCAGTACTTGCAGATGAGCAGATCTGTGTTGTGGGAAGTGAGACAGCGATCTCCAAGGCAGAAGATGTATTTATGGAAGTAAAGCCGCTGATCAGCTGCTGATACTTTTTATGTAATTGATCAGATCTGCTGTCCTGTTTAACAGACAGCAGATCATAAGAGGAGTATGAGAGGATAAAGAATGGAAAATAATTTTAAATCAGGTTTTGTTGCGATCATCGGAAGACCGAATGTTGGAAAATCCACACTGATGAACCATCTCATCGGACAGAAGATTGCGATCACATCCAATAAACCCCAGACAACAAGAAACAAGATCCAGACTGTTTATACCTGTGATGAGGGTCAGATCGTATTTCTTGATACCCCGGGTATCCACAAGGCAAAAAACAAGCTTGGTGAATACATGGTGCAGGTTGCAGAGAGAACCCTGAAGGAAGTGGATGCTATCATGTGGCTGGTAGAGCCATCTACTTTTGTGGGTGCAGGAGAGCGTCATATTGCGGAGCAGCTTCAGAAGGTAGGTGTTCCGGTAATCCTGATCATCAACAAGATCGATACTGTGAAAAAAGAGGAACTTCTTCCGGCCATTGATACTTACCGCAAGATCTGTGATTTTGCAGAGATCATCCCATGTTCTGCACTTCGCGGAAACAATACACAGGATATCATTCCGAGTATTTTTAAATATCTTCCTTATGGACCGATGTTTTATGATGAAGATACAGTTACAGATCAGCCACAGCGTCAGATCGCAGCAGAAATCATCCGTGAGAAAGCACTTCATGCACTGGATGAGGAGATTCCGCATGGAATCGCAGTTGCCATTGACCGGATGAAGAAACGGCCGGGCAGAAGCAATATCATTGATATTGATGCAACGATCATCTGCGAGAGAAATTCCCACAAGGGAATCATCATCGGCAAACAGGGTTCCATGCTGAAGAAGATCGGAAGCAATGCCCGTTACGAGCTGGAGCGGATGCTGGAAGCCAAGGTCAATCTGAAGCTCTGGGTAAAGGTGACTAAAAACTGGAGAGACAGTGATTTTCTGATCAAGAACTTTGGATATGACAAGAAAGAAATCTGAAAATGAGTGATCTGATTACAGTGCAGGGAGTGGTGCTTTCTGCCATGCCGGTAGGAGATTATGACAAGAGAATCGTTCTTCTTACAAGAGAGAGGGGGAAGATTTCCGCTTTTGCCAAGGGTGCGAGACGGCAGAACAGTCCGTTTATGGCAGCAGCCAATCCCTTTGTATTCGGAAGCTTTACTCTTTTTGAAGGAAGATCCAGTTATAATCTGAACCAGGTCAGTGTGCAGCATCATTTTGTGGAGCTGGCTACCCGGCAGCCTGGGATTTACTACGGATATTATTTTCTGGAGCTTGCGGATTATTTCGGCAAGGAGGGAACAGATGAGAAGGAGATGATGAATCTTCTCTATGTGACTATCAAAGCCATTTTGAACCCTCATATAGAAGACCGGCTGGTGCGCTGTATCTATGAGCTTCGGACTATGGCGATCCAGGGACTGATGCCGCAGCTGTTTCAGTGTGCGGGCTGTGGGAGAGAGCTTACGGAAGAAGAAACCGGAGATGTTTTTTTCTCCCAGGATGAGCACGGGATCCTGTGTGCAGATTGCAGCAGGCTGGCCATGGACCGGAAGCGGATCTCGGAGGCTGCCCTGTATGCAATGCGTTATATAGCAGTTTCGCCGCTGTCCAAACTGTATACGTTTACAGTGCGGGGTGATGTGCTCCGTGAGCTGGAACGCCATATTTACCGGTATACAGAGCTGAATACAGACAAACGGTTTAAAAGTCTGGAAATTCTGGAAATGATGAGATAGATCACTGCCGGTTGGGGAATGGCCGTAACGATTTATTTTACAAAAGCAGTACAGGATGTAATACATATGGAAATATCCTTGAAAAATCATGAGGATACTAGTATAATAAGACCAAAAAATGTAAAAAAGCAGCTTTTTCCGGAGCTTTCCGGGCCGTATTTTACGTGACAGCTGCAAGTCAAGAGGAGAGAAATCATGGAAAAAACAATGGAAAAGATCGTAGCTCTTGCAAAAGCCAGAGGCTTTGTTTACCCGGGTTCCGAGATCTACGGCGGCCTGGCAAACACATGGGATTACGGAAATCTCGGTGTAGAGCTTAAAAATAACGTAAAACGTGCATGGTGGCAGAAATTCATTCAGGAGTCTCCGTACAACGTAGGTGTTGACTGTGCCATCCTTATGAATCCGCAGACATGGATCGCTTCCGGACATCTTGGTGGATTCTCTGATCCTCTTATGGACTGTAAAGAGTGCCACGAGCGTTTCCGTGCAGATAAGCTCATTGAGGACTTCTGTACAGAGCATGATATTGCCATTGAGGGAAGTGTGGATGCCTGGTCCCAGGAGAAGATGATGGACTTCATCAAGGAGCACGAGGTAGGATGCCCGAGCTGTGGTAAACACAACTTCACAGATATCCGTCAGTTCAACCTGATGTTCAAGACATTCCAGGGTGTTACCGAGGATGCCAAGAATACTGTATATTTAAGACCGGAGACAGCACAGGGTATTTTCGTAAACTTCAAGAACGTACAGAGAACATCCCGTAAAAAAATTCCGTTTGGTATCGGCCAGATTGGTAAATCCTTCCGTAACGAGATCACACCGGGTAACTTCACATTCCGTACCCGTGAGTTCGAGCAGATGGAGCTTGAGTTCTTCTGTGAGCCGGATACAGATCTTGAGTGGTTCGCATACTGGAAGAAGTTCTGTCTTGACTGGCTGAGTGCTCTCGGACTTAAGGATGATGAGGTTCGTTACCGTGACCATGATAAGGAAGAGCTGAGCTTCTACAGCAAGGCTACCACAGATGTGGAATTCCTGTTCCCATTCGGATGGGGTGAGCTCTGGGGAATCGCTGACAGAACAGATTATGACCTGACACAGCATCAGAATGTATCCGGTCAGGATCTCACATACTTTGACGATGAGAAGAAACAGAAATATATCCCATATGTTATCGAGCCGTCACTTGGAGCAGACCGTATGGTACTTGCTTTCCTCTGCAGTGCTTATGATGAGGAAGTTCTGGATGCAGAGAAGAATGATGTCCGTACAGTCCTTCATTTCCATCCGGTACTTGCACCGGTTAAGATTGGTGTGCTTCCGCTTTCCAAGAAGCTTAATGAGGGTGCTGAGAAGATCTACCAGCAGCTTTCCAAGAAGTACAACTGCGAGTATGATGACCGTGGAAATATCGGTAAACGTTACCGCAGACAGGATGAGATCGGTACTCCGTTCTGCATCACTTATGATTTTGAGTCTGAGAATGACGGCGCAGTTACAGTACGTGACCGTGACACCATGGAGCAGGTACGTGTGAAGATCGATGAGCTTGATGCATACTTTGCTGATAAATTTACATTCTAAGTAAATACAAATAAAAAATCTCCGGCTATTTTCTGACCGGAGATTTTTTTTCGACAAGTCTGTTTTTCATCCGCCAATTTCTTGGCGACATTCCGTATACATTTTTGAAAGCCCGGGAAAAATGCAGCTGATTAGGATATCCGACTGCATTTCCGATATCTGCTATGGACAGAGCTGTGATCTTAAGAAGCTCTGCAGCTTTGGTCATGCGATAGCTGATCAGGAATTCCTGGGGAGAACGTCCGATGGTATCGTGGAAGATCTTTCCGAAGTAGCTTCGGTTCAGGCCGCAGAAGGCTGCGATATCCTCGATGGAAATATCATTCTGGAAATTCTGTTCAATAAAAGAGAGTGCTTCCTTGATATAAAAATCACGGATGCTTCCATCCTGTTTCATGCGGACAGTTTCAGCAGAGCGCATAAAGTAATCCAGAAAAAGCCAGGTATGTCCGATAAGATGAAAGGGTGATTCCTGGGAATTATGGCTGATATAAAGCATTTCCTCCATCATTTTCTGGCGGAGATCCGCAGAGTGGCTGTGGTAGACCGGCTGATCAGGACTTAAGCCTGCAGTTTCCACGATCTCCTTTGCCCGGAGCCCGTCAAATTCCACCCAGGTGTACTCCCATGGAAAGTTGGTATCTGCTATATAGGTGTTGATCTGACCGGGAAAAAGCATGAAGCCCTGGCCGCTTTTTACCTGATAGGTAATGGTCTCTCCAGAAGAGTTGTCTGCCATTAGAGTTCCTGTACCGGAGATAACATAATGAAAAATATAATGGTTGCGCGCAGCAGGGCCGAATGAATGTGCCGGAGCGCAGTGCTCCCAGCCATATTGATATAATCCAATGTCAACAAAGTTTTCATTTGGAAAAACGGAGAAGAGAATGTCATTCATATTTTTATCCTTTAGGTGTATGATTTTATCTGATTTCAGTAACATTATATATTAAAACAGCAGGAAACATCAACACATGTATAAAAATGCAATTACAAAAACAGCCTGTAAAATGTACAAAAAAGAGAAAAATAATAGATGAAACTTTGTGAGAAAATTAAGTTTCTCGAGAAACCTATTGATTTTCGATAAATCAGGAATATACTAATTTTAGATAAAGGCAGTGATATAAGCATGAAATATATCAAAATGCTAGATAATCTTAATAAAAACAGAGAAAAGTTGTATTTTGATATAAAACAAGAAAAACGCTGCTATTTATGCAAGCATAAAGCTATGTTAAAATAGCTTTCAGAAAAAAGAAAACTGAGAATAAGTATTGGAGAACCCGAAATAACCATTTCAGCTAAAACGGGTGATATCCGACTTATCAAATAAAGGGAAAAGGAAGGAGCATAACAAGATGCGCAACAGAAGTAAATGGATCCTCTGTATGGGACTTGCCTTTACCATGGCAGCTTCCGTTACATTGAGCGGATGCAGCACAGGTAAAAAGGACAGCGGAAAGACAGAGATTGAACTTGTGCAGTATAAACCGGAAGCGGTTAAGGCATTTGAAAAACTGGAAGAAAAATTCAATGCCACTCATGATGATATCCATCTCACCATCGAATCACCAAACGATGCTATGACTGTATTGAAAACCAGATTTATCCGTGAGGATAATCCGGATATCATCGGAATCGGAGGCGATGTAAACTTTTCCAATTTTATTGATTCTGATATGCTGATGGATATTTCCGATTATCAGGGACTGGATTCGATCAAAGATGCATATAAAGAGATTGATAAAGCATTGGAATTTGTTCCGGAAGACGGAGTTTACGCTGTTCCATATGTGGCAAATGCTGCCGGAATCCTTTACAACCGTGAACTTTTCAAGGAGCATGGCTGGCAGATCCCGACTACATGGGATGAGTTTATGAGCCTTTGCCAGGAAATCCAGGATGCAGGTATCCAGCCACTTTATTTTGGATTTAAAGATACCTGGACCTGTCTTGCACCGTGGAATTCTATTGCGGTAGATCTTGCACCATCTGATGTATGCCGTCAGGTAAATCGGGGAAACACTACTTTCGAAAAAGAATATAAGGAAGTAGCAGACCGTATGCTGGAGCTTATCCAGTATGGACCGGAGGATCCTTTTGCCTATGATTACAATGGAGCCTGCACTGCTTTTGCAAAAGGGGAGGCTGCCATGTATCCCATCGGAAGCTATGCGATCCCGCAGATCCAGAGTGTAAATCCGGATATGGATATCGATTCTTTTGTGACACCGGCAAGCAATGATCCGTCAGAAAACAAACTGAATTCCGGAGTTGATCTTCAGTTCTGTGTGATGAATGACTGTGAGAATAAGGAAGCTGCATATGAAGTACTGGATTTCCTTCTTGAGGATGAAAATGTACAGACATATCTGGATGACCAGAAAGCAGTTCCCTGTAAAGAGGGTGATTTCACACTTCCATCTACTCTGGATGGTATGAAGGAATACATAGAAGAGGGCAGAATGGCAGATTACCAGGATCATTATTATCCTACAGAGATGGCTGTGGATGCACAGATCCAGACCTTCCTGATGAAAAAGGATAAAGATGCATTCCTGAAAAAATTTGATACAGACTGGACAAGATATAACCGTGACATTATCCGTAAAGTACAGGATTATGAGAAGAAAAACGGGGAAGGAGAGAACTGATCATGGGAAAAAAATCTATGAGTGGAAGAAAGCTGACCTTTCTTCTGATCACCATTCCGATCGTGGCATTATTTTTCTGCTTTAACACACTGCCTCTGATCAAGGGTGTGATCTACAGCTTTACAAACTTTAAAGGCTATGGAAGCTATGATTGGGTAGGGCTTCGAAACTATAAGGATCTTTTTACAGACAGCCGTGTTGGCGGTTCCTATCTGTTTACCTTTAAGCTGGCCATCGTGGCAACCATTGTAACAAATGTACTCAGCCTGATCCTGGCACTTGGACTGAACAGCAAGATCCGATTCAAGAGTGCACTGCGTGGAGCTTATTTTATTCCGAATGTACTTGGTGCACTGGTCGTAGGATATATTTTCAATTATTTCTTTACATATATCCTGCCTGCATTCGGAAAGATGATCGGAAATAAAGCATTATCTTCCAGCATGCTTTCCAGTACGAGCCTTGCATGGGTAGCCATCGTGATCGTTTGTGCATGGCAGTCCATCGCAATGAATACCATTATCTATATTTCGGGCCTCCAGACAGTGCCGGAGGATGTATACGAGGCAGGAGCTATTGACGGTGCTACCGGATTCAGTAAGTTCCGTTACCTGACATTCCCGCTGATCGTTCCGTTTTTCAGTATCAACATGGTTCTCTGTGTGAAAAACTTCCTGATGGTATTTGATCAGATCATGGCTTTGACAAAGGGTGGTCCTGCACAGAGTACAGAATCCATTTCCTATCTGATCTATAACAATGGTATGAGTGGCGGTCAGTTTGGATTCCAGAGCGCTAATGCGGTTATATTCTTTATTGTGATCGTGATCATTTCTGCAGCGCAGTTGACTATCACAGGGAAAAAGGAGGAGCAGCTGTAATGAAAACGAAAGTAAGAGAAAAAGCGAACTGGCCGGTTACGATTCTTCTGATCCTCGGCCTTATCACAGTGGTATTTCCGCTTTATATGACAATTGTGATCGCATTCAAGCAGCCGACAGAGATGACCAACAGTGTAGCCGGGATCCTGTCTCTGCCACAGAAATTCAGTCTTGCCAATTTCAGGGAAGCTATGGAGGTAACAGACTTCTGGCATTCTCTTGGAAACAGTGTGATGATTACTGTGATAACAGTGGTTCTTGCTATTGTAATTCATTCACTTTTAGGTTATGCTATAGCCAGAAACAAGAGAAGTAAATTTTATAAATTTATCTATCTTTATGTAGTAAGCGGTATGTTTGTTCCGTTTGCTATCCTGATGATGCCGCTTGTAAAGCAGACTGCTGAGATGGGGCTTGATAACAGAGCCGGTGTGATCATTCTTTATACGGTATTTTATATGCCAATGAACGTGCTTCTTTACTCCGGATATCTGACAAACATTCCAATGGCCCTTGAGGAGGCTGCCTGTGTGGATGGAGCCAGTACCTGGAAAACATACTGGAAGATCATTTTCCCGATCATGAAGCCGATGCATGCCACAGTGGCAGTTCTGACAGCACTTGGAACCTGGAATGATGTTATGACTCCGCTGGTTATCATGTCCGGATCTACGGGTGGAACCACTTTGCCTCTGGCACAGCTGAATTTCCAGACCCAGTTCGGAACAAACTATAACCTTGCGTTTGCCTCTTATCTGCTTGCACTGCTTCCGATCCTTCTGTTTTATCTGATCTGCCAGAAGCACATTTTAAATGGTGTTGTAAACGGTGCCGTAAAATAAAAACACGAGAAAAAGGAGGATTCACATATGGGAATCATCTACTGCGAGAAAGACAGAACATTTACATTACAGACAAAAGAGACCACATATCAGATGCAGGTGGATCAGTACGGATTTCTTCTTCATCTCTACTATGGCAAAAAGGCAGAGGGATGCATGGATTATCTTCTGACCTATTATGACAGAGGCTTTTCCGGAAATCCTTATGATGCAGGAACAGACAGAACCTATTCCATGGACTCTCTTCCACAGGAACTTTCCTGCTATGGAAACGGAGATTTCCGCAGTGCATCCCTGATGCTGGAAAACGGTGACGGAAGCATGAGCTGTGATATGCGTTACAGGAGTTATACCATCCGTGACGGCAAATACAGCCTTCCGGGTCTTCCGGCTGTTTATGCAGACAATGATGAGGCACAGACTCTTGAGATCGTACTGGAGGATCCTGTTACCGGCGTGGAAGCCATGCTTCTTTACGGTGTGTTTCCGGAGCTGGATATCATTACAAGAAGCGTCTATATCCGCAATCAGAGCAGTGAGAAGATTTATGTGAACAAGGTGATGTCCGCAGAGCTTGATTTTCTTTACGGAGATTATGACCTGCTTACTTTTTACGGAAGACATGCCATGGAGCGGAATCTGCAGAGAGTACCGGTGGCTCATGGAAGTCAGATGATCGGCAGTGTCCGTGGCACATCCAGTCATCAGTATAATCCGATGATGATCCTGGCAGAGAAGGACACAACAGAGGATAATGGAGGCTGCTATGCTATGTCCTTTGTATATAGTGGAAATTTCCAGGGTGAGGTTCTTAAAGATCAGTACAATCAGACAAGAATGCTCCTTGGTGTACAGGAGGAGTGCTTCCGGTATCCGCTGGAAGCCGGGGAGACCTTCTATGCACCTGAGGTGATCTTAAGCTACACAGATCAGGGAATGAACCGTCTTTCCCAGAATCTGCACAGCTGCATCCGTCATCATATCTGCCGTGGTAAATATAAGACAGAGATCCGTCCGGTGCTGGTAAACAGCTGGGAGGCAGCATATTTTGATTTTACAGGGGAGACTTTATATAATCTGGCAAAAGAGGCAAAGAGCCTTGGTATTGATATGCTGGTTCTGGATGATGGCTGGTTTGGAAAACGTGATGATGACAACAGTGGTCTTGGGGACTGGTATGTCAACGAAGCCAAGCTTGGAGAGACTCTCGGCGGACTTGTAAAGAGAGTCAATGACCTTGGTGTGAAATTCGGTATCTGGATCGAGCCGGAGATGATCTCCGAGGACAGTGATCTTTACCGTGAGCATCCGGACTGGGCACTCACAATTCCGGGAAGAAAACCCGTAAGATCCAGAAATCAGCTGGTACTTGATTTCTCCAGAAAAGAAGTTGTAGACGGAATTTTCGGACAGATCAGTGCAGTATTGGATAATGCCAACATTGAGTACGTTAAATGGGACATGAACCGAAGCCTGATGGATGTATTTTCCGTAATGACCAAGGATCAGGGACGTGTAATGTATGATTATGTCCTGGGATTGTACGATTTTCTGGACCGTATGGTGAATCGCTATCCGGATCTTCTGATCGAGGGCTGCAGTGGCGGCGGCGGAAGATTTGACGCAGGTATGCTGTATTACACACCGCAGATCTGGTGCAGCGACAACTCCGATGCTATTGACAGGCTTCGGATCCAGTATGGCACTTCCTTCGGATATCCGGTATCGGCCATGGGAGCACATGTATCTGCAGTGCCGAACCATCAGACAGGAAGGATCACTCCGTTACATACCAGAGGTGTGGTTGCTATGTCCGGAACCTTTGGCTATGAGCTGGATCTTCTGAAGCTTACTGAGGAAGAAAAAGACGAGGTTCGAAGCCAGATCAGGGAATTCCGAAAATATGCACCACTGATCCAGAATGGACGGTATTATCGTCTGACAGATCCGTTTAAGAGCGAGATCTGTGCGTGGGAGATCGTTGGAAATTCTCAGGAAGAAATTCTTCTCAATGTTGTCATGGAAGAGATCCATGGAAACATGACTGTGAATTATGTGCAGCTTCGCGGCCTTGAGGAAACTGCAATGTACAAAGAACAGTCTACAGGAAAAATCTATTCCGGTGCTGCACTGATGCATGGCGGAATGCCGCTTCCTGCAGAGTTTGGGGAGTACAGAGCTTATCAGTATCATTTTGTGAGAGAATAAGAGTGTATTGAGACAGTAAGATAAATAAAAAAATCCGTCATACAGACAGCTGAAATAGCCGATGTATGGCGGATTTTTTATACCATAGCTCAGTATACGGTAATCTGATAGCTTTTGATAAATTCCTCGTCCGGCTTCAGCACATTGATATTTGCTTTTTCAGAAAGGGACTTTTCAAAACCACAGTTATCACAGCGGCCCATCCATGGCTCCAGGCATACGAAAGGTGCACCAGGAACTGACCAGATACCGAAATTCGGGAATCCCTCACTGGTAAGTGTCAAGTACGGAGAACCGTCCGGGAAGAGAATGCCGGCTTTCTGGATCTGGCCGTTGTCAAAAACAAGGGCGTCTTTATCAAACATATGGGGATCAATGGCGCAGGTTCCGTTTTCGAGAGGGAGGGTATGTGGCTCATCGGCAATGACAGTTCCTACGGAGGTATCGATCAGAAGATAGGTAAGAGCGTCCTGTTCTTCAAAAGCAAGACGGTAATCGCTCTGTGATTCGCCCTCACGTACAGGAACGCGGAATGCCGGATGACCGCCGATGGTAAAATACATGGTTTCAGAATCTTTATTAACTACTTCCCAGCATACATCCAGATCATGCTCCTTCAGAGTGTAGGTGATCTTCAGAGCAAAGGCAAACGGATAAACCTTCAGGGTTTCTTCAGAGGACTTCATAACAAAGGTCAGGGAGGTGTCCGTGATATCTGTGCAGATGAATTCACTGTCTCTTGCAAATCCGTGCTGTCTGGAAGGATATTCCTTTCCGTTCAGACGCCAGATATCTTTATAATTGCGGCCTACATTAGGAAAAAGCACCGGCGCATGACGTTTCCAGTAAGCCGGATCTGCCTGCCAGAGAACTTCGCGGTCATTTACTTTGTCGTAGATACCGGTAAGCTCGGCACCGTGGTCAGAAACGGAAATCTTAAGAAAACTATTTTCAATTGTTCGTGTCATGATAAACCTCCTGTATGATAGCATTCAGGCAATATTACTCCGGAATTGCTGTATGTTTTTTTCTATTTTAGCACATTTTACAGACGATAACGAGAAAAATACAATCCATGAAAAATATAACTGGAAAATCTGTCAGATTTACCAAGAGAAATTGCTGTTTTTTGGAAGAATAACCTTGACTAATGAAGGATAAATCTATACAATAATTATGTGCGTAGAAAACATAATTTTTTTATGTTTTAAAGAACAATAATTAGGAGGAAAATGTAAAATGGCAAAATGGGTTTACATGTTTACAGAAGGTAATGCTACTATGAGAAATCTTCTGGGCGGCAAAGGTGCCAACCTTGCTGAGATGACAAACCTCGGTCTTCCTGTACCGCAGGGCTTCACAATCACAACAGAGGCCTGCACACAGTACTACGAGGATGGCAGATCCATCAACGATGAGATCATGGCTCAGATCATGGAAGCAATTACCAAGATGGAAGGAGTTACCGGTAAGAAATTCGGTGACAAAGAAAATCCTCTGCTTGTATCCGTTCGTTCTGGTGCGAGAGCATCTATGCCTGGTATGATGGACACAATCCTCAACCTTGGTTTAAATGAAGAAGTTGTTAACACTCTTGCTGAGAAATCCGGCAATGAGCGTTGGGCTTGGGACTGCTACAGAAGATTCATCCAGATGTATTCTGACGTAGTTATGGAAGTTGGTAAGAAATATTTCGAGGAGCTCATCGATGAGATGAAGACCAAGAGAGGTGTTAAGCAGGACGTTGAGCTTACAGCTGCTGACCTGCATGAGCTTGCTGACCAGTTCAAAGCTGAGTATAAATCCAAAATCGGTGCTGATTTCCCAACTGATCCGAAGGAGCAGCTGGTAGGCGCAATCAAAGCCGTATTCCGTTCCTGGGACAACCCACGTGCGAACGTATATCGTCGTGACAACGATATCCCATATTCCTGGGGTACAGCTGTTAACGTACAGATGATGGCATTCGGTAACATGGGTGATGACTGTGGTACAGGTGTTGCCTTCACACGTGACCCTGCTACAGGTGCTAACGGTCTGTTCGGTGAGTTCCTTACCAATGCACAGGGCGAGGACGTAGTTGCTGGTGTTCGTACACCTATGCACATCTCCGAGATGGAGCAGAAGTTCCCGGAAGCATTCGTACAGTTCAAACAGGTTTGCGAGACACTTGAGAAACATTACAGAGACATGCAGGATATGGAGTTTACTGTAGAGCATGGTAAACTGTATATGCTTCAGACACGTAATGGTAAGAGAACTGCACAGGCTGCTCTTAAGATCGCTTGTGACCTCGTTGATGAGGGAATGAGAACTGAGGAAGAGGCTGTTGCAATGATCGATCCTCGTAACCTTGATACACTTCTTCATCCGCAGTTCGATGCAGCTGCTCTTAAAGCTGCTACACCGATGGGTAAAGGTCTTGGTGCTTCTCCAGGAGCTGCTTGCGGTAAGATCGTATTCTCTGCAGAGGACGCTGTTGAGTGGGCTGCAAGAGGAGAGAAAGTTGTTCTTGTTCGTCTTGAGACATCCCCAGAGGATATCACAGGTATGAAAGCTGCTCAGGGTATCCTGACAGTTCGTGGTGGTATGACATCTCACGCAGCTGTAGTTGCTCGTGGTATGGGATCCTGCTGTGTATCCGGATGCGGCGATATCGCTATGGATGAGGAGAACAAGAAATTCACACTTGCTGGTAAAGAGTTCCATGAAGGAGATGCAATCTCCATTGATGGTACAACAGGTAACATCTATGACGGACTTATCCCGACTGTAGATGCTAAGATCGCTGGTGAGTTCGGACGTATCATGGGATGGGCTGACAAGTACAGAACAATGAAAGTTCGTACAAACGCTGATACTCCTGCTGATGCTAAGAAAGCTCGTGAGCTTGGTGCAGAGGGAATTGGTCTTTGCCGTACAGAGCATATGTTCTTTGAGGGCAACAGAATTGATGCATTCCGTGAGATGATCTGCTCTGAGACAGTAGAGGAGAGAGAAGCAGCACTTGCTAAGATCCTTCCGGAGCAGCAGGGAGACTTCGAGAAACTCTATGAGGCACTTGAAGGAAATCCTGTAACAATTCGTTTCCTTGATCCGCCACTTCATGAGTTCGTTCCTACAGAGGAAGAGGACATCAAGAAACTGGCTGATGCTCAGGGCAAGACTGTAGAGCAGATCAAGACAATCATCGCTTCCCTTCACGAGTTCAACCCGATGATGGGACATCGTGGATGCCGTCTTGCTGTTACTTATCCAGAGATTGCTAAGATGCAGACAAGTGCTGTTATCCGTGCAGCTATCAACGTTAAGAAGAATCATCCGGACTGGAACATCAAACCGGAGATCATGATTCCGCTTGTTGGTGACATCAAAGAGCTTAAATATGTTAAGAAATTCGTTGTAGAGACAGCAGACGCTGAGATCAAAGCAGCTGGTTCTGACCTTGAGTATGAGGTTGGTACTATGATCGAGATCCCGAGAGCAGCTCTTACAGCTGATGATATCGCTAAAGAGGCTGACTTCTTCTGCTTCGGTACAAACGACCTTACACAGATGACATACGGATTCTCTCGTGATGATGCTGGTAAGTTCCTTAACGCATACTATGATGCTAAGATCTTCGAGAACGATCCATTTGCTAAACTTGATCAGGTTGGCGTTGGTAAGCTCATGAAGATGGCAATCCAGCTTGGAAAACCGGTTAACCCGAAACTTCACGTAGGTATCTGTGGTGAGCACGGTGGAGATCCGTCTTCCGTAGAGTTCTGCAACGAGATCGGACTTGACTATGTATCCTGCTCACCGTTCCGTGTACCGATCGCTCGTCTTGCAGCAGCACAGGCAGCAATCGCTAAAAAGAACGCCTAAGCTGAATAAAATCGTTCTGATGTAAATCAGAATATGAGAGGCCCTGACGGTCTGGAGTTTTCCAGACTGTCAGGGCTTTTTTGCAGATATTTGATAGTACACGACTTCTCGAATGAAATTAAATTGAACCAAAGAAGCGTTATAGTTCAACTGTGAATGTCTGAATAATTATCATAACGAAATAAGCCTTCACCTGCTGATACTGTTCTGTGATATGAACAGAATGATCATCAGATGAAGGTTTATTGTCTGATTAAGATTCAGTTAAAACACTTTACGGGATGCAGATTCCTTATTTATAAACGGCCCTGCACAGGTAAGGACATCTCTATGCTCACCAGAGAAATCCTGATTAAAAATTATCGGAGAACCATCCGGATTTTCATATTTCTGTTCCGGTTCAAAAGCTATTCCAAGAGTTTCTGTGGAGATAATGCCGTCTCTATTTTCCGGGAGAAAATCATAGAGATTGGTATGAAGATACCAGCCATCGTCTTTTTGCTCCAGGGAGATGCTGACAGTATTTTCTGTGTCTGAAAAGGCATCGGATTCCTTTTTCCAGGGGCGTGCACCGTTGAAATAGCAGTTGCCGGACGCCCACACAGGAAGGTGTTCATAATAGAGATCACCCACATCAGATCCCATTCCGCAGTAGCCCTCGAAATTCTTTTTCCATTGTTCAAAAGTCGGATATTCATCATATGGAGAAGTACCGGTGATCATATTGCAGTTATCCCACATGTTGCCGTCGCTTTCCATAAGTTCAGATAATGCTTTCATGCAGGAACGGATTTTTTTCTGAATAAAAATGTTATTGTAAAATTTCATATCTCCGTGGAGGATCGTCATAAATCCTGCAATCTGAGTTCCATGGTGTACATGGTATGGTGTATAACGCGGAGATGGAATGATGGGAGCACCATTATCCGTTCCGATTCCAACGGAAACAAGAGAACCGCAGATCAGGTTATGTACAAGCGCAACGCCCTGTGTGGCAAGCTTCAGGGAACGGTCGGAGAGCATCAGATTATGGTCTACCAGGGTAGGTCCATGAGATACCTCGATAAAAAGATCTTCGCCTACACTATTGTATGCTTTTTCACAGTCTGTGAAATCATCCGGCAGACAGTTATGATGAAAAAGATTTCCGGTAACGCGTGTTCCTTGTGCCTGCCAGTCCAGCCAGATTCCTCTGGTGCAGTTGTGGATATGGTTTCTGCGGATGATCACATCGATAGCTGCGTGCATTTTGATACCGCCGATCTCTGCGCCGGCCAGGTTCTGCTTGTTGTTGATATGGTGGATGTGATTATCTTCAATAATGGAAAAAACACCTCCCAGATGTCCGACAATACCGGTCTGACCGCAGTGATGGATGTCACATCTTCGGATGATGTGGGAGCCGATATGTTCTTTATCCCATCCTTCATAGGAAGCCTGGCAGATGCAGTACGTTCTGTCTGAGTTCCATCTTTATATTTCCATTTCATCCATTTGTTGTTGTTATTCGGTTGGAGATATTTTCCAAGAGAAATTCCGCTGCATTTGGCTTCATAGATCTCGCAGTCTTCAATGATCCATCCTTTGGACCAGTGAGGGCCGACCATTCCTTCCTGGTAAGCGGTTGGAGGAGCCCATTGAGTGGCTGCCTGGCTGATCTTAAAGCCGGAAAGAGTAATGTAGCCGATTCCCTCACTGGAAGGATAAAAACAATTCTTTCTTACGCTGATCTCTACATTTTCTCTGTTAGGATCTTTCTCCTGGAAGTTGGCGTAAAGAATTGTCTGATCTTTTTCTTCATCCTGCTCAGTATACCAGGTGTACAAAGAGAATTCAGGATCCCAGGAAGTCTGGCTTTTTAACGGATTTTTTACCTGCTCAAAGTCTGTGACTTCGTACATGGATTTTTCATCAAGAAAAACATCTCCTGTGTGCGCGATCATGGAAGCAATGAACCAGTCACCGGACACCAGGGTGGTGAAGGGATTGTAATCACTGAAAACTCCGTTTGGGATCGTTGCTTTCCATATATTTCCTTCTACATGGGACCAGCTTTTTACAGGTTCGCTGCCCGTGATATGAGCCTGACCTTTTTGGGCGGAGCGGTAGGTGATCCGTTTGGTGGCAGTTCCGGAATTGCGCGGATCAACAGCCTCCCTGTAGATACCAGGTGCAACAAGAACTTCATCACCTGGAAGAGCTTTTGCGGCAGCTTCTGAAATAGTTTTGAATGGGGATCTTTCGGTTCCGTCACCTGGACGGAGAGCAGAACCATCAACATAAATTATCATTTTCAAACCCTCCCGATCATTAGTATATAAAGAATTATATCAGAAAATGTGAAATGCAGGAACTTGTTTCCGGTGGTTTACGAAGAAAAAAAATCATGGTATCATGTGTACATGATAAAAATGTGCAGTGAGAGAATATAATTATAAAGGAGACATTATGAACCAGGAATCACAGACACCGCACAAGAGACGTGTGCGTTATAAAGGAAAATACCCGAAGAAATTCGAGGAGAAATATAAAGAGCTTCAGCCGGAGAAGTATAAGGATACCATTGAACATGTGATCAGCAAGGGCAACACACCTGCGGGAATGCACATTTCCATTATGGTAAAAGAGATCATTGATTTTCTGGATATCAGGCCGGGACAGATTGGATTTGATGCGACACTTGGATATGGCGGTCATACGAAAGCCATGCTGGAATGTCTGAAAGGCCAGGGACATATATATGCCACAGATGTGGATCCGGAAGAATCAGCCAGGACGAAGAAACGTCTGGCAGATCTGGGATTCGGGGAAGATATGCTGACAGTGAAGCTTCAGAATTTCTGCACCATTGATGAGATTGCAAAAGAAGCAGGCGGTTTTGACTTTATTCTTGCAGATCTTGGAGTATCTTCCATGCAGATCGACAATCCCAGGAGAGGTTTTTCCTTCAAGGTGGACGGTCCGCTGGACTTAAGGCTGAACCAGGAGGCAGGAATCAGTGCAGCAGAGCGTCTGGATACGATTTCCAGAGAGGAACTTGCAGGAATGCTGGATGAGAATTCCGATGAGCCTTACTGCGAGGAAATCGCCAAAGCAATCACCGATGAGATCCGAAGAGGGAATCGCATAGATACCACTACTAAACTCCGCGAAGTCATCGAAAGAACATTATCCTCCCTTCCGGAGAAGGAGCGGAAAGACACTGTGAAAAAAACATGCCAGAGAGTTTTTCAGGCTCTGCGTATCGATGTAAACCGAGAATTCGAAGTTCTTTATGAATTCATGGAGAAACTTCCGGGAGTGCTGAAACCAGGTGGAAGAGTGGCAATACTCACTTTCCATTCAGGAGAGGATAAGCTGGTAAAGAAAGCCTTGAAACAGGGGTATAAAGAAGGCATCTACTCCGATTACGCCAAAGATGTGATCCGTCCGTCTGCCTTGGAGTGTGCCCAGAACGGCAGAGCCAGATCAACGAAGATGCGCTGGGCGATAAAAGCATAAAGGATGATCCATAAGCCATGGCAAAAAGATGTGCCATGGCTTATGCTTTGAAGAAATTACAAATTCCTGGTTTGTATTTTAGAATAATTCCATACAAATTGAAAAATCATTGTGTTATCATGTTAAACAATTACGGTGACTCAGAAACATTACAGATCAGATAAAGTTTTTTCGGGACACTACGAATTGGAAAGGAAAAAAACATGAATATCACACTTGAAACAGCGGCAGATAAGCTGGTAAAAGAAATTTTCGGTGTAAAATCCGGAGAAACCGTGATCATCACAGCAGATGATGATTCGGATGCATCTGTTGTAGAAGCAGTAAAAAACAGTGCGAAAAATGCAGGTGCACATGCTATGGTAATTTCAGTGCCCACACCAGGGGGAGTGGGAAAAGCAGCAGACCCGGATCTTCCGGTCGACGCGTTAAGCGCAGCACTTCTTTGTGCAGATGTATGGATCGAGTTCAATCATCAGTGGCTTCTTTATTCCACACCGTTTGAGCGTGCAGAAGCAGAGAATAAAAAAATGCGTTACATGTGCCTGGTAGATTTCAATCCGGATCTGATGATTCGTACTATCGGCAATGTGGAGACAGAACAGCTGAAAAAATTTATGCTTGCTATCACTGAAAAAACAAAAAATGCGAAGAACATGCGTGTCACAACTCCGGCAGGCTGCGATGTTTCATTTGAGATCGATCCAGCCCATTACACAGCATGTGACTGCGGAAATGCAACTGTACCTGGAATCCATATGCTTACGGGCCAGATCAATGTTGTGCCGCAGTTTGGAAGTATCAATGGAGTGATCGTTTTTGACGGATCAGTGACACCGCCTTTTGGAACAACACCGGATGCTCCGATCCGACTTACTATTGAAAACAGTAAAATCGTAAAAATTGAAGGAGGCCGTGATGCAGCCATTTTTGAAGAGCATCTGAAAAGCTTTGAAGATGAAGGAATGTTCAAGCTTGCGCATATTGCGTATGGTTTTAATCCAGGCGCGATCCTTACAGGAAATATTGTGGAGGATGAGCGTGTATGGGGCTCCACAGAATGGGGAATCGGGTATGTCAGTCCGTTTGATGCACCGCCACATGGACAGGATGCAAAATCTCATTGTGATGGTATCTGTCTGAATTCTTCTGTATGGCTTGATGGTGTACAGATCATGGATGCGGGCAAGATCACAGATCCATATCTGAAAGAACTGGCTGCGTTTAGAGAATAATATGAATATATCTTTATTGCAGGTTTTAAATGCACCTTTGTTTAAAAATATAAAAATTCTGTCCGGGAAGACAGGTCTTGACAGGATCGTAAAAAGGGCATCTGTTTTTGATGCGCCATTTAAAGAGGATGTTCTGGAAAAAGATATCCTGGCACCTGGAGATTTTTTTATTACATCCCTTTTGCAGTTCCAGCCGGGATCGGAAGAACTGATGCGGGTTCTGGAGCTTCTTGTAAAAGGAAATTGTAGCGGACTGTGTGTGATGATGGAAGAGCGTGCAGAGCTTTTTTCAGAAGAAATGCTCGTTTTCTGTGAAGAAAAAAGGTTTCCTGTTATCTGTATGAGGGAAGATATTTCTTATGCAGAGGTTCTTGGTGTTATCAATCAGTGTATCCTGGAGGAACAGACAAATGTACTTAATCAGCTGAAGCTGGATAAGATCCTGGCATCGAGGACTTTGCCGCAGGAACGTATGAAGATCCTTTTCAGTATTAATCCGGGGATCAGGGAGTATGTTCAGGCTGTCTATATTCGGGATGATCAGAGAAAAAGCTCACGGAAAAAAGCAGCCGGAGAAGTATGTTCGGCTTTTGATATATTCATTCCGGCGGATAATTATGATATCTGTATTTTAAGTGCGGATTCCATGAGGGAGCTGGAACAGCATAGAATTGTGGTGTGTGAACAGCTTTTGAGAAGTTGCCATAAAAGCAGACTTGGCATTGGCAGACCTTATGCCAGGTACCGTGTAGAACGGACAATTCTGGAAGCCGGGGATGCGCTGGATATGGCGCAGGCGTCAGAACGGAGATTACAGATTTATGATCCGCTGTCTCCGCAGCAGCTTCTTCTCCCTATCCGGGGAAGCCGGGAAATGCAGGAATTCTATGATGAATTTTGCCGCGAAATCGCAGCAAAAACTACAGAAGAAGGCATGAAGGATATACTTCTTACAACAAGGGCATATGTACAGTGCAATGGAGATTTTAGAGAAACTGCCAGAAAACTGAAACAGCATGAGAATACCATCCGTTATCGCATCAACCGTCTGAGAAATTATCTGGATGTAGAAGAGCAGCCATTGCTTTTTCATGAGATTATTTCTCTGGCTGTGCGGATCGAATCCATGCTGGAGATAAAAAAAGAATAAAGAGGTATGAGAGTGGAACAGGAAAAGAAAGCAGGAAATGTGGAATCTGTCACACTGGAGCAGGTTCCGATGGAAGAAAGAAAAAGCTGGGCAGACGTTGCCATGATCCAGGCAGGAATCATGATCTGTGTGCCAAGTCTGATGCTGGGAGGAATCCTGGCAGAATCCATGCCGATGTCACAGGCTATTTGGTCAGGAGTAATCGGATATGCAGTGATCGTGGCACTGATGATATTCTGCGGGATTATGGGAAGCGATCTCGGAGTACCGACATGTGTTGTTGCATCCGGTGTTTTTGGAAAACAGGGCTCATCAAAACTGATCTCTGCACTGTTCATGATCTCCATGATTGGCTGGTTTGCAGTACAGAATGGTGTGTGCGGATCCGCGTTTTCCAATCTGATCGAAACTGGTACGGGGGTAAAGATTCCGATTCCGGTATCAACAGTTGTGTGGGGCGTGATCATGCTAGTCACAGCAGTATATGGAATCAATGCCCTGGACAAACTGAACAAGATTGCCATTCCTGCACTTGTGATCGTTACTGTGATCGGATGTGTGGCAGCAATTCAGCGTTTTGGAACAGGAAATTTAAGTATGGTGATCGAAGATCCGTCTATGAGTTTTGCAGACGGCGTAGTGCTTACGATCAGCTTCATGGCTACCGGCGCCTTGAATGCACCTGATTTTACAAGATATCAGAGAACAAGAAAAGATACAGTTCTTTCTTCTGCTATCGGTGTAATGCCGGCAGGAATGGCTATGCTGATCCTTGGTGCAGTGATGACAAGAATTGCACAGCAGTATGATATTTCTCTTGTATTTTCTGAAATCGGACTGTCATTTCTTGGTATGGTGGTGCTGATCCTTGCAACATGGACAACCAATACAACGAATGCTTACAGTGCAGGTCTGAATGCAGTTATGGTATTTAACCTGAAAGAAAGCGGACGTTCTGTGGCTACTGTTGTTCTTGGCGCTATAGGGACTGTACTGGCAGCTGTTGGTGTAGCCGGAAATTTTGAAGGATTCCTTACACTTCTTGGAAATGCGTTTATGCCGATCATTGCTCTGTTTATTGTGGAATATTGGATACTTGGAAAAGGAAAGGCAGAGAGCTTTACACTTCGTGAAGGCTGGTCCGTGGCAGGAATTGTAACTTGGGCAGCTGGTTTTGCAGCTACATTTCTGACTGTGGGAATTTCTTTTATCAATGGAATGCTGGTGTCCGGAATCCTGTATCTGATATGGAGACTGGTGAAAAAAGGTGAAAAATAAATGATTAAAGAATACATGGAAAAAAATACAGCGGAGATGGTCAGACGTTTAAGTGAACTGGTGGCTATCCCTGGGGTTTTTGAGGATACACCTTCTAAAGGAGCTCCTTTTGGAAAAAATATCCGGAGATCTCTGGAGTACGTCCTGAATATGGGACAGCAAATGGGATTTCAGGTGAAAAATTATGACGGATATGCAGGAGAGATCACAGCTGGAAAAGGAAGCAGGATGATAGGAATCCTCTGCCATACAGATGTAGTCAGTGCAGGAGAAGGCTGGAATACAGAACCTTTTGAGCCTGTGGAAAAGGACGGAAAACTTTATGGAAGAGGAACTTCTGATGACAAAGGACCGTTGGTAGCTTCCCTGTTTGCCATGAAATATCTGGCAGACAATCAGATGATTCCGGAAGATGCCTGCCTTCGGATGATCGTGGGAACAGATGAGGAAGAGAGCTGGCAGTGTATCCGGTATTATCTGGATCATGCGGAAACACTTCCACAGGTCTCTGTAGTACCAGATGCCAATTTTCCGCTTTTATATTGTGAAAAAGGACTTCTTGATTTTGATCTTACTTCTGCGGAGACTTCGGATGAAAAGGCCGAGATACAGATTGTGGAATTAAAAGGTGGCCGCAGCAGAAATATTGTCCCGGATGAAGCTAGCTGCCTTCTGAAATGTGAAGATCCGGAAAAAACAGCAGAAAATCTTGAACTTCCGGAACAGGTGACAGTGGAAATTGCAGATGGATTCCTGAAACTGTCCGTCAGAGGGATCAGTACACACTGCATGAGCCCGGAAAAAGGCTTCAACGCAGTTTCCTGTCTTTTGGAAACACTGGGACAGTTCGGGGAAAAACTTTCCCATGCTTCTTATATGAAGCAGTTTCATCAGGCTGTTGGAATGGACTATGACGGAGCACGTCTGGGCTGCGCCATGGAAGATCCGGCAGGGGTACTGACTTTTAATGTGGGAACTGTAAATATGGATGAAAATGGCAGGATCCTTCTTCAGTGTAATATCCGTTATCCTGCATCTGTAGAATACAGTGATATCAGAGAGTTACTTGAGCGACAGCTGAAAAAATATGGTTTCCTTTATAATGAAATTGATTATCTGGCACCAGTGTACCATAAAAAGGACTCATCTCTGATTCGGTGTCTGATGTCAGCTTATCAGGAAGTAACGGGAGACATGGATACAGAGCCAATGGCGATCGGAGGAGCTACTTATGCAAGAGCACTTCCAAATGCTGTGGCATTTGGACCTCTGTTCCCATATGAGGAAGAACTGGCACATGAGGCAAATGAATTTCTGAGTATTGACAGTTTTCAGAAAATGACGGAGATTTTTGTAAAAGGCCTTCATAAACTGATGACAGAATACAGATAAAAATATCATATAATAATTTACAAAAATATCCTGGAATGCGTTGATATCCGGGATATTTTTTGATATAATAAATAAGTTTACAAAGAATAAATACTGAGATTTTGGGGAGAGGAGTTGAGCGAAAAATGGGAAAAGACACAACCAATGATATGACTGTGGGAAACCCGGTGAAGCTGATCATCCGGTTTATGATCCCTATGTGTCTTGGAAATATTTTTCAGCAGTTTTACAACATTGCAGATTCTATTATAGCAGGACAGTTCCTGGGTGTGGATGCGCTGGCTGCTATTGGAAGCACTGGGTCGCTGATGTTTTTTGTAACAGGATGGCTTAATGGACTGAGCAGTGGTTTTGCCATTCTGGTGTCCCAGTGGTTCGGGGCAAAGCAGTATGATAAGATGCGCCATTATGTAGCCATGTCTATTTATCTTGCAGCGGCTTTTGCCATTGTGATGACTATTGGACTGGAGGCTTTGAATGAGCCGATCCTGCGGCTGATGAACTCACCGGAGGAGCTGATGGGTTCTGTAAAAGGATATATGGGGATCATCTATGCAGGTTTGATTGTAACAGCTGCGTATAATTCCCTGGCGGCTTTCCTTCGTGCATTGGGAGATTCCAAATCGCCACTGTATTTCCTGATTATTTCAGCGGCCATTAATGTGGCACTGGATATTGCATTTATTGTAAAAGGAGGAATGGGAGTTGAGGGCTGTGCCTATGCAACGGTTATCGCACAGGCGATCTCAGCAATCTGCTGCCTGATATTTATCATCAGGAAGTTCCCGATTCTGCATCTAAAAAAAGCAGATTTCGAGATTTCATTTACCAGTTTCCGTTATCTTCTGGCACTGGGTATTCCAATGGGACTGCAGTTTTCCATCACAGCCATCGGAACTATCATTGTGCAGGGAGCGGTAAATATTTATGGATCTGTATATATGGCAGGATTTTCTGCAGCAGGAAAGATCCAGAATATCATTGCAACGGTATTTGTGGCTTTTGGAGCGACTACTGCGACTTATGTGGGACAGAACCGCGGTGCAGGAAGAATGGATCGTGTACATGAAGGTATGCGTTACACCCAGATCATGATCCTGATCTGGAGTGTTGTGACTATGATCGTAATGTTTTTCTTCGGAAAATATATGACATGGCTGTTTATTGACCGTTCCCAGACAGATGTGATCAATGTCTCCGTTACATATTTTCACACAGTATTCTGGGCATATCCGTTCCTTGGAAGTATTTTCCTTTACAGAAACGGTCTGCAGGGACTGGGATATGGCCTTGTTCCAATGCTGGGTGGTGTGTTTGAGCTGGTGGCACGAAGTGCTATCGTTATGTTTGTTGCCGGAAAAACAAGCTTCGCAGGTGTATGTCTGGCTGATCCGGCTGCATGGATCGCCGCACTGATTCCACTGATTCCGTATTACATCTATGTAATGCGGAAATGGAAGAAAAACGAAAAACAAACCGTTAAGGTTTGAGAAATAAATTTTGGGGCTTGCAATTATGGGATATGCAGTTATAATGATACTATAACTGCAAAGAATCCCGGCTGTTCCGGAATTCCGGTTAAAAACGAAGATCCAGAAGGGAGAATATAGATCATGGAAATCACAAAAGAAACAACAATGGGTGAAATGCTTGCATACGATGAGAAGATCGCATACATTCTTATGCAGGAAGGAATGCACTGCATCGGCTGCCCGTCTTCTATCGGTGAGTCTCTTGAGGAGGCATGCATGGTACATGGACTTGATGTAAACGCAGTACTGGCTGATATCCATCATTATGAGGAGACCAAGAACCAGAAATAACAATCTATATTGAACGTACAGATTACGGACCGTAAGGGATAACGACTGTGCATGTTTATTAGGCATGCCTGTTGTTATCTCTTTTTTTGTCTTTACTGTTGGGAGGAAAAATCATGTATATAATGATCGATAATTTTGATTCATTTGTTTATAATCTGAAAGCATATTTTCAGGAACTGGGAAGAGAGATCCTGGTGAAACGCTGTGATGAGATCACTTTGGAGGAACTGGAAGAACTGAACCCTGAAGGAATCATCCTCTCTCCAGGTCCGAAAAGACCCTGGGATGCAGAACTTTGTGTAGAAGCGGTAAAAAGATTTCAGGGCAGGATTCCGATTCTGGGTGTTTGTCTGGGACATCAGGTTCTGGGACACTGTGCAGGCGCAGTAGTAGAAAAAGGCAGCCGTCCTATGCATGGGAAAGTTACAGAGATCCGCAACTACGGAACCGGTGTATTCGCAGATCTGCCGGAAAAATTTAAGGTAACAAGATACCATTCGCTGATCGTCCGCGGAGACAGCCTGCCGGAAGAATATCAGGTAGATGCAGTTTCGGATGATGGAGCGGTGATGGGAATTTCCCATAAAACACTTCCTCTGTATGGAGTGCAGTTCCATCCGGAAGCTGTTCTTACAGAATATGGGCACGAACTTCTGGAGAATTTTTGTAAGATCGCGGAGCAGTTTCAGGAAGAAAAAGAAGAACTGACAGAGAAAACAGCATAAGGAGTAAAACATGTATAATAATCAGCGTATCATAAAAGAACTGAAACCATACATTCCGGCAGCAGATATCTTCCGCATCTACGAGAAAGAAGCAGGGTGTGCTTTTCTGGATTCTTCCCTTGTAAATGATCTGGGGCGGTACTCTATTATAGGAAGAGCTCCCTATCTCAAACTGGTAAAAGACGGAGACGCATTTACAGTTAACGGAAAACCTGAAACGGGAAAAACATTCGAAGATTACATGCGGGAATATCTTAATACACATGAGGATAAGAATGAATGTCCGCTGCCGATCGTATCCGGTGCGATAGGATATTTTTCCTATGATTATGGAAGAGAACAGATGGGAGTTCCTACAGGAGAAAAAGATCTTGTGACGATCCCGGAAGCAGTACTGACATTTTATGACTGTTTTATCGTGGAAGACTGCAGGGAAAAAAGAACTTATCTTGTGACCAACGGAATCACAGGGAATGCCCCGGAGCTGATCCGGTCAATGGAAAAAGAGATTCAGGAAAATGTGAAATTTGGTAAGATATCAGTATCAGAGGCAGAGAAAAAGATAACTGATCCGGTTTCTCACCGTGAGAAATTTAAGATTCAGGTTCACCCAAACTTTGAAAAAGAAGAGTACAAACAGGCTGTAGACCGAATGATCCGTTATATCATAGAAGGAGATATTTACATCGCTAATATGACTCAGCAGCTGACCATTGAAAGCGAAAAGCAGCCTCTGGATGTTTTTTATGACCTTCGAAAAAACAATCCTTCACCATTTGGCGGATATATGGATTTCGGAGATTATCAGATCATCTGTGCATCTCCGGAACGTTTTCTGAAAATGAAAGACCGTCATGTAAATACCCGTCCGATAAAAGGAACCCGAAAACGTGGTGCAACACTTGAGGAAGACGAAATGCTCCGGAAGGAACTGGAAGATTCCGGAAAAGATAAAAGTGAGCTTCTGATGATCGTAGATCTGGAACGAAATGATCTGAACCGGGTATGCACGCCTGGAAGTGTAAAAGTAACAGAACTTTTTACAGTGGAAGCTTATGCAACGGTTTTTCATCTGGTATCTGATATAGGAGGAACACTTGCAGATGACAAAAACGTTATGGATCTTCTGGAAGCTGCATTTCCGGGCGGTTCCATCACAGGTGCACCGAAATACCGGGCTATGGAGATCATTGACGAGCTGGAGCATGGTAAACGTAATCTTTACACAGGTTCTATCGGATATCTGACACTGGATGGAAGCTGTGATTTCAATATTGTGATCCGTACAGCACTTCATAAGGAAGAAAAATATCATCTTGGTGTTGGGGGCGGGATCACTGCAGAGTCAGATCTGGAATTTGAATATGAAGAAACTTTGCAGAAAGCCAAAGCAATCCTGGAGGCATTGCAGTAGCAAACGCGGATGATCTTATTGGACAGTACAGGAGCACAATGCGTGGATATAAGAAAAGAGGAGAACATATATGAACGTGATACTGGACGAATGTTTTCAGTTTGGTCTTGGAGCTTTTGAAACAATAGGGATCGAGCAGGGAGCCCCCATACTTTTGGAAAAGCATCTGAAAAGACTGGAGCGTGCAGCTGTATTCCTGAATCTGGGTGATCTTGCAGAGCGGGGCATCACAGTGCAGAAGATCATAAAGTATCTGGAAGAACAGAAAGCGCAGAAAGAAGTACAGGATGAATTTGGAAATCTGGAACACTGCGGATTAAAGGTGATGCTCACAAAAGAAAACGAAGTTTTTTCTCTGCGTGCCAATCATTATACACCTGAGAAATATGAGAAGGGTTTTTACGTGGATATCAGTGAGGTAAAACGAAATGAAACTTCTCCGCTGGTATATCATAAGACTATGAATTACGGAGACTGTATCCTGGAAAAAAGAAATGCTGCGGCTGCTGGAATGGACGAGAGACTTTTTCTTAATACAAAGGAGCAGATTTCGGAAGGAACTGTGAGTAATGTTTTTTTTGTACGAAAAGGTGTGATCTGCACACCGGAAGTCAGCTGCGGTCTTCTTCCCGGAATCCTGCGGGAGTATCTCTGTGAAAGTGAAGAGGTAAAAGAAACAGATATCTATGTTCAGGATCTGAAATGGTATCAGGAATGTTTTGTGACCAATTCTCTGATGGGAATCATGCCGGTACGTCAGATCGGAGGAGTTCGGTTTAAAGAGGATACGGTGACGAAAGAGCTGATGAAAAAATATCAGAAGAATATTTATCTTCACTGTATATGAATGAACGTGAACGAAATGGGTAAAAATTAGAAAAATAAATATGCTGATTTATTGATATAACTGGAATGACAATAAAATACAGTCAAAAACATTCGAATAAGATCAGAATAAAAGTGTGTTGACCTGGAAAAACTAGGTATGATGCACTTTTTTTGTGCAAACTCAACCAAAATCAGTCATGAATTTTGTGAACTAGTTTGATTGACTTTGAATGAATTTGGAAGTATACTAATCTCAACAAATGAGAAACAACAAAAAGCGGTCAGAAAGCCGCAATTATAGAAATATGGGAGGAGAAAAAATGATCTGCACAGTTACTTTTAATCCATCTCTGGACTATATCGTTTCCGTGGAAGATTTTAAACTTGGACTTACCAACAGAACCAGTTCCGAGCTGATGCTTCCGGGCGGAAAGGGAATCAACGTTTCCACAGTGCTGATGAATCTTGGAATCGAGAATACAGCACTTGGCTTCATGGCTGGATTTGTAGGAGATGAGATTGTAAGAAAGCTCAGGGAAATGGGAGTGAAATCCGATTTTATCAAAATCCCGGAGGGCGTTTCCAGAATCAATCTGAAACTGAAATCCATTGACGGAACTGAGATCAACGGAATGGGACCCAAGATCAGCAGTGATAAAGTTCAGGAGCTGATGGAGAAGCTAGATACCCTGAAAGAAGGAGATGTGCTTTTCCTTGCAGGAAGCATACCATCCTCCATGCCGGATGATATGTACGAGAAGATCATGGCGAGGCTGGACGGAAAAGGCGTAATGATCGTTGTGGATGCAACAAGAGATCTTCTTGTGAATGTACTGAAATATCATCCGTTCCTTGTGAAACCCAACAACCATGAACTGGGAGAAATCTTCGGGGTGGAACTTAAAACCCGTCAGGATGTGATACCTTATGGAAAGAAACTCCAGGAAAAAGGTGCCAGAAACGTATTAATTTCCATGGCCGGTGAAGGTGCTGTCCTGGTAGCAGAGGACGGACAGGTATTTGAGAAACCGGCACCAAAGGGAATACTGGTAAATGGTGTAGGAGCAGGAGATTCTATGGTAGCAGGCTTTATGGCAGGCTGGATGGAAAAACAGAATTATGAGCACGCATTCCATATGGGAATTTCCGCAGGAAGCGCAAGTGCATTTTCTGAAAATCTTGCCACAAAGGAAGAGGTTCAGGCTGTATATAAACAGGTAACAGAGGGGTAAGGAAGAAAGGAGAAGGAAAGATGAGAATCACAGACCTGCTCGATAAACGGAGCATTTCACTGGATGCAGCACCGAAGAGTAAATCCGAAGCTTTGGACATGGCCGTTGATCTTATGGTAAAGAGCGAGAAGATCAGCGACAGAGAAGCTTATCGGAAACAGGTATACTTAAGAGAGGAAGAGAGCACAACAGGAATCGGTGAGGGAATCGCCATTCCTCATGGAAAATGTGACGCAGTAAAGAAACCGGGACTTGCAGCCATGGTTGTAAAAAACGGCGTGGAGTTCGAAGCTCTGGACGATGAGCCGGTTACACTGCTTTTTCTGATCGCAGCACCGAATACAGAAGACAATATTCATCTGGATGTACTCAGCAAACTTTCTGTAATGCTGATGGATGACAATTTTACAGAGTCCTTACGTAATGCAGGGTCTGTAGACGAATTTATGGAGATCATCGACAAGGCAGACAATGAGAAGAAGGATATTGATGAGAGACTGGCAGACACTGGAAGTTCCGAAGGAGCCAGGGCCAGGTTGCTGGCAGTTACTTCCTGCCCGACAGGTATTGCCCACACCTACATGGCAGCAGAAGGACTGGAAAAAGCAGCCAAGGCGAAAGATTGCTTCATTAAAATAGAAACAAGAGGCTCCGGCGGAGCAAAAAATGTACTTACTGACAAAGAGATCCAGGAAGCAGACTGTATTATCGTGGCAGCAGATGCCAAAGTTCCGATGGATCGTTTCGACGGAAAGAAAGTCATCGAATGTCAGGTTTCCGATGGAATCAGCAAAGCAGACCAGCTTGTGGAACGTGCGATTTCCGGAGATGTTCCGGTATATCATGCGGCAGCAGGCAGTCAGAGTTCTTCCTCAAATGCAAAAGCAGGCGGCGGAGCAGGACACAAGATCTACATGCAGCTGATGAACGGTGTATCTCATATGCTTCCGTTGGTTGTTGGCGGCGGTATTCTGATTGCTCTTGCATTTCTGATCGATGGCTTAAGCGTAGATTTAAGTTCCCTTCCGGCAGACCAGAGAGCAAACTTTGGTACTATCACACCAGTAGCAGCTGTTCTGAAACATATTGGTGATACAGCATTTGGCTTCATGCTTCCTGTGCTGGCCGGCTTTATCGCAATGGCAATCGGTGACAGACCTGCACTTGCAGTTGGTCTTGTAGGCGGTATGATCGCAGCAAACGGAAAGTCCGGTTTCCTGGGAGCTCTTCTCGCAGGTTTCCTTGCAGGATATCTGATTCTTGCACTTCGTAAAGTTTGTGATAAACTTCCGGAAGCACTGGAAAAAATCGCACCTGTACTGATCTATCCGGTTGTTGGTGTCCTTCTTATGGGACTTTGCATGACATTCATCGTAGAGCCGATCATGGGCGGCATCAACACAGGATTAAATAATGCCTTGACAGGTATGGGAAATTCAAGTAAAGTAATTTTAGGACTGGTTCTTGGCGGAATGATGGCCATTGATATGGGTGGCCCATTCAACAAAGCAGCATATGTATTTGGTACAGCTGCAATTGCAGCAGGTAACTACGATATCATGGCAGCAGTTATGGTAGGAGGTATGACTCCTCCGTGTGCGATCGCACTTGCATCCCTGCTGTTCAGGGATAAATTTACAAAAGAAGAGCGAGAGGCAGGACCGACTAACTTTATCATGGGACTTGCATTCATTACAGAGGGAGCGATTCCTTTTGCGGCATCTGACCCGATCCATGTACTTCCGTCCTGTATCGTTGGTTCTGCAGTAGCAGGAGCAATCTCCATGTTCTTCAACTGTACACTGATGGCACCTCACGGTGGAATCTTCGTATTCCCGGTTGTAGGCAATGCGCTGATGTACCTGGTTGCACTGGTAGCCGGAACTCTGATCTCAGCAGTACTTCTTGGTGTGCTGAAGAAGAAAGTCGCTTAAAATAAAAAAATAATCTGGAGGATAAAGAAATGAAAGAATTCAAGTATGTAGTAACAGATAACGAAGGAATCCATGCACGTCCGGCCGGAGAGCTTGTGAAGCTTGTAAAAGGTTTCGAGTCCAAGATCACAATCGAGAAAGACGGCAAGACAGTAGAGTGCAGAAAACTTCTTGCACTTATGGGACTTGGCGTAAAGAAAGGTCATGAGGTTACTTTCACATTCGATGGTGCAGACGAGGATGCAGCATACGAGGCAGTAAGCAAATTCATGCAGGAGAACCTGTAATCCCTGAATGAAGAATAAGAAACATCCCGGTCTGGTGATCGGGATGTTTTTTTGAAGGAGGAAAAGAAGATGCTGACAGAACAGAGATATGAAATTATCCTCGATCTTCTCAGAGAAAAAAAGAGCGTCACAGTGACGGAGCTGAAAGATATTCTGGATGCCTCAGAGTCCACAGTCCGAAGAGATATCACGGCACTCTATAAAGCAGGCAGGCTTACCAGGGTTTTTGGCGGTGCGGTAGCTCTGGAACATACAGTGAACGCCTATGAACCTACAGTAGCACAGAAATCCGAGCTGAATACTGAAGAAAAAAAGAAGATTGCGGCTTATGCGGCATCTCTGATACAGCCGGAGGATTTTGTGTATCTGGATGCCGGAACCACCACGGGATATATGCTGGAGCATCTGGAAGGCTCAGGAGCTACTTTTGTGACCAATGGTGTTTCCCATGCGAGAACGTTGGCACAGATGGGGGTCAGGGTACTTCTGCTCGGTGGCGAACTGAAAGGTTCTACAGAAGCTGTAATCGGAAGCCAGGCCATGCAAATGCTGAAGAATTACCATTTTACCAAAGGATTTTTCGGAACTAACGGAATGACACAAAAAGAAGGCTTTACAACACCGGAGGCAAATGAGGCACTGGTGAAACGTACCGCTATGGAGCAATGCCTGGAGAAATATGTGGTATCAGACAGCTCCAAGTTCGGACAGATCAGTGCAGTGACATTCTTTGCTTTTGACGGAGCAGAGATTCTGACAGAAAGCTGTTCAAGAGAATATAAAGACTGTCAAAATATTCAGGTTGTATCATAGGCAGACAAAACGGTTCAGAAGAGGTGAAAGGAATGGAAAATAAAAAAATTCCGAGTATCCTGGAAAAGGGGAAACAGATATGAAGATAATTGCAAAGATCAGGAGTGATTTTCCAACGAAATTCGGGATACCCCGCCAGAGCGGCCGCGTGGAGGGACTGACAGGCCGGATCGTTTTTGAACCGGAATACAGAGTACGCGAAGCTGTGAAAGGTCTGGAGGATTTTTCCCATATCTGGCTGATCTGGGAATTTTCGGAGGCTGTACGTGAGCAATGGTCTCCCACAGTACGGCCGCCACGCCTTGGCGGAAATGAGAGGATGGGCGTGTTTGCCACCAGATCTCCATTTCGACCTAATTCTATAGGGCTTTCCTGTGTAAAACTGGAACAGATCGATCTTAAGTGTAAAGAGGGACCGGTACTGGTTGTGTCAGGGGCAGACCTTATGGACGGTACGCCGATCTTTGATATCAAACCGTATATCCCAGCAGCAGACTGCCATCCGGAAGCACTGGGAGGATTTGCGGAAAAAGTAGAACAGCATTTTCTGCAGGTGGAGATTCCGCAAAAATGGGTGGCCATGATCCCGGAGGAGAAGCTGGAAGCATTAAAGGGAGTTCTCAGGGAAGATCCAAGACCAGCCTACCAGAAAGATCCTCGGAGGATCTACGGAATGCCTTTTGCAGGGATGGATGTTCACTTTCAGGTGAAGGACGGTGTACTTTCTGTATGCGGCATTACAGAATATAAAAATAATTAAAATTACCTTTGACAAACTTTTTAAGGCATGGTATCATGATAAAGAGTTAGCAGATGCTAACTCAATATTTTAAACCATGAGTTAGCTTGAAATAACCATATAAAAAGTTCAGGAATCAAAGGAGAGTGAAATTATGAGCGTTGTAATTGTAGGCGGTAATGAAAGAATGGTATGTCAGTATGAGGATATCTGCAAAGGGTTCGGATGTAAGGCAAAAGTTTTTGCAAAAGAAAAAGGAGCTATGAAGAAAAAAATCGGTGTGCCGGATCTGATGATCCTTTTCACAAGCACAGTTTCCCACAAAATGGTTAACTGCGCAGTAGAAGAAGCAAAGAAAAAATCAATCCCCGTATGTCGCTGCCATACAAGCAGCGCTGCAGCTCTTGAGAATATCCTGAAGCAGTACTGTGCATAAGAAACAGGTTTTATGAGCCTTTTCTCTTGTATAATTTGACTTTTTTTGCAGAAATTGGCGGAAAGACTTGCAAAATCATGAGTTTTTCAATAAAATAGCCATAGGTTTCTGTGGTAAAGCGTTGCAGTGAGATATGAACTGAAAAGCAACGCAGGAAGTCGAAATGCTGCCGTTTGGAAAATGAACAGCAGTATCGAAATTACAGGTGAGAGGTGTTATCATGAAAAAAGTTGTAAAATTCGGTGGAAGTTCTCTTGCAAATGCAGAGCAGTTTCAGAAAGTCGGCGATATCATCCGCAGCGATGAGAGCCGCCGCTATGTTGTTCCGTCAGCTCCGGGAAAGAGATTTGACGAAGACATTAAGGTAACGGATATGCTTTACGGATGCTATGATGCAGCTTCCAAGGGAGAGGATTTCTCCGATAAGCTGAAAGCGATCAAAGAGAGATATTATGAGATTATCAAAGGTCTTGGCCTGACGCTTTCCCTTGAGGATGAGTTCAAGAAGATTGAGGAGGATTTCCGTGCACAGGCAGGAATCCAGTATGCGGCATCCAGAGGAGAGTTCCTTAATGGTAAGATCATGGCTGCATATCTTGGATATGATTTTGTAGATGCGGCTTCTGTGATCCGTTTTGACAAGAACGGTAATCTGGAAGCTGAGGAGACCAACAAGCTCCTTTCGAAAAAACTCAGCAAATGCCAGAGTGCAGTAATCCCGGGATTCTACGGTGCATGCGCAGACGGCACAGTTAAGACATTTTCCAGGGGCGGATCTGATGTAACAGGATCCCTTGTTGCAAAAGCGATCCACGCAGATATCTATGAGAACTGGACAGATGTTTCCGGTTTTCTTGTAACAGATCCGCGTATCGTACATAATCCGGAACCGATCGAGGCGATCACATACAGAGAGCTCCGTGAGCTTTCCTACATGGGAGCTACCGTTCTTCATGAAGATGCGATTTTCCCTGTCCGTAAAGAGGGAATCCCGATAAATATCCGCAACACAAACAGTCCGGAAGACAAAGGTACTCTTATTGTAGAGAGCACCTGCAAGAAACCGAAATTTACTATCACAGGTATTGCAGGTAAGAAGGGCTTCTGCTCTATTAATATTGAGAAATCCATGATGAACAGCGAGATTGGCTTTGGACGTAAAGTTCTTCAGGTATTTGAGGATCAGGGTATCAGCTTTGAGCATGTACCGTCCGGTATTGATACTATGACAGTATATGTTCATCAGGATGAGTTTGAAGAGAAAGAACAGCAGGTCATCGCAGGCATTCACCGTCTGGTACAGCCTGATTTTGTTGAGATGGAGTCCGATCTTGCACTGATCGCAGTTGTAGGAAGAGGAATGAAATCTCAGAGAGGCACAGCAGGAAGAATTTTCTCTGCCCTTGCTCATGCCAATGTAAATGTGAAGATGATCGATCAGGGATCCAGTGAGCTGAATATCATCATCGGTGTAGAGAACCGCGACTTCGAGAAGGCTGTCAGAGCAATCTACGATATTTTTGTTCTGACACGGATCTGATTCTGTTTACAGGATCATAGCAAGAAAGGGTTCCGATAGCTGTTGAAATTTTATCAGGACAGCAGAAGAATTGAACATTTAAAATCCGCTGCAGGGGATACGGAAACGTAAACTCCGGAGCGGATTTTTTATGTTATTTTCCAAAAAAAATCCAAACAAATCTGACAGAATTTCCAAAATAAAGACAAAAGATATTGTACATTGTGTCGAAACCCCAAAATCGCTTGAAATAAGGCTCTCTGCGTCCTCAAAATTCGACTGGCAACAGTTTGGCAACACCCCCTGTTGCATGTAAGAAATGTCAAAAAGAGACAGTGCCAATAGTCAGCAGTAATTGGTGCTGTCTTTCAATCTGTGGAAAGATATGCGGAAAAAGAGGTGATGTGAGAGGAAAAACAGCAATATTTAAAGAATTTGTTAATTTATATGGTTAAGTACAATGTGTACACACATTTATATATAAAGGCTAGGAGAACAGCGTGCAGCATTCTCTTAGCCTTATTTTTTAATTCACATATAATTAGTATTGCACCAGACAAAAACAGCGGAACAATCTATGAGTTAAATTATTTGAAAATAATTGTACATTCTTCTGTCTGCGTTGTTTTCTGATTATATGTATAGACGGTCAAAAAGGTATTTCTTTTTGTAATTTTAAATGTTTTTCCGTTCTTGACCCAGATTCCCATTTCACTACCTTTTGGATTGTTGATTTTACGGATTCCTGAGACATACCATCCGTTCTTGCTATTAACTTGTAATTTTATGTTTTTATTTTTGTATTTGTTGTAACTCAACGTATAGTTTGCGTTTTTGTTAAATTTGGATGTCAGGTTCAGAGAACCGATTTTGAGAGATGACAATGGGTTTACATATTTTTTTACTGTAACTTTTTGTTTGTAAATATTTTTTCCGCACTTGTAGGAAACAATAGCAGTTCCTGTTTTTTTTGCTTTCATAAAATATGAAGAAAAAGAGACAGGATTTTTCTGATACAGAGGATAGGCTTTTCTGGAAACAAGGCTTACCACTGAAGTATTAGAGGATTTGTAAGAAGAAACGCCCTGGTTCATGTAGACGTCAGTGTTTAATGCTGTTTCATTTGCTGTAGCAAATGCTCTTCTGCTTGCGGTGTAGGACAATGATTTTGAGGAATACAGGGTAAGTACCTGGGCTGGCTTGGAAATGGTTTTTGCCTGTACGCATACAGAACCTGACAGAATCAATGTCAAAGCAAGAAGTGTGATTAAAAGTTGTTTAATGTGTTTTTTCATACCTAAATTCTCCTTTGCAGTATATTTATAGTATCATTATATTCCTGTTTTACACATTTTCAAGTGTCAAGACGTAATTATTAAAAAGATGAGAAAATCCAGCATATTACTGTTGAAATCCAAAAGAAAGGAGAAGCAAATATGCGGAAAATCAAATTTGGATAAATCTACAAATATTTTTTGCGGGTTATTTTTCGGAGCGTAACCTTTTCCGCAAAAATTTGAATTGTGGATTTCTTTGTGACATAATGGATTTGTAAGCAAAAAGAACTCGCGAGTGAAACCATAAAAACTGTTTTCCCGGAAGGGACTTATTGATAGAGGAGGTACATTTATGTACGAGAATTATGTTGAATTAAATAATAACATCGTGAAAATCTGTGATTGTTTTACTGCCCCAGAGGATGCAGAAGATATAAGGGTAGGAGAGGAAATCAGCAGGATTGTCCGCAGAGCATTTCTTTATAGATTCATGAGTTATGTAACAGATGATTGTGAGAATAAAGGAATGGATGAAAAGGAAATAAATCCTGTGAACCAGGGAGTTATTTAGTATCTCCATCACGACCTTTAGAATTTACTATCATGAATGCAAAAGAGATGAAAAAGGGCGAGACATCCCTGGAAGGAGATGCGGTACGGAAAAAGAAGGATATTTTATTTAATATGTTCAGCCTGTATGCGCAGCGTTATATCCTTCTGGATATCTGGAAGGAGGATGCAAAAGAGAGTGATTCTTCAAAAGAACTTTTGGAAAAAGCGCAGAAACTGTTTGCATATTCTGAAAGTGAAGATGACCCAAGAGACAAAAGAGCACAGGAGATTTACACAGACATTTCCGATTATCTTGAAAATCAGCCGATGGAGTTTTGGGAAACCGTGGATTGCCGGAGAGGGAAACTGGAAGATTTATTATGTGAAGCATATGATAAAGTCTATGGAAAATAAGTTCCCGGATTTCGGGGTGTAATAAGAAGGGAGAGCAGTTGTGTGGGCTGTTCTCCCTTTTTGGTGGAATCAAATTGCAATGAATTAATAATTCCGCCCTTGGTTTTCGCTTACAGTCTTTTGCGTAGATTGGTCCAGCCTTTCCAGCAGATATCCGGCCCGGCCAGCCAGGTAGAGGGTATGGTTCAGGGCATAATCGGTTTTATGTAAGATTCGGTCAAATGTCTCGGTTTTTACCTTGCCGGTCCGCTTGCGGATATGGTCAGAAGTCCGCTGTCCGTAAATGTCAGACCATCTTTTTCTACGTTCCCGGAAGTCGGCCAGGTGTGAGACATCATCGGGTATCTGGCTGCATAGTTTTTCATATCGGCGGGTATGCTCCTGTATCTGTTCCTCGCAGGCGGAAATCTTCTGGTCCAGCATCTGCAAGTCGGATTCCATCTGTGCCAGCATCCTGGCCTTGGTTTCGTAGTCCTGGATATCGGAAAAGCCTTCCTCGTTCAGAATCCTTCCCAGCCGTTCCTGACGGAAGCGGATGCCTTCTTCCTCTGCCTGGATTGAGGCTTCTATCTCATCAGGACGGCTGCTCCAGGCAGGGAAATTTCCTTCCAGTTCTTTCTTGAGTGTGGAAATGTTTTTTTGAGCCTGCCGGTCTCGTTCCTGGACATTCTCCCGGGCTGCTTTTACACGGATGACTGATTCCTGGAGAGACTGCGCTGTTTTCTGGATATATTCCTGTTGTGTCTGGAAGTCCTCCAGGTCATACCGGGCAGAGAGGATTTCCCCCCGCAGCCAGCCCATGCGCTCTGCAATGGATTCGTAGAGTTGGTCATTCTTTTGTTTTATCTCTGCTTCCAGTTCATTCAGAGTCTGGCGGATTTCCTGATTCTTTTTATTTAGTTTTTTGATATCTTCATTAATCTGATACTGCTGGGAATTGGTCTGTTTTGCCCCATGAGGGCCAAGATGGATGCCGGCGATATCATCCAGACCCTGTGCTTGATAAGAGCGGCAGTCCACCCTTTCTGGTATGCCTGCACGTTCCAGGGCCTGGTTTACATGTTCTTCCCAGGATTTCCGCCAGGAAAAGATGGCATCCGTGGAGTTCCAGTACTTCATCTTCGGATTCTCCCGTCCGTAGGGAGTGGAGCGGGGATTGCTGGATGCCCTCACCAGGTTTTCCAGGTAGGCCTCAGAGGGTGTCAGCCAGACTTTTTCCCGGCCTTTGAAGTACGGGTACTGTTTTTCCCAGCCATCCGCCTTGACTTGGATAAATTCCTCGGCGGTAAAGGCTGCGGTCTCTCCCTGGCGTTTGCAGAGATATTCTTTCTGTGTCTTTGGCTGCCAGTTCCCATTTTTATCCAGGGGCCGCATGGTCAAAAGGATGTGTGCATGAGGGTTCTGGAAAATCATGTCTTTTTCATCCTTCGTTGGCTGGCCGTTCCGGTCAACAGGGATATGCTGCTCATTGGTGACAGGCGGATTGTGGATGCTGAAATCGGCGACCATGCCCTGAGAAACAAAAGCATCCTGGACAAATCCCTGTACCAGTTGGAGGTTTTCCTCCGGTGTCAGTTCATTTGGAAGGGCAATCATGACCTCTTTGGCGAGTCTGGCCCTCCGGTCTTTTTCTGCCTCTTCTACAGAGTTCCACAGATATCCCCGGTCCTGAAACTCTTTCGGCGCATGTTCCGGCAGCACGATTTCGCTGTGTGTCACCCATTTTTTCTTGGTGTAGTCCTCCATGATTCCGGTGTACTGATTTTCTATTTTACTTGCAGAACGGTAGGCGGCTGCGGCCACAACACTTTTTCCGTCATTCCGTTTGATTACCTGCATATGGAATTGAAAGATTGCCATAGATAAAATCACCTCGTTTTTTATTTTTCAATATGGAGAATCCGGGGCAGGATAAAATTTTTTTCATTCTGTTTTTTATCTTCTCTTTTTTTCTGCATACTGTAAGTGCTGGTAAGGAAGAAACCTTATCAACGAAAATAAAACATAAGGAGTTGAGAACATGAGAGGAAAGCAACTTGCAGGGGCCACAGACCAGAAACTGCGGGTCCTGCTCACCTATAAGGGGTCAGCCACGGCCGGTAGTGAGATTCAGGATGATTACATATCTCTTAATCTGGAGGCTGACGGGAGACCGGAGCCGGCAGCCACGGCAGTCGTCAATTTTCCGGTGATGGAAGGAGAAAAAGCCTTGTTCATCCATTCCCTGGATGCAGGTGATAACAAGGCAAGGGAGTACCTGCTGGGCGTGATAGAGGATTTCGCCAGGAAGAGGGGGTATCCATCTGTTTACATCCATACCGGGAAACAGAAGAAGCATTTTTTAAAGAAGAATGGCTTTGAAGAGATTTCGGAAAAAACGATTGCCAGGAAGGTCCTGGAACCATGAAAGACTGGCTGTACCGGGTTTGGAAATATCTGAGGACGGAGATACAAAATCCCCGTCCTGGGATGAAAAAGGATATATGGAAATGGATAAACCGTATCTTTTTCAGCGGAATCTGGCTCCAGCCTTTTGCGATGGCGGGGTTAATCCTGTTCTTTCAGAAAGTTTTGGGCGGGGATGTGTCGTACCTCATCCTGTTTGTCTTATCATTCCTGCCGTCTGTCTATGTATGGTCAGAGAACCAGAGGCAGGCTGCGGCCGGAAAGAAGGATTTCAGTATAGAGGATGTATTCCACGAAAAGCCTAATGAATTTTCAAGCCCGTTAAAGCAAAAGGCGATGTACCCAGGGATTGCGGAAGATTTCCTTTTTGACCAGCCACAGGGCGTGGTGTTTGGAAGGACAGAGAAAGGATATTTCAAAAAAGAGCAGAAGTATCTGTGCAAGCCGATGGATGCAGCACATTATAAAGATGGCCATGTATTCGTGATTGGTGGGTCTGGCAGTGGCAAGTCCTCTGCCCTGGTCATCCCGTTATTGCTGGCCAGCCAGAATGCCGGTGGATTTTATGTTGACATCAAAGGAGAACTCTGGCGGAAGTCCCGAAGGATGGATGCGAAAGATGTGGTCATCATTGATTTCCAGGACCGGGGGAAATGGGGATGGGATGCGTTGTATCTCCTGAACCACAAAGGAGGACGGGCCACGGACCAGGATATTCGGGAGACTATGGAGGAAATCGCAAACAGCCTGATACCCATATCTGCCAAGGATACAGACCAGTTCTGGAAACAGTCGGGCCGCTCGCTTTTGGTCGGAGAACTGGTTGGCCTGTATAAGCAGAAAAAGATACACAACTTGTCAGAACTGGTAAACGAGATACTGTCCAGGGATGCAAAAGAACTGGTGGAGGAATTACTGGACGGGGCAGCACCGAGGGCTACAGAGACGAAATTTCTTTCTTCGTTCCGGAACCTTGCGGAGGATACGATGTCGGGAATCGTCCAGCAGGAGCAGGAGTCTTTAAAAATCTTTATTGATGAAGATATCCGATATGGAATGGAGACCAATACCCGGCAGGCAAACCCGCAGATGCTTGAGGAAGGAAGGGCAGTCTTTCTGGCCATCCCGGAGGAAAAACTGGAAGTGTACTACAATTTGGTAAACCTTATTATCGCCCAGGTGTTTGGTAGCCTGATAAAGAGGCCGGAAGGGAGCCGGCCAGTTATGGTCGTGATTGATGAGATGGCCCGGATTTGTGCCCGGTGCCCTGTGCCATATTTACATTCAGGAATACTGCTCACTGGAAGAAGTCGGAACATCACCCTGATTTTGATAACCCAGAGTTTTGAAGCCCTGGAAAACGCTTATACGAAAGCCGATATCCAGTCGATGATTGCCAATAGTGCATATCTGGTCTGTTTGGATGTACGGAGTCCTTCCACAGCCAAGACCATCTGTGGGATGGCTGGCACTTACAAGGAAAGGCAGACGACCTGGAGCGGTTCCGGGAAGAACCGTAGCGTCAGCATTTCATACCAAGACAAGCCAATCCTGGAGCCTTCGGATTTGTCCAGGCTGGTGAAACAGGATGAGGTCGTTATCATATCCGCAGATTACGGGTATTGCAAAGCCAGGAAGTGCTCATACTTCAACGATGCCGTCCTGGGGCCGATGTCTGAGAAGGTGCAGCGGTATAATCAGGAGGCTATGGGGATAGAAGGAAAAGAAGAAATAAAAGAAACAAAAAGACTAATGCCAATCCTTCCGGAACGGCCGGAGGATTGTAGAGAAAAAATAATGCGGCTGGCAGAAAAAGGATATGAGACCCTGAGGGAGTCTATCCACCGCCAGTATGAAGGAGGAAAGGAGAAATGGAAAAAGAAGACAAAATCAGACTGCAAAAAGCAATAGAGAAGAGCCTGGGGGAGCAGTGGGAAGTAAAGCCCATCACAGTCCCGAAAGTAAACGGCCCCAGGGATGGATTACGTTGCAGGCATGAAGGGGATAAACATGCCCTGGTCATATATCCGGACGATTATGCAGGGATGCTGGCATCCGGGGAGAGTATGGCGGATATCGGGAGATACGCAGCGGGCCTGGTAGAGGAAAAGAGGACAGCCCTGCCGGAAATCACGGACCTGCCATCCGCGGAGGACTTCCGGAAAGGACTGTTCATCCAGTTGGTGAATGCGGATGCAAACAGGGCACTCCTGGAAAATGCGGTATACGATTCTGTGGAGGATATGGCGGCAGTGGTGCGCTGTAAGGTAGCCGAGGAGGGAGCGTTGCTATATTCCTTCCGTGTGACGAAAGACAGCCTGCCGTTATTCCGGATGGGCCAGAGTGAGGTTTTGGCCGAGGCATATAAAAACACGGCAGCGCAGGAGTTCCAGTTGCGGAATACTGCTGATATCCTGCGGGAGGAACTGGAAAGGCAGATAGAAGCGGGGGAAGTGACAGAGATACAGAGGGAAGTGATGGAAGAGATGCTCGCCCAGGAATCCCCGCTCTATGTCCTGACAAACCAGGAAAAAGTAAACGGTGCCAATGTGATGCTGTGCCCGGAGGCTTTACAGAAGGTGTGTGAAGAACTTGGTGAGCCTTATTATGTCCTCCCCAGTTCCATCCATGAGGTCATGGTTGTAAGGGAAAGTGAGGATATGGACATCGGAAAGATGAAAGAGACGGTAAAAGAGGTGAACCTGTCCACGGTAGAGCCGGAGGACCTGCTCTCTTACGAAGTCTTCCGTTATGACGGCAGGAAACTATCCGTTGCCAGGGAAGATGTCCAAAAAGTATCGGAAACCGTAGACAAGGTAAAGCATCACAAATGGACGATGTAAGGAGGGAGATATGGGAAAAGAAGAAAACCTGACAGAGGCCGTCCGGAGATATCTGAAACTGAGGCCGGGATTTTTCCAGGTGGATGTGAGGACCGGGGACGGAAGGCTGATAGAAGGGCGGAAAAGCATGTGAGGGGCTCAAAATGCCTCTCATTTTTTATGCAGAAAATGTGGCTGGTTGATTTACAAAGGGGGAGGGCAGGAGTAAAATAATGGTATATCTATGAAACAGACAGGAGGAAAACAGGATGAAAAGAAAGAGGATAATTAGTTGTTTCCTGGCAGTCCTGCTGGTATTGGTGATGGCTATGCCGGTATTCGCTGCATCCGGAAAGACACCTTCGGCAGTATCTGTAACGAAGGCTGCGGCTGCTAAAAACTCCGTGACAGTCACCTGGAAAAAGTCCAAGTATGCCACTTCTTACCGGATTTATTACAAACAGGCCGGTGCGAAGAAGTGGACCACGCTGGCAACTATCAGCAGTAAAAATCTGAAGTACACTCACAAATCTTCTAAGAAGTACCCGCTCAAGGGTGGTAAAAAGTACACCTACACGGTTAGAGCGTACAATAAGTATGGAAAGAAATGGAGTTCTTACGACAAGAAAGGTAAGACCGTCACCATCCCAGCCGTGCCGTCTACCGTAAGGGCCAGCGCGAAAGCAAACAGTTATAAACAGGTGACTGTGACATGGACGAAATCCATTAATGCCACAAATTACGTTGTTTATTACCGTCCATCAGCATCAAGCAAATGGACAAAGATTAAAAGCGTAAGTGCGAAGACACCGAAATATGTTCACAAATCCAGTAGCAAATATCCGATTAAGGCGGGCAAAACTTATTATTATATCGTAAAAGGTTATAATAAAACATTCAAAACTTATGGTGGATATTATAAAGACGGAGCTAAAGTTAAAGTCCCTAAAAAGACAGTTTTAAATCCTACTGTAACTCCGTCTCAGCCTCCTGTCACGGTAACACCAACACCAACGAAAAAGCCTACCGCCACACCGCAGCCGACGAAAAAACCTACTCCAAAACCGACACAGAAACCAAAGCCGACGGCTACTCCAAAACCTACTGCTACTCCTGACCCAGAAAGCCCGGAACAGGTAAAAAAAGATATAAAAGAAGTTATCCGGTTAACAAATAAAGTAAGAAAGAAATATGGGAAGAATGCAGTAAAAGAAAGCGCGGCTTTGGATGCCGGAGCCGCTGTAAGAGCAAAAGAAATTTACACAAAATTTAGTCATCAAAGACCAGATGGAACAAATAATGCCACAGCTTACCATGCGGCTGGCGCAGGTAATATTTTAGGTGAAAATATTACAACTGGAAGCAGTCCTGAAAGAGCAGTCGAATTATGGGAAGAAAGCAAAGGACATCTAGTTACACTGATAGACAAACGCGCTACTCATATAGGAGTTGGCTATTATAAAGGCTTTTGGGTCCAGGTATTTGCACAAAACCCTGACCAGAAATTCACGCTAACAGTCGATGCTAATGGCGGATATTTTCCGGATAAAGATAATGCTGAAAAATACACAATACAGGTGCCGGCAGGGATGACGCTATATGCGAAGGATATAACTAAACCAGTAAAAGCAAACGCTACATTTGAAAAATGGACTATCTTCGACAGTACTGAGATTGAAGGAGGAATACGAGATAAAATTCATATGTATGATAGTCAAACGTTAAAAGCCAATTGGACAGACAATAATTCATCCTATTGATGATATAAATACACAGAAACGCACCACCGTATGGCGGTGCGTTATTTGATAATTTGTCAGCAAAGTTAAGCTCTACAAATGTGTATCCTTCCCTGCATACGACGGCTTAAAAACAAAAATATTTACCCGCAAAAATGAGATTGGTTGACAATTCCGATTCCTCTAATTGAACGATACAGTTTAGGCTCTCACCACCCTTTCCGGTGGGGAGAGCCTTTTTTGAAATTTTTTTGTCTTTATTTTTAACGTTTCTTTTCTTTACAACAGCAAATTGTTTACAGTAACCAAAGAAAGGACCGTTTAAAATGTCGTTATCGACGGGCGTGAAAACCGCGGCCAGGCTTGTTGTCCTGCTGGCCATCACACTGATTGCCCGGCAGTCTTTCAGTCCACCACCCCGGCGGCTTCCAAGCGAACGCCCACAAGACCTACTACTTGCTTAAAATCTTTTCTAAAATTTCTCTTATTTCCACCTCGCTCATAGAAGAAGCATCAGGCAGAATCTCCAGCACCATTTTTCCGATATCAACCAGGCGTTTTGTGTAGTTTTTCTTTTCAAGAGCACGCTGGCGGTTCTCTGCTAATTGCTGGCGGTGAAGAGCCTGTTTTGCTTTTAACTGTTCTATTTCTGCAAGTTGCTGTTCAATCGCATCCATTTATCTGCACCTCCTTTTTTGTACGGTCTCTGCGGCTTCGGCTATAGCCTGGACCGGTTTTTCTGCTTTTGTAAGTTTCTGTTCTACTGCGTCAATCATCTCGTTTGAAGTACTGCGTATGGTCTCCAGGCTGGCTTTCAGTTCCTTTACGTCTTTGCCGGAACTCCAACTGGAAATATAGCCGAAAGAATATTCCGAAGTGTCCAGGCCGAGATACTGACAGACAACAAAAGCAATGGATTCTGCCTGCACCTCTGCGGTGTGTTTATCCGGAAGGTCTGCCGAATGGAGTTTTTCATGGGCCATTTCATGAATCAGGGTCTTGAGAGACTGTGCTTCGGAAAGGCTGCTGTCTATGACGATTTCTTTTTGGATGAGGTCATAATATCCATTTGCATCCCCGGATATTGCTTGGAAGCGGACCGGAACCGGGCAGATATCTAGGAGTATATCTTTTATCTGCTTTTGCCTGTCGCTCAGGCTGCCTTCCAGGTTGTGGCAGAGTTCCGGCAGGGGTTCACCTTCCGTCTGCTTGATGTCAAAGGTATATCCAACCTTAAAGAACGGAATGATTCTTTCAACAACTTCCTGCTTGACACTTCCATCGGGAAGAGTAACAGGTCTGCCGTTTTCATCTCTTACGTCTTTTAAGGATTGGGATTTGATTGATGAGGGGCAGATGATTTGGATTCCGGATTCTCCCTTTTTGACCTGACGGTTCAGAGACTTCCAGCAGGTATAACTTGCACACAGCGTGGCATCCGGTCTTTGTCTGGCAATCAAAATCTGGTTATTCAACGAGTAATTGTGGAGGTGCGACATCTTGGAAAGAAAAGCCCTGTACTTGTCCCCATCCATAAAATCTTTGATGGACTGCTCCAGGCCCGCAGTCAGTTCATTCAGGGCTTCCTGCCTGGATTTGGATTGTTTTTTATCTGTTTTTTTCATATAATATTGCCTCCTTTGGATTTGGGTAATATTAATATGAAGAAAAGATGGTGGGGATAAAAAAATTTGCGGGTTTTGGTGTGGAGGGATGGGAGAAGAAAAAGAGATGGACAGATTTGGGTAGCAATATGTATTTTGAAAGGTTCCGTTTTGGTCTAAGGTATGATATAATCGCTTCGTTGTCCAACCGAGACCCGGCAACGGGAGGAGGTGAGAACTATAAGCGAAATAATAATTACCTTTATCGTTACCGTCGCGGCAGGTGTGACTTGCCATCTCATCTGCAAATGGCTAGATAGGAACGACTAGGACAACAATAGCCTGATGGATACTTGACCATCCTAAAAAACAAGAAGAAGCCCTCGGTTGTAGTGCAAGTACAGCCGGGGGCTTCGTTCTTTGCTATAAGCGTTTAATAATTACCTTTTGCCTACTGGCATTATATCATATGCAAATCTGAAAATCAATATACCGATAAATGTGAAATCGGGAATCATCTGCATCACATATCGTGAAATATCACAAGAACTTTTTACAATAGAATCATCCTGTTTTTGGTCTTGAAAACGGTTCTGGGGTGACGGCTGGAAGACGGCAGGGATAGACACAGCCGGAGGTGGTGGATAGTACACCATAATAATGGTGAGTATATGCGCCCTTCCTCTTAATAAATCTGTAGAAAATCATTCTTTTTTAGGGGTATCGGCAGTCGTTCCGGCTGTTATAATCTTGAAATCTTGGTAAAGATGGTGGTCCCGGAAACGCGGTGATGGTGCTTTCGGAAGTTCGGTGATGGTGGTCCCGGAAATGCAGCGATGGTGGTTCTGGAAGTGTTGGTATGGTGGCTTCACAAATGCCAGGATGGTGTTTTGCAGAAAACACTGCAATGGTGGCTTTGTAAATGCAGCCATGGTGGTCCCTCAAATATTAGTATGGTGTTTCTATCTTATCCAATCAATCCTCTGTAGCATCGCTAGGAGCCTCCGACTCTGTAGCATTGAAATCCTGGGCTTGCTGTTGGTTAAAGGTCTTGATACATTCAAGCGCAAGGTTATACCACCGCTTGGAGTTCTTCTCTGCATTGTCTGCGTTTTTCTCAGCATAATAAATTTTTGCGGTCAAATTGCTGGTCTCTACCAGAAGTTTGTTGTATGCGTTCTGTAAATCTGAAAGTTGTTTCTTGAGAAGTTCATTTTCGGTCTGTAGAGCAATCAGTTGACGGTCAGGGGACGCCTTGTGCAATGGCATCCATATGGATTCGTCTAAGGGCTTGGTGTTTGCTTGGGGTGATGTTTCCTTTGATGAAGGTGTGGTGGCTGCATGGTTTTCCTGTGCGAAGGCATCCTCGGGAGTATTGGAAATGTAATCCTTGAAAGGCTGAAATTGGTGGGCTTTTTGGGGATTAGATTTATTCTCCTTAACATAAATGAGCATATCTTTGAGTTGTTCCGCAATGTTGTTGGCATCGCTATCAATCTGTGCCTGAGGTCTCCGGTGCTCGTTTAGAAATTCTACAGCGAAGTCGTCCAGGTATTTAGTCTTGTTCCTTATCTGGATATGGCCCAGGAGGTCACTATCCTGATATTTAATAACCTGGCGTCTGACCGCTTCATATGTGATTCCCTGGCTGTTCGCATATTGGGGAAGAGTGGTCCCGATTTCATTATCACAAGTCCATGAATGGGTATTTTCCATAAGTTTTTGTTCCTTTCACAGTACTTTTTTACTTGGTGAGTACATTGTAGCATATGATAGTGCGTAAATCAATACAAATAATAGTTGTACAATGTAGTACGCGTAAAAATAAAGAAAATATGAAGTATAAACGGATTTACGAAAATATGTTGACACAACGTAGCACGAAGCGTATTATAAAAATAAATCACGAAACCACAAACTATCAACATGATTTTTACGCATATTGATTTTATCTCATGAAAGAACAGGAGGAGAAGATTATGAGTGAGAATTTAAACATAGATGTAGCAGCAATGCTGAACCAGTTGCCGCCGGAAATGCAGGCGTTAATCATAAATATGATAAAAGGAGGGCAAAACGCAGCCGTTCCACAGGCAGAACCGTCTGAAATGAATAAAAAGGAAATACCGGAGAATCCCGGATTACAGGATTACACAGAACTGTATTGCGATTGCTTCAAAAAAGGAAAAATCGGATGTGTGACAAGAGCGGAGCAGTTCGGTGATTCGGATATGTACCGAATCTTGTTTAGTGTAGACTGTGGAGAGATTAGGCGGAATGAAGTACAGTATCAGTTAGAGATGCTTGCAAAGGAATTAGGCGGAACGGCCCTGGCCCATAAATTCCAAAAAAATTGTACAGTAGCGAAAAAAGAGGCAAAAGAAAGAGAAAAACAACAAAAGGCGAAAGAGGAACAGGCAAGAAGGATAAAAGAACAGGAAGAGAAAGCCCGGAAAGATGCAGAAGGAAACAAGACCCAGTTTTCAAACCTGCCAGAAGGATGCCAGAACATGTACATAGGAACCGAATGGATTGCCGATGATGATGGGGTAAGAAAATTTGAGCAGAGCGGCAATACCATGAAAAGGGTTGAAGCCTGTATGTATCCGATTCTTGTGACAAAACTGTATCGTCCGTTGGATAATGCAGATGGAGCGACGCGCAGAATTGAGTTGAAATTTGGCAGTGAGGAAGGATGGCAGACAGCAACTGTTGAGCGTGAAGTGATAGCAAATGCAAATAAGATTATTACACTGAGCAATAGCGGGGCAGGAGTAACGAGCGATAATGCCCGTCAGTGCACAAATTTTATGGCATCCATGTTAAAAGAGTCTTCCAGGAGAGGAATGCTTAGAATCGTAAACACATTGAATAAATTAGGGTGGGATAAGGATTTTAAAAACTTCCTTCCATATACAACGGAGGATTTTGTTTTTGAAAGACAAAATGATATGCCGGAATTGATGGAAGCCCTGAAAGCACATGGAAATCGTACTGCATGGTATAAGAAGTTCGAGGAAATCCTGGCACTTGACTATGCACCTTTTAAATTAGCAACAGCAGCGGTCCTTTCTTCTGTGATACTGCCGATGTTACCAAAACAGGACAGTTTTGTAGTTGATTTATATGGTGGGTCAGGGTATGGAAAAACGGCGACTCTGTCTATCGTAACGACAATCTTTAGCAGTATGGATGACGGAGGAATTCTGATTGATTCCGATAATACACAGGCTTATCTGGAAATCTCCGCGGATACTTTAAACAATTTTCCTATAATCATGGATGATATGTCAAAAGGGGACCAGGAGAAAAAGAGAAAATTTCAGCAGACAGTCATGATGCTGGCGAGCGGGCGTGGACGCAACCGGGCAACGAAGGATATGAAACAAAAGAAAAAATACAAGTTCAAATTAACAGCCCTCGTAAGTTCTGAACAGAACGTAACAATGGGCTGGACAACAAATGGCAGTGTTTACAGAGTGATTCCAAAACAGGTGACGGAGAGATTGCCGTATCTTGACAAAAAGAAATATCCAGACCTTGAGAACATAGAAGACATCATAGCATTTTTTCAGAACAATTATGGATTCTGTGGACGGGAATTTGTAGAAAAAGTAAAAGAACTCGGCCAGGAAGAAATCATTAAAAGGAATGGGAAAAATCTTGAAAGAGCAAGGAAATTAGCACGGGACAATGGAAGAGAGGGCAGACAGGCGACCAGCATTGCGGTGCTGCTCACTGCATATGAAATCGCAACGGAATTTCTCTTTCAGAATGGAAGTGAGTTCACAGATGAGGAATTGCTGGATATCATGGTCAAGTCGGATGATGTGGACCAGTACATGAGATTTTACAGAAGCATTATTTCCCAATGTGTAAGCAGCCCTGGAAAAATTGAAGGATTCACTGACCCAGAGGATATCCGAGGGGAATATTGGGGCATTTATAAGGCGAATGACAAAAAGAATACAGAGTCTGGAGAAACCTTATCAATCTTTCCGTATATATTGGAAAAATGGGCGAAGGAGTCAGACCTGGACCTGAATTTATTTTATAAGGAAATGCGTGACCGGGGATTATTATATTCGGATAAGGATACAAACCAGACGAAAACAAATTCTCTGAGGACTGGCAGGGCTGAGAGGGTCATAAAGTTAAAGATGCCACATTATGAGGTGGAGAAGGAACAGCCATCGGAGAGGAAAGAAAAACGGACAACCGGGTCAGCAGTGGCGGAATTGCAACAGATTAAATTTCAGACAGTAGAAATGGATGATGAAGATATCCCATTTGATTAAAGGAAGACGTCCTGGCATAAACGCCAGGGCGTTTTTTGCGGGCGAATTGGTGGCGACAGAGAAAGATTCCCAGATTTCCAGCAATCCCAGGAGAAAATGATGGCTCTATACAGAAAAAATAAAAAGAGAAAAACTTATTTATTCATTTTATTTTTCTTCATATAGAGTATGTCTTTTTATCTGGGAATCTGGGAAACTTAGAATATTATAATAAATATATACAATATATGGTATATAAACACATGAACTTATACTGTATTTAGATAAAACAAACGATTTATATTCCCAGATATGGATGGGAATGACTTGGGAGGGATTGGGAATACCGGTAAGATACTGGCACCGGTAGGATATGAGGCCATATACGAAAAAACACTTTCGCAGCCGATAAGTTATCGGGGAACCGGTACTGTATCACAGCCGCAGAATTGGTTTTCGTGCCAGAGAACCACAGCCATCCGGTAGGGATAACCTGACAACGGCGCAGGCCGCCAGTAATTCCAAGTCTGCCAGTGGAATTGTCTATGGGAACAGGCCGTCCGGGTAAGGCGAAATGCTCCCACAGGTGTTGATGAGTACAAGGCATACAGTCCCGCCTGACGCCGTAAACCTTCTTATATATAAGAAACTCCCCGGGCGTTATCCCGTTCCAGCCCACCGGCCACAAGAACCATCATATCTGGCAATCGTATACGGCACATCTATAAATCTAATCTATTTCATAGGTCCTGTCCGCATCCATCATCATCAGGCCGCACCAGGCTCTTTTCATCTACAGCCGCCATCACAGGCCGGTCCAGGAGTCCTTGCTGGCACGCTTCGTCAATCATTTCCCGATGCCTTTAACATATCGCAGCCATTCTTGCCGCATCCTGCCCTCATATATCGCCGCTACCGATGCGGCAACCTGTCATGACCTGCCCGCTACAATCACTGTACTTCTTCCCTGCCGCTGGTCCACACCATCCCAGGGCCGCCGTTCCCAGCCAATCGTTCTTCCATACATCCCTCCCGATGCCATAATGCGTCCAGCCGCATCCTCTGTTTCTGCTCCTGCCCTCCGGTTCTCAAATCCTATCCAGCCCGCAAATCTTCCCGCGTTTCAGCCGTCTCCGATGTCATTTTCACCAGCCGAAAAATAATCCGCAAAAAAATACGCCTCAGGATTTCCTGAACATATAAAGGATAACGGAAGGGAAAAGAGAAAACCGGGAGGTGAAATCCATGAAGACATAAGAACATTCCGTCATGCGGATGCCGGAAATGTGCCGTGGCACAACAAGGGCTAAGAAAAATCAACAAAAATCTGCACGCCCGCATCGTTTTTCCAGCAGGTTATATATGTAAGCGATTAAGAGTTGCGGAGAACAGCAGTCAATATAGAAATTTGAAAAGGAGAATACATATGAAAAACAGATTTTATTATGGAGTAGAAGTAAGCAGATATGGTTTTGAGAACAACAGGGTGGACATGGAAACACTGTCACAGGTAGTTGGCGGAGTGCTTAACAATGAAATTATCAAAAAGACGGTTGCCAGTGGCCTGGGGACCTGGCAGATAGTGAACGGCTCACTGTATACATTTTTCGATACCGATGGGAATGAATACACCAATGAAGAAGCCCTGGAGAGAATCCGGGAACTGGAAGAGATGATTGAAGAGGCTGATGAAGACCAGAATGCAGCGATTGAGGCCTGGAAAGCAGATATTGAGAGCCTTGACCGGCCGGAAGAAAATACAATCTATCAGTATTATATCGTATCCAGGAAAGGCGCAGAACTGCTGATGGAAGAGACCGATGAAACCGTATTTTTCAATCCGGAGTTGGATATGTTCGTATGGGGAATCACCACTTATGGGACTGCATGGAATTGTTTATTAACAGAAATCCCACTTGAAAGACCAGGACAGGCTGAGTGACCGGCCTGCTCCCCTTCTGGGGAGCCCGTAAAGGATAAGACACACGGGTTTTACACCACGAAAGGAGATACCGATATGAGACCATTAAGAGAAGTTTACAGTGACATCACAAACCTGAAATGCAGAAAGGAAATCCAGAAGGCCTATGATATGGTAAGGGATAGATATCATGTGTTTGCAAAGAAGGCTCAGGAGATTGTAGAAGACACGCAGATGGCTATGATGCTGGACAGGATGCAGGAACTGGTACAGCAGGGCAAAATGATGAACATGTTGTCAGAGGAAGAGGTCATGGAGGAAAGCCAGAAACGGCTTGATAAGGAATGCACACAAGAACTGGCTGCCGTCAGGGAGGCCAATACAGAGTTCATGAGGGTATGGGGAAAAGCACTGCTGGAATACCCGGAAGAGAGCGTGAGAATCTGTCAGTTGGGATGGAATGTTGGCGAAGAATTGAAAAGAAACGATATCCGGTATCGGAATAAAGATAAGATGTGGAATGGCCCGGATATCTGGAGACTGGGGCGGGCTGGCCCGGCAGCCTGCTCCCGATGAAAAGATGGACCCGCAAAAAAAACAGACGGGATGATTCTTTTGACATATAGATGATACAACCGGTAAGGAATCAGGACGAAAGGAGATTTTACATATGGAACAGAAACATACTACCTGGCACGGAGCGGAACTCAGTCCTGTGGCGATAAAGGCAGGCTTCGTAGACTATTTTGCTGCGGCAGAAGCAGTTGACGCAGAATACTACGACATCGATGCCGAAGATGAGGGGACCTGGGAATTGGTAAATGGCGATGACCTGTATTTCAGGGACAGCGAGGGTGAGGCCTATGGTTCGGAAATGGCTATGGAAAGAGTCCGGGAACTGGAGGCGATGATTGTCGGGGCCGAAGAGGACCAGGACACTTCCAGGTGGGAGAAAGACATAGAACTGCTGACAACGAGATGTGAGGTCATAGAGCCGTGTGAGTATTACCAGGTGCCAGAGGAAGGGGCAAGGATACTGCTGGATGAATCCGAGGAACTGGTCTATTACAACGCAAGGCTGGAGGTCTATGTATGGGGTATCTGCCACCTTGGGCTGAATTGGAAACGGGTGCTCACGACTATCCTGGTCCGATAAGAGTTATAGACCGGTAAAGACACTGGCAGGCTGCACAGACGGCCTGCCCGGATAAAAATGTTACATACCAAAATTTATACGTAAAAAGGAGATTATATTATGATGAAGAATCCAAAAGAATGCGTTTGTATCCAGAAAAACCAGACATTTTTTGTGCTGAATGAGTTGACCATACCAGAATGCAAGGACGGCAGCGAGCCGCTGACCTTCCATCACGATACGTTCAGCCGTTTTAAATTTGTCCTTATCAGCAAAGAAAAGAGACCGGCCACAGCCAATGTGCCGGTAAATGAACTTCCGGCCATCTTCCAGAAAATCCGGAACCTGAGCCTCCGGGATATGTTATCGGTACAGAAACAGAAATCTGAGCCGTCAAAGAGCCCGGCATACACGACTACGATTAATGCAGGAACATTAAAAGGAAAGACTCCGGCAGCACTGCTCCTGGAGGATGCACAGACTAATAAGAGACTGTTAATCAACCAGAAGAACTGGCTTGAGAGCAATTTAGGCAGGTATCCAAGGAACGCGGCACAGATAACAGCAATCGAGGATGCCTTGAGACTATACGAAGCAGGACAGTTGGATGCGGAGGAATCCAAGGCTGGATTCCAGGCAGAGACGGTCTACAGTTCCGGCATGAGGCCCCTTATCCGGCGGAAACACGGCGATAAATACTTTGTGTATGAAATCTCTATCCGTTGGGACGGAGCCTCTGAGAAGCCGGTAGAAATTGATATCCGGAATTACTATGCACCGGTCGCGAGGACGGAAAAAGGCCTTTTGAATGTAAAAGCAAAGGAGCGTGAAGGGGAAATCCGGAATGTGATATCCCTTACCCTGGAAGAGTGGCTGTGGGTGGAACATATGCTGGAAAGCAATATCCGGACCTTTGAAGACCTGTATGCACGGAATCATTACAAGCAGGCATACGAGGCAGAAAAGGAACTCAGGGAAGCACTGAGGAAGGGCAAGGCATCATAAAAAGTTGGCACAGAGGGCCTGGAAACGGGCTCTCTGTACCGTATTAAATAGAGAGCCGGGTTATACCGGTTCTTTTTTATTTACATTAAAAGATGTGTTCATAGATATTTTGAAAAAAGACTCGCAAAAAACTAAGGCCATACCATTTTTTCAGCATGTTGTCTTCAAACAATAGAACGGAGGCAACTTTTATGGAACTTACTGTTGAAATGATGAAAAAGTTATTAGATTCTGCTATAATTAATAACGAGGACGTAGAGAGAGCCCAGATAGAAACAATTAAGGAGGCTCTCATGAATAAATATGGCATAAAAGCACCAAAACTTACACAGAGAAAAAATAGAAAAGGATATGTATGTAATATTCCGGGAAAATATGTTATTCCAGGTGGACCTAAAAGGCCACAAGTCAGTGGCAGTACACAGGCGGAGTGCCTAAAAAATTTTTATGATTACATAGAAAAATCGGTGGTAGGGACATATGATAAAAATATGACTCTGCAAGATGTGTGTGAAGAATGGCTTAGAAAAAAGAAAGGTGAGATAAATGAAACAACACTGGATAGGTATGATTCCATCTATCGTAATCATCTTAAAGATACCGAGTTCTCTAATCTGACATTAAGAAAGATAAAAAAATTTGACTGTGACGACTATATTAAAACGTTGTATCATAAAAAACTTGCATATAGAACGGTAAAAAACATAAAAACTTTAGTATCTCAGGTGATGCATTATGCTATTATGCGGGAATATATGAATACAAATTATATGAGTTATGTAAAAATCAATGCTAATTTGTGTGCTGTTAATGAATACAAAAAGGAAGCCTGGACTGACGAGGAATTATGCATTATTCGGAAAAAATCACTAGAAGAATGGAATGAACATAAGAAATATAGATTTTCTGCCGTTATTATGTTATCTGCTACAACTGGATGTAGAATAGGTGAATTACTGGCAGCAGATTGGTCTGATATTGATTTTGAAAAGAAAACGTTTACTATTAATAAAAATTATGTCAATTATAGAGATGTAGATACAGGAAATTATGTTACACAAATCAATCATGGGAAAAATGTTGCTAGTAGGAGAAGTATAGACCTGACGGATGAGGCTGTTTTTTGGTTTAAAGAAATGAAACGCCGTAATGACCATTTGGGATTATATAGCGAACATGTTATAGTATCACGAAAGGGGGCTCGTCTAAAACACAGGGCTATTGATGCAAGAATAGAAACATTCTGTAATGCGATACATATACCGTATAAGGCATCTCATACGGGTAGACGTACTTATGCTACTGCACTTAAAGACTATGGGGTTCCGATTAGCGAAATTAGTGCAGACCTGGGACATAGCAGTATTTTAACTACACATGCAATTTATTATAAACGTAGAAATTCACGTGAAAAAGCATTGGGTCAAAAAAATGCAGCGTTTGTGGCAACACCCCATCATTGGAATAAACCCGCATAATATAAGAAAAAATGGCCGAAAAACAAAAAATATTGTACATTGTGTCGAAAAATGTTTGATATGAAATAAACAGTATTGACAAAAACTTAACTTTTGTGTAAAACTATCACATACCAATTATTTCAGAAAGGCAGGCAGTTAACGATGGAGCAGCAGATTAAACTGGACGAGAAAAGTGCTCAGGAGTTTGTCAGCGCAGCCAGCAAGTGTAATTTTGATATTGATGTATTTTACAATCGTATCATTATTGATGCAAAGTCTATCTTAGGACTTCTCAGCTTGGATCTGACGCAGACACTGACAGTGAAATGCTATGGTGAGGACGAGAAATTTAAACAGGTTCTTTCCAAGTATGCAGTGGGATGAGGAAAATATGAAAAAAGGGAAACAATAATAAAAGGGCGCAGTTCACGAAAGAAAAAGCAGAACATGCGTCCTTTTTTATTATATGAAGGGACGGTTCCAAGGATTTTATGGTATAATCTCTGGAAGAGAAAGGCTGATTTCCGCATGACAGAATATGAAAGCGGACAGTATCTGGCAGGAGCGAAATTAATGGAGAAAGAGCGGGTCCGGATTTCTGTGAGGAATCTGGTGGAATTTATACTTAGAAGCGGGGATCTGGATAACAGCCGGGGTACCGGGGATAAAGAAGCCATGCTGAAAGGCGGCAGGATCCACCGAAAGATCCAGAGAAGCATGAAAGGGGATTATCAGTCAGAGGTTTCCCTGAAAAGAGAAAATGAATATGAAGATGTGATCATCCAGGTGGAAGGCCGCGCTGACGGGATATTTACAGAAGAAGGACAGGTCTTTATTGATGAGATCAAGGGAACTTATGGAAATATTCTGGCCCTGGAAGCACCGATTCCTGTTCACCGTGCACAGGCGATGTGTTATGGCCTGATCTACGGGGAGAAGGAAGGACTTGACCATATTGGAATCCAGATGACGTATTCCCATCTTGACACAGAGGATACCAGACGATTCCGGGAGGATTTTTCCATGGAAAAATTGCAGGACTGGTATCAGGAACTGTTGGATGCTTATCATAAATGGATTGCATACTCCATTTCATGGAAAAAACAGAGAAATGATTCCATGACAGACCTGCAGTTTCCTTTTCCGTACAGAGAAGGTCAGCGGGAGATCGTCAGTGGTGTGTATCATACTGTTTCCAGCGGCCGTACACTTTTTGTACAGGCTCCTACAGGCGTTGGAAAAACCATGTCAGCTGTTTTTCCGGCTGTACGTGCCATCGGAGAAGGAAAAGGTGAGACGCTTTTTTACCTTACAGCTAAGACGATCACAAGAACAGTAGCAGAGGAGGCTTTTCGTATTCTGCGGGAGAAGGGCCTGAAATTTAAAGTGACCTCCATTACAGCCAAAGAGAAGCTGTGTTTTCTTGATACGCCAGAGTGTACCCCGGAGAAATGCCCTTATGCAAAGGGGCATTTTGACCGTGTGAATGATGCGGTTTATGAATTGTGGACAACGGAAGAAGTATATTCCCGGGAAGTGATCCGGGAACATGCTGAGAAATGGCAGGTATGTCCTTTTGAGATGTGTCTGGACCTTTCCATCTGGACAGACGGAGTGATCTGCGATTATAATTATGCCTTTGATCCCAATGTACATCTGAAGCGGTTTTTTGGAGATAACATTTCGGGGGATTATATTTTTCTTATTGATGAGGCTCACAATCTGGTGGAACGCGGCAGGGAGATGTACAGTGCCGATATATACCGCGGGAATATTGTAACACTGCGCAGAAAAGTCCGAAGATTATTTCCGAAGCTTGCCAGGACTCTGGATAAAGCTAACCGCCAGATGCAGGAGTTGGAAGATAATCTGGGAGAGAATGGAAGTGAATACCAGGTGCTTGCAACCCCGGGTCCTCTGCCCCTTACATTTCTTACAATATCCGGACAGCTGGAGGAGATTCTTGAAGATAAGAATATGGAGGAAGAACTCCGTAAGGAGATTTTGGAATTCTATTTTACAGTGAGGGATTTCCTTAATGTATCGGAACTTGTGGATGAGAACTATGTTGTATACACAGAGAAATGCGGGGAAACGGATTTCAGGCTTCGACTGTTTTGCGTGAATCCGGCAGTAAATCTGGGAGAATACCTAAAAAAAGGAAAAAGTACGGTATTTTTTTCCGCAACACTTTTTCCTATGCTGTATTATCGAGAACTTCTTACAACAGATCAGGATGCTTATGGAATTTATGTAAGATCACCTTTTCCAATAGAGAACCGTCAGATCATGATCGGCTGTGATGTAAGCAGCAAATATACACGAAGAAATTACTCAGAGTACCGTAAACTTGCAGAGTACATTGCCAGATGTGTGTGGCAGCGTCAGGGAAATTATATGATATTTTTTCCGTCATATAAATTAATGGAGGATGTATACCGGGTTTATGAGGAAGAATTTTCCGCAGCTTGGGTTCGCTGTATCCGGCAGAGCTCTGATATGACAGAGCGTGCACGTGAAGAATTTCTGGAAGAGTTTCAGAGCAGAGAAGGGACGCTTGTGGGGTTTTGTGTCCTTGGAGGGATTTTCTCCGAGGGAGTGGATCTTACAGGGGAGAGTCTGATCGGTGTAGTGATCGTGGGAACAGGACTTCCGCAGATTGGCAGTGAGAGAGAGATTTTGAGGGAATATTATAACAGGAAAAACCATGCAGGATTTGATTATGCCTATCGTTATCCGGGAATGAATAAAGTGCTCCAGGCTGCCGGTCGTGTGATCCGCACAAAAGAAGATAAAGGTGTGATCCTGCTTCTGGATGACCGTTTTCTGGGACGGGATTATGAGGAGATATTTCCACGGGAATGGAGAGACCGGAGCATCTGTAGACTGGACACTGTAGAGGGAGCACTTAAAAATTTCTGGAAGCGGTTTACTTGACAGAATGGGGAAATCCGATATACTTATAGAGTCTTTAAAAGAGATAGTTACTGAATAATCAGAATGATGAAAGAGAAGTATATGAGACATAAAAAAATATACAAAGCACTGGCAATCTGCCTCACTGCGTCAATGCTCACCCAGACTGTGACTGTGGCAGGAGCACAGCAGACAACACAGGGAAGCCTTGGTTCTGTTACAGAGGAGTCCCAGATACTTCCCATTCCCGATGGAAGCGGGAAATATATATTAAAAAGCAGCGGATTTTACTGCCTGAATGAGGATGGTACAAGCGATAGTACACCAGCTGTTCATTATTTCAATCATTTTGTCATCGATGGAACTGTGTTTGACGGTTATTATTATCATGATGAAAACGGCAGATTTGCAGCAGGAAATTCTTATATGGTTCAGTTAAAGAATCTTACGGCAGTGTCCGATGATGGAAACGGCGGGGAGATTTCTTTTGATGGACTCTATATGGTGAATAATCTGGGAAAATTAAGTGCAGCACCTCAGGTACGCTATATGGATGATCTTGTGGTGGATAAGACGACTTACAATGGCTTTTATTATTTTAATAAATACGGAAAAATGGTTACAGATAAGGGAATCCATGATTTGCAAATGAGTTCGGCAGGTCAGATGTTTGACGGCTATTATTACTTTGGCGGTGAGAACGGAGCACTGGTACAGGAAGCGGTAGAAACACCGGAAGGATTTCCTGTTGATGAGAACGGCAAGGTGGAAACCAGGAATCTGGGAATGAAAGGTCTGAAAACAAGGATTACAGAACTTCTGGACAGTTATGAAGGAACCTGGAGCGTTTATGTGAAAGATCTCAAAGCGGATAAAAAGTTTGAGCTTAACAGCCAGTTGCTGTATTCAGCTAGCCTGATCAAGGTTTTTGTGATGGCGCAGACTTATGCAAATATGGATGCTGTGCTTCAAAATGAAGCGGCTAAACTGAAGAAAAATGTTTCAGATCCGGCTGTATCAGCGAAGGTGAATGACCTTCTATGGAATATGATCACAGTCAGCGATAACGAGTCCTTTAACGAACTGGTGCGGCTGCAGACAGCTACTGGTGTATTTAAGGACGGTGCAGAAGCTGTGAATGCTTTTCTTGCAGAGAATAAATATGCAGATACATCGGTGCAGCATATTCTGAGCCCGTCAGCTTCGAAGGATGCAGGGCTTGGTGGAAGAAACACCACTTCTGTAAAAGACTGTGCGCAGCTTCTGGAAGGGATATACAATGGAGAATGTGTATCAAAAGAAGCATCAGAGGCGATGATGAACCTTCTCATGAACCAGCAGGTAACGACCAAGATTCCGAGTGGTATTTCCGCATCTGTAGAGATTGCCAACAAGACAGGAGAGACAGACACAGATCAGCATGATATTGCCATTGTGTATGGTGAGAAGACAACATATATTCTCTGTGTGATGTCAGAGAACTGCCAGGCAGGAGATGCTGTTTCCCATATTCAGGATATTTCCGGCATTGTTTACAATTATCTGAACATGCAGCTTGACCAGAAATGATATGTGAGCTAAAATTATAGCGTTCTGTGAAAGTAAAGATTTATTTCTGACGAGCTGATTTCATGGACTATTATTAAGAATACCTGAGCAGTTACAAGGACAGCTCACAAAGAGAGGAGAATGTATTATGACAACAGTACATACAGACAATGCACCGGCAGCGATCGGACCATATTCCCAGGCTATCATCCATGGAGATACTCTTTACACATCCGGGCAGATTCCGGTAGATCCGGCAACAGGTGAAGTTGTCGGAACAACGATTGAGGAGCAGGCTGATCGTGTGATGAAGAATCTTGGAGCAGTGCTTGAAGCTGCTGGTACCAGCTATGAGAAAGCCGTCAAGACTGTATGCTTCCTTGCGGATATGAATGATTTTGCTGCATTCAACGAAGTATATGCGAAATATTTTGTAAATAAGCCGGCACGTTCCTGTGTTGCAGTGAAGACACTTCCAAAGAACGTTCTCTGCGAAGTAGAGGTGATCGCAGCTGTATAAATGAATGATCTGCCTGATATCAGGTGAATCGTAGGATAGTATAGTTTCCACATCCGGATACCATAGAATTATACAGAAATCCCCGTTGATTTCGAAAATATTCGTTGTTTGTTGATAAAATGATGAATGTTTTTGTGGCAACGGGGATATTTTTTTAAAAAAAATACACAAAAAACCACAGAAAAAATCATAAGATAGTATAATAATACAAATGGATAACAGAGGTTATGTAAAAATCAGGGCGTTAAAATATAATCACTTAATAAAGATGAGTGCAGATTATTGAGAATAAATTGAATAATTAGGAGGGAACGCCATGATTATCATAGGTGAGAAACTGAACGGTTCCATTCCGTCAGTTGCAAAGGCAATCGCTGAGAGAGATGCGGATCTTATCAGAGAGAGAGCTAAAAAACAGGCGGAGGCAGGAGCTACGTTTCTTGATGTATGTGCTTCTGTAGAAGAGGACGTAGAGGTAGAAACCTTAAAATGGATGATCGACCTTGTACAGGAAGTAACAGATACACCAATCTGTGTAGACAGCCCGAGTGCAAAATCCTGTGTTGCAGCAATTCCGTTCTGCAAACGTCCGGGACTTGTAAATTCCGTATCCCTTGAGGGAAACAAGATCGACACGATTTTCCCGGTGATCGCGGATACTGACTGGGAGTGTGTTGCACTTCTCTGTGACAACGATGGAATCCCGGATTCCGTAGAACGCCGTATGAAAGTTTTCCACGGAATTATGGAGAAAGCAAAAGAATATAATATTGCACCAAGCAGACTTCATATTGACCCGCTGGTTGTTACCTTATCTACAGATCAGACAGCACTGACCGTATTTGCAGAGTGTTGCCGCCAGATCAAAGCAGAGTATCCGGATATCCACATCACAAGTGGTCTTTCCAACATCTCCTTTGGTCTTCCTACAAGAAAGAATATCAACCAGGCATTTATGGTACTGGCTATGAACGCAGGAATGGACAGCGCGATCGTTGACCCGACCAATAAGAATATGATCGGAATGATCTACGCAACAAATGCTCTTCTTGAGCGAGATGAGTACTGCCTGGACTACATCGACAAATTCAAAGATAAACCTGCACAGGAGGCAGCTCTAGTGGCAGAAGCAAAAGAGCTGACACCGGCAGAGGAAAAAATGCAGGCCGTATTCAAAGCAACAGAAAACGGCAAGAACAAAGAAATCGGAAAATGTGTTCAGGAAGCTCTGGATGCAGGCTGTGACCCGACAGCAATCCTTAATGATGGAATGATCGGTGCCATGGCAGTTGTTGGTGAGAACTTTAAAAAAGAGATTATTTTCGTTCCGCAGATGCTTGCAGCAGCACGTGCCATGAAAGAGGGCGTTGAGGTTCTGAAACCGTACCTTGCAACAGGTGAGGCCGGAAGCGCAGGAAAGATCATTCTTGGTACGGTAGCAGGCGACCTTCATGATATCGGTAAAAACCTGGTTGGTATGATGTTCGAGAGTGCAGGATTCGAGGTTATCGATCTTGGTGTTGATGTTCCGATTGAGAGATTTATCGAAGTTGTAAAAGAGAACAAAGATGCGACCATCGTTGCACTTTCTGCTCTTCTGACAACGACAATGCCATCTCTTCGTGATACGGTAGCGGCACTTCTGAAACAGCCATTTCGTCCGCGTATCAAGATCATGGTTGGCGGTGCACCGATCTCCCAGGAATTTGCAGATGAGATCGGAGCAGATGCTTACACAGAGGATGCAGCTTCTGCAGCAGAGCAGGCCAAGAAATATGCAGATTCCGGTTTCTGTGCAAAAGCAGCAGCTGGTGAGTTCCCAGATGTAGAAGTAGCAGAGGAAGAAGCACCGGCAGAAGAAAATGAGGAAGAAGCTCCAGCAGTTCATGTAGAAAAACCACTGGAGGTTAAATTTGATAAATCTACTGTTGATATCAGCAAAGTAAAACTTCCTGGACCAGGAGAAGGATACAAGCTCAACTGGAAAGAGACAAAAGAGAAATTTACAAATTACTGGCAGCATAAGAATACCGGCCGTCCGCTGATGTGCGTAATCGCAAGACGTCCTGAGGTTGAGCAGTTTTCAGATGGAACACCTGTTGAGGGTGGTTATCTGGATCAGATCTGCCAGGGTAAATATTACAACATGCCGAAAGAACTGTACTGGAAAGACATGGAAGATAAGTACCAGAATGCAGAGCGTATCGTAGCTCGTTACCGTTACTTCTGTGATACACACGCATTTCTTGGAGAGAGCTTCCCGAACCTGAATATTGACTTTGGACCTGGTTCCACAGCAGCATACCTTGGTTCTGATATCGGATTTAAAGAGGATACTGTATGGTTCAAGAAATGCCTGGATGGCTGGGATGGTGTTCCGAAGCTTACATTTGATCCTGAGAACAAATGGTTTAAAAAACATCTCCAGCTTGCAAAAGACTGCCGTGCTCTTGCAAAAGATGATTTCTATGTAGATATGCCTGACCTGATGGAGAACATTGATGTACTTGCATCCTTACGTGGTGCACAGGATACTCTGTTTGATCTTCTGGATGAGCCGGAAAAAGTTGGCCAGCGTATCCAGGAAGTTACAGATGTTTACTATGACTACTATGATCGATTCTACGATGTAATTAAAGATAAAGACGGCGGCAACGCTTACACCGTATTCCAGATCTGGGGACCGGGAAGAACTGTAAAACTGCAGTGTGACTTCTCTGCAATGATGGCACCGGAAGACTTCCGTAAATATATTCAGCCATCTCTTCGTACACAGTCTGAGAATGTTGACCATGTACTGTATCACCTTGACGGACCGGCTGCAATCAAACATATGGATGCACTGATGGAAATCGAAGGTATTGATGCACTCCAGTGGACAAGCGGTGATGCCGGCCCTGACGGAACACTTCCGGATTGGGATGTAATTTATGACAAAGCTATCGCAGCAGGAAAATCCATCTGGGTAAAAGTATACTCCGGTGAATTTGAAGACTGGATCAGAAACGTTGACCGTATTGTTAAGAAATATGGCTCCCACAGCCTCTTCCTTCTTTTCCCTGAGATGTCTATGGAGCAGGCCGTATACCTTCTTGACTATGCAGACAAGAACTGGAGCGATGTAAAAGGTACTTTCTGTGAATCCCTTGGCAGATAAGATCTGACAGACAGAAAAATCCTTACCAATGATAATAAAATCCAATCCTGATTAATGAAAATCCTATAATGTAAACCGAAATCCCCTGTCCGGAAATAATCCCAACCGGACAGGGGATTTTACTGTGTTCTCCCTGATTGATTTTTAAATAAGAAAGCAATATATTTATACCGTGAAGTCTGGAAAGTGTTGATTTTAAAGCATTTCTGGATGTGTGGGATGCTTTGAAAATATGATTTTGTGACAATCTTGTGACAAACGGTGGAAAAATCACAGATTTACAAAGACGAAGCATATTGATTTCATGATCGGCATATGCTATAATGCCAGTAGGCAAAAAAGATATGATGATGTTCCATGTGAACAAAGAACGAACCCCCGTATGTACCACCAATACATGCGAGGGTTCTTCTCTTTTTATTTTAGTGGTTGAGCATCCACTAGGCTATTCGTTGTCCTTGTTATGACTGTCTAACCATTTGCAAATGAGATGGCAAGTCACACCTGCCGCAACAGCCACCAAAAAAGATATGACTATTTCCATGTGTTCACCTCCCCCCGTTGCCGGGTCTCGGCTGGACAACGCAGTCAGTATAACACAACTTAGAACAGAATGGAACATATAAAAATACCCGGTGCAAATTAATGTACCGGGAGGTTTTTACGAATTAAAAATAGTTCTTTTTTCTATTCCTGTAAAATTGATAATCATTCTCATAGTAAGAAGGAGAATGAGGCAATTCCTTTTCGTATTTTTCTAGAAAGTTAGGTGATAATTTGTAATCATAAAATTCCGCAAGTTTTATTAAAAATCCCTCTAGTATCTTTTCGGGTGAATAGCCTAGAATAATATTGGAATTATCAATTTCGCGGATTTCTTCAAGACGATGGGAGATGATTTTTATTATCTTTTTGCGAGGAATATCAAAATAGTGTTTTTCAATAAATTCAAGTAGTTGTTGAATCATATTTTGAGCTAAATCTGGATCATCTCCACAAGAATCGTAACGATTAATTTCATCTGCTATTATTTCGTCAAATAGATATACTATTCGATTTTTTAATATTCTTTTATCTGCGATTTCTTTTCTATAGGCATATGTATAACATGAATCGATAAGAAACCAAAAAAATAAAGCAGCTCATAAAGAATTATGAAATTGTCATGGAGCACGATGAACGAATTGCCGGAAAAATCAGATACAATGAATTTTCACATCAGCCTTACCTATATGGTAGTGTGCCATGGGAAGAAGAGGATAATTGTCGAGCATGGAACAGTGGTGATAATTCAGCCCTGTTTTCGATGATCCAGTGCGATTATGGATTGAATAGTCGGCAAGATTTTTTCGATGCGATGAAGAATGTAGCTATGCGTCATAAATTTCATCCAATAAAAGATTTGCTTAATTCTTTTCAATGGGATGGAAGAGAGCATATAAGAAGCTTGCTGCCGGAATATCTTGGAGCAGAGGATTCTGATTATACATATCAGGTTATGCGCCTTTGGATGTTGGGTGCTGTTGCAAGAATCTTTCGGTCGGGATGCAAATTTGATTATTGTATGATTTTGCAGGGAGCACAGGGAGTAGGAAAGTCTACGTTGCCGAGGCTAATGACACTAGATGACAGCTGGTTTTCAGATAGTCTTGACAGCCTTGATACAGACCGAAGTGCACAATCATTAATAGGGGGTTGGATTTGTGAGTTGGCAGAATTAAAAAGCCTTGCAAGAACAACAGGCGGAATGGAATCCGTAAAGAAATTTTTGACGGCAACGCAAGACCGGTTTCGTCAACCATATGAGCGGCGAGCCGATACATATTTGAGATCATGCGTATTTATGGGGACAACAAACAAAAGTGACTTTTTGAGCGATCAGACGGGAAATCGCCGATTTTTGATTGTAAAAGTTGGAGAGCAAAAACCAGAGAAAAACTTGTTTGATGAATCTGCCATGGAAGATATACGCCAATCATGGGCGGAAGCTGTTTATATCTGGAAGAATGAAAAACCTACGCTTATACTTCCAGAATCGTTAAAACAAGAAGCAGAGCAGGCTCAGAACGATAATATGGCTGATGATGGAAGCAGCGGAATTATAGAAGCATATCTTGAAGATCAGACAAAAGTTTGTGCTATTCAGGTATGGCAGGAAGCGTTAGGGCAATCAGGAACGCCATCCAAAGCCTGGTATGCTGATCGTGATCCCAACACCAACGAACCAAAAACGACAGCACAGATGTTTTTTACAGTATATTATGCTGAGAAGGGCGACAAGATGCTTCATCATTTTCAAGGTAAGATAGACATTGGTAGCGGAAATGGCGGCATCATCAGTCAATTAAAGATGCAGAATGAAATGAAGTTGACGGATGAAAGCTGGATCAGCTATCAGCAAGGAAAAGGCAATGAAGAATATCAGAAGTATATGGAAGATCTGACGGATATGCAGAATCATGTACTGCCGTATTTGCAGAGCTTTTGCAGTCTGGAAGAAAAAGGTGTGAAGGAGAAACGAGAACAGCAGGTAGCAGAGAAAAATGAGAGCAGAGAAGCTGTGCCGAGAGCTGGTGTTGAAATAAATACAGCAGTTAAGGACGCAGGGAAAGCTGAAAGAAAGGCAATAACAGAGAAAAAGGCAATGCCAGGAAAAGATAAGCTGGAGAGAGGAGCTGATTTGGGTGTAAGGACAGTGTAGTATAAGCACAATGAGTCGGAGGTCACGGATGATAACGTGGCTTCCGGCTTTTTTGTTTTGAATGATAGTGCTTCAAATTTTTATGTGACAAATGAAACAACCTATGATATTATAAAAACATATAAGCGAAAATAACTTTTGCGGAAACGAAAGTATCTTTATATTATTTATACGCATACTTCCTATTATGGGATTAAATGATTGCAAAGTTGAATACTAATATTTTTTCATTATTACAGGTACAATAAGAACATGTAATAGCGGAAATGAGGTATAGTTACTTGCAGATAGAGAAGTATATTGCGGATAAAATAACATCTTTGTGTGAAAAGCGTGATATCAGTAAATATAGATTATCGCAGCTGTCGGGAATTTCTCAGTCGTCACTGGGGAGAATCATGGCGCAGGAAAACCTGCCGTCGCTGATCACACTTGAAAAAATATGTACAGCATTAGGCGTGACATTATCACAGTTTTTTCAGGAAGGTAATTCAGAGAATCTGACAGAAAAACAGAAAGAAGTTCTAGGGATATGGAACGATCTGAGTACAAATGAGCAGGAAACAGTAATGTCAATGCTGCGTGGACTTCGGAAGTAGAAGAACAGTTCGAGTATATGTATCGGCTGTTCTTTTTTTATTTTTGAACTTTAAAACGGTAATGTTTTTCTTGTGTACAGTAGAGTGCTATATATAATAAAACCAGTTTTTTTGCATAAGTATTAAAGCTATAATATGGAAATCGGCAAACTAGATAATTCTGTCCTACAATCGGCAAAGGGACTGTATATAGAAATCTCGACATATTGGTAGAAGAAGGTAATTTAAGAAAAGTGGAAGTTCCGGATGGACCTAATCGGTTCGACCTTACATTAAAGAACCATTACCATGTGAGGTGTGTAAACTGCGGTGAGATTTCAGATGTGGATATGGATGAAATATTGGGCTTGCTAGAAAAAATTCATGATACACATGGAACGGACTTTTTAGGATATGACATATTATTTAAAGGTATTTGTCCGAAATGCCAGAAAAAGATAAAGGATGGGCAAATCTATTAAGCATTTATGTAAATGATGGCATGAGATTTTGAAATAGTAGTAAAGAAAACGGAGGTAAAAGAGATGGCTGCTAACAAGTACACAGGAACACAGACAGAAAAAAATTTACAGGAGGCATTTACAGGAGAATCACAGGCAAGAAATAAGTATACTTATTTTGCATCCGTAGCGAAAAAGGAAGGCTACGAGTAGATGTCAGCATTATTTTTAAAAACAGCAGACAATGAGAAAGAGCATGCTAAGATGTGGTTCAAGGAATTAGCAGGAATTGGTGATACAAAAGAAAACTTAGCTGCTGCTGTAGAAGGAGAGAACTACGAGTGGACAGATATGTATGATGGCTTTGCTAAAACAGCAGAGGAAGAAGGTTTCCCTGAGCTTGCAGCAAAATTTAGAGCAGTAGGAGAAATTGAAAAGCACCATGAGGAGAGATATCGTGCACTTCTTAAGAACATTGAAACTGCGCAGATGTTTGAGAAGAGCGAAGTGAAGGTATGGGAATGCCGCAACTGTGGACATATTGTAGTTGGAACGAAAGCCCCTGAAGTCTGTCCGGTATGCGCGCATCCACAGAGCTACTTTGAGCTTCACGCAGAAAATTACTAGAATAGAATTAAGAAAGGTGTCTGAAAAGAAAAACTTATGAACAATATAAAAGAACGAATCAAGATATTCTCAGGAGCGCAATTGAAATATATCGCTTTTTTATCGATGTTCATTGACCATACGAATAAGGCATTGATCTATCCAAATCTGGATGGAGGAGCATTGAATCGATTGAGTGATTTTTTTGATATTTTAGGAAGAATCGCTTTCCCGATATTTATCTTCCTTCTTGTGGAAGGATATTTCCACACAAGCACTAAATGGAGATATTTAGTTACACTTCTTGTATTTGGAGTGATATCAGAGGTTCCGTTTGATATGTGCACATCGGCTAGATTTGTTGAAATCAACTGGAACAATATTATGTTTACACTGGCACTTGTGCTTGCTATGATCTGGGTGATCGATGTACTGAAAGAAAAGATGGCGTCACTACCGAAGGCTTTGTGGTATTTCGTATCATTTCTCATTGTAGCGGTGTTGTGCATTGTAGCAATGAATGCAAGTCTGGACTACGAACATCATGCGGTACTGATCGGTTATTTCTGTTATATTTTTCATGAGAGATGGGCACTTGGAATTCCGTTTTGTTACATCTCTATGTTTAAAGAGCCGTGGGCTCTGCTTGGATTTGGACTGACACTTACTTACAATGGAGAGCGTGGAAAACAGAATAAGTTAGTAAATTATCTTTTCTATCCGGTGCATTTGCTGATTTTAGGAATCATAAGAATGTATCTTGGAATTTAAAAAGAGGGCGTAAATGTGAATGCATTTACGCCCTTTCGCTTCTATATTTGAGGAAGCCTTTAGTATATTTTCATTTCTTCATACAGATTCGATTTATTTCGATTAATGACAGCTATGACAGTGCATCAAGCAGCGGAATGACTGGTGGAATGAATGTAGCATTGCAGAATCTGGTATACAATATGTATAGTCTGGATTGTCCAAGAAAATTTCATCAGCAATGCAGACAAGAACAAAAAATGGCACACGCCTTCCGGTAAATGCCAGATATGGCTATAAAAAAGGAAAAGATGGAAGGCTGGAAGTTGATCCGGAAGCCGCAAAAGTCGTGAAAATGATTTTTCGGATGGCAGCGGAGGGAACAAGTTTTGCAGATATTACAAGGAAATTGAACAGACAGGCGATTGCCACTTGTGATGAGCAGAAATTATCAAGAGGGGATCAGGTGCAGTTCCAGAGGTTTGACACGATCAAAAAGAAACACTGGAGTGCTACGACAGTAGCGGCAATTGTCCGGGATGAGATTTATATTGGAACCAGAATCTGGGGCAAAACACGTTGCAGTATGCATACTGGCCATAAAGCAGTTCTGAATGATGAAACAGAATGGGTTCGCCTGGAAAATCACCATACGGCAATTATAGACAGGCAATTGTTTGAAAAAGCAAATGAAATGCATCCGAAAAAGAAGAGAAGTGTTGCGAAATCACGCACCAATTTTACTCTGGAAAGACGTAAAAAACAGCCGGCATTGCTGCTATGTGCCAACTGTGGGCATTCTTTACTAAAAGAAAAAGAGCATCTGCTGAAATGCTCAGATGCCCGAACCAATGGAGATCCTGTGTGCTGAAGTCTGGTGATTCGTAGAGAACCGATGGAGGAGAATATCCTTGGGCTTGTCCATCAGTATGCAGCGTCAATGTTGGAAAAAGAAAAGAAAGTATCTTCCAAAAGGCAATGTGAATACAAAGAGATCAATACTACAGAATTGCAAAAACAGAGCCGACAGTTGACCTCGGAAAAGATGAAACTCTATGATGATTACAAAGATGGTCGTATAGATCGTGATTTGTATAAGCAGAGAGCTGAAAAGATAAGTGTACAGCTGGAGAAAATCAAACGAAAAATAGAAGATGCGGAGAATAGCAAAAAGCTTCTTGAACAAAATGAACTTTCTGATAAAATAAAACTAAAAGATTTCTTGGGAATTCAGAAGTTCGATACAGAGAAGCTGCGTGAGATTATCAAGGTGATCCGTGTTCATAGTCAGGATGAAATTGAAATCGAATGGAATTTTGACGATATTTTTTCAGAACAGAGATAACTTGAGCAGGACAAAAATAACTTATCAGAAGATAATAAAGGTGCTGGGACTACCTGATGGAAGCGTCAGATAGTCTTCGGCAGAAAAAAATAAATTTTTTTGTCCTATACTTGACACATCCACATGTGTGCAGGCACACTTATTGTTCTAACATGGCTAAGAGTGGCATGAACCCTAAAACCCTACAATACCTCATGGGACATTCGGATATCGGAGTTACCTTGAACACCTACACCCATCTGGCCTTTGAGGACGCCGAAAACGAGCTGAAACGGGTCGTAAATGGCGAGTAGTAAAACCGTGAAATCGAGATCAAATTACTACTTTTTGTACTACTTTTGGGGTCAAAGATATACCAACTTATGCTACGATATGCCACGGCAACAAAGAAATGCCAATCACCTAAAAACCTTGATATATCAAGGAAATCAAGCAAAATCAAGGAGTTTAAGATAGATGATTAAAATACTTTTCATTTGCCACGGCAATATTTGCAGATCAACTCTTGCCGAGAGTGTTTTTACCCACAAAGTAAAATGCCTGGGCCTGGCAGATCAGTTTGTTATCGACAGTTTTGCAACAAGCAGAGAAGAAATCGGCAATCCACCGCACAGAGGAACAGTAAACAAGTTAAAAGAAGCAGGAATCCCATTAGTGCCGCACAGGGCCAAGCAGATAACATGGACAGATTACATTAATTCTGATTATATCATTGGTATGGATTCTGCAAATATCCGTAATCTTAACAGAATGTTGAAAAATGATCCGGAAGGTAAGATATATAAGTTTCTTACATTTGCAGGTTCTGGAAGGGATATTGCGGATCCCTGGTATACAGGAAATTTTGATGCGACTTATGAAGATGTTATGGAAGGTTGTGAGGGATTTCTGAGATATTTGGAAGAACAGGGGAAAATTCGGCACTGAGATTCCCATATCAGACATAGAGCAAAAATAACAAAATAAATGTGACAGTAAAGAGCAGCTTTCGGCTGCTTTTTCTGTCGATGAAAACTTCTTTACAAATGTGAAAATATCTTTTATACTGTTCCATACAGCAGACAACTCAGCAGAAAGCATCTGTTTTCTGCACGAAAAAATCTCTTACAGATCTATTAATTCAATTCAATCTAAGACTGTACATTAATTTATACGATGTATAGTCATCTATCTTATCATGGACATTCGTCCGCATGTTTCGCAGAAAGGAAAGCAGAATATGGAAAATGGATATGAAACTTTTATTACGGATCTGAGAAAACTTCTTCTTGCAGCTATGGAGCTTGAGGAAGGGAAGATATATTTCGCCAGGAAAGGAGAGATGTATGGCTGCACAGGAGACAGGCTTTTTGTGGAGTGCGGATCTGTTGACAAAACACGCCAGGTCTGCGGGCTGCATACAGAAGAACTTTATGAAAGATACTGTCAGGAACACAAGCTTGAGAATATCATCCACGATTGTATCCGGGAAATCAAAAATGCCAGGGAGACCTGTGTAGTCTGTGATGTTGAAAATATGGATAATTATGAGAAAATAAAAGGAAGGCTCTTTATCAGGCTTCTTAATGCAGATAAAAACAGAGATGTGCTGAAAGATACGATTTATCATCAGGTAGGGGATATTGCACTTGTTCTTTATTATCTCGCAGGGGAAAAAGAAGGCTATATTTTAAGTACAAAAGTTAAAGACAAATTTTTGGAAAAGTGGGGAAAAGACAGAGAGGTTGTTTTTGAGTCAGCTCTTGTGAATACTTATTTTATCAGTCCGCCAAGAATCTATCACTGGGAAAAAATGCTCTTTGATAAGGAATATGCGGGAGACAATTTCATGGATATTCTGAGTCAATATAAACCGAACAGGGGCATTTCCGGAAATTGTCTCAGCACGGAAAAACGTACCAATGGAGCTACAGCGATTTTTCTTCCTGGAGTGGCCAGACGGCTGGCAGAGCTTCTGGAATCTGATTTATATCTGGTGTTTACCAGTATTCATGAAGTGATGGTACACAGTACTGAAGTTGTCTATCCAGAGGATTTGCAAGGAGTTCTTCTGGATACAATAAAAAAGGCAACACCAAAAGAAGATTATCTTACTTCATCTATTTATCGTTACAGCAGAATGAACGGGGAATTTACAGTAGAAATAAAGTAAGAAAATCAGAAAAAGTTCGAAAAAAGAAAGAACCGGATTAAATCTCATAGTACAAATAATGAAATTTCTTCTGGTTCTTTCTATATAATATGTATTTGATCAGATCAAGTAAGTTCCCTGTTAAAAGCAATATACAGAGTGTGCAGACTGATTATGAAACTCTTCTAGCTGAGCAGCGCAGAATCATTGGAAAATTCCTCACCGCTTGCTTCCTCGAATTTATCAAGAAGATTTTTTACAGTAAGTTTCTTTTTCTCTTCACCCTGGATGTCCAGGATAATCTTTCCTTCCCACATCATGATCAGGCGGTTGCCGTGGGTGATGGCATCACGCATGTTGTGAGTGATCATCATGGTTGTGAGGTGATCACGGTTTACGATCATATCTGTGATCTCAAGAACTTTGGCGGCAGTTTTCGGGTCAAGGGCAGCTGTGTGCTCATCCAGAAGAAGAAGCTGAGGTTTCTTCAAAGTGGCCATAAGAAGCGTCAGAGCCTGACGCTGTCCGCCGGAAAGGAGACCTACCTTTGAAGTAAGACGATCCTCAAGACCAAGACCAAGGATTTTCAGAAGTTCATGGTATTCTTCACGTTCCTGGCGAGTGATGCCCGGACGGAGAAGACGGGATTTGCCGCGGCGTTTTGCAAGAGCAAGATTCTCTTCAATACCCATGGTGGCAGCAGTTCCTGTCATAGGATCCTGGAACACACGGCCAAGATAAGCTGCTCTTTTGTATTCGGAAAGTCTGGTAACATCTGTTCCACCGATAATGATCTTTCCGGAATCTACTGGCCAGGCACCGGCAACGGCATTCAGCATTGTAGATTTACCGGCACCATTTCCACCGATGACTGTAACAAAATCGCCTTCGTTCAGGTGGAGATTCACGCCATTTAAGGCAACCTTTTCATTGATGGTGCCTGGATTAAATGTTTTGTGGATATCTTTTAATTCCAGCATGATTATTTACCTCCCTGTTTGGCTTTTGTGAAATATCTGCCTTTCCAATATGGGAAAGCAAGGAACAGTGCAACAACAAGAGCAGAAAGCATTTTCAGAAGGTCTGTATCAATACCCATCCAGATAACAACCTGAAGAACCAGATAGTAGAGAATAGAACCGAATACAACGCTTAGAAGTTTCAGCGCAAAGTTGCGGAAAATACGGCTGAAAATAGCTTCTCCAATGATGACTGCGGCAAGGCCGATGACGATGGAACCTCGTCCCATATTGATATCTGCGAATCCCTGGTACTGTGTAAGGAGAGCACCGGAAAGAGCAACAAGTCCGTTGGAAAGCATCAGACCGAGAACTTTATTGAAGTCTGTGTTGATACCTTGTGCGCGTGACATGCTCGGATTACATCCGGTCGCACGTAAAGAGCAGCCAAGCTCTGTTCCAAAGAACCAGTAGAGAACAGCAATCAGAAGCAAGATCATTATAGCTACAATAAAAAGTGTGTTTTGTGTCAGTGTAACACCTTTAACACGACGAAGGGAAACAAGCAGGTTATACTTGTCAACATTGATTGCCTGGTTTGCTTTTCCCATAATCTTAAGATTTACAGAATAAAGGGAAAGCTGTGTCAGGATTCCGGCAAGGATGGCCGGGATTCCCATGAAAGTGTGAAAAATACCGGTGGCAAGTCCGGCCAGAAGACCGGCTCCTGTTGCTGCCAGCATAGACATCCATACATTGTGTCCGCTGAGCATCATCATGATACATACAGCACCACCTGTACATAAGGTTCCGTCTACGGTAAGATCCGCAATGTCAAGGATACGGAACGTAATGTACACGCCGATTGCCATGATTCCCCAGATAAGCCCCTGCGCGGCAGCTCCTGGGAGTGCAGTGATTAAACCCATGATCTGCATATTAAATATCCTCCTCTTTTTTATGCACGAACAGCGAGAAGGGGAAATCCCTTCTCGCTGTATCCGTGCATAACAGGTTTTTTACTGATTATTCAGCTGTTTCTTCTGTTTTAATTGCTTCGTACCCGTCTGGAATCTTGATTCCAAGCTCATCACAGATGTCTTTATTGTATTCTTTTGTGAATTTTGGTGCATACTCAATTGGCATTTTGGAGATGTCTTCGCCATCCTGAAGAATACTTACTGCCATCTCACCTGTTTTGTATCCAAGGTCGTAGTAGTTGATGGAAAGTGTTGCTACACCGCATGACTGGCAGATACCTTCCTCGCCTGCGATTACAGGAACTTTTGCCGGAAGACAGATGTTGTTGATGATCTCTGTGTTGGAAGCAACTGTATTATCTGTTGGTACATAAATTACGTCACTGTCATTGGCAGCTGTGGTAACAACAGAAGAAAGATCATTGGAATCGGAGAATGCGTAATACTCGCATGTGTATCCAAGCTTCTCAAGAGCGTCCTTGACAGTGTCTACCTGATACTGGGAGTTTGGCTCTGCGGAGCAGTAAAGAAGTCCCACATTCTTGGCATCAGGGAAAAGTTCATGAAGCATATCAGCCTGCTCATCAAGTGGAGCGAGGTCAGATGTACCGGAAATGTTTCCGCCTACAGTTCCATCGAAATCATCGATTCCAAGAGCAACACCGTACTCGGTAACAGCTGTTCCAAGGATCGGGATATCGGATGTTCCTGCTGCAGCAGCCTGAAGAGATGCAGTTGCATTAGCAAGAATCAGGTCAGCTCCCTCAGAAACAAAGCTATTGATGATAGTGGAACAGGTATTGGAATCACCCTGTGCATTCTGCTCGTCGAATTTTACGGAATCGCCCATCTTTTCAGTAATGGCATCTTCGAAACCTTTTGTTGCTGCATCCAGTGCATCATGCTGAACCAGCTGGCAGATGCCGACCGTATAAGTTTTTTCTTCTTTCGCGCTTACGGGGGCTGCACAGGTTCCTGTTACAAGAGCAGCTGCAAGTACAGCTGTTAAAATACGCTTTTTCATATTGTTTTCCTCCTCATGATATGGCTGCGCTCTTTTTTTACTGGCGCAACTCTGATTGAGTTAGTATAACGCTTTAACACTTAAAAGTCAAGAAGAATTAACGCGAAAGTACATTAAGTGAGAAAATATAAATGATTGGCAGGTAATGAATCTATAGTGTCAAAAGTTTTTTGAGACGCACACGAAAGAAAACAGCACATATCCTATTATGAGTGGATATTTAGAGAGGATAAAGAAATGGCATATAAGATCGTACTGGATGCCGGACATGGCGGAGAAGATCCAGGTGCAATATATAAAGACTGTAAAGAAAAAGATGATAATCTGAGCCTTGCTCTTGCAGTGGGCAAAATCCTGGAAGATAATGGAATAGATGTAGTTTACACACGAAATACAGATATTTATCAGACTCCTTTTGAAAAAGCACGGTTTGCCAATGAAGCTGGAGCAGATTATTTTATTTCTTTTCACAGAAACAGCAGTCAGAAACCCGGACAATACAATGGAGTAGAAGTGCTGGTTTATGATAAGAAGGGTATTAAGTATCAAATGGCAGAAAATATTGTAGGAGCACTTGGTGAGCTGGGATTTAAGGAACTTGGAGTGAAAGAACGTCCTGGTCTTGTAGTACTGCGCAGGACCAAAATGCCGGCACTCCTTATAGAAACCGGATTTATTAATTCGGATAAAGATAATCAGCTTTTTGAAGAAAAATTCCAGGAGATTGCAAAGAGTATTGCAGATGCGATACTGGGGACACTAGATGAGGAGACATTGGAATCTCCATTGTATTATCGTGTTCAGACAGGAGCTTTCCGAAACAGAGAGAATGCAGACAGGATGCTGTACCTGCTGGTAGATCAGGGATTTCCTGCTTTTATTTTGAAGGAAAATGATCTTTATAAGGTTCAGGTTGGGGCGTATCTTCAGCTGGGAAATGCAGTGAATATGGAACAGAGACTTAGAGATGCAGGGTATAGTACTGTGATTGTAACCAGATAAAAGATCTATTTTAAATGAAGTATCGCAAAAGCTGCTTGAATCCAGGAACAGCAGTCTGTAAATCTTAGAACAAAATAAAGTGCTTTTGGCTGTGCAGGAAGTTAAAAGAATGTTATATTATTAATAAATTTAACCAGATCAGGTAAGCACTTTGCAGGAATACGAAGTGAAATAAGCAGTAGGCAGAAAGAAAGGACACAGGAAAAATGTACGATGAATTTTTAAAGCAGATAGAAGAGTTCATTTTTATAGAAGATAAACCGGAAAAAGCAGATGTGATCTTTGTCCCGGGGAATGGATATCCTCAGATGGCAGAAAAGGCGGCAGAACTTTACAGGCAAGGACTGGCACCAAAGATTTTACCCAGCGGCAGGTACAGTGTTACAGTTGGAAAGTTTGGCGGAGTTCTGGATAAAAAAGAAGATTACAGAGAGGATTATGAGTCAGAGTGGGATTTCCTTAGAGATGTTCTTATGAAAAATGGAGTACCGGAGGATACGATCCTAAGAGAAGATCAGGCGACCTTTACCTATGAAAATGCAATTTATTCCAGACAGGTCACAGACAGAGAACACCTGGATATCAAAAAGGCGATTCTCTGCTGTAAATCCTGTCATGCAAGGCGTGCACTGATGTACTATAAGCTGCTTTATCCGGATACAGAATTTTATGTAATTCCATGTTGCGTGGATTCGATCAATAAATACAACTGGAGTAAGACAAATGAAGGAATTGATGAGGTAATGGGGGAAATAACACGAATAATTAAACAATTTTCTATAATGCTTAAAAAAAAATAATTTGGGGGTGTCGTAAAAAAAAGAATTGTGTTATAATGCTTTTGACGAAAAAACGAAATATCTGTTACGAAAGATTAACAAGATATTAATTTTTAAAGAAAAATTGGTTCGGGCGCGTGGCAAATGCGTTCGATATTTTATATAAAAGTATTTTCAGATAAATAGCGAACATAAATTGAAGATTTTGAATATAGAGGTGCATATTATTATGAAAAAGAACACAAAGAATACTTTCAGCAAAAGCTTTTCTATACTGGCAGCAGCAGCTCTGTCCATGACGCTTATCAGCGGACAGGCTTTACCAACTTATGCAGGAAGCAGTTCAGGTATTGAGTCTGGTGCTGTGATTCCGGATAATATTACTATTGATAACCCTACAGCGCTGTCTAATGTGACTCTTCCATCTAATTCATATGGAAGTCTTTCCTGGGTGGACGGTTCTTATGTGCCGGAGAAACGCGTGCAGTCATGTGCGGTTGTATTTAAGCCATCGTCAGGTGCGGATCTTTCCGGTCTTCCAGGATGGGACAGCAGTTCAGGAACTCTTACCGGATATGTGACAGTTGTTGTTAATAGTTTTGATAGCTCTTCAGATGAGAATGAAAGTGCGGAGACTTCCGGTGAAGATTCAGAAGATAGTTCCAATGAAGAAACAGCAGAGAATGGAAATGTCAACGAGAGTGATTCTTATGAGAATAACAGTGATACTGAGGATGATAATAACAAAGACAATGCGGATGTAACAGAAATACCGGATGCTCAGGAGCCTTCCTCTGATAAGACAGATACAGATAATGATAATACTGATGAGAAGAAGGATAATGCCGAAGACAGCACAACGGATAACATTGCAGATAAAGACAGTACAGATAAAGACAGTACAGATAAAGACAGTACAGATGGGGATACTATAGATAACGTAGATCCAGATGTTACCGAAACGCCAGAAGCAACTGTAACACCTTCTGAACATGAAAATAGGGCTGACCAGGATAAAAATCCAAACGGCAGCGAAGATAAAAACGGGAATAATGATGCAGATGCTGCCCAAACCCCGGAAACAACTGTAACTCCGGCAGAGGATGACAGCAGGACAGATAGTTCCGCAGATACAGACAAAAAGGACAGCAAAGAAGATGAAACACCAGATGTAACAGAAATACCGGAAGAAGATAAGGACAATATTTTTGATCGCAAAGATGAGGAAGAAGATAAACGTCCTCAGAATGCAGGAACTGATCTGACGGAAACAGAGAAGGAGCAGACAGCAATCCAGAACCATACATGTGACGGAATCACAGTATCCGGCATCGACCTTCCATGGTATGTACAGTTCCGTGTTTCCGGCGGCGAGGATTATGAATTTGCCAATGCGGAAGATGCAACGATCTTCAAATCTTATGAATTTGAACTCTGGGATACACAGAAAAACACAGAATACAAGATTCCGGACGGTGAGTATATCAGTGTAACCGTTCCGGTAAAAGCTGGCTATACATATTCAATCGAACATCTTCTTGATAACGGAGCAATGGAGACGATTATCCCGAGTGTAGATGGAGGAACCATGACTTTCAGTACTCATTCCTTCAGCCCGTTTGGTATTGCAGGAAGCAAGTCTCTGGTAGGCCCGGATGCAGGAACTGACAGCAGCAGTGATATTACGAAGACTACACCTGCTGCGGCTTCTTCAACAGATACGACAAGTTCTTCTGATACATCAGATATAACAGACTCTGATGGAACAGAAAATACAGACAGTGCAGCCGATCTGGACACATCCGCTGATCTTTCATCAGGAACCGCCGATCTTGAAGAAACTTCTTCACAGAACAGTACTTCCGGTGCTGAGCCAGAGGATGAATCTTCACAGGCTACTTCCAAAAAGCAGGTAAATACCGGTGATAATACTCAGATCCTTCCGTTTGTGATCCTGTTTGTTGCAGCAGCAGTTGTGGCTGGCGTGGCAGTATTTTTCAAGAAAAGAAAGAAATAAAAGAAACAGAGAATAACGAAAAAAGCCTTCCCATATAATGACCATGGGAGGGCTTTTTTATGAGGTTAAAAGCGGTATTGCGGTCACTGCTTCTGGCTTATGGTCTGACAGGACTTCTTCTTTTACTTCTGGCTTTTGTCTTATTTCGGTTTGAGCCAGGTGAGGGAACTGCGGCGGCTGGAATCACTTTTATTTATGTGGCATCCTGTCTGACGGGAGGGTTTGCAGCAGGCAAGATCATGAGGAAAGACCGATATCTCTGGGGAATCATAACGGGACTTTCCTACTATGTATTACTGCTTATTGTTTCTTTCATGGCACAAGGGAAATGGGATATGACTTTTGCCCATGCAGTGACTACTTTCTTTATGTGTCTGGGGGGTGGAGCACTTGGGGGAATGCTGTCATAAAAGCTTGCAAAAAAATGCTTTGAAAATCAGTAATTTTATGCTATACTAGGCGAAGATAGAATACATAAAGGAGGATATATCATGGAACATATCAAGACATTAAATACAAAGAACCTTCAGAACACGGTTAAGAAGGGTGGATGTGGCGAATGTCAGACATCCTGCCAGTCTGCTTGCAAGACTTCCTGTACAGTAGGAAACCAGAGCTGCGAGCATAAATAAGAAGCAGCCGTTGAATGAGTGGAAAGCAGCGGGGATCCGCTGCTTCACTTGTTTTATCTGAAAGTAACAGGTATCCAGCAAAACGCGCCGGAGGGCGCGTTTTGTCGGGTTATAAAAAGATTTTTAGAAAGGATTGCGGGAAATGAGTCTGATTCACCGTTATCAGAGTAATGGATATAATATCGTGCTGGACATCAACAGCGGCTGTATCCATCTTGTAGATGAAGTAACCTATGAGGTGCTGCCATATCTTGAGGAAGGCATGGAGACGGAGGTCATTGCACAGAAGCTTGGCGACCGTTTTAAGAAAGAGGATGTGGAAACATCTGTAACTGAATGTAAGAAGCTTCAGGAACAGGGAATGCTTTTTACAAAAGATATTTATGAGAATATTATTGATGAATTTACCAGGAACCGCCAGACAGTTGTAAAGGCACTCTGCCTTCATATCGCACACGACTGTAATTTGGCATGTCGCTACTGTTTTGCAGAGGAGGGAGAGTATCACGGAAGACGTGCGCTGATGTCTTTTGAAGTAGGAAAGAAAGCACTGGATTTCCTGATCGCAAACTCCGGTTCCAGAAAGAATCTGGAAGTAGATTTCTTCGGCGGCGAGCCGCTTATGAACTGGCAGGTTGTGAAAGATCTTGTAAAATACGGAAGAGAGCAGGAGAAGCTCCATAATAAAAAATTCCGTTTTACACTGACAACCAACGGTGTTCTTTTAAATGATGAGGTAATGGAATTCTGCAATAAGGAGATGGGAAATGTAGTATTAAGTGTGGACGGAAGAAAAGAAGTTCACGATTACATGCGTCCATTCCGTAAAGGTGCAGGCAGCTATGACCTGATTATGCCCAAATTTAAGAAATTTGCAGAATCCAGAAATCAGGACAAGTATTATGTAAGAGGAACTTTTACTCATCATAATCTTGATTTTTCCGAGGATGTACTGCATCTGGCTGACCTTGGATTCAAACAGATCTCTGTTGAGCCTGTTGTAGCAGCAGATACAGAAGAGTATGCTATCCGCGAGGAGGACATCCCTCAGATTCTGGAACAGTACGACATTCTTGCGAAAGAGATGATCAAGAGAGAGAAAGAGGGAAAGGGATTTAACTTCTTCCATTTTATGATCGACCTTACCGGTGGTCCATGCGTATACAAACGTCTTTCCGGATGCGGCTCAGGAACGGAGTATTTGGCTGTTACACCGTGGGGGGATTTTTATCCATGTCACCAGTTTGTCGGTGAGGAACAGTACCTTATGGGTAATGTAGACGAAGGAATCACAAAACCTGAGATCGTAAAAGATTTCGGCAGATGCAACGTCTATACGAAACCGGACTGCAAGGACTGCTTTGCCAGATTCTACTGCAGCGGTGGCTGTGCAGCAAACGGCTACCATTTCGGCGGAGATATCCAGGGGAATTATAAGATCGGATGCGAACTCCAGAGGAAGCGTGTGGAGTGCGCTATCATGATAAAAGCCGCTTTGGCGGAATAAGAGAGGAAAAAGAAAATGAAGAAAAGTAGAGGAATTGCAGTGCTGCTTCTGACGGCGATCGTCACAGTATTCTTCTGCTATGTGGCTGCAGTGGGCATTGGCCCTACAGGTACAGGTTCGGCTAAGAACATCAATACCGGACTTGATCTTGCCGGCGGTGTCAGCATCACATACCAGGCTAAGGACAGCAATCCGAGCAAGGAAGACATGTCCGATACTGTCTACAAGATGCAGCAGCGTGTCTCTCAGTACAGTACTGAGGCACAGGCGTATCAGGAAGGTTCCAACCGTATCACTATTGAGATTCCGGGAGTATCAGACGCGAATGCGATCCTGGAAGAGCTTGGAAAACCAGGTTCCCTGTATTTCATTGATCAGACAGATGCAGACGGAAATCAGAACTTTACAACAGGAAACAGCGAGAGCGGATATGTCCTTGCAAGAAGCATTGAGGACATCCAGAAAGCAGGTTCTGTTGTGCTGGAAGGTACAGATGTTGCAGATGCTGAGGGAGGAGCTTATCAGGATTCATCCACAAGCACCCAGAAATATGCAGTCAGCCTGACTCTTACAAAAGATGGGAAAACCAAATTCGCAGAAGCTACCAAGGCTAATGTGGGAAAGCAGATCGCGATCGTATATGATAACCAGATTTTGAGTGCTCCGAATGTCAATGAGGAGATTTCCGGAGGAAAAGCTCAGATTACCGGAATGTCCAGCACAGAAGAAGCTCAGAATCTTGCATCTTACATACGAATCGGTTCTTTAAGCCTTGAGCTTACTGAGCTTCGTTCCAGTGTAGTAGCTGCGCAGCTTGGTGAGGAGGCTATTGCAACAAGCGTAAAAGCAGGAGCTATCGGTCTTGTGATCGTTATGCTGATCATGATCATTGCATATCGTATCCCTGGTCTTGTAGCATCTGTTGCTCTGATCCTTTATACTACATTAATGCTGATCACACTGAATGCCTTTGATATCACCCTTACGCTTCCGGGCATTGCAGGTATCATACTGGGCATTGGTATGGCAGTGGATGCCAACGTTATCATCTATGCCAGAATCAGGGAAGAGATTGCAGCAGGACTTTCCGTTCATGCAGCGATTAAGAGTGGATTCAGTAAAGCGTTCTCCGCTATTTTTGACGGAAACATCACAACACTGATTGCAGCCTGCGTTCTGATGTGGCTGGGTTCCGGCTCTGTTAAGGGATTTGCCTACACACTGGCTATGGGTATTGTGATCTCCATGTTCACAGCACTGGTCGTATCTAGATTTGTAATCAATGCAGTCTTTGCAGTAGGTGTCCGTGATCCGAAATTTTACGGCGTTGCCAAAGAGCGTAAGGTTGTGGATTTTATTGGAAAGAGAAAGATCTTCTTTACTATTTCCGTTATTCTGATCCTCTGCGGACCTGTGGGAATGCTGATCCACAGCAATGTGATCGGTGATAAAGCCATGAACTACAGTCTGGAGTTCTCAGGTGGTACATCCACAAATGTGACCTTTAACAAAGAGATGGATATCAAGGAGATTGATTCTGAGGTAACACCGGTTGTTGAGTCAGTTACAGGAGATAAGAATGTACAGCCGACAAAAGTTCAGGGAACCAATCAGGTAGTGATCAAAACACGTTCTCTGGATCTCAGTGAGCGTGAAGCACTGAACAAGGCTCTGGAGGAGAATTTTGATGTAGATACAAGTCTTATCACGTCTGAGAATATTTCCGCCACAGTCAGCAATGAGATGAGAAGAGATGCCATTGTAGCTGTTATCGTAGCTGCGATTTTTATGCTTCTTTACATCTGGTTCCGTTTTAAAGATATCCGTTTTGCAAGCAGTGCGGTACTTGCACTTCTTCATGACGTTCTGGTTGTACTTGCGTTCTATGTTATTTCCAGAACATCAGTTGGTAATACATTTATTGCTTGTATGCTGACCATTGTCGGTTATTCCATCAATGCGACGATCGTTATCTTTGACCGTATCCGTGAGAACATGAAGGGCAGAAAGAAAGTTGAAGATGAGAAACTGAAAGAGATTGTAAACACAAGTGTTACAGAAACTCTGACACGAAGCATTTACACATCCCTGACAACTTTCGTTATGGTTGCGATCCTTTACGTTATGGGAGTTTCTTCCATTAAAGAGTTTGCCGCACCTCTGATGGTAGGTATCATCGGCGGAGCATATTCTTCTGTATGCATTACAGGTGCACTGTGGTATACAATGAAGACTTTCGGAAAGAACCGCGTTGTCGTACCGGCAGCTGCAGCAGCATCCGCTCAGACTTCCACTGGGAAAAAGGCAAAACAGCCGTCCGGACAGCCTGCAGCTCCGCAACAGCCAAAGAAGAAAAATCGTAAAAGAGTTGCAGACCGCCTTGCAGCGCAGGAAGCAGCAAAACAGCAGAATGAGGAAGAAAAATCTGAATAAGAGCTGTTAAAAGATAAAAAAACGTTTCGTATGGGGAAGAAGTATTTTTCCCTGCGGGACGTTTTTTTATTACAGGTAATCATTCCATAATGTTCCAATAACGTAAAAAAGTCCTGAGGACAGGATCTGTTCGATTCGTTCTTACGTTTTTATACTTGCAGGTATACTGGCTTATGAGTTACAATATCGTTATTGTGTCGCTTGACAAGATGAAAGCGGCAAAGCAGTTCAAGGAGGAAACAACATGGAACGATGGGTTGTTGCTGCAAAACGTGCAGATTTTACAGCAATTGGAAAAGAATTCGGGATCGATCCTGTGATCGCTAGGCTGATTCGGAACCGCGATGTACAGGACAAAGAAGAAATCCGCAGATATCTTCATGGAACAGTGGAGGAGCTGGCTTCTCCACATCTTATGAAAGATGTGGATGAAGCTGTAGAGATTCTGCGAAATAAGATAAAAGAAAAAAAACAGATCCGGATTATCGGAGATTATGATATTGACGGTGTAATATCTACATTTATCCTGCTTAAAGGACTGAAACGGGTAGGTGCATATGCAGATACATATATTCCTGACCGAGTATCAGATGGATACGGGATTCACGAGCATCTGATCGAGAAGGCACTTGCAGATGGAATTGATGTGATCGTTACCTGTGACAATGGAATTGCAGCATATAATGAAATTGCGATGGCAAAAGAAAAAGGAATGACAGTGATCGTAACAGACCATCATGAGATTCCATATAAAGAAACGGAAAACGGCCGTGAGCTGATTTTTCCTCCTGCAGATATTATTGTAAATCCAAAGCAGCCGGACTGCAGATACCCGGAAAAAAGACTCTGCGGTGCTGTAGTTGCACTGAAGCTTGTGACAGCTCTCTATGAAGCCTGCGGGATCCCGGAGAGAGAACTGGAAGATTTTATAGAACTGGGAGCTATTGCAACAGTTGGAGATGTAATGGATCTTCAGGGAGAAAACCGTATTCTTGTAAAAGAAGGACTGAAAAGGCTTTCCCACACATCTAATAAAGGTTTACGGGAATTGATTCGTGCAAATGGTCTGGAAGACGGAGAGATCACAGCTTATCACGTGGGATTTGTGCTGGGACCATGCATCAATGCCAGCGGAAGACTGGATACGGCAGCCCGTTCTCTGAAGCTTCTCTGTGCAGAGACAGAGGAAGAAGCTGCGAAACTTGCAGGTGATCTGACTGCGCTGAACCAGAGCCGTAAAGCTCTTACAGAAGAGGGAAAAGAAGAAGCGATTCGCATTGTAGAAGAGACGGAAATCGGACAGGACCGTGTACTTGTGATCTTTTTGCCAGACTGTCATGAAAGTCTGGCGGGGATCATTGCCGGACGTATCCGGGAAAAGTACAATAAACCGGTCTTTATTTTGACAAAAGGAGAGACCATGGTAAAGGGCAGCGGTCGTTCCATAGAAAGCTACTCCATGTTTGATGAGCTGGTAAAATGCGATGATCTTATGGAACAGTATGGAGGTCATCCTATGGCAGCAGGACTTTCCATAAAAGAAGAAAATGTGGAAGAGTTCCGAAAACGTTTAAATGAAAACTGTACATTGACAGAAAAAGATCTGAGGCCAAAGATCCTTATAGATGTGCCCATGCCGGTTTCCTATATTAATAGGGAACTTGTAGAAGAGATATCTCTTCTGGAACCTTTTGGAAAAGGCAATACCAGGCCACTTTTTGCTCAGAAAGGACTTAGGGTTTTAAGCAGCCGTATTCTTGGTAAAAATAGAAATGTGGCGAAGCTGCAGCTGTCTGATCATACGGGCTGTGTGATGGAAGCTGTATATTTTGGTGAAGCCGACGAATTTATAAATGCGGTAAAGGGAAGCAACATTATTTCAGTTACTTATTATCCGGAGATCAATCGGTATCAGGGAAGAGAAAACCTGCAGATCGTGATACGCAATTATCTTGCAGAATAAATATTTTAACCAAATAACGGAGGAGTAGTTATTTGATGCAGAGCTGCATAGCAAAGCGGATTGCGAATAGCTACTTGACAAACAAGAGGTAAAAATTACAGAGAAAAGCTGCGTACTGGTCAATATGCAGCCAATAATCTGTCGTATTCATGCGAGTTCTGTCGGGTTGCACATTGATTCCCTACAGAAAAAGTGCTATACTATCTATCATCTGATTGACAAATTACGCCATTGGAGGTTATTATGAAAAAAATAGAAGAATATGTAAGAAGTATCCCGGACTTTCCAGAGCCAGGGATTATTTTCCGTGATGTTACCAGTGTTATCCAGGATGCAGATGGATTACAGCTTGCTATTGATTCCATGCAGGATTGTCTGAAAGATGTTGATTTTGATGTGATCACTGGACTCGAGTCCAGAGGCTTTATTTTTGGCATGCCGATCGCATACAATCTTCATAAACCATTTGTTCTGGTCCGCAAGGCAGGAAAACTTCCATGTGAGACAGTTTCCAGAACTTACGATCTGGAATACGGAAGTGCAACGATCGAGATGCACAAGGATTCCATCAAGCCAGGACAGAAAGTAGTTATCATTGATGATCTTATTGCAACCGGTGGAAGCGTAGAAGCAGCCATTAAGCTTGTAGAGGAGCTTGGTGGTGTTGTGGTAAAGGTTGTTTTTCTCATGGAGCTTGCAGGACTTAAGGGACGTGAACGTCTGAAAGGTTATGATGTAGCATCTGTGATCCGTTATGACGGAAAATAATATTTTTCTGTCAGCTGGAAAGGGATGTGGGCTGTTGTGTGATCGCAGCAGTGTGGCGTTGCTGGACATGAAGTGAGCAGTAACAGGAAATTGTGCACAGGCAGGTGGGATTTAATGGCGGAGATGAAGAATACAGAAAAACAGAACATTGGAATACAGAAAGAAGAAGAAAAAGAAAAACTGGAATCTGTCAAAAAGGCAGATGCGGCGGTAAAATCCATGCATGACTTTACAAGTCCGGAGGTTCTCTATGAAGAACTGATAAAGAGTGTAAGGAAGTATCATCCGTCTGCAGATATTTCCATGATCGAAAAGGCTTATAAAGTGGCCAGTGAGGCGCATAAGGATCAGAAGCGTAAATCCGGTGAGCCTTATATCATTCATCCTCTCTGTGTGGCAATCATCTTGGCAGATCTTGAGCTGGATAAGGAGACCATTGTGGCAGGTCTTCTTCATGATGCAGTGGAAGATACCTGGATGACTTATGAAGAAGTGGAGAAGGAATTCGGTTCCGAAGTTGCTCTTCTTGTAGATGGTGTTACCAAGCTGGGACAGCTGTCCTATTCCAAGGATAAGGTAGAGGTTCAAGCTGAGAACTTGAGAAAGATGTTCCTGGCCATGGCCAAGGATATCAGAGTTATCCTTATCAAGCTTGCAGACCGTCTTCATAATATGCGTACCTTGCAGTATATGCGTCCGGAGAAACAGCAGGAGAAGGCAAGGGAGACCATGGATATCTATGCCCCGATCGCCATGCGACTTGGTATTTCCAAGATCAAGGTGGAACTGGATGATCTTTCCCTTAAATATCTGAAACCGGATGTCTATTATGACCTTGTAGAAAAAGTTGCTCTCCGTAAGAGTGCCCGAGAAGAATTTGTCAACGCTATTGTGAAACAGGTAAAGAAGCACATGGAGGATGCCAACATCAAGGCCCAGGTTGACGGCCGTGTGAAGCATTTCTTCAGCATCTATAAGAAAATGGTCAACCAGGACAAGACCATTGACCAGATTTATGACCTTTTTGCAGTGCGTATTATAGTGGACACCGTGAAGGACTGTTACGCTGCACTTGGTGTCATTCATGAGATGTATAAGCCGATCCCCGGCAGATTTAAAGATTATATCGCAATGCCGAAAGCTAACATGTATCAGTCTCTGCATACAACTCTGATCGGCCCTAACGGACAGCCTTTTGAGATCCAGATCCGTACTTTTGAGATGCATAAAACAGCGGAATATGGTATTGCAGCCCACTGGAAATATAAAGAAACATCTGATGGCAAGAAACCGGGTAAGAGTGAGGAAGAGAAGCTGAACTGGCTACGCCAGATTCTGGAGTGGCAGCGGGACATGTCTGATAACAGGGAGTTCATGAGCCTTCTGAAGAATGATCTGGATCTTTTTGCAGACAGTGTTTACTGTTTTACTCCGCAGGGTGATGTAAAAACTCTTCCAAATGGTTCCACACCTATCGATTTCGCATACAGCGTGCACAGTGCAGTAGGAAACAAGATGGTAGGTGCCAGAGTTAATGGTAAACTTGTTCCTATCGAATATAAGATCAAAAACGGTGACCGTATTGAAATTATCACATCCCAGAATTCACAGGGGCCGAGCCGTGACTGGCTGAAGATCGTAAAGAGCACACAGGCCAAAAACAAGATCAACCAGTGGTTTAAGAAAGAACTGAAAGAAGATAATATCCTGAAGGGCAAGGATATGCTGAACCAGTATGCCAAGACGAAAGGATTTAAACCAGGTCTTTATACGAAACCACAGTATATGGAATCTGTAATGCATAAATATGGTTTCCGTGACTGGGATTCTGTTCTGGCAGCTATCGGACACGGTGGCCTGAAAGAAGGACAGGTGTTCAATAAACTTGTGGAAGCCTATGAGAGAGAGCATAAGAAGAATCTTACAGACGAGCAGGTTCTGGAAGCGGCTTCTGAATCACAGGAGAAGCTTCACATTGCCAAGAACAAGAGCGGTATTGTGGTAAAAGGCATCCACGATGTGGCAGTACGCTTTTCCAAATGCTGCAGCCCGATTCCAGGCGATGAGATTGTAGGCTTTGTCACAAGAGGAAGAGGAATCACCATTCACCGTACAGACTGTGTGAATGTGCTTAATATGCCGGAGATCGACCGTAAGCGTCTCATTGAGGCTGAGTGGCAGATGCCGGATAGATCAGATTCTGAAAAGTATGAGGCAGAGATTAATGTTTATGCCAATAACCGTACAGGACTTCTGGTTGATATTTCCAAGATCTTTACAGAGAGGAAGATCGATCTTCGTTCCATCAACAGCCGTACCAACAGACAGGAACGTGCAACGATCTCTATGTCATTTAATGTATGTAGCAAACAGGAACTGAATTCCCTGATCGAAAAGATCCGTCAGGTTGAGAGCGTTATCGATGTGGAGAGAGCAACGGGCTGACCCGACAAACGGAGGAAATTTTATGAGTAAGCTTGAAATGCAGCAGTGTGTGCTGGGCCAGGTATTTACCAACTGTTATTTTCTGAAGAATAAAGAAACAGGGGAGATGCTTATTGTTGATCCTGGTGATTATGCAGAAAAAATTTTCCGGAAGGTAGACATTATGCAGGGGAAACCTGTGGGGATTCTTCTGACACATGGCCACTTTGACCATATCATGGCAGTGGAGGAAGTAAAGGCGAAGTATCAGGTTCCTGTTTATGCCTGCAGACAGGAAGAGGCTATGCTTGGGGATCCGTCCCTGAATATGACGGTTTACCGGAAAGCATGTTCCATCAGGGCAGATGTGCTGCTGGATGACGGAGAGGTTTTTGAGGCAGCTGGATTTTCTGTTAAAATGTTCCACACACCGGGACATACCAAGGGAAGCTGCTGTTATTATATAGAAGATGAAGGCGTTCTTTTCAGCGGAGATACTTTGTTTTGCGGTTCTGTAGGCAGAACGGATTTCCCTGGCGGAAGTTCTGCTGAGATCGTAAGAAGCCTTCACAAACTTGTGGATACACTGCCGGAGGAAACTGAAGTTTTCCCAGGGCACGAAGCATCTACAACGATCGGTTATGAAAAGAGGTATAATCCATTTGTATAAAATTGGCATTTTGTTTCAGAACAGAGATTTTGAACATGATGTGTATGAGCTGATCAAAGCGTTTTATCCCGGAAATGAGATCATTTCTCTTTATGAGGAGGATGGAGCGGATTATGATATCCGCTTCCGGGTTTCACGTGACGAGGAAGGCTATACCATCAGTTACGATAACGGAATTGATAAACAGGCAGCTCATGGGGCTGTGATAGAAGGGCAATCCAGTGGAGAAGCTTCGGATGCCCTTATTTCTTGCGATGATACCCGCAGAAAAAATAAAGACGCTATTAAATATGCTCTGTATCAGATGCTTTCCAGGGTTACAGGAAAGACACTTCCATGGGGAAATCTTACAGGTATCCGTCCGGTAAAGATGGCTATGGGTATGCTGGAATCAGGGATGAAGAATACGGAGATTGCCAGATATATGAGAGAACAGTATCTGGTAAGCCCGGAGAAAACAGCACTTGCAGTTACCATTGCGAACCGTGAGAGGGACATTCTGAAGAATATTGATTATGAAAATGGCTACAGTCTTTATGTGGGAATTCCTTTTTGTCCAAGTATATGTCTGTACTGTTCTTTCAGCTCCTATCCGCTGGAGAGATGGCGTAAATATGTAGAGGACTATCTGGATGCCCTGATCAAAGAAATCCAGGCAGTTTCCCAGATGATGAAAAACAGAAAATTAGACACTGTCTATATTGGCGGTGGAACCCCGACTACGCTGGAACCTGATCAGCTTAGAAGACTTCTTTCTGCTATCACGGAATATTTTCCGTGTGAAGAGCTGGAGGAGTTTACTGTTGAGGCAGGAAGGCCGGACAGTATCACTTTAGAGAAGCTCCAGGCAATCAGGGAATTTCCGGTTACAAGGATTTCCGTAAATCCTCAGACTATGAATCAGGAAACTCTGGATATTATTGGCAGACGCCATACAGTAGAGCAGACAAAAAATGCTTTTTATATGGCAAGAGAAGCTGGCTTTGACAATATCAATATGGATCTGATCGTAGGACTTCCGGGAGAAGATATCACAAAAGTCCAGCATACACTGGATGAGGTAAAAGCCCTCAGGCCGGACAGTCTGACTGTACATTCCCTTGCAGTGAAGCGTGCGGCAAGGCTGAATATTTTCCGTGACAGATACCAGGAAATGACCTTTGAAAACAACCAGGAGATCATGAACCTGACCATGAAAACTGCCTATGAGATGGGAATGGGTCCATATTATCTGTACAGACAGAAGAATATGAAGGGAAATTTTGAAAACGTCGGTTATTCTGAGGTTGACAAAGCGGGGATTTACAATATACTGATTATGGAGGAAAAGCAGCCGATCATCGCACTGGGGGCAGGTGGTTCCTCTAAGCTTGTGTTTGATCACGGACAGCGGATCGAGCGTGTGGAGAATGTAAAAGATGTTACCAATTACATTTCGCGTATAGATGAGATGATCGAGAGAAAACGCCAGGGCATTGCGAAATGGCTGTAGATCGAAAGGAGAGACGGATCCTTGAAAAGCGTACAGAAGATAAATAATAATACGCAGGATCGGATCCTGGAAATGGATCTTTCCGCAGAACTGAAACACGGGGCTGTTGTCAGTAATCTGGCATACGATGTGGCGAAAGAGCTTGGACGCCCAGAGGAAGAGTGTTACCAGCTGGCGATAGCCGGAATGCTGCATGACATCGGAAAACTGAAGCTGGAAGGCTATATTAACGGGCAGGAGCAGAATCCAATGGTGATAGAGGAGCTGAAATATGTCCGCATGCATTCTACATTGAGCTATGAGATTCTGAAAGATCAGGGATATTCAGATTATGTGCTTGAGAGTATTCTTTATCATCATGAGAATTTTGACGGCAGCGGTTATCCAAGCAACAGGTCAGGAATAAGCATTCCCCTGGGAGCCAGAATCTTGCGGGTATGTGACGTATATGCAGCACTAAGTTCTGACAGACCATACAGGAAAGCTCTTGAGAACGATGAGGTCTTAAGGCTTATGATCGATGAGATTAAAAACTTTGATATGCAGGTATTTCTTGCATTTCAGAGGGTGATTCATAAAGGAGGAAAATATGGCATTAAAAAAGAAACCGGTTACAGGAATGAAGGACATTTTACCGAAGGAAATGGCAATCCGTAACTATGTAATGAACATGATCAGAGAGACTTACGGAACATTTGGATTTTCCGCAATTGAAACTCCTTGTGTAGAACATATTGAGAATCTTTGCAGCAAGCAGGGTGGAGAAAATGAGAAGCTGATCTTCAAAATCATGAAGAGAGGCGAGAAACTGAAACTGGATACAGCAACATGTGAGAACGATCTGACTGATTCTGGTCTCCGTTATGATCTGACTGTACCGCTTTCCAGATATTATTCCAACAATGCCAATGAGCTTCCTGCTCCGTTCAAGGCACTTCAGATGGGAAATGTATGGAGAGCAGACCGCCCGCAGAGAGGTCGTTTCCGTCAGTTTATGCAGTGCGATATCGATATCCTGGGTGAGCCGACTTACTTGGCTGAGATCGAGCTTGTACTTGCAACTACAACACTTCTTGGAAAATTGGATTTCCACAATTTTACCATTCGTATCAATGACAGAAGGATTCTGAAAGCAATGGCTCAGTACAGTGGATTCCCGGCAGAGAGCTTTGACACTGTATTCATCATCCTTGACAAGATGGACAAGATCGGCATCGAGGGTGTAGCAGAGGAGCTTGAGAAGGAGGGCTTTGCAAAAGAGAGCATTGATACTTATCTTGGACTTTTCCGTGAGATCACCAATGATATTGAGGGCGTTCGCTACATTAAAGAGAAACTTTCCGATGTTCTGGATTCAGGTATCGCAGAGGATCTTGAGACTATCATCAATACAGTAGAATCTGTAAAAACAGCAGACTTCAGGATGTCCTTTGATCCGACACTGGTACGTGGAATGTCCTATTACACAGGTCCGATCTTTGAAATCTCTATGGATGAGTTCGGCGGAAGCGTTGGCGGCGGCGGACGTTATGATGAGATGATCGGTAAATTTACAGGAAATAATACCTGTGCCTGCGGTTTCTCTATTGGATTTGAGAGAATCGTTATGCTGCTTCTTGAGAGAGGCTATGAAATCCCGACCAAGAACGGTAAAAAAGCATACCTGATCGAGAAAAACATGCCGGCAGATAAGCTTCTGAATATTCTGAAACAGGCAACAGAGGAGAGAAGTGCCGGTACACAGATCAATATCTCTATTATGAAAAAGAACAAAAAGTTCCAGAAGGATCAGCTGGCAGCAGACGGTTATACAGAGTATGTAGAATTTTTCAACAGAGACTGAAGCTACCCCGCCTGAAAACGGAGATGGCTGAGTAAATTAAAATGACTATGAAAAATAGGCAGAGGAGGATAAAGAGATGGCTGAAAGCATGCAGGGACTGCACAGAACCTGCCGATGTGCAGAAGTGACCACAGAGATGGTCGGAAAAGAAGTAACATTAATGGGATGGGTGGCAAAAGCCAGAAATAAAGGAGGCCTTGTATTTGTAGACCTTCGTGACCGTTCCGGAATCATGCAGCTGATTTTTGAGAATGGCAGCATTGACGAGGAAGGTTTTACAAAAGCTGGTAAACTCCGTAGTGAGTTTGTTATTGCTGTAACAGGTACAGTAGAGAAACGTGGAGGAGCAGTAAACGAGAATCTTGCAACAGGTGAGATCGAGCTTCGTGTAAAAGCTCTCCGTGTACTTGCTGAGGCAGATGTGCCGCCATTTCCGATTGAGGAGAACAGCAAGACAAAGGATGAGATCCGTCTTAAATATCGTTATCTTGACTTAAGAAGACCGGACCTTCAGAGAAATATCATGATGAAGAGCAAGGTTGCCCAGCTTACAAGACAGTTCTTTACAAAAGAAGGATTCCTTGAGATTGAGACACCAATGCTTGGAAAGAGTACTCCTGAGGGAGCCAGAGACTATCTGGTACCATCCCGTGTTCATCCGGGAAGCTTCTATGGTCTTCCTCAGTCTCCGCAGCTGTACAAGCAGCTTCTGATGTGCTCCGGATTTGACCGTTACATCCAGATCGCAAGATGTTTCCGCGATGAGGATCTTCGTGCTGACCGTCAGCCGGAGTTCACACAGATCGATATGGAGCTTTCTTTTGTAGATGTTGACGATGTTATTGATGTAAATGAGAGATATCTTGCATTCCTGTTCAAAGAGGTTCTGGATATCGATGTGAAGCTTCCAATCCAGAGAATCACATGGCAGGAGGCTATGGACCGTTTCGGTTCTGATAAGCCGGATATGCGTTTCGGTATGGAACTTCATGATGTCAGCGATATCGTTAAAGACTGCGGTTTCGGTGTATTCACAGGTGCTCTCGAAAACGGCGGAAGCGTTCGTGGTATTAACGCAGAAGGCCAGGGAGGCATGCCGAGAAAGAAAATTGACAAACTTGTTGAATTTGTAAGAGGATATGGTGCAAAAGGTCTTGCATACATTGCCATTGCAGAAGACGGAACCAGAAAATCTTCCTTTGCCAAATTCATGAAGGACGAAGAAATGGATGCCCTTGTAAAAGCTATGGATGGTAAGCCGGGAGATCTGCTTCTTTTCGCAGCAGACAAGACTAAACTTGTATACGATGTACTGGGAGCACTTCGTCTTGAGCTTGCAAAACAGATGAACCTTCTTGACAAGAACGAATACCGTTTCGTATGGGTAACAGAATTCCCGCTTCTTGAGTGGAGCGAGGAGGAAAACCGTTTCACAGCTATGCATCATCCGTTCACCATGCTTATGGAAGAGGATCTGCCGCTTCTCGACACAGATCCGGGTAAGGTTCGTGCAAAAGCATACGATATCGTTCTCAATGGAAATGAGATCGGTGGCGGTAGTGTACGTATTCACCAGGATGATATTCAGGAGAGAATGTTTGAGGCACTTGGTTTCACAAAAGAAGCTGCACATGAGCAGTTCGGATTCCTTCTGGATGCGTTTAAATACGGAGTTCCTCCTCACGCAGGACTGGCATACGGTCTTGACAGACTTGTTATGCTCATGGCAAAAGCAGATACTATTCGTGACGTTATCGCATTCCCGAAGGTTAAGGATGCTTCCTGCCTGATGACTCAGTCACCAAGCCAGGTAAGTGAGGCACAGCTTCATGAGCTGGGACTTGATCTTGAGCCTGAGAAGGAAGAAAAAGAGGAAGAATAATTTATCATGCAGCCGACAATCTATACATTTCTGATCGTTTGTCCACTTGTATTTCTTGCCGGATTTGTAGATGCTGTAGCAGGTGGGGGAGGACTTATCTCCCTGCCTGCTTATCTTTTGTCCGGAGTTCCCATACATAATGCAGTTGCAACCAATAAGCTTTCTTCTGCGACCGGAACGCTGATCTCTACGATCCGCCTGTGCAAAAACAATTTTGTGGACTGGGTACTGGTGATCCCCTGTATTCCTATGGCTCTTCTGGGATCTACCATAGGGGCACATCTGGCACTTGTAGCAAGTGATAAGCTTTTAAGATATATGCTGATTCCTGTTCTTCCGATCGTGGCTTTTTATGTACTTCGAAAGAAGAATATGGATGAGCAGGGCGGTGAGATCGCCAGAAAGAAACAGATTTTAATCTGTGCCATCTGCTCTCTTGCTGTGGGATGTTACGATGGATTTTATGGGCCTGGAACAGGTACATTTCTGCTGCTTCTGTATACAGGGGCAGCGAAGATGAGCGTGGCAAAAGCTTCCGGTACGATGAAGCTTACCAATCTCTCTTCCAACGTGGCAGCTCTTGTGGTGTTTCTTTTAAGTGGAAAAATCATGATCACTCTTGGAATCGCCGCTTCTGTATTTTCCATTGCAGGACATTATACAGGAGCCGGTATGGTCATGAAGAACGGAAGCCGGATCATCCGGCCGATCATTCTTGTAGTGCTTGCACTGCTTTTTATCAAGATTATCTCTGGGGTATAAAAAGAATAGTGAGTATTATAAAAAATCAGAAAACTCCCGTATGGACGGTGCCTTTTCAAAAAGAAGAAAGGCGCGGAATCCTACAGGAGTTTTTTTATGATAGTCAAGCGGATATTTGTGATTGAAGCAAGGGATTTACTTGATTCGGTTAAATATTATCGAATCATTTTATTCAATTTCGTCAGAATTATCAGAAGTGTTATCCTGATTATCATCTTCAGAAGAGGTATCTTCGGTATTTTCCTCTGAATTATCTGTATCAGAAGCCTCCTCAGAATCGGCATCTCCAGTTGCATCCTCCGGAACCGGTGAAGCAGTCAGTGTTCCAAAGATTGCATTTCCAAGCTCTGTGCCGGCATCTTCCAGTTTCCAGGAAGCCCCGTCATTCGTCAGATGGAAAGTAGCAGTAGCTGTTATGGTAGCTTCATTGTTTTTGATACTGTCAAGAAGAAGCTCATGGGACTTATTGTACCGTTTCTGTGATCCATCGATCACTGCATCAGCAGAATCCAGATAGGTATTCAGCTCTTTTTCATACTGAGAGAGAATGGAATCACTGTCAAAAGTGGTAAGCTCTGCATTAACTCTGGCACTGTATCCGGAAACAGAAGTATTTGATATTTTGTAGTCAAAGCAGGAATGAAACTGCTCCATAAGGGCAGAAGCAATGGCATTTTTTGCAGAATCCGAAGTGTTCAGGATCGAATCCAGTCCAAGATAATTGGACATCTGCTGTACATCCATTTCCTGGAGAGTTTTCAGATAGACATCAAGAGTTTTATCAGGCGAGACAAGATCCGGATCGGACAGATAAGCGATAAGACCGCCGACCAGGTCATTTTCAAGAGAATAACTGTGCGTGATCTCCCAGTCCGGTTCTGTGGAAGAACCATGGTTGATCAGCTGAATGGAAACATTGCGATCCACAGTATCGTAGGTCTGTTCCTCTAGGAGGCTGTGGAGAAGCAGATATCGTTGTTCCATGGAATTCTCATTGCTGTCAGTGATTTTTTCGCCGGAAGCAGCTTGTAGTATTTCATTCTGAAGGCTTGCGGAAACAAAATCTTTTGCAAGTGTTTCAGCATTCAGAGTGGTAAGCTGTATATGGGCAAAGGCAGTTTTCTGGTCCTGGTCAACAGAAAGATCCAGAATTTTGTAATCGAAATTCCGGAAAAAAAGAGTAAAAACTTCCTTAATATCATCAGAAAGTTCTGTGTTATCATCAGAATCCGGAAACAGTTCCTGATACGATATGTATTTCATGGTTGTAGCGGGATCCAGATTTTTAAGAAGATCCAGATCCTTTTCGATGGCTTTCTCAGCGGATGTTTTTGCTGAATGGGAGCAGCCGCATACGGAAACTGCCAGAAAAACAAAAAAGAAAGCCAGCAGGTATTTCACTGTCTTCATATCGTTCGTTCCTTTCAAAAAAATTTACATCCTATTTTATCAGATATCGCATAAAAAGTCAAAAATCCATTAAAAATATACGATTTTTATGAAAAAAAAGTGAAAAAATTGTGAAATCTGCATCGTTTTTTGCAAAGACTTTTCTTTTTGGCCTTAATCTGATATGATGTTTTAAGCAACTTGTAGTTTCAGCATTGTGCTGAGAAAAGAGGACAGATATGAAAAAACGCATTTTAACAGCCCTTGGGATTCTCATACTGGCAGCTGGCATTGGAGCCGGAGGCTGGTATTATTATACTCATCATACGGGATCTGCAAGTGGCAGTGATACCGTATATGTAACAAAAATAAGCAAGCTTTCAGAAGCAGATTCCGGTGTTGAGAACCGATATGCCGGTGTAGTAGAACCACAGGAGACTGTACAGGTAAAGATCGAGAGCGGCCGAAAGGTAAAAGAAGTACAGGTAAAAACAGGTGAGGAAGTGAAGAAAGGACAGCTTCTTTTTCAGTATGATCTTGGCAGCATCCAGCAAAGTCTTCAGGAGGCACAGCTGGCACTGGATCGTCTGAAGAATGAGTCTTTGAGTATTTCTGACCAGATCACGACCCTGGAAGCCGAGAAAAAGAAAGCCACAGCAGATAACCAGCTTTCCTATACAATAGAGATCGAAACACAGAAAATGAATCTCAAAAAGAATGAGTACGATCAGAAGAGTAAACAGGCCGAGATCGAGAAGCTTTCCCAGGCAACTCAGAACACAGAGGTCCGCAGTGAGATCGATGGCGTGATCCAGAAGATTGATACATCCAAGATGGGAGGAGACGATTCAGATGGAGTGAATGACACCCTTACAGAGGGAGATGCTTCTTCTGATTCCGGTTCCGGGGACAGTTCCGGCAATGCTTTTATCACGATCCTGAGTACAGGTGCTTATCGTGTAAAGGGAACAGTAAATGAGATAAACAGAGATTCCATTATTGAAGGAACACCTGTGATCATCCGTTCCAGGGTAGATTCTTCCAAAACATGGAAAGGAACCATGGGAGCAGTTGATATGGATAATTCAAGCACAAATAACAGTACCGATGCAGCGATGTCTGGCTATTCCAGTTCCGGTGATGACCAGACTTCATCCAGTACATATCCTTTTTATGTGAATCTGGATTCTTCTGACGGACTAATGCTTGGACAGCATGTTTATATCGAAGCAGATGAAGGCCAGGATGAGGAAAAGATCGGTATCTGGCTGAATGATTATTTTATTGTTGATGCAGATACAGACAGTCCGTATGTGTGGGTTGCAGGAGATAATAATAAACTGGAGAAGAGGAGTGTTGTACTGGGACAGTACGATGAGAATCTTGCAGAATATGAAATTGCAGATGGTCTTACAGAGAAAGACAAAATTGCATTCCCGACAGAAACTCTGAAAGAAGGAATGTCTGTGATAGAGGGTACTACAGATCAGACTACTGCAGCTATGTATGATACCGGAGATGATGCAGATTACGAAGACGGTTCTGAGGCAGATTATGGAGATATGGAAAGTGATGGAGCAGAGCCGGAGATGATCGAAGAAGGAATGTCCGACAGCGATATGGAAGATATGACCGGCGAAATTTCTTCTGAAGATGATCTTGTTCCGATGGAAGGAGCACCGACAGAATGATTTTAGACTTAAAAGGAATATATAAAGATTACCAGCAGGGAAAAATGACAGTTCCTGTACTGAAGGATGTGAATTTTTCCATGGAAGAAGGGGAATATGTGGCGATCATGGGACCGTCCGGTTCCGGAAAGACCACACTGATGAATATTATCGGATGTTTGGATAAGCCGACCAAAGGTACTTTCCTTCTGAATGGGGAAGATATTGCCAAATGTTCTGAGAATGAGATGTCAGATCTCCGCCTTAAGACGATCGGTTTTGTGTTTCAGAGTTTTCATCTTCTTCCAAGGCAGAGTGCACTTACCAATGTGGAACTGCCTCTGAATTACGCGAAAGTTCCCAAAAAAGAACGCAGGGAACGTGCATTGAAGGCACTGGAACGAGTTGGACTTGCAGAACGAGTGAATTTCAAGCCGAACCAGTTATCAGGAGGACAGATGCAGAGGGTTGCCATTGCAAGAGCTATTGTGAACAATCCGAAGCTGCTGCTGGCCGATGAGCCTACCGGTGCACTGGATACGAAGTCCGGAGCACAGGTTATGGAACTTTTTCAGAAACTGAATGATGAGGGAGTTTCTGTATTAATGATCACCCATGACCCTGAGATCGCAGCACATGCCAAGAGAGTTGTTACCATCCGTGACGGTGAGCTGCAGGAAAAGAGGTGATAACATGAAAATTGTGAAGAGAGTCATTGTAGGTGTGCTGATCGTGGCACTTGCTTCGGGAGGAATCTACACAGGCTTGAGACATGTAAAAGAATCCAAGGTAACAGAAGTACCGGTAACAAGTGTCAGCAATCTTCAGACAGACTGGTATTCTGAAACAACTTTGGACGGAACCATTACTACCAATGTTACCCAGAATATAAACATGGATAAGGATATGATCATTGATAAGATCTATGTTTCACAGGGGGACGATGTAAAAAAAGGTGATAACCTGATCTCCTTTGATATGACACTTGTGGAGATGGAACTGAATATTGCGAAACTGAAACTGCAGAAACAGGAGCAGGATCTTGCCAGAGCACAGAAACGGCTCGTAAGTCTTCAGAACGGAGGCCCTATCGAGGATAACACAGACAGTACAGATGATACGGGACCGGATTCTGTAAGTGGAAACACAGGTGGCGATAGTGAAATGAGTACTTCAAATCAAGGTTCTGATGGAAGCGCAGATGATTCTATGCAGTCCATAACCGGATCAGTCCCATCGGCGGCAGACGGAAATTATCTGGCTTCTGCAGCACAGCCTTTGCTTCTCAGTGTATTTACAGAACCATCTGATACAGCTGTGCAGGCAGCGGAAACATCACAGGCAAAAGCAACTTCAGAATTTACAGAAGATTCGTCCGGGGAAGATTCATCTCAGGATGCAGAAGACATTTCACAGGACATATCCTCCGGAGCTTCAGAAAGTGAAAGCAGTCAGAATTCAGGCAATGTTACAGATGCTTCTGATGATGCCACTGCCGGACCTTCTTTCCAGGATCCTTCAGCCGGCGATTTTACAGATGGAGGCGCAGACTGGAATTCCGGAACGGATGATACGCCGACAGTATCGCCTACACCGACACCTACCTTAGAACCAAATGAGCTTCCGAATCCGGATTTCACAGAACCTGAGATTCCTGGAATTACAGATGGAGAACCGCAGTTTTACCAGAAACTGGATTATAAATCAGAGCCTTTTACAGGAACAGGTACAGAGGAAGATCCATATGTTTTTCTGGTAAGCAGTGCCAAAGGCAAAGTTACAGTTATGGGATCTTTCTTTAACCGTATGGCCGGCTACAGTGAAGATGGAACAAAGGTAGTACAGGAAGGCGGAAGCTGGTTCCAGCTGGAATTCCATGAGAATGACACCATTGCAGATTTTAATGACAGGAAAGTATCCTGTACAGGATATTATCTTATTGATGGAAGCCTTCTGGAAAAACCTGTTTATATGTATGCAGAGACAGAATTTACATTGGATGGAGCATCAAAGTATGATAAGAATTCCGGTGATGATGATATTCCGGGTGATGGAGGAGACGGAGATGACAGTACAGATGGTAGTGCCATGTCAAGAGAGGATGCCATCAAGATTCAGAAGAATAAGATATCAAGTCTGAAGCTTGATATTGAAGAAAATAATCTGAATATCACCAAACTTGAAAATAAGGTAAAGAACAAACTTGTGACAAGTAAGCTGGATGGAACAGTTGCATATATTGGCGATGAGGCAACCGGTTCTTACAATGGAGATGCTTTTCTTAAAGTAAAGAGTAAGGATGGATTCTATGTGACCGGCACAGTCAGCGAGCTGATGAGGGATCAGATGCAGGAGGGTGCACTTCTTCAGTGCACCAGTTATAATTCCGGAAGCTTTGAGGCCAGGGTTTTGAATGTATCGGATTATCCGGTGGATTCCTCCAACAATTTTTATTATGGAGGAGATTCCAATCCTAATGTATCTTACTATACATTTAATGCGGAGATCACAGATCAGTCCCTGCAGTTTACAGATCAGGATTATGTGACTATAACTCTGCAGTCTAATAAACTTGCAAAAGGAAGCCTTGTTGTGATGAAAGTTTTTATCCGGACAGAACATGGAAACAGCTATGTTTATAAAGATAATAACGGAACTTTAAAGAAACAGCAGGTTACGGTTGGAAGTATTGTAAACAGTGGCTACTATGCAGTTGTAACATCTGGTCTGAAATCGGATGATCTTCTGGCATTTCCTTACGGGGATACTGTACAGGAAGGTGTCCGGACAAAAGAAGTATCGCTGGATGATATGTACAACGAATAACAGGAAGGAGAAATTTCATGTTTGAAAATATACGCCTGGCTTTTCAGGGAATATGGTCACATAAGATGAGATCCTTTCTGACCATGCTTGGTATTATTATTGGTATTGCATCAATTATTGCAATTGTGTCTACGATTAAAGGAACCAGTGAACAGATTAAAGAAGATCTGATAGGTTCCGGAAATAATACGGTACAGGTTCTTCTTTATGATGGAGACAGCACCTATGATATGGATTACGGGTCCTACGGAAACAGTTCTACGCCCCCGGTAATTTCCAATTCCCAGAAAGCAGCTATCGGAGATCTGGATCATGTGATCAGCTCTACATTTTATTACAGCAGCCAGTCTGCAAGCGTTTATTATATGAACACAAGCTTTCAGGGAGGAACGGTATACGGAATTGACCGGAATTATCTTAAAACCATGAGTTATATGGTTCAGTCCGGAAGGGGGTTTGTGCAGAAGGATTATGACAGCTACCGCAAAGTTGCTCTTGTAGATTCCAATGCCGCACAGAATATTTTCGGAAGTGAGAATCCTGTAGGAAAAACCATCGAGGTTGGTTCAGAGCCATATGTTATTGTAGGAGTGATTACCCAGAGTGAGGACAGTATGCCTAAGATCAACACACTTTCCGAGTATGAGGAATATTCCCAGACGATCATGGGAAGCGTGATGATTCCGGATGCTACCTGGCCGATCGCATTTAAGTTTGATCAGCCTCAGAATGTGATCGTCCGTGCAGACAGCACAGATAATATGAGTGCCGTGGGCAAAGCAGCAGAGGATGTGCTGAATACAGGAATCCAGAATGAACAGAATAAGACGAATTTCAAATACAAGGCAGAGGATATCATGGAGAAGGTCAAGAACCTGCAGAAGCTCAGTGAGAGTACCAATCAGCAGCTGATCTGGATCGCAAGTATCTCTCTTCTTGTAGGTGGTATCGGTGTTATGAATATCATGCTGGTATCTGTCACAGAACGTACCAGTGAGATCGGTCTGAAAAAGGCTATCGGAGCAAGAAAGAATATTATCCTGGGGCAATTTCTGACTGAGGCTTCAGTACTGACCAGTATTGGAGGAATTATAGGAGTTGTTCTCGGAATCATACTATCCAGGGTGGTGGCTCAGGTCTCAGGGGCACCAACGGCTATCAGTGTACCGGCTATTATCGGTTCTGTGGTATTTTCCATGCTGATCGGACTGATCTTCGGACTTCTCCCATCTGTAAAGGCAGCTAATCTTAATCCGATTGATGCCCTTCGCAGTGAGTAATAAAAATCAAATCAATGTTGCGGATGCCAAAACTGAGATGCAGACAGAGCAGAGTATTTATGGTTTTCGCGGTACCACGGCAGCTATTTTGTCACTTTTGCTGTATATCTGGTATAAAAAGATAGCATAAATAGAAGTTTTACAGGTTTTTTCAGGATTGCAAAAAATCATGGCAGAATCTTCAGGTTATATGCTATAATATATATCAAGTGGGCAAATATTATAACAGAAGGAGATAATTTCATGAAGGTTTTGGAAGGTAAATCTGTATTTTCCGGTATTGCGATCGGTAAGATCTCAATCCTCCAGAAAGTTGACGCCAGTGTTAAACGTGTTCACGTGGAGGATCCGGAAGAAGAGGTAAAGCGTGTGGAGGCCGCCAGAGAGCAGGCTGTGGCACAGCTTCAGAAGCTTTATGACAAGGCTCTTCAGGAAGTTGGAGAGTCCGGAGCGGCAATCTTTGAGGTTCATCAGATGATGCTGGATGATGATGACTATCTGGATTCCATCCACAACATTATCCGTACAGAGTCTGTAAATGCAGAATATGCGGTTGCAACAACTGGTGATAACTTCTCATCAATGTTCGCACAGATGGACGACGATTATATGAAAGCAAGAGCAGCTGATGTAAAGGATATCTCAGACCGTCTGGTACGTGTGCTTTCCGGCCATGGAGATGGAGAGCTTGAAGCATCCGAGCCGGTGATCGTAGTTGCAGAGGATCTTGCACCAAGTGAGACTGTACAGATGGATAAGAGCAAGGTTCTTGCTTTTGTCACAAGAAAAGGTTCTTCTAACTCACATACTGCGATTCTTGCGAGAACCATGAATATTCCGGCGCTGATCAATATTGAATACGATGAGTCCATGGACGGTAAGATGGCAGTCGTAGACGGAAAGAGCGGAAATCTGATCGTTGGGCCGGATGCAGAGACCCTTAAAAAATATGAGGATATGCGTGCCGATGAACTTGCACAGCGTGCAATGCTCAAAGAGCTGAAAGGTAAAGAAACTGTTACCAAGAGCGGTCGTAAGCTCCACCTTTATGCCAACATCGGAAGTACAGGTGATGTTGCGAATGTACTTGCCAATGATGCGGAAGGCATCGGACTTTTCCGAAGTGAGTTCGTATACCTGGAAAAAGAAGACTATCCTACAGAGGAAGAGCAGTTCCAGGTTTACAAGACTGTAGCTCAGAATATGGCCGGCAAAAAAGTTATCATTCGTACTCTGGATATCGGAGCGGACAAGCAGATCGATTATTTCAATATGGCGCATGAGGAGAACCCTGCAATGGGATATCGTGCGATCCGTATCTGTCTGGACCGTCCGGAAGTATTTAAGACGCAGCTGAGAGCACTTTTCCGCGCAAGCATGTTCGGAAATATTTCTATCATGTATCCGATGATCATCTCTGTAACAGAGGTGAAGCAGATCAAGGCCATTGTAGCAGAAGTAAAAGCAGAGCTTAAGGAACAGGGGATCCCGTTCCGTGATGACGTGGAGCAGGGTATCATGATCGAGACTCCGGCAGCTGTTATGATCAGTGATCTTCTTGCAAAAGAGGTTGATTTCTTTAGTATCGGAACCAATGATCTGACCCAGTATACACTGGCTATTGACCGTCAGAATGCAAAGCTGGATAATATCTATGATTCCCATCATGAGGCAGTTCTCCGTATGATCCAGATGGTTGTGGACAATGCACACAAAGAAGGTATCTGGGCCGGAATCTGCGGTGAGCTTGGTGCAGATACTACACTTACTGAGAGATTTGTAGAGATGGGACTGGATGAGTTGTCCGTATCTCCGACATTTGTTCTTCCGGTTCGAAAGATCGTAAGAGAAATGAAATAAAACACAGATCATAAATAGATAAGGATATTTTTGATAAATAGTGTGACAGCTGCTGTGCATAAATATTTGTATGGCAGCTGTTTTTTTAGTTACTGTTCACGAAGTGAACAGTAATCTGTTTGCGGAATCTTCATGGAAAATTTCCAATTGTGGTATAGAAAAAAATATGATACACTAACATCATGGCTTTCTACAGCAGTTCAAAGAATTAGTCCATCAGGGGCTGATGCATTAATTCTTTGAACTGTGAGATAACAGACCAGGAGGAGAGAAAGAATGGGCAAAATTGCCATTGTAACAGACAGCAACAGCGGTATCACACAGGCACAGGCAGAAGAGCTTGGCGTTTATGTAATTCCGATGCCATTTTATATTAACGAAAAAATGTACCTTGAAGGCGTAACTCTCACACAGGAAGAGTTCTATGAGAAGCTGAAGAAAGATGAGCCGATCTCCACATCTCAGCCGAGCCCGGCCGATCTCTGTGATCTCTGGGACAAACTTCTGAGAGATTATGAGGAAATCGTTCATATCCCGATGTCAAGCGGATTGAGCGCATCCTGTTCTACAGCAATGGGACTTGCTATTGATTATAATGGTCGTGTTCAGGTAGTGGACAATCAGCGGATTTCCGTAACACAGAGACAGTCTGTAATGGATGCTAAGATGCTTGCCGAGGCAGGAAAAAGTGCCGCAGAGATCAAGAAGATCCTTACGGATCAGAAATTTGATTCCAGTATTTACATCACACTGGATACACTGAAATATCTGAAGAAGGGCGGAAGAATCACACCGGCGGCAGCAGCTATCGGAACAGTTCTCAACCTGAAACCGGTGCTTCAGATCCAGGGAGAGAAGCTGGATGCTTATGCAAAAGTCCGTGGCAAGAAGCAGGCGAAACGTGCCATGCTGAAGGCTATGAAGAAAGATTGGGAGACTCGTTTCCAGGAATATGCTGCAAAAGGTGAGATGTGTCTGGAAGCTGCTTATACCGGAAATCTGGAAGAGGCAGAAGAATTCAAGAGAGAGCTTCAGGAAGTATTCCCGGGACAGGAGATACATATGGATCCCCTTTCCTTAAGTGTTGCCTGCCATATCGGATACGGCGCACTTGCAGTTGCATGTTCAAGAAAAGTTACATTATAAAGATATGAGGAGTTTTGAAACATGAAGAAGATTATGGAACAGATGGCGGAAGAACTTTCCGCAGCATTTGAAAAAGCAGGTTACGATCCGTCCTACGGAAAAGTTACTGTTTCCAACAGACCTGACTTATGTGAATATCAGTGTAACGGAGCTATGGCCGGAGCCAAGGCATACCACAAAGCCCCGTTCATGATCGCAGATGATGTTGTTGCACAGCTTGCAGACAGCCAGATCTTTTCCAGGGCAGAAGTTGTTAAGCCTGGATTTATCAACCTGGATGTTAAACCTGAATTTGTTGCTGAATATATGAATAAGATGGCAGAGGATGAGAAGCTTTCTGTTGAGACTGCCAAGAATCCGAAGACCATCATTATCGATTATGGCGGACCAAACGTTGCCAAGCCGCTTCATGTAGGACATCTCCGTTCTGCGATCATCGGTGAGAGCATCAAGCGTATCGGACGTTTTGTAGGACATAAGGTGATCGGTGATGTACACCTTGGAGACTGGGGTCTTCAGATGGGACTGATCATCACCGAGCTGAAACACCGGAAACCGGAGCTGGTATATTTTGATGACAGCTTTACCGGTGAATATCCGGCAGAAGCACCGTTTACCATCAGCGAGCTGGAAGAGATCTATCCATGTGCCAGTGGGAAGTCCAAAGAGGATGAGGCTTACCGCAATGAGGCACTTGAGGCAACCCATCTTCTTCAGCAGGGCAAACCAGGATACATGGCTCTCTGGAACCACATCATGAATGTATCTGTAACAGATCTTAAGAGAAACTACGCGAACCTGAACGTAGACTTTGACCTCTGGAAAAAAGAATCCGATGCACAGCCGTACATCCCGGATATGGTAGAGGATATGAAGAAGCGAGGATTTGCCTATGAGGATCAGGGCGCTCTTGTTGTAGATGTAAAAGAAGAGAGTGATACCAAGGAGATCCCTCCATGTATGCTTCTGAAATCAGACGGAGCTTCTCTCTATACAACTACAGACCTTGCTACTATCGTAGAGCGTATGAAACTCTTTCAGCCGGATGAGATCCTTTATGTTGTTGACAAGCGTCAGGAGCTGCATTTTATCCAGGTATTCCGCTGCGCAAGAAAAACCGGTCTTGTAAATCCGGAGACCAAGCTTTCCTTCCTTGGTTTCGGTACCATGAATGGAAAAGACGGTAAACCGTTTAAGACAAGAGAAGGCGGTGTTATGCGGCTGGAGAACCTGATCGCAGACATTGATGAGGAAATGTACCGCAAGATCGTGGAGAATCGCAGTGTAAAAGATAAAGATGCAAAGGATACTGCCAAGATCGTAGGACTTTCTGCGATCAAATACGGAGATCTTTCCAACCAGGCGACCAAGGATTACATCTTTGATGTTGACCGCTTTACATCCTTTGAGGGAAATACAGGTCCGTATATCCTTTATACTATCGTTCGTATTAAGTCGATCCTGAACCGTTATGTACAGGAGGGAGGAGATTTAAGTACAGGTAAGATCCTTCCGGCAGTCAATGCCAGTGAGAAGAACCTGATGCTTCAGCTTTCCGGCTTTGCAGCAATGGTTGAGAACGCTTTTGAAGAAAAAGCACCACATAAGATCTGTGCATATATCTATGAGGTATCCAATGCATTTAACAGCTTTTACCATGAGACCAAGATCTTAAGCGAAGAGGATCAGGCACAGAAGGAATCCTTCCTTCAGCTGCTCCAGCTTACAAGAAGAGTACTTGAAACAAGCATCGATCTTCTTGGATTCTCTGCACCGGATCGTATGTAATTTGTAAGGCAGGTATTTTGGTAAAATAGAATATTGAAGTGAGATTATTCAGTCCGCAGATATGCCATGGAAAGAGAAAACTCCCTGCATGGCTTCTGCGGACTGTTTTTAGAAAAAAACACTTTTCAAAAAGAACATCATGTGCTATAATACAATACATCTGATTTATCGATCTCCGGGGGTCCCCGGAATTTATCCCATTTATTATTTTTATTAATTTTAACCAAGAGGAAGGTGATCTGTCTGATTGGAACAGTTTTAAAAGACCGTTATTGCGTGATGGAACGGATTGGTCAGGGCGGAGGTGGAAGTCTTTATCTTGCCAGAGATATGGAACTTGGTGTTTTCCGCGCAGTAAAAGAAACTTCCATTATCAGAAAGCAGGAGGCAAAACTGATGCGGTTCCTGGAGCATCCTGCCATACCGAAGATTGTAGATTATGTGGAAGAGGAAGAGTTTTGTTATCTGATCATGGAATATATCCGCGGCCAGTCGCTTGGAGAGATTCTTAAAAACAAAGGGGATTTTTCCATAGAGGAAACTCTTCGGCTGGGAAATGAGATTGCGAAAGTGCTGGAATATCTTCACAGCAGAAAGCCAGCTGTTTGTTATGGAGACCTGAAGCCGGATAATCTTATGCTGTCTGAGAACGGACATCTCTATCTGGTGGATCTGGGAAGTGCCATGCTGAATTACGAAAGAAAAGGAAGGATCTGTGAAGGAACAAAAGGATATGCTGCACCGGAACAGTATCAGGGCAGGGTCAGTCCGGCAAGCGATATCTTTGCTTTGGGAAAAACGCTCCAGATTCTCAGCGGCAGAAGAGGTCTGATGTTCTTTCTATACCCGGAATTTTTCTGGTTTCTGTTTCGCTGTACGAGAAAACAGGAGAAATACAGGTATCAGAATATGGCTTCTGTCAGAAAAATTCTTGAAAAACTGGGGAAAAGATATCGTACCGTTACCTGGCGAAAACGTTTTCTGGAAAGCTTTGGCGTGATGTTTTTTGTGACTGTACTGGTTTTGCTGGCAGGGATCATGAAACCTGCAGAGTTTTCGGCAGCAGTGGCCGAGGTGACAGATCTGTATTATCAGGCCGAGAGATACCAGACAGATTCCGGTTTTTCTGCATCCGGACAGAAGTTTCTACAGGCAGCAGAGAAGAAACTTCAGAAGCTGAGCAGGATCGATCAGGGAAAAGAGGAACAGAGATATATTGCTTTATTACTGGCCTGGAATGCAGAGCTTTTGGATGAGCCGGAACGAGCTGCTCTGTATTATGAAAACCTGCTTCTTTACGATGAAGGATTCAGGGATGGATACGGAGAATATGGAATGTTTCTGATCCGAAGAGAACAGAAGGGAGCCAGCGAGAAATTATGGAAGGATTATCAGGAAAAGGAGAAAAAGAATCTGTTGGAAGAAGGGAAAGGCAGAAATCTTCTGTTGTGGGAGGAGATCAATGAGAAGACGAAAAAAATATCTTAAATATGGTATGAACATTATGAGAAATGTGGGAGGGATTATTCTGTGCATGGCAGTTTTGGGAGGACAGACAGGGGGCTTTCAACTGGTTTATGGCTCTGCTGAAAATGCTGGATACAGTGAGTTCCAAAGTTTTGATACAGGTGGATTTGACATGGACATTGGAGAAGGAACAGGGCAGTTTCCGGATAACTGGGACAGTGCAGATAGTGGAAGTGGAAGTCAGATAGATGATGGCAGGAGTTACGGAGATTATGGAGATTACAGCGAGAGTGGAAATACAGGAGGAGATGTTGAAATTTCCGGGCTGGGCTCAGCAGCAGGAAATGGCGAGTCAGATTGGTCGGGGAATAACGATACCTGGCAGGACAGTACGCATTGGGGGAATACACAGACAGAGTCAGGAAATTATTATGGAACTGATAATGGTGAAAATGCAGGTTCCGGGAATAGCGAAAACTCGGGGAGCACCGGGAGTATAAGTTGGAATGAAAGCAATTATGGAACGGAAGACAGTTTTCAGATAAGCGGTTCGACAAACAGCGGAGATAACAGAAATACAGGAAATCACAGATCAGAGGCAACATTAACACCGAAAATTTCTGCCAGTCCAACACCCGTTCCAACCCGAAAACCAGAGAAAATCCAAAATCCAACGTATCCCCCAAAAGTATCAAAAAGTCCCAGGATTTCACCAGCTTCCCAGAAACAGCAGAAACTGGCTCTTTTCTATTACCGGACAGACAAAACAGCTGATGCAGCATCAGATAAAGAAAAAAATAAAAAAACAACAGAAGAGAAAATACCGGAATTTATAACAGAAATAAAAGATTTCCACATTCAGCTAACCATAAAAGAGAACAACTGTAAGATTCCTGTACAGATCTTTTCTTTCCGTATCAACGGAAAAGAATCCGTCTGGTACTGGCAGGAACAAAAATTAACAGCCAGGATTCCCAAAGGCATATCCAATATAAAAACGGTGGAACTCCTGCTATCTGTACGTTCGGGCAAACTGTATCATGAAATCATGGACTTAAAAGACGAACAGTGATACAATAGGCATACTTACTGATTTTTGCACAGGAGGAATTATATGTATAAAGCAATTTTTTTTGACCTGGATGGAACCCTTACAGAGTCCGGAGAGGGCATTACAAAATCTGTACAGTATGCATTGGAGAAACTCGGAGTTTCCGCACTTGAACTGGAACCTTTGAAGGTTTTTGTAGGACCGCCGCTTCTGGAACAGTTTATGAAATATGCAGGATTTGATAAGGAAACTGCAGAGAAAGCAGTAGAGTATTACAGAGAACGGTATTCAGATAAAGGAATGTTTGAAAATACAGTTTATCCGGGCGTAGAGGAGGCTCTTAAGGAACTGAAGATGAGAGGATACCGTCTTGCAGTTGCGTCTGCGAAGCCGACCTATTATGTAACACAGATCATGGATCATTTTAATCTTACCAGATATTTTGAGGTGATCGCAGGAACAGATCTGCATGGACCGAAGGTTACGAAGTCCCAGGTTATTGAGGAGGCTCTGGAGAGAATGAATCTTTCTGATCACAGAGACCAGGTGATCATGGTAGGTGACAGAGAGCACGATGTTCTGGGAGCCAGAAAATGCGGGATTGAATGCGTAGCAGTATCCTATGGTTATGGAAGCAGGGAAGAACTTGAGAAGGCTCAGCCGATCCAGATCGTAGCTTCTGCTGAAGAACTTCTGAATTTTTTCGACTGACCCCTCTGCACAGGCAGAATATTTTTCGAATGGTGTGGAGGGAACTCTATCCGGTAGGGATCCACTATCTGATTGGTCAGATCCTGGGAAGTGCAGTGCTTTTCTGGCTTATGGGACGAAGTGGGAATGTAAAGGATTCTTATTATAGTTATACCCTTGTGATCACAGGACTTACGGGAGTGCTGGTAATGTTTCCGGCCGTGTATTTTTACAGAAAAGACCGTGTGGGAAGGCTGATCGGAGGACTGACATCAATAGAAGAGCAGAAGCTGACAATCCCGGAAATACTGCTTCTTCTGGCAGCAGGAGCAGGTTTTGCCCAGTATGCCAATGTTCTGGTGGCGATTCTGCAGAACTGGATCCAGTCCACCACATATGGAGATACCATGTCCAAGATCACTTCAGGAAAAAGTCTTTTTATGATGATCTTCTGGATGGGGATCATTGCTCCGATAGCAGAGGAAATGATCTTCCGCTGGTTGGTTTATCTGAGACTTCGGGATCACTTTTCTGTTCTGGTTTCTGCTGTGATCTCGGCAGCATTTTTCGGGATCTATCACGGAAACATCCCACAGGCTGTTTATGCGTTTATTCTGGGGGCTCTCTTTGCCTGGTTCCTGGAAATGGGCGGTAATAAATGGGTCAGCATTTTCCTGCATGTAGGTGCGAATACATGGATTCTTATATTTGGAGAATATGCTGAGATGTTGGTAAAGAAATTCGGGGCAGGAATGCTGCTGATGAGTTATGGTATCCTGGCAGTGGCGATGATTGGTGCATATCAGTATTTTGCACGCAAAGGCGAGAAGCGTGGCTACCGGGCTGTGTGATCCGCGAAAAGATAACTGAAAATTAACATATAAAAAAGAATCTGCATCAGAAGGATAAGTACCTGGAAATTCAGGTACACGTATGCATACTTATCTGGTGGCAGATTCTTTTTTTATGAATCAGATGATTTCAATGTTTTAATTACGAAAAATAATAAACAGTGGGTAGGGAAAATGGAACTGTTATGGTAGTTTATATATTTTTTATATTTATTTAAGACCAGGCATATTGTAGTTTAGACTCATACATGCTAACATAAGTGTATTAAAAAGATTAATACACTTAATACACATATTACAGAGAAAGGAGTGTCATATGCTATTCTTGGATTATCAGGACAGGCGGCCGATCTATGAACAGATCGTGGAGAAATTCCGGCTGCTGATCCTGTCGGGGGCAATGGAACCAGATTCCAGAATGCCGTCAGTCCGCCAGCTGGCCATGGAATTGTCAATCAATCCCAATACCATCCAGCGTGCCTATATGGAACTGGAGCAGCAGGGACTGATCTATCCGGTAAAAGGAAGAGGCAGTTTTGTTACAGGCAGCAGCGAGATACGGCGGATCGGAATGGAAGAAATTTTGCGTGAGCTGAGAGAAACGACAGAGAAGTGCAGAACTTTCGGCATAGAAGAAGAGGAAATTATACATGTGATTAGAGAATGCTACAAGGAGGGAGACAATGATTGAGATCAGAAACTGCAGCAAGGCATTCGGTAAAGTGCAGGCAGTAAATCAGGTAAGCATGGATATCGGAGAACATGAAGTGTTCGGACTTATCGGTTCCAATGGAGCAGGAAAGAGTACGCTATTACGTATCATGGCAGGAATCATCTGTCAGGACAGCGGAGAGGTACTGCTCGATGAACAGCCGGTTTTTGAAAATGAGAAGATAAAGGAGCAGTTTTTTTACATACCGGATGATGCCTACATCCCGGCTAACTATACAGCTTCTGATATGACAGAGTATTACAGATGTTTTTACCCGGGATTTCGACAGGAACAGTTTGAGAAACTGATAAAACAGTTTCATCTGGATAAAAAAAGAAAGATCAGTACTTTTTCCAAAGGAATGAAAAAACAGCTTCTTGTAATACTGGGAATCTGTGCAGGAACGAAATATCTGTACTGCGATGAAACCTTTGACGGACTGGATCCGGTAATGCGCCAGGCAGTAAAGAGCCTTTTTGCATCGGAGATCATGAACCGGGAATTTACACCTGTGATCGCCTCTCATAATCTCCGTGAGCTGGAAGATATCTGTGATCATATCGGCCTTCTTCATAAGGGCGGAATTCTTCTTTCCAGAGATCTGGAAGATATGAAATTTCATATTCATAAGATACAGTGTGTACTTACAGACAAGTCAAAAGAAGAAATGCTGATAAAAGAACTGGACGTTCTTAAGACAGAACATCAGGGTTCCCTTTTACTTCTTACGGTAAGAGGTACAAGAACAGAGATCATGGAGCGCGTTCAAGCGAAAAATCCTCTTTTCTGTGAGATACTTCCACTGACTTTGGAGGAAATTTTTATCAGTGAAACGGAGGTGGCAGGCTATGAAGTCAAAAATTTATTCTAGCGAATATATCAAAAATTCTTCAAAAGGACAGAGGTGGATTCCGGCATTTGCCATGATCGCATTTCTCCTTGCATTTCCGGTAGCGGAACTTATTCTGATGGGAAAATGGAATGAGCGTAGCTACACTCAGAGTCAGCTTGCCTATCTGTATTCAAGCTTGTGGAGCAGTGATTTTCTTACAATGGGAGCGATCGTTGCTGCAGTAACAGCATTTTTGGCTGCAGTAAGCGGATTCTGGTATCTGTATTCTCCAAGAAAAGTGGATTTTTATCACAGCCTTCCGGTAAGGAGAAGTGCACTGTTTTTGCACAGAGTATTACTGGCTGCTATTTATTATCTGATTCCATATATAATCATGGAATTCGTTGCAGTATGCATCGGAGCAGCCAGAGGATATTACAGCCTCTCCATCATGAAAAAGGCACTGATACTGTTGGTAATCCATCTTCTGATGTATCTTCTGGTGTATTTTTCCACAGTGCTGGTGATCGCCTGCACCGGTACCATGCTGATGGGAGCACTTGCATGGGCAGGGCTGTTTATATACAGTATCGTTCTTGCAGTGATGCTGCAGATAAGTGGACATTTGTTTTTTGATACCTGGTACGAAGGCAGTTACGGGATCCTGGCAGCAGTGAGGGATCTGGGGTCTCCCCTTATGGTGATCGTAAGCTTTATAGATAAATACAGCAGCGGGAACTATGGAAAACAGTTAATGATACTGATTCTTGTGCTGCTTGTGATGGCAGTATTATCATGGATGGCGTTTTGCAGGCGGAGATCAGAAAATACCGGAAAAGCACTGGTATATACCTGGATGGAACCGGTCTTAAGTGCCCTGATCACAATACCATCCGGTCTGGGTATCGGTCTGATCTTTTATATGATCCCGGAAGATTCATCCAAAACTGCATGGTGGATCTTCGGAATGATACTGGGAACGATCCTGGTCCATGGAATTCTGGAAGTGATCTACGAAATGGATTTTCACAGATTTTTCCGCAGAAAAGTGCAACTTATGATCTTTGGAGGATTCGTGGCAATCTGTGCACTGACCATGAAAATGGATCTTCTGGGATATGACAGTTATTTTCCGGCTTATGACAATCTTCAGGGAGTTGTGGTAAATGTATGCAATCTCTCATATACAGAGCAGCTTTGCAATGTGGAAAAAAAAGAAAACGGAATCTATAAGATCCGGTATACTGCTACATCAGACAATAGTTCCGGTCTGCTGGATCAGCCGGTGATGAAGAGTAAAGCATTGTATAACAGTCTGAAGGATATCAAACTTCAGAATGAAAAAGAAAAAAGATCCGGAAGGCGTATGTATGTACGCTACATAAATAAACAGGGGTTCAGTGTCTGCAGAAGCTATAGTGTATCTTCTGCACAGGCGCAGAATCTTATGGAAGCCCTGTATGATGAGCAGACATGGAAAGAAGACAGATATTCATTTTTCCAGCTGGACAAACAGTATCTGAAAGAGGTCACCGGTATTTTCTGTGACGGAGATATTCATTCCTTATTTGAAAAAAATGCAGAGAAGCGTCAGGCACTGGTAGAGGCACTTGGAAAGGACATTCTGGAAAACGGCGGTCAGACAGTAAAAGACCAGCCATGTGCAATGCTGATGTTCGATTATACGGGAATTCCGTCAGAAGGCTACATGGATGAAGGGGGAATGAATGTACCGGCTGTGCAGGAAGGAGAGAATGTGTCTACCTCCGTTCTGGTGTATCCGTCATATAAGAGAACACTTGCAATTTTGGAAGAAACAGGATATCCTCTTTCCATGGATGAGCTGCCTGTTGAGTATATTGATGTTTATTACTTCAGCTCCGAAGCTGCCGGCGAAGATGATGAAGCTTTTTCCGACATTGAGTCCACTTCGGATCTTGAAGAAACAGAAAACGGTTATAAAGTCCGTTACGATAAAAAAGAACAGCTGGAAGCCCTGAAAAAATGTATCCGTCCATCACAGCTGGTAAATGGATGGACTATCTGGAATGCAGATGCCACAATGGAAGTGGTTCTGGAAGGACAGGAGAGTACTGGCGAGGATTCCGGACTTTATATGACATTTGCCGGTGAGATCCCGGATTTTATCAGAGCAGATGCAAAGGCAGCCCATGTAACAGAATGGGAGGTAAATGATTAATGGAAAAACCAGTCCGGCTGGATAAATTTCTGGCAGATGCCGGCGCAGGTACAAGAAGCGAGGTAAAAAAATACATACAGAAGGGTCAGGTGCAGGTTAACGGGAAACCTGTGAAGAAACCGGAGCTGAAAATAACAGAAGAAGATCAGGTGGTTATGAACGGGCAGGAGATCCATGCTGCACCGGAATATGTATACTATCTTTTTAACAAGCCGGCGGGCTGTGTCAGCGCAACGGAGGACTCCAGAGATAAAACGGTTCTTGACTATATTGAAGAGAAGGACAGAAGAAAGGGACTTTTTCCTGTGGGACGTCTGGATAAAGATACAGAAGGTTTTCTTCTGATCACAGACGACGGTCCTCTGGCACATGAGCTTCTTTCCCCGAAAAAGCACGTAGATAAGACCTACTATGCAAAAGTATCCGGGAAAGTGACAGAAGAAGACGCTGCAAGGCTCGCAGAAGGTGTGGATATCGGGGAAAAGGATCTCACACGTCCGGCAAGGCTGGAGATCCTTTCTACCTGGGAGTCTGGTACGGAATCTGCAGAAGCTGGTAATAACTGGGAATCTGAGATCCGACTTACCATTCACGAGGGAAAATTCCATCAGGTAAAACGGATGATGGAGGCATTAGGAAAAAAAGTGACTTATCTGAAAAGACTATCTATGGGACCGCTGGCGCTTCCTTCAGATCTTCCGACAGGAAAATACCGTCCGATCACCGAAAAAGAACTGGAACTTCTGAAATCCTCCGGAAAGCGCTGAAAAACAGAAAAAATGGAAAAATCCCCTTTACATAAGGGGATTTCCTATGCTATAATTCAGAAGTTGCAAAAATAAGCACGCACGGCGATTCTGTAAGGATGGTGCCCTACGGTGTGAGGATGGGTCCAGAGAGAAGGCGACCTGTGCGGAAGAATTTAACCAAAAAAGGAGAAAAGACATGAGCGTTATTTCAATGAAGCAGCTTTTAGAGGCGGGTGTTCATTTCGGACATCAGACAAGAAGATGGAACCCTAAAATGGCTCCGTACATCTACACAGAGAGAAATGGTATCTATATCATCGATCTTCAGCAGTCTGTAGGAATGGTTGACGATGCTTACAATGCAGTAGCAGATATCGTTGCCAACGGTGGACACATCCTTTTCGTAGGAACTAAGAAACAGGCTCAGGATGCTATCCGTACAGAGGCAGAGCGTTGTGGAGAGTTCTTCGTAAATGAGAGATGGCTTGGTGGTATGCTTACAAACTTCAAGACAATCCAGAGCCGTATCGCAAGACTGAAAGAGATCGAGACAATGGAAGCTGACGGAACATTCGACGTACTTCCTAAGAAAGAGGTTATCGAGCTTCGCAAAGAGCTTGTTAAGCTTCAGAAGAACCTTGGCGGAATCAAAGAGATGAAGAGAATCCCAGATGCTATCTTTATCGTAGATCCTAAGAAAGAGAGAATCTGCGTACAGGAGGCTCATACACTTGGAATCCCGCTTATCGGTATCTGCGATACTAACTGTGATCCGGAAGAGCTTGACTATGTAATCCCGGGAAATGACGATGCTATCCGTGCAGTAAAACTCATCGTTTCCAAGATGGCTGACGCTGTTATCGAGGCTAAGCAGGGAACTGCTGAGGCAGATGGCGAGATCGAGGCTGAGTCTGAGGAGTTTGCAGCTACAGAGGAATAATTCGTATAAACAGAATATTTCAGGAGGAAACGAACAATGGCTATTACAGCAGCACAGGTAAAAGAGTTAAGAGAGATGACCGGCGCCGGAATGATGGATTGTAAGAAAGCTCTTACATCTACAGATGGTGATATGGATAAAGCAGTTGAGTTCCTGCGTGAGAAAGGTCTTGCTACAGCACAGAAGAAAGCAAGCCGTATCGCAGCAGAGGGTCTCTGCAAAACTCTGGTAACAGAGGATGGAAAGAAAGCAGTCGTTGTTGAGGTTAATGCTGAGACAGACTTCGTTGCAAAGAACGAGAAGTTCCAGAGCTATGTTGCAGATGTTGCAGCACAGGCACTTAACACAACAGCAGCTGATATCGATGCTTTCCTTGCCGAGGCATGGGCACTTGATACAACTAAGACTGTAAAAGAGGCTCTTGCAGCTCAGATCGCAGTAATCGGCGAGAACATGAACATCCGTAGATTTGCTCAGGTTGAGGAGCAGAACGGATTCATCGCTTCCTACACTCATATGGGTGGAAAGATCGGCGTTCTTGTAGATGTTGAGACAGATGTTGTTAACGATGCTGTTAAAGAGATGGCTAAGAACGTAGCTATGCAGATCGCAGCTCTGAAACCGCAGTACACAAGTGACAAGGAAGTAAGCGCTGACTACATTGAGCATGAGAAAGAGATCCTTATGGCTCAGATCCAGAACGATCCGAAGGAGTCCCAGAAACCGGCTAAGGTTATCGAGGGAATGATCACAGGACGTATCAAGAAAGAGCTTAAAGAGATCTGTCTTCTTGACCAGACATACGTAAAAGCAGAGGACGGAAAACAGTCCGTTGCCAAATACGTAGAGCAGGTAGCAAAAGAGAATGGTGCTAAGATCCAGATCAAAGGCTTCGTTCGCTACGAGACAGGCGATGGTCTTGAGAAGAAAGAAGAGAACTTCGCTGAGGAAGTTGCAAAACAGATGGGTAAATAATCCATTAACTTAAGTTTTCATTATATTATTTTAATAAGTCTGAATTTAAGTATTTAAAGGCTCTGAAAGCCTTATAAACACTACGTTTCACAGTGATTATAAGGTCTTCGGGGCTTTTTTCTATATTTTTCTAAAAAAGTCCTAAATACCGCCAAGCATCGCTGGAAATCACCAAGAATTTCCTCAAATTGAGTATTGAGTAAGGAAAAACTGAGTAAAAACTGAGTAAAAGCAAAGACTTGCAATCTTCAGCGAAGTTACTCAAATTATCAGCGGTTTCATCAGATTACCATAATTTCAAAAATCAAATTATTAACTTAAAAACTAATCTATATACCATGATTATCTGGAAGGGTTTGATACAAGGCACATGAGAAAAGCTGTGATTGAGCTGTTCCAGGTGCCTGATACAAAACCAGAAGACAGAGATCCATATATGGAAGAATTTCTGGCACAGTTCCCATATGTAAATGGTGGGTTGTTTGCAAATGAAGATATTGAAATTCCACAGTTTACGGATGAAATCAGAAATCTTTTACTGGAAAAAGCATCAGCAGATAACGGTTCAGAGAACAAAGAGACCAGCTTCCTTTTGGCGTTAATACAGGATCAATTAAAAATTATTTTCCACTATAACATAAAAAAAATGGTGACATTTCGTATCTGCTGAAGGTACATAAGAATATTCTCCTGTCATATAATGTTCTGTAAATCAATCTGCATGGATGTTCGCTGATAATAGGTATTTATGATGTCCTGTAAAGTAATCGTACTCATTTTTTCTTCGGCAGCCTTTTGAATTTCATTATAGAATTCCTGTAAAGACAACTGAATATTAATGCCAACGCCACAATCAGGGTTGGTATGAGTATCTAAATGAAGCAGCGGTTTCTCGCCTTCAACTGCTTTATAAATATCCAGCAATGTAATCTGGTCGGCTGGTTTTGAAAGAGAAGGACGGGCATGTCCGGCTACACTGGTCATAAGTCCGGCTTTTTTTAGTTTTAACATAAGCTGGCGCACAAATCCGGGATTTGTATGTACACTTTCTGCAATTGAGGCACTGGAGAGAGATTTTTCCTGGTTGATAGCAATCAGAACCATCACATGAACAGTATCACTTAATTTCGTTGAATATTTCATGATAAGAAACTCCTTGTAGTATGATATAATGATTTTGCTTTCACATTTTTGAGACAAAATATTTCTGGTTTGTTAAAAACATCTCAAGTTCTCAACAGTTCTTTTCAATGTGTTGAGAAATTGTACATATTCTTTATTTTGATGATTGTAAATAATATAATTACAACTATAATGAAATTTAAAGGAAAAGTCAATACAGGAATAAAACTTACGGAGGATTGTCTAATATGTTGATCGCAGGCAAGTTAAAAGGAAATATAGACATTGATTATTACATGATGCGATAAAATATTTACAAAGGAGAACTTATGGAATACAAAAATCAAACAGAAAATCGTGCATTTCAGGAAATGTTGCAGGCAGCAGTAAAACGGCTGCAAAATCGTTCCGGAGAGGAGATTGCTGCAAAAAGCGGGACTGTTTTTCATAGCAGCCGAAATGTACTTGAGATAATGAGTTTTTATGAAACGATTGAAATTCAACTTCCTGAATTCTATATTAACTCAGACATAGATGAATGGCATTATCTGACATTGTTGCATTATCTGGATATGGCCGATGGCACAGAGGGCTCACAGAAGCTCATTACTTTTGGTAACCTGAAAGATGGATTGATACGGGGAACCAAGTTTGACCGGACAGCAGAGCAGAAACTGGAAAAACTCTTACAGGGCAAAGATCCTGAAAAAATTAAAAAAGCATGTAAAAGTCTGGGTGCAGAATTCACAGAGACAAAGGCGGATCTGTGTGCTGTTTTTCCAGTTCTGCCAAGATATCCGGTAACTTTAAAGATATGGTTTGCGGATGAAGAATTTCCTGCATCTGGAAAACTATTTCTTCAAGATCATGCCGATCATTATTTGAGTGTAGAAGATGCAGTAACAGTCGGAGAAATCTTGCTGCAAAAATTATCGGAAGCATTTTCTTCCCTCTGATCATGAATCAGAAAACTTTCCAGTCCGGCTTTGATAAATTTGTCAATTGTTGTCTGAATCTGTTGCCAGTCATTACAGTGATTGCGGAGCATCAGTCTGTTGATGGAAAGGCAGCCATTCATTTGAAAATAAAAAACCGATTCTGCCTGCTCAAAGGTCAGGAGGCTGTGTGACATAAGCCAGGTCACATAGCCTTCTTTTGTATTTTCTGCTAATTTTTCCAGAAGAATGGGGGCAATTGCATCATCCAGAAACAGTGCCCTGTATTGTGATTCCATCTGTATTTTCTGACAGAACGGATAGGAACAGCTTTTTTGATTTAGACAGAATAAATGATCTACAGTTGTTAACATATCCTGAGTCATATCATTAAAAATATCTGATAATACATCATGGACATCGTAGTAATGAAGATAAAAAGTGCCACGGTTGATTTCAGCATTTTTGCAGATCTCTGTAACTGTAATTTTCGTAAAACTTTTCTGCTTTAACAATTCTAAGAACGTATCTTTTATGGTTTGCCTGGTATAGCGGGTACGGCGATCTTGTTTTCTCGTTTTTTCTGACATTATATACTCCTGTATTATTTGGTATCATATGATTTCTCAACAATTTTTCTGATGTGTTGAGTAGCCATACAAATCTCACAGATTGATTATTGTAATTCATATAGTAACAACTATAATGAGATTTAAAGAAAAAGTCAACATATTGTTCAGAATTTTAGGAGGAAAAACATGGGACATGTAATTGCAGTATCAGGAAAAGGCGGCGTAGGAAAAACAACTCTTTGTGGATTGTTAATTCAATATTTATGTGAAAATAGAAAACATCCGGTTTTAGCTGTAGATGCAGATGCAAATGCGAATTTGAATGAAGTGCTCGGCGTTGAACCGGAGATTACACTCGGAGAGCTGAGAGAAGAAATTGAGCGGGCAGGCGTAGACCCACGATATCAGATTCCCTCCGGTATGACAAAACAGGCATATCTGGAAATGCGTCTTTCTGATGCGATTGCAGAAGAAGACGATTATGATCTGATGGTAATGGGACGAACCCAGGGACAGGGCTGCTATTGCTTTGTAAATGGTCTTGTGCAGACCCAGGTTCAGAAACTGCAAAGCCATTATCCATATATTGTGGTTGATAACGAAGCAGGTATGGAACATATCAGCAGAGGAATCCTGCCAATGATGGAAGTTGCGATTCTTGTAAGTGACTGTTCCAGAAGAGGTGTTCAGGCAGCCGGACGTATTGCAAAGCTGATGAAGGAGTTAAACTTTAAACCACAGAAAACTGGATTAATCGTGAATCGTGTTCCAGATGGAAAACTGGATGCCGGAACTCTGGAAGAAATCCGAAATCAGGGACTGGAACTGTTAGGGGTTGTACCACATGATGACCAGGTATATCAGTATGACTGTGCTGGAAAGCCGATCATACGGCTTCCGAAAGATTCTCCTGTAAGAAGTGCACTGGGAGAAATTGTAAAGAAGTTAGGATTGTGAGTTGGAGGATTGAAAGTTTGAAGATTGAGTAAACAGAAATATTATCTGATTTGGTATAACCAATTGCAAAGAAAGGAATATCTTCATGAGAAATCATTGGACAGAAATAGAAAAATATTTAGAAGATCAGAAGATAGCGCAGGAACTGATTGGAGAACTGAGAGATTTTCACATGCGTTATGAGGTAGAGGATCAGGTAAAGGAACGGGTAGAAAAACCGGATATCCTATTTTATGGGAAAAAGATTCTGGAAATGTCAATAGCAGCGCTTCTTCAGGGAGATAACCTGTTACTTTCCGGTGCGAAAGCTACAGGAAAAAATGTACTATGTGAGACACTGGCATGGATATTTGGAAGACCGGAATACGACATTTCTTTTCATGTAAATACAGACAGTGCCGATCTGATTGGAACGGATACCTTTATAAATAATGAGGTTCGCCTTCGGAAAGGCCCCATCTACCAATGCGCGGAATTTGGAGGATTTGGAATCCTGGACGAAATCAATATGGCAAAAAATGATGCGGTTTCTGTACTGCATGCCACACTGGATCATCGGCGCAGAATCGATATTCCAGGATATAACAGGATTTTACTTCATCCGGCAACACGATTTATCGGTACGATGAATTATGGTTACGCAGGTACCAGAGAGCTAAATGAAGCATTGGTTTCAAGGTTTATGGTAATTGATATGCCTGAAATGGATGAGGATAGTGTCCTTTTTGTATTAAGACAACATTTTCCAGATGGGAAAAAAAGTGCGCTGAAAGCTTTTGCAGGACTGTTTCTGGATTTGCAGATCAAAGCTTATCATGGAGAAATCTCAACAAAATCTCTTGACCTGAGAGGATTGGTTTCTGCTGTAAAAGCAACAAAAAGCGGACTTTCTCCAATTGATGCAATCCAGATGGGAATCATAAATAAAAGTTTTGATGTATTTGAAAAAGAGATCATAGAAGATGTGGTTTCTACCAGAATCCCATCTTCCTGGACCGGAAAAGACATATGGGGGTAAACTTGTATGGAGGATGTCAGATGGCCGGCGGAACAACTGGAAGAACATCGTCTGGAGATCAGCAATCGTATCAGAAATCTTTTTTGGACAGTCAGTGGTGATTATGATATGGAATTTGAACCGGACACAGAAAAATATGTTTACTCAAAACAAACGGTTCTGTATGAGGCAGTGAAGCAAGGTGCCTTTGCACGATATTTTGATCAGAAGAAACTTGGCATGTATTTGATGAAAAAATTACATTTTTCTGCTAGCGAAGATATGCTTTTGCCTCTTGCTGGATTATGCATGGATGCTGCAGTGAATCGTTTTATCATTCGAGAACGTTTGGGAACAAAGGAAATCAGAGAACAGGCGTTCAGAGAATTGGAAAAGGCCGAGGAAGAGCAGGTATCAGACAAAGCTGGAACAGACCTGATTCATAGGATTAGGCTTCTGTATATAAGGCATGTTCTGGAGAACACAGACGATGAGGGAGTGGATCCACAGGCAGAGATTTCATTGTACAAGATTCTTTCTCTGAAGGATGCGGAAAATATGGAAGATGTCATAAACGTGATAGATGAGATTTATAATCATGTTCTGGATCCCTCTTTTGAAAAAAGGAATGGAAATCTGGAGAAGATTCTGAATTTACCGGATATGGCATTGGCCAATGACGCGTGGCAGGAATGCATGACGGATGAACAGATGGAAGACATCATTCAAAAATATCTTTCTAATCTCAAAAAAAAGATGATGAGTCTGGATATCAGAAACAAAAAGAAAAAAAGATTTTATTTCTCTCCGGAAAATGAAGAAGTTCCGGAAAGCTCGGAGAATATAAATCCACAGGCAGTGCGACGGATACGGGAATATGTGGAACTGAATTACGGGAAATCGTATCTAAGTGAAGCGGAGCAGGCCAGAGTCAACCGGAAATTTTGTACAGGAATCCACAAAAACTGTATCCTGTATCTTACAGATGGAATTTTACAGAACCCTGTGATAAAAAATAATCAATACCGTTTTTCTCAGCTGCAGTTTGAAAAAAATAAAGCCTATTATGGAAATAATCACTGGATCATCAAAAGAAATATTTCTGAGTTGACAGAGTCACTGAAACGGGCATTTATAATCCGAAAGGATGATTTTGTCAGCAGATCTGATGCAGGGCAGCTTGTTCCTGAAAGGTTATGGAAAATTGGAAGAACAGACGATGACAAGTTATTTAATAGAAAAAAGAGATCAGAAGATTCTGAGTTTGTAATAGATGTCCTGATTGATTCCAGTGGTTCCCAAGCTGGCAGACAGGCTCAGGTAGCGGCGCAAGGATATATTATCAGTGAAGCATTAAGCCAGGCAGGAATTCCTCATCGGGTGACAGGATACTGTGCTTTCTGGGGATATACAGTACTTCAGAGATTTCGGGATTATGAAGATCCAAGGGAAACAAATGAAAGAATCTTTCAATTTCGGGCGTATGCCAATAACAGAGATGGGCTTGCACTGAAAACAGTCTCTTCCTCTCTCATGGGGCGACCGGAAAAAAATAAGATTTTAATCGTATTAAGTGATGGAAAACCCTGTGATATGAGCATACAACGACCAGGAACCCGCCAGCCCAAGATCTATGACGGAGAAGGAGCTGTGAAAGATACTGCATATGAGGTGCGTCGGGCCAGAAATCAGGGAATTTTCGTAATTGGTATTTTTGTAGGGAATGAAGAAGAGCTCTCCGTGGAAAAGAGAATCTATGGAAAAGATTTTGCCTATATTCGTAATATCAGCAATTTTTCCCGTATGGTAGGAACTTTTTTGCGAAGACAAATTGATATGGAATGAAAATGGAGGAATCACTATGGGTAAAATTGAATTTGCCAATTGCCAGGATGTAAGAAATCAGAAAAAGATACAGGAATTAGATTGTCCACGCTGTCATGAACCGGGAGGCATTGAAGTCTTTGTGAAAGACGGGATACTTGCAGAGGATGGAGTATGTGATAACTGCGGATATATTCTTCCGGAAGGAACAGAACTGGAGTAAGTGGAGTAAGAAGCATTTAAGGAGATAAGAGATGAAAATTGCTGTAACTGGAAAAGGCGGAGTAGGAAAAACTACGATATCTGCAGTATTAGCACGGCTGTATGCAGAAGAAGGGAAAAAAGTATTTGCAGTAGATGTGGATCCAGATGCAAATCTTGGACTTGCACTGGGTTTTTCAGAAGAAGAACTGGAGAGTATTACGCCTATCAGTAAAATGAGAAGGTTAATTGAGGAGAGAACAGGTGCAGATAAAAGTAATACTTTTTATAAAGTCAATCCAAAAGTGGATGATATTCCTGAAACTTACGGAAAAGAAAATAATGGTGTTCGACTTCTGGTTTTGGGAACTGTGGAAACTGCGGGAGGCGGATGTGTATGCCCTGAAAATGTAATGTTGAAACGAATTATTAATAATTTGGTTTTACATAGAGATGATATAGTAATCCTGGACATGGAAGCAGGACTTGAGCATTTAGGACGGGGAACAACGGAAGGAATGGATCAATTTATCGTCGTGATAGAGCCGGGGGCCAGAAGTGTTCAGACTTATAAAAATGTAAAACGTTTGGCAGAAGAATTGGGTGTAAAGGAAGTAAAGGTCATAGCAAATAAAATCAGAAATGATGAAGATGAAAAGTTTGTAAGGTCTAGAATCCCGAAGCAAGATTTTTTGGGATGTGTTCATTATAATGCAGAAGTTATAGAAGCAGACAGAGAAGGAAGATCCCCTTATGGATGCAGCAAGACAGCTACGGATGAAATTCGAGAAATTAAGGAGATATTTGATGTAATGGCAAAATAGACATTATATTAATTTAATTATTTTTCGAAAACAGTTTGAAGCATGGCCATATGTAATGCTTATTATTAAAAAAAAGGAGTAAATATAGAGATGAAAATAGCAGTTTGCGGAAAAGGTGGATGTGGAAAAAGTACAGTAACCAGCCTTTTGGCTAAGGCTTTAGCCAGACGAGGAAAAGAAATTTTGGTAATTGATTCCGATGAATCTAATTATGGTCTACACCGACAGCTAGGTATGAAGCTTCCCAGAGATTTTACAGACTATTTCGGTGGTAAGCAAAATGTTTTAAATGATATGATGTTATCAAAATTTACTCATCAGTTTTTTGAGGAAACCTGGACTATAGATGATATACCGGAAGATTATTATAGTCTGAAGGACGGTGTAAAACTGATGAGCAGTGGAAAAATTCATCAGGCAAATGAAGGGTGTTCTTGTGCTATGGGAACTGTTATGACTCAATTTATCCAAAATCTCAGGCTTACAGAAGACCAATTTGCACTAATGGATATGGAGGCTGGTATTGAACACTTTGGACGTGGAATTGATAACGGTGTAGATCTGATATTGATAATCATAGATCCATCTTATGAATCCCTGCAGCTTTCCAAAAAAATCGGGGAATTATCGGAAAGTATTCGAAAACCATTTTATTACGTTCTCAATAAAGTAACAAAAGAGAATCAGGAAATGATGTATGAAGCTGTATGGAATTCAAGTCGAGTCGCTGTATCTCTTGGCGCGGATCCTAGTATTATGGGAGAGGGACTGATGGGGAAAGAACTATCAGAAAAACCAGATGCTATTGAAAACTTAACAGAATTTCTACTTTCTATTTAAAGAATGAGGAGATTTACTGTGGATATATGATAAAAGAAAACCAGATTATACAGCTATAATTTGTAATATTACATCCACTTGACGCAAGAAATAAGCAGTGATATACTGAAGCAAAAGTTATTTATAAAATAACAATAAAACCTGGGACTATATTGTGTGATTGAACAGTTACAAAAAATGCAATTCTTGTGGAGGGTATAGGATGATACAGATTGCAATTGTGGAAGATGAAGAAATTTACGTAAAACAATTAACAGAGTATATCCGGAAATATCAAACGGAAAGGGGAAGATCAATAAAGGTTACGGTATTTGGTGATGGCGAAGATATCACTGAGAATTACAGTGGCGGTTTTGACATTATTCTGATGGATATTCAGATGCGGTTCATGGACGGTATGACAGCAGCAGAAAAAATCCGTCAGATGGATCAGAAAGTAATTATTATGTTTATTACAAATATGATTCAATATGCAGTACGTGGATATGAAGTTGATGCAATGGATTATGTAGTAAAACCAGTTGAGTACTTTTCTTTTTCGCAGAAACTGGATAAAGCAGTTGGACGTATGCGCTCTGAGGTTAAAGAATTTCTTACGATTCCGATTGGGGAAGGAGTTGTAAAGATAGATATAGCAGATATCTATTTTATTGAGGGGCAGAGACATAATGTAATTTATCATACTTCGAGAGGAGATTACTGTTCAAGAATTACGATGAAAGAACTCGAAGAAAAACTTGCGGTACATAATTTTTTTCGATGTGCAAAGGGATATCTGGTAAATATGAATCATGTAGAGGGATTTGTTGGTTCTGATTGTGTGATCCATAATGTACATATACCTGTCAGCAGAACCAGAAAAAAAGAATTCATGAATCTGCTTCTGCAAAACCTCAATATGGAATGATTTCATGTGAAATGGAGGATACTATGTTATATCAGGATATTCCAAGAATTTATACGGCAATAGCAGAGTGGGGATCATGTCTGGTTTATCTTTATATCCTAAAAAAAGAAAACATGAAATCTGTACATTTTCTTATAGGCAGTCTTTTCATGTTGGCAATGCAGAGTATTTTTCTGACTTTGACAGGCAGCGTAACTGAAATTTTGTGGATTCCCTGTATGATGATCGCTGCAGGTATGATGTATGGATTTCTTATGGTCGGAGGAAATATGAAGCCTCTGGGAGCGGCTTATTGCTGTGCCCGTGCATTTGTTCTTGCTGAGTTTGCAGCTTCGCTGCAGTGGCAGATGGTATCTATTGTACAGGCATGGGGGAATCAGAGCCTCTGGGTTGAAATTCTGATCACGATGGTTGTTTTTGGAAGCTGCTTTACGATTGATATTTATTTAGAAAAAGATCTTCTGAATCAGAATTATCTTGAACAGATGACAGTAAAGGAAGTAACAGCGGCGGCAATCATGGCTGTTGCAATCTTTGCTTTTAGTAATCTGAGCTTTTTAAATGAAAATGCACCATTTGCGAGCAGAGAACGTGCAGATATTTTTTCTATCAGAACACTGATCGATTTTGGGGGAATTGCAATCCTGCATGCTTATCAGAGCAGGATCAGTGAGTATGTTGCCGAGAAAGAACTTTCAGTAATGAACGTGATGCTGAAAAGCCAGTATGATCAATACCGAAATTATCAGGACAGCCTGGATCTCATACAAATGAAATACCATGATCTGAAACACCAGATAACGGGACTTCGTGCGGAATCAGATGAAGAAAAACGAAAAAAATGGATTGATTCCATGGAAAATGAAATCGCTGCTTTTGAAAATATAAGCAGAACGGGGAATCAGGTACTTGATACGATTTTGGCAGCTAAGATTTTCCATTGTCGAAAAAATCATATACAGATTACCTGTGTGGCAGATGGAAAATTATTGGATCATATGCATGTAACAGATATATGTTCTATATTTGGAAATGCTTTGGATAATGCGATTGAACATGTAATTTTAATTCCAGATCCGGAAAAAAGACTGATCCATCTGACAGTATCCGCTCAAAAAGGATTTGTGTTCATCAAGATAGAGAATTATTGTGAAGCAGAAATTTCCAAAAATGAAGAGGATCTGATTACAACAACAAAAAAGGATAGTAAAAACCATGGTTTTGGATTGAAGAGTATTCGTAAAGCTGTAGAAAAATATGATGGTTCTGTAGTATTTGGAGTACAGCAGAACTGGTTTGAATTAAAGATTCTTTTACCCAGAGTATTGTAATGCTCTGGGTATTTTTGTTGCCAAGCATACGACAAAAAGGTCCGGTGGACCTTTTTTAGTATTTTGTGCCATATTTGCTGCATCTTGTGCCAAAAACGGCACGAAATAATAACCATGTTATAGTAATGCCAACAGGAAATGATACCTGAAAAAGACGAGAGAGTCAAAGGAGGAAAAAAGAGAATGATCAGTGTTGAAATGGAAGATGTTCTGGCGGTATTACAATTATGCAAACCGTATATTATCGGTATTATTGCTGCACTTGTAATTGGAATCGTATTTATGATCGCATGCCGCAGGATGTCCAGGGGCAAAAGATTTCTGATAAGAGGAGAAGCTGCGATCGCAATGGTTCTTGCAGTTGTTGTCTGCGTGAATATGATCTGTTTTGGACCAATGTCTACGTTGATTGGACTGGCAACGGGAAATGGAACTTTAAGCGATGAAACAAATGAGGAAGCTGCGGAAGTAGCAGAAGAAATTATGGAAGACGGAATTGTTCTTCTGAAGAATGAAAGCCTGCTTCCTTTAAATGAAACAAAAAAACTGAATATTTTTGGCTGGGAATCTATTAATCCGGCTTACGGAGGAGCTGGTTCCGGTGGAATTAATGATCTGTATGATATTGTCAGTCTGAATCAGGGACTTGAAAATGCCGGATTTTCTATTAACCAGGAGCTGGTTGATTTTTATAACAATTATGGTGCAGATAATCCGGAAATGTCTATCCAGAAACAGAGTTGGACGTTACCGGAGCCACCTGTAGATACTTACAGTGATGAGCTTATTAAAAGTGCGAAAGAGTATTCTGATGTGGCAGTTGTGGTTCTTTCCAGAAAAGCAGGTGAAGGTCATAATGATATTCCTATGGATGTAAAAAAAGCAGCATATGATAATAATTCAGATGAATATGATGATTTTCCTGAGGGAGAGCATTATTTACAGCTTTCACAAACTGAGAGAGATATGGTGGATATGGTTTGCTCAAACTTTGATAATGTGATTGTGATTTATAATGGAGCAAATCAGTTTGAACTTGGTTTCGTAGATGAATATCCTCAGATTAAATCTGTTGTATGGTGCCCCGGAACGGGAAATGTAGGATTTAATGCACTTGGTAAAGTATTTTCAGGTGAAGTCAATCCTTCCGGAAAAACACCGGATACCTTTGTTTATGATATGACGACTGCTCCGTGGTGGAATAATGCAGAAAAAACGGAGTATACAAATCTGGCAGATATGGCCGTTGAAGGAATGAACGCAGGAACTGCGCAGGTGTATGCTCCGGCATTTACCAATTATGTGGAAGGCATTTATGTAGGATACAAGTACTATGAAACAGCTGCACAGGAAGGTGCGATTGATTACGATAAGACTGTACAGTATCCATTTGGATATGGTCTGAGTTACACGGAATTTGAACAGAAAATGGGTGAACTGAAAGAAAAAGACGGACAGATTTCTGTAGATGTAGAAGTAACCAATACCGGAGATGTTGCCGGAAAAGATGTAGTAGAAGTGTATTATAAACCGCCATATACAAATGGCGGAATTGAGAAATCTTCTGCAAATCTGATCGAGTTTGCAAAAACAGATCTGCTTCAGCCGGGAGAATCTCAGACTGTTACAGTTACATTTAGTATAGAAGATATGGCCTCCTATGATGAGAATAATGCAAAAGCGTATGTTCTTGAAAAAGGTGACTATGTAATCTCTATTAACAGTGATTCACACACTGTGCTGGATCAGAAAACTTATACTGCAGATAAAGATGTAGTATATAAGGGAGAAAATAAAAGAGCATCAGATGATACTGCAGCAACAAATGTATTTGAAGATGCAAAAGGCGATGTGACATATTTATCACGAGCAGATCATTTTGCAAATTATGAAGAGGCTACAGCAGCACCGGCATCTGCAGAGCTGGGTGAGCCATATGTTTCTGAATATCATCTGAACAGCAATTTTGATAAGACTACATATCTCAATGATGAGGATGTAATGCCGACAACGGGAGCAGATAATGGACTTACATTAGCTGATATGCGTGATGCTGATTATGACGATCCTCGTTGGGAAAAACTTCTGGATCAGCTTACTGTTGATGAAATGGCAAATATGATTGCAATGGCTGGTTATCAGACAGCAGCCATGGATTCTGTGGGAAAAGTGGCTACACTTGATTTCGATGGACCAGCAGCAATTAATAACAACTTTACAGGAGTTGGTTCTATTGGATTTCCAATTGAAGTTGTGGTTGCTTCCACATGGAATAAGGAACTTGCACAGGCCTGGGGTGAATGCATGGGCAAGATCAGTCAGGAAATGGGTGCAGAGGGCTGGTATGCACCAGGTATGAATACTCATAGAACCGCATTTGGAGCAAGAAACTATGAATACTTTTCAGAAGATGGAGTTCTTGCAGGAAATATGGGAGCAAAAGCAGTAGAAGGAGCAAGAAAATATGGAGTTTATTCTTATATCAAACATTTTGCTCTGTATGAGGGAAATGCAAAGATGGTAAGTGTCTGGTCAAATGAGCAGGCAATCCGGGAAATCTATCTGAAACCATTTGAAATTTCTGTAAAACAGGGTGGCGCAAATGCGGTTATGGTTTCCTGGAGTTTCCTTGGAGATAAATGGACTGGAGAAAGCAGTAACCTTATGAATACAGTTCTCAGAGATGAATGGGGATTCAGGGGAATGGCGCTTACAGACTTCTTCCGAAACAATGGTCATGGATTTATGAATGCAGATGCAGCTTTGGCGAATGGAGTAGATGCAATGTTGTCCACATTCAACGGAGAAGAGAACAATGTAGCCAATCCGGAGCATCCAACATCTGTACTTCAGATGAGGAATGCCTGCAAAAATGTCATGTATACAGTTGTAAGCAGCTGGGCTTATGATGGAGAACACGAAGAAACAGGTATGGAAAACTGGAAAAAAGCAGGAATTGGTATCGACATTGTAATAGCACTTTTCATGGCAGGAATGGAAGTACTGGTAATCAGAGGATATAAAAAAAGAAAGAATGCTGAATAAGGATGAAAGTGGGATGGAAAACAGTTATGAAACAGCAAAAATTGGTTGAAAAGATGACAATAGAAGAAAAGGCAGCGATACTCAGTGGAAAAACTGTCTGGCAGACCAGAGAAATTGACAGGCTTTCCATCCCGTCCATCTTTCTTTCAGATGGACCGCATGGAATCAGAAAACAGGCAGGAGCAGGAGACCATCTGGGACTGAATGCATCCTTGAATGCAACTTGTTTTCCCACAGCAGCGACGATAGCAAACAGCTGGAATCAGGATCTGGGGGAAGAGATTGGACAGGCTCTTGGAGAGGAAGCAGCAAGTATGGATGTAAATATCCTGCTTGGTCCGGGATTAAATATTAAAAGAAGCCCATTATGCGGAAGAAATTTTGAATATTTTTCAGAAGATCCATATCTTTCCGGGAAGATGGCAGCGTCATATATTCGTGGAATACAGAGTAAAGGCGTTTATGCCTGCCCGAAGCATCTGGCGGTTAACAGTCAGGAACTCCGGAGAATGGCAATGGACGCAGTTGTTGACGAACGGACATTAAGAGAAATTTATCTGACCGGTTTTGAGATAGCTGTTAAAGAAGGACACGCAAAAGCAATCATGAGCAGTTACAACCAGATTAATGGGATTTATGCTAATGAGGACAAACATCTTTTGACAGATATCCTGCGCAAAGAATGGGGATTTGATGGAATTGTAGTAACAGACTGGGGTGGAAGCAATGACCATGTGAAAGGTGTTGCTGCCGGCTCAAATCTGGAGATGCCGTCCTGTGGGTACGATTCTGCAAGAGAAGTGATTGCTGCTGTCCGAAATGGAAAGCTGAAGGAAGCGGATTTGGATGAAAGAGTTGGAGAACTGGTGGATGCAGTGATGGAACTGACATCAGAGAAGAAGCTTTCAGATAAAAACTTTGACAGAAACGCACATCATCAACTGGCAAGGAAAGCAGCAGCAGAAAGCATGATTCTTCTGAAAAATGAAAAACAGATTCTTCCGCTGGATACCAAAAAATCCATCGCTGTTATTGGAGATTTTGCTTTTTCACCCAGATATCAGGGGGCAGGATCTTCTATGGTCAATCCAACAAAAGTAGAAGATATGTCATCTATTTTGCAACAATATGATCTGAATATTCTGGGGATGACAAGAGGCTATCAGAGAAATGGAGATGTAGATGAGAATGATAGAAAGTTTGCATTAAATTTGTCTATGAACGCGGATATTGTGATTTTCTGCTTTGGTCTTGATGAGATTAGTGAATCAGAAGGACTGGACAGAACCCATATGCGTATTCCACAGGATCAGATAGATCTTCTGCAGGATATCAGTAAAGTGAATGAAAATATTATTGGAATACTGAGTGCAGGATCTGCGATAGAAATGCCATGGCACACCTGCTGCAAAGCAATTTTGCATGGCTATCTGAATGGACAGGCAGGCGCTTCTGCAACATTGGATATTCTGACCGGAAAAGTGAATCCATCAGGAAGACTGGCAGAAACATATCCCATGTCTTATGAACAGACACCGGCATTCCGATATTATCCAAGTAATGAGAAAACATCGGAATACCGCGAGAGTGTTTATGTGGGATATCGCTATTATGATACTTCAAAAGTCCGGGTGCAATATCCATTTGGCTTTGGGCTTTCCTATACGGAATTTACATATTCTGATCTTATCATAGAAGAGGATGGAATCAAAGTTTCGGTTACCAATACAGGTGACAGAGACGGAGCTGAGGTTGTTCAGATGTATGTAGGACTTCCTAATGCAATCGTGTTCCGACCGGAAAAAGAACTGAAAGGTTTTGCAAAAGTTTATCTAAAGGTAGGAGAAAGCAGACAGCTCAGGATTCCGTTTGATGATAAGACATTCCGTTATTGGAATATAAAAACGGGACAGTGGGAAATAGAAACAGGAACTTATCAGATTATGGTAGGAGCCAGTGTTGCAGATATTCGTTTAACAGGTATGACTGAGAGAACAGGAAACAGTAAAGGGTATCCGTATAATCCGGCAAAAATGCCTTACTATTATACAGGAATCGTGCAGAAAATATCAGATGAGGAATTTCGTGAACTTCTTGGCCATGAGATACCGAACAGAAGATGGAGTGGAAATCTGGAAATCAATGATGCAATTTGTCAGATGTATTATGCAAAAAGCCGACTTGCAAGACTGATATACAGATGTCTCACAAAAATGAAAAAGAAGAGTGAGGCACAGGGAAAGCCGGATCTGAATATTCTTTTTATTTATAATATGCCGTTTCGGGGGATTGCCAAGATGACCGGCGGGGTAGTCAGTATGGAAATGGTATATGGAATTGTCGATGCTGTAAATGGCCACTTTATGCTTGGAGTAAAAAAAGTAGTTGGCGGATATTTCAGAAACAGAAAAAATAATAAGAAATATGAAAAATTATTAAAAGGAGCCGGAGAAAAGTGCAGATGAATCATATAAAAAATATATGGAAATGTTTTGAAGAGAAACATTCTGCTATTGCAAAATGGCTTTATCAGATATTCTATTTTGTTATATTCAGTATGGGCGTGACAGTATTCCAGTATCTTGTATTTACATTTTTACCAGGGATTTTGGGAATTGGTCTGGCTGGTACAGAATTTATGTGGCCAAAGGTTTCCATGAATCTGTTTGGAGTAAAATTTACATGGAGTTTGCTGGGGTATAATGTATTGCGTGATGCAACGGGAAATATACTGATCGGTGGTGGACTTGGCTATTTTATCAGTTATGAATTGGGGTCATTTCTTGCACAGTGTATCAATTTTCCACTGCAGAGAAATATTACTTTTAAAAGCCATGGAAATCCTGTATATCAGGCAATCTGGTATTTTGTTGCATGGGTGGTAATTTCACTGATTTGTAATGGATTTAATAATCTGTGGATGCCAGTTGCATCTGCATATGTGGCCCCGGCAGTCTATAACATGCTTGTGACAATTATTACAGGTGGAGTTTCCATGGTGATTTTTTTCTTTGTGTTTAAAATTATTTTCCCGGAGGGGAAGGCTGAATAGAAGAAAATAGCAAGTATGCCTGAAAAATTGTTTTAACAAAAGAATTTGTAGAAGGAATCAGAGCAATCACAAAGGAATTAGGTATTGTCTTGATTTTTGATGAAACATGTACCTTAAGAGCTGGATATCATGGTATGCAAGGAATCTATGGTGTAAGACCGGATTTGACAGTTATGGGCAAAATTATTGGTGGTGGTGTTCTAATTGGTGCAGTTGGTGGCAGCAAGGAAGTTATGGAAGTGCTTGAAAATAAAGTAGCTTTATCAGGAACACATCATGGTCATCTAATGGCAGCCATGGCAGGTATTGCCACATTAAAGCAATTAGATGAAGCTGCATTTGAAAAGTTAAATGGACAGGCAAGCAGAATTAAAAATGAAATTAATTCATGGGCAATTGAAAATGAAATACCATTTAGTTATTATGGAGAGCATTCTATTCTTGGATATGCATTTACAGATAATGTAGATAGAAAAATCAACACAATCAGAGATTACTGGGGTAATACTAACGGTAATGCAATGCAGATTTACGCATTAGAGATGGCTGTCAGAGGGTATTATCCAGTTGTGAGAGGACAGATTGCACTTACACTTCCCATGACAGATGAGAATATTACTGGATTTATTGAAACATCTAAGGAATTAATCACAGAGATTTATAAGTAATTTGTTATTATTTGGAGCCAGCTATTACTGTTTTAGCTGGCTCTGATTACGATGTAATTAATAATATAACAGCTACTTGACGCGCAGATGAAGTGATGATATACTACTACAAAGAAGTTAGTTATAAAATAACAACAAGAGAAAAAGTGAGGAGAACTTCCATTATGAAAAATGAACAGTATAAAGAGGCAGTAAATTCTCTGGTTCGACACATTCGAGATGCGGATGCTATTGTTGTTGGGGCTGCTTCCGGGATGTCTGCAGCGGCGGGATTTCGTCATTATTATGAGCATGATAAGGATTTTATAGATAATCTTGGTGAGTTTGAAAAAAAGTATGGATATCGTAATTCATTTGATGGATTTTATTATCGGTATCGAACCAGTGAAGAACGTTGGGCATTTATCGCAAGAAATCTTTGTATGATCCTGGATGCGGAAACGGGTCAGCCTTATTATGATTTGTATGATATTTTAAAGGATGAGAATTATTATATTTTAACGACCAACCAGGATACACAGTTTACCCGTGTATTTCCAGAAGAAAAAATCAGTGCAATTCAAGGTGACTGGAGATACTTTCAGTGCAGCCGCAGATGTCATGATGAGCTTTACAGCTCGGTGGACACACTGCAAAAGTTAAATAAAAGTATTGATGAAAACCTGCGTGTTCCAAAGAATATGATTCCACGTTGTCCAAAATGTGGTGCAGAAATGGAACCATGGGTTCGGTCATGGACATTTCTGGAAGGTAAAAAATATCGTGAAGAATACAATAAATTAAATGCATTTTTAAAGACAAACAAAAATAAAAAGATACTGTTTTTGGAACTTGGTGTAGGTCGTATGACTCCTATGTTTATTCAGGAACCATTCTGGCAGATGACATATGCATGGCCGGATGCTTATTATATTACGATTAACCCCAGAGATGCACTTGTACCGGAAGAATTGAAGCAGAAAGGTTTTGCCATTCACGAAGATATTGCAAAAGTATTAGCTGATGCCAGAAAGAATTTTAATGAGGGGCGGAATGAATCAAGATAAAATAAAAAATGTAGCAGAACTGATCCGGCAGGCAGATGCAGTTCTTGTAGGGGCTGGATCTGGAATGTCCAGTGCAGCGGGATATAATCATTATCATTGCAATGAAATGTTCAAAAAGTATTTTAAAGATTTTGAACAGACTTATGGAATCAGAAATCTATTTCAGGGATTTTATTATGTTTACTCAAAGCCAGAGCAGCAATGGGGATTTTATTCCAGATATATTACATTCATGGAAACGTCTCCTGCCGGACAGCCGTATCGTGATCTTTATGAATGCCTGAAAGGAAAAGAATATTTTATTCTGACGACAAACTGTGACATTCAGATTCCGAAAGTTTTCCCAGAGAATAGAATATGTCAGTTCCAGGGAGACTTTCGATACTTCCAGTGCAGTCAGCCTTGTCATGATCAAATATATGAAAACTATGCTATGATCCAGGATATGCTGGATTCAATGAATGATAACCAGGAAATACCATCAGAAAAGATTCCACGTTGTCCGAAGTGTGGATGGAAGATGGTTCCGTGGGTACAGGATAATACTTTTTTGCAGGGAGAATACTGGAAAACGGCATATCAACAATATAAAAATTTTGTTGATACCTACAAAAATAAAAAATTGTTATTGCTGGAATTAGGTGTTGGAGATATGACACCGAGTGTGATCAAATTACCTTTTTGGGATATGGCATATAATTTTTCGGATACTTTTCTGGTAACAGTAAATCTGGATGCAGGTAGTTCACCTGAGCATTTAAATGGAAAATGCTTAACTATAAATGAAGATTTATTGTATTTTTTGCAAAAATTACGGGGACAGATTCAATGAAGCGAGATGTAAGAATAACGATTTTAAAATCAGAAATGGATCAAAAGCTTGCAGAGCAATATGCAGTTTCAGGGTTTGAAGCTTGTCCATATCATAAAACAGGGCAGGTTTTTGTCAGTGACGGTGAACATAAACCGGAAGGATTGTGTGAGTATGCCTGGAAACCAATAAAAGAGATGGTAAAAATGCTATCAGAAGGAGAACTTCTCCAGCCGAGAGGTACATGGATGGTAGATGATGACAAAGGTGTTTTTTCCTGTGTAGATGGATTAAGACCGGTTATTATGCTGATTGAGGCGATTCATGCAGATGAGGATGAATGAAATAATGGAAGAAAAATATAAACAAATTGCTGAAAAAATAAAAGACGCAGATGGAATTCTGATTGGTGCAAGTAATGGATTATCCATAGCGGAAGGATATAATATTTTTGCAAACGATGAGAGATTTCAGAGCTATTTTTCTGACTTTCAGAAAAAATATGGTTTTAGAAGTTTGATTCAGGGAAGTTTCAGCAGATTTGAATCAGAAAATGAAATGTGGAGCTATTATAGCCGTATGGCATATTATTATATGTATCATACACAGTCAAGCACGCTCATGCAGATACTATATACACTTGTAAAAGATAAACCATATTTTGTGGTGACTTCTAATACAGATGATCATTTTGCAATGGCAGGGTTTGAACGTCAGCATATTTGGGAATTAGAGGGCAACATGAAAGATATGCAGTGTGCGAACGGTTGTCACAAGCAGATTTACTCCAATCGAGAAGTAGTATTAACTATGAGGGAACATGAGCATGGAATGGAAATTCCGTCAGAATATTTGCCGAAATGTCCAAAATGTGGTGGTGTTATGAAGATTCATGTGCCAGTAAATCAGAACTTTATCAAGGGTTCAGAGACACAGATGAGTTATCAGAATTATCAGAAATTTATGGCGCGTTTTCAAGGGAAAAAACTGCTGATTTTGGAATTTGGAATCGGTGCCAGAAATCAGATGATAAAAGCACCGTTTATGAAAATTGCAGCAAAAGAACCAAATGTTTTTTATATAACTTTTAACAAAGGTGAGATTTATATTCCAACACAGATTGCAGATAAGGCAATAGGGGTAGATGGTGATTTGTCGCAGATATTACCTCAAATAGAGAGAGCTTATAGGGAGTGATAATGTTGGAAAAATTTTATTTTTCTGATATTGTTCGGCATATTTTAGCATTTCTTGAAGATGACGTATCTGAGATTCGAGAGAAACAACAGTGGAATTTACCTCTTTTTGCTGCATATGTAACAAGACTATGCGGTCTTCAAGTTCTGAAAAAAATTATGTAGATTATGTGTGAGCATCTTGTTATATTCAGCAGAGACAATTTTCCTGGCGCAGATATATCAACATAAGGCAAAACTTCTTTGATTTTTTTACGATATGCTTTTGTTCCGCTTCCGGAGGAACTGGTATAAGTGCTCGATGTAGTTTAGTATCGTTGATTAATAGATCCAATATCTATATAACAGAAATCATCCGCAGGTTTCATTTGCTCTTTATTGTAAACAATTCTTCCTAACCTTACCCATTCCCAACTCTCTGGAATGTCAAATGGTACTTCATCCGCAATACATACTGGTTCGTTCTTTCAAATCTTCTCATAAGGCAAATTATGGATACTTAATTAAGCAATATATGCTATACTGAGAATAGTTGTAATTCATTATAAGTATCAGATAACTGCCATGCCAGTGAAGAGGATAGTAGGTTGCAAGATTATCTTACGAGATTAGTAAAACAAATTGATGAATATGATGGCGAAAATTGGATTGAAAAGTATGCTGAGTAGGTGTTAAACCAAGGATAGAACAGGGGAGGAATAGCAATGGCGTATGGAAAGTCTATAGAGCTGTTTTTGGTCAATGGAACAGCCGATAGCTTGACTATAGCGGAGTTGTCAAATTGGAATAGAAAAGCAATTAAGATACCAAGAATTGAATTATCTTCGTGCTATAGAGAGGATATTACTCAAGCAGGAGTATAGTTCCTCTTTTGCAAAGAAGATGATGGAACAGATTCAGTATATATCGGAGAAGCAGAAAATGTAAAAGAACACTTGGAGTCATATTGCTCCAGAGGATGATGAGACAATCTCAGCGGGTATTAAAGAAAAGAGGAATAAAGCCAATATTGTAGAGGGCATTCTACAGGAGGATGTTTTGTTTTCAAGTCCATCTGGAGCAGCAATGTTTGTGGTAGGTAAGAGCGCTAACGGGTTGACAAGCTGGGAAAATGCAGACGGTATTACACTTAAAGATATTGAAAGCGATGAAACAAAATGCAACTAATGTTATTGCGAATCGGATGAGAATTAGGAGATAAGGCGAACTGTCCGGTCAGATTGTTGGGGATATTGATTCTTATATAGATGCAAATTACGTCAGAGAAATCCATAGAAAAGAGTATCCGATAAGGAGCAGAAGAAGTACTCGTATAAAAGAATTGGCAGAAGAAGATTTCAATGAAGAAATGCTTCAAAGAGAAGAAGACAACTATCCATTTGAGGAAATGACAGATACTGGCATGACAGAATTGCTCATGTCGTTAGAAAATATATCATTGGAAGACCAGCTTGCGAATATTGGAGTTTCGTTTCATGACAAATTATTTGAGCTGATTGATGAAGCACATCTCGATAATAAGGATGTGTGGAAACGGGCAAATCTTGATAGGAAACATTTTTCAAAGATTCAGTGTGACCAGAACTATCATCCAAAGAAAAAGACGGTAATGGCACTCTGTATTGCACTGCACCTTGATTTGGAACAGTCAAAAGACTTACTTGCCAGAGCGGACTGGGCGTTCAGCCCAAGCAGTAAGGTAGATCTGATTGTACAGAAGGCAATAATAGATAAGCAGTATGATATGATGCAGTTGAATGTAACTTTGTTTAAGTATACGAATGAAATTCTTGGAGTATAGGAGCAAGATGTATATGGAAGTATGATGCATACAGCTTTTTGTGATAAAAGGCATAGTCAGGAAGTCTTTGATAACATGAAAAAAGATCTACAGGAATTTATTGATAAGGACACAACTGCTGAGGAAGAAGACATTTTCTATGAAGAGTTTACAAGTAAATATTGATTGTCATATGTTACGTCGGTACTTATAGTATCGGCGTATGTTTTGTCCTAAAAAGTGTCGCCCGGACAGCGACCATATAAAGATGCCGCTCAACTATACTCATATTGTAACAAAGAAAAAGAGCTGCCGGAGCAATCCGGAGATTGGAGGCATATATGTACGGAGCAATTTTAGGAGATATTATAGGAAGTCCATTTGAATTTGATAGAGGAGATAAAACAAAGGAATTTGATCTGTTTACTAAAGGCTGTGACTTTACAGATGATTCTGTTATGACAATAGCAGTTGGAGAAGCTCTTCTTGCAGTTGGACCGGAAGCTACAGTAAAGGAAATTGAAGAAGCAGTAGTAACTAATATGCAGGATTGGGGAAAAAGATATCCATATGCAGGTTATGGTGGAAGATTCAGGTATTGGCTTAGAGAAAGAAATCCTAAGCCATACGGAAGTTATGGGAATGGATCCGCCATGAGAGTGTCAGCGGTGGGATGGCTTTATGATTCGCTGGAAAGAACGAGAGAGGTGGCAAGAGCGACAGCAAATGTGACACATAATCATCCGGAAGGCATTAAGGGTGCAGAGGCAACAGCCAGTGCAATATACATGGCTAGGAATGAATCTTCAAAAGAAGAAATTAAAGAATACATCGAGAGAGAGTTTCATTACAATCTTGATAGAACACTTGATGAGATCAGACCGGGATATCATATGGACGAGACTTGTCAGAGAACAGTACCGGAGGCAATTATTGCATTTCTGGAATCCAAAGATTTTGAGGATGCCATACGGAATGCAGTATCACTTGGTGGAGATACTGACACGCTTGGTGCTATTACAGGCAGTATTGCAGAAGCATTTTATGGAATTCCGGCTGTATTGATTGCAGAGTGTAGAAGTCGGATTGACGAAGGCTTGATGACGGATATTTTTGATGAGTTTGATCATATACTTGGCAGAGATAAAAATGCTGATTCGGATGAGAAGAATGGGACACAGGCAAATACAGACACCTGCTTCCGGGATTACTTTTTCCCGGAAGCAGGTGTTTTTTGGAAGTGTGAATCATACATATTTCGGAATTCTGTGGGAGTGCACAGGTTTAATTGTTTGAACATCCGTAAAAAGGCGGACAGGCTGGAAAAGCCTGATTGTACTGCCACTTCGGTAACAGCAAGCTCCGGATCCAGCAAAAGAGATTTTGCGTATTCAATTCTTTTCTGGTTCAGAAATTTGTAGAAGGAGGAATTAGTATATTGTTTAAAAAGGCGGGCAAAGTGATATTTGCTGAACCCTGCCAGACTGGCAACCTCCTCCAGAGTAAGGTTTTCAGAAAAGTGGTTGCTGATATAGTCGGTGATAAACAGAAATTTTTCCATATATTCTTTCTGATGGTGAATATCACGGTCTCCGTCCTGCTGATGAAAAGCTTTGTGATTTCTGCCAATATCCACAAAGATTTCCAGGAATTTTGCAATGATGGAAATTTCAGAATAGGTGGTAAAATTCATATATTCATCCTTGATTTCCAACATAAGACGGTGGATGTGTTCATAGACCTGTGGATATTCTTCCTTGGTGACCAGAATGGCAGGACTGAGGAGTGGTGTGATCAGATCTAGCTCTTTTAGCTTGATGTGGTTCAGGCCGGGCTGAAAAATAATCCTTTCTCCTGTAGCCGGAGCAAAGAGCTCGTGAAGTATACAGGGACATATAACAAGAATTTCTCCTTCTTTGATAAGATAATCGTTATGACCGCAGACAACCCGGTAGTCATTAATAACAGGCATGATCACTTCGAATGAGGGATGCCAGTGAGGCGGATAGTTTTCGGCTTCCTTATTGTAATAAAGACAGATCTGGGTATCTGCTTTGTAATCAACGGTTTCATGAATTCCCTGTAAATTATGGATCATATGGACTCCTTCCACACCTAATTATTGCTTTTGATAGCAAATGTTGCTTTTTAATGTTTGTGTATATAATGTATCAAAAACATGTATAAATGGCAATATATAACATTGGAAAAATTGAAATAATAAAAACATATGTCAAAATACACAAAAAAGAATATAAAAATCTATTAAAATTGACATATTAAAGAGAATAGTAGTAGATAAATAGCAAGAATTGATATCAACATGACAAGAATTATGGAGCCAATCACAGGACATTCTGATATAGTAGAACCATCAAGAAACGAGGTAATGAATCAAAAGGAGGATTAAAAAAATGAACAAGAAGAGATTACTTTCAGTATTACTTTCAGCAGCTATGGTAGCGGGAACCATGGCAGTAGCAGTGCCTGTATATGCAGATGACACAGAGGAAATCAAATGGATGTTCTGGGATGACCTGGAAGCTACAGAGGATCTGGTTTCCAAAGGATACAAAGATGTTATTGATCGCTTCAATACAGAATATGAAGGGAAATACCATGTAACACCGATCACAACAAATCTGGAAGAATATGATGGAAAATTAAATGCCCTGATCGCAGCAGGACAGACACCGGATGTATACATTTGTAACCCGGGACCCAACATGGATGTATATGTAAATGCAGGAGCAGCAGCAGACCTGACAGATATTCTTGAGAATCAGGAAAAAGACTGGTACGCAACATTTACAGATGGAATCTTTGACAGACTGACTTATGATGGAAAGATTATGGCAGTTCCTACAAACTTCGCAGCTGCCTGTGTATACTATAACACAGAGCTTTTTGAGAAGGCCGGAGTAGAAGTTCCGACTACCTATGATGAACTGATCGATGTATGTAAGAAACTGCAGGATGCTGGTATTACACCAATCTCCTGTTCCGCAGGAACTTCATGGTGCCTGTCAATGATCGCAGGTTATCTTTGTGACCGTTCAGGTGTAGATCTTCAGGCAATCGCAGATCATAAAGCAAACTGGACAGACGATAACTGTATTGCTGCAGGTGAGAAATTAAAAGAGTTATCTCAGTATTTCCAGGAAACAGCAGCTGGTGACTCCAATGATCAGGCTACAGCAAACTTCTACAATGGAGATGCAGCAATGCTGGTACAGGGATCATGGGCTATGGCTCAGATCAATGGCAATAATCCTGATTTCCAGAGCAAATGCGGTGTATTCCAGTTCCCTGGAATCGACGGAGCGAATGATCCGAACCGTATGATCGTTAAAACAGACAACTTAATGATGAGCTCTACAACAGAGCATCAGGATGCAGCAATTGCGCTGATGAAGATGTTTACAGATGAAGAAGCACAGAAATATACAGCAGAAATAGGAGGAAAATTCCCGGTCATCAAAGATCTTGACATTGACTATGACAAAGCTCCTGCACAGCTGAAATATGTTCAGGATATTATGGACAAAGCAACTGGTACTTTTGGATTCTACAATGAATCTCTGGCATCTGTAGAAGCAGGTGACTGCTTCGACAATGCAATGGTTGATATATTCCTTGGAAACCAGACTCCGGAAGAAGCCTTCCAGACAGTACAGGATTTCTATGAAGAAAACGTCTGGAAATAATTGTGGATAGATAGTACAGAATTTACATGGCTGCTGCGGAAGAAAAAAGTTCCGTAGCAGTTTTTAAATGGAGGCAATTATGGATAAAATTTTACGTAATAAGAAGGCTATTTTCATATTTATCGCACCGGCACTGATCATGTTTGTCCTGGTACTGGTTATCCCTATGGTGCAGATGGTTTATTATTCTTTATGCGATTATGCGGCATTGACACCGCCCAAATTTACCGGACTTGCAAACTATAAAAATCTATTTTTTAAAGATTCTACATTTAAAATTGCGTTAAAGAACTCTATTTTCTTTATGATCTTTTCTGCTATCACTCAGCAGGTGATCGGCCTTGGTCTTGCAGTTATGCTTACCAATATTAAGAAAGGCAGAAACCTTTTCAAAAATATTTATTATCTTCCATCCGTTCTTTCCTCAGCAGCCTTAGGTCTTTTATGGGCATTTATGTTTAACCCAAAGATCGGTATCAATAATCTGCTGGCACAGTTCGGAATCAAAGGCCCTCTTTGGCTGATGGATTCCAAAGGTTTTATTGTACTTCCCATGTGGGTGATTGCGTTTGTTGCCTTATGGCAGTATGTTGGACAGAATATGATGCTTTATATGGCTCAGATCACAGGAATTTCCAGAGACATATATGAAGCTTCTTATATAGACGGCGCATCAAAGACACAGTCATTCCGTTACATTACACTTCCGTTGATTAAACCAATGATGGTAACTTCACTTTCATTGAACTGTATCGGTTCTCTTAAATTCTTTGACCTTGTGTATAACATGACTCAGGGTGGACCAAACCACAGAACCGAGGTGCTTGCGACAGAACTTTATGCGGAAGGTTTTAACTATTTTAAATATGGTTATGCCAGTGCGATTTCTGTAGTCTTACTGGTTATGTGTCTGATCGTAACATTATTGGTTAAAAAAGTAATTAAAGTTGAAACTTACGAGGGCTAGGAGGTAACAGAGATGCAGACAAAAAAATCAAGAAAACCGGTAAAGCCTGTTACAGTAATTCTTTATATATTTCTTATTGCACTTGCTGTGATTTATGTGGCTCCGCTGTTATGGATGTTATGTGTTTCATTAAAAGATAATGCAGGCGTAATGGCAGCTCCATTTGCCCTGCCGGAAGTATTTCACTGGGAAAATTACCAGCAGGCATGGACAATGGGTAAGCTTGGAATTGCACTTGTAAACTCAGTACTGGTCTGTGGGATCACACTTGTAGTCAGTCTGTTTTTTGGAGCAATGGCAGCATTTGCCATTGCAAGAATGCATTGGAAATTATCAGAAGCAGCACACACATTTTTCCTGATCGGAATGATGGTTCCGGTACATTGTATCCTGATTCCGCTGTTCGTACGTTTTGCAGGGCTGGGATTGACTAACTCAAGAGTAGGTCTGATGATCCCGTATATTACGTTTTCCCTTCCGATGACTATTTTCCTTCTGACAGGATTTTTCAAATCTATGCCTGGAGAATTATTTGAGGCAGCAGCCATTGACGGATGTGGAATTTATGGATGCTTTTTCAGAATCGCACTTCCCCTTTGCAGAACAGGATTCTTTGTTTCAGGTCTTATGACATTCGTAGGTAACTGGAATGAGCTGCTGATGGCTATGGTATTTGTCTCAGATCCGGCAAAGAAAACACTGCCTGTAACACTTACATATTTCGTAGGACCATATGCCACAAACTATGTACAGATGTTCGCAGCAATCATTATCGCAATTGCACCTACCGTTATTGTATACTGCCTGTTCAGTAATCAGATTGTAGAAGGTCTGACTACAGGTGCTGTAAAAGGATGATGTATGAAAGGAATGTGTAAAAGGAGGCTTGTATGAACAGAGACGAGGCAAGAAAGAAAGCACAGGAACTGGTATCCAAAATGACACTGGAAGAAAAAGCCAGTCAGTTAAGATATGATGCGCCGGCTATAAAGAGACTTGGTGTCCCTGCTTATAATTGGTGGAATGAAGGACTTCACGGGGTAGCCAGGGCAGGACAGGCAACTGTATTTCCGCAGGCAATTGGCATGGCTGCCACATTTGACAGAGATTGCGTAGCTGAAATGGCAGATATTGTAGCAACAGAAGGACGTGCAAAATACAATGCATATTCCAGTGAAGAAGACAGAGATATTTATAAAGGACTGACATTCTGGTCCCCCAATGTAAATATTTTCCGTGATCCGAGATGGGGCAGAGGTCATGAAACTTACGGGGAAGATCCGTATCTGACCAAAGAGCTTGGAGTAGCTTTTGTAAAAGCTCTTCAGGGTAATGGAGAAACTATGAAAGCTGCGGCATGTGCAAAGCATTTTGCAGTGCATTCCGGACCGGAAGCGATCAGACATGAGTTTGATGCAAAGGCATCTGCAAAAGATATGGAAGAAACGTATCTGCCTGCATTTGAAAGCCTGGTAGAGGAGGCTGATGTAGAGGCAGTTATGGGAGCATATAACCGCACAAATGGAGAACCCTGCTGTGGAAGCCCTGCTCTGCAGAAAAAACTGAGAGATGACTGGAAGTTCCAGGGACATTTTGTATCAGACTGCTGGGCGATCAGAGATTTCCATGAACATCATATGGTGACTAATACGGCTTATGAGTCAGCAGCACTTGCCATTAATAATGGCTGCGATCTGAACTGTGGAAATACATATCTTCATATTATGAAAGCATATGAAAAGGGGCTTGTCACAGAGGAAAGGATTACAGAATCAGCAGTAAGACTTTTTACTACCAGATATCTTCTTGGGCTATTTGATGGCAGTGAATATGATAATATTTCCTATAGGGAAGTAGAATCAGCAGAACATCTGGCAGCAGCAGAGAAAGCAGCAGCGAAGAGTTTTGTACTTTTGAAGAATAATGGAATTCTTCCATTAAAAAAAGAGGATATCAAAACAATCGGAATTGTGGGACCTAATGCAGACAGCAGAAAGGCTTTGATTGGAAATTATCATGGAACTGCATCCAGATATATTACAATCCAGGAGGGAATCCAGGATTATGTAGGTGAGGATGTGAGAATTCTTAGTTCTGTAGGAAGCGAGTTGTTTAGAGACAGAACAGAACCTCTGGCATTCAGCAGAGATCGTCTTGCGGAAGCTAAGATCGTTGCAGAAAACAGTGATGTGGTGATTCTTTGTGTAGGTCTGGATGAGACACTGGAGGGTGAAGAAGGAGATACCGGAAACAGCTATGCATCCGGAGATAAAGAGAGCCTGAAGCTTCCTCAGTCCCAGATTGATTTAATGGAAGCAATGGCTGGTTCCGGAAAACCGGTGGTTCTTTGTCTGATGGCAGGAAGTGATATTGATATGAGCTATGCAGCAGAGAAATTTGATGCAGTTATGGTTCTGTGGTATCCGGGAAGTCAGGGCGGAAAAGCGGCAGCAAAAATTCTGTTTGGGGAAAACTCCCCATCCGGCAAACTTCCGGTTACCTTTTACGAGAGCCTTGAAGAACTTCCGGAATTTACAGATTATTCCATGAAAGGCAGAACCTATCGTTATATGGAGGGAAAAGCACAGTTCCCCTTTGGATATGGACTTACCTACAGCAATGTAAAAGTAGAAAATGCAGAGGTAAGACAGTGCGGACGGAAGATAACAGTAGAGGCAGAAGTATATAATAAGGGTAATGCAGATACTGAGGAAGTTGTCCAGGTTTATGTAAAAAATCTTGACAGTAAAAATGCAATTCCAAATCCTGCACTGGGAGGATTCCAGAGAATTTTTATAAAAGCAGGAGAACGCAGAAAAGTTATGGTTCCTGTCTGGGAAAAGGCATTTACAGTGGTAAATGAAAATGGAGAACGCGTAGAGGATGGCAGGAAATATGAGATTTTTGCAGGCTGCAGCCAGCCGGATGAAAGAAGTATAGAGCTTACCGGAACAGAACCTGTAAAGATAATCTGGGAGAAAGAAGACTGAGCTTGTGAAATTTGAATTGTTTTATCCGCAGTGGAAAGACCGGGCAGTTACATTCAGCTATGATGATGGCCAGATTTTTGATAGAAGACTGGTTGATATTTTTAATAAATATAATCTGAAAGCAACATTTCATCTGAACTCAGGAACTTTGGATACAGAAGGATTTATAAAAACACAAGAACTGAAAAGCTTATATCAGGGACATGAAATTGCCTGTCATGGTGTTGCACATGAGTATCCCACACATCTTTCGCAGGAAAGACTGGTTCAGGAATTTTATCAGGACAGATGCAGTCTGGAGAGAGAAACGGGAAGGATTATCAGGGGATGTTCTTATGCATTTGGAGAATATGACGAAAGGGTCATCAATACCCTGAAGAATCTTGGGTTTGCATACAGCAGGATTGTGGAGTCTACAGAAAATTTCCGCATTCCGGAGGATTTTATGAGGTGGACTCCGTCCTGTCATCACAATGATGCATTCAGGGGAATTGCAGAAAAGTTTTTGCACAAACCAGATTATCAGAAGCTTCCTCTTCTCTATGTATGGGGACACAGCTTTGAATTTGACCGGGAACAGACATGGGAGCAAATGGAAAGCTTCTGCAGAAAGATTTCAAACCATGAAAATGTGTGGTATACCACTAATATGGATTATGTGAATTATATGAATGCAGCCAGAAATCTGATATTCAATGCAGAATGTACCTATGTAGAAAATTTATCAAAAATAAAAATATATTGTAAAATAAATGGAGAGTGCCAGATCTTATAATCTGGCATTCACTGATATAGGGTTTGCTGAAAAGCATATAAGAGAGTCTACAGATTTCATATTTGATTTACGGGAGGAAATGATCAATGATAACTTGTAAAAATCCGATTTTAAGTGGCTTTTATCCGGATCCGTCCATATGCAGGGTGGGAGAGTGGTTTTATCTGGTTACATCTACTTTTGCATATTTTCCGGGAATTCCTGTATTTCGCAGCAGAAATCTGGCACAATGGGAGCAGATCGGAAATATATTGACACGGGAGAGCCAGCTGCCCTTACAGGGCTGTGAACATAATGAGGGGATTTATGCTCCTACACTTCGGTGGCATAAGGGAACTTTTTATCTGATTACTACCAATGTATCTGGCGGCGGAAATTTTATAGTAACTGCAAAAAATCCCCAGGGTCCATGGTCAGAGCCTCATTTTTTGGAAAATGCCAGGGGAATCGACCCTAGCTTATTCTTTGATGAGGATGGAACCTGTTATTATATCGGGCAGAGAGAAAATTCCCGTGGCGGCAGGTACAATGGTGATTGCGAAATATGGATACAGAAGCTGGATTTGCAGACTTTCAGGCTAGAAGGGGAGGCGCATCCTGTTTTATATGGATTCCAGAGAAATGCAATCTGGCCGGAGGGTCCTCATCTTTATAAAAGAAATGGTTATTACTATATTTTTCATGCAGAAGGTGGAACAGAGGAGCATCACAGTGAAATGGTGGCCAGGAGTAAAAATATTTTTGGCCCCTATGAATATGCAGGGACAAATCCGATCCTGACACACAGACATTTGGGAAAAAATGCGGAGATTACCTGTGTAGGACATTGCGATCTGACTGAGGATGAACAGGGAAACTGGTTTATGGTTGTTCTGGGCTGCAGACCTGTGGACGGAAAGACATTTCTGGGAAGAGAGACTTTTCTGGCAAAGGTAGAGTGGGAGGATGACTGGCCGGTGGTAAACCCGGGAGTAGGAATGCTGGAAAAGGAAATCTGTCTGCCTGGTGAGAAGGATAACTCTATGCCCGGAGAACTGAATGAAGTCAGAAATTACAGTTTCAAAAATATGACAGATAAAAAGCTTCCACCGGATTTTATGATGCTCAGAAATCCCCAGCCGAATGCTTATACAATAGATGAACAGGAAGAATGTTTAAAACTTCCTGCAAAAGCTGTGGCAATTGGGGATAATGGGAGTCCTTCGTATGTTGCGGTGAGACAAAAGCACCATAGATTTCAGGCAGAGACGGAGTTTTTGTTAAAAGCAGGAGAAAAAGGTGACAGAGCCGGAATTGCCTATCTTCAGAATTCTCAGAATTATCTTCTGGCAGAATATGGAGAAGTGGGGGCAGACGGCTATATCTATGTCACAGTATGTATCAATGGAACAGAGAAGATACTTGCAGAAAAGAAAACAGAGAAAAGAGGTATGCAGACCCTGAGATTGAGCGTAGACCAAAGCCTGGCACAGGTATGGCTGATTCGGCCTGAGACGGAAGAAAAATCACAATGTATAATCAGGGAGGTGGATATCAGCCATATGTGTACAGAAGCGTCAGGCGGTTTTACCGGCTGTACAGTGGGAATGTATGTACACTCTGAACAGAAACAGAGTACAGGCTGTGCGCAGTTTTGCAGATTTACGGTAAAGTAACAATCATTCTGATGATTCCGGCAATTGGTTGTTCTGCCTTTGCGTTTGTGTTAAGATCCCATCTTTGACAGTTGTAAGGTGACAAAACGGCTACAAACCCAGTAAATATGGGTGTTGTGGCCGTTTTTCTTTTTGCAGCGATATGTACTATATTATCCTTGCTTTGATTTTATCTGTTTTGTATTCTTGATGAGGGTCCGCATATCTGCTTTAGTAATGAATTCATGATCCGTTCTAAAATCAAATATTTTATGTAAGGCATCGGTTAGTTCGGTTCTTGTATAAGAGGGGATATATCCGCTCGCTGTGTTCAGCAGAGTCATTTGCATAGAGCGTAATATTTCCAATATCTGGTCTGCTGTATAAAAGTTGCCGCTTTGGAGAACTCTACAGACACTTTTCCGGTATGCTGCTTATAAAGTTCTGTTTCTTTTGCTGCCTGTTCCTTTTCCCACACCATCAACTTGTCTTCATTCCCATCAAACTGTTCCAGAAGGGCATTGTACTTCCCAAGTTTTTTATAAATACATGAAGAGGCTTTTCCGTTTTCTTTGCGGAAAGAACGATAAATATATACATCTTTATTATTTTTACTGCCTGTGATTGCGATATACATGATAAATAAATCCTTTTTTCTTTTATTACACTACACTATTATAAACAAGTACATATAAAAACGTAAAATTTGACATAAAAAATGCAGGTTTTATAAGGCCGGCAGGGTGATTTTTAATTATTTAACTGTCAAACTCCCGAGTTACTGTAGTCTGGACAATAGCTTATGTCTGAGAAAATCTATGGTATTGTGTTTGGCGAAAAGTGGAAATAGTGGTATAATTCTATTATTGACAGATTTTAATAACAGGAGGCTTATACCATGGAACGAGTAGTAAATTTTTTAAAAGAAGCAGAGACATATTATTTGGCAACAATGGAAGGAGACCAGCCAAGGGTAAGACCTTTTGGAACAGCACATATTTTTGAAGGAAAACTGTATATTCAGACCGGAAAGGTGAAAGATGTTTCAAAACAGATTCATGCAAATCCAAAGGTGGAAATCTGTGCATTTAAGAATGGAGAGTGGCTTCGTGTAGCAGGAGAACTTGTAGAAGATGATAGAAGAGAAGCAAGACAGTCTATGCTTGATGCTTATCCATCTTTACAGAATATGTACTCAGCAGATGATGGAAATACAGAGGTATTTTATTTTAAGAATGCGACAGCTACATTTTCATCATTTACACATGAACCGGAAGAAGTGAAGTTCTAAGGGCAACAAAAATGGCGAAAAGTATTGTTGATTAGGACAGGGCATCCGTTGTTATATGCAATCTTAAGCATGAGATTATTTACATGAATCCGGCAGCTGTTATCAGCTATGCGAAGGGAGATGGCGATAAACTTATTGGAAGAAGTCTGTTAGAGTGTCATAATCCGGAATCAAGAGATAAAATACAGCAGGTAGTGGACTGGTTTGCAGTTGATGAAAGTCATAATATCGTTTATACTTTTCACAATGAAAAACAGAATAAAGATGTTTATATGGTGGCACTCAGAGATGATGGGAAGTTGATAGGATATTATGAGAAACATGAATATCGAAATGCAGAAACTATGAAACAATACGATTTGTGGTGATGATATGACGAAGGATGAATGGTACAAGCAGTTATTTGAGCGACTGGATAATTCCAAGTTCCGAAGCAGTTTCCATCTGAAACAGAAAGATATTGACTACATAAATGAAAAAGGACTGGATACAATCAGACAACATGCAAAGGACTTTATCGCAAAGAGAGAAGCTCCGGCATATATAGCAAATGATGGCAAGCAGACACCAATGCGTGGTCATCCGGTATTTATTGCACAACATGCAACGGCAACATGTTGCAGAGAGTGCATCCGTAAGTGGCATAAAATGCAACCGGAAAAGGAACTAAGTCAAGTGCAGCAGGAATATCTAGTAGATGTAATTATGACATGGATTCAAAAAGAAATGGAGAGACACTAGTGCAGATATTTGTAAATGCAGATGCGTGTCCGGTAGTGGGCATTATCGAAACAATAGCAGAGAAATATAATATTCCAACCACATTGATGTGTGATACGAATCATATTCTTTATAAAAAGTAGAAGAAAAGTGCGTTTTATTGTACATAGTATGGGTTATAATAAATCAGAACAAATAGTACTTGCTTGCGCCAATGTAGAACAGAAAGGTTAGGAAGCATCTATGAAAATTACATCCGGCTATAGCGTAGAATTACGAAAACAGAATATTCCGATCCGACAGATACTGGATATCTACAGGTCTGCGGTCAGTTATCTGACAGAGGTCTATGAACAGGTGTGGGAAGAACTGGAAAGGAAAACAAATGAGAAAAGCAATCGTATATGCATCTGTACATCATGGAAATACAGAGAAATTAGTAAAAAGCATAGCAGAAGAGTGTCAGGTCGATTTGATTGATGCTGTAAACCAGCCAGATGCAGATCTGAGCAGTTATGATATGATTGGGTTTGCATCAGGAATCTATTTTTCGAAATTTCATCAGTCAATGTTGGGTTTTGCAGAGAAAAACTTACCGAACGACAAAAAGATATTTCTGATTTGTACTTATGGTGGTAGTGCGAATTATAAATCCATAGAGCAGATTTTGGACAAGAAGCATTCTAAAGTGATAGGAAAATTCGGATGCAAGGGCTATGACACATTTGGTCCATTTAAACTGGTAGGTGGTATTGCAAAAGGGCACCCTGATGAAGAAGATATAAAAAATGCAGTTGAGTTTGTAGAAGGATTGTAGTGAGTTTTGATTATTCAACTGTCAAACTCCCGAGAAAAATGTGAAATGCGTAAAATAAAAATTCTGCTTTACAAATAATAGATAAAGTATTAAAATGAACAAAAAGATATCTTCAGGGCAGGGTGAGATTCCCTACCGGCGGTAAAGCCCGCGAGCCGAAAGGTATGATCCGGTGAGATTCCGGGGCCGACAGTACAGTCTGGATGGAAGAAGATGATAGTACAGTTGATTTTTGTATGAATGAATGTAGTATCAGAGCTCTGAGATGGTGATCCATTTCAGAGCTTTTTATGTAGGAAATAATCAGACATTCATTTATCGATCATATGTAACAGATTAATTCCACCCTGCAGATATTTCTGCAGGCTTTTTTTGTATCTGGTACATCGTTTTCGAAATACCAGGCAAAGAACAGGAATAAGAAAGAAGGAATAGAAATGACGGATCAGGAATATATGCTTCGGGCGATTCAGCTGGCCAAAAAAGGAGAAGGCTGGACGAATCCCAATCCGATGGTAGGGGCAGTGATCGTAAAAGACGGAAAGATCATTGGGGAAGGCTATCATAAAAAGTATGGAGAACTTCACGCGGAACGTAATGCAATTGCTTCTCTTACAGAATCAGCAGAAGGTGCGGTGATTTATGTTACGCTGGAGCCTTGTTGTCATCATGGTAAAACACCTCCATGTACGGAAGCGATCATTGAACAGAAGATCAGAAAAGTGGTGATCGGTTCCAGAGATCCGAATCCGAAAGTGGCAGGAAAAGGTGTACAGATGTTAAGGGAAGCCGGCGTAACAGTAGTTGAAGATTTTATGAGAGAAGAATGTGATCAGCTGAACCCGGTGTTTTTCCATTATATTACTACGAAGACTCCGTATGTAGTGATGAAGTATGCCATGACACTGGATGGGAAGATCGCAACGAAGACAGGGGCATCAAAATGGATCACCGGAGAAGCTGCACGAAAAGAAGTACAGCATATGCGGCATCAGTACATGGGGATCATGGCAGGCATTGGAACTGTGCTTGCAGATGATCCGATGTTAAACGTCCGGGTAGAAGGCTGGAAAAGTCCTGTCAGGATTGTGTGCGACAGTAAGCTCAGGATCACGCCGGACAGTCAGATCGTAAAAAGTGCGGGAAAATACCGGACGATCGTGGCTTATGCAGATTGGAAAAATACAGAAGAGAAAATAAAAATATTACATACCATGGGAGTTGAAACCATCTGTTGTCCGGATGAAAAGAATCAGATAGACCTTAAGAAGCTGATGACAGATCTTGGAAACAGAGGCATTGACAGCATCCTTCTGGAGGGAGGCGGTACGTTAAATGACAGCGCACTGCGAGCTGGAATTGTAAAGGAAGTACAGGCTTTTGTGGCACCAAAGCTGTTTGGCGGTGTGGCTGGGAAGACACCGGTAGAAGGTATTGGAGTTGAACTGCCGTCTGAAGCAGTGGAACTGAGATATACAGATATCTGTCAGATCGGTGAGGACATCCGGATAAGATGTCAGGTGTGTGAGAAAAAACAGGAGGAATTATGTTTACAGGAATCGTAGAAGAGAAAGGAAAAGTCCGTTATATACAGCTGACAGGGGAATCAGGGATCCTGGCAGTGAAAGCCAGGAAGGTACTGGAAGGCACAAGAATCGGTGACAGCATTGCCGTGAATGGCGTGTGTCTGACAGTTACGTCGATCCAGCCGGACGGATTTACCGCCGATGTGATGGCAGAGACGATCAGAAGAAGCAGTCTTGGCAGCTGCAAAACCGGAAGCCAGGTAAACCTGGAACGTGCAATGGCTGCAGATGGCAGGTTCGGGGGACACATAGTAAGTGGCCATATTGATGGGACTGGTGTGATACGTTCCATGCTCCGGGAAGAAAATGCCATCTGGGTATCGATTGAGACATCACCACAGATTTTGCATCTGATCGTGGAAAAAGGATCAATCTGCATTGATGGGATCAGCCTGACAGTTGCAAGGATTGATGAAGTTGGTTTTCAGGTTTCGGTCATTCCACATACAGGAGAAGAAACAACTCTTTTGGAAAAAATGCCGGGGGATCTGGTTAATCTGGAAAATGATGTGATCGGAAAATACGTAGAAAAACTGCTTGGCATCAAAAAAAACGAAGAAGAGAAAAAAGAATCCGGAATTACGATGGAGTTTCTTGAAGAATTCGGATTTTAGAACAGGAGGATATACAGTATGTCACAAAACTATCAGTACAACACAATTGAAGAGGCACTTAGGGATCTTAAGAAAGGTAAAATAGTTCTGGTCACAGATGATCCGGACAGAGAAAATGAGGGAGATCTGATATGTGCGGCAGAGTTTGCGACCAGGGAAAATATTAATTTCATGGCGACCTATGCAAAGGGTCTTATCTGTACACCGATGAGTGCGGAACTTGCAGCGAGATTGAATTTTCCACCGATGGTTGCTGAAAATACGGACAATCACAGTACAGCATTTACCGTGGCAGTGGATCACGCAGATACAACGACCGGTATCTCAGCAGCAGAGCGCTCCTATACCATTATGAAGTGTGTGGATGATGAGTCGAAACCGGAGGATTTCAGAAGACCAGGACATGTATTTCCACTTATTTCCAGAAAAGGCGGGGTTCTGGTACGGAATGGCCATACAGAGGCAACGACAGATCTTATGAGACTTGCCGGGCTGAAAGAATGTGGTGTGTGCTGTGAAGTTATGAAAGAAGATGGCACGATGATGCGTACATCACAGCTATGGGAAATGGCAAAAGAGCATAACCTTACATTTATTACCATCCGTGATCTGCAGGATTATATAAGAATACATGAAAAGCATGTAAAGGAGGAAGCAGCTGCAAACCTCCCAACACAGTATGGTGATTTTAAAATGTATGGATATATCAATGACATTACAGGAGAGCACCATCTGGCACTGGTAAAAGGTGATATAGGAGATGGTGAGGATGTGCTTTGCCGGGTACATTCGGAGTGCCTGACAGGAGATGCATTCGGATCACTCAGATGTGACTGCGGCCTGCAGCTGCAGACAGCAATGCGCCAGGTAGAGGCGGAAGGCAGAGGAATCATTCTGTATATGAGACAGGAAGGCAGAGGAATCGGACTGATCAATAAGATCAAAGCATATGCGCTTCAGGAACAGGGATACGATACTGTGGAGGCTAATGTGAAGTTAGGATTTGCACCGGATCTCAGAGAGTACTGGGTCGGGGCACAGATACTGTCAGACCTTGGTGTGAAATCATTAAGATTACTGACAAATAACCCGGATAAAGTTTATGGACTTGGTGAATTCGGGCTGAAGATCAATGAGAGAGTACCTCTGGAGATTCCGGTACAAAAGTATGACCGGAAGTATATGAAGACGAAGCAGGAAAAGATGGGTCATATTTTTAAAGAAATAAATTTATAAAAAACAGCAAATATCAGGAGGAAGAAAAAATGAGACAGATCAATTTAGTAGAAGGAAAAGTAGTAGCACCGGAGGGAATGAGGGTTGGTATCGTGGCAGCGAGATTCAATGAGATCATTGTGAATAAATTATTGGGAGGGGCAGTCGACGGACTGGTAAGACATGGAGTAGAAGAAGAGAATATTACTGCAGCATGGGTACCGGGAGCATTTGAGATTCCGATTACAGCACAGAAAATGGCGCAGTCAGGAAAATATGATGCAATTATCTGCGTGGGAGCTGTCATCCGTGGAGATACTTCACATTATGATCTGGTATGCAATGAATCTGCTAAGGGAATCGCACAGGTTGAACTTGCAACAGGAATCCCGGTCTTATTCGGAGTGATCACAACTGAAAATATCGAGCAGGCTATTGCGCGTGCAGGAAGCAAAGCGGGAAATAAAGGTTATGACTGCGCGTTATCTGCAATCGAGATGGTCAATCTGATGAAGCAGCTCTAAAAGACAGGAAAATAAATGATGACAAAAACGATCATATTCGATTATGATGGAACGATCCATAATACCCTTGGAATCTATGAACCGGCATTTCGTGAAACCTATCAGTGGCTGACAAAACAGAAGGCTGTAGAAGAACGGGAGATAGGCTCGGCGGAAATTGCCGGCTGGCTGGGACTTAACAGTAAGGAGATGTGGAATACATTTTTGCCGGAGCTGGATCAGAGCTATAAAGAGCAGGCAAGCAGGATGGTAGGAGACCTGATGGTAAGACAGATCAGGAAACATAAGGCAGTGTGGTATCCGGGAGCAGAGGAGATGTTAACAGCTTTGAAGAACCGGGGATATCACCTTGTGATCTTAAGTAACTGTAAAGCTTCATATCGTGAGGCACATTGGAAGGAATTTGGGATGGAACGATGGTTTGACCGTTTTTATGACTGTGAATCATACGGATTCCGTCCAAAGACAGAAATTGTGCAGGGAATTATCCGGGAATATAGTGGCCCTTATCTGGTGGTCGGAGACAGGAGGCAGGATCTGGAATGTGCCAGAGCCTGCAAAAGCCCATTTATAGGATGTCTGTATGGATATGGTGAGAAAGGGGAACTGAATGGGGCAGATCATCTTGCAGAACATATAGAGGATATACTGCAGCTGGTGATATGATTTTTGTAATATAAAAATCTGAAGGAAAAAAGTTAAAATTAAGTACTTCTGTAAAATAAAAGAAAACGCCAGGGTATTGTTGAGAAAGTATATTGCTTTATGATATACTCTGATAAAAATGTTACAACAGAGAATGACAACAGGAGAAAGTACAAATGAGAGTTTTTTCAGGGTATGAATTGCTGTGGCTGTTTTTTTTATATTCATTCTTGGGATGGATTCTGGAGACAGTAACAGCCACACTGCGGCAGCGAAAGTTTTCAAACAGAGGTCTGGTAAACGGTCCATTCTGTGTGATGTATGGTATTACAGCAGTGCTGATCTCGGTGGGCTTACAGGAGTTGACAGGATTTTGGCTGTTTTTGTTTTCGATGGTTTATGCGACGGTGATCGAATGGATTGGCGGGCATCTGATCGAGAAGGCTTTTAAGGAGAGATGGTGGGATTATTCTGATGTAAAATGGAACCTGGATGGATATATCTGTTTTCCGGCATCTTTTTTATGGGGTATTCTCGGATTTGTGAGCGTGACATGGGGGAATGCCCTGACATGGAAACTGCTTTCTTTTCTGCCGACACTTTTGATGCATATTCTGCTGCTGGTGTTGATGGCAGTAATGGCGATAGATATCACAGCGTCATTTTTGCTTCTGATAAAAAAAGGTCCCAATCTGGAACAGTGGGCAGCAGCCAATGAACAGCTGGATAAAGTCAGCGATCATTTGAACTTCCTGATCACGCAGTGGATCGAAAAAAGAATTCGGAAAGCTTATCCGAAAGTAAAGAAGGTCCGGAAAGCAGAGAAATCTGAAGAGGAAGGTGTTTTTGCAGAGGGGTGCGGCTTTTATAAACTCATGCTTCTGTTTATCATCGGAGCTTTTCTGGGAGATATTGTAGAGACCATTTTCTGCCGTGCCACCATGGGATACTGGATGAGCCGGAGCAGTCTTGTCTGGGGGCCGTTCAGCATTGTGTGGGGACTGGCACTGGCTCTTGTAACATTGCTTCTTTATAAATATAAAGACCACAGTGACAGTTTTCTTTTTATGATGGGAACACTGCTTGGCGGTGGTTATGAGTATCTTTGCAGTGTGTTTACAGAGATTTTTTTTGGAAAAGTATTTTGGGACTACAGTGAGCTTCCGTTTAATCTGGGTGGCAGGATCAATCTTCTGTACTGCTTTTTCTGGGGAATTGCGGCTGTGATCTGGTTTAAAAAAGTGTATCCTGTTTTATCTGCATGGATCGAGAAGATTCCTGTTCTTCCTGGAAAGATCATTACATGGATGCTGACAGTTTTCATGTTTGTTAATATTATTGTTTCTTCCATGGCTCTTGTGCGTTACGATCAGAGGGCTAAAGGAATTGTAACGGAGAATACAGTCCTGGAATGGGTAGATACACATTTTGATGATGACAGGATGAAGCAGATTTATCCGAAGGCTAAGGCAACGGATTGATTTAATGAAAAAACATCAGACAAAACAGGTAAGAGAGCCGACATAAGGCTCTCTTAATTTATGTGGGAAAAATGACAGAGGGCATACAACGAAAGAGAGGTACATAGATTTTATAAAGTTATGAAGGTCGATTATTAAATATGAGTTCTCTCAGTCTTTGTATGATCGTAAAAAATGAAGAAGCTGTGCTGGAGAGGATCCTGAAACCCATTTCTGAAATCATGGATGAGATTCTGATTGCGGATACAGGTTCTTCGGACAGAACGAAAGAAATTGCAGAACAGTATACGTCGCAGATATTTGATTTTGTCTGGTGTGATGATTTTTCTGCTGCAAGGAATTTTCTCGTGGAAAAAGTATGCACGGATTACTGGATGTGGCTGGATGCGGATGATGTCATGAATGAGGAAAATCTGGAAAAAATGAAGAAGCTGAAGGCAGCTCTGGATGGAGAGACTGATGTAGTGATGATGGAATATGCGGTTGGCTTTGATACTGATGGGAAGACAACGTTTTCCTATTACCGGGAAAGGATTCTGAAGACTTCCGGGGGATTTCGGTGGAGTGGAAGAGTACATGAGGCGGTAATGCCAAGGGGAAATATTTTTTATTCAGATATCGAAGTTCAGCACCGGAAATGTGTGCAGGGAGATCCGGACAGGAATTTGCAGATCTATGAAAAAATGCTGGCAGAAGGAGAAAAACTGGAACCAAGACATCAGCTTTATTACGGGAGAGAACTGTATTATCATCAGCGGTATTCGGAGGCAGAGGCTGTGCTGGTGGAGTTGCTGAAAAATCCGTCTGGATGGTTGGAAAATAAGATAGATGCCTGTTATGTACTTGGACAGTGCTGCCGGAAAATGGGAGAACAAAAAAACGCACTGGAAGCTTTTCTTTATAGTCTGACTATGGATGTGCCGAGGGCAGAAATCTGCTGTGAGGTCGGTGGGATTTTTCTGGAAAGAGAGCTGCACAGACAGGCTGCCTACTGGTACGGGCAGGCGCTTACTGTGCCGACAGATAAGAAAAAAGGTGGTTTTTTTATGGCTGAGTGCCATGGATTTGTGCCGTATATGCAGCTTTGCGTTTGTTATGATAGGATGGGATGCCCGGAGCAGGCATTCTTTTTTCATAAGAAGGCGAGAGAACAGAAACCGGAAGATCCTGGAGTATTGTATAACCAGAAATATTTTCGGGAAAAATATGGTCTGGTATAAAAAGAAAGATATCTTTATTGTCCTGGCAGGGTGCAGGCTTGTGGGAGTCGTATGCACAGGTAAATGCTGCTGTCATATACTGTAGGGAAAGTTATTTTCTTATGAGGTGATCGCAGAATGCTGTTCATGCATCGAAAACGTAAGGAAATGGAAATGCAGCAGGACAGTCATGAGGATTTGTCCTGTATGTCCTGTTATGGAAATCATAGTTCCTGTGGATGTGACAGATGTGGAACAAGAGGTTGTCCGGGTCCTGTGGGACCTACAGGACCAACCGGTCCCAGAGGCTGTCCGGGAGTTCCGGGGCCTATGGGTCCTCAGGGACCGCAGGGGGAGCCGGGAATACAGGGATATACGGGAGCAACCGGTCCGGCAGGAGTTACCGGCCCAACAGGAGCAACGGGAGCTACTGGTCCGGCAGGAGTTACCGGCCCAACGGGGGCAATGGGAGCCACTGGTCCAGCGGGAGCAACTGGGGCAACCGGTCCGGCAGGAGTTACCGGTCCAACGGGAGCAACGGGAGCCACCGGTCCAACAGGAGCTACCGGCCCTGCAGGAGAAGCTGGAGCAACAGGTCCGGCCGGAACAGTAACCCCGGCAGCTGCTGTGGGAAATGCAACAACAGTAGATGATATTGTGGAGGATTTTAATGAACTTCTTGCAAACCTTCGGGATGCAGGACTTCTGGAACGATAGTAAAATGATAAATACACGTTACTGTGCGGCTGCGTATTTTATGCAGCGGCTGCATATTCTTCATAGAAATAATTTCATTGTAGCTTTTCAGCGAAAGGTGCTATAATGTTTTCATCTAAGTATGATTATGGGAGATGAAATCGTGAAAAAAAACAAGTATGAGATCGATATGTGCAATGGATCGATCATGGACAAGCTGATCTCGTTTTCATTGCCACTGATGCTGTCCGGTATTTTACAGCTGATGTTCAATGCAGTGGATATCGTGGTAGTCGGACGTTTTAGTGGAAGTGAGGCACTGGCGGCAGTAGGTTCCACCACAGCGCTGATCAATGTGTTTACCAATCTTTTTATCGGGATTTCTCTTGGCGCCAATGTGCTGGCAGCCAGATTTTATGCTGCCGGTAAAGATGAAGAAATGTCAGAAACAGTACATACATCGATTCTGCTGGCTCTGATCAGCGGGATCATCATGGCATTTCTGGGAGTGGTTTTTGCCAGAATCTGCCTGGAGCTGATGGATACGCCGGAGGATGTGATCGATCTTTCCACTCTTTATATGCGTATTTATTTTCTGGGAATGCCGTTTTTTATGCTGTATAACTATGGTGCTGCAATTTTGCGTGCAGTGGGAGATACCAAGCGACCACTGGCCTTTCTGATCATTTCAGGCTGTGCCAATGCGCTTCTGAATCTGTTTTTTGTGATCGTTTGTCATTTAAGTGTGGCAGGTGTTGGAATCGGAACTGTGATTTCTCAGCTGATCTCCTGTATCCTTGTCCTCCGATGTCTGTGTCAGACAGAGGGAAGCTATCAGCTGCGTTTTTCGAAGCTGTCCATAAAGCCGGAATATCTGAAACAGATATTCCAGGTAGGACTTCCGGCAGGAATCCAGAGCACAGTGATTAATTTTTCCAATGTGCTGCTTCAGTCCTCTGTAAACTCTTTCGGTTCCATTGCAATGGCAGGATATACTGCAGCAAACAACATTTTCGGATTCCTGTATGTGTCTGTAAACTCAGTTACTCAGGCCTGCATGAGCTTTACCAGCCAGAATTATGGTGTCCGAAAACCGAAACGGATGGACCGGGTACTTGTTGACTGTATGATACTGTCTTTTGTCATATCCTTTGCCATGGGCTGTGGTGCATACTTTTTCGGTCCGCAGCTTCTGAAAATCTATACAGAAGACGCTAAGGTTATTCAATGCGGAATGGAGATCCTTGCCTATACCACAGTTACTTATTTTCTCTGCGGGCAGATGGACCTGTTTCCGGGGGCACTGCGTGGAATGGGACGTTCCGGTGTACCCATGATCCTGTCGATCATCGGAACAGTCGGTCTCCGAATCGTATGGATATTCGGAATTTTCCCGGCACACAGATCATTGAAGGTACTTTTTATTTCTTACCCGGCATCCTGGATTTTTACGATCATTATGCAGGTGAGCTGTTTCTGGTTTGTAAGACGGAAGGTACACAGCCAGCTTTTGGGAGAGACTGTATAACAAAACTGTTTCTGAACAGAGATCATAGAACAGCAAGAATACGGAGGAAATATGGATTTATTAAAGCCAGATTACTATGATGACTTTTCCTGTATTGCAGATAAATGTACCATCAGCTGCTGCAGGGAATGGAAGATTAATGTAGATGATGTGACCTACAGAAAATGGAAAGCTGTCCAGCCGCCGGAAGATGTGCCGGGTCACAGAAGCAGCCTGCAGGCTTACACAATAAAAAAAGAAGGAAGCAGGATCATGAAAATGACAGAAGATCATGACTGTCCTTTTCTTGCGGAGAGCCGTCTTTGCAGACTGGTAAGTGCATATGGAGACCAGGTACTTTCTGAAACCTGTCAGATCTTTCCAAGGGAGATCCATACTTTTAAGGGGCACGAAGAAGCAACTATGATGCCGTGCTGTCCGGCTGTTCTGGATATCTGGAATAAAAAGAAAAATATTGTATTTCCGGAAATTCCAACAGAAAAACTAAAATCGCTTTTTCTGATCAGGAGAAAGTTAACAGAGCTTCTGATGGATACAAAGAAATCACCGGAGGAAGCACTTCTGGAGAGCTTTTACATTCTGAAAGAGCTTCATCGGAATGCAGCTTGCCAGGATGCTGTATTTATTAAAATCATAGAAGATTATTTTTCCCGGAAAACAGTCTGTCAGCTTGGGAGTGCTATTCGTGAGGTGGAGCTTCCCTCACTGGATACCATGGATGAATGTAACGAGATTCTTCAGGATCTGGCTGTAAATTACCGGAAAGAAGAGCTTTATCAGAAATATCTGGATCCTGTGATCGAGCTGGCGGAGGAATTATCCGAAGAATATGACGGAGACGAGATGGAGGAAGCCTGGGAAAAATTCCGCAGGGAATTTGCAGGATATCAGGATTTGATCCGATGCTTTCTGGCAAATGAGATCTATTCAGATCTTCTTACACCGGAGGGAACTCTGGAGGATGCCATTATTCATATGCAGTGGATCGGTATGGAATATGCGGCTATTCGTCAGGCGGTTTTTCTGAGCTGGCAGAAAAATAACTGTAAAGAACTGGATTATGAAACTGTCCGGGACTATATTGTGGTGATCACAAGAATGACAGGTTATGAGGAGGCCGATATCCGGGAATATCTGGAGAACAGTTTTGAGGAACTGCTCTGGGACTGGGGATATTTTGCACTTATTACGGGAAAATAGAAAAAATCATAATTATATAACCTGAAGTTATAATAAGTATTAAAAATATACATTTTAATTATATGATATTTTGTGTTAGAATAAAAAACGAAATGGGGCACAGATGAATAGTGACCCAAAAAATGGATAACGATCAGAAAGGAACTTGTTTTATGGATAAGGGAACTATTTTTAAATTTCATAATGACCTTGACACAGATCAGATCATTGCATCCCAGTATCTGCTTCTGCCGAATCTGGATGAGATGAAGAGCCATACTTTTGAATCACTGGATCCGGATTTTTCCAAGAAGGTAAAACCGGGAGATTTCGTAGTCGGAGGAGAGAACTTTGGATGCGGATCTTCCAGAGAGCAGGCACCAGGTGTACTTAAAGCACTTGGAGTAAAAGCTGTTATTGCGAAATCTTTTGCACGTATTTTTTTCCGTAATGCGATCAATATCGGACTTCCAGCTATTGTCTGTAAGGATCTTCCGGATGATGTGAAGACAGGAGATACTATGGAGCTTCATATGTCCGAGGGAACAGCAGTTGCCAACGGAAAAACTTATTCCTGCACAAAACTGCCGGAATACATGCAGAATATACTGAATCAGGGCGGCCTTATCGCTTCTTTGAACAGAGAGGAGGAATAAGAGATGGGAATGACGATCGCAGAAAAAATCATTGCAGCGGCAGCAGGTGTGGACAGTGTAAAACCTGGAGATATCTATACGGTACAGCTGGATCATCTGATGAGTAATGACGGAACCACACATCTGACTGTTGATATGTACAATAATAAATTAAAAAATCCGCACATTGCAGATACCAGGAAGCTTGTGTTTATCGTAGACCACAATGTACCGTCTGACAGCCCGAAAACAGCAGCATCCCAGAAAAAAATGAGAGATTTTGCAAGAGAAAACAATATTGATTTCTGGGAAGGTAAGGGTGTATGCCACCAGATCATGATTGAGAATTATGTCCGTCCGGGACAGCTGATCTTCGGTGCTGACAGCCATACATGTTCTTATGGTGCACTTGGTGCATTCGGTACCGGTGTGGGATGTACAGATTTTCTTTACGGAATGGTAACAGGAACTTCCTGGGTTATGGTTCCGGAAACTGTAAAATTTAATCTGACAGGGAAACTGCCGGAAGGTGTTTACGCAAGAGATCTGATCCTTACCATTATCGGCGAGATCGGAGCAAACGGATGTAATTATCAGGCTATGGAGTTTACAGGTGAGGGTGCAAGGACATTAAGCATCAGTGACCGTATGGCCCTTTGCAATATGGCTGTTGAGGCCGGTGCGAAGACTGGTATTTTTGAAGCAGATGACAAGGCTCTGGAATATCTGAAAGAGCATGGCCGTGAGCCAAAAGCTGTATACCACAGTGATCCGGATGCAGTTTATGCAAGAGAGTACACCTTTGATCTTTCCAAAGTTCGTCCTGTTGTAGCGAAACCGGATTTTGTTGATAACGTAGTTTCGGCGGAAGAGACATGCGGAATTAAGATCAACGAAGCATTCCTTGGTTCCTGCAACAATGGACGTATTGAAGATCTCCGTGTAGGGGCAGAGGTGATCAAGGGCAAAAAAGTTGCAGAGGGCGTTCGTTTTCTGGTTGTTCCTGCAAGCCAGACGATTTATCGCCAGGCATTAAAAGAAGGCCTGATTGACATCTTTATGGAAGCAGGAGCTATTGTTATGAATCCGAACTGCAGTGTATGCTGGGGAAGCTGCCAGGGGGTTATCGGTGAAAATGAAGTTCTGATCAGCACAGGAACACGTAACTTCAAGGGACGTGCCGGACATCCAAGTTCCAAGGTCTACCTGGGATCTGCTGCAACCGTTACAGCATCTGCCATTGCAGGCGAGATCGCAACTGCTGACAGAGTATAAGAGTTTCAGAAAAGATTTAACCGAATCAAGTAAGTCCCCTGCTTCAATTGCGAGGAGCAATAAGCAGTGGGTGGGACTTACTTGTATCAGGAGGGGTACAAGCCCCTCCTGATAAACTGCGGAGCAGTTATTCGGTTATGAGCAAGTAGCGAAAGCGGATTGCGAATATCCGATTGACACAATATATTCAGAAATTATCAGAGGATGATCCGTTTCGGCGTGGGTTCTTATAACAGGGCAGACAGAAAACTTTTGCATGAGGATACGGAACGGAATAAACAGGAGATATACATATGAAAGCATTTACAGGAAAAGTGTGGGTACTTGGAGATGATATCGACACCGATATCATTATCCCGACTGAGTACCTTGCACTGAAAACCATTGACGATATGAAGCAGTATGGATTTAGTCCTCTTCGCCCGGAGTTGGCAGGACAGATCCAGAAAGGTGACATTATTGTGGCAGGAAAGAACTTCGGCTGCGGTTCATCCAGAGAGCAGGCACCGGAGATCATCAAAGCACTGGGAATCCAGTGTGTCATTGCGAAATCTTTTGCCCGTATTTTTTTCCGCAACTCCATCAACAACGGCCTTCTCCTTATTGAGCAGCCGGATCTTCACGACGATGTGAAAGAGGGAGACGAAGTTACAGTTGTGATGAACGAGCATGTAGACCACAATGGAAAACAGTACCCGATAGCTTCTCTTCCGGAGAATCTGATGGATATTATTCAGGCTGGCGGACTTGTAAAAGCCATGCGAAAACTGAACGGTCTGGATTAACAAACGGAGAGGAGAGAAGAAATGGGCGAGACGATCATTGAAAAAATTATCAGACATAATACAGGCAAGGCAGTAAAGCCTGGCGATATCGTGACTGTCAATGTTGACAGAGTAATGATCCATGATATCTTTATTCCGTTTGTAGCGGAGAAATTTGAGGAGATGGGATTTCAGAAACTGTGGGATCCGGACAAAGTTGTTCTAATCTACGACCATCTTGTACCTGCAAGCCAGCAGGATGACACCAGACATTTCCATATTGGAGATGCTTTTGCAGCGAAATATGGAATGAAAAATGTACATAGAAGTGACGGTATCTGCCATCAGCTGATGACAGAGGCAGGATATGTAAAACCTGGCAACGTCGTATTCGGCACAGATAGCCATACCACAACTTATGGATGTGTCGGCGCATTTTCTTCCGGTATCGGATATACAGAGATGGCCAGCATCCTGGGAACAGGAACCATGTGGATCAAAGTTCCGGAGACAATTAAGATCGTGATCAACGGAGAACTTCCGGAGAATGTCATGTCCAAGGATATTATTCTCCGCATCATCGGTGATCTGCGTGCAGATGGTGCGACATACCGTGCACTGGAATTTTCCGGAAGCACTATTGAGAACATGTCTGTTGCAAGCCGTATGACGATGTCAAATATGGCAATTGAAGCCGGCGCAAAATGTGCTCTTTTCACACCAGATGAAAAGACAGCTGCTTACTGTGATGTTGAGCTTGACGACTATCAGAAAAATCTTATCGGTGATGAAGATGCTGTTTATATGAAAACTATGACTTACAAGGCTGAGGATTTTGTGCCGGTTATGGCTTGCCCGTCACAGGTGGACAAGATTCGTGATGTCAGCGAGCTTCAGGGCGAGACCATTGATCAGGTATTTATCGGTTCCTGTACAAACGGACGGCTTGAGGATCTGATGGCAGCAGCTGAAGTTCTTAAGGGAAAAAAAGTATCAGATTTTGTGAAACTGATCGTAACTCCTGCAAGCCGCAAAATCTACCGTCAGGCCATTGAACTTGGTATTCTGGATACTCTTGCTGAGGCAGGCGCGATCATCACACATCCAGGCTGCGGGCTTTGCTGCGGAAGAACCGGCGGAATCCTGACAGATGGTGAAAAGGTTGTGGCAACTAACAACCGTAACTTCCTGGGGCGTATGGGTACTTCCAAGGTTCAGATTTATCTGGCATCTCCGAAAACAGCAGCAGCCTGCGCAGTTGCAGGTAAAATCGTGCTGCCTGAATAAGGAATGCAGGATCAGACCTAAAAACAGATAGTTAGTTCTGTTTGATAATGGAAATATAGAAGAAGGTATGAAAGAGACAGATTTCGTAAGGTGGAGTCTGTCTCTTTTTGTCCGGAAGGACAAATGCTCTTTACAGAAGACAGGAATAGCATATATTATAATAACAATCAGTATGGAAACATAACATATAATACATAAGACTCGAGGGATAAGAGTATGGATAAAAAATCTATCATGAGCAGAAAGACACTTAAGATCGTACTTGGAATCTGTATTGTGGCAGTGATCGCAGCTGTGGCCGGGCTTTTGGGCTATACTTATATGGCAGATCACAATACACTGGGCAGGAAAATTTCCGTGAACGGGCTGGATGTTTCCAGATTAAATGCTCAGGAGGCAGAAGACAAGATTGTTGCTTCCTTTGAGAACAGAGAGGTAACTTTTCAGGAAGATGACCAGGAAGTTTACAGAACCACACTGAAAGATCTGGGATATAGCCTGAACAAAGAAGATCTTCTTTCAAAGCTGACAGATATTCAGAAACAGAGGGAAGAGAACAGGAAGATTTTTACAAAAGAAGAGAATGTGGATCTGGAATATCAGATCGAGGAAAATGAAGAACAGGAAAAACAGGCACTGGATCTTTCGAATTTCGGAGATAAAAAGCGAAAGGCTTCCACAGATGCAGAAATCCGGTATGATCAGGACAAAAAAGAATTTATCCTTGTAAAGCAGAAACAGGGAACTGAGATTGATGAAGATAAACTCCAGACAATGGTGGAAACCACACTGAATGCGGCTTTCGACACAGCAATTCTGGGAGATGCAGTTACAGTACCTGTGAATAAACATGTGTATATAAGCCCGTCTGCGATAGCTACAGATGACATGGAAGTAAAGGTTACAAACCTGAACGACCAGCTGAGCAAGTATCGAAGTACTACAGTTACATATACATTTGGAAGTGAGACAGTTTTGCTGGATTCCGATACCATCAGTTCCTGGGTTAAAGCTGAGGGAGAGACACTCAGTGTTGATGAGGATGCTGTTAAGACATATATCAGTGATCTTGCAAACAAGTATAATACGATTTATGTGCCGCGTACTTTTCACACATCAACAGGAACAGATGTGACCATTGAAGGCAACGAATACGGATATCGTATTGATCAGGATGCAGAAGTGACACAGCTTCTTGAAGACTTAAAAAGCGGAACAGCAGTAACACGTGATCCGATCTACAGCAGTTCCGGCTATCAGAGAAACGGTACTGATGATCTGGCAGGCAGTTACATAGAAGTCAGCCTGGATGCGCAGCATCTGTGGCTGTATAAAGATGGGAATCTTGTGACAGAAACGGATATTGTCAGCGGTAAGCCTGTGAAGGGCAGGGAGACATACAGAGGTGCATGGCCGATCGCTTACAAGGCAAGTCCGTACAATTTGACAAGTGCTGAGTATGGATATAATGTAAAAGTTAATTACTGGATGCCTTTTGTTTACGGACAGGGACTTCACGATGCTTCCTGGCAGTCTTCCTTTGGCGGAAACCGGTATAAGACAAACGGAAGTCATGGATGTATTAACCTGCCAAAAGATCAGGCGAAACTGATCTATGAAACGATCGATGCTGGGTATCCGATCATTATTTACTAATTGTATAAGATTGATAGATGTCTGGTGTAAAGTCAATGATCTGCAGAATATGGAATGTAGAGTGAGATGATTTTATGGAAAAAGCTTCGGAGAAATCCGGAGCTTTTTATGCTGAAGGAAATTATACAGTATCATCAGAAATGAGAAGATTTTTCAAAAGTGTGTTAAAAAAAACACAAAAAAATACGGAAAATCTATTGTGAAAATAAGAATATCATGTTATGATGTACAAGAAATCGAGCTAATACACTTCTTATTTGCGGAGGAAGGGTGTTTTACCTCTTTTATTTGAGCGCTTTTAAGAAATATTCTCAAGTAAGTGTTAGTGGGATTTCCTTTTTTTACGTTTGCATTGTTAAAAAATAAACAATACAAAACAAGAATTAGATCCATTTTAACCGTCAGATTTTTAGATTAAGAAAGGATAATGAAAGGTATGAAGTACAGTTATTATCCGGGTTGCACCCTGAGAACAAAGGCCAGGGATCTGGATGAGTATGCCAGAGCCAGTGCCACAGCCCTTGGGTTTGAGCTTGAGGAGATCGAAAACTGGCAGTGCTGCGGTGGTGTTTATCCACTTGGCACAGATGAGATCGCCACAAAGCTTTCCTCTGTCCGTGCGCTGAACCAGGCAAAAGAAAAGGGCCAGGATCTGGTAACGATCTGTTCTGCCTGTCATCATGTGATCAAGCGTGTCAATGATGATATGAAAAATGTGGAAGATATCCGGACCAGAGCCAACAATTACATGCAGCTGGAAGCTCCCTATGAAGGAGAGACAACCGTTCTCCATTATCTGGAGGTTCTCCGGGACAGAGTCGGTTTTGATAAACTGAAAGAAAAAGTAGTAAATCCTTTTACCGGAAAGAAGATCGGAGCCTATTACGGATGTCTGCTTCTGAGACCTGGAAAGATCATGGCATTTGATGATCCGGAAAATCCAAGGATCATGGAGGATTTTATCCGTGCCCTTGGCGCTGAGCCTGTGATCTATCCTTACAGAAATGAATGTTGTGGAGGATATATATCCCTGAAAGAAAAAGAAATGTCACAGAATATGTGTGAAAAGATCGAAGAAAGTGCAGCCGGATTTGGCGCAGATATGCTGATCACTGCCTGTCCACTGTGCAAATATAATCTGAATAAAAATGCCGGAAACAGACTGCCGGTTTACTATTTTACAGAGCTTCTGGCAGAAGCCCTTGGCGTCAAAGAGGAGGTGGCAAAATGAGAGATAACCATTCTGCTGCGGAAAAAATAAAGGAGATCAGCGGGACTAATCCTCTGAAATGTATGAAGTGTGGCAAATGTTCTGCTACCTGCCCATCCTTTGACGAGATGGATATCAAGCCTCATCAGTTTGTGTCCTACGTGATCAATGAAAATATCGAAGCACTTGTAAATTCAGCATCTCTGTGGAAATGTCTTTCCTGTTTTGCCTGTGTGGAGCGCTGTCCGAGAGACGTAAAACCCGGAAAGATCATTGACGGGGCAAGACAGCTGGTTGTCCGGGAAAAAGGCGGCGACTATCTTTCACCAAATGAAATTCCGGAGCTTCTTGATCCGGAGCTTCCTCAGCAGCTGCTTGTAAGTGCATTCAGAAGATACAGGAGGTGAGAAAGTGCAGAGAATCGGTGTATTTGTCTGTCATTGCGGAAGTAATATTGCCGCTACGGTAGACGTGAAAAAGGTTGTGGAGATCATTGCAAAAGAGCCTGGAGTTGTCCATGCAGAAGATTATCAGTATATGTGTTCCGAGGCAGGACAGTCCAGGATCCAGGAAGCCATCCGTGAAAAAAATCTCACAGGAGTGGTTGTCTGTTCCTGTTCTCCACGTATGCATGAGGCAACTTTCCGTAAAGCAGCGGAAAAGGCCGGCCTGAATCCATATATGGTGGAGATCGCAAACATCCGTGAGCACTGTTCCTGGATCCACAAGGATATGCAGGAGGCTACGGAGAAGGCAGTGATCCTTGCAAGAGCAGCAGTAGCAAAGGTAAATTTAAACGCTCCTCTTCAGCCGGGAGAAAGCCGGGTTACAAAGAGAGCCCTGATCATCGGAGGCGGTATCGCCGGAATCCAGACAGCTCTTGATATTGCCGATGCAGGCTATGAAGTTGATATTGTGGAAAAAACACCAAGTATCGGCGGAAGAATGTCACAGCTTGACAAAACCTTCCCTACTCTGGACTGCTCCGCATGTATCCTTACTCCCAAAATGGTAGAGGCTGCAGCTCATGAAAAGATCAATATCTATACATACAGTGAAGTAGAAAAGGTTTCTGGTTTCGTAGGAGATTTCAACGTTGATATCCGCAAAAAAGCGCGAAGTGTCAACATGGACAAATGTACAGGCTGTGGAGTCTGCCAGGAAAAATGTCCTTCCAAAAAGATTCCCAATGAGTTCAACAGAGGGCTGAACAACCGGTCAGCTATCTATACTCCGTTTGCACAGGCCATTCCAAATGTTCCCGTGATCGACAGAGAGCATTGCCTGAAATTTAAAACAGGTAAATGTGGTGTCTGCTCCAAAGTATGTCAGGCAGGAGCCATTGATTACGATCAGCAGGATGAGATCGTAACACAGAAATACGGAGCGATCGTTGTGGCAACCGGATTTGATACCATCAAGCTTGACAAATATGATGAATACGCATACAGCCAGAACAAGGATGTGATCACATCTCTGGAGCTGGAGCGTATCATGAATGCTGCAGGACCTACAAAAGGACATCTTGAGCGCCTCTCCGATGGAAAAGCACCGAAGGAGATCGTATTTATCCAGTGTGTTGGAAGCCGTTGCTCCGATGACCGTGGAAAGCCATACTGTTCCAAGATCTGCTGTATGTACACAGCTAAGCATGCCATGCTGATCCGTGATAAATATCCGGATACCAATGTGACGGTATTTTATATTGATGTCCGTACACCTGGTAAAAACTTCGATGAGTTTTACAGAAGAGCAGTTGAGCAGTATAACGTAAACTACATCAAAGGTCAGGTAGGAAAAGTAATCCCGCAGCCGGATGGAACACTTCTTGTTCAGGGCTCGGATCTTCTTGATAATAAACAGATTTTCAAGAAAGCAGATATGGTAGTTCTTGCAACAGCCATTGAACCGAATCCGGATGTACGTAAGATCGCTACCATGCTTACTGCAAGTATTGACACCAACAATTTCCTTACAGAAGCCCATGCAAAGCTTCGTCCTGTAGAATCACCGACAGCAGGAATTTTCCTTTCCGGTGTATGCCAGGGGCCAAAGGATATCCCGGAGACAGTTGCCCAGGCAGGAGCTGCGGCTGTTAAGGCCATAGGACTTCTTGCAAAGGACAAGCTGACAACCAATCCATGTACGGCAAAATCCGACGAGCTTCTCTGTAACGGATGCTCTACCTGTGCAAATGTATGTCCTTACGGAGCGATTTCCTATGAGGAGAAACAGGTCAACGATCACGGTATCCGTGAGACAAGAAGAGTTGCGGTTGTCAATACAGCACTTTGCCAGGGCTGCGGTGCCTGTACAGTAGCCTGCCCGTCAGGAGCCATGGACCTTCAGGGCTTCTCCAACAGACAGATTATCGCGGAGGTGGATGCAATATGTCGATAGAAACAAAGGAAGAATTCAGACCAAAGATCGTGGCATTCTGCTGTAACTGGTGCAGCTACGCCGGAGCAGACCTTGCAGGAAGCAGCCGTTTAAGCTATCCGGCGGATGTAAAGATCATCCGTGTTCCATGTTCCTGCCGTGTCAATCCCATGTTCATCCTCCGTGCCTTTGAAAAAGGAGCCGACGGTGTGATCATGTGCGGATGCCATCCGGGAGACTGCCATTACAGTACCGGAAATTATTATGCAAGAAGACGTATGACACTTCTGTTTTCAATGCTGGATTACATTGGTGTGGAAAACGGAAGAACACGTGTGGAATGGGTATCTGCCGCAGAGGGCGTGAAATTTTCACAGACTATGAATGAGTTTGTTGAGAAGATTCATTCACTTGGTAAAAACGTGAGATTGGAGGATATAAGATGCAGGAGCTGATAAAACGTGCAAAGGAACTGCTTGCAGATGGCACGGTAGCCCGGGTTCTAGGGTGGAAAGCCGGAGATCTTGCCTTTAATCCGGAACCGGCCTATTTTGAGACACCGGAATCTCTGGAGGATTTTGTCTATGATGGATTCTGCGGTGCCAATTTAAGCAAATATATGATCGAAGCTTCCAGGCTGGAAGGAAAAACCATGGTTTGTCTGAAGCCCTGCGATACATACAGCTTTAACCAGCTTTTGAAAGAGCATCGTGTGGACAGAGAAAAAGCCTATATCGTAGGTGTTGGCTGCAAAGGAAAGCTGGATATTGAAAAGATCCGCAAAATGGGGATCAAGGGTATCCGGGGAATTTCCGGAGCAGAGCTTGCCGGAGATGCCGAGACATTGACTGTGGATACTGTATACGGAGAAAAAACCTGTGCATACAAAGATGCAATGCTGGAACGCTGCCATGTATGTAAAGGAAAAGAGCATAAAATTTACGATGAGCTGATCGGTGAGTCAAAGGACACAAAGGATGCTGACCGTTTCGCAGAAGTTGAGCGGATCGAGGCGATGAGTCCGGAAGAAAAATTCGCATTCTGGCAGAGCGAGCTGAGTAAATGTATCCGCTGTAATGCCTGCCGTAATGTATGCCCGGCCTGCAGCTGCCGCAAATGCGTTTTTGACAGCAACAAGTTCGACAGCGCCCAGAAGGCAAATGTGGATTCCTTTGAGGAAAAAATGTTCCATGTGATCCGTGCCTTCCATGTAGCCGGAAGATGTACGGACTGTGGCGAGTGCAGCAGAGTCTGCCCGCAGGGAATTCCCCTTCATCTGTTTAACCGTAAGTTTATCAAGGATATTGATGAGTTTTACGGTGAGTACCAGGCAGGTGAGGATGCGGAGTCAAAGGGTCCGCTTACCAGCTTTACCTTTGATGATGTAGAGCCAGGAATCGTGGCAGAAAGGGGATAATGTATGTATAAGATCGCAGTAGAAAATCTGCCGGCATTATTCCGGAAAATTGCCGCAGACCAGGAATTATATTTACCGGTAAAGGTAAGTGAGCAGGTGAACTTCAAGGCATGGAGCGAGGATGCTGAAGTTTCTCTTGAAACACTGAAAACCGTGAAATCACCGAAGGATGCTTTCTTTCCGCAGAGTGAAAATCTCTATACCTGTAAAAAAGATGGAAAGAATATCAACATTGAGCCTCAGGCACTGAAAGAACAGAATTTTGTTGTATTCGGAATGAGAGCCTGTGATGTACAGGGCGTGAAAGTTCTTGACAATGTGTTCCTTGGAGATCCGGTGGATACTTTTTACCAGGCAAGAAGAGAACACGGAACTATCGTAGCTCTTGCCTGTCATGAACCGGAGGAAAGCTGTTTCTGTAAAGTATTTGGCATTGACGCTGCAGATCCGGAAGCAGATGTTGCAGCCTGGATCATCGAGGGAGAGCTTTTCTGGAAACCACTTACAGAAAAGGGAAATGCTCTGACAGAAGCTGTGAAGGAGCTTTTGGCAGATTCTGATGAGACAAGGGTAGAAGAGGAAAAGAAGGCGATCCGTGATATTATCGAGCTTCTTCCATATACACATCTTTCACTGGAAGGATGGGCACAGGAAGAATACATGGATCGTTTCAATTCTCCTGTATGGGAGAAGCTGTACAAGCCTTGTCTTGCCTGCGGAACCTGTACCTTCGTATGTCCGACCTGTCAGTGCTATGATATCAAGGATTACGACACAGGACACGGTGTTCACCGTTACCGCTGCTGGGATTCCTGCATGTATTCTGATTTTACCATGATGGCTCACGGAAACAACCGTACCAGCCAGATGCAGAGATTCCGTCAGAGATTTATGCATAAGCTTGTTTATTATCCGTTAAATAATGACGGCATGTTCTCCTGTGTTGGCTGTGGCCGCTGCGTGGAGAAATGTCCGGAATCTTTAAATATCGTAAAAGTCATCAAGGCCTTTGAAAAACAGGGAGGTGAAAAGAATGAGTGAATGTACCTGTCATAAAAATTATACACTGGATACGCTGATCCCCAAGGTTGGCGTGATCACAGATATCCGTCAGGAGACACCGGATGTAAAAACCTTCCGCGTGGAAGCTCCGGAGGGTGGAAAGCTTTTCGAGCATATGCCAGGACAGTGTGCCATGGTCTGTGCACCAGGCGTCAGTGAAGGTATGTTTTCCATTACTTCTTCTCCGACTGTAAAGGATTATCAGGAATTCAGTATCAAAAAATGCGGATCCCTTACCGACTATCTCCATAGCCTTCAGGTTGGAGATGAGATCGCGGTTAGGGGTCCATACGGAAATCATTTTCCGGTGGAAGATAAGTTAAAGGGAAAAAATCTCCTGTTTATCGCAGGTGGAATCGGTCTGGCACCTCTTCGCTCCGTGATTAATTATGTGCTGGATAACCGTGAGGATTACGGAACAGTCGATATTCTCTATGGTTCCCGTTCAGCAGATGATCTGGTGCAGCTTAAGGAAATCCAGGAAGTGTGGATGAAAACAGAAGGTGTAAATGTATATCTTACCATTGACCGCGAGCAGGAAGGCTGGGACGGTCATGTGGGATTTGTTCCGAATTATCTGAAGGAGATTGGTTTTGATACCAATAAGACCGCTCTGGTCTGCGGCCCGCCGATCATGATTAAATTCGTTCTGGCAGGACTGGAAGAGCTGGGCTTCTCCAGAGATCAGGTATATACCACACTGGAGCTTCGTATGAAATGCGGTGTCGGAAAATGCGGCCGCTGCAACATCGGAGACAAATACGTCTGCAAAGACGGCCCGGTATTTAGGTGTGATGAGGTTGATGAATTACCTAATGAGTATTGATAAGCAATGAGCAGTGCACAGACGTTGATAAAAACAGATGCGTCATGCTTGCATGTAAGCAGCTGTTTTTATCGGCGGCTGTATAGGGCGAATGCCCTCAAGCGAGATGAAGCGAAGCGGAATCGAGCCTGGCACTGCGGGGTACAGTACACAGCCATGGGAACCATCTCGCTAAGCTGCCCATTTTAGGAGCGGTTTCAGCAGAGCGTTGCGACGGGCACGTGTGAGATGGCTGTTCCACATGGCGTACGATTTGGATAAAAGAAAGGACACCAACATGGAAAATAATATGGTAAACGTATATTTTTTCGGTAAGAAATACAGCGTTCCCGGTGATCTGACCATTATGACAGCTATGGAATATGCCGGTTATACATTAAAAAGAGGATGCGGCTGCAGACACGGATTCTGCGGTGCCTGCGCGACCATCTACAGGATCAAGGGACAGAATGAGCTGAAAACCTGTCTCGCCTGTCAGACACAGGTGCAGGAGGGAATGTATGTGGCAAGCATCCCGTTCTTCCCTACAGACAAGAGACTTTATAATATAGAAGATCTTAAGCCGAACCAGCAGGTAATGATGGAGCTTTATCCTGAGATCTACAGCTGTATCGGATGCAACGCCTGCACAAAGGCCTGTACACAGGACTTAAATGTCATGCAGTATATTGCATATGCTCAGAGAGGCGAGCTTGAAAAATGTGCAGAGGAATCCTTTGACTGTGTAAGCTGCGGCTGCTGCTCCGTAAGATGTCCGGCAGGAATTTCCCATCCGATGGTAGGTCTTCTGGCAAGACGTCTCACCGGTAAATATATCGCACCAAAAAGTGAGCACCTGGAGAAACGTGTGGAAGAGATCCACGAGGGCAAATTTGATGATATGATCGAGAAGATCATGCAGAAGCCGATCACAGAGATGCAGGAACTTTACAACAGCAGAGAAATCGAGAAGTAGGAGGGCGTAAAACATGTATGCACCATATCCAGAAAATATGATGGAATCCATCAAAAAGGTAGAGGCTACAAGAGCGGAGCGTATGGCAACAGAGCCAAGACGTCTGAGTGCAGATGAGAAAGATGCTCTTCTCAAAAAATTCCATCCGGATTATAACCCGGATGCATTTGCAGAGATCAAGGTAGGACCGAACAAGGGACAGAAAGCACCACTGGAGCTGACAAAAATGCTCCATTCAGAAAGCCGTCTGCTCAACGAAAAAATCGATCTTACAAAAATCGATTATGATGTAGATGTACTGATCATCGGCGGTGGCGGAGCAGGCTCTTCCTGTGCCATCGAGGCTCACAACGCAGGTGCCAACGTAATGATCGTTACAAAGCTCCGTATCGGTGATGCCAACACCATGATGGCAGAAGGTGGGATCCAGGCAGCAGATAAAGAAAATGATTCCCCGGTACAGCATTATCTGGACTGCTTTGGAGGCGGACATTTTGCCGCAAAACCGGAGCTTGTAAAAAGACTGGTAATGGAAGCGCCGGATGCGATCAAATGGCTCAACGACCTTGGTGTTGAGTTTGATAAAGCAGAAGACGGAACCATGGTCACTACACATGGCGGCGGTACCTCCAGAAAGAGAATGCATGCTGCAAAGGATTATTCCGGATCAGAGATCATGCGTACTATCCGTGATGAGGTCTTAAATCTTAAGATCCCGGTAGTGGAATTTACCTCCGCTGTAGAACTTCTGAAGGATGAAAAAGGTCAGACTGCCGGTGCAGTCCTTCTCAACATGGAAACCGGAGACTATTCCGTTGCAAGAGCAAAAACAGTTGTAATTGCAACCGGTGGTGCAGGAAGAATGCATTATCAGGGATTCCCGACCTCCAATCACTACGGAGCAACTGCTGACGGACTCGTACTTGGATACAGAGCAGGTGCTTCCCTTCTTTACCAGGATTCTATCCAGTATCATCCAACAGGTGCGATCTATCCGTCACAGATCCTTGGTGCACTGGTAACAGAGAAGGTTCGTTCCGTTGGTGCACAGCTTGTTAATGCAAACGGAGAAGCTTATATTCATCCGCTGGAAACCCGTGACGTAAATGCTTCCGGCGTTATCCGCGAGTGTGAGGAAGGCCGTGGCGTTGAAGTTCCGGGTGGACGAAAGGGTGTATGGCTGGATACTCCGATGATCGAGATCCTGGGAGGTGAGGGAACTATCGAAAAGAGGATCCCTGCCATGTTCCGTATGTACATGAACTACGGCATTGATATGAGAAAAGTTCCGATCGTGATCTATCCGACCCTTCATTATCAGAACGGTGGTCTTGAGATTAACGGGGACGGCTTTACAAAAGAAATCCCGAACCTTCTGGTTGCAGGAGAGGCAGCAGGCGGAATCCACGGAAGAAACCGACTGATGGGCAACTCTCTTCTTGATGTAATTGTATTCGGAAGAAATGCAGGTAAAAAAGCAGCTGCCAAATGCAAAGAGGTAGAGCTTGGCACCATGAACCTGGATCATATCAAAAAATATGAAGAGGAACTGAAAAATGCAGGAATCGACACAGGAGAAGTATCTCCTATGCTTCTGCCGAAATATGCCCGCCACGAACGTTAAGTTAAAAATATGTTATGATAATAAAAACATATGAGATAAGCGAAAGGAGTCTATTATGAGAGAAATCGAAGTAAACAGACTTACAGAGGTTATCGAAAAACTCTGTATCGAAGCCAATGAACATCTCCCGGAAGATGTGAAGGACGCTATCAAAACCTGCCGTGCTTGCGAGGACGGCGAGATCGCAAAAGGTGTCCTTGATAACATTATCGAGAATTTTGATATTGCGGACAGTGAGAATGTTCCGATCTGTCAGGATACCGGAATGGCATGTGTATTCCTTGAAATTGGTCAGGATGTCCACTTTACAGGCGGAGATTTAAATGATGCTATTAATGAAGGTGTACGCCGCGGATACGACAAGGGTTACCTCAGAAAATCCGTTGTCAAGGATCCGGTACGCCGTGGAAACACAGGTGACAATACACCGGCTATGATCTATACAGAGATCGTTCCTGGAGATCAGGTGAAAATAACTGTGGGACCAAAAGGCTTCGGAAGTGAAAACATGAGCCAGATTCGTATGTTCAAGCCATCTGCTGGCCTTCAGGGAATCAAGGATTTCATTCTTGAGGCTGTAGAAACCGCAGGTCCGAATCCATGTCCGCCTATGGTAGTTGGTGTTGGTATCGGAGGAACTTTTGACAAATGTGCACTTCTTGCAAAGAAAGCGCTGATGCGTCCTCTGAATACAGAGAACCCGGATCCTTACTATGCAGATCTTGAAAAAGAGATGCTGGAGAAGATCAACAAGCTTGGTATCGGACCTCAGGGCTTTGGCGGAAAGACCACAGCCATCGGACTTAACATCGAGACTATGCCTACTCATATTGCAGGTATGCCATGTGCAGTTAATATCAACTGCCATGTAACACGTCATAAAACGGAGGTGCTTTAATATGGAACGAAGAAAGATCACACTGCCTCTGACAAGAGAGCTGGCAAGAACTCTCCATGCAGGCGACCAGGTTTTACTGACAGGAACCATCTATACATCCCGTGACGCAGGTCATAAGAGAATGTGCGAGGCTCTTGCAAAAGGAGAAAAGATTCCTTTTGACCCTACAGACGCTACGATCTATTATGTAGGCCCGACTCCTGCAAAACCAGGTGAAGTCATCGGCTCCGCAGGCCCTACGACCAGCGGCCGTATGGATGCCTACGCACCGACCATGATGTCCGTAGGCGCCAGAGGAATGATTGGAAAAGGCGCCCGCCTTCCGGAAGTCGTAGAAGCCATGAAGAAATATGACGGCGTATATTTCGGAGCCATCGGCGGTGCAGGAGCACTTCTTGCAAAATGCATCAAAAAAGCAGAGCTTATCGCTTACGAAGACCTGGGCGCAGAAGCACTCCGCAAGCTTTATGTGGAAGACATGCCGCTTGTAGTCATCATTGACAGCGAGGGAAATAACCTCTACGAAGAGGGACGTGCAGAGTACCTGAAAGACCACGCAGAATAATCTTTTGCTCTACAATATGATATTGTGATATATTTCAAAAAGGAATAAAAGGATAAAAGTCCGACAGTAAATGCTGAAGATACGTGCAGAAGTATTTATTGTTGGACTTTTTAATTTGATCCTTTTTGAAAAAACATCATTGATACGATCAACGGAAATGCAGCAGCATAAACTCCACCTCTGTAAAGTGGAAAATCTTACTCAGATTTACGATAAATTTAACCATAAATCCAGTTGACAAAACCCGGCCGGGAACGTTATAATGGCCGGGTTGATAAGAGATTTTAAGAAAAAAAGGCAGGTGAACAGAATGGACAGTTGTGATTCTCATGGGCGAAGTTATAGCTCTCAGAGTGAAAGATGGAAAGAACAGAGAGGGATGAGACTGTTCCATTCTGTTTTAAGTGTGCAGAATATCTGTGAGAATACTATGTCTGTATATCAGAAGGATATATTTGGCAGGATGTAACGGTGTTACCAGAATCTGTACGATATTAATCCATTATAATTGCGGCAGGATTATAATATATATCTTTTTCATTCTTCTCATTCTGAGAATCTTACAAGTAAAGCGGACACGTGCGATTTAATTCCGTTTTACACGCAAATCCCAAGGAAACACAATCGAAAATCAAACAGCACATAGACATGCTTTTACATGTCTGTTTTTGGTGTGCGTGTTTTGTGCGAAACTATGTGAGGAGGATGAGAAAATGACAAAAAGAAATCAGGACTTTTCAAAAGATATTCTGAGTCTGATCCGAAGCAGTGTTTCTCCGGCAGTTTTAAGTGAGAGACTGCAGGATTTCCACGAAAACGATCTGGCGGAAGTATTAAGAGAATTAAGCACTGCGGAGCGCAGCAGACTGTACCGTATCCTGGAAAGCAGCATGCTGGCAGATGTTTTTGAATATCTGGAGGAAGAAGAAACCGTAAAATATCTGGAAGAGATGGATGTGAAAAAAGCGGCAGCCATTCTTTCCAAAATGGAAACCGATGCCCTGGCAGATGTTTTAAAGCAGATCGATAAAGAAAAACGCAAGCTTCTGATCCAGCTTCTGGATGAACAGGTGCGGAAGGATATCGAAATGATCCGTTCCTTTGATGAGGATGAGATCGGAAGCAGAATGACAACGAACTGCATTGTGATCCGTGAAAACCTGACCGTAAAGCAGGCCATGAGTGAGCTGATTTCCCAGGCGGCAGATAATGATAATATTTCTACGATTTTTGCAGTGACGGACAGAGGAGAGTTTTATGGAGCCCTGGATCTGAAGGATCTGATCACAGCAAGACAGGAGCACCCTATGGAAGAGCTGATCGTAACTTCCTACCCCTATGTATATGGTACCGAGCAGATCGACGACTGTATGGAACGGCTGAAGGATTATTCTGAAGATTCCATTCCTGTACTGGATGATGATAACCGTTTTCTGGGAGTGATCACATCCGCAGGAATCATCGATCTGGTAGATGATGAGATGGGAGAGGATTATGCGAAGCTGGCTGGTCTGACTGCAGAGGAAGATCTGAAAGAACCGCTTTTTGAAAGCATGAAAAAAAGAATGCCATGGCTGATCGTTCTTCTGGGCCTTGGTATGGTGGTATCTTCTGTTGTGGGAATGTTTGAAAAAGTAGTTACCTGTCTGCCGATCATCATGTGCTTTCAGTCTCTGATCCTGGATATGGCAGGAAATGTTGGAACCCAGTCCTTGGCTGTAACCATCCGTGTACTGATGGATGAGACACTGACAGGCAGACAGAAAGCAGAGCTTGTGCTGAAGGAAATGCGGATCGGTCTTTGCAACGGTGGTTTACTCGGTATTCTGTCTTTTGTACTGATCGGATTGTATATCTTCTTATTTAAAGGAAAAACACTCGTTTTTGCCTATGCAGTATCCGGATGTATCGGATTATCCCTGCTGGTGGCTATGCTGGTATCCAGTGCAGTAGGAACCTGTATTCCGCTGTTTTTCAAAAAGATCGGTGTAGACCCTGCGGTAGCATCCGGTCCGCTGATCACAACAGTAAACGATCTTGTAGCAGTTGTAACATACTATGGAATGAGTTGGATTTTCCTGATCGAAATGTTCCATCTTGCAGGATGAAGCAGAATTGTGAAGTGTCTGCAGGAAATATAAAAAGAAAATTCCGGGTCGAAAGATTCGGAATTTTTCTTTACATAAAGTGAAAAAACAACTATAATAGAACACATGCTTTGCCTGTTTAAACTGTTGCAGAAATGCCTGTTTAACGGGTAAAATAATAAGACGGAATAAAACGTCAAAAAACAAATTAACAATCACAATGGGGTGATTGGGGAAAGGAAAAATAAAACATGATAGTAACACTGATCGAAAAGATGTATTCTTTTCTGTGGGGAGACCTGGTTAAGATCCCTCTTCCTGGAGGAAGCAGTCTGGGGATATCTCTGATTATCATACTGCTGGTTCCGGCCGGAATTTATTTTACCATCCGGACAAGATTTCTGCCTGTCCGGATGTTCCCGGATATGGTACATGCACTTGTGGAGAAAAAAAGTGACAAGAACAATCTTTCCGCATTTCAGACACTGATCGTATCAACGGCAACCCGTGTGGGAATGGGCAACCTGGTGGGTGTAGTGGCAGCTATTTCAGCGGGCGGCGCAGGAGCCATATTCTGGATGTGGGTTCTGGCATTGATCGGATCATCCACAGCATTTATTGAGGCAACCCTTGCACAGATCTATAAGGAAAAAGATCCTCTTTACGGTGGCTACAGAGGCGGTCCTGCCTACTATATCCACCATTACTGGGAAGAAAAACAGGGCAGAAAACGAAAAAAAGTACTGCTTTCCGTATTGTTTGCAATTTCAGGCCTGATCTGCTGGTGCGGAATCAGCCAGGTGATCAGTAATTCCGTCACTGCATCCTTTGAGAATGCCTTTAATATTTCACCATTGTATACAACTATCGTATTGGTAGCAGTGGCAGCAGTGATCGTTCTTCGGAAGAATGCAACAGTTAAAGTGCTGGATTTTCTTGTCCCGGTAATGGCTGTTTGTTATTTTGTAATCACTTTGTTTATCATTGCAACGAACCTTGGAAGCATGCCGGGAGTATTTAAAAGGATTTTTGAGGAAGCATTCGGAATCCGCCAGGTGGCAGCCGGAGGCTTTGGAGCAGTACTGATGAACGGAGTAAAAAGAGGTCTGTTTTCCAATGAGGCAGGAAGTGGATCTGCGCCATGCGCAGCAGCGGCAGCAGAGTGTGATCAGCCGGTAAAAGCGGGATTTGTCCAGGCACTTGGAGTTTTTGTGGATACCATCGTAATCTGCAGCTGCACAGCCATGATCATGCTTCTGGCACCGGAAGATCTGGTAAGCGGACTTTCCGGAATGGAACTTCTCCAGACAGCCATGCGCTATCATCTTGGCGAATTTGGTGTGATTTTTATTGCAGCTACGCTCTTTATGTTCAGTTTTTCCACCTTTCTGGGAATCCTGTTCTATGCCAGAAGCAATGTGGCCTATCTGTTTGGTGACAACTGGGCATCCCAGACCGGATATAAGATCATTGCCCTTGTGATGTTATTTATCGGGGGAATCGCAGCCTATACGTTTGTATGGGATCTTGGAGATGTGGGAATCGGCCTTATGACCATCTTTAATATCTTCATGTTATACCCTCTTGGGGGAAAAGCCATCAGGGAACTGAAGAACTACGAAGAAGAGAAAAAAATTAAAAAAGTCTGAGATTTTCTGGTGGACTATGACAGTAAAAAAGGTCGCAGTTCGCCGGAAAACTGTTTACAGACCATGAAAATATATGGTAATATATCAAAGTAATGCAATAAAAGAATAAAGTGCCACTGGGGTGTACGGAAATTTACAAATGCAGGCGGCGCGTTTTTACGAGGAGGATAAAAAATGTATATTACATGTCTGGATGTAGAAGGTGTACTGGTACCGGAGATTTGGATTGCTTTTGCTGAGGCAAGCGGAATTCCGGAGCTGAAGAAAACGACCCGTGATGAGCCGGATTATGATAAACTGATGAACTGGAGACTTAGTGTTCTCAAAGAGCACGGACTTGGATTGAAAGAGATCCAGGAGACTATTGCAAAGATCGATCCTCTTCCGGGAGCAAAGAAATTTCTGGATGAGCTGAGAACTTTTTCCCAGGTGATCCTCATCAGTGATACATTTACACAGTTTGCCACTCCTCTGATGGAGAAACTGGGCTGGCCAACACTTTTCTGCAACACCCTTGAAGTAGCAGAGGATGGTGAGATCACAGGATTCAGGATGAGATGTGAGCAGTCCAAACTTACTACTGTGAAAGCACTGCAGTCCATGGGATTTGAGACTATCGCAAGCGGAGATTCCTATAATGATCTGGGAATGATCAAAGCAAGCAAGGCAGGATTCCTTTTCCGAAGTACAGAACAGATCAAGGCAGATAATCCGGATATCCCGGCATACGAAGAGTATGATGAATTGCTTGCTGCGATTAAAAAAGCCATGAAATAACAACTTCAGAATATTAAAACAGTACCAAAACGGGCAGATGATCAACAAACAATATAAATATGTTGGTTTTCTGTCTGTTTTTTTTGCTTTTTATTATAGAGAAGAGTATAATTAGACAAAATGAGTTTGCTTTGAGAAAGCTGAATAGATTATCTGATGCAGGGAAAAACTTCCTACCGTGTTAACGATACACGTAATAATGGAGGCACGGACACAACTGGTCAGGGACAGCAGGTGGAGCGGAGTAAAAGGTGAATTAACAGACCCGAAAGCTCTCTGGAGGGAAGTGGAAAATGCTTTCCGGGAAAACTGAAGCTCCGATATTTATATGAGATCTGACAGAAAGGATGGAAAAAATGATAAATGAAAGAATCATCATTGAGGAGAAAACAAAAGATTACGATGAGGCATGGATCGAGACTTACTTTTGGCAGGAATCTGTGGAATTGTATCCAGGGCAGAAACGTCCGGCTATAGTAATCTGTCCGGGAGGGGCTTATGCAATGACTTCTGACAGGGAGGCGGAGGCCGTTGCCCTTCGTTTTATGAGCATGGGCTATCATGCAGTGGTGCTCCGTTATAGTGTGGCACCTGCCAGATATCCAGCTGCTCTTCGTCAGCTTGCAAAAACCGTGGCCCTTCTTAGGGAAAACAGTGAAAAATGGCATATTGAGACAGATAAGATCATTGTGTCAGGATTTTCAGCAGGCGGACACCTGGCAGCATCTCTTGGGGTGTTCTGGAATACTCCTGAGTTAAAAGAAATCACAGGTTTTGATAATGAAATGATCCGTCCTGATGGAATGATTCTCAATTATCCTGTAATTACTTCCGGAGAGTTCGGCCATCAGGAAAGCTTTCATAATCTTCTTGGAGAAAAATATGAAGAGCTGAAAGATAAAATGTCTTTAGAATATCAGGTTACAGAGGATACACCGAAGACTTTTATCTGGCATACGTTTGAAGATGAGACAGTGCTTCTTGACAATACTTTACGGTTTGTACAGGCACTTTATAAGAGAGGGATTCCTGTGGAGTATCATATTTTTCCGCAAGGACCTCATGGTCTCGGACTTGCAAGTGAGCTGACAGCCAATGAAAACGGACGCGGTATTGTGAGAGCCTGTGAGCCGTGGAGCGAGCTGGCAGGAAAATGGCTGAACCGCGAATTTCCGTGGTGGGGTGGAGCGACTGTATAATTATCCGGATTATGAGAAGAAAGGAATTCTGACATTATGGAAAAAAATCAGATTTTAATTACATCTGGAACAGATTATAAACGAATGACAAAGGAACTTCTGGAGAGAACGGATCTTAAGTCCCATATAAAGGACAGAGATAAAAAAATTGGAATCAAGCCGAATCTGGTTTCGCCGTCTGAGGCTTCCTGGGGTGCAACGACACATCCGGAGGTGGTTGCAGGTATTATTGAATATCTGAAAGAGCATGGTTTCCGGAATCTTGTGATGATGGAGGGTTCCTGGGTCGGTGATAAGACAAGGGAAGCTTTTGAAGTGTGTGGATATGACCGGCTTGAAGAGGAGTATCAGGTTCCGTTCTGGGATATGCAGAAGGATAAGGGTATTCCTTTGGACTGCGGCGGTATGGAACTGAATATCTGCGAACGGGTGAAGGAGATAGATTTTCTGATCAATGTACCGGTGCTGAAAGGGCATTGCCAGACTAAGATTACCTGTGCTTTAAAGAATATGAAGGGGTTGATCCCAAATAAAGAGAAAAGGCGATTTCATTCTCTTGGTCTTCATAATCCTATCGCTCACCTGAATATGGGAATCCGGCAGGATTTTATTGTTGTGGATAATATCTGCGGGGATCTGGATTTTGAGGATGGCGGCAATCCGGTTGTGATGAACCGTGTTCTTGCTGCCTGTGATCCTGTTCTTGTGGATGCCTATGTGTGCCAGATGATGCATTATCAGGTGGAGGATGTCCCTTATGTAAAGCTGGCTGGTGAACTGGGGGCTGGCTGTTCGGATATCAGCAAAGCAGAGATCCTTTTTTGCCAGGAAGAAGCAGAAAAGATTCTGCCCAAATCCCGCAAGGTTGTAGAACTGGCCGATGCCGTAGAAGAAGTAGAATCTTGTAGTGCCTGCTACGGCTATCTGATTCCTGCACTGGAAATGCTGAAAGAAGAAGGACTTTTTGAAAAACTACATGAGAAAATATGTATAGGCCAGGGATATCGTGGACAGAGCGGTGAACTTGGTGTTGGGCACTGTACCTGCAAGTTTAAACATCATGTAGAGGGGTGCCCGCCACTTGAAGGAGATATATATGAGTTTTTGAAAGCGTATATTCTGGGGAAGCAGGAATAGAAACCATCGTTCTGTTAATAAAATTAACACAGGCAAAACGCAGAACAGCGGCGTGGCCAGAAAGGAGGGGGTGGGGAGGGAAAACGGCCTTCGCAACTATGAGTGCCTTCCCTCCCCACGGTTTCCCTGGCTTTTCAAAGCCAGTTTTTTTCAAAAAATCAAAGACAATCTTTTACGATTTCTACAATCTGCTCCATAGAAAACCGGCTGCTGTCCAGACACAGATCATACTGTGTCATATCCAGCCACTTGGAATCAGTAAAATATTCATAATAGGCTCGTCTTTCTTTATCCATCTTTTTTACAAGTTTCCGAGCACTGGCTTCTTCGCGTCCGGTGCGGCGTATCACATTCTGAACTCTATCCTCAAAAGGAGCATGAATAAAAATCTTTAGTGACTTATCCTTCAGAATATTCGTAGCACACCGTCCCACAATAACACAATCTTCCTTCTGAGGAAGCGAAAGTATGATCTTTCTCTGCAGATCATAAAGTACATCATTCATAGGAACAAAAGAAAAATTGTCTGTAAACTGGAGTTCACTGTCAACCGGGAAAACCCACTGGCTGGCTTTCTTCTCATCTACTTTTGCGAGAGTGTCAAAAGGAATATTATTTTTTTTCGCAGCCAGGTCGATCAGTTCCTTATCATAAAAACCAATCTCCAGGTTTTCTGCCAGAGTCTTGCCGACCAGGCGTCCGTTGCTTCCAAACATACGGTTAATAGTAATAATACGTTTAGCCATAGTAAAACCCCCTTTTATTTTAAATCAGAAGTGAAAAAATGTATCCTGATTTCTGTTTTCTTATACTTCTTTTATAACATATTTAAGATAAAAATACCAGAAAATAATGAAAATTATTTCGAATAATAGTAAAAATATATAAATACACACTGATACTTACAGAAAATATTTGGATTAAAGTCCTCTGAGAGAAGATTTTTCCGAAGGAGAAGATAATGGTACAGGTGATAAAGCTCAGGTGGATCGATCACCTGGAATCCGGGAGATGGCATTTTTAACGAAAAAACAGTATACCAGACAAGTGTAGCTCTTACATCAGGTCGTACAAATTGCATTGCTTTTTTGTATACAAGGAACAGGTGACATCGGCTTCCATGGAATTTTGTCTGGAAATCCCCAGAATGATAATGTATAATTTATAATAAATGAAACAAGCAGAGAAAGGGTGACAGAAAACTTGAACATCGTGGAGAAATGTGTTTCGTGCCTGGACATCAGAGAGTCCTATGATCTGGCCAAGCGCATGGAACAGGAGAAGACTAACCCCGCCTTAGGATATCGTACAGCAGGTTCCCTGGCAGAGAGAAACACCGGAGATATGCTTTGTGAAGAAATGAAGAAAGCAGGTCTTGCCCAGGTAGAGAAAGACCGCATCACAGTAGATGCCTGGGAATTTAAAAAGGCAGTTATGCACTATCAGGATAAGGACGGACAGCTCAGGAAGATCCAGCTTGGCGCGTACCAGACGGATTTTAAGACAGATGGTTTTGAGAAATTTGAGCTGGTTTATCTTGGGAAGGGAACAGCAGCAGAATATCAGGATATTGATGTGAAAGGAAAACTGGTTCTTGTTGAGATCAACCAGAGAGAAGAATGGTGGATCAATTATCCCGTATATCAGGCATATCTGAAAGGAGCAGCAGCACTGATCGCTGTTCAGAGCAGGGGATATGCCCAGGTAGATGACACGGCACTGAATGCCCAGGATATTGCCGGCCCGTCCTTTGCACCTGCTTTTTCCATGTCAAGAGCAGATTTTCTTGAGATCAGGGAGCTGATGCAGGAGAAAATGGAAGGTGAAAGAAAACTTCCGGAGATTACGGTGGAATTCGATGCGGATACCCAGGTGATAAAAGATCAGCATACCTATAATATTATAGGAAGAATCCCAGGTACCTGCTCCGATTCCATGATCCTGTTAAGTGCACATTATGATTCTTATTTTGAGGGATTCCAGGATGACAATGCAGCAGTCGCCATGATAATCGGGATTGCCCGGGCACTGATCCGCGGCGGATATGAGCCTTACCATACCATTGTTGTATGTGCTCTTGCAGCAGAAGAATGGGGAATCTCCGATACAAAGTATGACTGGTCAACAGGGGCTTACAGACAGGTGTTTGAAGCAAGACCGGACTGGCCGGGGCATGTGATAGCTGATTTTAACTTCGAGCTTCCGGCCCATGCACACAGCACCAGAGATGCTGTGCGATGTACATACGAATATGCGGATTTTATGCGGAAATTTGTAGATGCAATTCAGATGCCGGAGGGAATCTATCCGGATGGAATGACAACACTTTATCCTATCGAGACGTGGTCGGATGATTTTACCATGTCGATTTCGGGAATCCCGTCTTTTGTCAATGATTTCAGCGGCGGCCCTTTTATGGAGAATTACTATCATTCTCAGTACGATAATCAGGATGTATATGAAGAAGAGGTTTACAAATTTCACCATGAGTTTTATCTGCGTCTGATCATGGCAGTGGACAGCCTTGCACTGCCGCCACTTGATTTTGGCCGTGCGCTTGCAGGAAGTATTGAGAGTCTTGATATGGATCTCTGCATGCAAACAGGAGCCAACGGAGCCCTGCTTCTGGAAAAAACAGAGAAAGCCAAGAAAGCAGCGGCTGTACTTGCCGAACAGGTCCGCCGATTCAACAGCCTTCCGACGGAAAGTTACGACTGGAAAAAAGCAGATATTGTTACAGAGAAGCTTCTTGCAGTGTTCAAAAAATCCCAGGACTATCTGGTGCGCCTGGACTGGGATGATAATGTGATATTTCCGCAGCAGGCAGCACAGAACAATCTCCATGCTCTGAATGAAGCAATGGGATTTCTGGAAAAAGGTGAGATCGCGCCTGCACTGGAATCTTTTTACAGTATTGATAATAACTGCTATGCGTTCCAGTTTGAGAGAGATGTTTTTTACCATTTTACAGAATATATCATGAAACAGTCCCCGGACCGTCTGATGTGGGGAAAGGGACGAATCATTCATCATGAAAATCTTTATGATCTGGTGAAAAGCCTGAAAGAGAAGAAATCCGGGGACAGCCTGGAGAGAGAACGCCGGAGCCTTAAAGAGGCCTGGGAACGGCAGAAGAATTATTATATAGAGGACATCGAATATCTGATCCGTGCCGTTGAGAAGCTTACGGATATGATCCGCGAAGTGTCACGGATGTTCGAAGAAGATTCAAGCGAAATGCTGCATACCTGGAGGGAAAAATGGAAAGCCAGAAATTATACCGAGTGAAAGAAGGAGACCTGGATAAACTGATCCGGATTTTGACTGTATGTTTTGCGGAAGATCCGCTGTACCAGGCACTGATCCCGGACAAAGATACAAGGGAACGGCTGATGCCGGAACTGTTTACCTGTGATCTTACAGAATTTTTTGAGACCTGTGAGATTTATGCGGACAGCAGTGAATTGAACAGTATCCTGGTAGTATCTGACGGAACGGAGCACGAAGCTGCATTACATAATCTGATGGTGGATTTCTTTGCACTTCTGAAAACAGATGGTTATCTGATCAAGGAAGATCCAAGCCTTGCAACCTTAAGGAAATTTATTCAGGGAAAAGATTATCTTAATTCCAGCTGGACTTCCCAGCTTCATACAGCAGAGAGACTTCATGTGATCTACTTGGCTGTAACTCCCAAGATGCAGCATCATGGGCTGGCAGAGAAGCTGATGGACGACGTGATCGATTATGCAGACAGGCATAAACTGATGATCTCCCTGGAGACACATAATCCGGCAAATGTAGCCATGTACGAAAAGTTTGGATTTAAATTATATGGTATCGTGCAGAAGAAAGGCTTTGACCTGAAGCAGTACTGCATGATCAAACAGGCATAAGGAGGAAGAGCATGAAAAAATGGTGGCATGACAAAGTGGTATATCAGATATACCCTAAGAGTTTTTATGATTCCAATGGTGACGGGATCGGAGATATTCCGGGAATAATCAGTAAACTGGATTATCTGAAAGAGCTGGGTGCAGATATTCTGTGGCTGTCTCCTGTTTATAAATCCCCTCTTGCTGACCAGGGGTATGATATTGCAGATTATTATGCCATTGATCCGCGGTTTGGAACCATGAAAGATATGGATTGTCTGATTGCAGAGGCAAAAAAACGTGATATGTATATCCTGATGGATCTTGTTGTGAACCATTGTTCCGATGAACACGAATGGTTTCAGAAAGCTGTTCAGGATCCGGAAGGAAAATACGGAAATTTCTTTTATATAGAAGACAAAAAAGACGACAGGACGCCATGCAACTGGAGAAGCTATTTCGGAGGTTCTGTGTGGGAAGAACTTCCCGGACATTCCGATAAACAGTATCTTCATCTTTTTCATAAAAAGCAGCCGGATCTCAACTGGGAGAATCCGGAGGTACGGGAAGAAGTATTTAAGAATATCCGATGGTGGATGGAGAAAGGTCTTGGCGGCTTCCGCATTGATGCCATCATCAATATCAAGAAGAAGCTTCCGTTTCAGGATTATCCGGCAGATCGAAGTGATGGAATGTGCAGCGTGGAGAGAATGCTGGAAGATGCAGATGGCATCGGAGAATTCCTGAGTGAGATGGCAGAGAAATGTTTTCATCCGTATGATGCGTTTACAGTAGGCGAAGTCTTCAATGAGAAAGAGGATGAGATCTGTGATTTTATCGGAGAAAAAGGATATTTTTCCTCCATGTTTGATTTTGAGGAGACCTGTTATGGAAAAAGCGAGGATGGCTGGTACGCTTCCAAATATGTGCTGACGCCAGAGGATTACAAGAAATGTATTTTCCATACTCAGCAGAAGATCGGAGAGACAGGGCTGATTTCCAATATTATTGAGAATCACGATGAGCCAAGAGGCGTCTGTCACTACATTCTTCCGGAAGACAGGTGTCCGGATTCCAAGAAACTTCTGGCTGGTGTGTACTTTTTCCTGAGAGGAATTCCTTTTATCTATCAGGGGCAGGAGATTGGGATGGAGAACATGGATTTCACTTCTATGGAGCAAATTGACGATATCAGTACCATTGACGAATATAAGGTTGCCCTGAATGCGGGCTGCACAGAGAAAGAAGCACTTCAGGCAGCATCTGCTTTTTCCAGAGATAATGCAAGAACTCCGGTGCAGTGGAATAAGGAGAAAAATGCCGGCTTTACAACAGGAACACCCTGGCTTGAAGTAAATCCCGATTACAAAGAGATTAATGTAGAGTCCCAGTTAACGGATAGTAACTCCCTGCTTTCTTTTTACAAAAAAATGACAGCACTTCGAAAAACACAGGAGTACAAAGATACATTCGTATACGGAAGCTTTAAACCGTATAAAGAAGATCAGGAAAATCTGATCGCCTACACAAGAACAGAGGAGAAAAATATTCTGGTAATGGGAAACCTTCAGAGCCAGTCCCGGAATGTGGAGCTTCCGGGAGAAGTGAAGAATGTACTTCTGAACAATCAGGAAGAGGTGCAGATCAAAAATGGAACCATCAGTTTGAATCCGTATCAGTTTGTGATCCTGGAATATTAACAGTAGATATTTCTGTCAGGGTCTGTTAAAATTAATGTTTAGCTGTGATCGTAATTGACAGCTGTGTATATCGATATGTATTGAAAGATAATAATTTCAGAAGGGAAAAAATATGCTCAAGATAAAGAATTATGTAAAGGCAGAAAGTCTTGCCCAGGCATATGAGCTGAACCAGAAAAAAAATGCCATTGTGCTGGGTGGTATGGTCTGGCTGAAAATGGGTAACCGGAATATTGTTACGGCGATCGATCTTTCCGGTCTGGGGTTGGATAGTATTACAGAAACAGACGAAGAGTTTGTGATCGGCTGCATGACATCGCTTCATGCCATTGAGACTCACAAGGCTCTTAATGAATATACAGGAGGAGCCGTGAGAGAGAGCGTACGCCATATTGTTGGCGTGCAGTTCCGTAACTGTGCTACAGTAGGCGGAAGTATTTTTGGCAGATTTGGGTTTTCCGATGTGTTGACGATGTTTCTGGCTATGGATACCTGGGTGGAGCTTTACGACAGAGGGCGGATCCCGCTTACAGAGTTTGTACTTATGGAGAAGGATAACGATATCCTGGTCAATGTTATTGTGAAGAAAACCCCTCTGAACACAGTGTACTTAAGCCAGAGAAACAATTCCACAGATTTTCCGGTGCTGACATGTGCCGTTTCTCTTATTGACGGAGAGGCAAGAACTGTGATTGGTGCCAGACCTGGCAAGGCCATAGTAGTGGAAGATAAAGAAGGAATACTTAAAGGTTTTTCAGAGAAAGATCCTCGGGAGAAAAAAGAGGCAGCAGCATCTTTTGCCGCATATGCAGCAGAACAAGTTGTTACAGATAAGAATATGCGTGCCTCAAAAGAATACAGAACGCTCCTTGTAAAAATTCTTACGAGAAGAGCCTGGGAGGAGATTGGGGGTAGAGAGTCATGAACATTACTTTCTGGCTGAACGGAAAAAAGAAACAGGCGGAAGTGGAACCGTCAGAGCTGCTTCTGGATTTCCTCCGCAAGAACAGCTGCTACAGTGTGAAACGTGGCTGTGAAACTGCAAACTGCGGTCTCTGTACAGTTCTTATGGACGGCCGCCCGGTACTTTCCTGTTCCATGCTGGCTGCCCGTGCAGACGGCAAAAAGATCGTAACACTGGAAGGTATGCAGGATGAGGCGAAAGAATTCGGAGCTTTCATGGCTAATGAGGGTTCTGAACAGTGCGGATTTTGCAATCCGGGTTTTATCATGAATGTGTTTGCCATGCTCCAGGAGCTTGAAGATCCCACAGAAGATGAGATCCGGGAATACCTTTCCGGAAACCTGTGCCGCTGTTCCGGTTTTGTGGGACAGACAAGAAGTATCCTGAAATTTCTCGACTATAAAAAAAGACAGGAGGAAGGAAAATGAAATATGTAAACATGCCGGTACCGAAAACGGATGCCATGTCTCTGGTAACAGGCAAGCCGGTTTATACCGATGATCTTGCACCTTCAGACTGTCTGATCGTAAAGCTTCTCAGAAGCCCGCATGCCAATGCCTGGGTAGAGGAGATCAAAACCGATGCAGCGAAAAAAATCGAAGGTATTGAATGCGTTCTTACTTATGAGGATGTTTCACATAAACGTTTCACTCTGGCAGGTCAGACTGCACCGGAGATCAGTCCGTGGGATCGATATATCATTGATAAACATGTACGCTTTGTGGGCGATACTGTTGCCATTGTAGCAGGTGAGACAGAAGAAGCAGTTGACAAGGCTCTGAAAAGGATCAAGGTGAAATACCGTGTGGAAGATGCAGTTCTTGATATCCACACAGCCAAAGATAATCCGATCCTGGTCCATCCAGAGGAGGACTGGTACATGCCGATCCCGGCAGGGGGAGATAACAGGCGAAATCTGTGTTCTTCTAATGTGGAAGAAGTGGGAGATGTAGATGCCATGCTGGAAAAATGTGCCTACACAGTAGATCAGGTGTATCATACTAAGGCGAACCAGCAGACTATGATGGAGACTTTCCGTACTTACTGCTATATGGATCATTTTCAGAGACTGACAGTGGTTTCCTCCACACAGATTCCGTTTCATGTCAGACGAATCGTAGGTAATGCCCTGAATATCCCGTCATCGAAGGTGCGTGTGATCAAACCTCGTATTGGCGGAGGTTTCGGCGCAAAGCAGACTTCAGTCAGTGAGGTGTATCCGGCACTTGTAACCTGGGTCACAGGCAAGCCGTCCAAGATCGTTTTTTCCAGAAAGGAATCTATGATCGCTTCCTCCCCGCGTCATGAGATGGAAGTTCATATCCGCATGGGGGCTGACGAAAACGGTATCGTAAAGGCTATTGATCTTTATACTCTTTCCAATACAGGAGCTTACGGCGAACATGGACCGACAACGGTGGGACTTTCCGGCCATAAATCCATTGCTCTTTACAGGCATACGGAAGCGTATCGTTTTGCCTATGATGTTGTGTATACAAACATGCAGGCAGCAGGAGCGTATCGAGGCTATGGCGCAACCCAGGGCATTTTTGCAGTGGAATCTGCTGCAGATGAGCTTGCTCACAAGATGGGAATGGACCCTGTAAAATTCCGTGAACTGAATATGCCGATGGAGGGGGAAGCACTTCCCGGATATCCGGATGTCCCAATCAACGGAAGCTGTACCATGGATAAATGTCTGGCCCGTGCAAAAGAGATGATCGGATGGGATGAGAAATATCCGTTTCGCGACATGGGCAACGGCAAAGTCCGCGGAGTTGGTATAGCTATGGCTATGCAGGGATCTTCTATTGCAGGTCTTGATGTCGGCGGTGCTGATATCAAGCTTAATGAGGATGGTTCTTATACACTGGCTCTTGGGTGCTCAGATATGGGAACAGGATGTGATACCATCCTTGCACAGATGGCAGCAGACTGTCTGGATACAGATATGAAGAATATAGTTGTATTCAGTGTGGATACAGATATATCACCGTATGATTCCGGTTCCTACGCTTCCTCCACGACCTATGCAACAGGAAATGCAGTTATGCAGGCCTGTGCGGAGCTCAGAAAAAGGATACATTCTTTTGGTGCACAGATGCTTGAGGTATCTGTGGAGGAGTCTGATTTTGACGGAACAGCTGTCCGCACAGAAGATGGAAAAGAAGTAACCCTGCGTCAGATCGCACTGAAGGCAACTGCCGGTATCTGCAGCGAGCTTCAGGTTGTGAAAGAATATTCATCCCCGATCTCACCGCCTCCGTTTATGGTCGGGGCAGCAGAAGTGGAGATCGATAAGGAAACCGGACAGATCGATGTGATTGATTATGTTGGTGTGATTGACTGTGGAACACCGATCAATCCGAATCTTGCAAGAGTTCAGGCTGAGGGAGGAATCGGTCAGGGTATTGGAATGGTTCTTTATGAGGATGTGCAGTACACAGAGAAGGGTAAGATCCGAAATAATTCCTTTATGCAATACAAGATTCCGAATCGTATGGATATTCCAAGCGTACGCATTGAATTCGAGAGCAGCTATGAGAAGACAGGTCCTTTTGGTGCGAAATCGATCGGTGAGCTTGTAATCGACACACCATGCCCGGCTATTGCAAATGCTGTATACAATGCAACAGGAGTACGGGTGCGAGAGCTTCCGATCACACCGGAGAAAGTTGCCATGGGAATCCTGGCTAAGGAAGCTGGAGAGAAGGTGTGAGATGCGGGAACTGATGCTGGTTCCGATAGATATTATTCTGGAGCTTCTTGTGTTTTTCTGCACGGGAAGTCTTCTGATGCGGGTGCTTCGGATGCAAGCAGAAACGACCATGGCAGTTTTTATGGGATATCTTCTGTATTTTGTTGTGTTTGAAGCGGTAGCTGTACCAATGACCTTGAAATGGGTTAGCCTGACGCATTTTGCCTGGTTCTGGGCAGCAGTTATGGCAGCAGCAGTTTTTGCCGGGGGTATTTTTCTTCACAGACAATGGTTTCGTCAGATCGGAAAGATAGGTGAGGTGTTCTGCAATCATTCCTGGCTGTTGTTACTGACAGCAGGAGTGATCCTGCTCCAGTGTATGATGGTGGCTATGTATCAGGATAATACTGCAGATGCAGCTCATTATATCGGCTCTGTGAGCACTTCTGTATATACAGACACACTGGCGAGATATAATCCGCTTACAGGGGCGTTGCAGAAGAAGTTTAATATCCGTTATGATCTGTCTGCCTATCCTATGCACAATGCTGTATGGTGCCGGCTTCTTGGAATACATCCTATTGTGCAGGCCAAGATCGCAATGGCGGTGATCAACGTCCTGATGATCAATTTCCTTGTTTATCAGATCGGAAAGAAGCTTTTTGACCAGAATGTGAAGAAAGCAGATCTTTTTGTGATTTTTGTGTGTCTGCTTCAGCTGTTTTCCTATTCACTGTATACATCCGGAACCTTTCAGCTTACACGCTGTTATGAGGGAAAAGCTCTTCTTGCAAATGTGGCCATACCGGCTGCTTTTCTGGCCAGCCTCGGACTCTGGCTGGATAAAAATACAAAAAACGCCTGGGTGCTTTTGTTTCTGGCTTCTGTGAGTGCACTGACTTTTTCCGGATCTTCTATTATATATCCAGCTGTTGTCAGCACAGCAGTTTTGCCGGTAATGCTTCTTAAGAGAAAACTTTCCTGGGCAATTCCCTATGCTCTTTGCATGGTGCCGGGATTTTTATATGCAGCTGTTTTTTTTACATCGAAGCTTGGATGGCTGGTATTTCCGGCTTCGTGAATACTGTGCCGGTACATCGAAAAACAAACATATAGACAAAGAGAGGGTGGAAAATGGCAGGAGTAACAATCAGGGAACTTGGCCTGACTTTTGTGAGAGTATGCATGGAGAATTACTGGAGCGGATGTATACTGCCCGTGTTTTTTCTGTTGGGTATCCTGTGGGATATTTTTTATCATAAGAGAAAAGAAGCCGTGGTATTTTTGTATTATGTGATCTTTTTGGCTCTTACTGTATACAATCCGTTTCTTGTGAGATATATCGTACCAAAAGTGGATTTTGAGAATGAATATTACCGGTTCATCTGGATCCTTCCGGTGATCCCGGGAGTGGCTTATTACGCAGTTCGTCTGGTAAGTCTTATAGAATTCAAAACAGGAAAAGTTCTTCTTGCAGTGCTGCTGGGCGGCGTGATCATAATTACAGGAACACCGATACCTGGCATTGCACAGAATTTTGCAATGGCGGAAAATATCTATAAAGTGCCAAATGAGCTGCGTTCCATTTGCGATGTGATCCATGAAGACAGCAAAAAAGAAGAACCGCGAGTTGTTTTTGGTGATGATATGAATATGGTTGCAAGACAGTACGACCCGTCACTACGCCTGGTTCTGGAACGGAATTACAGACTGTACCGTGCAGGAAGCACAGTAGTTGGAAATTACGAAAAAAAGAAAGATTATCAGATTCAGAAAGTGATTATGGATGTGGTAAGCTATCAGATGACGGATACAGATATGGCGAAGTTTAAAGCATCTCTGGATAAGACCAAAACGGATTATCTGGTAGTCCAGCTGGAACAGAACTGCCATGACTATCTTCGTCAGGCCGGCTGCGTACCTGTCGCACAGACTGAGAAATATGTTGTATACAGATACGGGGAGTGATATGAGTCACTTCCCGTAAAATGGTACTGTTCACTCCGTTCGGGATATTACCAGTGAACAGTAACCGTAAAATGTCTGATGAATATACACTGTTTAAAAAAATCTTTACAATTTCAGTGTTATGTGTTAGAATTTAAAACAGTGTAAGCCGACTTTGACAATTTCATACCTGATTTTAGAAGTTATGTTTTTCATTATGCACCTGTAGCTCAGTGGATAGAGCAGTGGTTTCCGGTACCATGTGCGGGGGTTCGATTCCCTTCAGGTGTGTTACCCGGAGCAGTGGAACTGTTCCGGCGTGTTGTTATGATAAGGAGGACAAGAACTTGGATGATTTCAGAGAATGGTTATCAGATAACCTTCGCTATTTTATGTTAGGCGGAGCAATTCTGTTAATCGTGCTTGTTCTGATCTTTGGCGTTCGCGCCTGTGTTGGAGGTAAGAAGGGGAATTCCAATGAAGATCAGACAACAGCCAAAAGTAACCAGGAAAATGATCCTTCTTCTCCGGCAAATGATGGGGAGACAGACGAGAAGAAAGACGCCAGTTCCGCAGACAGTACAAAAGCGGAAACAACCATGGAAAAAGCCAGCACGGAAGTAACCGAGCTGATTCAAAGCTATTATAAGGCTTTTGGGGAAAAAGACATTGCAACACTTAAGACGATAGAGGACGGATTTACACCGGCCGATGAGTCACAGATTAATTCAAGGGATTATATTGACGGGTATGAAGTACAGGATGTTTACGCGAAGAAAGGATTAACGGACGATTCATATGTCGTCTATGTGGTCTTTAACTATATCTGTACGGGAATTGAGACTCCGGTTCCGGCACTGAGTCAGTTTTATGTAGAAACAGACGGTGACGGTAATCTGAAGATCAAGGGAGGTGCTGACGAAGATACAGATATCAGCACTTATGTAAAAAAACTGGAATCTGAGAGCGATGTGAAGGCACTGATCGCACAGGTCAAGGCGAATTATGACGCAGCACAGGAGAATGATTCCGCTCTGGCAGAGTTCCTTCAGGGACTTGGAGATGATGCAAGCGCATCGGCAGAGACTGGAACTATGCTTACGGTTACAGAAGACTGTAATGTTCGTGCATCAGCAGATTCAGAGGGTGAGGTTATCGGTGGTTTTTCTGCAGGAACGGAAGTTGAGAAGAAGGGGCAGGAAGGCGACTGGATACAGGTTGACTATGATGGACAGACTGGATACATATATAGTGGTTTATTAGAATAATAAGGGTGAAAAATGCAGGTTCCATTGTTTGTGGAGCCTGCATTTTTTTACCATCATTTTTTCAGAGAACCATCGGAAGCCAGCTTATATTTCTGGCCATCTACAGTGACGGTACCTGTCTGCATGATTCCGTCTTCGTCCAGATAATATTTTTTGCCTTTCAGTTTCAGCCACCCTCTCTGCATAATTCCTTTCTTATCGAAATAGTAACGTTTTCCATCGGTGTCAGTGAGCCAGCCGGTGTAAGTGGTTCCATCTACCATAAAAAGCCAGTTGGAACCGTCTGCTGTCCAGACACCATTTTCGGCTTCCGGAGAAACTTTCTGTTCTTCGGGAACAGAAGTTGCTGTTGGTGCTGCTGTTACAGATGCTGAAATATCTGTATGATCGGTCTGATCCGGAATATCTGTGATTTCCGGGATGATCTGAGTGTCTTTTACGGCAATGGATACTGGATTGTTTCCGGAAGGACCTGCTGATGACTGAGTAAAAAGAAGACCGCAGATCAGGCATAAGAAGACAGAAATAAAAATCAAAAACCGATTGATATGTGAATTACGGCCTGCCATATTTTTTCCTCCTGACATTTGGTTTATTCCTGTTAATCATACAATACCTGCCTGTAAAATACAAGGAAAATAAGCGTTGCGAACACCAGGGAAAAAATATATAATAAAATAATGGACGAAAAAATCAGAATCAATAAATTTTTAAGCGATGCAGGTGTCTGCTCAAGAAGAGAAGCGGACAGACTGGCAGAAGATGAGCGGATCACGGTTAATGGAGAGACTGCTTCCCCGGGAATGAAAGTATCACAGGAAGACAATATCTGTATTGACGGAAAGCCCATAACGATACAGGAAAAAAAGATCCTTATTCTTTTTAACAAGCCAAGAGGGATCGTCTGCAGTACCAGACAGCAGAGGGATGAAATGACAGTAACGGAATATCTGGATTACCCTGTGCGGATATATCCTATCGGCCGTCTTGACAAGGAATCTCAGGGACTGCTTCTTCTTACGAATGAGGGAAGCTTGGTGAACCGCATCATGAAAGCAGGGAATTATCATGAGAAAGAGTATCTGGTAACAGTGAACAGGCCTGTGACACCGGAATTTATCAGAGAGATGAGCCACGGTGTTCCGATCCTTGATACTGTGACGCGTCCCTGCACAGTGACTAAAACTGGGAAAAACAGTTTCGGGATCATCCTCACTCAGGGCCTGAATCGCCAGATCAGGAGAATGTGTGAATATTTTGGCTATCGTGTTGTCACACTGAAAAGAGTAAGGATCATGAATCTGAACATAGATGGTATTGAAGAAGGAGAATACCGGGAAATTACGCCGACAGAGCGTAAGAAGCTGGAGGAGATGCTTTCCTCCGGAAGATCACAACAAGAAACGGGAGGAAGGCATGAACGAAGTAGCTATCAAAAAAATGAAAGAACTGGGGGCAAAACTCCGGGAAGCGTCAAAGGCGTATTATCAGGAAGACAGGGAGATCATGCCAAATGTGGAGTACGACGCGCTGTACGACCAGCTGGCGACTCTGGAAGAAGAAACAGGGGTGATTCTGGCAGACAGTCCTACCGTTAATGTAGGATATGAGGCGGTAGATCAGCTTCCAAAGGAGGAACATGAACGCCCGATGCTCTCCCTTGACAAGACAAAGGAGAGAGAAACTTTACGGGAGTTTATCGGGGAGCATCCGACACTTCTTTCCTGGAAACTGGATGGTCTTACCATTGTCCTTACTTATGAGAATGGAGAACTTGTCAAAGCTGTTACAAGAGGCAATGGAATTGTTGGGGAGGTTATTACCAATAATGCCAGAGTGTTTAAAAATATTCCTCTGAAGATTTCTTTTAAAGGAAGACTTGTTCTAAGAGGAGAGGCTATTATCACTTATTCTGATTTTGAGCGGATCAATGAGATGATCGGTGATGCGGACGCGAAATATAAAAATCCGCGAAACCTCTGCAGTGGATCGGTCCGTCAGCTGAATAATGAGATTACAGCGAAGCGAAATGTTCGTTTTTATGCTTTTTCTCTGGTCAGCGCAGATGACGTGGATTTTCTGAATTCAAGGGAAGAACAGTTTAAATGGCTTTCCAGTCAGGGATTTGAGGTGGTCGAGTACCGGAAAGTAACAGGTGATACCCTGGATGAAGCGATGGACTATTTTGCGGAAGCAGTTACAAAGAATGATTTTCCATCAGATGGCCTTGTGGCATTATATGATAATATTGCCTATGGGGAATCCTTGGGAACCACTGCGAAATTTCCACGTAATGCCATGGCATTTAAATGGGCGGACGAGATGCGTGATACGAAGCTTCTGGAGATTGAGTGGAGCCCGTCAAGAACAGGGCTTATCAATCCTGTGGCCATCTTCGATCCTGTGGAGCTTGAAGGTACCACAGTCAGCAGAGCCAGTGTCCACAACATCAGTATCATGAGAGAGCTGAAACTGGGAATCGGAGATACGATCCGTGTTTACAAAGCCAACATGATCATTCCTCAGATCGCGGAGAATCTTACAGGAAGCGGCAATGCACCGATTCCCCACAGCTGTCCTGCATGTGGAAGGAATACTATGATCCGAAAAGACAATGAAGTCGAGAGCCTTTTTTGCGTAAATCCGGACTGTCCGGCTAAGAAGATCAAATCTTTTGCACTTTTTACAAGCAGGGATGCCATGAATATTGACGGACTTTCTGAGGCTACTCTGGAGAAATTTATTGCAAGAGGTTTCATCCATGATTTTGGCGATATTTTTGAGATCAGCAGGTATAAAGAAGAGATCGTAGAGATGGAAGGTTTTGGACAGAAATCCTATGACAATCTGATCGATAGCCTGGAGCGGGCGAAGGATACCACGCTTCCAAGAGTGATCTACAGTCTGGGGATCGCCAATATTGGCCTTGCTAATGCCAAGGTGATCTGCCGCCATTTTGATAATGATCTTGAGAAGATCCGTCATGCTGAACTTGAGGAGGTCAGTGACATTGATACGATCGGACCTGTGATCGCGGGAAACCTTGTGGAGTATTTCAAGGATGAGGATAACAACCGGCGTCTGGATCATCTGATGAGTTTTCTCCATATTCAGGAAGAAGGACCAAAAGAAGAGCAGATTTTTGCAGGGATGAATTTTGTGATCACAGGTAGTCTGGTTCATTTTGGAAATCGCAGTGAGGCCAAAGAGCTGATAGAGTCTCTGGGTGGAAAGGTTACGGGTTCTGTAACAAAAAAGACGAATTATCTTATTAATAATGATGTGCAGTCCAATTCATCCAAAAACAAGAAAGCCAGAGAGCTTGAAATCCCGATCCTGTCTGAGGGAGATTTTCTGAAGCTGGCAGGAAGGTAAGCGGAAGCTGTAAGACTAATCATTCTGCATGAAAAATATCAAAAGCGGATTCTGCGAGAGTTCGCTTTGCATGGATAAAAGGAGGGCTTACAATGCCAATTAAAACACAGGGGGATCTGCCTGTAAAGGAGATCCTTGAAAGAGAAAATATATTCGTAATGGACGAGAAACGTGCCATGCATCAGGATATCCGTCCTATTCAGATCCTGATTCTGAATCTGATGCCGCTGAAAGAGGAAACAGAACTGCAGCTTTTACGTTCTCTTTCCAACACACCGCTGCAGGTGGATGTGACTTTTATGGCAGTGGAGAGCCATGAGGCGAAGAATACTTCCCTCAGCCATCTGAATAAATTTTATGAGACTTTTTCAGATGTGAAAAAGCGTAAATTCGATGGAATGATCATTACCGGGGCACCGGTGGAGCAGATGCCTTTTGAGGAGGTGGATTACTGGGAAGAGCTGACAGAGATTATGGACTGGACGGAGAAGCATGTAACTTCTACAATTTTTCTGTGCTGGGCGGCGCAGGCCAGCCTCTACCATTTCTACAGCCTGGATAAGAAACCTCTGGACAAAAAAATGTTTGGTCTTTTCTGGCATAAAGTCCTGAATCGCAAAATCCCTCTTGTAAGAGGATTTGACGATGTATTTCTTGCTCCTCATTCCAGGCATACAGAGGTTCCGATCGCAGATATCCATGCCTGCAAAGATCTTACTGTTTTGGCAGAAAGCGAAGAAGCAGGTCTGTTTCTTGCTATGGCAGAAGGCGGCCGTAAGATCTTTGTCATGGGCCATCCGGAATATGACCGTGTAACTTTGGACGGTGAATATAAACGAGATCTGTCCAAGGGACTGCCTATTGAAATTCCAAAGAATTACTATAAAGACGATGATCCGAATAACAAACCACTGCTCACTTGGAGAGCACATGCGAACAATCTGTACACAAACTGGCTGAATTATTACGTATACCAGAGCACCCCATATGATCTGTACGGGACACCGGATTTCAGGGAACTGTAAGGTATCTTTACTGCAGCCGGGGATAGAATGCCGAAGTTACTGTTCACTGGTAATATCCCGCGAGGTGTTTTTTGTGAGCGAAGGTCACAGAAAACCCGAGACATACCGCGCGAATTTATGCAATCAGCATAAATTCTGTGCATCGCGAAGCGTGTTACTGAGAACGGAGTGAACAGTAACATGCCGAAAAAGCTTCCACAAATTTTACTTAAACTTTAATTGCACATTAAATAGAATAGTGATATAGTAAAGTTGGTTCCGACAAACGAAGAGCTTTAAGATTTCAGCAGATGACCGGGCGGAACCGCTTTTGCTGATGTATTCGGTCATAACCTGGAACAGAAAGAAGGAAGAGGGAAAACATTGCGTAAAAAATCACATGTACTGTTAGGCAGATACCTGGCTGATCAGATGTCCGAGGTCTACAGTCTTCAGCAGCACAGAAAAGCATTTTGCCTTGGTAATATCATGCCGGATCTGAGACCGTCATTTCTTACTACCAGACATGAGTTTTTTGGAACGTTCAATCAGCTTCAGAGCAAGATGAGAGAACTGGTAGAGAAAAATCCGGAAGAAGAAAATGCCAGAGTATACTGGCGGAGATTCGGTGAAGTCATGCATTATATGGCAGATTATTTTACTTTTCCTCATAACAGAACATATAAAGGAAGTCTTGCGGAACATAATTCCTACGAAGCTGAACTGAAAAACCGTCTGAAAGAGTGCATCTTAAGCGGCAGAGCAGACAGCCAGCTGGAAGAAGCGAAGCATTTCGACAGTTTTGAGGAACTTGTGGAGTATATCCGTGAACGACATGCATATTATCTGGAAAGCCCCAGATGTATCGCCGATGACATCCGCTTTATTCTGAGAGTATGTTATCAGGTGATACAGGGAATCTTTCAGTTATGCGTCAGAAGACAATTCCATATGGAAAACCGACTGGTAACAGTATAAGGCAGATACTGCAGTGTGTACACACTGCAGTTTTTGTGTTTTTGTATTCGGAAAATGCTTTTTGCGAAAATGTGAATAAAAAGTGAAAAATAAATAAACTGGAAAGGTTATGCAGTCAGAACGGTTGATTTCATAAAATTCCTATGATAAAATAAACGGAGTTGAACTTTAAGTTATCAAAAATGGTTTAAAGCAGACCTTTATTATAGGGGAAGTAAAGGGATGTTCAAGGAAAGAAGGGAGCATCTTAATAAATATGAAGAACAAGTACCTGAATAAGTTTTTATGCATCACGACGATATCAGCTATGGTACTGGCATCTCCGGCGGGAATTATGGCTGCTGAGGAGACCGAAGTAGTTTTCAGCGATGAGAGCAGTGAGGAAGTGACGTCTGAGCCAGTTGAAGAGACACCGGCACCGGAGCCTATTGAGACACCGGCGCCAGAACCAACGGAAGCACCGGCACCGGAGCCGACTGCGACACCAGAGCCGCAGCCAACAGAGACACCGAAACCGACTGCGACACCAGCACCGACAGAAACACCGGAGCCTACTGCAACACCGGCACCAACTGCGACACCGGCGCCGACATCTACTCCGGTTCCGGATAATTCAGAAGCAGTTCAGAATGTTATCGATAAGATCAGTGCTTTGCCGGATGATATCACTGCGAAGGCAAAATCACAGATTGAAGAAGCACGTGCAGCGTATGAGGCACTGTCGGATTCAGAGAAAGCCAGAGTTACCAATTATTCAACGCTGGTAGCTGCTGAGAAGAAGCTGGCATCTGTTGTGAAGGATGGAAAAACTGACAATAATAAGAAGGACAATAAAGGTACAGATAACAATACCGGTGATATTACAGATGGTAAAGGAAATAATGCTACTGCAACACAGATAGGAATACCTGTATATGCAACCAATATGGTTTCCAATCTTCATGCAGGTAAGGATTTTTATCTGGACAGTCTGAAGAATAATTATAATCTCACATTTTCAGATGATTTTGCATCTGTGATGGAACAGATAGAGGGAGAGTATAAAGAGAAGAACAAGCTTACGGACAGTACTATTCTGGTACGAAACTGGCAGGATGTTCTGGCTGTTTATGTTTATGAACAGAGCCAGAAAGGAGAGACATCCTTTACTATGGATTCCTCCTGTAAAGAAGCTCTTACGAAGATTTTTGCTGAGATGAACCCTGTTGTCAGAGATAAACAGGATATTACCAAAGTATCTTACGGAAATCGTAAGATCAATTACTATATTAAGAAGAATAATATTTCCAAGAAGGACAGAACTGTTCTGAAGAAATACGTGGAAACGGACTGTAAACTTCTCTGTGCAGTTGTCACAGCATCCAAGGGATTTGTCCGTGAAAGTGTAGGAGACAGTGTTTCCGAGGATCGTGTAGATGTAATTACTGCTGCATATTCCCTGGTAGGTAAAGTCGGATATTTCTGGGGCGGTAAATCTACTGCTATCGGTAATGATCCAAGCTGGGGAGCTGTTGAGAAGGTTTCGGCAGAAGGCAGCAAGAGTTCAGGTACATTACGGGCGTATGGTCTGGATTGCAGCGGCTTTGTAACATGGGCCGTGATCAATGGCTATCAGGATCAGGGAATGCAGGCAGCGGTTGGTGATGGAACATCCGATCAGTGGGAGAAAGCGAATGTTGTCAGCGAGGCAGATGCACAGCCGGGAGATCTTGTATTTCAGAGAGGTCCGGAGTCGGGCAGCAACAATCATGTTGGCATTCTCTGCGGAAAGACGGATTCAGGAGACTGGATTGCGGTACATTGTTCTTCCAGTAAGAATGGTGTAACGGTAGGTGAGGCTTACAGTGCAAGCTTTCGTTACATCAGACAGCCATCTTTCTATGATGATACAGCAGTTGAAGAAGTAAACAACGAGGGAACAGCGACTGAGACAGATGAGAATGCAGAGAAGGTTCTCACAGATATTGTGAAGTCCAGCGCTCTGAAAGATGCACTGGCATCTGGAGGATATATCTCTTCTGATAATCTTCTTGAGGATTTCAAGAATACATCTCTTCAGGAGGATGAGGATGAAGAAATTGTTGAGAATCTGATTCTGGAACAGGAAGATATTGATGATACAGTGGATACATATGATGACGTAGAAACACTGGAATTAGAAAATTAAGAGACAGCGACTGATGAGAGGGCAGTCTCCTGCGGGAGGCTGCCCTTTCTTACAACTGAAAGTAAAGGAATGTAGATGAAGAAAAGATTTTTTTGCCAGCTGGCGGCAGTGATAATGATATTGTCCCTGATATGTCAGCCCGTTTATGTTCGGGCTGGGACGCTGGAACAGATTTATTCTGCTGCTGAGAGTATTTTTTCCGGAGAGCCGAAAGAAATTCAGGCACTGCGACAGATGGATGTGGCTCAGACAGATGAAGGACATCAGGAATATTATTTCCGGCAGTTGACAGAGGAAGAGCAGCGCGTATACAGGGAGATTTTAACAGGGCTTCGAAGCAGAGATGAGCAGTTTTATCTGACACTTTCGGATGATGACAGCATTGACAGGACGTATCATGCGGTTCTGAAAGACCATCCGGAGATTTTTTGGGTGCACAATCGGGAAAAAATCTATAAAACCACATATTCCGGAAAAGATTACTGTATGTTTACTCCTGGCTACTCTTATTCTGAAAGTGAGACAGAAGAGATAAAGGCAGCGATGGAAACGAGCTTTCAGGAAGTCAGCAGCCTGATTCCGGATGAAACCAGTGATTATGAGAAAGTACGGATCGTCTATACTTATGTGATCGATAATACGCAGTACAAGACCGGAGCAGATGATCAGAGCATAGCAGGCGTCTTCTGGAAAAAATCAGCAGTCTGTGCAGGATATGCAGGTGCTGTTCAGTATCTTCTGGAACGGCTTGGGATTCCCTGCATTTATGTAGATGGCAGCACAGAGGAAAGTACAGAAGGACATGCCTGGGATATTGTAAAAATTGGCGAGTCGTATTATTATGTAGATGCCACTAATGGGGATCAGCCGGATTTTCTTAATGGCGATGCAGCTCAGCTGGAAGAACATAAAACTACAATTTATGATTATCTTTGTCCGTTTCCGGAAGAATATGAGAAGACATATAAAGCATCGAAAGAACTGACTGTTCCGAAATGTACGGCAAAAGATCTGAATTTTTATGTTCTGAACCAGGGATGTTTTGAAGAATATGACTGGCTGGCTATTTATGATTACTGTAAAATGCGGCTGGATAACGGAGCGGCAGTTGTGAGGTTCAAATTCAGCAATCAGGAGGCTTTTGATGCGGCACGCAAAGACTGGCTGGATGAAGGAGAAGTGCAGAATGTGGCGCAATATTATATGAAACTTAACGGCTACAGCCAGGTAGAATATCATTATGGCGTGCTGGATAATTTTTATACTATATATTTTATTTTCTGAGAGGAGTGAAGTTATGAATATGGATGTGTTATCAAGGGTATTTAACATCCTTCAGCGTGTAGGAGGGATGGAACAGATTGGACAATTTATGACTATTGTTTATGGCATAGTCTGTGTTTTTGGTATCCTGAACTGCCTTCTGGGATACCGTATCCTGCGGTTCTGGATGATGATCTTCGGATTTCTCATCGGCGCGGGAGCCGGTTTTGGAGTAACGTATCTTTCCGGCGTTGAAGATAAAATGGTGATCGCAGGTGCAATGGCGGGGCTTGGAATTGTCCTGGCTATCGTTTCATTTCTTGTATACAGAGCCGGAATTTTTGTACTGGGATTTGGCATCGGAATTTCTTTAAGCATTTATCTGGTGCATCCGACCAGTTCTTTTTCCTTCTTCCTGTGTATCCTTGTGGGAGTGGGACTTGGTATCCTGGCGATGCGCTATGCAAAAGGAGTTATCATTATCGGAACCAGTATCCTTGGCGGAGTGCTGGCAGGGGTTTCTATTGCGAAGATCGGTGGCCTTGAACAGTTTCCGTATGGCGTTGGTATGGCAGTTGGGATTGCCCTTCTTGGTATGCTGATCCAGTTTGCCATCAACAAGGATCACTATGATGATGACGATGAAGAAGATGAAGAAGACGATGAACCGGAAGAAGAGATGCGCAGATTCGGAAAAAAGAAAAAATTTGCACAGGATCGAGAAAATGTTTCTGAATATAATGGGGCAAACAGACGCAGAAATTCTTCTGACAGATATTCTGATGCCAGAAATGATACCGGAGAAATAAAAGGAAACCGTTCCCGCAGCAGAAATGGCGATTCAGACCGAAGAAATTCTTCCGGTAACCGTTCAGAAAGCCGCCGCAATGGAAGAAATACCGGAAGCTCAGATAGAAACAGCTCGTCAGATAACCGCCGCAGAACATCAGCAGCAGGTTCTTCAGGAAGAAGCAGAAATGGAAGAAACAGTCCTTCTGAAGGCAGCAGAAGAAGTCAGAGCCGCAGCGGTTCAGAGAACAGTTACAGTCAGAACAGAAGAAATACAAGCTCTGCAGGCAGGTCATATTATGACGATGGGGATGACTATGATGCAAGCAGGGAACGTTTTGATCCTGATTATCGGGAAACACCGGATACATATGAAGATTTTGAAAAAAGCCAGCAGAGGAAACGACAGCTGGATATTGAAAATATGGCTGACTTTGAAGACGATGAGTTTGAACAGCTTCGAAATCACGAAGACTCGAAGAATAACCGGGATCTTCTGAGAAATCTTGAACCTGATGATTATGATGAATGGGAAGATAACTGAAAAAAGCATGAGGAGTGACAGAAATGGGAAAAGAAGCGAAGACGAATGCAATGAGAATGCTTGACAGAAAAAAGGTGAAATATGAGGCAATCGCATATGACTGCGGTGAATTTATTGATGGGATCCACTGCGCAGATATTACAGGTGCACCATATGACCAGTCATTCAAAACTCTGGTTATGGAAGGAAAAAGCGGCGGATATTATGTGTTTGTGGTTCCGATTGAGAAGGAAGTGGACCGTAAGGCAGCAGCGAAATCCGTGGGAGAGAAGACTGTGGATATGATTCATGTAAAAGATCTCACAAGGATTACCGGATATATCCGGGGAGGCTGCAGCCCTCTTGGAATGAAGAAGAACTACCCGGTTGTTTTTGATCAGTCAGCTGGGAATTTTGATGAGATCTATGTGAGCGGAGGAAGAGTAGGTTTGACTCTTAAAGTTCCGCTTAAAGATATTCTGGATGTAACAAAGGGAAAGCTTGCACCGATCACAATGGAATAAAATAAAGGCAGAGAAGCCTGAAAGCAGGAATCTTTCCTGGTAAAAAATCCCCTGCCTGGCTAAAAAAAGCAAGGCAGGGGATGATATCTCAGATAAAGAAATCTTAGTTATCCTGAGCGTCTTCCTCGTTAACCTGGAATACATGACGTTTCTTGGCCATCTCATCGCTGGCAAGATATTCATCATAGGTTGTGATCTTGTCAACAAGCTTACCGTTTGGAAGAATCTCCATAATACGGTTGGCTGTAGTCTGTACAAACTGATGATCGTGGGAAGTGAAAAGGATCACGCCCGGGAATTTGATCAGTCCGTTGTTCAACGCAGTGATAGATTCCATATCCAGATGGTTGGTTGGCTCATCCAGGATCAGGATGTTGGCACCGGAGATCATCATCTTGGAAAGAAGGCAGCGGACCTTCTCACCACCGGAAAGTACGCGGACACGTTTTACACCGTCTTCACCAGGGAAGAGCATACGTCCCAGGAAACCACGCACATAAGTGGCATCCTTGATTTCGGAGTACTGTGTCAGCCAGTCTGTGATTGTAAGATCATTATCGAATTCCTGAGTATTATCTTTCGGGAAATATGCCTGGGAAGTAGTGACACCCCATTTATAATTTCCCTCGTCCGGCTCCATCTCACCTGTAAGGATCTTGAAAAATGTAGTAATAGCCTGCTCATTGGCACCTACGAATGCGACTTTATCTTCCCGGCCAAGTGTAAAGGAGATATTGTCAAGGACTTTCACGCCATCAATAGTCTTGGAAAGGTTTTCAACCATAAGAACTTCGTTTCCAATCTCGCGGTTCGGACGGAAGTCAATGTACGGATATTTACGGCTGGACGGACGCATATCGTCAAGCTGGATCTTTTCCAGGGCACGCTTTCTGGATGTAGCCTGTTTGGATTTGGAAGCGTTGGCACTGAATCTTGAGATAAATTCCTGGAGCTCTTTGATCTTCTCCTCCTTCTTCTTATTGGCTTCTTTCATCTGTTTGATGAGAAGCTGGCTGGACTCGAACCAGAAGTCATAGTTTCCGGCATAGAGCTGGATCTTGCCATAGTCGATATCTGCTGTATGTGTGCAGACCTTATTTAAGAAGTAACGGTCATGGGATACAACGATAACGGTGTTGTCAAAATTGATCAGGAATTCTTCAAGCCACTCGATAGCAGGAAGATCCAGATGGTTGGTCGGCTCGTCGAGAAGCAGGATGTCAGGATTTCCGAAAAGTGCCTGAGCAAGAAGAACCTTGACCTTCATACTTCCTGTGAGGTCAGCCATCTGTGTGTAATGGAACTCCGTGTCAACACCAAGACCATTGAGAAGAGTAGCAGCATCAGACTCTGCTTCCCATCCGTTCATCTCTGCGAACTCACCCTCAAGTTCACTGGCACGGATACCATCTTCGTCAGTGAAATCTTCCTTGGCATAGATGGCTTCTTTTTCTTTCATGATCTGGTAAAGTCTCTCATTACCCATGATAACAGTGTCAAGTACAGGATAAGCATCATACTTGAAGTGATCCTGCTGCAGGAAGGAAAGCCTCTGTCCCGGTGTGATCACGATATCGCCCTTTGTCGGCTCCAGTTGTCCGGAAAGAATCTTAAGAAATGTAGACTTTCCTGCACCGTTGGCACCGATTAATCCATAACAGTTTCCTTCTGTAAACTTGATGTTTACATCTTCAAACAGCGCTTTCTTACCGACACGCAGTGTGATGTTGTTTGCTGAAATCATATCATACCTCTTTTTTCAAAAATAATAAATATCGCTTCAATTACAATCGTCCTTTATTGTACCGTAAACTGGAAAATTTGCAAGGTGTATTTTAGTTTTTTACATTAAATAAAGTAAAAACAGGAAAAATAAAATGAAATACAGGAAAATAATAACCTTTTATTATTGAAAAAAATGCGTTATACTGACCAGTATGATAATAGGAACGCACGGAATGTGTTTACCGGTATATAGCAGAATGGGATGAAGAGATCTGCTGTACTGAGAAAATTATCAAATTCTATTAGCAGCTTAGTTGAACAGAAGAGAGGTCAAAGATGTTTATCACCAGAGAAAGCGATTATGCGATGCGGGTTGTCCGCGCATTAATGGGAGAGACGCGTTTGAGCGTCAGTGATATCTGCGAGAGGGAAGCGATCACAGCACCTTTTGCCTATAAGATACTGAAAAAGCTTCAGAACGCAGGGATCGTTCAGGGATACCGGGGAGTTCACGGCGGATATGCCCTGAAGAAAGATCCGGCGGAGCTGACATTATATGATATATATTCAGCAATCGATTCAGATATGTCTATTATTGAATGCCTGAACGGGCGGTGTGAATGTGCCAGAAACGGACAGAACGGCGTTCCGTGTTACGCCCATGATGAACTGAAAGATATTCAGGATGAACTGTGGACTATGCTCCGCCGTAAATCCATAAAGGAGCTTTTTGAGAAGGACAGTCAGTGATTTCAGTTCACAGGATGAGAGAGTGAAATCAGCTGAAAACCGGGCAGACGTATGAAATATGAGGAGAGAGTATCTGGATGGAGAGATAATTCCGGATGTCTCTCTTTTTTTGAATATTTTGTGGAAAAGATAACAACGTTTGTACCTGATAATATACAAAAATTGCTGAAAGAAAATGGACATAATTGGGAATCTATGATATAATAACCAATGGAATTTTAGGCTTTTCAGAGCCTAAATAATATATTTTTAACAAACCTTTAAGGAGGAATAAACAATGGCAAGAAAGATGAAAACCATGGATGGTAACCATGCAGCCGCTCATGCATCATACGCTTTTTCTGATGTAGCTGCTATTTACCCGATTACCCCTTCATCTGTAATGGCTGAGGCAACAGACGAGTGGGCAACTCAGGGAAGAAAGAACATCTTTGGACAGGAAGTACAGGTTACAGAGATGCAGTCTGAGGCTGGTGCAGCAGGTGCCGTTCACGGTTCTCTGGCAGCAGGTGCCCTGACTACAACCTATACAGCTTCCCAGGGTCTTCTGCTTATGATCCCGAACCTTTACAAGATCGCTGGTGAGCAGCTTCCGGGAGTTATCAACGTATCTGCCCGTGCACTTGCTTCTCACGCACTTTGTATCTTCGGAGATCATTCCGACGTTATGGCCTGTCGTCAGACCGGATGCGCAATGCTTTGCGAATCTTCTGTACAGGAGGTTATGGATCTTACACCGGTTGCTCATCTTGCAGCAATCAAAGGTAAGGTTCCGTTCATCAACTTCTTCGATGGATTCCGTACATCCCACGAGATCCAGAAGATCGAGACATGGGACTATGAAGATCTGAAAGATATGGCAGATATGGACGCTATCGCAGAGTTCCGTAACCGTGCTCTGAACCCGAACCATCCATGTCAGAGAGGTTCCGCTCAGAACCCAGATATCTTCTTCCAGGCAAGAGAGGCATGTAACCCATATTATGACGCTCTTCCGGCAGTTGTTCAGGAATACATGGACAAAGTTAACGAGAAGATCGGAACAGACTATAAACTGTTCAACTACTACGGAGCTGAGGACGCTGAGCACATCATCGTAGCTATGGGTTCCGTAAACGACACAATCGAGGAGACAATCGATTATCTTATGGCAGCCGGCAAGAAGGTTGGTGTTGTTAAAGTTCGTCTTTACAGACCATTCTGCGCTCAGGCTCTTATCGATGCAATCCCGGATACAGTTAAGCAGATTTCTGTTCTTGACAGAACAAAAGAGCCGGGAGCACTTGGCGAGCCTCTGTATCTTGATGTTGTTGCAGCTCTTCGCGACAGCAAGTTCAGTGATGTTAAGATCTTTACAGGACGTTACGGACTTGGTTCCAAAGATACAACACCTGCACAGATCGTAGCAGTATATGAGAACACTGAGAAAGAGAAATTCACCATCGGTATCGTTGATGATGTTACAAACCTTTCTCTTGAGACAGGCGCACCACTTGTTACAACACCAGAGGGAACAACAAACTGCAAGTTCTGGGGACTTGGAGCTGATGGTACTGTAGGTGCTAACAAGAACTCCATCAAGATCATCGGTGATAACACAGACATGTACGCTCAGGCTTACTTCGATTATGACTCCAAGAAGTCCGGCGGTGTTACAATGTCTCACCTTCGTTTCGGTAAGAAACCGATCAAATCCACATACCTGATCCACAAGGCAAACTTCGTTGCATGTCATAATCCGTCCTATGTTAATAAATATAACATGGTACAGGAGCTTGTTGACGGAGGTACATTCCTTCTGAACTGTGCCTGGGATATGGAAGGACTTGAGAAACATCTTCCAGGACAGGTTAAAGCTTTCATCGCTAACCACAATATCAAATTCTACACCATCGATGGTGTTAAGATTGGTATTGAGACTGGCATGGGACCAACACGTATCAACACAATCCTTCAGTCCGCATTCTTCAAACTTACAGGAATCATTCCTGAGGAGCAGGCTATCGAGCTTATGAAAGCTGCTGCTAAAGCTACTTACGGACGTAAAGGTGATGACGTTGTTAAGAAGAACTGGGCAGCTATCGATGCTGGTGCTAAACAGATCGTAGAGGTTCAGGTTCCGGAGAGCTGGAAGAACGCTGAGGACGAGGGACTCTTCATGTCTCACGCATCCCACGGTGCTCAGGAAGCTCAGGACTTCGTAAACAACATCCAGTGCAAGATCAATGCTCAGGAAGGTAACAGCCTCCCAGTATCTGCATTCAAGGATTATGTAGATGGTACAACACCATCCGGAACAGCTGCATATGAGAAACGTGGTATCGCAGTTAACGTTCCTGTATGGGTTCCGGACAACTGTATCCAGTGTAACCGCTGTGCATACGTCTGCCCACATGCTGCAATCCGTCCGGTTGCTATGACAGCAGATGAGACAGCTAACGCTCCAGAGGGAATCAAGACACTTCCACTTACAGGAATGAAAGACTATACATTCACAATGACTGTATCAGCTCTTGACTGTACAGGATGCGGTTCCTGTGCTAATGTCTGCCCAGGAAAGAAAGGCAACAAAGCTCTTGAGATGGCTCCGCTTGAAGCTAACACAGAAGAGCAGAAATTCTTTGATTACGGTGTAACACTTCCTCAGAAGGAAGACGTTATCGCTAAATATAAAGAGACAACTGTAAAAGGCAGCCAGTTCAAACAGCCGCTCCTCGAGTTCTCAGGTGCTTGTGCAGGTTGTGGTGAGACACCATACGCTAAGCTGATCACACAGCTCTTTGGTGACAGAATGTACATTGCAAATGCTACAGGATGTTCCTCTATCTGGGGTAACTCTTCACCATCTACACCATACACAACAAACGCTAAGGGACAGGGTCCTGCATGGTCCAACTCTCTGTTCGAGGATAACGCAGAGTTTGGTTATGGTATGCTTCTTGCACAGCGTGCGATCCGTGGCGGTCTGAAAGAGAAGATCGAAGACCTTGTAGCTAACGGAACAAACGAGGATGTTAAGGCAGCTGGTCAGGAATGGCTGGATACTTACGCTGTAGGCGCAACAAACGGTGCAGCTACAGAGAAACTCGTTGCAGCTCTTGAGGCTTGCGGATGTGACAAGGCTAATGAGATCCTTGCACAGAAAGACTTCCTCTCCAAGAAATCCCAGTGGATCTTCGGTGGTGACGGATGGGCTTACGATATCGGATTCGGTGGTGTTGACCATGTTCTCGCAAGCGGACGCGACATCAACGTTATGGTATTCGATACAGAGGTTTACTCCAACACAGGCGGACAGTCTTCCAAGTCTACACCGACAGGTGCGATCGCTCAGTTCGCAGCAGGCGGAAAAGAGACTAAGAAGAAAGATATGGCATCTATCGCAATGAGCTATGGCTATGTATACGTAGCACAGATCTCCATGGGTGCTGACTTCAACCAGACTGTAAAAGCAATTGCAGAGGCAGAGGCATATCCGGGACCATCCCTGATCATCGCTTATGCTCCATGTATCAACCATGGTATCAAGAAAGGTATGAGCAAAGCTCAGACAGAGGAAGAGCTGGCAGTTAAGTGCGGATACTGGCACAACTTCAGATTCAACCCGGCTGCTGACAATAAGTTCAGCCTCGATTCCAAGACACCGGATATGGAGAACTATATGGACTTCCTGAACGGTGAGGTTCGTTACAATTCTCTGCAGCGTCAGAATCCTGAGAAAGCTGCAAGACTGTTCGCTAAGAACGAGTCTGAGGCTCAGGCTAGATATGAGTATCTGCAGAAACTTATCACTCTTTACGGAGCAGATAAGAAAGAAGACTAATTACTGATCAATAGTTACTGTTTACACAGTGTGCTTGCTGATTAAGCATTAGGTGAAAGGCCTGCGGTGTTTAGCGCACCGCGGGTCTTTTTTCATATACGGGAGAAGACATACATGAAAAAAAGAAAAGCAGATTTTTACATTCTGTATACCATTGTCTTTGCAGCGATCTCGCTGTTTATTTACTGCTGTTTTTACTTAAATGGAAAATCACTGATCTGGAGTCACGATGGCGTTCCGCAGCATATCAATGCACTCGCCTACTATGGCAAATATCTGCGAAATGTGCTGAAGACCCTGGTGATCGATCATAAATTGTCCTTCCCTATGTGGGATGTGCATATCGGATATGGTTCCGATATCCTTACTACACTTCACTATTATGTGATTGGTGATCCTCTGACTTTACTCTCTGTTTTTGTACCGGAAAAAAATACAGAAGTTTTATACGAGTGCCTGATTTTTCTCAGGATTTATCTTGCGGGGATCACGTTCAGTATTTACTGTTTTTATCGCAAAAATCCGAAACAGGCGACTTTTATTGGAAGTCTTGTATACATTTTTGCGGGATGGACTATCTATGCGTCCATGAAACATCCTTATTTTTCCAATCCGATGATCTATCTGCCGCTGGTACTCATGGGCATTGAGAAAGTTTACAAAAAAGAAAAACCGTACCTTTTTATATGGTCTGTGGCAATAGCGGCAATGTCAAATTTTTATTTCTTTTATATGATCAGTGTCTTTATGGTACTGTATGCAGCTTTCCGGTATTTTGGAATATTCCGGAAACGTTCTGTGAAAGATGTATTTCGATGGTTCCTGAAATTTACTGGTTTCTATCTGGTATCCCTGATGATCGCGGCGTTGATCTTTTTCCCGGTGGTTATGACTTTGTTTGGAACCGAACGTTTTCAGGCGCAGAACTATGTGCCATTGCTGTATGATCATATTTACTATGAAAAATATCTCGGCTGTCTGATCGGCGAGAATATGATCCAGTGGGGTGTTGCTGGATATTCTGCAGTTGCCATGGCAGGCGTGTTTGTAATATTTTCCAAAAAGAAAAAATATACAGGTCTGAAACTGGGATTCCTGCTTCTGAATCTGTTTCTTCTGATCCCGTTTGCAGGACATGTGCTGAATGGATTTTCCTATGTGTCAAACAGATGGATCTGGGCTTATGGAATGTTGATCGCCTATATCCTGGTGCAGGCATATCCTGAGCTTTTTACTTTGCAGATCAGGGAAAAAAGAAAGATCTTTATTATGCTGCTTGTGTACTGTGTGCTCGCATTATTTTCAGATGCTGCCCGGACAGAACGAAATATCATGGCTATAATGATGCTGGTTCTGGCTGTGTTTACAGTAGTTTCCTATGGGAATATTTTTGTCCAGGGGAAATATCTCTGCGAAATGATCGTTACAGTACTGATAGTCAGTATCCTTCTCAACGTGTTCTATCAGTATTCATATGAGAAAGATTATCTTTCTGAATTTGAGAACAGGAACCAGGCACTGGAAGCACTGGAATCAGGACCGGATAAAGAAATAAAGGATCTGGAGGATTCTTCCAGCAGCAGATATGATCAGTACAAAACAGGCTCATATGTGAATTCAGCCATGTATATGGGAACCAACAGCACATCCTATTATTTCAGTGTTGCCAATGGGAGCATCAGCCGCTTTTTTGATGAGATGTATCTGAATACTCCATGGGATTACCATTACAGTAGTCTTGATGGAAGGACCATTCTGGACCGCCTTGCATCTGTGAAGTACTTTGCCATCAGGAAAAACGGTTATGGATATATTCCCTATGGTTACGATACTGAAACTGTTTTTTCCGGAAAATACAGGATCTATGAGAATGAGAATGCTCTTCCTCTGGGTTATACTTATAATTCCTGGATCTCCAGGGAAAAATATGAAAAGCTTTCTGTGACACAGAAACAGCAGGCACTTCTGCAGGGGGCAGTCGTGGAAGAAAGCAGTCTCCCGGAAACAGAGCTTTCATTTGATGATAAGAAAGCGGATTTTACACTGGAGGCAGGGAAAGGCTGTAAGATCAAAGATGGAAAAATCATTGTTACAAAGAAAAATGCAACAGTTTCCATCGGATATCAGGGTGAACCTGCATCTGAGGTCTATCTTGTAGCAGAAAATCTGGATTTTGATGCTTATTCTCCAAGGGAGCAGGTTAGTGATAAAAAATGGAATTCCCTTACAGAATATGAAAAGAACACTATTCTCTATGAGGATGACAACTGGCGTTACTGGAAAGAGAGCAAAGAAGCAGCTGTAGAAGTTTCACTGGGTTCTGTTGATAAAACGATTCGGATCTTTACGGATAAATACAATGGCTACAGCGGCCGTCACAATTTCCTTCTTAATATGGGATATAAAAATTACAGTGCAGGAACGATGAAGCTTACTTTTTCCACACCTGGAGAGTATACTTTTGATAATCTGTATCTGGTGTGTCAGCCCATGGATTCTGTGGAACAGGAGACAGAGAAGCTTGGAAATGAAAGCCTTCAGAATGTGAAAGTCGGAACAAACAGGATAACAGGAGAGATAGAAGTATCCTCAGATAAATTTCTGGTATTTTCTATTCCGTACAGTGCCGGTTTTACGGCTTATGTAGATGGTAAGGAAACGGAACTGGTTCAGGCCAACAGCATGTACATGGGAGTTGAGCTGAAAAAAGGAAAACACAGCATCGTACTTACTTACTGCACACCATATCTTGTTCCAGGAATCATACTGACTGTGGCAGGGCTGGCAGCTTTTCTTCTGATCGTGATATATAACAGATATCCCGGAAAGAAGAAAGAAAGGGGTAAACAGAAGAAATGAGCAGATTATCAGTAGTTCTGCCGGCATATAATGAAGAACTGATGATTGTAAAAGCCTGCCGGACGCTGAAAAAGTTCCTGGATCAGGAGAGGATTCCGTATGAACTTGTCCTGGTGGATGATGGATCGACAGATGAAACCTGGAATCAGATAGAGGAGATATCCACGCAGGATCCTAATGTGACAGGAGTGCATTTTTCCAGGAATTTCGGAAAAGAAGCTGCAATTGTAGCAGGACTTGCACAGGCAGGTGGTGATGCAGTGGCTGTGATGGACTGCGACCTGCAGCATCCGCCGGAAAAACTGATAGAGATGTTCCGTCTCTGGGAACAGGGATATGAAGTGATCGAAGGTGTGAAGACCAGCAGGGGAAAAGAAAACATGCTTCACAGAAAAAGTGCCGGATTTTTTTACAGGATCATGTCCAGGACAACCGGATTCGATATGCAGAATGCATCGGATTTCAAGCTCCTTGACAGAAAAGCTGTACAGAGTGTCCTTTCTATGCCGGAGAGGAGCATGTTTTTCCGTGCCACTTCATCCTGGGTAGGATATAGAAGTACCTCTGTGTTCTTCGAAGTGAAAGAGAGGGAGGCAGGAGAATCCAAGTGGTCAACAAGAGCACTGATCAGCTATGCATTTCGGAACATTGTAGCATTTACCACACTTCCGCTGCAGTTTGTGACAGCCGGGGCAGTCGGGTGCTTTATCTGTTCGCTGATCCTTCTTGTGTATTCGCTGGTGAGATATTTTACCGGGCATGCAGTGGAAGGATATACCACACTTCTGATCGTTTTGCTGTTTATCGGAAGTGCAGTGATGATGAGCCTGGGTATTATCGGCTATTACATTGCACGGATCTATGAGGAGGTTAAGAGACGTCCGAGATATATTGTGTCAAAGATCATACACGGAGGAGAGAAAGATTGAAAAAACTGATTTTGAAAATTTACGGGAATGATGTGATCCGATATGTTTTCTGGGGTGGTTGTACAACCCTTGTAAATCTCGTAAGCTTTTATATTATGAGACTGGCAAAAATTCCGCTTATGACTGCAAATGTGATTTCCATTATCCTGGCGATTCTGTTTGCATATATTGTGAATTCCAGATTTGTATTTCACGATAACTGTGAAACTCTGAAAGACCATATCCGGCCTTTTGTGAAATTTATAAGTGCCCGCCTTGCAACCATGGTGATCGAGGTTGGTGGTGTGTGGCTTCTGGCTGTTGCCATGGGGCTTAACGACATGATCGCGAAATTCTGTACCCAGTTCATTGTGCTGGTGCTGAATTATATATTTAGTAAATTTTTAATTTTTACTACAGGTAAAAAACGGGAGGTAGCAAATGATGACATTAAATGAGGCAGTGAAGAAGATTCGTCCGCTGGATGAGAAAGCAATCGAAGGAGCTAAAAAGAGATGGGACAGTATTGCGAAGCCGTTACATTCTCTTGGAGAGCTTGAAAATATGCTGATACAGATCGCAGGCATCACAGGAACACCGGATGTCCGTGTAGAAAAAAAAGCAGTTGTTGCCATGTGTGCAGATAATGGTGTTGTGGAAGAGGGTGTAACACAGACAGGGCAGGAGGTAACTGCCATTGTTGCTGAGAATTTTCTGAATGGAGCTACTACATGCTGCGTAATGTGCCGCCAGTGCGGTGCAGAGCTTTTCCCTGTTGATGTGGGAATGGTCGTTGATACAAAAGTCCGCACAGATCTGAAAGTTGCCTATGGAACAAAGAATATGACAAAAGAGCCGGCTATGACAAGAGAGCAGGCGATCAAAGGCATAGAGGCAGGTATTGCCATGGCTCAGGAGCTGAAAGAAAAAGGTTATCAGGTTCTTGCTACCGGTGAGATGGGAATCGGAAACACGACAACCAGCAGTGCAGTGGCCTCTGTACTTCTCGGAAAGCCGGTTGAGGATATGACAGGACGCGGAGCAGGTCTTTCCGGTGAGGGACTTGTGAGAAAGATTAACGCTATCAAAAAAGCCATTGCCCTAAACAATCCGGATCGTTCTGATGCCATTGATGTTCTGGCCAAAGTCGGAGGATATGATATTGCAGGAATGGCTGGTGTATATATCGGTGGCGCTGCTCTTGGAATGCCGGTTGTCATGGATGGCTTTATTTCCTGTGTGGCTGCGCTGGTAGCTGTAAAGATCTGCCCGCAGATCAGCGATTATATCATCGCATCTCACGTGTCCAAAGAGCCGGCTGCACATATGATCCTGAAAGAGCTGGATAAAGAAGCGGTCATTCATGCAGGAATGTGCCTTGGTGAAGGAACCGGAGCAGTAACACTGTTTCCGCTGATCGATCTTTCCTGTGCTGTATATAATTCAATGAGCACTTTTGGGGATATCAATGTAGAACAGTATGAGGAGTTGAAATAAATGCTGGTTGTAGTAACAGGGGGCAGCGGAAGCGGTAAATCAGCTTTTGCTGAAGAAACAGTTTTATCCTTCGGGGAAGCCCGGCGGACTTATATTGCTACCATGCAGGCATTTGACGAAGAGAGCCACAGGCGTATCCGCAGGCACAGGCGGATGCGCGCCGGAAAAGGCTTCGAGACAGTGGAACGTTATACAGCCCTGGATGAGCTGGTTCTTCCCAAAGGCAGCGTGGTTCTTCTGGAATGTATGTCCAATCTGGTAGCGAACGAAATGTTCCGGGAAGACGGTTTCCATCCGGAGGTTTCGGAGGAAATCACAGGTGGTGTGAAACACCTTCTTTCTCAGGCAGAACATGTGGTAATTGTAACCAATGAGATTTTTTCAGATGGTATTCTTTATGAAGGAGAATCAGAAAAATATAAAGAACAGCTTGGTCAGATCAACTGTAATCTGGCTGAGATGGCAGACGATGTTGTGGAAGTTGTTTATGGAATTCCTGTCTGGCACAAAGGAGGAGGTGTGAAAGCATGAAAAGTGTGTGGAACAGCTGCAAGGCTGCATTTGCCATGTTTTCCAAGATCCCTGCTCCGATGGTAGACTGGAATAAAGAGAACATGAAATATATGATGTGCTTCTTTCCTTTTGTGGGAGCTGTGATCGGTGTACTGACCTGGCTGACTGGCTGTGTACTTGGAAATTATGTAAAGCTGGAGCCGTTTTTTCTCACAGTGATCCTTACGGTGATTCCGGTGGTGGTTACAGGTGGAATCCATGTTGACGGTCTTTTGGATACTTCTGACGCCTTAAGTTCCTGGCAGGAGCGTACAAGACGGCTGGAGATTCTGAAAGATTCCCATGCAGGAGCATTCGCTGTGATCACAGCCTGTGTTTATTTTATCCTGTGGCTTGGGGTCTGGAGCCAGCTTCAGAATAACCCGAAGGGAATCTGCATTATGAGCATGGGATATATGATGTCCAGATGTCTTTCCGGAATCGGCGTGATTACGTTTCCGAAGGCAAAATCAGATGGAACAGTAGCGGAGTTTTCCAGAAATGCATCTGAGATTACAGCCCGCAATATTCTGATGGTAATGTTTGTGATACTGGTGGCACTGATGCTCTGGATAAGCCCGGTTATGGGAGTACTCGCAGTGTTAAGTGCACTTCTTGTATTCTGGTGGTACCATCACATGGCAATGAAATATTTCGGCGGAACAACAGGGGATCTGTCGGGATTTTTTCTCTGCATCTGTGAGGTTGTAATGGCACTTGTGCTGGCTCTTGCCGGTGCAGTGATCCTGTAGTAAGAGATTCGAATGAGGTAAATAATATGGAAATGATAATCGGTGGTGCATACCAGGGAAAAGAAAACTATGCCAGAAGGAATTTTCCTGATATCACATGGAAAAAAGGTTCAGAGCTTACAGATGAAGAACTTTATCAGGCAGATGGTGTTCTGGGATTTCACGAATACATAAGAAAATCCCTGAAAGAAGGAAGAGATCTCACAGATCTGGCAAGGGAGCTTTTGGAAAAAAATCCAGATGTGATCCTGGTCAGTGAGGAGGTTGGCTACGGAATCGTTCCTGCAGATGCCTTTGAACGGCAGTACAGAGAAGCTGTGGGACGTATTTGCACTGCACTGGCAGCAGGGAGCAGCAAGGTGACAAGAGTTGTGTGCGGAATCGGGACGGTGTTAAAAGATGCTTAAAATATATCTGATCCGTCATGGCCAGACTCCCGGAAATAAGCTTAAGCGTTACGTTGGGACAACTGATGAACATTTAACCCAGGAAGGCTGTGAATTTTTAAAGGAGTTAAGTTACCCAATACCGGAAACACTTTATGCAAGCCCGCTTCTCAGATGTGTGGAGACAGCCGGGATCCTTTTTCCGGAAAAAGAACTCCACATTATAGATGAACTTTCAGAATGTGATTTCGGGGAATTTGAGAATAAGAATTACAAGGAGCTTTCCGGAAATGAGAATTATCAGAAGTGGATCGACAGCAACGGAATGCTTCCTTTTCCCGGAGGAGAGAGCAGGGAAGAATTTAAGCACAGAAGCCTGATGGGATTTCAGAAGGCAGTTACAGGGTGTATCCGGGAGAATGTGCACAGAGCGGCACTGGTGATCCATGGCGGAACCATTATGAACATTATGGAAGAGTATGCAGACAGACAGCGGCCATTTTATGAATGGCATGTAAAAAACGGTGGCGGGTATCTGATAGAGCTGGATCCTGTGTCATGGCAAAAGGGTAAATATGAATTCCGGATCTGCGAAGCATATATGGAGGGATGAAAATGAACGGACAAAAAATCAGCTGGACACGCAGTGACCTGAAGTGGCGGGCAAAAGAAGCTTTCCGAAAGAATTATTGGGCAGCAGTTCTGGTAAGCTTTATCCTGGCGATCGTAGTTGCTTCCGGCGGAAAAGGAGCAGCACAGAGCGGTGCGGGAAATGCTGTACATTCTGAGTATAATTATTCTGTCAGTACTTTTGATACAGATGGCGTGAGTTCATATGTGGGACATATGTTCAGCGGAGCACGCTCCCCGTGGATGCTGATCTTTGCCCTTGTGGGAGCCGGTGCAGTTGTGACAGTTGCACTGATCGGCATAATTCTGCATCTTCTGGTGGGAAATGTGCTGGAAGTAGGTGCACGCAGCTTTTATATTGATAACCTGTTCTCAGTACCAGGACCCGGAAAGATATTAAGTGCATTCCGTTCCGGAAATTATGGAAATGTGGTGAAAGTTATGTTCTGTCGTGATCTCTTTACGTTTTTATGGTCACTGCTTTTTGTGATTCCGGGAATTGTGAAATCTTATGAATATAAGATGGTTCCGTATCTTCTGGCAGAATATCCGGGAATGGACAGAAATGAAGCTTTTGCCAGAAGCCGTGAGATGATGTACGGACAGAAATGGAATACTTTTGTTCTGGATCTTTCATTTATTCCGTGGAATATTCTTTCTTCCATCACATTCGGACTTGTGGGACTGTTCTATGTATTTCCGTATCAGGATGCAACTTATGCAGAGCTTTATGATACTTTGGCAGCAGGAATGCCAGGAAATGGACAGCAGGTATATGAGAATGGAACTTACTAAGAATAAAATGATTCTGGTGCGGGGCGGCGGTGATCTGGCAACGGGAGTGATTCATAAACTTCATCAATGCGGATACCATGTTTTGATTCTGGAATGCGACCGCCCAAGCGCCATTCGCCGCCACGTGGCTTTCTGCGAGGCTGTATATGATGGAACTTCTGCAGTGGAAGGTGTTGTGTGCAAGCACATTACAGAAAACAATATTCTTGCACAGTGCGAAAGATGCTGGGAAGAGGGAGAAATTCCTCTTCTCACAGATACTGAAGGGAAACATATCCACGAGCTCGCACCGGCGGCAGTTGTGGATGCGATTCTTGCGAAAAAAAATCTGGGAACGGATCGCACGATGGCTCCTCTTACAGTAGGACTAGGACCTGGATTTACTGCAGGGGAAGATGTGGATTATGTGATCGAGACCATGCGTGGACACAATCTGGGACGTATTATCCGGGAGGGCAGTGCACTTCCCAATACGGGAGTACCAGGCGTGATCGCAGGAATTGGAAAAGAACGGGTGATCCATTCTCCTGCAGCTGGTGTTATGAAAAATATCAGCCACATTGCAGATATTGTGAAGAAAGATCAGGTGATTGCCATGATTGGGGAAACTCCTGTGAAGGCAGCGATTTCCGGTGTGATCCGCGGACTGATCCGGGATGGATATCCTGTTTTTCAGGGAATGAAGATTGCAGATATTGACCCAAGGGCAGAGCAGAAAAAGAACTGTTTTACTATTTCTGATAAGGCAAGATGTATTGCCGGTGGTGTTCTGGAAGTGCTTCTTTCACAGGGAATCAGACCATGATCGCGGCATTTACAGGTGGTGGCGGAAAGACCACCCTGATCTATTATCTGGCAGAGAAATTCGCCGGAGAAGGAAAAAAGGTAATCGTCACTACTACAACACATATGGCCTGGGAACCGGGGCGTCCTTTTGCTGATGCAGGGGATGCTGCCGGAGTCAGGCAGCTTCTTGCTCAATATGGTTATGTAACAGCGGCTTATCATAAGGCCGGACAGCCGAAGATTTCCGGTCCTGACAGGGAAATCCTTGAAAAGCTGTCCGGCCTTTGTGATGCTCTTCTTGTGGAAGCTGACGGCTCGAAGCGGCTTCCCCTGAAAGTTCCTGCACAGTGGGAGCCAGTGATACCGGAAATCGCAGATATTGTAGTTGGTGTGATCGGCCTGGACTGTCTTGGAAAAAAAATCGCAGACACTGCCCACAGACCGGAAGATGTGGCCGGATTCCTCGGGGAAAATGTGGAGGATATTGTGACCTGGGAAAATGTGGCTAAGATCGCTGTAGCAAAGACAGGATTGCAAAAAGGTGTCGGTAAGAGGAGATTTCTGGTTTATCTGAATAAGGCAGATGTTCTGGAATCGCTGGATCCTGCGGAGAAGATTGTGGAAAGATGCAGGATAAAAGGAGTTGAAGCTGTTTGCGGGAGCCTGCGTAAGGATTGATCACTTTGTAAAGTAGTGGAAAAGATATGGTGAGGTAAAAGAAAATGAAACTGGGGCTGGTTATGCTTGCTGCCGGAAACAGCAGAAGATTTGGAAGTAATAAATTGTTGTATACAGTGGATGGAGTACCGATGTACAGGCATATTCTTTCAGAACTTGAGAAAGTACGAAAAGAACTGGAATTACAAGGTACACAGTGTTCTATCACTGTTGTCACCCAGTATGATGAGATTGCAGAAGATGTCAGAAAAAGAGGAATCTCCGTGTTCTATAATTTACATCCTGATGAAGGAATTTCTTCTTCGTTGAGAATTGGTCTGAGAGGCAGCTGGGATACAGATGCCTGTTTATTCACCGTATCAGATCAGCCCTGGCTTCGATGTGAGACGCTTCTGGAATTGATAGAAAAATTCCGGAAAGAAAAAAAAGGAATTGCCTGCGTGCAGCACAATGGAAAAACAGGAAATCCCTGTATTTTTTCCGGAAAGTATTTTGATGAACTGATGGAGCTTGAAGGAGATGTCGGAGGAAAAAGAGTGATCAGGAAGCACCGGGAGGATACAGCGGTGTTGGATGTGCCGGATGAGAGAGAGTTGCTGGATGTGGATAGTAGAGAGGTGCTCTGACCAACAGCAGGGAATCTTCACGGGTTTCAGGATGACGAAGCCCGGGAAGATTCCCTGTTTATGTTTGTTACAATTATCAAATATTTTACATAAAATGATTCCTGGCAGCCTCTTCCTCCGCCAGGCGAACAGTCTCCTCGGAAGGATTAGAAATTACTGCAGAAGCCACGATCTCACAAGGAGGATTTCCCTTGACACTCTCAACAGCAGCAGTTACGGCAGACACATCACCAGTCAGGAAAACAGTAGCATGGCCACCACATTTTGTCTGCCATGTAAGAAAAGAAACATCAGAGGTCTTCAGCATCTGATCGATCACAAGGATCGCATTGCTGCTTCCAACAACCTCAACTAAACCAAAAGCACCATAATTCATAATCAAACCCTCGCTTCCTACTTGTTGATCGTCATCTTCAGTGCGATCTCTGTATCCTCAGAAGGAGAAGCGATCACAGTATGAGAAACGACTTTGCCAAGAGGTTTAGCTGCTTCAAGCGCAACCTCCATTGCTGCATTGACATCAGAAACAGAACCGCGCATCTTCACACAGGCACCGCTCTTAAGACGGTTACGCTCAACGCTTTGAATCTTCACATTTGCTGCCTTGGAAGCAGCATCAAGAGCAACAAAACAGGCTACCAGGTTGTCCAGCTCAAAGACACCTACAGCCATGCCGCTGTAATTGTTATCCATAAACTATACCTCCATCCGGGGCTGATTCCCTGCGATGTGGTTTTTTGACCGGTTGCACGTGGAATCATTACCGTTCTTATGGGTTTATTATAAACGATTACAGCGAAAAACACAAGAAATAAATAAAAAGTAACATATCCTTTTTCTTATCTGGATATGATCTTTGCTGCAGAGGAAATCCCTGATTTTCTTAACATTTTTTTACAGGAGGCATATCTGGTTTTGGGTACATAGATTTTTGCATTCTTTTTTATTCCGGAAAATGCATTTTTTTCAATCTTTGTAAGAAGACTGGTCTGAATCGTTATTTTACCGAGATTTTTACATCTGCTGAAAGCCTGACTGCCGACAGTTTTGATATTTTTGCTGATAACAGCTTCTTTCAGGCGAGTATTTCCGCAGAAAGCCTTCGCGCTGATTGCGGTTACTTTGTAAGTATAACCGCTGATGGTGACACTAGATGGAATATTTGCCTTCTGTAAAGTTTTTGATGTGGATTTCAGGAGTGTAACTGTTCTGGTAGTCTTACTGGAGGCTGTGATTTTGTACTGATACTGTCCTGAAGTGCAGATTTTTCCTTTTTTCGGAAGTGCAGGTTTTATTTTTGGAACAGTTTTTCCCTGTTCTGCCATGTAGCCACAGGTGCTGCATATTTTGTCACCGGTGTAGCCTGTCTGCTTTACTGTAGCTTTTCTGGCATTCTTTGTGACAAGCTGGTGATTTTTTTTACTGATCACGGAACCACAGGCACATTTTTTCCAATGCTGTTTTTTGTCGTATTTCCAGCTGCTGTATTTATGTGGGGAACTGATACCGGCAGCACTGCATTCACAGGTTTTCCAGTGATTTTTTTCATCCCACTTCCAGTTTACATAACTGTGCCTGTGAACAGGTTCCCATTTTGCATACAGGTGCATATCATAGCTGTAATAACTGAACGGAGCTCCCAGTGCTTTGTCACTGCTGTCAAATACACCATCGCCGTTCATATCATATGTTCTGTCGTCATTTATTCCATAATATGGACGTGTATATTTATCATCCATATACCAGCCTTTAAAAACATATCCATTCTTTGTGATACGTAGACCGGATAAATCCGGTTCTATATACCTGCCGTCTTTATAGTCAACTTCATAGATCCAGGAATCCAGACCATTGATCATTCCGCCTGCGCCATGAAATGTAACAGTTTCTCCGGAAGTGTAAGTTGCTTTAAGAGAAGTATCACGATATGCACAGGTAGACGCATCCCATTCCATTGCCAGATGATCCTGTCCGCTTTTTTTCAGGTTTTCATCAGGATACAGACAGGAACCGTTTCCCCACAGAGTATTGCCTTCCCATCTGTAGAAATGCTGTCCTTCTTTTACGGGACATGCAATATGCAGTGTAAATGGTTCATTGGACAGCTGATATCTGTCAGGCAGTTGTTCGTTCTGCAGGTTTCCACCCTGAAGATCATAGTTTATAAGATATTCCGGTTCATAGGCATAAACAGTAATTCCTCTCTGACGGTATGTATGGCCACGGTTTGGAATAGAAGCTCCGGGGTTGGAGTAAACATTATAAGCTGCCAGAGGTCCTTCACTCCAAGAAATGATCTTCAGTGCCTTGCCTGTATTGTTGTTAAAAGCAACTGCACCGTTGACTGCTTTTACATCTGTCAGATCTGTTTCTTCTTTTCCGGAATCCATAAAATAAGCATCATTTCGAAAAGCTTTCATTTCCAGATTGTCGATGCTGATATCGCCACTTTTCAGTTTATCTGTATTATATGCGTCAATACTGAAGGCAGACTTGGATAAGATATAATTCACCCATGTACCATATAATAACTCAGAATAGCTGGAGCTTTCGCCTTTAAATTCCACACGGTCACCTGGCATCACATAACGGTCAGTGATTGAATAGCCATGTTCGGAATATTCGGAATCTTTCTGCAATAGCCATGTTTTCTGTTCACCGGTTCCGGTATTTTCATTTTTTTCTGCAGCAAATACAGATTTCAATCCTGCACAGCCAGCTGCTGTTCCACCTGCAGGCATTGCCGTTACACTTGTCGATGCTGCCAGAAAAACAGCCAGCAATTTCTGGATCTTTCTTTTTTTCATAGTCCCACTCCTTCTTTTTTTATTTTATTATACAGGATAAAAGTAACAGAAAGTCGTAATTTCCGAACTGTCAATGACAATTCGGAAATTATCTCCCTTTATCAGCTGGGTACTGTATGTTAAAATAAACCAGTATACATCTGGTAAAAATCAGCAGAGACTTATGACATTGGTTACAGGGGGGATTAGTGTGGATTTTAAAGATATATTGAATAGTTATATTGATCTGATCGGCTGCACAGCCAGAGAACTCAGTGAAGCATCAGGTGTTTCTACGGCTACGATCAGCCGATATCGGTCCGGGGAACGAATTCCTGCTCCTGACTCCGGCCATTTTGACAAACTGGTTTCAGGAATTATCCAGCTGGCTGCGTCACAGCCGGAACTTACTTTTACGGAAGAAACTGTCCGGGAGCTCTTTAGGGAATCTGTTTCTGATGTTTTTACTGATATGGATAAACTATGTCATAATTTCAACACTTTGCTTATGATATTTTCCGTTAGTATCTCTGAGCTATCCAGAACTTTGAATTATGATCCTTCTTATCTTTCCAGGATACGTTCCGGAAAACGTCAGCCTGCAGATCCAGGAGATTTCAGCAGAAAAATTTCAGGTTATTTTGTGCACCGGTTTTCAACAGATAATGATATACATCTTATTTCTGAACTTACCGGCGTAAATATATCTGCCCTTTCAACAGAAGCAGATAGAAATGCAATATTGATCCGCTGGCTTCTGAACGGAAATTCACAGATAACTGATCCGCTTACGGATTTTCTGAAAAGACTGAATGAATTTAATCTGAATGAATATATAAAAACAATCCGTTTTGATGAACTGAAAGTACCTTCCATACCGTTTCAGTTACCTGGTTCCAGAACTTATCATGGCCTTCAGGAGATAATGGACAGCGAACTGGATTTTCTGAAAGCTACAGTCCTTTCTAAATCTGAGGAATCTGTTATCATGTACAGTGACATGCCTATGGAAGAAATGGCGAAAGATCCGGAATTTCCCAGAAAATGGATGTTTGGAATGGCACTGATGCTGAAGAAAGGGCTGCATCTATATCAGATACATAATCTGAACAGAACTTTTCCGGAAATGATGCTCGGGCTGGAAGGCTGGATTCCGATGTATATGACAGGACAGATTTCTCCGTATTATTTAAAAGATAATCAGAACCGTTTTTTTTCCCATCTTCTGAAAGTGTCCGGTGCTGCTGCTCTTTCCGGTGAAGCAATCGTGGGGCATCACGAAAACGGAATATATTATCTTACCAAAAATAAAAAGGAACTGGCTATCTACCGAAAACAGGCAGAGGATCTTCTTTCAAGGGCAACTCCGCTTATGGAGATTTTTCTCAAGGATTCCAAACAGGCGTATGAGGCTTTCCTTCTTTCCGATTCAAAAACATCAGGAAAACGCCGTGCAATTCTTTCAGTCCTGCCATTATATACGATTTCCGATGAACTGCTTGAAAATATTCTTGAATATAATAATATTCCTGAGAATGAGCAGAATACCATTATCGACTATGTACGTAAACAGAAAAAAAGAATTTCTGATATTTTGTCCCATGATGAAATATCTGATGAAATATCCGCTTTTTCTGAAAGAGAATTTCGGAAATTTACACCGGCATTGTCATTATCCGGCCTGTTTTTCGAGAAGGATATATTTTACTCGTGGGATACTTATCAGGAGCATCTGATCCTGACAAAACAATTTGCAGAAAAAAACAATAATTATAATGCCTCAATCCTCCAGATATCTGCTTACCGTAATATTCAGATTCTGCTCCACGAGGGCAAATGGGTTATTGTTTCAAAAAACAGGACACCGGTAATCCATTTTCTTATACGTCATCCTCAGATGCAGAGAGCCTTCGAAAATATGACTATTCCGATCATTGAGGAATAAACAGATTTACATTGATTTTCATCTATAGTATTATTTAATACAAAGAAAACTTTCTGCATGCTCAGCAGAAGGAAGGTGTAATGGAAATGAGAACACATCAGACAAATTTTTCCACAGGAAATGTCTATCGGAATATTATGGAGGTTGCTGTGCCTATGATCATCGCACAGATTCTGAACCTCCTTTACAATATCGTGGACCGGATCTACATCGGAAGGATCCCGGAGATCGGAGCTACCGCACTGACGGGTGTGGGATTATGTTTTCCCATTATTACATTGATCACTGCTTTTACCTATCTGTTTGGAAACGGCGGAGCACCGCTTTGTTCCATGGAACGTGGAAGGGGAAACGAAAAAGAAGCAGAAATGCTTATGGGAAACACATTTGTGATGCTGATCGGAACAGGAGTGATCCTGACAGTAACAGGACTTTTGTTTTATCGGCCGATTCTCTATGCATTTGGAGCCAGTGACGTGACTTTTCCCTATGCGTCCGGTTACATAAAGATCTATCTTCTGGGAACACTGTCTGTAATGGTCACACTGGGAATGAATCCCTTTATCAACAGCCAGGGATTTGGAAATATGGGAATGCTCACCATTCTTATCGGAGCAGTGCTGAACATTGTACTTGATCCGCTGTTTATATTTGTATTTCATATGGGAGTACGAGGTGCGGCAGCAGCAACCATTATTTCCCAGTTCTGTTCTGCAGTGTGGGTGTTACGCTTCCTTTGTGGAAAAAAAGCGGTTCTGACGTTAAAAAAGAGCGCAATGATCATCTCAGGGAAAAGAGTGAAAGATATCATAAGTCTTGGTATGTCAGGATTTTTTATGGCATTTACCAACAGCCTGGTTCAGATTGTATGCAATGCCACGCTTCAGACATGGGGTGGAGATATCTATGTGGGAGTTATGACAGTCCTTAATTCTGTAAGAGATATTTTTACCATGCCGGTACAGGGTCTGACTAATGGAGCTTCCCCTGTGATGAGTTTTAATTATGGTGAAAAAGCGTATGACAGGATTAAAAAAGCAATCAAATTTATTACCATTGTTTGCGTAGTTTATACATTTACGGGATGGGGAATCCTGAAACTGGCACCTGAATTTTTTATCCGTATTTTCAATAATGATCCGGAGCTTCTCCGAAAAGGAGTTCCGGCTCTCCATATTTACTTTTTCGGATTCTGTTTTATGGCATTGCAGTTTACAGGACAGAGCGTGTTTGTAGCACTTGGAAAAGCAAAAAGAGCTACATTTTTTTCTCTGCTTCGAAAGGCGTTTATTGTAGTTCCGCTGACTATTTTACTGCCATATGTAAACGGACTGGGAACTGACGGTGTGTTCTGGGCTGAACCGATATCCAATCTGGCAGGTGGCTGTGCCTGCTTTTTTACCATGCTGGCTACAGTGCTGCCGGAGCTGAATGGAAAAACAAAGCCGGAGAAAAAATGATCATGACACCTGATTTTCAGAAGTATTAAAATACAGGATATCATCTACAAATACAGAAAGGGAGACATCAGTTATGTGTACAGCAGCAACCTATAAAACAAAAGATTTCTATTTTGGAAGAACATTGGATTATGAATTTTCCTATGGTGATGAGATTACCATTACACCTCGTAACTATGTATTTAACTTTCGACATATGGGAACCCTTTCCGGTCATTATGCCATTATCGGTATGGCACATGTGGCAGGGGATTACCCGCTTTATTATGATGGGATCAATGAAAAAGGTCTTGGAATGGCAGGTCTGAATTTCGTGGGAAATGCAGTATATAATGAAGTGGAAGAAGGAAAAGAAAACATAGCTCAGTTTGAATTTATCCCCTGGATCCTTGGGAAATGTGCAACAGTAAAAGAGACCAGAGCACTTCTTGCCAACATCAATCTGGTAAAAACTCCGTTCAGTGAAATGCTGCCCTGTGCACAGCTCCACTGGATCATTGCAGATAAAAATGAAGCCATCACAGTAGAAGCCATGGCAGACGGACTTCATATCTGGGACAATCCGGCAGGGGTTCTTACAAATAATCCGCCTTTTAACCAGCAGATGTTTATGCTGAACAATTACATGCATCTTTCAGCGAAGCAGCCGGAAAATCATTTTTCAGACCAGCTTGAACTGAAAGCATACAGCCGAGGAATGGGTGCTTTGGGATTGCCGGGAGATCTTTCTTCTGCATCCAGATTTGCCAGAGTGGCATTTGTTCGGGATCATTCTGTTTCCGGGGATACAGAAGCAGAGAGTGTCAGCCAGTTTTTCCACATTCTGGGATCTGTGGACCAGCAGAGAGGCTGCTGTGAGGTAGAGCCCGAGAAATATGAGATCACCCTTTATACTTCCTGCTGCAACGGAGATAAGGGAATCTATTATTATACGACATATGAGAACCACCAGATATCAGCAGTAGATATGAACCATGAAGATCTGGACGAAAATACACTTGTAAGATACCCGGTACTTCAAGGTGAGAAGATTCACATGCAAAACTAAGCTTGCGAAGCAAGCGATACTTCTTGCGCTGCGCACAAGAAGGCAGAAGTAGAAATTTGCATAAAGTGGATTTGCGAAGCAGACGATACTTTCTGTGTGCAGTGCAAAAAGTCAACAATGGAAATCAATACAGAAACCGATATGCGAAGTTTCCACATTGCAGTGGAAATATCTATGTGCTAAAATAGTCAGGATGGCTCTGGCGGACAGGAAACGCAGAGCAGTGACAGAACACGAAGGGATGAGAAGATTTCCAGGAGTGAAAATACAAGCAGAAAATGAGAGGAGAAACATCATGGCTTTATTTCAGGCATTTCGGGCAGTGAGACCTGCGCCGGAGAGGGCAGCACAGGTGGCGGCACTTCCCTACGATGTAGTGAGCAGGGAGGAGGCCAGAGAGATCGGAGAGAAAAATCCCGAATCTTTTCTCCACGTGGACAGAGCAGAGATGGATCTTGATCCGGCTGCAGACCTTTATGATCCGAAGGTTTATGAGAAGGCAAAAGAGAACCTGGACAGATTTCAGGATGAGGGAATTTTAATCCAGGATAAGAAGCCGAACTATTATTTATATGAGCTGATCCGTAAGGGGAAATCCCAGACAGGTATCGTGGGAGTCAGTTCCATTGATGATTATATAAGCGGCGTGATCAAGAAACATGAGCTTACAAGAGAGGAAAAAGAGCAGGACAGAATCCACCATGTGGATGTATGCGATGCAAACACAGGCCCTATTTTTCTTGCATGCAGATATCCGGAGGAGCTTCTTGCACTGATGGAAAACTGGAAAACAGAACATGCACCTGTATATGATTTTACATCTGAGGATGAGATCACACACAGGGTATGGGTGGTAGATGAGGAAGCAAAACTTCAGAAGATCCGGGAATTATTTGGAGAAATCCCATCCATTTATATCGCAGACGGCCACCACAGAGCAGCATCTGCCGTAAAAGTAGGCCTGAAAAGACGTGCAGAGCATCCGGATTACACGGGAAAAGAAGAATTCAACTTTTTCCTCTCTGTAGTATTTCCCTTTGACCAGCTGACGATCCTTCCGTATCACAGAATCGTGAAGGATCTGAAAGGAATGACACCGAAAGCTTTTATTGGAAGCATGAAGTTCAACTTTGAATTAATGGCCATGCCTGGCTTTCCGTGCAAACCTGTTGAGAAACATTGCTTTGGCCTGTATGTAGACGGAGAGTGGTTTCATCTTAAAGCATATCCGGATATTTATGCTGAAAAAGATAACGTAGGCCAGCTGGATGTATCCATTCTTCAGGACAAGGTTCTTGGACCGGTTCTTGGAATCCGGGATCCACGTACAGATGAACGCATCCGCTTTATGGGAGGCAACCATCGGCTGAAAGATCTGGCAGCAGCTGCAGATGAGACAGGTGGAGCTGCTTTTGCCATGTATCCTACTTCCATGGAGGAGCTGATGTCTATTGCTGATGAGGGAAAGCTGATGCCGCCGAAGAGCACCTGGTTTGAGCCGAAGCTGCGAAGCGGACTTTTTATTCATAAGCTTTCCTAATAGGATTTATAAAAATTTCATAAATCAGTCAGGAAAATCTTAGAAATTTACTACAGAATGCTCACATTTGTTTTGTAAAATAAAGACCATGGTGAGCAAATGAGAAAGAGGGGTTTTCATGACAAACGAACAATATTATGATTGTATCCAGCCATACCAGAACGCCTGTCAGATCATGCGGGCCAAGCTTGAAGTACTGAACGGAAGCCTGTATCAGAAGTCTTCTGTATCTCCGATCCACAATATCCAGGAGAGGATCAAGGCTAAGAAGAGTATTGAGAAGAAACTGGAGAAGCTGGGACATTCGGACAGTGTACAGAACGCCAAGGACTATCTCCGGGATATCGCCGGGATTCGTGTGATCTGTTATTTCATAGATGATATTTATAACCTTGTAAATGCACTGAAAAGACAGAGTGAGCTGATCTTTATCCGGGAGAAGGATTACATAAAGAATCCCAAGCCCAACGGGTACCGGAGCTTTCATGTGATCATTGCTGTTCCGGTATATTATCTGGACACGATGGAATATTTTCCGGTGGAGATCCAGCTTCGTACCATGACCATGGATCTGTGGGCGAGTATGGAGCACAGAGTTTGTTATAAGAAGCTTCCGGAACACAGGGAAGAGCTGGCAGAGGCTTTTTGTCAGTATGCAGATATTCTTGGCAGGATCGAGAAGCAGTTTGAGGCCTATAACGAAACAGGAATGCTGGAGGAAATCACACCTTCTGAGGTAGCAGAGGCTCCGGCGGAGGAACGGAAATGGAAATAGAAGAGGAATTTATCTCCGGTTTTTGCCGTACCATGAATAACGGTGAGACCGTATGCTGCGAATATACAATTCAGGATGATGGGAACAGAGAGCTTACATTTATGGACTGTGCACATGAGCGGTGTGTAAACACAGGAGCGTGTGAGATATTCAGGCAGGCACATGCCCTGGAGAAATAATAAACATAAATCGCAGGACAGTTAAGCTGCGTAATAACAGAAGAACAGAATATACAAAATATTCAGGATAAAGGAGAAAGCCATGAAACATACAGTAGATGCAATGGGAAAACAGTGTCCGATTCCAGTAGTTATGACAAAGAAAGTACTGGATCATGCAGAACAGGATGATGAGATCCAGATCCTTGTAGATAATGAGACAGCAGTGAACAACTTAAGCAGACTTGCAGGAAGCACAGGATGCAGTTTTGTATCAAAGAAAACAGCGGATGGCTATGAAATCCGCATGGTAGTAAAATCTGACAAACAGGGAAGAAGTGAAGCAGAGCCGGAGATCGTCTGCGCACCGGCAGTACCGCAGGGAGATTATACTGTAAGTATTACCTCTGATAAGATGGGAGACGGAGATCCGGAGCTTGGCGGTATTCTGATCAAAGGCTTTGTCTATGCACTGACACAGCTTGAAACACCGCCGGCAGTGATGCTGTTCTACAATGGCGGAGCCAGGCTTACAGCGAAGGATTCTCCATGTATTGAAGACCTTCGTACACTGCAGGAGCAGGGAACAGAAATCCTTACCTGCGGAACCTGTGTGAACTTCTATGGTCTGGGAGAACCGGCAGTAGGAACTGTTACCAACATGTATACTATTGCTGAGAAGCTTACTAAGGCATCCAGGGTAATATGTCCGTAAATAAAGTGCATTCCCACAGGGAGTTCTGTAAATGTATAAAGAAAGCCTGTGAAGTCATCTGACCAAAGTAATAAATCCCCGCTCAGCTGTTATTATTGCCAAAAGCAATAAGCAGTAGGCGGGGACTTATATTATGCTCTGATTTTACAGATCAATATCAATATTCTGCTCTTTAATATGATGACGTTTGGCATAGCCTGTAAGCATCAGAGTCAGCGCACCGTCACCTGTAACATTGCATGCAGTTCCGAAGCTGTCCTGCAGAGCAAAGATAGTAAGCATCAGAGCTGTACCGGAACTGTCAAATTTCAGCACACCTGTGATAATACCAAGGGAAGCCATAACTGTTCCGCCCGGAACACCAGGAGCACCGATCGCAAAAACTCCAAGAAGCAGGCAGAAGATAACCATAGTTCCCATGGCAGGAACAGAACCGTACAGGATCTTTGAAACAGCCATACAGAAGAAAACTTCTGTCAGCACGGAACCGCAGAGATGGATATTTGCAAAAAGCGGAATTCCGAAATTTACCAGATCTTTTCTGAGCGGTTTTGCCCTGGAAGCACACTGGAGAGCTACAGGCAGAGTAGCTGCGGAGGACATGGTTCCAACAGCCGTAAGATAAGCCGGTGCATAATGCCTGAGAACTTCCAGAGGATTTTCACGGGAATAAACTCCTGCAAGAATGTACAGAAATGCCATCCAGATAAAATGCCCTGCCAGAACCAGAAAAATGATCTTTAGGAAAACAGGAAGCTGTCTGGTAATGGTTCCTTCGTAAGCCAGTCCACAGAATGTTGAGCCGATAAACAGAGGAAGCACAGGAATGATGATCCTTGATACCAGGGACAGGACGATCTTCTGAAATTCATCTAGGATACCGGTGATCAGTCTGGCCTTTGTCCAGGCGGCTGCAAGTCCGATCATTACAGAAAAAACAAGTGCACTCATAACAGACATGATCTGCGGAATCTCCAGCTCAAAGATCACTTCCGGCAGCTGCTTCAGGCCAGCTGTGTAGGAGTGGATAGAAAGATGGGGAATGAGCAAAAATCCTGATGCAGTGGAAAAAAGTGCTGCTCCGACGGAAGAACCATAAGCCAGGACAACAGCAACTCCAAGCATGACAGAAGCATTTTTCCCAAGCTTGGTGATGGACGGGGCGATAAAACCAAGGATGATCAGAGGTACGCAAAAGGTGATGATCTGTCCCAGGATATATTTGACAGTGACGACAATATTGAGAACTGCCATGGAAATTCCGTTTGTGCTGTACTGATTCAGGATCAGACCGGCGATAATACCAAGGAATACAGCAACCAGTAGTTTAAATGGCAGGCTTTTGAAAAAAGATGATTTTTTCATTGGAAAACCTCCTCTGATGGTATAAAATAACAGTAATTGTTCAATATTTTTGTGAATAATTACACAAAACATTATATGATTTTTTTACAAAAAGCACAAGGAGATTTGAGATGATTTATCTGGATAATGCATCCACAAGCTTTCATAAACCAGACTGTGTGTTTACAGCTGTAATGGAGGCCATGCACCAGGCAGGAAACAGCGGAAGAGGAAGCAGCGGAGAAGCGATGGAAGCATCGCACCTTATTTTTGATACAAGATGCAGGATAGCAGAAATGTTTGAGGCAGACGGGCCGGAATGTGTGGCTTTTACCAGTAATGCCACAGAAGCGTTGAACACAGCATTGTTCGGAGTTCTGCATCCAGGGGATGGTCCGGTCCATGCTATTGCAACAGAGATGGATCATAACAGTGTACTTCGCCCTCTTTATGCCCTGGAAAAAAAAGGTCTGGAGCTGACAGTTCTTCCGGCTGACAGAAAGGGCAGGATATCCCTTACAGATATGGAAGCTGCAATCCGGCCGGAGACAAAGGTGATCGTATGTACACATGCATCCAATCTTACAGGAAACAGAAATGATATTCATGCAATCGGTGAGATCGCGAAGAAACATGATATTCTATTTATTGCAGATGCTGCACAGACAGCAGGAGTTTTTCCGATTTCCATGAAAAAAGACCAGATTGATATCTTATGTTTTTCGGGACATAAAGGGTTGATGGGACCGCAGGGAACAGGAGTAATCTGTGTACGTCCTGGAGTGAAGGTAGAACCTCTGAAAGTCGGCGGAAGCGGGATACTTACCTTTCAGAAGGAACATCCGTCAGATATGCCGGAAGCACTGGAGGCAGGAACTTTGAACAGCCATGGTATTGCAGGACTTCGTGCAGCACTTGGATGGATACAGGAAACCGGAATTGACAGGATCAGACAGCGGGAACAGGATCTGATGATGAGATTCTATGAACAGGTAAAAACAATTTCAGGGGTGACTGTGTACGGGGATTTTTCCCAGAAGGACCGTTCGCCGGTCGTAACACTGAATATTATGGGTATGGGATCTTCCGAGCTTAGTATGATCCTTGGTGAAGATTACGGTATCAGTACAAGATCCGGCGGTCACTGTGCACCATTGATGCACCAGGCTCTTGGAACAGAGAAAACAGGAGCTGTGCGATTCAGCTTTTCCTGTTTTAATACAGAGGAAGAGGTAGACGAGGCGGCGAGAGCTGTGAAAGAGATCGCAGAGGAAGAATAGGCATCAGTGCTGTAAGAGCGGTATTGCTGAAAAGAGAGGATGGAAAAGATGTATCAGAAGATATATGATATTGTAGAAAAAAAAGGACGGGTAAAAACAGGAATATTTTTAAATGGAGAGAACGCAGGCCTTAAATATCTGGCAGAGGAAGATTATTTCGAAGGTTCCGGCACCGCAGAAAATGCATTGCTGCAAAAAGGAAAAGAAGTGCTGAAAAATGCGGTATTTCAGGCAGCAGGAACAGGAGTTGTGAAAGCCAAAGATCAGGAAATCTTTGTGGAAACCTACGAAAAAAATCCCCGTCTGATCATCCTTGGCGGTGGTCATGTATCCCAGCCTGTTGCAGAGATCGGACGGCTTCTCGGATTTCATGTAACTGTGATGGATGACAGAGAGGATTTTGTGACAAAAGAGCGTTTTCCCCAGGCAGATGAGCGGATCACAGGCGATTTTGAAACGCTTTCCGAAAAAATCCCACCATATGAAAATGCCTATTATGTAGTCGTAACAAGAGGACATCTGGGAGACTCCACCTGTGCAAGACAGATTCTGAAACGGCCTTTTGCCTATTTCGGAATGATCGGAAGCAGGACAAAGGTGAGGATCACCAGGGAAAAGCTTCTCAAGGAGGGTTTTACCGAAACAGAACTGGACCAGATCCATGCGCCTATCGGACTTCCCATCGGGGGGCAGATGCCGGCAGAGATCGCGGTCAGCATCATGGCAGAGATCGTTCAGGAGAAAAACAGATATTTCCGTACCTACTGTGATGAAGCTGTGGAGGCAGCTGTACGCTGCGGCGTTTCGGGAACCATGATTACAATTATTGAGAAAAAAGGATCTTCTCCAAGAGGAACCGGAAGTAAAATGTTCGTGTTTTCAGACGGAAGGAGTGCAGGTAGCATCGGCGGCGGAAAAGTGGAGTTTGAAGCTGCAAAGCATGCGGTAAATGTACGAAATGTGGAGACACGTACCTATGAGCTGGGCCAGGGAGTTGGAGATCTGGGAATGATCTGCGGCGGTACAGTAAGAGTACTTTTCGAACGGATCGCTTTATAGAGTACAGGCAGGATTGGCAGAAACCAGAGGCATTTTTTGTCGTGGTTTCTGTTTTTTTCCTGTGATATAATGAACTGGAAATAAAGGAAAAGCAGTTTCTGGAATCGGCACTATTTCAGGACTGTAAAGGAAAGAAGGAGAAAAAGAATGAGAAAATGGAAAAAAGTGATGGCAGCAGCATTGGCCGTTTCTATGATGGCTCCGTCCTGCCTGCCGCAGACATTATGGGCAGCAGAATTTTCCAGTGAAAGTGCAGAGGAAGCTTCCGAGGGTTTTGCAGAGAAAATTGCAGACAATATGGAAGAAAATGAGAACACTGCGGACGATGCTGTGACAGAACCGGATGAGATCGTAAAGGACGAGACCGAGGACTCAGGACCCGCAGAAGATCAGGATTTTGGATCTGATGATGAGGAGCTGACGAATGACAGTGATGCTGCTGACAGCGCAGACGCAGAAGAAGTGACAGAAGAGAATAACGAACTTGATCTGTCTGATGTACCAGAGATGGTCATGGAGGGAGAAGCTGTACAGGATTATCTTATTCAGCTGTACAGCAGCGGAAAACTGGTGAAATCCTACACAGTTTCCAATTCAGCATCTGCAGCGGCGAAAGCTCCTGCAGCACTGAAAAAAAGCGGCTACACATTCAAAGAATGGAACACAAAAGCAGATGGAAAAGGAACTGCATACAAACCGGGAGCATCCATCAGCAAGCTTCTGCAGGAAAGCAGTACGGCAGTGCAGCCCCAGAACGTGGAATCAGCGGACAGCAGTGTGAACTTGGCAGATTCAGCAGATGAGGCAGAAGCCGAACTGGAATCTGTACAGGATGTTCAGGCACCGGAAGTGCAGAGTGAGGTCCAAGATATAGCCGAAGCTCAGGATACAGCACAGGAACTGCTGGCTGAAGAAGATTCAGCGCAGCCCGTTGAACTGGAGCAGCAGAGCGATGCAGGTCTGGAAGTGAATCCGGCAGCAGAAGCATCAGCAGAGGATGACAAGATCACAGTCAGATTATATGCGATCTGGACAAAAAATGCTTCCTATAAAATTACTTATAAGCTGAATGGCGGAAAAAATCATGCCTCCAATCCGAAAACATACACCATCGAAAGTCAGATAAAGCTGAAAAATCCAACCCGTTCAGGCTATCATTTTGTTGGATGGTACAAAGACAGTAAATATAAAACAAAGATCAGCACCATAAAAAAAGGTTCTAAGGGTTCCCTGACCTTATACGCAAGATGGACCCCACAGGTAAGTCCATCTTCGAAGGCAGCAGCATTAACCTCGGTAAAAGGTCTCAGAGCAAAAACAATCGTAGCGACTGCTACAGTTCCTAAATATGTAAGAAGTTACGACAGCTATTACTATCTTGTATATGTAAATTCCAATACCGGAAAAGTAAAAAGAGCAGCAGCCAAAATAACAAAACCGCAGACTTCAAACCGTAAGATCACTCTGAAGGTAAATATTTCCAAAAATCCCGAATATGCACAGGGTAAATTCGCCATTGCAGTCAAAAAGACAAAAACGGCCTGGGCACTGATCAGCGGCAAGAGCTATGTCAGCAGTCCGGAAAAACTGGCCTCCAACCAGAAAGCATATTTTGTACCAAAGACAAAGAAAGGTATTCAGTCCACCAATATGCATGAGGTGACAGATACCAAGTCAAAAACAGTATTTATCAATATTTATGCTTCAGATATCATTGACGCAGGTTATCAGCCCTATACCTATAATGGAAAGAAATACTATTTTGGAGGACTGTATTCAATCCGTGAATTCATACATCAATGCAATGCAAAAGGCATACAGGTAACTGCTCAGATCAATCTGAACAAGAGCTATAATACGCAGAGTGTGATCACAGGAAACAGCCCATATACTGAAACAGCTTTTTATGGCTGGAATACATCAAAGAGCAGTTCCAGACAGACCATGGAAGCGATGTTTGCTTATCTGGGAACCATACTCGGTGATAATTACAGTTATGTAAGTAACTGGATCCTGGGCAATGAGATCAACAGTGCAAGCGGATATTATTATCTGGGAAATGTAAGTTTTTCCAAATATATATCCATGTACAGCGAAGCGTTCCGCTGTCTGTACAATGCAGTGCGCAGCAGCCGCGCAAGTTCCAAGGTATTTATCTGCCTGGATAACTGCTGGAGACAGAAAAACGTTTTTAAGGTAGCTTATACATCCAAAGCTACTCTGGATACTTTTGCATCCACAGTATCCAAGCTGCAGAAAGGCGTCAACTGGAACCTGGCTTACCACGCATACAGCCAGCCACTGACAGAATCACAGTTCTGGTCCAGCGTCAATGCGCCGCTTTTCACAAACGATGCAAACACTGCAACATTTATCACCATGCACAATATCCAGGCACTGACGAACTATGTAAAGAGCAGATATGGTTCCAAAACCCGTGTTATTCTGTCTGAGCAGGGCTATTCATCTTCCTTCGGCGGACAGGCAAACCAGGCAGCATCCATGGCACTTGCCTATTATAAAGCAGCCTGCAACCCGATGATCGATGCTTTCATTATCCGAAGCTATCAGGATGAAGCTCACGAAGTAGCACAGGGTCTGGCGCTTGGATTAAAAGACGCAAAAGGTAAGAAGAAAACAGTCTTCAATGTATTTAGAAACATGGACAGTACATCCTCTCTGAAATACACAGGAAATGTGCTGAACAGCAAAGTAGGAAACTGGAAAGCAAAAGTACCGGGCTACAGCGCAAAACGCGTTGCAAGTATGTACCGTGTCCAGTAAATCAAGATAAAAAAAGGAGTTCTGCACGACGGAAAGGTTGTGCGGAACTCCTTTTTTTATAGGATGATGTCGTTAATTATCTTCATAAGTCACAGGCTTAAAAAGACACTTTTTACAGCCTCAAGTAATGATACCATTGACTTTTTTCTTTGTCAAGGCGTGTAAACCTTGTTGAATGTACAAATAATGTCACTTTATGTACATGTTATGTCAAATATCAACTTGCAAAAATCTAAAAAAAGCACATAAATCCTCAAAAATCTCATTAGTGGTCATGAATAATGGTCACTTGTCTTTTATGCAAATACTTTTAAATTCAATGTTTTTTCTTATTTTAAATTCCTTTTAGGTGTCAATAAGTGGTCAGGCCTCATGATATGTCAGAAATAGAAACTGCATATTATGAGGCTTTTTTGCAATATTGTCGCTTATGAAGATATTAAGCGACAAAGACAGCAGAAAGTGGTGCCATGAAAACAGGATACAGTATCAGAACATGGCGGATGCGTCTCTTCTGTTCTGAAAAGCAAATGATCGAAGCAACAGAGGATTTATACCGGGAGGCAGTGAATTTCTACTATGAACTGCTCAAAGACCGGGAAGACCTCTGGGAAGAAAACCTGCTCGCCATCCAGGGACAGCTGGAAAAACTGACTGTGCCCGGAAAAGACGGAAGAGTACCCAGATATATCCCGCCAGGTGGAAAACTTCCCGTATATTTTCGGAGATCTGCCATGAACAAAGCTGCAATGGCAGTAAAAACAGCAGCAGGAGCAGAAAGTTTTCCGGAAAAGATCGATGCAAATATTACTTTTTTCAAAGGAATGTACAGAGACCTTACGGACACATCCGTAGTTTTAAAGCTCTGGAATGGAAAGAAATGGATCTGGACAGAATGCAGCCTGACAGGGCGGCCGTTCCCGAAAGAAGCAGCGATCCTTTCTCCAACACTGGTTCATGAAGAAAAATGGCTGATGCTCCACGTGCCTGTGAAGCAGGAAAATTCCGATGCAAGAACAGCAAAGGAACGGATGAAAGAAGGCACCAGGATATGCAGTGTGCGGTTCACCAATACGGACAGTTTTGCAGTATGCACAGTCCTGGATGAACAGTCCATCCCCCTTGCAATGAAAAACTGCAGCGGAGGAAAGTCCTACCGCCATCACTGCCGGGAACTGCTGAAAAAAATAGAGACATCAAAAACCTATACAGACAAAGACAATGTCACTCAGCCAAACAGAAAATATTACATGCATCTCAAGCACCTGAACGAGCACTACGCCCACCAGGCCAGTAAAGAGATCATAGAATTTTGCAAAAAGAACCAGGCAGGAATCATCGTACTACCGGAATATGAAGAGAATTTTTCCAGGATATCCATGTACAGAAGCGGAAATTATTCGCCGCTCCACTTAAGTATCCGTATCCGGAATTACCTGAAATACAAAGCTTGGGCCGAAGGAATCCTGGTACTGGAGCTGCGCGCCGACGGAACCGAAAAATACTGTTCCATCTGCGGATCTCCCGGAAAAAAGCAAGGCAGCTTATTTATCTGCCGGAACGGCCACCAGGTCAACCGTTTCCTGAACGCCGCCCGGAATCTGGGGACGAAATGCCAGGAAAGCTTCCGGAGAAATCAGAAAACATCCGAAAAAAATTCCGATAATACAGCAGTTGATTAACGGAATCCGTTACTGAGTTATCCGATTCAGAATCTAACAATTAACGGAAATGTTACCAGGCTTGAAATAAATAAAGTCAGTAAGCGGCAGAAATGCCTCTTATATAAATACTGAGAAATCAGTAAGAGAGGGCGCGCCAGCGACGCACCCTTTCCGGTTGAATACCGCCAGGCGGCCCTACGCAGGCGTCGCCAAAGAACCATGTTGCATCGGAGATGGAGTGTGGGGTGTATTCGAAGTTATAAAAATAAAATGATATAGAGAATGAAATAACATATACCAATAAATGTCTACTCAACAAACCGCATTGACGTAGCATAGTCGAAAAGAACCTGTTTTGTACACTATATAGGGTACTGAAATTGGTTGTATTTCACAACTATATGAACTATAAATGCGAGATATTTATACAAAACGCTAAACTTTTGACCCCTGTGGCACAAAATTGGCACATCTTTTTCAGAAGAATCATAGAAATGGCGGAAAACAGGAGAAAACAACAAAAATCCATGAGTTTATCATTAACGTCTGAAACTGCTGTTGAGTACACTATATGACCCGCTAATGACACCTACATCATAACGGTTTGTTGAGTTATGAAAAATAGAGAAAAACAGATGATTTCTACTTCAAAAAACAGCTGTTGAGTAGAGCATGAATGGTGATGATAATTACATGTTTTGAGTGGTTGAAGTGAATGATTTGTTCATGGTGAACAATGAATGGCGAGAATTGGATTGAATGATATGTACAATTTTAATAAAACTCATGCACCGACAGGGTTCGATTCAACAATCCAACACTTAGAAAAAACGTCATTGCAGGGTATACGGGGCTCGACTGTATAAATCATCACTTCGGTTATAGAGGAATAGAGACGAGTGTACTCAACGGATGTTTTATGGAGTAGAAAACAAGGGAAATATGATTGCTGGGGTAGTTGGATACGACAGTATAAGAAAACACTTAGCCGCGTGGTTATCACACAGTGGAAATTAGAGAAAAACACTATCTGTGAAGAGCAGATATGTACATAGATTAGGAAGTTAACAAAAATGGAGGAATACATATGAGCACAGTTACTTTAGATAATAAAACGATTTTAGTCACAGGTGCAGCCGGTTTCATAGGCTCCAACCTTGTGAAACGAATTTATCAGGAGGCTCCTTCTGCTACGGTCATCGGCATCGACAACATGAATGCTTACTACGACGTGGCACTCAAAAAGTTCCGCCTGAACGAGCTGGCCAAGTATCCCACATTTACCTTTGTCAAAGGCAACATCGCCGACAAGGAGCTGATCACAGAGCTGTTCGAGAAGTACAAGCCGTCTGCGGTCGTCAACCTTGCAGCACAGGCTGGTGTGCGTTACTCCATCACCAACCCGGATGCCTATGTGGAATCTAACTTGGTCGGCTTTTTCAATATCCTCGAAGCCTGCCGTCATAACCCTGTAGAGCATCTGGTGTATGCTTCTTCTTCCTCCGTCTATGGTTCCAACAAGAAGGTTCCGTACAGCACGGATGATAAGGTTGACAATCCTGTTTCCCTTTATGCAGCTACCAAGAAATCCAATGAGCTGATGGCACATGCCTACTCCAAGCTCTACAACATTCCTTCCACTGGTCTGCGATTCTTTACGGTCTATGGTCCGGCAGGCCGTCCTGACATGGCTTACTTCGGATTCACCAACAAGCTGGTGAAGGGTGAAACTATCAAAATCTTCAACTATGGCAACTGCAAGCGTGATTTTACTTATGTGGATGACATCGTTGAGGGTGTTGTCCGTGTGATGAAGAAAGCACCGGACAAGAAGAACGGTGAGGACGGTCTGCCGATTCCGCCGTATGCAGTTTACAACATTGGCAATCAGAACCCGGAAAATCTTCTGGACTTCGTGCAGATTCTGAGTGAGGAGTTAGTAAGAGCGAAAGTTCTGCCGGAAGATTATGACTTCGAGGCACACAAGGAACTGGTTCCGATGCAGCCGGGTGATGTGCCTGTGACCTATGCAGATACTAGCGCACTGGAGCGTGACTTCGGATACAAGCCTAGTACTGATTTGAGAACTGGTCTGCGGAAGTTCGCTGAGTGGTATGCAGAGTTTTATAAATAATTAGAGGATAGAAAAATGAGAGAATTTAAAGATTTGAAAATTGCTGTGGCCGGTACCGGCTATGTTGGCCTTTCCATTGCTACGCTGCTGAGCCAGCACCATCATGTTACGGCTGTGGATATTATCCCGGAAAAGGTTGAGCTGATTAACAACCGGAAGTCTCCTATTCAGGATGACTATATCGAAAAATATCTGGCAGAAAAAGAACTGGATCTGACCGCAACTTTGGATGCAAAGGAAGCATACTCCGATGCGGATTTTGTAGTCATTGCTGCACCTACAAATTACGATAGTAAGAAGAATTTCTTTGACACAAGCGCAGTCGAAGCGGTCATCAAACTGGTGATTGAGAATAACCCGGAAGCCATTATGGTTATCAAGTCCACAATTCCTGTTGGCTATACTGCTTCTGTTCGTGAAAAGTTCCACTGCGATAATATCATCTTCAGCCCGGAATTCCTGCGTGAGAGTAAGGCTCTGTACGACAACCTGTATCCGAGCCGTATCATTGTCGGAACCGATATAGAGAATGCCCGACTGGTGAAAGCAGCACACACTTTTGCAGATCTCCTGCAGGAAGGTGCAATCAAGGAGAATATTGACACGCTGTTCATGGGATTTACCGAAGCAGAAGCTGTCAAACTTTTTGCGAATACCTATCTGGCACTGCGCGTGTCCTATTTCAACGAGCTGGATACTTATGCAGAGATGAAGGGGCTGAACACACAGCAGATCATCAACGGTGTCTGCCTCGATCCTCGTATCGGTACTCATTATAATAATCCTTCCTTTGGATATGGCGGATATTGCCTGCCGAAAGACACTAAGCAGCTGTTAGCAAACTATGCTGATGTGCCGGAGAACCTGATTGAAGCTATCGTGGAGAGCAATAGAACCCGTAAAGATTTCATTGCAGATCGTGTCCTGGAAATTGCTGGTGCGTATGAGGCAAATGATAGCTGGGATGAGAGCAAGGAAAAAGAGGTCGTGGTTGGTGTTTATCGCCTGACCATGAAGAGCAACAGCGATAATTTCCGCCAGAGTTCTATTCAGGGCGTTATGAAGCGCATCAAGGCAAAAGGGGCAACTGTCATCATTTACGAGCCGACTTTGAAGGATGGCGAGAAGTTCTTTGGTTCCGTTGTCGTAAATGATCTGGACGAGTTTAAGAAGCAGAGTCAGGCCATCATCGCAAACCGATATGACAAGTGCTTGGATGATGTGAAAGAAAAAGTTTATACGCGCGACATTTTCCAGAGAGATTAAGAGATAGCGAAGGGGAGAAAGTAGATATGAAGGGTATTATTTTGGCAGGAGGATCAGGCACTCGCCTGTATCCGCTCACAAAGGTTACGAGTAAGCAGCTCTTACCGATTTTTGATAAACCGATGATTTATTATCCGATGTCTGTTCTGATGAATGCTGGCATTCGTGATATTTTGATTATTTCCACACCGCAGGATACACCTCGCTTTGAGAATCTTCTCGGCGATGGTCACCAGTTTGGTGTGAACCTGACCTATGCTGTTCAGCCTTCCCCGGATGGACTGGCACAGGCATTTATTATTGGTGCTGATTTTATTGGCAACGACTCTGTGGCTATGGTGCTGGGTGACAACATTTTTGCCGGCCATGGACTGAAAAAGCGTTTGCAGGCAGCAGTTCAGAACGCTGAAAACGACAAGGGAGCAACTGTGTTTGGCTACTATGTCGATGATCCGGAGCGTTTTGGCATTGTGGAGTTTGACAAGAATGGAAAGGCTATTTCTATCGAGGAAAAGCCGGAATATCCGAAGAGCAATTACTGCGTCACAGGTTTGTATTTCTACGACAATCGTGTAGTCGAGTTTGCAAAGAATCTGAAGCCATCTGCGCGTGGTGAACTGGAAATCACGGATCTGAACCGCATTTATCTGGAAGATGGTTCTCTGAATGTGGAACTGCTGGGACAGGGCTTTACTTGGCTGGATACTGGTACACATGAGAGCTTGGTGGATGCGACCAATTTTGTCAAGACCGTGGAGCAGCATCAGCATCGTAAGATTGCTTGCCTGGAGGAGATTGCATACCTGAACGGCTGGATCAGTAAAGATGAGTTGATGGAAGTATACGAAGTCATGAAGAAGAATCAGTACGGTCAGTATCTGAAAGATGTTATGGACGGAAAGTATCAGGAACATCTGTACTAAGAGATAGAGGAAACATTAGAACACACAAGTAGAGGAGATCAATCATGAATATTATTGTAACTGGCGGTGCTGGATTTATTGGTAGTAACTTTATTTTTCATATGCTGAAGAAGTATCCGGATTACCGGATCATCTGCCTGGATAAGCTGACCTACGTGGGTAACCTGTCTACGCTGGCACCTGTTATGGATAATCCGAACTTCCGCTTCGTAAAGGCTGATATCTGTGATCGCGAAGCTGTGAATAAACTGTTTGAAGAAGAACATCCGGACATCGTGGTGAACTTTGCGGCAGAATCTCATGTTGACCGTTCTATCGAAGATCCTGGCATCTTCCTCCAGACTAACATCATCGGTACCAGTGTACTGATGGATGCTTGCCGTAAGTATGGCATCCAGCGTTACCATCAGGTTTCTACGGATGAGGTTTACGGTGACCTGCCGTTGGATCGTCCTGACCTGTTCTTCACCGAGGAGACCCCGATTCATACCAGCTCTCCGTACAGCAGCTCCAAGGCTGCAGCAGACCTGCTGGTTCTGGCTTACCACCGGACCTACGGTCTCCCTGTGACCATTTCCCGTTGCTCTAATAACTATGGTCCGTATCACTTCCCGGAGAAGCTGATTCCGCTGATGATCGCTAATGCTCTGGCTGACAAGCCGCTGCCTGTTTACGGCGAAGGTCTGAATGTCCGTGACTGGCTGTACGTGGAAGACCACTGCAAGGCCATTGATTTGATTATTCACAAGGGTCGTGTGGGCGAAGTTTACAATGTCGGCGGTCACAACGAGAAGCAGAACATCGAGATTGTGAAAATCATCTGTAAGGAACTGGGCAAGCCGGAGAGCCTGATCACTCACGTTGGCGATCGTAAGGGCCATGATATGCGTTATGCTATTGATCCGACCAAGATTCACAATGAGCTGGGCTGGTTGCCGGAGACCAAGTTTGAGGACGGCATTAAAAAGACCATCCAGTGGTATCTCGATAATCGTGAGTGGTGGGAGACCATCATCAGCGGTGAGTATCAGAACTACTACGAGAAAATGTACAGCAACCGCTAAAAGCCAGAGGAGGAAAGAACATGAAGTTTTTTGTAACAGGCGTTGGCGGTCAGTTGGGCCATGATGTGATGAATGAGCTGCTGAAGCGCGGTCATGAAGGTGTTGGTTCTGATATTCAGGAAAACTACAGTGGTGTTGCTGATGATTCTGCGGTGACGAAGGCTCCATATATAGCACTGGATATTACTGATAAGGACGCTGTTGAAAAAGTAATTACAGAAGTAAATCCGGATGCCGTGATCCATTGTGCAGCATGGACTGCTGTGGACATGGCAGAGGATGATGATAAAGTAGCGAAGGTTCGTGCTATCAATGCAGGCGGCACGCAGAATATTGCAAATGTATGCAAGAAACTGGATTGTAAGATGACCTATATCAGCACGGACTATGTGTTTGATGGTCAGGGCACAGAGCCCTGGCAGCCAGATTGCAAGGATTATAAGCCTTTGAATGTATACGGTCAGACAAAGCTGGAAGGTGAGTTGGCAGTCAGCCAGACACTGGAGAAGTATTTCATCGTCCGCATTGCTTGGGTGTTTGGGCTGAACGGCAAGAACTTTATTAAAACGATGCTGAATGTTGGTAAGACTCACGATATCGTGCGTGTGGTCAACGACCAGATCGGCACACCGACCTATACATATGATTTGGCTCGGCTGTTGGTCGATATGAACGAAACCGAAAAATACGGCTATTATCATGCAACCAACGAGGGCGGCTATATTAGCTGGTATGATTTCACGAAAGAAATCTATCGTCAGGCTGGATATAAGACAGAAGCGGTTCCCGTCACTACGGCAGAGTACGGTCTGAGTAAGGCAGCTCGTCCGTTCAACAGCCGTTTGGACAAAAGCAAGCTGCTGGAAGCTGGATTTACTCCGCTTCCGACTTGGCAGGATGCACTGAGCCGCTATCTGAAAGAAATTGAGGAGTAAAGAAAATGGGACAGATTAAAGTTGAGAAAAATGTAGGCGGTATTGAAGGGCTTTGCGTAATTGAGCCTGCGATTCACGGCGATGCGCGTGGCTATTTTATGGAAACCTATAACGAAATAGATATGAAGGAAGCAGGCATTGACGTTCACTTTGTTCAGGATAATCAGTCTATGTCCACAAAGGGCGTTCTGCGCGGTCTGCATTTCCAGAAACAGTATCCGCAGTGCAAGCTGGTTCGTGCGGTGCGTGGCACTGTGTTCGATGTTGCTGTTGACCTGAGAAGCAACTCGGAAACCTATGGCAAGTGGTATGGCGTGACGCTGTCTGCTAAAAACAAGAAGCAGTTCCTTATCCCGGAGGGCTTTGCACATGGATTCCTGGTGCTGAGCGATGAGGCAGAATTCTGCTATAAGGTCAACGACTTCTGGCATCCGAATGATGAAGGCGGAATGGCTTGGAATGACCCTGAGATCGGCATTGAGTGGCCGGAAGTACAGGGCGAATACAATGGCAGTGCAAGCGCAGAAGGTTACACACTGGAAGATGGTACAGTATTGAATTTGAGCGATAAGGATCAGAAATGGCTGGGGCTGAAAGATACTTTTAAATTTTGAGGAAAAATCAATGAAACATAATAGAAAACCAAGACTGTGCTTTGTATCATCTTCGGGCGGACATTGGGAACAACTTCAGAAATTGGAACCGCTTGCTAAAAAGTATGAAGGTTTTTTCGTTACAGAGAAAACTCAATTTGATGCGCCACTCGGTAAGTATTTTATGAAGCAAACAGATTTAAAGGATAAATTTATGGTTCCTAAGATGCTGTGGAATTCGATTTATACTCTTTACATCTGGGCAAAAGAAAGACCGGACTTTGTTATCACAACTGGAACAATGGTGGCGTATCCATTTTACCTTTTAGCCGTGTTGTTCCACAAAAAATTTGTGTTTATTGAAACATTCGGTCGAGCAAATATGCCAACTGTGGCGGGCAAAAAGATGGAAAAGCACGCGGATTTATTTATTGTTCAGTGGGAAACACAGAAAAAATTCTATAAAAAAGCAATTTATGGAGGTTGTTTATACTAATGATCTTTGTGACAGTCGGGTCAAGAAATTATCCTTTTGACCGTTTATTTAAAAAATTAGATGAGCTATATGAAAAGGGTGTGTTGACGGACGCGATGTTTGCACAGATTGGCACATCTACATACAAGCCAAAACATTATGAGTATAAAGACTTTATTTCACAAGAGGAATTCTTGGAAAAGGTAAAAGAGGCGGATATTGTGGTTTCACATGGTGCATCCGGCTCGATTATGAAAGCCTTAAATGCGGGCAAAAAAGTCATTGCTGTAACTCGTCTTGCGAAATACGGAGAACATATCAATGATCACCAGATTCAAAACAACGAGGCATTCAACCTTAATCGTTATGTTCTAATGGCAGATCTGGAACTTAATAATCTGGGGGAATGCTTTCAGAAAATTTATGAGGGAACAGATGAGTTGGTTCCATGGGTGAATAAAGACCCAATGGCAATTGTAAATATGATTGATAAATTTATTCAGGAGAATTGGTGATTATGAGTAGCAATAAATTGGCCAAGAAAATAAGATATGCATTACGATTTATGCCGGATGCAATGTATATCCAGTTGAATTATTTTGCGCATTTTAAGAAGTTTGCAAATCTTAAGAAACCTGGGACATATAACGAAAAATTGAACTGGCTGAAGATACACGACCGCAATCCATTATACACTACCCTTGTGGATAAATACGAAGTGAAAAAGTATGTAGACGAAATTCTGGGGGGGGGTACACAATACCGACTCTTGGTGTGTGGGACAGGTTTGATGATATAGATTTTGATCGGCTTCCAAATCAGTTTGTATTGAAGTGTACACATGATTCAGAAGGACTTGTAATCGTAAAAGATAAAAGTACGCTCGACATTCAAAAGGCAAAAGAAAAAATTGAAGCAGCGCTTAAACAGAACTTTTATTATATTGGTCGAGAGTGGCCATATAAAAATGTTGAGCCGCGAATCATTGCAGAACCATATCTTGAAGACCATGTGGATGGTGAATTGCGTGATTATAAGTTTTTTTGCTTTAATGGTCAGCCGAAACTTATGTTTGTTGCATCTGATAGAATCAAAAATGCAACGAAATTTGATTATTATGATTTAGAGTTTAATCATTTGAATATTGTGCAAAAATATCCAAATGCCGAGGCTCCACTAAGAAAGCCTGTAACATTCGAGAAAATGATAGAGTTTTCCAAGGTGCTATCTAAAGATTTTCCGCATGTTAGAGTCGACTTTTATGAAGTTGATGGACACCTTTATTTTGGGGAACTTACTTTTTACCATTTTAGTGGGTTTATGCCGTTCAAACCTTCAAAATGGGATGAAATAATGGGCAGTTGGCTAACATTGCCGCAGAAAAAATAAATCATATACAACGAGGGGGAGCATAAGTGAAGAAAATTAAGATACTTACATTATCAACTTCCGGTCTAGGAAAAAAGGAAGGTATATCCACAGTTATCTTGGATAATTATGCTCTGTTTGATAAGAAAAAATTTCAGTTAGATATGATTGCTTCTGGAGATTATAGTTATCAATTAATCTCTGAGTTTCAAAATATTGGCGTAAATATTAAGTGCCTCCCTTCGAGAAAAATTAGTGTTGTCCAGTATATAACTGCATTAGTAAAACTTATGAAAGAAGAAAAGTATGATGCGGTTTATCTCCATGGAAGTAGTGCGATTTTAAGCATAGAACTTATCATAGCGAGAATGTGCGGATGTAAAATCCGTGTAGTACACTCGCATAATACCACATGCGACCATAAGATGGCAGATAAATTGTTGCGGCCAATATTTTATAGAAATTATACTGTTGCATTGGCATGTGGATACGAAGCAGGCCAATGGCTTTATGGAAATCGACCTTTTGACATTATAAAAAATGGAAGAAATACAAAAGTATATGCTTTTTGTTCTGAAAAAAGAGATTATATGAGAGAAAAATTGGGCCTTTCAGCCCAAACGCTAGTTCTTGGCCATGTGGGAAACTTTAATGCGCAGAAAAATCAGGTCTTTTTGTTGGACGTTTTGGATCGGCTATTAAAAGTAGAACGCAATTTAAAACTATACCTGATGGGCGATGGAACGACTCGTAAAAGTATTATGCAAATGGCTAATGATAGAGGATTGAGTCAGTACATAGTATTTACAGGATCGATTCAAAATGTTCCAGATATGTTACAGGCTATGGACTTAATGCTTCTTCCGTCTTTGCATGAAGGACTTCCATTGGTTGCTGTTGAATGGCAAATGATGGGATTGCCTTGTATCTTGTCAGATAAAATCACCAAAGAATGTGTGTTTACGGATACAGTGAGATTTTTGCCAATTGATAGTGCTGAGAACTGGAAAAATGCCATTTTGGAAAGTAGAACCATATCGAATAATCGAGTAGATGCTTCTGAAAAAGCAATTTCAGCAGCGAAAGAAATAGGGTATGATTTGCAAGAAAATGCTCAGAAGTTGCAGCAGTATTTTGAAAGAGGTGACAAATAGTAATGCCATCAATCGAAGGGGTAAGACTTAAATTTAGAAACAAAATATATATCCCACTTACCTGCAAAAAGAGAAGCACATACTTAAAAACAAAGGATTTCACAATAATATCCAATAACTGCTGGGGTGGGACTGTATATGAAGCATATGATTTGCCGAAAGGCTCACCGACAGTTGGTATGTTTTTTATCGCAAAAGATTACATTGAATTTTTGTCTGATTTAAAAGGCTATATTGGTGGTAAGCTTGTCTTTATTAAACCAGAAGAATCTCGGTGGAAAGAAATGACGGAAGTATCCGGTGATAAAAGATTTGGACATTATCCAGTTGGTGTGCTATCTAATGGAAAGAATACAATAGAAATTTTCTTTCTGCATTATCACAGTGAACAAGAAGCTAGAGATAAATGGGAACGCCGTATTAACAGAATTAATTGGAATAAGATACTTGTCAAATTTAATGATCAAAATGGCTGTACAGAAACTGAAGTAGAAAAGTTTATGTCGTTTCCATTCAAAAATAAATTATTTTTCACATGTAAACATTGGCCGAATGAAGATGGAAGATATACAATCATTCATCAGTTCCCAAAGAATAATGTGATAATGGCATCATATGAGCCTTTTGGAAAAAGTAAATATATAGATATAACCGAAATTCTGAACACACTGTAAAATGAATTTTGGTTTTACGGAGGTCTTATGAGAATTGCGGTTTTAATGTCAACATATAATGGACACCTTTTTTTGGATAAGCAGTTGGAAAGTCTAGCAAATCAGACAGTTGCTGACGAAATGACAGTTTACATCAGAGATGATGGTAGTACAGATAATACTTTTGATATCATTGAAAATTGGAAGAAGAAAATAAAGATAGTTTTATATAAAGAAAAAAATGCAGGTCCGGCAATGAGTTTCTGGATGTTATTGATGAATCCTGAAATTCAAGCCGACTATTATGCTTTTTGCGATCAGGATGACATTTGGGATGCTAATAAAATCGAAAAGGGAATTGAGCACCTTAAGGGTAATACGTATTTGTATGCTTGTAACTGCCGCATCATAGATGAGAACGGCACAGTTATTAAAGAATGTCGAACTAACAGAACACCTAATATGACTATTCGGAAATTGTTTGTCTCGGGTTGTACTCAAGGATGTTCTATGATTTTTTCTGATACATTGTGCCAACGTATTAGGACTGCAAACATAAGTTGCATTCCTATGCATGATTTGATTGTTATGTTGTATGCAAACTGCGAAGGCTCAATTTACTGGGATATGGAGCCTCATTTTGGATATCGAGTTCATTCTAATAATGTTGTGGCAAAGAACAATAAAACCGGCGTTCAAAAACTAAAAACTGTATTATGGAATTGGAAAAATAGCAGTAAGCACTCTATGTCAATTGTAGCGGAAGAGTTAATTGCCAGTGAAAAGCAGATTCAGAGAGACGACATGGATTATTTAATGTATATGAGTAACTACAAAAAAAGCATTATCGGTAAATGGAAAATTATGGAGATCGGTGAGATGAAAGGCATGGACAAGAATGCTGTGCGTTCATATAGAATCCGCGTACTTCTGAATTTACTATAAGGGGGAAAAATGGACAGTAAAGTTTGTGTGCTTATGGCGACATACAATGGTGAAAAGTATGTCTTAGAGATGTTGGAGTCAATAAAGAATCAAACCTATAGTGAGTTTGTTTGCTATATACACGACGATGGCTCAACGGATTCGACTTGCAAAATCATAGATGAATTCTGCAAAGTCAACGATAATTTCATAAGACTTAAATCAGGAACGTGTGGTGGTGCCAAAAGTAATTTTCTTTATATGTTGAAGAAAATTGGAGTCCAATTTAAGTATTGTATGTTTTGTGATCAGGATGATGTTTGGTTACCGAACAAGATTGAAAAATCGGTGGAAGCAATAAAAAAACTGGAAAGTGATAATCCAGCCGTGTCAGCGCTCGTATATTGTGATATGAAGGTCGTTGACGAAAATCTAAAAGAGATTGCTTCGTCTTTTATAAAGTATAATGCTCTATCAGTTGATGAAATCACAATAGATCGTGCTGTTATGAAAGGGTATGCAGCGGGATGTACAATGATTATCAATAACACGTTAGCGAAGGCATCAGTGGTTGAGGATACAAATAATATAATTATGCATGATTGGTGGGTAATGTTAATAGCAAGTGTTATCGGAAAAATCGAATATCTAGATGAGCCGTTAGCATTATACCGTCAGCATGGGACCAATACGCTTGGAGCAAAGCATATAACTCGTTCTTCAAGAATTCGAGAAATCTGTAGTAGAGTTATTTCGGGAAGACAGATGGAAATTACCCGAAGTGGATTATATCAACGAATAAGACAATTAGCATGTTGTAGTTGTATTGATGCGATTGGAACTGATTATCAGGAACTAATAGATGGTGCTGTTTCTTTTGAAAAAAAACGTAAGATTGATCGTTTTATATATGTCTTAAAATTTCGACTGTATCAAAATAAATGGAGTGCTTTATGGACGTGTATTTGTTCATAATGAAGAAAAAAGAAAAGGAAGAAAAGCTGAATGACAAAAGGTGTTAAACAAGGAATAGTTTTCTTTTCCAATTCGGATTATACGCGTGAAACAGGTGGAACAGAAAAATTTCTATCTGAAATTGTGGGAAGGCTGCTATTAAAAGGATATTTTGTAGTACAAGTTTATCCACTTAGAAGGTTGAATCGCATTGCAAAAAGAATCGTTAAAAGTAAGAATATAGAATTTGTTTCTATTAATTTAAACGAATGTTACTATGGAACATTCGAATTATGCAAACTTGAAAAAGTGCTCAATAGTATATCCTATAAATATTCCGTTGCTTTCCAAGGCGTTATAATCAATCAGATGAACTATTTTGAAAAACAAACACTTGGGACTCAATTAAATAGATTAAATCTTCCGATTCGATATATTGTACATGATTTTACATCGGTTTGTCCTTATGTTTTTTGGAGCAGCAAGTCTGGAACTGCCTGCGATAAGAAAATTGTAATTCCATGTGAGACAAATTGTGGAAATTGCAATTATCTTGATAAGGCAATTAAAAATTATAAAAGCTCTGCTGATTTTTTTTGCGATATAAGATCAAATTTGGATATGTTTATTTGTCCATCAATGAATACGCTAGAAAACTTAAAAAGAGTTTTTGACATTCATGTAAGGTGCACTGTTCGCTCTCACCTTATATATGGATGGAAGCATTGCGAGATTAAAAACAAAGCGAAAAAACTTCGGATTGCATATATGGGTCAGCCGGCCAATCACAAAGGTTTTGCAGAATGGAATAGACTAGTCAATGCAGCATCAAAGGAACAATATGAATTTTATTATCTGGGAAATTCTAATATATATCACAAGGATGATGATGTAAAGACAATTCGTGTTGATTATCGAGAAAAGACCTCGAAGACAATGCAGGAACAGCTTGCAGATTTAAACATCGATATTGTTTTTCAATGGTCAAAATGTCAAGAAACATATAGCTATACATATTTTGAGGCAACATCTGCAGGCTGTTTTGTAATAACTAATCCTAATAGCGGGAATATTGCAGCAATGACTTTATTCAATAAGAATGGGATTGTTTTTGAAGATATAGATAAATGTATTGAGTGGATCAAAAGTGGTCAATCCCGAAAAGATGTTGACGAGTATCAGCGAACAGGAAAAAAAATTATTGATATGCGGATGAATCCGGATATATCTGATTTTATTTTTGATGAAAGAAACTTATTAAAAGAAAACAAAAATAATGTATTTAAAAACCCTGTTCTATATATTGTGGGAAAATTCATATATTTTCAGCACTAAGCGATGAATAAGTAGAGGGGTAGAAGATGCGATTTAGATTAAAAATAGGAAAACAAGATTTATTAGAAAAAGTACTCTATTTGATGTTGATTGTCCAAGTTATGGGCATAAGATGGCTGAACCTTACAAGGAGATATTCGTATATTTTTTTGCTTTTACTTCTATTTCAATTTATTTCACGAATTAGGGGATATCGAAAGATTGCAAAGGGATTTTTTTGGTTTCTAATAACATTAGTGTATTTTTGGTATAGTGCCTATAATAACACTTCTGTTGGTATGCAGAATTTCAAATTGTTTTTTCCATCACTTTGTGTGTTTGTATTTGTCGGCTATTTGATTGGCAATCGAAAAGAAACATTGTCACGGTTCTTTTATAAATGTGCATGGCTCTTTAATGTATATTATTTTGTTAATATTCCAGCTCTTATGATAGAACTCGGAGGAAATCTAGCTTTGGCAGGAAAGCATCCAGACGGTGTTGTCAATCCTATGAAGGAAGACCTAATTTGTGGACTTCTTGGTTATAATGGAACGCCATTACTAGGACTGTATACCGCGTTTATGACGGTTTTAAATATTGATATATATGGGAAAATTAAAAACAAAAATTATCGGGTTGCATTTGGCGTATATAATATAATTGTGCTTGCTTTCATGCTTTGGATATCTACAAAAAATGACAACAAGACTTGCTTTCTACTAATCGCTTTGTTTGTTGCAATCTATAAACTGTATGATGTTTATAGGGGAGTGAGCCAGACAACTGTTGATAAAATAAAAGGAATTGCAAAATATATAATATTTGCAATTGCTAGTATTTGTGTTGTCTACAATGTTTTAATTAGAATTGAAGCTACCAATAAAATTCTAACGTCTATTATGACGAGAATTACAGAAGGACTTGACTTGGGAGCAAAAGCAACTGGAAGTGCAGAAAGAATAGGAGCTGTCGTCTACATATTAGGAGATCCAATCCATCACATGTTAGGCTATGGATTAGGTAATTATACATGGCGTCAAAATGGTGCTTTTGGATTTTACCATTTTGGACAAAATGACTTGAGCGTTTTCTTGATGCTTGGTGGTATAGTGTTTGTTGCATTGATATTGCTTATGATTTATTTTATTACAATGGATAATATAAAGTCAAATCTTCTTGCAACAGTTATGGTAGTTTTATTTTTAATACTAATGACATATACGCAACTAGTAACAGAATTTTCTAGTACATGTATTTTGGCATTCTTTTATACATTGTGTTGTTTGAAGTGTAAAGAAGGTGATTGTTGAATGAAAGTAGCAATTTTAACATTTACTTATGGAGATAATTATGGACAGCGATTACAAAATCTTGCAGTGCAAGAAATCTTGCATAGTTATTTTGAAGATGTTTATACTATAAAACAGACTCCATTAGAGTATCCAATAGGATTTAATATTAAGAAAAATGTGAAACAATTATTAAGTGGAAACTATTGCTGTTTATTAAAGCGTCATCAAAACTTTTTGCGGTTTGATGAAAAATACATACGCTACTATGATATACCTATTGCAGAAAAAACTGCGTCATCTTTTCCTGAAAAGGACTTTGATTATTATATTGCAGGGAGTGATCAAATATGGTCACCGTACTCTGAAGATGTAAATAGTACATTGTTCTTACAATTTGCGTCACCAGATAAGCGAATTGCACTCTCGCCTAGTATTGCTGCGGAAGAGGTGCCGACTAACAAGGTCGAATTGTACAAGAAATATTTAACGGGGTTTCGTTATTTATCATCGAGAGAGTATACAGGCTCTCAGTTGATTTCAATGCTGTCCGGGAAAAAAGTGGAGACGTTAATAGATCCAACGCTCATGTTTGATGCGGATTTTTGGGATAAATATGAAAAAAAACCTGACATTGAGTTGCAGGATGATTATGCATTGATTTATATGTTGGGAAGTAATCAGGAAAATGAAAAAATCAAATCATTTTGTAGTACGCATAAATTAAAAATGGTTAATTTAATGAAGGAAAAAAAATATCTAACGCTGGGACCTGATGCTTTTATATATTTAATCCATAATGCAAAAATCGTTTTTACCGATTCATATCACGGTATAATATTTTCTATTTTACATCGTAAGCCGTTCGTTGTTAGCAACCGCGGAGGCACTTCTCTTAATATGAATAGTAGGTTCCAAACACTGTACTGCAAGTTGGGGATTCGTTCAAGAAGTTTTAGCCAATTGGATACTTCGGCGCCTTTTGAAATTAATTTTGAAGGAATATTTGAAAAATTGCGTGATGAGAGAGCAATCTTTAGAGAATATTTAGAAAGATGTTTAGTTGAGGAAAAAGGATATGACAATTAATCAGCGTAAGGCGGGAGTGATTTTATCTTATGCCGGGGAAATAATTAAGATACTGGTAAATCTCGTATACACTCCAATTATGCTTCACCTTTTGGGACAAAGTGAATATGGACTGTACCAACTTGTATATTCAGTTGTTTCTTATTTGAGCTTATTAAGCCTAGGATTTGGTAGTTCCTATTTACGTTTCTATTCAAGATATAAAGCACAAAAGGACGAAGATGGAGTTGCAAAGCTGAACGGTATGTTCATGATCATTTTCTGTTCGATTTCTGTGATTTGCATTCTTTGTGGAATTGTGATGATTGGAAATATCCGTGGCATTTTTGGCACAGGACTTACAGATAGCGAATATGAAACAGCAAGAATATTAATGGGACTCCTTATTATTAATCTTGCAATGACATTCCCGAACAGTGTATTTAACTGTTCGATTACTGCTCATGAAAAATTTCTATTTCAAAAGTTGCTGATTCTTCTTCAGAATTTGTTCAGCCCATTTTTGACGCTACCGTTGCTTATTATGGGGTACGGCTCGATTGGTATGGTTTCCGTTACAACATTTCTGACCTTTGCAGTATTGCTATCCAATATGTTCTACTGCTTTAAGAAATTACATATATGCTTTGAGTTCCGCGGGCTTCAAATTGGATTGTTGAAAGAAATGTGGGTATTTACTTTCTTCATTTTTTTAAATCAGATTATCGATCAGATCAACTGGAGTGTTGATAAATTCTTGTTAGGAAGATTAGCAGGAACAACGGCGGTTGCTGTATACGGTGTTGGAGGACAAATCAACACATTGTATCTTCAGTTTTCGTCGTCTATTTCAAATGTTTTTGTTCCCAAGGTTAACCGCATAGTAGCTGAATCAAATGATGATGCACAACTGACAAGACTTTTTACTAAGGTTGGACGTATTCAGTTTATGGTTTTAGGGCTGATTCTATCGGGATTTGTATTTTTTGGCGTTCCGTTTGTGAAAATATGGGCTGGACCTGAATATGGGGCCTCATATATAGTTGCGCTTTTGTTAATTGTCCCAGTTACAGTTCCTCTGATACAAAACCTTGGAATTGAGATTCAAAGAGCCAAGAATATGCATAAGGCAAGGGCAGTTGTCTATTTGGCAATTGCGATTGCCAACGTATTTATCAGCATTCCACTGATTAAACTTATGGGACCAGCTGGTGCTGCGCTTGGGACAGCTATTTCTCTTATTGCGGGCAATGCCATCTTCATGAACTGGTATTATCATGCCCGAATTGGAATGAACATGATTTATTTTTGGAAAGAGATTGCAAAGTTTATCCCGGCATTGATTGCACCTTGTGTAGTCGGATTTTTCATTATGAAATTTGCCAATATTACGGGACTTGTTAAACTGGGAGTATTTGCAATTGTCTATACAGTTGTGTACGGACTCTCAATGTATTTCTTAGGAATGAATGAAGAAGAAAAGCAGCTTGTTATGGGTCCAATTAGAAAAATCTTAAGGAAATAAAGAGATGAAAGAAAAGAAAGAATATTGGCAAAGCATCCGGGGAATCTGTATATTGGCGGTTGTATTGATTCATTCCTTAGGTGGATTTAATTATTCTACTGGATATGGTGCAGAGTTCGTTGTTCTTCGCCAGATCATCAATTTTGCAGTTGCTACATTTGTTTTTATGGCCGGTTATTTTGTGAATGTCGATGCCTTGTCTGATAAAGAATTCAGTTATAAACACTGGATAATTTATCGGGGGGGGGCGACTGTGTATCCCATTTATGATTTGGTCGCTACTGTATAGTGGACTTGAGCTATTAAAAATCGTACACAGTGGCAATGAGATTCATTGGTTTGGATTTGTTTACCGATTTATTGTTGGAAAGTCAGCAACTCCATTTTACTATATTGTCGTTTTGATGCAGCTTACGATGATGACGCCTTGGCTAGTCAAAACTGTAAAACAAAATGGAGTTATCAGTAGAATTCTATGGTTAGTAACGTCGCTTTACTTAATGTATTTGTACGCTTGGAATTATATAGTTGGTATCTCACCACGTCTATATGAAACATTATTCCCAGCATGGTTTGTCTTTTATTATTTAGGAATTCATGTGCGCTGTGGATGGAAATTGAAATGCAATGGATATGCGGCGGCAGGTGCGCTCGCATTAAGTTGCGTTGAAGCGGTTGGATTGAGAGCAGTAGGATTCGATATTGGATTCTATACGAGTCAGATAACAGTTGGTTCATTTCTTTATTCTGTTACCATAATTGGCTGGCTTCTAAAGAAAAATGAAAATAATCGTAGTGGCTGTCACTTGCTATCAAAGATAGGAGATTGCTCATATGGAATTTTCTATATTCACATGGCAGTGCTGATGATTGTTGGTAGAATTATAGAATGTGAAAACTGGTATGCTTATTGGGCATTGCGATTTGTACTGACATCATTCATTAGTTACATCGTAGTGCATCTTGCTCAGATGACATTGAAGAACCATAAAAAATTGTTGCGGTATATTGGATTTGTATAAAAGGTACTGGAAGAGGAGGATATACTAGTGAAGCCAGAAAAAGTATATGCTTGTTATAGTAAAGATAAAGATGTGAGATTGAGCAGTTCTTCTGGAGCGGTATTTTCTTCTCTGGCAGAGTATGTGCTTAATAAGAATGGCATTATTTATGGTGTCGCGATGTCTGAGGATTGCTATTCGGCAGAATTTATTGCAGTTACGGATCGAAGTGAACTAATAAAACTCCGTGGATCAAAATACCTGCAAGCAAAAGTTGGGGATACATTTAAGAAAGTTAAGGTAGAATTGCAAGCAGGAAAAATTGTGTTATTTACAGGAACAGGTTGCCAAGTAAACGGGCTAAGAAGATTTCTTGGAAAAGATTATGATAATTTGATTTGCATGGATGTGATTTGTCACGGAGCACCATCACCTACATTGTGGAGAGAATACGCACAATATCAAGAAAAAAAGTCTGGTGGAAAACTGAAAGGGATTAACTTTCGTTGCAAGGATGAAAGTTGGACTGATTTTGGCATGAAGGAAGTTTTGGAAAATATTCCAGAAGATTCTGTAAAAAAGTTTTATATATCTAAAGATAAAGACCCCTATATGCAGATGTTTTTAAGAGATTATTGTCTGCGCCCATCATGCTATGAGTGTGTGGCTAAAAGAGAGAAACTGTCTGATTTGACGGTTGCTGACTTCTGGGGGATTAATGATGTCGCTCCAGAGATGAATGATGGGTTAGGAACTTCTCTCGTATTGATTCGAACCCAAAAAGGAAAAGAAATATTTAACTATATCAGTTGCAAAATGAAATTAAAAGAGGTGACATATGAAGCTGGTGTAAAAGGAAATCCTGCTGAATACAAGTCATGTGCAAGGCCGTCACAAAGAGATACTTTTTTTGATGATATGCACACAATGAGTTTCGAAGAGCTGGAAGGAAAGTATGGTGCTCCGATAAAATATTCCTTGAAAACAAGAGCAAAAAGGAAAGTAAAGAAAATAATTAAAAATATGCTTCGAGTAATCGGGGGGGGCAGAGAGTAATACAGAATATGGATTACTCTTTGTGTTTCGTGTTTGATTGTACTAGGGAGGAACTGAATTGAAAGAAATACCAGTACTATATAAAAGAAAAGAAGAATGCTGTGGGTGTACAGCTTGTTATGCCATCTGTCCGAAAGAAGCTATTTCTATGGTAGAGGACGAAGAAGGCTTTGAATATCCGCAAATAGATGACAGTAAATGTGTTCGCTGTTATCAATGTTTAAAGGTTTGCCCTTTTAAGATTGAAGAAGCATAAGAGAGGTAATAAAGAATGGGTAAGTATTTTGGAACTGACGGCTTCCGTGGTGAAGCCGGAATTACATTAACTTCTGATCATGCCTATAAGGTGGGTCGTTTCTTAGGTTGGTACTATAACACATTGCGTGAGCGCAATTGTGACGGCAATCCTGCCCGTATTGTTATCGGCAAGGATACTCGCCGCAGCTCCTATATGTTTGAGTACAGCCTTGTCGCTGGTCTGACTGCTTCGGGAGCGGATGCCTATCTGCTCCATGTTACTACAACCCCGTCTGTGGCTTACATTGCTCGTGTGGATGACTTTGACTGTGGCATCATGATTTCTGCCAGCCACAACCCATATTACGATAATGGTATCAAGCTGATTGACGGTTACGGTGAGAAGATGCCGGAAGAAACGTTGTTGCTGATCGAGGCTTATATTGACGGTAAGCTCCATGTGTTTGATATGGATTGGCCGGAACTACCATTTGCAAGTCGTGATCATGTTGGCTGTACGGTAGATTATGTGGCAGGCCGTAATCGTTACATGGGTTATCTGATTTCTCTGGGTATCTATTCTTTCAGAGGTGTTAAAGTTGGTTTGGATTGTGCCAACGGTAGCTCTTGGAACATTGCAAAGTCTGTGTTCGATGCCCTTGGCGCAGACACCTATGTCATAAACAACAAGCCGAACGGTCTGAACATCAACAATAATGCCGGCTCTACGCATATTGAGGGTCTGCAGAAGTTTGTTGTGGAGAAGGGGCTGGACGTTGGGTTTGCCTACGATGGTGATGCCGATCGGTGCCTGTGTGTAGATGAGAAAGGAAACGTCATCACGGGTGACCATATCCTGTACATCTACGGCTGCTATATGAAAGAACGCGGAAAGTTGCTGAATAATACAGTTGTTACTACGGTCATGTCAAACTTTGGTCTGTATAAAGCATTTGATGAGCAGGGTATTGGGTATGTTAAAACTGCTGTGGGCGACAAGTATGTCTATGAGTACATGGCCAAAAACGGCTGCCGCATCGGCGGCGAGCAGAGTGGCCATATCATTTTCAGCAAGTACGCAAGCACTGGTGATGGTATCCTGACCAGTCTGAAGATGCTGGAAGTGATGCTGGCCAAGAAGAAGCCGATGAGCGAATTGGCGGCACCGTTGAAAATCTATCCACAGGTGTTGGAGAATGTCCGTGTGACCGATAAGAAAGCCGCGCAGAATGATCCTGCTGTGCAGGAAGTAGTAAATAAGGTTGCTGAGGCTCTGGGTGATACTGGTCGCATTCTGGTTCGTGAGTCCGGCACGGAGCCGGTCGTGCGTGTTATGGTGGAAGCACCTGACCACGATAGCTGCCAGAAATATGTTGACGAAGTGGTCAAGGTGATCTGCGAAAAGGGATATAAAGTATAAGGTCAATGACGACTCTGGCAACTACCCGGAGTCGTTTTTTATAAAAAGGAAAATATAATAGGCGAGAGAAATAAATAATGGGAGGGATAAACCTATGTGTGGAATCGTTGGTTTTACTGGAAACCGACAGGCAGCACCGATCCTGCTAGATGGACTGTCTAAACTGGAATATAGAGGATATGACTCAGCTGGACTGGCTATCCGTGATGGAGAGAATCTGGCAGAGGTTGTGAAAGCAAAAGGTCGTTTGTCTAATTTGATGGAGAAAACGGATAACGGCAATGCGTTGAAGGGAACTTGTGGTATCGGTCATACTCGCTGGGCAACACACGGGGAGCCGAGCCAGACAAATGCACATCCTCACGTTTCTGGTAACTGTACTCGCTCTGGCTCTGGGGAAGTTGAGTCTGAGGTCGTTGGTGTACATAACGGTATCATTGAGAATTACACGGAGCTAAAAGAAAAGCTCCTGAAGCATGGATATACATTCTACAGCCAGACAGATACAGAAGTCGTTATCAAATTGGTTGATTACTACTATAAAAAATACAACCTCGGTCCTATAGATGCTATTGCGAAAACAATGGTGCGTGTCCGTGGTTCCTATGCTCTTGAGCTGATGTTCCGTGACTACCCGGGTGAGATTTGGGTGGCACGTAAGGACAGTCCGATGATCATCGGCATTGCGGATGGTGAAACCTATGTGGCTTCGGATGTCCCGGCAATTCTGAAATATACTCGTAATGTATATTACATCGGCAATCTTGAGTTTGCAAAATTGACTCCGGGTGAGGCTCATTTTTATAATCTTGATGGTGATGAAATCGAAAAGCAGACCACCGAGATTAAGTGGGATGCAGAAGCGGCTGAAAAGGGCGGCTTTGAGCATTTCATGATGAAAGAGATTCACGAACAGCCAAAAGCTGTTCAAGATACCCTTAATTCCGTAATCAAGAATGGCACTATCGACCTGTCCAGCGTGGAGATAACTGAGGATGAAATCAAGAATTTCGAGCAGATCTATATTGTAGCTTGCGGTTCTGCATGGCATGTTGGCATGGCCGCTCAGTATGTGCTGGAAGATATGGCAGACATTCCGGTGCGTGTGGAACTTGCATCGGAGTTCCGTTATCGAAAGATGCCGGTCAATCAGAAAGCTCTGGTGATCGTTGTCAGCCAGTCTGGTGAGACAGCGGATACACTGGCAGCATTGCGTATGGCGAAGGAAAAAGGCGTTACCACAATGGCAATTGTCAATGTGGTTGGCAGCAGCATCGCCCGTGAAGCAGATAAGGTGTTCTACACGCTTGCAGGCCCTGAAATCTCTGTTGCAACGACTAAAGCATACAGCGCACAGCTTGCAGCTATGTACTGTCTGTCAGTTCAGTTCGCAAAGGTCAGAGGTAAAATCGCGGATGAGCAGTACAGCTACTATATTTCTGAACTGCAGACTATCCCAGAGAAGATGCAGAAGATTTTGGAAGACAAGGAACGCATCCAGTGGTTTGCAGCGAAGTATGCCAATGTGCATGATGTGTTCTTCGTAGGTCGTGGTATTGATTACGCTGTCTGCTTGGAAGGCAGCTTGAAACTGAAAGAAATCAGCTACATCCATTCCGAAGCATACGCTGCTGGCGAACTGAAGCACGGAACCATTAGCCTGATTGAGCAGGGAACATTGGTCATCGGTGTGCTGACCCAGAGCGAGCTGTACGAAAAGACCGTAAGCAATATGCTGGAGTGCAAGAGCCGTGGAGCTTTTCTGATGGGGCTGACTACTTATGGCAAGTACGAGATTGAAGATCAAGTGAACTTCACGGTGTATGTGCCGAAAGTGGATGAGCACTTTGTTGGCAGTTTGGCAGTGATTCCGCTTCAGTTACTGGGATACTATGTATCCGTTGCCAAGGGTCTGGATGTCGACAAGCCAAGAAACCTTGCAAAAAGCGTGACGGTGGAATAAAAACAGAATCTACAAGGCTGATTTATTTACATACTTGTAATATAATGGGAGCGGTAGCTCCCTACGCTGCTCGTAATAATATCACACACCTCTCCGTGGTGAGCAGCAGGCAACGATCTATTATGATCGGCGAAGATGTGATGAAGAATAAATAGGTGAAGGAGGAAATATTGCAATGCAGATTGATGCTAAGACTGCTAAAGAAATTTGTGGCTATCGCGTAATTGGAAATTATGAAAGTTATTGTTTAGTAGAATTATCAGGAAGAACTGTTAAAATAGATTGCTGTGGCTGTGCATCAGAACATGATTTGTGTTTTATCGATGATAATGGGTTACCACATTCCGCAGGTTATTTGAATTTACATGAACGTTGTGAACTTGACAAGTTAGATAATGCATTGATGTCCGACCTTTTACCACATGAGCGTCGTATAGTTCAAGATTGGATTAGAGATACATTCAATCCAATTAAATCATATAACCCGAAACATTCTACATATTCATTAAAACATCTACTGGAAACTAAAACAGGAATTTATTTAACAAATAACCAGATGAAGGATGCTCTGCTTAATATGGGTTATACCTGCCAAAATGAACATAAAATCAACTGGCTTGTTAATGTTAGCGAAATGGGAATCAAATATGTAAAGTGAACTTAGATAGATAAAAGGGGCACGAAAAAATGAAAGAAATCGTAAAATTCTTAAAAGAAGCTGAAACATATTACTTGGCAACGGTCGAAGGCGATTAGCCGAGAGTGCGTCCGTTTGGCACGGCACATATTTTTGAAGGCAAGCTGTACATCCAGATTGGTAAGAAGAAGGATGTTTCCAAGCAGCTGCATGCCAATTCGAAAGCAGAGTTGTGTGCATTCAAAGGTGGCGAGTGGATTTGTGTTTCCGGTGAGCTGGTAGAGGATGACCGTGTGGAAGCAAGACAGTCTATGCTGGATGCTTATCCGGGACTGAAGAAGATGTATGCCGCAGATGATGGAAACACTGAGGTGTTCTACTTCAAGAATGGTGTGGCTACCATTAGTTCTTTCACCCATGAGCCGAAAGTGATCAAGTTTTGATGATATGCCGTGTGAACTCCTGGAGTTCACACGGTAGTTTTTGAAGGTTGATGTATAGTTTGCAACGGAAATAAAAGAAATGGAGCGTAAGAAAAATGAATTTATCAAAAATACACCACATTGCAATCATCGTATCTGACTACGAAGTTGTCAAGAATTTCTATGTGAACAAGCTGGGATTCTCTGTTATCAGAGAGAATTATCGCCCGGAGCGTAAGGACTGGAAACTGGATCTGCGTGTCAATGAATACACAGAGTTGGAGATTTTCGCTGAGGAAAACCCGCCGAAGCGTGTGAACCGCCCGGAGGCCTGTGGCCTGCGTCACCTTGCGTTCTGCGTTGATAGCGTGGAACAGACAGTGAAAGAACTGGCAGCGGTCGGAATTGAATGTGAGCCAATCCGTGTGGATGACTATACCGGAAGGAAGATGACTTTCTTCCATGACCCGGACGGACTACCGCTGGAGCTGCACGAATAATCATGGGAGAAAAAAGAGCGTATAAATCTCGGAAGCCAGGTGGCGGTCGAAAGAAGCTAAAGCCGGAGTATGATGCTGGGAAAATCTGAAAGAGCAGATGGAAAGTGCTGTGATGCTTTATGAGGAGGAATGCTCCCTCCGATCCATCGCCGATGCTCTAGCTCTAAACCCTATCAAGGTGAGAAAGCTGCTCATCACGGCTGGTGTGTATGAATCGGAAGTGGCCGAGAAGGTACAGGATACCTTTGAGGAGTACCGAGAAACACAGGACTATAAAGAAGCCATTCCCCTGTAATGCTGTTATATTCTGACATAGAATGAAAATTCTGACATATACATTATTGTTGCGATATAATACTGTCAATGTTAAAATGGAAAGAAGGAATTCTATGCTGAATATTTTATGGAGCAGGGAGAAGTATATGATAAAAAAGGCGAAAACAATAGAAGAGGTTTATGCAGCATTTGAACCTTATCCATTGAATGAGAAGAAGCAGATAAATGATTTTTTTGTAGATACATATGAGGCCAGAGGAACAAATGCTGTTAAGCTGATGTCACTTGCACTGGAATATAGTAATAATCCTTATATGAAAATTTTGTTTATGGGACATAGAGGATCAGGGAAATTTACAGAATTATCCTTATCTAATGCGTCGTAAAACCCCTTGCTTCAGCTATGGGGATATAAGACGCGTCCATCGAATTTATGCAAGTAATTGAA
>NZ_JAAWUO010000029.1 GCF_013304825.1 Blautia schinkii | reverse complement strand
AAGATTGTGGAGTAAGGAGGTGGCAGGCTATGACATGGCCTTTTGAGAATGATACCAGCGCTATTACAAAGAAGCTGGCAAAGAAAAGTTTGCAAAGCGAGAAGCGCCGGAATCTGATGGTGGTGATCGCTGTTGCGCTGGCGGCGTTTCTGATCTGCTTTACGGGAATTGTGTCTACTTCCCTGACACAAATGCAGCGCAATCAGGTTGTCGATACTTATGAGGCGGTTTGGATGGGCGTAGAGGAAAACGACATTGAAACCCTGAAAGGAGTGCCGGAGTTTGAGCGCGTGGGCGGCTACTATATGCTGGGTGAGGAACTTTCGGAACAGGGCTATCATGCGTCCTATGTGTATTGCGACGCGCAAATGATGGAGATTGCCAAGGCGCAAATGAATCTGTTAGAGGGCCGGGTTCCTGAAAAAGCAAATGAAGTTGTCGTAAGCGAATACTTTCTTTCCACCTATGGAAACAATGCCAAGATTGGGGACACTGTGACCTTAGACACCGAGAGCTTTCATGGTGATTATGTCGTTACCGGCATTATGGACAGCGTAAATGAAAAAGAAGCGAATACCTGCGCTATCATTCTTTCCAACGCTGCCCTGACAGGATGGAAAGGATTTGACCCGGCTGGCTATCGCGCCTATGCTCATTTCAAAAACAGCGTCAAGTTGGACGAAGAACTGATGACCTCTTATTGCAGGGAGATTGCAGAGGAATATCAGCTTTCCATGCCAAAAATGAACAGCAAGTATTTTGCTTATGCCTCTAAATCCTTTGATTTTGCACTAATGGCTGGCGTGATTGCCGTTGTTCTGATCGGCGGCTATATTGTGATCCAGAGTATCTTCCGTATCTCCATCAATGACAAAATCCAGAGCTACGGGCAGCTTCGGACGATTGGTGCAACGCCAAAGCAAATCAAGCGGATTGTAAAGCGGGAGGGACGCAAACTCGGCAGTATCGGGATTGTGATTGGTACAGTGTTGGGCATATGTGGCGGTTTTCTCCTGTTTTCTAAGGGCTTTAACGCTGTTTCCTATGTGGCAACGGTTATTTTGACACTCATAAGCAGTTGGATCATGGTATCTGTTTCCATCCGTAAGCCGGTAAAAATTGCGGCAGGGATTTCCCCGATTGAAGCCGTCCGTTTTACCCCAGCGCAAAAGAATATCCGCAGCCGGAAAAAGAATATCAAGCTCAATCCTGTTTCAATGGGAATTGCGAATTTTAAGCGTGACCGAAAAAAGACCGTTGCTATTGTAGCCTCATTGAGTTTGGGCGGAATTATTCTGCTTGTGGTATCCTCCATTGTTTTGCTGCGTTCTCCAGAGGCGCTTGCAAGACAGTTTTTCCCGGACGGCGACTATAAAATTTATTTGCATTCCGAAGTGGCAAGCGAAAAAGTTATGGCAGCGGGAAATCCATTGAATGAGGAATTAAAGCAGAAAATCTTATCTATTGATGGCGTTACAGATATAATTCCAAGCAGGCAATCTCTCCATGCAACTTATAAAACAGAGATTCATCAAGCTGGTGGTATGTGCGATATGCTGACCGACCAGAATTATGCGGCAGTTGAAGCGGCTCTGACAGAGGGAACCATGCCAACAGATTCCCGTAGTATTGTAATTGACTATAATGTGCTAAAGCAGAATGAGGATATGGGTGTTGGTTCAACGGTTGAGATTTCTTTGGGAGAAGAACAGCCATCCGTTTCTGTTACCATATCGGGGTTATACGCTCCTGCAAAGGTATATTCAGGACATGGCAGGATGCACTTAGATGGGGCAACTCTTTTTGCACCAGAAGCGTTGTTCCACGAACTGCACCCGGAAATCACCTCTTTTGACTATTCATGGAGCATTGTAAATGACGCTAAAAAAACGGACTATGTGGGAGCTGAATTGAAAAATATTGTTGCCAGCCATAGTAATATTGCCTTAGATGAAATCAATACAGTGATTGAATATGAAGAAATGACAAATTCTTTTGCGTTTGGCAGTATGGAGATACTTTCATGGTTGGTATTTCTCTTTGGCGTTATCAACCTTATCAATACGACACTCTCTAACCAGATAGCCCGAAAGCAGGAAAACAGTATTCTGCGTTCTATCGGCCTAACACAAAAACAGCTATGTAAAATGAACATCTGTGAGGGGCTGTGCTATGCGCTCTTTGCAACATTGGCGACGCTGATCGTTGGGCTTCCGGCTTCCATCTTTGCTTGCAGAAAAATGAGTATAGGAGCTTTTGCCGGAAATGTAGTGCCTTACAAATTCCCGGTTTTGGAAATGGGACTGTTCATTCTGGTATTGTTCGGAATGGAACTGATCTTGTCTGTATGGACAATCCGCAGACAGAAAAAGCAATCCCTGATTGAACAAATGCGGGCGATGGAATAACCGTATGGGATCGGCGGGGCGGCGTGTGCTGCCCCGCTTTTTTCGCCATTTCTCAAAAAATTTTTGAAATGTCCGAGCTTTGTAACAATTCAGCCTGTTTTTTTGTCGAAATCAAAGGCACCTCGGACATTTATAGTTCTTCCAAAAGTTTGATGATAATATTACCATTCATGGAAGAAGCAATCTGTTATTGCAATAATGCGAAATTGACGATAGAAAGTTTTTCATATCTCGGTCAGCTCAACAATTACATTACTCTGCTGATACAGCCAGTCCGTAAATTCTTTCGGGCTGGCCGTTCCTGTTTTTACAGCCTTTTTTCTCTGTAAGGCTTCTTTCTTAAAGTCGGAAAAGGAAGCCTGTATTTTTTCCAGACGGTCAGCCGGAAAGCCTGCGGTATTTTTTACCCGGTTTATTTTGTTGCGCCAGTTCTGGCATTCATTTTTATAAAGCAGGTCATAGTTATTTTCTCTTGACCTCTCGTCAAATTCCCGCTTGTTTTGAAGCGCCTGTGCTTTTCGGCACTTGTCGCTGCACAGCTCATACCGCTGGCTCTTTGCCAGAAAATATTTTCCACAGACCTTGCACCGCCGGAAGCAAAGCCCCCAGTCATTCAGCCTGTTCAGATAATAGGTAATCAACGGGTAGAGGGACGCATAGGCAGACACACATTCTTCTGTGCGCCGGTTGTCCGGGAACCAGAGGTCAAGCCGGGTATCTTCTGACGGTGCGCCTTTGAAATAAAGGCTGCCAGCTTGAAATTGTTTCGGTTTTCCTGTCTCCCTGTCAAAGCTCATGGTTTCGTTTTGGAATACCCCGGTCAGTCTGCTCATTTTATCCATGAAGCGGTCACAGGCAGCGTTACGGTCACGGGGTTCTCTGGCAAGCAGATAGCTGTTCCAGATACGGAACGCCACATACATTTTCAGAGGGTCGTTGCTAAGATATTTCTCCCAAAGAAATTCGCTTGCCGCCTGCTCCAGCTCCGGCTGTTTCCATCGGTTGGAGTGGAGAGCTTGCCGCAGCGGAGAAAGCCCGTATAAGTTCCAGTCTCTGTCCGTGTCACGCTCAAAGTTTATCAAAAAAGTTCCCAGTGGGCGTGTCATATCACAAAGCACCTCTGCGTTTTGGCTCCCGTTCAGACGGAAGCGGATCTGCTGTTCTTCCCCAATCAAAATCCGCTCTTTCATTTTCTTCCTGTCCAGCGTCAGGACAAACAAAATCCTCTCAAAACATGGCTCATGCCGTATAAACTGATTCTCCATCCCTATCCCCTGCCTTTGTTTATGGTAATTATATAATTCAGTTATATCCGTTACACTCATGGTATCGCAGAATCATTGTTTTGTCAAGGATAGTACGCTATGATGATTGCGGTTGGTAATTTCGTACCGCACAGTACCTTGACAAGTGAATGACCGTCCAAAAGGGATATGACCGGCAGGAGAAGTGACGCATTCGGCGCACCAATGCAGGGAAACACCGCAGGAATGGGGCAGGAAAACGGCTTTTGGGGAGAACGGCAACAGGAAGCATTTTAACCTATTTGATTTATGGGAGGAACAGAATGAACGATAAAAAGAGATTGAACAGCTACGAGGATTTACCGCTGGTTCTGGATGTGGCGGACATTCAGTGGATTATGGGAATTTCAAGAGCGAGCGCCTATGAGCTGGTACACACACCCGGCTTTCCAGCGTTCCGCAGGGGCAGACTTATCAAGGTCAGCAAAATTGCTTTCTTTGAATGGATGGCAAAAGGCTCCGAAACCGTACCGGGAAGCGACAAATAAGCGTGAGGTATCATTCCCTGACTTGCAATACTGCCGCACTTTCCAAAGGGGCATACAGAGGGAAAAAAACTTAAAAATGATACCGAGACGCTACATCAAAACAGCCTATCTGCGTACATCAGATAGAAACGGAGAAAGGAGCCGGTTATGGCAAGAATGAGTAACAAGCGGCGGTTGGAATGGTCTTTCTTCTTAAATGACCGCAGCCGTATCACTTACAACGAACTGTGCCGGAAATGCCAGCACGAATGTAAACAGAGCTTCCGGGCGGTTGTGGTTGACTGCCCGAAGTATCTTTCCAAGCGTTCCAAGAAAAAGGACAAGACTGCCGGAAACGGCAAAATCCCTTAGGAACTAAGGGCGCACTTCTATACATAGTCTAAAGACCATGTATCGTGCGTCCTGCGGAGCTTACCTCTGCCGCTGATAAAATCAGCAATCCGAGGTCTGCGTTCGCTTCGCTCCGACAAGGTGGCTACACCCCCTTGCGCCGCTAAAGCGGCTATCCCCTGTGTACTCGCCGCAAAGAGAAATCCGCTCTGCGGTTTTCCCTTTTCATCGGGTTTTATAGAAGCACTGACACACGGACTGTCTGCGGATGGTCTTTCTTTATCTTATCAGCAAAGGATGTGAGAACATGGAAAAATCTTTGGAACAGTTGAAGCAGGAATATGAAAAAACCACTGTCCTGCTGGAACAGGAAAAACGGAAAATGCAGCGTTTGAAAAACCGGCAGGCGTATCTGGAAAGCGGTTCCCGGAAACAGAGGACGCACCGGCTGATTACCCGTGGGGCAGCTATTGAGAGCATTGCACCACAGACAAAGGAGCTATCCGAAGCGGAATTTTATTCCCTCATGGAAAGCATTTTGAATCTGCCGCAGGCGGAGCATTTCATCCGGTCTGCCACAGAGAACCACGCCCGTATTTCCGGGCAGGAGAAAGGCGGTGACTAAGGATAGCACTTTATCATTTTTCAATCGCACAGATCAAGCGCAGCGCCGGTCAGAGCGCCATTGCCAGCGCAGCCTATCGAGCCGGGGAGCGTCTTTACAGCAGCTACTATGGAGAAGTCAGCGACTACACCAAAAAGGGCGGCGTGATCGCTTCGGAAATCATGCTGCCGCCCCATGCGCCGGAAATATATCTTGACCGGGCGACCCTCTGGAATGCTGTGGAGAACTGCGAGAAACATCCAAAAGCACAGCTTGCCTATTCCTTTGATATTGCCATGCAGAATGAATTGACGCTGGAAGAAAACATGGAGCTGGCGAGGAAGTTCGTACAGGAGCAGTTTGTGACAAAAGGCATGATTGCCGACCTTGCTTTTCACAGCCCGGAGAAAGAGGACAGCGGCATCCCTAACCCGCATTTTCATGTGATGACAACCATGCGCCCTTTGAACCCGGATGGCACATGGGGACAAAAACAGCGTCGGGAATATCTTCTTGATGAAGATGGAAACCGAATCCGGGATAAAAACGGCGATTATATGTTTAACGCTGTCCATACAACAGACTGGCATGAGCCGGAAACGCTGGAACACTGGCGGGAGCAGTGGGCGGCTGCCGTTAATACAAAATTTGAGGAAAAAGGGCTGGATGTGCGTATCGACCACCGTTCCTATGTGCGGCAGGGGCTTGACCTGATACCTACTGTCCACGAGGGAGCTAATGTCCGGCAGATGGAAGCAAAGGGCATCCGCACCGAGAAAGGGGAACTGAACCGCTGGATTAAAGCCACCAACCGGCTCATGCAGGATGTGAGGAAGAAGATCAAAGCCCTGTTTGTCTGGATGGCAGAGGTAAAAGAAGAACTTTCCAAACCGCAGACACCGAGCCTTGCCGACCTGTTGATCGCTTATTACAACCAGCGCAACGCAGGGGCATGGAGCAATAAAGCCAGAACCGGAAACTTAAAGCAGTTTGCCGAAGCCGTCAATTATCTGACGGAAAACAAGCTGCTCACATTAGAGGATTTGCAGGAGCGTCTTTCCTCTGTCAACGAAGAATTTGAAGCGTTAAGCGACTCCATGAAAAAGAAATCTGCCCGGATAAAGGAATTGCAGGAATTGATACGGGAGGGCGAGAATTACCAGCGGCTAAAACCTGTTCATACGGAATTGAACAATATCAAGTTTAAGAAACAGAGGGAGAAATTTGAAACATCCCACGATGCGGAGTTACGGCTGTTTTATGCCGCCCGCCGTATTTTGAAAGAAAAACTGGACGGAAAACCCATTGCCCTGAAAGCATGGAAACAGGAATACGCACAGTTAAAAACAGAGTATGCCGAACTGTCTCCGCAGCACAAGCCACTCCGGGAGGAAGTCATACGGCTACGGCAGGTGCAGAACGCCGTAGATACCGCACTGCGCCGGAGGGAGCAGCCACAGGCAGTACAGAGAAAGAAACATGAGATGGAGCTATGATATAATCGGCAGCTTTACCGCTACCAGTATTTTTATGGAGGGAGCATTTGAATGTATTTGAAGCGGTGAAACAGTCTGTTACCACTCGGCAGGCTGCTTCATTCTATGGAATCCGGGTGGGGAGAAACGGCATGGTCTGCTGTCCATTCCACAATGACCGCACGCCCAGCATGAAAGTGGACAGCCGCTTTTACTGCTTCGGCTGCGGGGCTTCCGGGGATGTGATCGACTTTGCCGCTTTGCTGCATGGATTGGGGAAACGGGAAGCTGCGGTCAGGCTTGCGGAGGACTTCGGCGTTTCCTATGAGAAATCCGGCAATGCGCCGCCAGATAGGAAGCGTCACAACAGGTCACAGCCCCGACAAAAATCAGCGGAGCAGAGATTTCAGGAAACGGAACGGTATTGTTTCCGGGTGCTATGCGATTATCTGCGCCTGCTGGAGCATTGGAAAACAGCACACGCCCCACAGCCGCAGGATGCCATCTGGCATCCTCTTTTTGTGGAAGCGTTGCAGAGGATAAGCTACACAGAATACCTTTTGGATATTTTGTTATACGGAGAAATAGAAGAAAAAGCGGCATTGATCGCCGCACAGGGAAAGGAGGTGTTGCGGCTTGAACAGCGAATTTCAGAGCTTGCCGCCGGAAACGCAGGAAGCGGTCAAAAGGACGATGGACACAATGGAACCGGCGCAGACACCGGCAGAAATCCGGGAAACATTAGAGGGGACGCAGAAAGGCGGCGTGAAGAACAGCATCCGAAACTGCCTGACGGTGTTCCAGCGTGACCCTCTGTTTCGCGGGGCGCTGCGCCTGAACCTTTTGACGGAGCAGATTGACATTGTGAAGCCGCTGGGCTGGGAGCGCACCAGTACCACGCTGACCGACATGGACATGAACTACCTGCTTTTGTATCTGGAAGAAAATTACGGGCTTACCAGCGAGAAAAAGGTGCAGAGCGCCATCAAGATTGTTGCCAATGAAAACCGCTACCATCCAGTCAGGGATTACCTGAACAGCCTGCAATGGGACGGCACAGAGCGCATCCGTTACGCCCTGCATCACTTTCTGGGAGCCGATACGGACGAATACACCTATGAAGCCTTGAAACTGTTCCTGATGGGAGCCATCCGGCGGGTATTCAGACCGGGGAGCAAGTTTGAGGTCATGCTCTGTCTGGTTGGTGGTCAGGGAGCCGGGAAATCTACCTTTTTCCGGCTGCTGGCAGGCAGGGACGAATGGTTTTCAGACGATTTGAAAAAGCTGGACGATGAAAATGTGTACCGCAAGCTGCAAGGGCATTGGATTATCGAGATGTCGGAGATGATTGCCACAGCCAACGCCAAGAGTATTGAGGAAATCAAGTCATTCTTAAGCCGCCAGAAAGAAACCTACAAAGTGCCGTATGAGACACATCCGGCAGACCGGCTGCGGCAATGTGTATTTGGAGGGACGACCAACCGGCAGGACTTTTTGCCCCGTGACCGCACCGGCAACCGGCGCTTTCTCCCCGTGACGGTGTACCCGGAACGGGCGGAGGTTCACATACTGGACGATGAAGCGGCGGCGAGGGCGTATATCGAACAGATGTGGGCGGAAGCCATGACGGTTTATCGCAGTGGGAAGTATAAGCTGTCATTCAGCATGGAAATGAACCGATACCTGAACGCCCACCAGCAGGACTTTATGCAGGAAGACACACAGGCCGGCATGATCTACGCCTATTTGGAGGACTACACCGGCGACAGGGTATGTTCCAAGCAGCTTTATGAGGAAGCGCTGGGGAACTTAAATTCCCCGGCAGACTGGGAGACACGGGCAATCTGCGAGATTATGAATACCGGCATTGCGGGCGGCATCATACAGGGCTGGGTAGCCTACAAAAGCCCGAAGCGGTATAAGAAATACGGTTCTCAAAAAGGCTGGGAGCGTGTCAACCAAGCTCCGCCGGAGGGGGACGGTTTTCAGGAAATCACGGAAGAAGAAGCCCGGCAAATGGAACTTCCATTCTGAAAAGCCACCGGTTGACAGTTTGGTTGACGCTTTGGTTGACAGCCGGTTGACGGGGAAAAGCCTGATATTTGGGGCATTTCTCTCCTTTGTCAACCATGTCAACCAAGAAATCAAAGAAAAAGTAAAAAGTAATAATAGAGCGCCTATGGATTGTTTTCAAAGTCTTTTCTGCCGGTTGACACGGTTTGGTTGACACGGAGACAGTCTGCGGCTGTACACCTGTCTGACATTCCCTTGTCGGGCATATTTCATTTATGGAGGTAACTGCCTATGGCAAAAAGCAAAAACGAGAGCAATAACAAAAACAGCGGCACCCTGCTTACCGAAAAAGACGGCACCCAGTATTTTGTCATGGGGAAAGTCCGTATCAAGGTATCGGAGCATTTCGCACAGGATGGGAAGCCGCTTGACAGCCTGCTGGAAGATGTGATCCAGCACGCTGCCGCCGCTTCCTGAAAAAATACGGAATAACGACTGTCAATCAGCCCACGCTTATGATATACTTGTACCAGCGAGTATTGTATAAGCGTGGGTTGTTTCTTTTAGAAGGAGGATTTTTAACCGTGAAACAACCATACAATACAACGATTTATAACACTGCACTATATTTGAGATTGAGCCGTGACGATGAATTACAGGGGGAAAGCGGCAGTATCCAGACCCAGCGCATGATGCTTAGACAGTATGCCGCAGAGCATGGGCTGACCGTTGTAGACGAGTACATTGACGACGGATGGAGTGGGACAAATTTCGAGCGTCCAAGTTTCCAAAGGATGATTGATGACATCGAAGACGGGAAAATCAACTGCGTTGTCACAAAGGACTTATCCCGTCTGGGAAGAAACTATATCCTGACCGGTCAGTACACGGAAATCTATTTCCCCAGCAAGGGAGTACGCTACATTGCCATCAATGACAATGTGGACACCATCAACGGAGAAAGCGAGCTTGCACCGTTCTTAAACATCCTGAATGAAATGCACGCCCGACAGACCAGCAAAAAGGTCAAGGCTGCCATGCACACAAGATTTGCCAATGGCGCACACTATGGAGCCTATGCACCGCTGGGCTATGTAAAAGACCCGGACAAAAAAGGTCATCTTCTGATCGACCCGGAAACACGCTGGATTGTAGAGAAGATTTTTGACCTTGCTGTACACGGGCGTGGAGCCGCCAGCATTACACGGATTCTGGTGGAGGAAAAAGTACCTACCCCCGGCTGGCTGAACTATGAAAGATACGGGACTTTCGCCAATATCTACGCCGGTGCGCCCGCAGAAAAAGCCTATGCGTGGACGATTGCACAGGTCAAGAGCATTTTGAAAGAGGAAACCTACATCGGTCACAGCGTTCACAACAAGCAGAGCAACATTTCATTCAAGAACAAGAAAAAGGTGCGGAAGCCGCAGGAAGAATGGTATCGTGTGGAAAATACCCACGAAGCCATCATTTCCGAAGAAGTGTTCCAAAAAGTTCAAGAGCTGATTGCAAGCAGACGCAGGAAACGCAGAAACGGTACGACACAGATTTTCGCAGGATTGATAAAATGTGCAGACTGCGGATGGTCTTTAGCCTATGGGGAAAACAAGCAGAACAAAAACCCATACGGGTACTACCATTGCAGCAAGAACGGACAGGGATTACGCCAGTGTTCCATGCACTATATCCGCTATGATGTACTGTATGCCTATGTGCTTGCAAGACTGCAATACTGGTCTATGCTGGCACAGAAAGATGAGGACAAGCTGCTGAAACGGCTGCTCAATGTCAGCGACAGGGAAAGGAACTCTGCGAAGAAAAAGCAGGCTGCGGAGCTGAAAAAGGCAGAGAAGCGTAAAGCCGAGGTTGACGGGCTGTTTGCTAAAATGTATGAGGACTGGTCTGCCGGACGCATAACCGAGTATAACTTCAATATGCTGTCCGAGAAGTACCAGAACGAGCAAAAGGAGCTTGAAACAAAAATAAGACAGCTTCACGAAATGATGGAAGCCGCCGTACAGACCGCAGCGGATGCTGAAAAGTGGATTGCCCTAATGAAACAGTATGTCAACCCTGTGGAGCTGACCGCCGAACTTCTGAACACTCTAATTGAAAAAATAACCGTCCACGAAGCTGTCAAGGGCGAGGATGGAAGCCGTGAGCAGGAAGTAGAAATCTACTACCGCTTCATCGGCAAAATCGACTGACCTTTCTTTTTTTACCCAACAATATCTTTAATTAAGGGAAACGGGAATAAATATGCCAGATCTCAGTGTACTTGTTCAACTTGCTGAATATTACGATGTTGAGATGAGAGAGCTCCTGGATGGAGAAAGGAGCCAGACTATGAATAAAGATATGAAAGAAACACTGGACAAAGTTGCGGTGTATGAAGAATGGGTGAAACAAAAAGCATTAAAGGCTGGAAATCTTGCATTTGCATCAATGTTTGTGATTGGTGTGTTAGCGATTATTATTCAGATGCTATTAATGGTGGATACTCGTTTGGTTTTGGGAGAGATAGTAACTGTCTTAGTAGGAGGAATCCTATATGTAGCTATTATGGTGTATAATGGAATATGGGATAAATGCCTGCCAAAAAGTGCTGCTATATGGCGAAATTTTCTCACCAGTGTAATATGTGCAGGAATTTTTACAGTCATCTATGGTATATGTTTATTTAGAATGGGAGCTACAGAAACACAGATAACACGATTGGCATTGGGATTTCTGATAGGTATTACTATTGTGTCATTTATTATTCTTAGGACCTTAGCATTTATTAATCGAAAAAGAAATCAGAATTCACCAAATGTTCAGGAGAGAAAAGAAACTTCCCAATCTAAGACAGAATGGACAAAGATTTATAATGCACAGAATATAGTAGAGACAGAACAGCTCGTAGAAATGTTAAAGCAAAGTGAAATAGAAGCTTTTTCCCAGGAAGCAGGTGCGAATGTTGCAATGCATGGAGCACCTGGATTTGGAATATATGGTGTGAATATATTCGTGAAAACCGATGATGCAGAGAAAGCAGTACAGCTGATCAAGGAGATTAATAACCAAGAGAATGAAGAAATTTTTTGACATTGTCACATATGCGTGCTAATATGATTATAGAAAAAGTGTGCTGCCGATAGACGGTTAGTCCACATACTTAATTGATTGAAAATAACCGTTCACTTCACGCTGGAGCGGTTATTTTTTTGTCTTGTTATTATCTTTGCCGAATACCTTTGAGTAACGAAGGAGTGAGATATATGGAGCAATTATTGATTGTTGAAGATGATATTGGTTTGAATCAAGGTTTATGCAAAGCACTGAAAGTAGATGATCGGAAGGTTATTTCCTGCAAAGACCTGAAAACGGCGAAGGAGCAGCTGCTTTGCGGCGGTGTATCCCTGATCCTGTTAGATATCAATCTGCCGGATGGCAGTGGGCTTGAATTGCTACGGGAGGTCAAGGAAACCACACCCGGGATTCCTGTTATTCTGCTGACTGCCAATGATACCGATCTGGACATCGTGGACGGACTGGAGAGGGGCGCTGATGATTACATTACCAAGCCCTTTTCTCTTTCGGTTTTGCGGGCAAGGGTGAATACCCAACTGCGAAAGCAAACGTCAAGCCATAAAAATGCACCGATCCATATTGATCTTTTTCACTTTGACTTTGAAGCAATGACCTTTTATGTGGGAGATTCAAAAGTGGAATTGAGTAAAACAGAACAAAAATTACTGCGTCTGCTTGTTGAAAATCGTGGTCGAACCATGACCCGTGGAGACCTTGTAGACAGGATCTGGACAGATGGTGCTGAATATGTGGATGAAAATGCTTTGTCCGTTACGATCAAGCGACTGAGGGATAAGCTTGGCGCACAGAAATACATTAAAACCGTCTATGGAATCGGTTATAGCTGGGTGACAAAAGATGAATAAAACCGGCATTGTGATCATACTGCTGTGTTTTCTGGCGGCGGCAGCTGTTGTGTTATGGGAGCGGAGGAAGGTCAGAAAAACGATGGAAGAAATCGAAAGGATGCTGGACGCTGCCATGACCGGCTCCTTTTCTGAAACCAATTTTGATGAAAGCCAGCTGTCTGCATTGGAAACGAAGTTTGCGCACTATCTTTCCGCAGCAGAAGCATCTTCTCAAAATATAGCGCAGGAAAAAGACAAAATCAAAACCTTGATTGCGGACATTTCCCACCAGACGAAAACGCCGATTGCAAATCTGCTGTTATACAGCGAGCTTTTGATGGAGGAAACTCTGCCTGCATCGGCGAAGGCAAATGTGGAGGCGCTGTACAAACAATTGGAAAAGCTGCGATTTTTGATCGATTCTCTCGTAAAGCTTTCCAGACTGGAAAATGGGATCATTTCACTCACCCCTCAGCAATCAGCGCTACAGCCGCTGCTTGAAAGCGTAGTAGAACAATATGCCGCCAAGGCTTCTGAAAAAGGATTGTCTTTGCGACTGCAAGATACCGATGCTTTTGCTGTATTCGACTTCAAATGGACAGCGGAAGCGCTGGCGAATATCGTAGACAATGCCATCAAATATACAGAGCATGGCACAATCAGGATTTCTGCCGTAAGTTACGAAATGTTTGCAAGGATCGATATATCGGATACCGGTTCAGGCATACCGGAAACTGAGCAAGCGAAGATATTTGCTCGTTTTTACCGCTCAAAGGCGGTTCAGGAGCAGGAAGGGGTCGGCATCGGCTTATACCTTGCCCGACAGATCATATCCGGCGAGGGAGGTTATATCAAGATTGCTTCCGTTCCGGGAAAAGGAAGTACGTTTTCCATATTTCTGCCGAAATAACAACAATTCTATCAAAACTGTTAGATTTCATTTTCCGCCGGAAAGAATGTGGAAAGAATCCTATGCGATAATCTGTATGTATCAAAGGATCATTTCCTTTCATACATACAGATTTTTTCATGGAGGTACTCATTTATGGATGTTTTACAGGCAAAAGACCTGAAAAAGATTTATGGCTCCGGTAATAACGCAGTTCATGCGTTGGATGGAGTTGATTTAAGTGTGAAGAAGGGAGAGTTTGTTGCAATTGTCGGCACATCCGGATCCGGAAAATCCACGCTGTTGCATATGCTGGGCGGGCTGGATCGCCCTACAAGCGGCACTGTCATAGTGGATGGACAGGATATTTTCTCCCTGAAGGAGGAAGCGCTGACCATCTTCCGCCGCAGGAAAATCGGCTTTGTATTTCAGAGCTACAATCTTGTTCCGGTGCTGAATGTATATGAAAATATCATTCTACCCACTGAACTGGATGGCGGAAAGGTAAACAAGGCTTTTGTGCAGCAGATCGTGCAGACGCTTGGACTGAGCGACCGTCTAGATGCCCTGCCCAATCAGCTCTCAGGCGGTCAACAGCAGCGGGTAGCCATTGCCCGTGCACTGGCAGCGGCACCCGCTATCATTCTGGCAGATGAACCCACCGGCAATCTGGATTCCAAAACCAGCCAGGATGTATTGAGCCTTTTGAAAGTCACCAGTCAAAAGTTCGCCCAGACAATCGTAATGATCACTCACAACGAAGAAATTGCGCAGATGGCAGACCGCATTATCCGTATCGAAGATGGTCGGATCGTCTCCCAGAACTAACGGGAGGTGGCTACGATGAATGTCAAAAACAGAAAATGTATTCGAAAGCTCAGCTTAAAATCCCTTTATGCGAACCGTCGCCGCAATCTGATCGCCATTTTTGCCATTGCGCTGACAACGATGCTATTTACGTCCATGTTCACCATTGTCTTGTCGTTGAACGCCAGTTATGAAACCTACCAGTTTCGGCAGGTAGGTGGCTATGCACACGGTACCTTTAAAGATGTTTCCCCCGAGCAGGCGGAACGTATCGCTGCTCATCCAAAGGTGAAGGCTGCGGGGGCACGGAAGGTGATCGGCATCACTGTGGATGGTGTCTTTTCCAAAACGCCTGCAGAGATCAGCTACATGGATGCCAACTGCACCAAATGGAGCTATGCCACCCCTACTACCGGGCGGATGCCCGAAAGCGGCAAAGAAGTAGCCATGGATACAGCAGCGTTGCAGCTGCTTGGCGTAACGCCGGAGCTGGGCGCCGAGGTCACGGTTTCCTATTCCATCACGGACAAGGATCAAACCGCCTTTACTGTAACAGATACCTTTACGCTGGTGGGCTATTGGGAATATGATGAACTAATGCCTGTTCACTACATCAACATCAGCCGTGATTACGCAGATGACATCGAAGCGCAGGCAGTGAAAACAGGGTTACAGCCTTTCCGCACCGATTTGAATGTCATGCTGGCCTCCAGCACAAATATTCAAGGGCAGATGGAGCAGGTGGATACCGATCTTGGCTACACATGGGACAGCTATACCGATCCCAACAGCGTCCGGATCGGCGTCAACTGGGGATATACCTCATCCCAGCTGGAGTCACAGCTCGATCCAGAGCTGATGATCGCCATAGCAGCTTTTTTGCTGCTGGTGATTTTCACGGGGTATCTTATCATCTATAACATTTTTCAGATCTCTGTTGTAGGGGATATCCGGTTTTACGGACTTCTGAAAACCATTGGCACAACGCCCCGGCAGCTCAAACGTATCATTCGCCAGCAGGCACTTCTACTTTGTCTGATCGGCATTCCGGCAGGACTGTTGCTGGGCTACGGCATCGGCGCTGTTCTGGTACCTGTTGTCTTGCGCTCCACCCAGTTGGATGCAGGCATCACCACCATCAGCACATCGCCTGTGATCTTCCTTGGTTCTATGCTGTTCGCCTTGTTGACGGTGCTCTTGTCCTGTTCCAAGCCCGGAAAAATGGCAGCTAAGGTCTCTCCGGTGGAGGCTACCAAATATACGGATGCAATGCAGACCAAGAAAAAACAGCGCAGCACCCGGGGAGCCAAGCTCCATCAGATGGCCTTTGCCAATCTGGGACGAAACAAGAAAAAGACGGTGCTGGTGGTGGTGTCTCTGGCACTGTCGGTGACGCTGTTCAATGCACTGTGTGCCTTTGTGGGCGGCTTCAGCATGGAGAAGTATGTATCCTTCATGACCTGCGCCGATTTTATCGTCAGCACGCCCGACTATTTCCGTTACAACCCGGCAGATGAATTCATCACGCCGGAACAGATCGAAGAGATCGCAGCAAACACAAAGTCCAGTCTTTCCGGCACGGGATATGCTGTGCGAAAACCCGTATATCTTTGGATGACGGAGGATGCTCTGCGGCAGGACTATGCAAGGTACGAAAGTGCTGAGCAGTTGGACAGCCATATGAGCCGCATGGAGCACCGGGGCGATATGGTGATGGGAGATACCAGAATCGAGGCTCTGGATAACAGCCTGTTTGACAAGCTGCAAGTGTTCGACGGAGATATTTCTCCTATGCTGGAGCCAAACAATAACGCTATTGCCATTGCGGTTTCTTTGGATGATTACGGCAATCTGCTCAATCCTGAATACTACCCCAAGGTGGGGGACACGATTACCGCTACCTATGCGGATGATGTGAAATATATCGACAGCCGCACCGGGGAACTCCGCACCGAAGATACACCGGAGGAGTACTTTCAGGCAAAATTGTATGGAGCCAGAGATGTAGAGTACACGGTCTGCGCCTTGGTAGAACTTCCGAATTCCATGAGTTATCGTTATGGCGGTATTGGATATGACGCAGTTTTGCCTGTGGACACCGCACAGAGGGACAGCGGTGGTGCAGTCGTTCCGATGCTCTACCTGTTCGACACAGCGGACGAAGCTGACGAGGCCGAAGCAGAGCAATATCTGTCAAAGCTCACGGCCGGTGAGTTTTCGCCCTTGATGTATGAAAGCAAAGCCACGGTTCGCTCTGAGTTTGCTCAGTTCCGGCAGATGTTCCTTCTGGTAGGTGGTATCCTCTGTGCTATCATTGGGCTGGTGGGACTTTTAAATTTCTTCAACGCCATGATGACCGGTATTCTTTCCCGCCGCCGGGAGTTTGCTGTACTTCAGGCTGTAGGAATGACGCCCCGACAGCTCAAAACCATGCTGATCTACGAGGGGTTGTTTTACGCAATGTCTTCCGTATCGGTGGCCTTTGTGCTTTCACTGGCGGTGGGACCTCTTGCGGGGAAAATGCTGGGCAGTATGTTCTGGTTCTTTGAGTATCGGTTCACCGTTCTGCCTGTCCTGCTGACAATTCCGGTATTTCTTCTGCTTGGGTGGCTGATTCCCTGCATGATGTATGATAACGCAGCGAAATGCAGCATTGTAGATCAGTTAAGGGATGCTCAATAATTGTTAAGCCAAAATTAGCCCTCTGTCAATGAAAAGGCTGAGGGCTGGAATTCAAATAATAATCAAAGTGACCATTACACTGGCCAGCGGCAAGAAACAGGTCATTTCCGTTACTGTGCAGAAAACAACGGTAAGAACAACAAAGATCACCGGACTGAAATCAAGCGTGACTGTTGCAAGGAATAAAAAAACTTACGCTGAAACCAGTCATCAGCCAGATTACTTCCCAGGAGAAGGTTACCTACAGTTCTTCGAATAAGAAGAGCGTGACGCTAAATTCCAAGAGCGTGATCACCGGAAAGAAAAAGGGAACAGCCTATATCACAGTGAAATCTGGAAAGATCCGTAAAAAAGTAAAAGTAGTTGTTAAATAAAAATGATTCAAGCAGGAGCTGCCTTTCATGAATACACATGGAATGGCAGCTCCTTTTTTCATTTTTTGCATGTAGTTTTATTTGCAGAAGTAGATTACGATATTAATAGTTGACCAAGAGAGAAGAATGTTTAGATAATATGTTATAGTGATAATGGAATTATGGTAACAAAAAAAATTATAAAAAAAGTGCAACCAAACAGAAAAAAATACGTTCTATATAATAGAAAACATTAATATGGCATACTGCAAATAACCTATCTGCATAAAAACACTAATATACAGGGGAGAAATGTGATATGGAAGATATACATATTATAAACTATAAATGAGCAAGTTCGTGATTTTGCATAAAAGAAAGACACCTCGATTCCGT
>NZ_JAAWUO010000028.1 GCF_013304825.1 Blautia schinkii | reverse complement strand
AGTCTTACCAGACTGGATTCCCACCAGTTATATATTTGGCACCGAACTGGCGCACGCCTCCTCTATTACTCTGTAACATAAATCGTTCCCGTGATCATTCCCATCCAGCAGGTATAGGTATAAGTCCCTGCTTTTTCCGGGGTGAACTCGAGAGTATTTTTCCCGTTTTCAAAAGTATATTCCACACCGAAATCCCTGAGGATCATTTTATAATTGCATCCATTGATGCTGCCCTCTGGTGCCTGGATCTCCCACTTCACCGGTTCCCCCGCCTTCACTGTAATGTCCGGGTACTGCCCGGATCTCAACGTGCTGGAAACATACTGCACGCCATCTTTTTCTACTGCTGAAGTCTGGTCATCATTCTGCATATGATCTGCTTTTGCCGCTGTTTTTTCACCGGACCTGCTGCCCAAACCCGACAATGCACTTCCCTGAGACATCATAGACAAGCCCATAACAACCACCAGGATTGCTCCTGTTTTCAGGATCTGTCTGGTAAACTTTTTTCCCAGCGCAGAAAAAAGAGAACCAAATCCCAACATCAGAGGAACCGTTCCCAGACTGAAATAGAACATGGAAAAAGCTCCTGTCGCACAGCTTCCGGACGCCAGAGCAACAATCTCCATAGACTGCAGCGGCCCACAGGGCATAAAACCATTACACAGCCCAACGAAAAAAGGTGTCCTTTTTTTCCACGAAGATTTTTCTCCAGGAAACGGAATACGAATCCTCAATTTCCGAAGCCCTGGGAAAATCCCCAGCATATTTACCCCCATAACGACCATGATAATTCCAACCAGAAGTTTCAGATATCCCTGAAACGCTGAAGAAGTCTGCAGACTATCCCCGCTCCCGGCCAGGCCGCCCAAAGCTCCCAGCACGCCGCCGATCACTGTATAGGAAACAACACGACCCACATTATATGCAAAAGTATTCCAAAACATTGTCTTTGATATTCCCTCTGCGCCTGACTCTCCTTTCCGCAAGGTCTGGAAAAGATTGATCCCGCCGCACATGGCAATACAATGTACAGAAGTGATCAGTCCGATCACAAAAAGCATTCCATATCCCATTCCTGTCTCAGCAAGAGAATCCGGTGCAAGGCGGTTAAGAATTCCCCAGTGCTGCAATACCAGTAACAGAAGAGCGATCACAAAAAACTCTCCAACAGCCTGCAGAAATCGTTTTCTCCTCAATTTCTCAGTTGGGATCACCTGATACCCCAGATCCTCGATCAGTCTCCCGATCTCTTCCAACGTGATTTGCTTCGGATCATAGGAAAATTCTGCCTGTGACTGTTCATAACTGACTGTGATATCTGTAATCCCAGGTGTGGATCTCAGCGCCTTCCAGATCCTGGTCTGACAGTTGATGCAGGTCATGCCGTCAATATAAACAACCGTATGTTTCACTGTTTTACGTCCTTTCTCATAAAATTTTCCAGACAAAAAACTGTTACAATAGATCATATCTTCTACTGTAACAGCTTTTATATCCTACTTTTGCGATAGGTTTAATTATATTATTGTCTTTTTCTTCTGTCAATGGTGGCAGCTGATTTCACAGAATCTTCACGATTCGGCCACGTAACTGCGGGACTAGATCTCCACAAGCTTCTCTTCTGTAGTATCCTGAGCCATGAGCAGTACTTCCTCTGCCTTTCCCTCTTTCCATGTAAGTGGAGAGATTGCAATAGATTTAAACTGTTTCTCATCCCTGGTACAATATTCAAAACGGTAAATATCATCCGGCCCTTTCAGCATTTTCCGTATATTTTCCACTGAAAAAGCCTGCTTCAGGGTAAGATTACCGGAAACGGTCTTAAATCTGGATGCCATATACTCTACAAATTCGCAATATTTTCCCTCCGGTTTACATGCAGAGTCATTCATATTCTGACTGTAAAAATGATAAATATCCCGTTCCAGATCACATGCTACATAACAGTCAACAAGCTTCACCGTACCTTTAATCAGCTGATTCATGATCCTGTTCTGGTTGGTTATTTCCTTAAGATTTTCTTCTTTTCTTTTTACTTCTGTGACATCACTTACAAAACCCAACGCATAACGGGGCGTATCCCCGGCAGAGTCCCGGATGATCACATTTCGTATCCAGCGCATATTTCCGTTCATCAGGATCCTGCACTCCAGATTGATTTCTTCGCTTCCCTCTTCCAGCTTCCTGGCAATATAAGCCCGATCATAAAATTGTTTCATCATTTCACGGTCTTCCCAAACCACATAAGTATCCGTGAAACGACCGATCATCTCATCCCATGTGATGTTTTTCTCGAACATTCCTGCCAGCTCTCCCTCCATTTTCATGGAATCAAAACTGTTTTCTTTAAGATCCACATAATATTCACAGAGGTTGGCTTTCGTGTATGCGCGGTGAAAAGCATCTGCTCTCCTAGTGTACTGCGCTGCTTTTTTCTCTTTATCAATATTTACAAAAATTCCCACCATATGAAAAGCGGTTCCATCCGCACAGCGGCTGACTTCGCCCTTGTCCCTGAACCACTGATAACTGCCGTCTGCCAGACGCATCCGGTATTCCACATCATATTTTGTCTCGTCTGTACAATCCCGAAAAGCATCATAAAAAGCCCTGTCAACCATTTCAATATCACCGGGATGGACTCCTGCTTGCCAGGTTTCCAGGCTGTCGGGAAAATCCAGTATATTGTGGTATCCCAGCATTTTTCGAAATTCATAACTAAAAAAAACATCTGTGGGTTTTCCATGCTGATCACATTTCACAGACCAGAAGCCTGAGCTTATGACCTGGTTGACCAGCTGCATGTTTTCCTGCATCTCATCAATATGAGCAGACAAAATCCAGAGCGGTGTTCCCTCATTGTCAAAGGAATCTGTTTTATAGGCACGTATTTTCACAGGTGCTCCTTCTTTATTCAGCATCTTTACATCCTCTGAACCATGAATCTTCACCAAACGCTCATTCCGAATAAAATCATCATTCTCACCACAGAATACATTTTTCAGTGATCCCGAAACCACTTCCATAAATTCTTCATAACCGTATCCCAGATTATGCAGAAAAAATTCACTCACATATGCTATGGTAAGATCCTCGTCATAATAACCGGCTATAATGCCTACCGCCTGATTATCTTCAAGGGCAATACTTATGGCAGCATATGACTCCCTGCAAAGCTTAAAATCACCAGACGAATATAATTTTTCTCCTTTAAACAACTCCGTATTCATCAATCATTCACTCCGTATTCCCAACTGCAGCAGTTTTCCCGAGTTTGATCCATGACGCACGGGCATATACTCTCACGTATTTTTACACACTAAAAAAAACAGGGTCAGGATATAGACATGCAACTATACCGTTCCCTGTTTCTAATCCCTGCAACTGGCTGCCATTTTAAAGGCCCTATAGCTTTGCGTCACAGCTTTTCAACTGCTTTGCCCATATATTCTTTTCTTAGATCTGTACTATTATACCCTTACTTACAGGCACTGTCAACAGCTCTTCCTGATTTATCTGAGCTGCTTTTTTAAATCTGATACCAACGGATCTCATTGGCCTCCAGATGAAGGTCAAAGCTGCTTCCATCGCCTGTGTAAACAACAGTATCCTGTGGCTCATAAGTGTTGTTTACCACACAGTATTTACCATTTTCTACATAAGCGTGCACTTCCACATTGTAATTGGAAGAAAACCAGCAGTGAAGTTCCTCCTCTGCCGCCGCAGACCAGAGCACCGCCCTGTAAAGGACACGGCTGTTGCAGAAGCTGTAAGGAAGTCCGCTGATATAAACGCCGCGTCCTTTTCCAAATGTTTTTACTGCCATCTGCACCTCCTGGTCTTTCTGGATCAGGATTTCTGTCTCAGGCAGTGCAAAAATATTCTTTTTTCCTTCGCCAAAATCTACAGTTCCGTCTGTATCTTCCAGGATAAAATGGTTCTTATGCTCTTCCCAGTTATACTTATCTGTGTTGAGATTAAATCCTCGTTCTTCCTCCACACCTAAAATATCATCCAGCTGGAAGAATTTTCCCTGCCACTGATGAGCAGCCGGTTCCCCTACACCAATGAAACCGCCGCCATTATAAACAAATTTTCTCACAGCTGTAAGGATCTCAGGATCAGCCCAGTTCGCTCCGCCGGACTGTGCAGTGTCCGCGTCTCCCACATTGATGATCACATCGAAATCTTTTAAAATATCTTTGTTCTCACGGATATCGTCAAAACTGATAAAAGAAACATCAAATGGTGCACCGCTTAAGGCCTCGATAATTCCGAAATACGAATAATTCTGCTTGTAATAGATTGCATGATGTACCATATGGTTACCCCAGGAGCGCATTTTTCCCCAGCAGTTCAGGACTGCCACACGTTTCACGCAGTAAGGTGTTGTTCCCCGGATATTGTCATAAAGCACACGGAATTCCTGGCAGACTTCTTTAATATACTGTACAAAATCCGGGAACTCCAGAGCCAGCTTCAGATAACCGCCGTAACCGATTCTCTGGATCGGGCTTCGGAGAATCGCTCTTCTTGCTGTCACCCAGTTTACTTTCGCTTCTTTTACAGGATCGCCACCTTCATGGAAAGTATCCGGGAAAAAGTATGGCAGAAATCTTCCTTCTGTATATTTCACATTTTTAATATCGCTGAACAGCCGCAATGTTGCGCCATTTCCAACACTTCCCACAACTGCATCCAGTCCGATAGAAGCAAACTCGTCCATAAAAGGCTCCATGCCGATCCAGTGATCTCCCATAAACATCATGGCTTCCTTTCCATATTCATGGACAATATCTACCATTTCTTTTGCAAGCTTGGCAACTTCTCTTCTCTGGAATGCCTGGAAATCTTTAAATTCCTTTGACGGAATACGGTATGTATTGTTCATATATCCCTGATCAATAATGAATTCCGGACGGAATCTGTATCCCACTTCTTTTTCAAACTGCTCCAGAATATATGGACTCACTGACGCGGAATAACCGAACCAGTCTACATATTTTTCTCTGGCAAGCTCATCGAAGATCAGGGTAAACTGATGGAAAAATGTTGTAAAACGCACCACCTTCACATAATCATGGGAATCCAGAAATCTTCTCAGTCGTTCCAGGGAATGTGCACGTGTTGCAGGCTGACGCACATCAAAGGTGATCTGCGGCTCCACATCCTTCCAGTCATTGACTACTGCATTGTACATATGTACAGGGTCCCACATAATATACGCCAGAAAACTTACAGTATACTCATGAAATTCTTTGGCTGGTCTGATCACAATATTTCCTGATTTTTCATCATAAGTCCAGTCTTCTGTGCTCACGTTTTCCCCTGTGGTACGATCGATAACCTCCCACCAGCGTTTAATATCATCTCTGGTATTTACAGCCAGCATATCCGGATACAGATGATCCATCAGATGGATTTCCAGCGTATCGGAAACTGCTGTGTGAAAAGCTGTCATGATATACATCTGCTGGATTTCTTCCGGATGTGCCTTTGCCCAGGCATTATCTTTTCTGGTTGTGTAGTATGTGGCATAGATCTTGGCTCCCGTCTCTTTCAGCTCTGCCGGAAATTCCGTTCCGTCACAGTCGCGGATAGCATCTGCTCCCCATTCATCCAGCATTTCCAGAGTTTCAGGGATCACATCAAGGTCTGTAGGGATCGTTACCCTTCCTTTTGTCTCTTTCATTTTTGTTCTACCTCCATTATATTTTTTCAGGAAAATCATCTATTTCTGATATCTGTGCACAATTTCCTGCATGATATCCCATTTCTGTTCCATATCTTTTACCAGCTTAAACTGAGTCCGGCATCTGTCCAGATTATGCTCTTCCCGGTCGATCTTGTAATAATGGTCTCCTTCCAGATAATCGGTAAGAAAACGGATACCACATTCATAAGTCATCACCTTGGCTCCCATTGGAAGAAGCTCGATTTCTTTCCTGGTAAGCTTATCTCCGCAGCTTTCCAGAAATCCTTTCACATAAGCTTCATACAATTTCATATTACAGGAAACTTTGCTTAAGTCTTTTTCATCCTCAAGTGCTGTGCTGGCTCCAAAACGGATGGCATCACCGAAATCATTCATGGCAAGCCCAGGCATCACAGTATCCAGATCCACCACGCAGATGCCTTTTCCCGTTGCAAGATCGATCATAACATTATTCAGTTTCGTGTCATTGTGGGTGACTCTTAAGGGAAGTTCTCCTTTCCGCAAAAGATCTCCGAACACATCGGCTATCTCTTCATGTTCTAACGCGAAATTGATTTCTTTCTGCACGCCGGATGCCCTGTGGCAGACATCTTCTTTCACAGCATTTTTTAATGCCTGGAGACGTTTCTTTGTATCGTGGAAATCCCGGATCGTCTCATGAAGTGTTTCAGCAGGATAGTCTGCCAGCATTTCCTGGAATCTCCCAAATGCAACCGCACTTTCATAAAAATCTTCCGGTTTCTCCACAAGATCATAGCTTACTGCATCTGTAATGAAAATATAGGATCTCCAGTACGCTCCGTTCTCATCAATCAGATATGTTTTTCCATCTTTTGCAGGGATCAGATTCAGAACTTCACGTTCCGGATCCCCTCCATTCTCAATGATCTTACATCTCAGATGCTCTGTCACCCCTGCAATATTGTCCATCAGTTCTTCGGGATTTTTAAATATATCACCGTTGATCTTCTGTAATATCACCTTAATGGAACCCATATTTCCAATTCTGTATTTCAGAAGATAGGTTCCATTGATATGCCCGCTTCCGCAGGGTCTGCATGAAACAAGCTCCCCTGTAAAATCAAAACCGTCTGCAATCTTTTTTATCTGTTCTTTTAATGTTTCCTTCATATTACCTTCTCTTTTTGCCCCCCCCTACATTACCAAAAAGCATATCAGTCTCCGGCCAATATGCTTTCTGATATTTTTATTTTTTGCGTTTGAGAATCCTGGTCTGCAGCGGACTCATATTCTCACTGTCTGTTCCATAGATAACTTCATATTCTTCCGGCACAGATACTGTCTGCGTTTTTCCGGCAAAATTCTGGATAAAAAGATACTCTGTATCTTCCGTCTCCCTGGTTGTCACGGAAACACCTCCCGGCACAAACTCAAGTGGTGTATCCACTCCTGCCTCATCTGCAGCGCGGCCGAAGAAATCTTCATAAAAAGCAGCTTCCATATCTGCTGCAACATAATAAACATGGCCTTTTCCATATTTTTTATGTGTCAGGACCGGATATCCCTGATAAAAATCCTCGCTATAACGCATCATCACTTCTGCATCCGAAACTTTCGCAAGCTCACATAGATTTTTACAGGTATAAGTCTTTGTAATTCCAAGATGATTTCCGGTTTCCGGGATTCCGTGATTTTCTTCCCAGTCATAAAGCGCATCGATCTCTTCTGTACGGATACCGGCAGCTTCCATCAGTCCGTTAGGTGTACCTTCAAGATAACATTTATCCGTCTCATCTACAAGACCTGACCAGTAGGAAATTACAAGTGTACCGCCATTTTCTGCAAAGGTGCAAAGTTTTTCTGCATAACCATGATAGAACATATAGGCCATTGGCACTGTCAACAATTTATAATCTGAAAGATCATGTTCCATCGTAATAATATCCGTATTGCAGCCCTTTCTTCGAAGTGCACGGTACTGTTTCTGCACACATTCCTGATAGTGCATATCCTCGTTCCGCGGTCCCTGGGCATCTTTCAGTGCCCAGTCATTTTCTCTGTCATAGAGAACTGCTACCTGGCATTTTATTTCGCTTCCAACAATCTCCCGGATCTGTTCCAGTGCCTCTCCAACCTCTGTAACCTCGCGGAAAACTCTGGTATCGTCGCCACCGTAATGATCGATCACAGCACCATGAAATTTCTCAGATGCTCCCTGGCTCTGTCGAAGCTGAAAATACAGCACACTGTCTGAACCATGGGCAACTGCCTGGAGGGACGCCGCCAGATGCATTCCCGGCTTCTTCAGTTTGTTGATGGGCTTCCAGTTGGTTGCAGAAGGACAGGATTCCATCAAAAGGAACGGTGCTTTCCTGATGCTTCGCATAAGGTCGTGCTGCATGGCTCCGTCAACAGCTGTCGTATATTCGTCTTTTTTATGCCAGCTTGGATAATTATCCCAGGATACGATATCCATGACATCTTTAAATTTCTTATAATCCAGTCCATTATAATCGTACATCAGGTTCGCTGTTGCAGGAAGCTCTGATCCACCTGCACGGATCGCAGAAATCTCATGTCTCATAAAATCTACTGTCCGGTCTGTGACAAAACGCTTCCAGTCAAGGGTCAGCGCATGGAGGGCGTTTTCCCCTTTTGGTGAAGGGCTTTCGATCTGGTCAAAACTGTTATAAGTATGGCTCCAGAATGTTGTACACCAGCTGGAATTTAAATTCTCAATAGTTCCGTATTTCTCTTTCAGCCATTCCCTGAATTTTTCCTGGCACAAAGGACAGTGGCATTCACCGCCGTATTCATTCGAAATATGCCAGAGAATTACTGCCGGATGTTTGCCGAGGTGTTCGGAAAGTTTCTTATTTATATTGTAAATCTTTTCCCTGTATACCGGAGACGTGTAACAGTGGTTATGCCTTCCGCCAAAAAATCTTCTTGTCCTGTCCGGATCCACACGGAGAACTTCTTCATATTTATCTGCCATCCATTTAGGCCTTGCTCCGGATGGTGTTGAAAGAATCGTGTAAATGCCTTCTTTATAAAGATTATTGATCACATCTTCCAGCCAGTCAAAATTATATCTTCCTTCTTCCGGTTCCAATACAGCCCAGGAAAACATTCCCATGGAAACGGTATTGATATGTGCCTTCTTAAAATATTCAATGTCTTTTTTCAGAATGTCCGGTCTGTCAAGCCACTGCTCCGGGTTGTAATCACCGCCATGCAGAAAATGGTCATATCTGATCTGCTTTGCCATTTTTTTCTTTCTCCTTATATTTTTATTATGACACTTTATAAAAAGGATGCTGCGTGATCCACTTGAAGCATATTATACAATATACCTACAGATTTCGACAGCATCCTTTTGAATTTGACTCTTATTTGTTACTGTTCACTTCGCAGTAACTCTTATTTAACAGCTCCTGTGATACCTTCTGCGAACTGTTTCTGTAATACGAAGAACACGATCATAGTCGGGATGGAGCAGAATAATACACCGCACATCAGCATACCATAATCCGTTACATAGCCTGTAATCAGGTTGGCGATCAGCATCGGCATTGTCATTGCCTTGTTGTCTGTCATGATTACCTTCGGCCACAGATACGAGTTCCACGCATTCATGAATGTGATAACTGCTGCTGCCGCATATGTAGATTTCATAGTCGGAATAAACATCTGGAAAAAGATCCTTACCTCACTTAATCCGTCAATACGAGCTGCTTCAATGATATCGATCGGGAATGCTCTTGCATTCTGACGGAACATCATGATCATAAATGGTGTGGAAATGATCGGAAGGATAAAACCTACCGCTGTATTTAAGAGGCCTGCTTTGGAGAACATCTTAAATAACGGAACCATTGTGGCAACCTGAGGAACCATCATTGCAAGAAGCAGGATGGAGAACAGTCTGTCTTTCCATCTGTCATGATATACCTCAAATCCATAACCTGCGATAGAGCAGATCAGAAGACAGATAACAGTAGTCAGTACCGCATAAAACAGAGAGTTTCCAAGTGCTCTCCACAGCGGCTGCTGTGCTGTCAGGTTCTTAAAGTTCTGCATAAAATATGTACCCGGAAGAATCCGGCCTCTGGATACATCTGTGGATGTATTGGTTGCTGCAGAGATCATCCAGTATAACGGAAATACAGAGATAAATGATACGATGATCAGGAAAATATATGTAGGGATCAATCTTCTCTGGATCGCGGATTTATTCTTTTTCTCAGTCACGTGTATCACCTACTTTCAAATTGATAAAGGCCAGGATAGCTACCATGATAAATATGATAAACGACATTGCTGCAGCATATCCGAAGTTTGGCACATTAATAAAGCATGTATTGTAAACATAGTGAGACATTGTGATGGTTGAGTTAGCCGGGCCGCCTTTTGTCAGGTTGACAGACTCATCGAACAACTGCAGTGTACCGTTAATAGACATGATGAATGTCATGATGATCGTCGGTTTCAGAAGCGGTACTGTAATTTTCCAGAAAGTCTTCCAGCCGTTGGCTCCATCAATCTTTGCTGCCTCATATACGGAATATTCGATATTCTGAAGTCCTGCAAGATAAAATACCATGTTATATCCGGTCCATCTCCAGATCAGCGCGATGATAATTACAATCTTTGCACTTGTGGAGTTTCCAAGGAAGTTATAACCGGTTGTTAAAATTCCAAGTTTGATCAGGATACTGTTGATCAGACCATCTGTTGCAAACATGGAACGGAAGATCAGGGAATAAGATACAAGAGATGTCGCACATGGAAGAAATACACATGTACGGAAAAATCCTTTGAATTTCAGATCTTTGTTATTCAGAAGCTGTGCGAGCAGGATCGCAAGGATCAGCATGATCGGCACCTGGATAATAAGATACAGAAATGTATTGACAATGGACTGCTGGAATACTTTATCCATCATAATACGTTTATAGTTACTGAAGATCGGATCCGCAAACCTCATGTTTGCTCCGGCACCTGTCTGTAAAGAAATGATAAATGCACGGATCATCGGATAAAAACTCATGACAGCGATCATAATGGTTGCCGGTGCCAGAAAGATCCAGCCGGCCGCTCTTTGTTTCGCTACCAGAGACATGCCACTTTTTTTGGAATTCACAGGAACTCCTCCTTTCAAACATCTAAACCTTTACATAAGACAAGGGACTGCATGCAGTCCCCTGCTCTGTATTTCATTAATATTTCAGCTTTACTCTGTCATCTTGAATGCCAGTGTATCCTGTGCTTCCTGAAGTGCAGATTCTTTATCTGCGCCGTTTACAATATTAACAACAGCTGTGTTGATGCACTCTCTTGCCTCATAGTGGTACGGAGTTTTTGTAAATTCCGGAATGTGTGAAGAGTACTCTACAATTGTTGAGAAGATCGGCTGGTTATTGAAGAACTCGCTTGGCTCATTGTAAACTTCAGACTCACCAGCCGGCAGGTAGCAGGAAATTGCTCCTGTTTCCGGAAGGATTGCATCATAGAAGTCTGTGCTGGAACCAAATGTACTTGCAAGGAAGTCCTCAGCAAGCTCTACATTCTTGCAGTTGGATGTAATGTACCAGGAAGATCCGCCATTGTTTGCATAGTTTGTAGCTGTATCAACGCCGTCAACTTTCGGCATTGTTGTGATCTGCCACAGACCCTTCTGATCCTCTGTTCCCATCAGTGTAGCTGTGATCCAGTTACCGTTAACGATACCGGCAGCCTCTCCGCCTGTGATTGTGGAGATGTACTCATCCCAGTTATTTACTAATTTAACAACATTGTTCTTTACAAGATCCACATAAAGATCTACGCATTTCTCTGCTGCATCGTTGCCAACGATATAAGCCTCTCCGTCATCATTTACGAAGTTTGCTCCACAGGACTGGATCATCATCATCAGAGTATCGCCACCTGTTGCTTCACTTGTAAGGAGATATTTACCTGTTTTTTCGTGAACGTCTTTTCCGATCTCCATGAATTTGCTCCATGTGATATCTGTAAGATCATCAATGGTATATCCTGCTTCTTCCAGGATATCTGTACGATAGCAGGCAATTGCTGCACCGTTATCAAACGGAACTCCGTAATGTGTGTCATCTACCATGGAGTAAGACTGTTTCAGTTTTCCGAAATCATCCCAGTTGATATCCATATCCTTCAGATCTGTGAAAGCATCCGGATAACTCTTCAGATATTTCTGATAGCTGTTGTCCTGCATCAGAACGATGTCCGGAAGTGAGCTGTAATCTCCGGCGTTTGCTGCTGTTGTAAGTTTGGTCTGGCAGTCATCAGAAGATGTCTCAACTACATCAACCTTGAATCCTTCGTGATCCTTTGCATACTGCTCACCTGCAATATTCATAGCCTTGATGTTGAAGTTCTGATCCCATGCCCATACAGTCAGGGTGTTATCGTCATCACCTTTTGCATATACTGCTGTAGTAGTTGCAGCAAAAGACATTGCCATGATACCTGTCATTAATACTGCGAGTAATTTTTTCTTCATTTACTTTTCCTCCTTTATTAAGCATTTCCCGTTTGCTTATGAATGGATTATAGCATCCGTATTTCCTCTATAGTTTGCAGAATCGTTCATATAATGTGCAATTTCAACCATTTTATCAGTTTTGCACTATTAATTCTCATGTTAAAGTTCTTTTTTATACATTTTTATCATTTTCCAATTATTCTTTCGTTGTTACGGCAAAGAAAAACCTTCTTTTTCGACATTTTGTAGAAGCTTTTCGTCAAAAAAGAAGGCCTTTGTCTCTATTTCATAAATTTTTTCATTGTTTTTTGTACATATTTTACAAACATTTCCACATATTATGCAAAATAAACCTTTTCTGGAAACTGTGTTTTTATTGTGTGGAGCATTTCTTCTGTCAGATCAAGGAGCAATTTTATCTTCTGTCCGTCCTCTTTTATGATCATAGTGTAGTACGGTACATCGTCTTCATAAGATGTGTAATCATATTTTTTCAGTTTCTCTGTTCCTGTGTTCTTTTTGTATTTTGATACTTTTTCATGCCAGTGGGGAGCTGTCACTTCCATATCTTCCAGTTTCAGCACATGGGCTGTTTTTCGGTATTTTTTTCCATAGATCACATCAATGGTAAGTTCACCATTCTCCATGGTATATTCATAATCCCTCTGACTGAAAATATCGTACACAAAATAGAGAAGTGCAAGGAGGAATCCGGGAAGCATAAATGCCTGGGAAATAGTAATTCCCATCAGCACAAAAAGAGCAGCAAAAATCACCATCACTTTCCGGAGTGCTCCTGACATATGTTTCTTTTTTCGTGAGACCTGTTCCACGATTCTGTAGTCGTACATTTCTACCTCTTTCCGTCTGATGTGCCGATACAGCATTTTTATATGTATTATGCTTTTCTTTCACATCAGATCCATGTATTTATTTGCTACCACCCTTCCTCAGAGTGGATATCAAATTTCAGAAGCTGCTGTTCATAATTCTCCGGACGTTTTCTCCACTCCAGAGGTGTCATCCCTGTAATCTGTCTGAAATTCCGGTTGAATGTGGAATTGGTGGTGAAACCGCATTTATGTGCCACATCTGCAATAGGCTGGTCTGTTTTCTTAAGATAATCACAGGCCGCCTGGATACGTATGGTGTTGATATATTCCAGCGGGCTCATTTTCATATACGATGTAAAGATACGTCGAAGGTGCGTCTCACTGATATGGCAGTGCTCCGCCAATTCATCAATACGGATATCCTCCATGTAATGATCCGAAATATAATCCTGGCAACGCGAAATCAGATCTGTAATCTTTCCTTTATCTTCACTATATTTCTCTTCTCCTGAAATTCTGTTGACCCTGGCAATCTCTACCAGGAGTGATGCCAGAATCCCCTTGGCCTCTTCCAGATAAAATTCTTCCCCATCCCTCATGATATTCAGGATTTTGAGAACCTTACCTGCCATTGAGCTGTTATCCGTTTCGTTCAGAAAAAGAGCTCTGGAATTGATCCGCTGAACTATTTTTTCTTTTTTTGCTGAATTATCAATTAACCTATCCATAAACCCTTCCACATCAATAAAAAGATATTCCCATCTGCTGATCGTTCCCAGATCGCTGTTGGTCGTGTGGGGATAGTTCTGTGGAATCACTGTAAGTTCCCTGCCATGAAACCGGACCTTATCCTCTCCCAGGATCAGAAATCCCTGTCCTTCATAGCAAAAGCCTATCTCCAGATAATTGTGAAAATGAAGGTAATCCACATCATTTCCATAATTCTGGATCCATTTCTGTCCCAAAAGAGCCAGTATCGGACTCCCCTCCGGCATCTTATAGTATCGGAGCTCCATTTTAGGTTTTCGTTTTTTTGCCACAGATATTCCTCCGTATTCAAGTCTTCCTGTTATCTTACAGCTAACTATAAAAAAAAGCAACCTGCATAACAAACGTACAGTTTTGAAAGGTAAAAATAATTCGCGCTAATAATACTAAGATTTAAGCCGATTTTTTTGCGATAAGGTAAAATAACACCACTTTACAACTTTTTCATAAAAAAATATCGCACAGGGCTTTCTGATGTATAATGAATTTGCTGAAAACATTACAAAGGAAAGTGACTCTGTACGACAAAAGCATTATACAACGAAAAAACACTGATTGGTAGACTTCATCAATATTTTTTGATTTACGTAAATTTTCTATTTTTATTGACATATTTTCGCCACAACCATATAAGAATGATAGAGACGGGATTTCTGTCATCGAAAATATTGTTTGCCCACCGTTGGCGGCTTATAAGTGATCGGCTCGAAAATATTGTTCGCTCACCGGAAGCGTCTAATAAATGTCCGGCTCGAAAATTTCGGCCCTGCCGCATGGCAGGGCTTATTTTATAGGTGATGAACATGATATATCAAGAAGGATACGTTTACCATATTAAAGATGAATACTTTGAAAAAGTACAGGATTCCAACTTAATGCAGAACAAAGAAGGCGGTGCATACCGCCCTATTTTTTATTGTCTGCGTGATAGTAAAACTTCTCTGTTATGGATGGTTCCACTCAGTTCTCGTGTAGAAAAGTTTAAAGCAATACACGATAAACAAATGGCTAAATATGGAAAGTGCCTAACGATTGTTCTTCCTCCAACTCCCGGAGGACTTCTTCGCCGTACTTATCAATCATCCGTACCAGAAAATCAATGCACCGCTCAAATTCAATATTCTGTTGCATAAGCTCCTCCCGTTATTGTTTTGATCTGAGCTTATTTTACAGAACTTGCCGGAAAACCACATTGAATAGAAATTGATTGTAAATTGACACAATCAATTTAAAAATATCCGTATTTTCTTGAATCGAATGTATGTTCGTGTTATGATAGATATACTCAATCTTAACTACGAAAGGGGAATTTCTATTGAATCGATGCGATTTTTCTTCTATTAGCACTTGCTTAAAAAATCATATCAGCGAAAGTAATCAAATGAGTCAGCCTGATTTTTTATACGAATTATTTGAAGATTTTATGGATGATCCGGCAAATCAAGATTTTTCTATGGATAATGGTCTGGTTTGTCGTTGGCTGACTGGTCAAGCAAAGATCAGTCCTAAAATATCCGCTTACTATTCCAAGCCATCCAATCAGGAAAAATTAGCCCATACCATCCACCAGAATCTTCTTCCACTGATGTCTGACTGTAATATGGCTATACAAGATATTTACACTTTATTCATTCAGGATGACAGCATCTCAAATGCGAAAAAGAAAAATCTGACTCCCTTATATAAACCAGCCAGTTCAAGACTGCTGTTCCTTGCAAAACTGATTTCTTTTGGCATGGGACGCCAATTCATCAAACGTAATACCAAAAATCAGAAGCTGCTCGCCGGAGGTGCTTTATCCCCCATTGTGCTGGATTATATTATGGACAGTGAGGTTCCGAAACCATGCCGTCATTTTATCGGAAGAGATAAAGAACTGGAAGAATTATATACCATGCTTGAGGAAAACCGTCATGTTTTTCTTTGCGGAATCGCCGGAATCGGAAAAAGTGAACTTGCCAAAGCCTACGCAAAGCGGTACATAAAGCAATACACCAATATCCTTTATGTAGAATATACCGGCAATCTTCATCAGGATATTACTGACATGGATTTTATTGACGATCTTCCGGAAAGCACTGAACAGGAACGGTTTCAAAGACATAACCGTTTCCTGCGTTCCCTGAAATCTGATACTCTGCTTATCATAGATAATTTTAATGTCACTGCCACACAGGACAGCTTTCTGTCAGTAGTATTAAAATATCGCTGCCAGATTTTGTTTACAACCAGAAGCAAACTGGATGAATACTGTACTCTGCCATTAAAAGAAATAGAGGACATGAACGCTCTCTTCCAGCTGGCATCAGCATTTTATTCAGAGGCAGACACGTACCGGACAACAGTTGAAAAGATCATCGAAACTGTTCACTCTCATACTTTTGCCGTGGAACTGGCAGCAAAACTTCTGGAAAATGGAATCTCGACTCCAGACCAGTTATTAACAAGACTTCAGGTGGAAAAAGCATCTTTCCATAACGAAGATAAAATTAAAATAATCAAAGATGGACAAAGCAGCAAAGCCACCTATTATAGTCATATCCATACGCTGTTTTCTTTATACACTTTATCTCTTAAACAGCAGGATATCATGTGTAATATGTGCTTTCTTCCTTCCACCGGTATTTCTGCCCGTATATTTGCCAAATGGCTGGAACTGTCCACACTAAATGAAATCAACGATTTAATTGAGACTGGTTTCGTTCAGACAACAACACGTCGCACTATCTCTCTGCATCTGATGATTCAGGAAATCACCCTTTCAGAGACAAAACCATCTGTAAGTAGTTGTCACACGTTGCTGGATTCTTTACAGCACATATGTTTAATGCATGGAATGGAAGTAGATTATTATAAAAAGCTATTTCAAACAATCGGAAATATCATAGAATTGATTGAAAAAGATGATATGCCAAAGTATCTGCTTTTTCTGGAAAATGCATTTCCATACATGGATAACTATAACTATCACAAAGGTATGAAGGGAATCATTCAGGAACTGAAGGTGCTGTTAAAGACAAAAAGCATTGGCACCAACTCTGACCGGGCGTTATTACTGGATTTTCAAGCAACCCTTGAAACCAAACCTGAAAAAGCAATAAAACTGGAAAAGGATGCACTTGCCCAGATAGAAAATATCACTGCTGACAATGCTCGTCTTGTTTCCAACCTTCATGCCAATCTCGGTGGACTTTACCGCATAAACGGTCATCCCGATCTTGCAAGAGAACACATGGAAAAAAGTATCTCACTGCTTGACCAATTTAACCTGCTTCATATAAATGACAGCATACCTCAGATTGCCAATTATGCAATGTTCCTGACAGAACAGCAGGAACCCGAAAGAGGAATCTCCGAATTGCAAAAATTATCCGGCATCATCAAGGAATACCATTCCGATCACTGTCTGGATTATGCCAAAGTACAGGAAACCCTTGGAACCATTTATCTGATGACTGCCAATCTTCCGCAAGCCAAAACACATTTTAAAAGAGCTTTCAAAATATATGAAAAGATCTGGGCTGATGAACCAGAAATGATTGAAGCAAAATATCAGGAAATTCAGGAGTTATATCCACAGATTGGATTTTGCATTGGAAAAAATCTATCCGGTCTTTTAACAAAATAAGCATAATTTACGGCGGGCAAGTTGCCCGCCGTTATATTCAACTATTCGTCAAATAAATATATGCATCTTCCAAAGTGATATCATTATCCAGGACACAATTCTCATTTGGCTTTCCTTTGCTTAATATTTTCATATGAATTCCATTTTCTACATACTGCTTAGATGATATAGAATAATTGGCTTCTAACAAACGGGCTTCTTCTGCATTTTGTACCGTACAATTCCAAACACAGCCCTTTGCATTTTCCAGCAACCCACTCACGCTTCCAGAATATAAAAAACTTCCCTTTTTCATAATGGCAAGCTGTGTACAGGTTGCTGCTAAATCTTCTACTACATGAGTGGAAAACAGCACAGTTCTATCCTTTGAAAAATCAACCAGAAGATTGCGGATCCTGATTCTTTCTTCCGGATCTAACCCAGTTGTTGGTTCATCAATAATCAAAAAATCCGGATTATTAAGAAGTGCCTGTATGAGTCCGACACGTCTCTTCATACCACCAGATAATTGCCGCATTTTTTTATTCTGATGCTCTGTAAGAGAAGTCTTTTCCAGATAATAGGTAATTCTTTGTTCGAGGTCGTTTCTGGATACTCCTGACAGTCCCCCCATATATACAAGACATTCTTTCACCGTAAGATTCGGATATAAGTCGATTTCCTGTGGAAGATAACCAATCTTTTTCTGTATTTTCTCATAATTTCCCTCGTTATACAGAATTCCATCAATGGAAACCATTCCTTCCGTTTGTTTTAAAACGGTTGTAAGAACCCTCATCAAAGTGGTTTTTCCAGCACCATTCTCACCCAAAAGTCCGTAAATTCCCTTAGGTATTTCAAGAGATGCCTTATTTACTGCAACTACACCATTTTTAAATCTAACTGTTAAATCATTTATTCTAATACTCATAATCTATCCTCTTTTCTTTAAAGCCATTGGTAATACTGCAAATAAAAACAGACCCACTATAAAAGACACAAGCGTTCCATAAATCCAACTCTCGGACATTAATTGAGTAGGTTCACAAAAGCTGAAAGAAAACAATCCCAGATTTCCGAAAAATGAACTTCCCGCTTTTGATATAAGTCCAATGACAATTCCAAATAAACATCCAATACCTGCCCACATATTTCGAAGCAATGTACACAAAATCACAGAGCATATACTCCAAAACCAGATAGTTCCAAACATTGCAATGAAATATAAAAGAAATATCTGAATACCCGAAATGCCTTCGTTTACACTGCTCGGTTTTTGCCAGAAAAACAAAACATATCCAACACAGGAAAGTATTAATAAATATAATATTTGAACGCCCACTCTCTGCGATATTACTTTTAACTGCTTTTTTTGATCATACAAATGAAATACATCGGCACGCTTACTTTTTACTTCCATCAAATATGTGTCACTACAAAAAATAATTGTTAAAAATGCTATTGGAGACTGAATTGCTGAACCGATTTCTTCATAGTATATAATCGGATGAATAACACACAATATCAGTATAAATGCACATGAATAAAAAATCTTATATAATGACAGGCAGTTTTTTAATTCCGTTTTCAATGAACCCTCCTCCTTTTCCAGATTATGACAGAAATACATACTAATATAACAGATGAGATCACAAGCATAATCTGATTTATATTTGACATTTTGGCTGCATGTGTTTCAAAAAACCTGCCAGGAAATCGCACCATAATAGAGAACGGTCTCATATAATAAATATCATTCTTCTTGGTCAGCATATTTGAATATATAATGTGTAAAAACAAAACTGGTGCTGCCGGAAGCGGATTTTTAAATATTAATGCTGTAATTGTATAGACACAACATATCATCAAAAGATTCGGCACAATATAGATCAGAGAATTCACGCAAAAATCAATTGGTGTTACCGGAAAGCCTGATTCTAAAGATGTTTTCAAACACAGCATAAAGAATATAACATTCAACATCACTAATACGCCCAACATACTAATGAATCCGCTGATTACTTTCCCGCATATATATTGAATTGCTGTAACAGGCTTTGTATGTAATAATTCATAGGTATTTTTTCGTGTATCCTGAATAAATAAAAATGATAGCAAGACTGTTGCAAAAAAGGCCATATGCAATCCTGCAAAATCCGTAAATTTTTTGGCAAAGTACCAGGAAAAAGAATGTTCGGATAATTTCCGCTCGATATAATGATTGATTTCTTCTGCTGTCCCCTTATGAATTTCAAGGTCATCATAAGCATATATTGCATTATAATAGCCATATTGGGATTCCAAAAACTCAGAAGCAGTCTTTACATCCATATTCTGAATTTCTTTCATTACATGATCTGCTTCCTGCCTGCTAAATCCAAAACCATTTTGGGAGGTGTCCATTAACGTCTCTTTGATCGTATCTTCCCACTCCCTTCTTCTTTCTTTATCATCAGATGTGGGAATGTACCCATCCATGACATCAGCATCTTCCAATGCTACGTCATTTTGTGTGACCTGTTCATTCTGTTTGATATAATGAATTTGCAAATACGATGACAGACATTGATACATACTGGCAACTATAATAATCAAGCCAATCCACAAAACAGGGTTCTTTAAATAATCAAGTATACTTCTTTTTATGATTGTTTTCATTGTATCTCTTCCTTTCTTTATTTCTTTAACAACATCATACAAATCAATTCTCAATAAATTCACAACAAAAAAGACTAAAACCACTTTATTTGTGATTTCAGCCTTATAAAGTATTTTTATTCAGCTTTGAAAAGAGCTTCTACATGAGCACCGCCTTGTCTGGCATTATATATTTTCAAATTTCCTCCATGCTTTTCACAGAAAATACGAGAAATATACATACCAAGACCAAAATGCTTTAAATCATCTTGTGGATTCTTATGATAAAATGGCTCTGTTACTTTTTCCTCAGTATCCACGAATCCTATTCCATCATCTTCAACAGAAATTATAAGAAAACCATCCTTTTTCTTTATCTGCAAAGCAATACTTTTTTGTGCATATCGAACCGCATTTTCCAGTAAGTTGTCTGTCACTTCCATGACAAGTTCCTCATCCACTTTCACAATGTTTTGTTCCTGCACTCTTTCTACCTTACATAATTTACTTTCCTTCTTGGACAGCATGGCAGCTTCTGCCTCAATCTTTTTTGCCAGTTCCGATAATTCTATCTCTGAGCATTGCAGTTCCCTCTGTTCTAAATGGGACATTTTTCTCATGTTTTCCGTGAAATGCTCTATACGGTCAATCTGATACATGCCTGTTTGTAAGATATCAATAACATCCTCTGTTTTTATACTCTCAGAAGAAACAAACTCTAAGAGCATTTCCTGATACCCTCGCAATATGGAAAGTGGAGAACGTATATCATGTGCAATTGCATTCCGCAAAGCCTTCTCGTCATCAATCATTCGCCACATCTTTCCGTTGTTATCTGCTAAAGCACTTCGCATCATTTCAAATTCTTTACACAAAGTTCCCATCTCATCTTTATTTTCATAGGACACATGAAAATCCAGTTCATTATCTGCAATCATTTGTGAGGCATCTTTTAGTTCCTGTAGAGGTGTCTTTAACTTATTTTTATAAAAAAAGAATACCGCAGCAACACTCCCAACAATCGAAAAAATCAGTACCGAATATGTTTCCATAAAGTCACACATTTCCGAAAGATGATAGTCCAAACGATTCATCTGCGATTGATTAGGTCTTGATATCTCAATCTCGTATTTCTTTCCATATTGCTGAAACACGTCCGTATAATCTGCATAATCAATATATTTTTCCCATATTTTATTCTGCATATTTCCTGCAAAATGAACTGTAAATCCAGATAACAGAAATGCTGCCGTTAAGCTGATCACAAAATAAAGCAGAATTGTTTTTTTCAGTGACAAGTTTCTTATTTTTTCCATCGGTATCCAATCCCCCATACGGTTTCTATGTATTCTTTTTCTGAATAATCCGCTATTTTTTTCCTTATACGCCGTACTAATTCCGTTATCGTTCTACTGTCCCCTTCCGCATCATATCCACAGACTTGTGCATATATACGTTCTTTATCAAACACCTGCCCTGGATGCATGGATAAGAATTCAATAATCTGATATTCAATTTTTGTGAACTCCATCCTGTGTCCAGCTATAGCTACTATTTTTTCAGAATAATCAATCAGCATTTCATCCATAAAACGGTATTCCGTTTTTTGTTGATGCCTTTCTTCTCTCTTTATGTTTGTGACAATCCTTGCTTCCAACTCCCGAAGACTAAATGGTTTCGTAATATAATCATCCCCACCCGAAAGCAACCCATTAATTTTATCATCTTCATCAACTCTTGCTGTTAGAAACAAAATCGGACATAACACTTTACTGCGTATCAGACGACATACTTCAATCCCATCCATACGTGGCATGTTGATATCCAATAAAATAATATCCGGTTTCATTTTTATTTTATTTAATGCTTCCATTCCATCTGTAGCCGTAATGGTTTCATATTGTTTCATATTAAAATAACTACAAAGCATTTTCACCAATTCTTTATCATCATCGACAACTAAAATCTTGTATTTCATCCAAACCGTCGAGTAGACTTTGTCTCGACTTTTTCACATCCTTTCACCATATATTGTTTTG
>NZ_JAAWUO010000027.1 GCF_013304825.1 Blautia schinkii | reverse complement strand
CACCAACTAGCTAATCCAACGCGGGTCCATCTTATACCACCGGAGTTTTTCACACTGAGCCATGCAGCTCTGTGCGCTTATGCGGTATTAGCAGTCATTTCTGACTGTTATCCCCCTGTATAAGGCAGGTTACCCACGCGTTACTCACCCGTCCGCCACTAGAAACAATCTAAATCTGCCGAAGCTTCAATAAAAGGTTTCCCGTTCGACTTGCATGTGTTAAGCACGCCGCCAGCGTTCATCCTGAGCCAGGATCAAACTCTCTGATAAAATGTTTGATTCATTTACTCAAGACAACCGTTTGGCTATCTCTCGTTTTTACTGCTAAATAGGTCGTAACTCCGACTCGCTTCCGCTCATCGGAGCAGGTTCATGCTTTCGCATTCACCCGAACCGTTCTTTAAATGTAAAGAAATTTTCGAGAATCGTATGTGTTTCACTGTTTAGTTATCAAGGTTTGTTGTGTCTGTCTCTCAGACAGCTCGTTTATTTTATCTCATCTCTTTTTGTTTGTCAAGCACTTTTTAAAGTTTTTTTCAAACATTTTTGAGTTAAGATTTTGTTGCCGCTTTGTTGGCGACTTGGATACTTTATCATATCTTCTGTCTTTTGTCAACTGTGAATTTCATTTTTCTGAAATTCTTTTTAATTGTTTGTTTTTCAAAAACAATTATTTGCGACAGCTCAGTTATAATACCACTGGGAGTTATGCTTGTCAACCATAAAATTCAAATTTTTTTGATTATTTTGTTTGTTTGGCTAAATTTGTTAATTTCCATTGGCATGGAGGGACCACTGGCTACGCACGTCACATTTCCAATGTGGACAGTGCGAGGGAAGGCGATCTCAGAGTTCCGAAGCCCGAACGCCCTCCCTCGCGCTCCCACCCCGTTGGGCACGGAACTTGTGTTACATCTTCGATGTGTAACACTATTGACTTTTGTCTGTATGCTGCGGTATTCAATGTGGAACGTTGTGCCGAGAAAGTTCCTCACATCACACTCTTCTAACCTCACCGTCATACCAATACCGCTTCACCCTCACACTACTTCCCACAACGCAGGACAGGGCGCGAATCGCGTCCGCATCCGTCCTTCACCCAATTGACTACCAGCCGTGGAGCTGGGGTCTGGCCGGGCAACTCTGCAGGAGGGTCGAAACTACTTGGGCTGCGGGGAGCGGCGTTATTTTCAAAAATCCTGCTGTCTGAGCGCAGCGAGTTCAGGATTTTTGGAAATGGTTTTAGCCGATTCACGGAGTCCTAGTAGTTTCCCCCGACGAAGCCCTGCCCGGCCAGACCCCAACTCCACGGCGTACGTTCGTTAATACAAAAAAAGAAGCCCCAGACCACAAACGCCGCAGTCCGGAACCTCTCCACTTCACACATCAATTATTCTTACTATCTGACTTCGCACTACCAGAATCTGTCGAAGAATCCTTACTATCATCTTTTTTCGCCTTCTTATCTGTACCGGCCTTGCTATTCTTACTTTCAGAAGTCCCATCTGCCTGCATGATCTTGTTCAGCTCCTGAATCATTTCCTCATCTTTGAGCCGGAACTTCACCTCTACACGCCTGGACGCATCCTTATCCACATTCCCATCTGCATCCAGAACAGGATCTGACATGGAATGTCCATTAACAGTCAGGCAGTCCTGAAGTTCCTGAATCTGCTTATCCTTCAAAAAATCCCCCTCAATATCCAGAAGATACTGAGCCACAGCCAGAGACCTCTTCTGTGACAGTTCCAGATTATAGCTGTAATCACCATCCGTATCTGTATAACCATCAATAATGATCTCGCCAAGATACTTCTTATAAGAATCAGCCAGAAGAACCTTACAATATGTAGGCAACACCATAGACAACGTCATCTTACCGGAATCCGTAAGTTCAGCCTGATCATAATCAAACATAACGTTAGCGTTCAATGTCAGCGCACCAGTCTGGGAATCAATATCAACATTGAGATTCTTTTTTGAAAATTCCTTCTGCAAAGCCTCCACAACCTCAGCCTTCACACCAATGATCTTATCGATCTTCTGCTGCTGAGTTGCCAAAAGCTCTGTCTTTTCATCCAGTGCAGACTGCTGCTCCTCAAGAGTATCCTGCTGGGCACTTAGTTTCTTTTTCTGCGAAGCCAACTTCTTCTGCTGCTCCTTAAGTGTTTTCTGCTGTTCCTCGAGGGTCTTTTGCTGTTCTGTAAGCCTCTCCGCCAGAGAAGAAAGCTTTTCATCCTGAGATTTGATCGTTTCATCCTTGGACTTGATCTGTTCATCCTGACTTTTCAAAGTACCAGCCTGCTCATCAAGAGTCTTCTGTTTCTCCAGAAGTTCTTCCGTATACGTTTCCTGAAGAGCAATTTTTTCATCCCTCTCCTTCAGGCTGTCATCATAGCTCTTCTGTGCCTGAAAAAGGGTAACGCACATGATCAGCACAAAAAGAAGCAGAACACCTGCCATCATGTCCGAATAAGAACGCCAGATATTGAAGCCTCCATCCTCTGACCTTCGTTTTTTGCGCATTAACAATTCTCTCCTTTATTTAAATAAGCCAAAACGTCCCTTCTGGGCTACTTTTGTCATCTCACGGATACTCCTCTCAATCTCATCAAGAAGAGCCTCCTGTCTCGCACCCTGGCCATCCAAAAGATCTTCCAGACTGTCAAGTTTCTCCTTCAGTTCCTGCACCCCGGCACCGCTTCCATATCCCCACGGCTGACCGGCAACCAGATGAATATCACGATTATTCTTCGCAGTCTTGATCTCAGAAAGAAGTCTGCGTACCTCATCCAGTGTTGCACTGACCATTTTCTGGCTCTCAGTGAATTCATTCATCTTAGTCTCAAAATTCCCGATCATCTTCTTATCTTCACGAAGAAGCTCTGCGCTGATCTTATTGGAATCTGCTGCAGTCTTCATGCCCTCCGCTGCACTGTCCACATACTGGCGCATAGACTCATTGCAGGACTTCCAAAGATCAGACGATGCTTTTTCATTCTCGTGCATATGCTCTGCAAGCTTCTCATACTCTTTCTTCTGAAGCTGCTGGATCATCTGGTTATCACGGATAATACGGTCTGCAGTCTTCATATATTTACTCTGCATCTCATCGATCTCTGTGATAGCATCACGCATAGCTCGTTCCTGTTTGGTAAAGGTTTCGCTCAGCTGGCTACTCATGGTCTTATAGAGCTCGGAGGTATACTCTGTATTATCCTTCTGCGCCTTCTTAAGTTCTGACAGAGCATCATTAAAGTCCTCAAACTGCATCTGAAAAGATCCGTGCATCTCACTCAAAAATGTATCCAGGATCTCACGGATAGCATCCTGCTGCCCTTTAGTCACAGAAGCAGTCAGCATATCAAGGGAATCGTTCATCTTCCGGAATGTCGGTGTGATCACCTTCTCAAAGCTGTCTGCCATCTGCACGGAAAACTGCTCTGCCATTTGTTTCATGGCCTCAGTCTGTGTCTTCTGGCTGGAAACAAGAAGATTCCATGACTCATTCTCTGCAGTAGGCAGTACCAGTGCATGAAAACGATCCAGAAAATCCTGCATAGCCTGGGACATGGAAGAATATCCGCTCTTCATCCCGAATGTATACACAACAGACAGCGCAACGCCATAAATAGAAGTGAGAAACGCAACCTTGATTCCATCTACCAGTGCAGATACGGAAGTTGTCATCACCTCATAATCCGTAGGCTGAAAATTCTTCAGTCCCCACACAAGACCAATAAATGTGCCAAGAATACCAAGGCTTGTAAAAATATCCGGAGCCATCTCCAGAAGACGCTTGTGAATATGAACATCCACATCATCAATGTTCACGAAGTCCTCCACCTCAGCAATTCCTTCTTCTGTCCGGCTGATGCTGTCGACAAAATCATCCATCTTCTTATCCAGATATTTGTCGCCAAAAAGCCCCCGTAACTGACTGATTTCTTCTTTTCTGGCCCTTCCCGGAAGCTGAAACACTTCTGTGATCTCACTTGCTCCATGCCTCAGAGCTGCTGTCAGATTATCCATCCGGTATAACCCGGCAAAAAGTCCCACAGCATATATGATCACCATGATCCCCAGAAAAGCAAAATTATAAAATAATACATTTCCGGACCCCTTACCCACATAAGCAGTGAGCGTCGCGGCTGCCGCGGCTACTGCCAGAAACAGCACTGTATTCATAAACTTTTTTCCCATAATTTGCCTCCCCTTATTCTATAGCATTTTCATAAATTACTGCTATATTTTCGAAAAAAGTCTGTCTTTTGTACCATAGTATCATAACACATCCCACAAAACAACAGTAAAGGACAATTCCCCTTCAAAAAGAACTGTCCTTGTTACTGTTCACCGGCAATATCCCGCGAGGATAAAAGTATCCGCCGCTTATTTAACATTCACACCTTGATCCTGCAGGCTGCATCATCACTGATCAGGATTCTTCGTCCTCTGACACCAACAATCACGCCTCCGAGGATCCGGCTGATCACCTGCACACTCTTGCCTTCCCTGACATCATACTGCCTGATCTGATCCATGATCTCCGGCATTCCGGTCATCCATTTGATGGTATAACTTTCACCTGCATTGGTCTCATTTAATGACTGCATATACTCACCCCATTTCATATGTCACGTCACTGTCGGTAATTATTCTCTCTCCTTGTGTAATCTTGTCAATCGGATATTCGCAATCCGCTTTCGCTACTTGCTCATAACCGAATAACTGCTCCGCAGTTTATCAGGAGGGGCTTGTACCCCTCCTGATACAAGTAAGTCCCACCCACTGCTTATTGCTCCTCGCAATTGAAGCAGGGGACTTACTTGATTCGGTTAAATTAACGCGCAATTCTGTATATTTATAGAATTAGGAGAGTTTAACTTTTATTTTTCTGAAATATTTGTTTCTCCTGTATATTTTATCTCGCTTTATCGTAATTAGTCAATCGCAACCTGTATATTTTTCACAAAAAAACAACGCAGAACAACCACTACAGTTATTCTGCGTTTCTCAGTACTATTTATGCGTAAACTTTGTCTTCTTCCAGAAGTACTGTTTTCCCATTCTTCACTTCTACAAGATTGACACAGCAGTTCGGAGGCACGCATCCGTGCCAGAAATTCTCCGGATCATGATAGATATTCTGGAGAAGTGCGCGGACTGCACATCCGTGGGAAGCAACCAGAACCGTTTTATCCGTAAGGGATGGATCTGAAGTTTTTTCTTCCCAGAAATCTTTTGTGCGGGCAATCACATCAAAGATATCCTCTCCATTTTCCGGCCGTTTAAAATTCACAGGATCACGGAAAAACATCTCAACCTGCGGATCAATATAATTCCCCTCTGCATCTCTCACACAGCCGCCTTCCAGATCACCGAAATTAATCTCCTGAATACGCTTGTCCGGTATGATCGAAACATTCCGGTCGCCCAGAACGCACTCTGCCGTCTGCCTTGCCCTTGAAAGCGGACTGGTAAAACAGATATCAAACTTTACATCCTTTAAAGCCTCGCCTGTTTTTTCCGCAAGGAGAATCCCCTCTTTCGCAAGAGGAACATCCGCTGCGCCCTGGAGCTTTTTTAATTTATTCCACTCTGTCAGGCCATGTCTTACAATATAGATCAGCATCAGCTTCTCAGCTCGATTCCAAGTCCGTTCAGTCCGTTCATGATTTTCTTCATTACTGCTGAGATCTCATTCTCTCCAAGAGTCTTGTCATGAGCACGGAATACCAGTGAATAAGCCATGGATTTGAAGCCTTTCTCAATCTGTGCACCTTCATAGATATCAAACAGCTGATAGCTCTCCAGAATGTTTCCGCCTCTCTGGTCAAAGATCTCCTCGATCTGTCCTGCAAGAACTTCGTGAGGAACTACAAGGCTTAAGTCACGTGTTACAGCCGGATATTTTGCAATTCCGGTGTATTTGTGGTTGAAGCCTGCAAATTCAAGAACATCCAGGATATCGATCACTGCAATATACGCCTTCTCACCGATGGAGTAGTTATCTGCAACAGATGGATGAACCTCTCCTAAATATCCGACAACTTTACCCTCATAAATCATATTTGCCTGTCTTCCAGGATGAAGGAACGGCTTCGCGCTCTTCGGATCATAATTAATTTTTTTCTTCATGCCGATTTTCTCAAAGAACTCCTCGCATACACCTTTCATGTCGAAGAAATCACCTTTTCCATACATTCCAAGTGTAAACATGGTACGCTCATCCGGAAGCTCTGTGATCGGCAATGACTTCGGAAGATAAACATTTCCAAGTTCGTAAAGACGAACATCTTTGTTACGTCTGTTATAGTTAGTGGAAAGGGATGCAAGCATACCGTTCAGCGTACTTGTACGCATGATGCTGTAGTCCTCTCCAAGCGGATTGCTGATAGTGATAACTTTACGAAGATCACTGTCTGCAGGGATACAGAGCTTATCAAATACCTTCGGGCTTTCGAAAGAATAGGACATTCCTTCTGAAAATCCGCAGTACTCGGCAATATCTCTTGCAACTTCCTGGATACGAAGCTTGAACGGAAGTTTACCTGTTGTAGCCTCTCCTGTCGGAAGTGTCATCGGAATCTTATCATAACCGTAAAATCTTGCAACTTCCTCTGCAACGTCTGCATTGCAGTGGATATCCTGACGGAAAGTAGGTGCAACGATCTCATCTGTCTTCTCGTCATATGCCAGCTCTACACGTCCGAGATATTCGATCATCTCTTCTTTTGTAAGACTGGTTCCAAGAAGCTTGTTGATCTTCTCCGGCTCAAATTTAACTCTGGATGGCTCTCTTGTCTCATTGCAGACATCAACCATTCCTCCGACAACCTCACCTGCGCCAAGCTCTTCCATCAGCTGGCATGCGCGGTCAATAGCTGCCTGTGCATTGTTCGGGTCAAGACCTTTCTCGAATTTACCGGAAGCATCTGTACGAAGACCGATTCTCTTGGAAGAAAGACGGATACTTGTTCCATCGAAGCATGCAGCCTCAAAAAGAACTGTCTTCACATCATCTGTGATCATGGAGTTTTCACCACCCATGATACCGGCGATACCAACTGCTTTCTCACCGTCACAGATCATCAGAACGTTCTCATCCATAGTACGCTCCTGACCATCCAGTGTAACAAATTTCTCATCCTTTCCCGCACGACGTACAACGATCTCTTTGTTTGCAATAGTATCCAGGTCATACGCATGCATCGGCTGTCCAAATTCTTCCATTACGTAGTTTGTAATATCAACCAGGTTGTTGATAGGACGGATTCCGTTGGAAGCCAGGCATCTCTGCATCCACTTCGGAGACGGGCCGATCTTGACATTTTTTACAACTCTTGCACAGTAACGCGGGCAGAGCTCCGGATCCTGCACAGTAACCTTTACATAATCGGAGGCTTTTTCATCATTTCCCTTAATCTCTACAACAGGCGGACAGAATTTCTTCTGAAAAGTTGCTGCTGCCTCTCTTGCGATTCCAAGAACACCGTAGCAATCCACACGGTTGGAAGTAATCTCATACTCAAATACCACATCGTCAAGGCCAAGTGCTTTAACAGCACTCTCACCAACTACTGCATCCTCAGGAAAAATATAGATTCCGTACTCTGGTGCTTCCGGATACATCTCTCTTGTACTTCCCAGCTCTTCAATGGAGCACATCATACCGCAAGACTCCACGCCGCGAAGTTTGCCTTTTTTGATCTTGATTCCGCCAGCAGTCATTTTTCCGTCATGACCGCCTGCAACACGTCCGCCATCAAGAACAACCGGAACTTTGTCTCCCTCTTTTACATTCGGAGCACCTGTTACGATCTGTACACTCTCTGTTCCGATATTTACCTGGCAGATGATCAGCTTGTCTGCATCCGGATGTTTCTCGATCTTGTCGATCTGACCGATCACGATTTTGTCAAGATCTGCATCCAGCTCTGTAAAGCCTTCTACCTTTGTACCTGTTAAAGTCATGGCATCTGTATATTCCTGTGCCGTTACATCCAGATCCGGCACATATGTTTTAATCCAAGATAATGAAGTATTCATTTTGGTTGTCCCTTCTTTTTTCTATATTTACTATAAGGATCTTCAGCTATTTTAGAACTGTTTCAGGAATCTGCTGTCGTTCTCATACAGAAGACGCATATCATCGATCTCATATTTCAGAAGTGCGATACGCTCCAGACCTACACCAAAGGCAAATCCTGTATACTCATCCGGATCGATTCCGCACATACGGAGAACATTCGGATGAACCATACCGCAGCCAAGGATTTCGATCCAGCCGGAACCTTTACAGAAACGGCAGCCTTTTCCGCCGCATTTAAAGCAGGATACATCCACCTCTGCACTTGGCTCTGTGAACGGGAAGTGATGCGGACGGAATTTTGTCTTGGTTTCCGGTCCGAACAGCTCTTTTGCAAACTCCTGAAGAGTTCCCTTAAGGTCTGCAAAAGTAACGTTCTTATCAATAACAAGACCCTCGATCTGATGGAAAGAAGGAGAATGTGTTGCATCCACCTCATCAGAACGGAATACACGTCCAGGTGCGATCATACGAATCGGAAGCTTGCCCTTCTCCATCTCACGTGCCTGAACCGGCGATGTCTGGGAACGAAGCAGAATGGAATCATTGATAAAGAAAGTATCCTGCTCATCTCTTGCCGGATGGTTCTCCGGGATGTTCAGTTTTGTAAAGTTATAGTCTGCATACTCAACCTCCGGACCTTCTACAACCTCATATCCCATTCCAATGAAGATACGTTCAACTTCTTCCAGAGCGATAGTGTTCGGATGACGATGACCGATCTTTGCCTTCTTTGCAGGAAGTGTTACATCGATAACCTCAGCCTTCATTTTCTCCTCACGGACTTTTTCCTCAAACTCTTTCCTTGAAGTTTCCAGAAGCTCCTCGATTTTTGCTCTTGTCTCATTGACAAGCTGGCCAACCTTCGGACGCTCCTCCGGAGCGACATCTTTCATACCTTTTAAGATTGCTGTAAGCTCACCTTTTTTTCCAAGATATGCAACACGCACATCGTTCAGCTTATCCAGGCCCTCGGATTCCTCGATCCGTTTTCTGGCGTTCTCAGCCAGTTCCTGAAGTCTTTCTTTCATATCCATGGTCTTATTTCTCCTTTAAAATTTAAATGTTCAAATGATACACAGCCTGATCTGAAAAATCCGGAATCAGGCAATAAAAAAACCGTCCCTTATAAAAGGGACGGAATATCCGCGGTACCACCCAGTTTCCCGTAAAAAAATCACGGGCATCTCCTGACTGCTTAACGCGCAGCACACGTCATCTCCTACTGCTACTTCAGAGAGGAAGCTCCGGTGGGAAATTCAAGGATCATCTGAACCCGGGGAAGCTTACAGCCGATGACTTCCCTTCTCTGTGAGAAAATAATCCTCTCTAGCACCTTCACAGCTTTTTCTGTCTTTTAATACTATGCCACAAGGTCTGCTTTCTGTCAAGCGCAAATCAGGATTCTTTGGAATCTTTGGATTCGTCAGCATTCTTCTCCGCTTCTCTTTTGGCAAGCAGTATTTTGACAGATTTCTGTGCTCTGCGGAACTCATTTTCAAAGTACGCGTTGATCTCTGCGCCATAAAGAATCAGGTTCATGCACACGTAAAGCCACAGCATTACCATGATCAGTGCTGTCAGGCTTCCATACATATTTCCGAAATTCGGAAAAAATTCAAAATACAGGGAAAATCCGTAGGAAAAAATAAGCCAGGCCACTGCAATGATAAAAGCTCCCGGCAGCTGACTCTTAAAAGTTGCCTTCCTGTTAGGCAGCACCTTATAAAGAACCAGAAAAACCACAATAAGAACTGCAAACACCAGCAGTGTTCTGGCTCCCATAATCTTCGCCATCAGACTTCCAAGAATAGGAATTGTTTTCTGCGCTGCCACCTGTATCCTGTTTCCGAGAACCAGCATCAGAAGGCTGACAATAATGGCCAAAACGAACAGCAGCATGTAAAAAACAGAATATATCCTGTTCATCAGCCAGTTTCGTGTCTCCTTCACATGATAGATTGTATTCAGGCCATTAGTTATGGCCTGCATTCCTTTTCCGGATGCCCACAGTGCCATCAGCGCAGACAATGGTACGATCGCAGTGCTTCTTTTATATACCTCAACCACAATACTCAGCACAAATGTCTGAAGATTTCCCGGGACGAATCCTACGATTGCATCCCGGACAACATTGTAGCTTAATGGTGTATAGCGGATGAGTGTTGTAAGAAACAGGATAAACGGAATAAACGACATAATAAGAAAGTACGCCGCCTGGGCAGCATATGCACTGACATGATCTCCGTTGGCCCGCCTCACAAATCCCAGCATGAGCTGAATCACATTTCGCTTCTTTTTATCCTCGTCCATGCTGACCCCCTCGAGTTTCTTTTTTTACCAGGAAAAGCGATCAAAACAGATTTTATCCTGGATCTCCGGAAAAGGTTTCACTTCCGGCTGCACACTCTTATGCTCACCAATCATCTTCTCCATCCATACCATATGATACCAGCGGTTGAATTTGTAGCCGCATCTGTGGAACATTCCCACTCTCTTGTATCCAAAATGTTTATGAAAATCCACACTGGCATTGGTAAGGTACTCATCCTCTTTCTGAGGAACTGCAATGCAGGCGTTCAGATTGAGCACTCCCATCTCAGCCAGAAGACTCTCCAGAGCGCGGTAAAGCCTTCCACCTGCACCGATTCCCCTTCTGTCATGCTTCACATAAATGGACATCTCGGCACACCATCCATAGGCACTCCTCGGATGAAAGGCAGAACCATAGGCATACCCCAGGATCTCTCCGTTCTCTTCTGCCACAATATATGGATATTTCTTCTGGATATCACGGATCCTTCCCGCGAATTCCTCCACGGAAGGCGTCTCATACTCAAATGTGACTGCTGTCTTCTCTACATAGTAAGAATAGATCTCCACAAGTACTGCTGCATCATTTTCTCCGGCTACACGTATCTGCATTGCTCCTCATACCTCTGTTTCTTTCACTGCCTTCCTCCAGACCGGCAGCATTTATTTTACAAAAAACCGATAAATTGTCTCGGAACTGTATTCCTCTCCCGGACGCAGAATCGGAGAATGAAAATCTTCCACATTTACTGCATTAGGCTCAACCTGTGCTTCCAGGCAAAATCCGTCACGCTGATGGTAAACATGCCCTTTCTTCCCCTTCTCGTCTATAATAAAGTTGCCTGCATAAAACTGCACGCACGGACAATCTGAAGAAACTTCCATTCCAATACCTGACTCCTTACAGTATGCACTGGCAATGGCACGTACATTTCCCCTTGCATAATTGTCTGTCACATAGTTGTGGTCATAACCGCCAGTCAGCTTCAGCTGTTCAAAATCAGCCTCAATGTCTCTTCCGATAGGTTTGGAAACATTAAAATCCATCGGTGTTCCCTCAACAGATACATATTCCCCTGTAGGGATTGACTGGCTATCTTTTACAGGAGTGAAATATTTCGCATGGATGCAGACTTCCTGATCCAGCACATTCCCGCTTCCCTCTCCATTCAGATTAAAGTAGGAATGGTTGGTCATATTAGCTACAGTAGCCACATCAGAACGTCCTCTGTAAATAATCTTCAGTTCATTCTCCTCTGTAAACTCATATTTCACAACAACAGTAAACTCTCCCGGAAATCCGTTCTCTCCGTCAGGACTGATACGGAAAAAGTCCACACTGTTCTTCTCCTGGGAGATTTCTTTTACCTCCCAGAGCTTCTTCTCAAAACCATTCGGGCCGCTGTGCAGGTTATTATGATTCTCATTCTCAGCAAGAACCACTTCTTTATCATCAATAAAGAATCTGGCATTCTCAATACGGTTTCCGCTTCTTCCGATGATCGCTCCGAAAAAGCATCCGTTCACTTCATAGCCTTCGATATCATCATATCCCAGAACCACATCTCTAAGTTCTCCGTTCTTATCCGGAACACATATCTTCGCCAGAATCGCGCCAAACGAAAGCACCTCTGCATATGCTCCTGACTTATTCTCAAGATGATATATCTTTATTTCTTCCCCTGTGGGAAGTGTTCCAAATTTTCTTTCAGAAACACCCATACTATAATTCCTCCCATATATGAAAAAAGAGCCATTAACCGGCTCTATGTCTTTAACCGATTAATCCCGGGATGCCGTTCCCTTATTTTTGACGCCTAGCAGATGCTAGGTGGGTATCCTCAACAGTATCTTCTGCCTACCACAACGTGAGGTCTGACATCCAATCTGCGATCTTGGATTCCCAAAATGTCAATGTAGGTTCAAAAAGAAAAGGGGGATCGAACATTCCAGGATTCGGTTTTTGTTGTTTTTATTATAAACCAGTATTTGTGCTTTTTCAACAGAAAATACACGATCTTACTGATTTTTATTATTTGATGGTTACTGTTCAGTGAACAATAGCAAGAATATCTCTTACTGCATCCGGCATATCCGGTGCATCCACAACTCTGTCATGAAGTACAGGAGCAGTACGGATCTCCTCAACTGCACGCGGAACCGGAACTCCGGAAAGGCTGGAAAGTGCATCTACAAGGCCGAAATCATCCAGATCTTTATGCTCCTCTCCAAGAGCTTCCATTACACTTCTTGTAAATTTATACGGACTTGCTGTGGAAGCAATAACAGTCGGTGTATGATCATCTGTATCGCTTACATATTTCTTATATACGCCGGCTGCAACTGCTGTATGCGTATCAATCACATAATTGCTGCCTTTATATGTCTCACTGATCGCCTCGGCAGTCTCATCTTCGCTGCAGAAATTACCGTAGAAATCCTGAAGCTGTGCTTTCATCTCGTCCGTGATCGTGTACTCACCGCCCTCGCTTAAAGATTTCATAAGCTCTGCACATTTCTCAGCATCCTCACCTGCGAGACGGTAGATCAGGCGTTCCAGGTTGCTGGAGATCAGGATATCCATGGACGGAGATGTTGTAAGGATAAAGTCACGTTTTCTGTCATATGTTCCTGTACGGAAGAAATCATAGAGAACACGGTTCTCATTGGATGCACAGATCAGTTTATGGATCGGAAGCCCCATCTGTTTTGCATAGTATGCAGCAAGGATATTTCCGAAATTACCGGTAGGAACTACCACATTGATCTCCTGGCCGTCCTCGATCTTCCCATCATGTACCAGTGTTGCATAAGCATATACATAATATACGATCTGCGGAACAAGACGTCCGATATTGATAGAGTTTGCAGAGGAGAACTGGAATCCTGCCCTGTCAAGCTCTGCTGCCATCTCATGATCATTGAACATCTTCTTAACTGCAGTCTGGGCATCATCGAAATTGCCTGTGATTCCCACAACATAGGTATTTGCCCCCTTCTGAGTTACCATCTGCTTCTCCTGAATAGGGCTTACACCATGCTTCGGATAAAATACGATGATCCTGGTTCCCGGTACATCTGCAAAGCCAGCCATTGCTGCTTTACCTGTGTCGCCGGAAGTTGCGGTGAGGATCACGATCTCATTCTTGACGTTATTCTTCTTCGCAGCTGTTGTCATCAGATGTGGAAGGATGGAAAGTGCCATATCTTTAAATGCGATGGTAGCGCCGTGGAACAGCTCCAGGAAATAAGCCCCGCCTGCCTCATGAAGAGGAGCGATCTTCTCTGTATCAAATTTGCTGTCATATGCCTTATTGATACAGTCTTTTAACTCTTCCTCTGTAAAATCTGTAAGAAAACGGCTCATAACTTCATATGCTGTTTCCTGATAAGTCATCTGTGCCAGCTTCTCCATTGGCACATCAAGCTTGGGGATGCTGTCAGGCACGAACAGTCCGCCGTCCTCAGAAAGGCCTTTCAGTATGGCCATAGACGCTGTAACTGCCTGCTCTTTTCCTCTGGTGCTTTTGTACAATACCTGCATTGGTGTTCCGCCTTTCTATTTGTAAAATATTAGTTTCTTTCGAACTTCACCACATTATAGCATGGAATTACGGAAAATGCCACCACCTTTTAAAAAAGATTCCTTCCGGTAACTCCGCACGCTGAATTCCCGAAAAAAATCCGCCGGCCTCTTTACGGTGCCGGCGGTATTTTCTGTACTTAACATACACTTCTTATTTGTATGTATAAAATTCGTGAACTCCATACTTGAAAAGTTTCTTAAGATCCTTCTCAAACCATTTCACATTATGAGCTTCTGCTGCAGATTTCTGAATGAAGAAAAGTGCCCCTTCTGAATAATCTGTTCCTTTCAAAGCCTGCTTCACAGCTTCCCTTGTCTCATCAGAAACTGTAACTTCATTAATCCTTCCGTCATAGGTTGGTGAGAACTGCGGAACTCCGTCGCTGTTATCCCAGACAACCTCCGTTACTGTATCCGGAAAATTCTCGCTCTTTACACGGTTCATGATCACATTGGCTACCAGAACGCGTCCCTTGATATCCTCGCTTCCTGCCTCTGCCTCTACAATGCGCAGCAGTGTGTCATAATCTTCATCTGACATCAGAGTAGGATTCTCAGCAAGTGTAATAGATCTTGCATCCAGTTCATTGACCTTGTTCTCCATAGAAGAACTTACATTGAGGTCTGCTGCAGTTTTTTCGACTTTTTTTACTCTTTGTCCTACGATCACCTGCTCACAGGAGCTTCCGATCCTGGTGACAGTGCTGCCGGATGACAGTGTATCCGAAACTCCGGTAACAACTCCTGCAATTCCGGTAGGAACTGCCACTTCCTCATCCGATGAATCCGAAGAAACGACCTTCGTATCAGAAGCTGCATAAACCTTGCCGCTGCTATTTTCGCTAAACACTTTTGTCCCCAGAGAAATAACCATCGCCAGCACCGCGAACAGAGTCAGCACTGCAAAACTGCGCACGGAATTTCCTCTGACCTTTTCATTTTTACGATCGTCCTGTCCTATGGCATCCTCACGTAAATCTTTTTTACTTTTCATAATCTCATTCCTTGCGTTGAATTTTCTGCAACGATCATTCCGGAATCAGATCTCATAGCCCCATTATTATCTGTTTCCAAAAGAATACGAATCGTTACGTTTTTTTTGCTTTCATCACTTTATCTGTAACATTTCTGTAATGTATGAGAAAATTATATTTAATAAAAGCAGCTATGTCAAGCTTTTTTGCCTATTTCTGCATGCTTCGGAGGTATTTTCGTGTTATCCACAGTTCTTCCACATTCATTCCACATTGAATCCACATGGAATTACTTGGTTATCCACATACATGCTGTTTCTCTCTGAATCGCAGAACCGGTTTTATCCTGGCAAAATGTTTCTCTCTCACACAAAAACAGGCAGATAGACTTCACATTTCCTTCGAATATCGTGCACGTGATCTCCGAAAAATGTACTTCTATCTGCCTGTCAGGACAATTTCTTCTCTTGTTTTACAGCTCTGATTATAGTATTGCAGCTTCAAACAGTCAAGCTATTTTGCCCGACTGTTTTTGACAATATTTTTTTATTTTCAGCGGTTATTGATCGCTGTTACCAGCGCATCGATGGACGCACGGATAATATCCGGGTCAACACCAGCACCCCATGCAAGAGTTCCGTCTGGTTTACGGATTCCGACATAAGCAATAGCCTTTGATGTGGAACTCTGCTCCAGCGCATGCTCCTGATAGGTCTCCAGTGTATATTTCAGCTCGTAAGCTTTCTTCAGTGCGTTGCTGACTGCATCCAGACGACCATTTCCGGCAGCCTCTGTGACAATGGTTTTTCCACGGAATGTAGAAGTTACCCGTGTTACAATGCCGCCGTCTTTCTGCTGGAAATGAACCTCATTGATGCTGTACGGCTCAACCACATTCTCGAAAGTAGATTTGAACAGACTGAAGATTTCATCCGGATGAAGCTCTTTGTGCTTGTGGTCGGATACTGCTTTCGCTGCATAGCCCATAGCCTCGCGCATTTTCGGAGGAAGGTTCAGGCCGAATTTTGTCTCCAGGATATATCCTACGCCGCCTTTTCCGGACTGGCTGTTGATACGGATAACATCTGCATCATAGTTTCTTCCCACATCTGTCGGATCGATAGGCAGATACGGCACTGTCCAGTGTTCCAGATCGCCGTTTTCTCTCCAGTGCATACCTTTTGCAATGGCATCCTGATGAGAACCGGAGAACGCTGCAAATACAAGAGCTCCGCTGTACGGACTTCTTTCGTAGATCTGCATTCCTGTACATTTCTCATAAACCTCGCAGATATGCGGCATATCAGAGAAATCGATCTTAGGATCAACGCCCTGTGAATACATATTCATACCAAGTGTTACAATATCTACATTACCTGTACGCTCACCATTTCCAAACAAAGTACCCTCGATTCGGTCAGCACCTGCGAGAAGTCCCATCTCAGAATCTGCAACGCCGCAGCCACGGTCATTATGCGGATGAAGGGATACGATGACATTTTCACGGTATTTCAGATTATCACACATGTACTCAACCTGGCTTGCGTAAACATGCGGCATGGAATGCTCAACAGTTACAGGCAGGTTGATAATCGCCTTATTATCAGCAGTTGGTTTCCATACATCCAGAACTGCGTTGCAGACCTCAAGTGCATACTCCGGCTCTGTTCCTGTGAAGCTCTCCGGGCTGTATTCAAACTGGAAGTTACCCTCAGTCTCATCTGCAAGCTTCTTCAGAAGTGCAGCACCGTCTACTGCAATCTTCAGGATCTCTTCTTTTGATTTCTTAAATACCTGCTCTCTCTGAGATACAGATGTGGAATTGTATACATGAACGATTGCTTTCGGAGCACCTTTTACAGCCTCGAATGTTTTACGGATGATATGTTCTCTGGCCTGTGTCAGTACCTGGATAGTTACATCCTCAGGAATCAGATTCTGCTCGATCAGTGTACGAAGAAACTCATACTCTGTCTCAGAAGCTGCCGGGAAACCTACCTCGATCTCTTTAAAACCGATCTTTACAAGAAGCTTGAAAAACTCAACCTTCTGCTCCAGACTCATCGGGATCACAAGTGCCTGGTTTCCGTCACGAAGGTCTACAGAGCACCAGATCGGGGCTTTCTCTACATATTCTTTTTCTGCCCATTTCATACATTTAACAGGCGGCATGTAATACTGACGTTTGTACTTAGATGGTGTCATCATTTTTGTTTTCCTCCATTTTCTGTTTCCAATTAATCGTTTGATTTTTTACTTTCAGGCATAAAAAAATCTTCCGGCTCTGCAGATTCTGCAAGAGACGAAAGACAACTGCTGTCCTACGCGGTACCACTCTTATTTCATGAATAAAAATTCACACACTTAACAGATACGGAATGTCAGCGACATCCTTATATCCTCTCCTGATAACGGCGGACACCGTCTGTGTCTACTCTCTTATAAAAAGATTTCGGACAGATGCTCCGAGGCGAGTTCCACAAATCCCTTCCGCTGCTTCTCACCGGCCAGTAGCTCTCTGTGCTCCGTTCGCTGTGTACTATTCCTCATCAGTGCATTTCACTTATTGAAACTGGTACTAGGGTAACATGTTACAGCTGATTTGTCAATGTAATTTTTCGTTTTCCGGTCAATCGATATCCCATCCAGTAAACAGCTCCGCCGATACCTCCGCCAAGAGTATTATATGTCAGATCAGAAACCTGAAATGTTCCAAGTCTCAGGAACAGCTGCAGAGATTCAATTGACAGCGAGAATACAAATGTGATCTTCAATCCCGTCCACACCGCATTCCGGAAAGTTGTTTTTTTCAGGATACGCTTACCCGCAGTCCAAAACAGCAGAATCGTAAAAGGAATAAACAGCATCAGATTCTCAATACACTCCGTTGTAAGATTTCTGGTACCATCATTTCCATATTTCCAGATCCACCAGTTTCCCATCACATCAGAAAGTGGATTCATCCACATATCTCTGTTCAGCAGCGTACGGAACAAGATCATGGTTGTATAAAAAGTCAGGAAAAACAGTTTTCGAAAAAAAGCACTGTCCTTAAAAAACTGCCACCATACTGAAAAAGCACCCCTGATTCCTCTCCCGCCTGTCTCATTATGATAAGAAAAAAGATAAAAAAACAATACCAGTACAGACAGGATCACGGAAAACCAGAAAGGCTGGTATAAAGCTGTCAGTACACTTGTGATAATACTTGCTATGATGTCTTTCATTGTATGCCCTCTCTCTTTTTAAACGAACAGCTCTCACAGATTTATCTGACAGACCTGCCCGGTCTTCTTACGTATATTACTATATTTTTCCAACAAAAGCCAGATATATTTCCACTCCGGCTTGCCACAAAATATTATCAATAAATTATACTTCCTGTACTTTGCCGGAGTCACACCTGCAAAACTGCAATATTTTATTATTTTCAGCAAGTTTTTATTATATTTTATCAATATAATATGCTATAGTCTATAGTAAGAAAAAACAACTCGGAGGTATTTTTTATGGAACATGATCTGAAAAAAATCATAAGCCAGATGACCCTGGAAGAAAAAGCCGGCATGTGCTCAGGCCTTGATTTCTGGCATCTGAAACATGTAGACCGCTTAGGTATCCCGGAAGTGATGGTCAGCGACGGCCCTCACGGACTTCGTAAACAGGATGACAAAGGCGATCATCTCGGAATGAACGACAGTATCAAGGCTGTCTGCTTCCCACCTGCTGCTTTAAGTGCCTGCTCTTTTGACCGTAAGCTGATGGAAGAAATGGGCGAGACTATCGGAAGGGAAGCTCAGGCCAATGATGTATCCGTAGTTCTCGGACCAGCTGTAAATATCAAGCGTTCTCCACTCTGTGGAAGAAACTTTGAATATTATTCCGAGGACCCATATCTCGCAGGCGAAATCGCGGCCGCTTTTGTAAACGGAGTACAGTCCCAGCATGTCGGAACCTCCATCAAGCATTTTGCAGCAAATAACCAGGAATACCACCGTATGAGCAATTCCTCTGAAGCTGATGAACGTACTTTGCGTGAAATTTATTTTCCGGCATTTGAAACAGCTGTAAAAAAAGCTCAGCCATACACCTTCATGTGCTCCTACAACCAGATCAATGGCACTTTTGCATCTGAGAACAAATGGCTTCTCACAGATGTCCTCCGCGGTGACTGGGGCTTCAAAGGCTATGTAATGTCTGACTGGGGCGCAGTTAATGACCGTGTCAAAGGCCTGAAAGCTGGCCTTGAGCTGGAAATGCCATCCTCAAACGGTGCCAATGACGCACTTATCGTACAGGCTGTAAAGAACGGTTCTCTGAAGGAAGAAATACTGGATCAGGCTGTAGAGCGTATCTTACGCATCATCTTTGAATACGCTGATAACCGCGCTCCGCAGGAATTCACTATGGAAAAGGATCATGAGGAAGCTCAACGCATTGCCGAGGAATCCATGGTCCTTCTGAAAAACAATGCACAGATCCTTCCTCTGAAAACCAATGAAAAAATTGCTTTCATCGGCGGTTTTGCCAAAAAACCACGTTTCCAGGGCGGCGGAAGCTCCCATATCAACTGTTTCAAAATTACAAATGCGCTGGATTCTGTTCCTTCTGACGCACAGGTTATCTATGCAGAAGGTTTCCCTGCAGACAAAGATCTCTACGATGACACACTTGCAGCAGAAGCACTTAAAGCAGCAGGCGAGGCTGATAAAGCTGTGATCTTCGCAGGACTTCCGGACAGCTTTGAATCCGAAGGATATGACCGTTCCCACATGAGACTTCCGAATTGCCAGAACCGTCTCATTGCTGAGATCCTCAAAATTCAGCCAAACACAGTAATCGTTCTCCACAACGGTTCCCCTGTGGAAATGCCCTGGCTTAGTGATGTGAAAGGCCTTCTGGAGGCATATCTCGGCGGCCAGGCAGGCGGTGCTGCTGTTGCAAACATCCTTTACGGAAAAGTAAATCCAAGCGGTAAACTTGCAGAGACCATGCCTCTTAAGCTGTCCGACAACCCTTCTTATCTGAACTTCGGCGGCGGCGAGAAGGTCGAATACCGTGAAGGTGTATTCGTAGGCTACCGTTATTATGATACAAAAGAAATGGATGTAGCATATCCGTTCGGATACGGACTTTCCTACACAACTTTCGCTTACAGCAATCTGAATATCTCCAACGGGAACCCGACAGAAAAAGATACCATCTCTGTTTCCGTTGATGTTACAAACACAGGCGATATGGCCGGAAAGGAAGTTGTGCAGCTCTATGTAAAAGACTGCACCAATTCCGCGATCCGTCCGGAAAAAGAACTCAAAGGCTTCGAAAAAGTTACCCTGGAGCCAGGCGAAACCAAAACTGTAACCATGGAACTGGATAAAAGAAGCTTTGCATGGTACAACACAGATCTTCACGACTGGTTTGCAGCAAACGGCGAATATAAGCTCCTTATCGGCGCATCTTCCAGAGATATCCGTCTGGAAGGCAAAATCCAGCTGAACAGCAGCCAGGAGATCCCGATGCATGTTCACATGAACACTACCCTCGGTGAACTGTTCCGCAACCCGAAAACTTCCGAAACAGCCAAAGAACTTACTGCATCCTATCTCTCTGCCATGAACGACGGTGAAGAATCTGCCTCCGAAGCAGCTTCTGAAGCCATCTCCGAAGAAATGACCCTGGCCATGACCGACTCCATGCCGCTGCGCGCACTGATGAGCTTCGGCGGATTTTCCAGAGAGGAACTTCTGAGTATTATTGAAAAATTAAATAAACTCGTATAATTTTTTATATTGCTTCAATAGTCTCAAAAATTGTACTGACAGAAAAAGCTGGCAGAGTGGAATCCTGGTTTTACATTGACACAGGTTTCGCACTTCTGTCAGCTTTCTTTTTTTTCTCCGTACTGCTTTCGATAATTCCTGGCGGAGTTCCTCGTTTGGTACAAATGCCTTATGGTATACCTGATCATATCCAAGATTCGTATATTCCAAAAGCCCGGTTTTATCAACATATATCTCCAAATTTAAAGCCTTCCGAAAAGCACTGTTATCCGGATTGACAAATCTTCCCATGTTTTACACACTCTTTATATTCCGATTCACACCACTCAAAACACTTTTATTGTTTATCATTTATTCTATTGTCTGAGGTATAAATTCAATAGTTTTGTTTACTCCCCCTGTTCTCCTTATTAATTCATCTTGTCCCATCATTAATATAAGATTCTTTATTAATTTTCCTAATGCGCGTTTATCATCTTCATTTTCCCGGTAATAAAAAATCTTTGTCTGAACATTATCATTACAAATAAACATCTTCAAAATATCTTTATCTGTAACATCCAGAGAATGACCGAAAATATACAGATTATGTATCCTGTAACTTTTATCCTTCCTTATTTCAGCCATCCAATTCAAATAATCATTTTCTGTAGATTTATATATCCTCTGGTAAAATTTCTTAAATGTCAGGAACTCCAGTTCTTTATCTTTTCTGTCATCATCCAAATATTCATCTATTCCCAAGACAAGATTACTCGTCAAAATATTCTTATTAATATCTGCTTCTCCATGTATATAATTATATTCCATCTTTTTTTCATTTCCATAAACCCTTTTATATGTATCAGAATAATTAAACGACAAAACATGATCCAAAGTTAAGCTCTCTATATCGGGGTTTTTATAAAGAACATCTATTTTTCCAACAAATTCTGCAATATAAATCTCTAACGCTCGTATCAGTCTTTCTAGTTCTTTATTCAAATATCCCGTAAAACAATCTATTTCGTCCAAACTATGATAAGACTCTTTCATAGTATTTTTAGATACTTTTAAAATAGACAATACCAAATTCTGATTATTTTCTTCAGCACCAAACAAAGATCCCTCACACTCAAGTTGAAATCTCACATCCTCTAATGCCTGAATAACTCTTGAAATTTCAGATTCAAAATCTATCCAGTTCTGTCCCATCTTTTTATAACGGTTTAGAAAATAATTCAGCCAGACATTATCCTTAATATGTGTATACATTTCATCCAAAGCAGTATTCGATGTTTCTACTTTTAAATCATATGTACCATTTTCATTATAATTTCTGTTACATTTTCTTTTAGCAAACGCAGTTCTCAATATTTCTTTTATTGGCTCCCGCATTTCCCATTCCAGCAAATTCATTTCGATGTATTCATCTAAGGTAGCTAGATCATCGAATGTATATATACGCCTCGCCTTTTCACAAAATTCCAGAAAATCTTTATAAGTAGTTGGTAACTTATGAGCTAAATCAAAGCCATTTCCGATTAGAAGTATATTCATCAAACGTCGTCGAGTAGACTTTGTCTCGACTTTTTCACATCCTTTCACCATATATTGTTTTG
>NZ_JAAWUO010000026.1 GCF_013304825.1 Blautia schinkii | reverse complement strand
GAATAGTCCCTTATAGGGACAGAGCAAGCCACCCGCTAAGCGGGTGGTCTTGACTTTGAGATGAATTGCAATTTCTTTTGTAAAATTGTAGAATGAAGGGGCTTATGAAAAAGAGTCATGAAAGAGAGAATCGGGAAATGAATGATAAAATCGCAGTCTGTCTTGGAAAGGGCGGACAGAGAGATATGGCGGAAGCCTTTTGCAGGAGGACCGGAGCACAGCTCCAGGATAAGCCGGGAGATTTTCTGACGGTGCAGTTTGATTCCAGGGGCGTTTCGCTGTCCGGTTTCGGGCTGACCTATCAGGGGGATTTTGTGGAGACGATGCTCCACAGAGTTACCAGAGGCAGACTTCAGCATGAAATGCTGGTGAAGGCGGTGAAGTCAGATAAGGAGGGAAGGAAGGCCATCGATGCTACGGCAGGAATGGGTGAGGATGCCTTTCTTCTGGCAGCCCAGGGCTATGAGGTGACGTTGTACGAGCAGAATCCGGTAATCGCAGCCCTTCTTAAAGATGCCATTCGCCGTGCCAAGAAAAATATGGAGCTGAAAGATATTGCCGGTCGTATGAAGGTGATCGAGGGAAACAGTGTAGAAGATATGTCAAAGCTTCTTGATCCTGTAGACGTGATCTATCTGGATCCCATGTTTCCGGCAAGACAGAAATCCAGCCTGATCAACAAGAAACTTCAATTGATCCAGAAGCTGGAACCGCCGTGTTCCGGGGAAAAGGATCTTTTTGATGCAGCTATCATGGCAAATCCGGATAAGATCATCGTTAAGCGTCCGCTGAAAAGTGAATGTCTTGCTGGCCGGGAGCCGTCTTATACATTGAAGGGGAAGGCAATACGATATGACTGCTATGTATTATAAAGTCAGACACTATCAATACAAAAATCGAATCGGAAACCTTAAGGCTGAAGCCGTAGGCGTGGTAAGTGGGGAAAAACATTTCCCTATATTTCCGGGAAATATGATCTTCAAGCCACTGACGAAATCCAAACCATTTTCCACGCCACTGTATGCTTATGCAGAGGTATTCTGGTCAACGATCATTAATGAATATTTCATGCCTGCGCCCAGATATGAACTGGCCATCTGTGAAGGGTATGAGGCAGTAAATGAAAAATATCTTGACTACGGAACGACAGTACCCATGGCCTATAAAGAAGGGAAATCCCTTTTGAATCTGTTGGAATTTTTTCGGAAATATCCGGATGAAAAGGTAGATATAGATAATTATGTAAACTATTGCCGGATGTTTTATGATTACAGAGATATTTTTGAAGCTGATTTTTTTCAGGAGCATCAGGAAATGGCGGAACAGCTTGCCATGCAGGTACTGATCTCTGTCCTGAAGGGAGACCAGAATTATCATTATGAAAATGTAGCATTTCTCTGTGATAAAGATGGCGGGATCATAAGTCTTGCACCTATGATCGATCATGAATTTTCTACGTATTTTATGTTTCCGGACGATATTTCCCGTCATGTATACTGGCTGATGGAATTAAGCAAATCCATCCGCGGATGGGAAGTCCGGCCTGGGGAATATGATAATTTCAAAGATTCGGAAGAACGGAAACTAATGGAAAAAAGTGCCACCTGTATTCATAAAAATCTCCTCTATATAAAAGAACATTATCCGCAGACAACGGAAGAATTTCTGGATAAAGCAGAAAAGCTGAAAACAGCATTGACGGAAGCTTCAGAGGATTTTCTGATCCAGGGAAATACGGAATATCCGGACTGTGCGGATTCCAGTGCCTGGCTGATCGGAAAAGCCCGATACAAGGATAAAGATGAAGAGAAAGCCAGCGCTTATGAGGCAGAATTATGCGGAAAGGGGAAAAAGATTGATTTCCGGGACGTAAGTATCAGTGCAATAAATGAAATAAAAGCTGTGATCAGTCAGATGGAAGAAGTTTTGAGAAAGAGAGAATAAACAAATGGAACAAACAAAAACAATATTAAAAAAAACCTGGGTGGTGGCAGCGCTTGCCTGCGTCTGCTGTCTCCTCTGGGGGAGTGCGATCCCGCTGATCAAGACAGGATACCGTCTGATGCAGATGGATCCAGCAGATACGGCAAGTCAGATCGTTTTTGCAGGAGTGCGTTTTGCACTGGCAGGAATCCTTGTACTGATCTTTGCATCTTTGCGTGAGCGCAAGGTTCTGCTTCCGGATCGAACTGTTCTGAAATATGCGGTGCCGGTATGTATGGCTCAGACGGTATGTCAGTATTTCTTCTTTTATATAGGTGTGGCACATACCTCCGGTGTAAAAGGCGCTATTATCACAGGTCTTGGGAATTTTATTGCGATCCTGCTGTCCTGCCTTGTTTTTCACAAGGAAAAAATGACCGGGCGAAAGATGCTTGGCTGCATCCTCGGTTTTGCCGGCGTGGTCGTGATCAATCTCATGGGAAATTCTCTGGATGCAGGTTTTAGGCTTACAGGAGAAGGATTTATTCTGATCGCGCAGTTTTCTTATGGAATGTCCACGGTGCTGATCAATATTTTTTCCAGAAAGGTATCTCCGGTGGTACTCAGCGGAACGCAGTTCACCATGGGCGGGATCATTCTGTTCCTGATCGGAAAAGGGATGGGAGGACATCTCGGAGTGGTAAATGCCGCCGGTATCGGGATCATCTTTTATCTGGCAATGGTGTCTGCAGTGGCTTATACACTGTGGTCAGTGCTGCTTGCCTGGAATGATGTATCCAGGGTAGCGATCTTTGGTTTTGTAAATCCTTTGTTCAGTGTGATCCTGTCTGCACTGGTTCTGGGAGAGGTACGTCAGGCATTTAACCTGGGAAGCCTGATCGCGCTGTTCCTTGTCTGCGTGGGAATTTATGTGGTAAATCAAAAAAAATCTTCATAAGTGGTATTGCAGTTATTGTTCCCAGGCAATATTTTTTGAAGCGTGTTGCTGAGAACGGAGTGAACAGTAACGGTCGCAGAATGAACAGTAACGATGCGGAGTTCTGAAAATTGATTTCAATACGGCATTGTGTTAAAATAGCTCCATAAAAAGTGTGAACATAAAAATACGTGCCGGAATAACAGCAGAATCCGGAAGCAGATTCTGTACCGGACAGATAAGGAGGAAAAAAATATGGAATTTCAGAAACTGATCGAAGAGAGAAGAACCATCCGTAAATACAGCCCGGAGGGCAGGATCACAAAGGAGGATCTTCTTGCAGTGATCCGTGCCGCTCAGGAAGCACCCAGCTGGAAGAACTCCCAGACCGGGAGATATTACTGTGTAATGTCCGAAGAAATGGTGGAGAAGGTCAGCAGAGAATGTCTGCCGGAAATGAACCAGGCAAAAGCAGAGAATGCCTCTCTGATCGTTACAACCTTTGTACATAGCCATTCCGGCTTTCAGAAAGACGGCACACCGGATAACGAGCTTGGAAACGGCTGGGGCTGCTATGATCTGGGACTTCAGAACGAGAATCTGATCCTGAAGGCAAAGGAGCTTGGATACGGAACCCTGATCATGGGACTTCGCGCCGGAGATAAGCTCCGTGAGCTCCTTTCCATTCCGGAAACAGAGACTGTAGTGGCAGTGATCGCCATCGGAAAAGCAGCCGAAGAGCCTGCAAGACCGAAACGTAAAGCTGTGGAAGATATTGTGAGATTTTATTAAATAACAGAAATAACAGGAGAAATGCCCGGTACATATCAAAATGTCCGGGCATTTTTTAACAGAAATTAAAGAGCAAAATGGTCTGAAAAGGATTGCCTGAAGGAATGAATTCTGTTATCCTGTAAGAAAACAGCTGTAACAACATGGAAGGATTTTGGAAAGCAGAGTTTGGGAGAAAAAAAGCAATACAGTAGGGAGGTTTTTAACCAATATGCAGATCATACATGAAAATGAATACGAAGAAACCATGAAAAATATCGTAACGCCATATCTTCTGTCACACAGAAGGGAACTTTATGTACCAGGTGCGGATTATCCGTTTCGTAACGAAAGCAAACGGATCACAGGTAAGATCCATATGCTGCAGTATCTGTCTGATATTGATATGCCTAAAGGTGTGGTAGTCATCAGCCACGGGTTCACAGAATCAGCGGTGAAATATGATGAAGTGGCCTATTATTTTCTTAAGGAAGGATATCACGTATATATTCCGGAGCATTGTGGTCATGGCCGCAGCTATCGTCTTACCGCAGATCCGTCTCTGGTCCACATCGATACATGGAGAAGATATATCCGGGATTTTTTGAAAGCATGCCGCTACATAAAGAAAGCACATCCGGGTCTGTCACTTGATTTGTATGCACATTCCATGGGCGGCGCCATCGGTGGCATTGCTGCAGCCTGGGAGCCGGACTGGTTTCACAAGGTGATCCTTTCTTCTCCGATGATCCGTCCTCTTACAGATAATGTTCCGTGGCCGGCGGCTACCGGCATAGCACTGGAGAAATGTATTCTCGGAAAAGAGGAGGAATATGTTGCCGGCCGAAAGCCTTACGATGGCAGTGGTTCTTTTGAGACAAGCTCCGCAACATCAAAACCAAGATACGAGAGATACAAAAATCTCCGCGCAGAACATAAGGAGCTCCAGACCTGGTCTCCATCCTACGGCTGGCTCTGGGCTTCTGCGGAAATGAGCTGGTATCTGCGCCTATACGGATGGAAAAAATATACGGCACCAATGCTGCTCATCCAGGCTCAGACCGAAGATCTGGTATCTGTCCGTGCCCTGAAAAATTTTGCCGGAAAGATCAATCGTCAGGGAAAAACGACCTGTGATTATATCCATATGATCGGAACCAAGCATGAGATCTATGGAAGCAGAGGTAAAATACTGGAGAAATACTGGGGATATATATTTACATTCCTGGACGATACGGAAAATGATACTGACCACAGATAAGTATTTTTACTACAGGTGTATCACATATTTGACAACAGGATTGGCAGCTTTTATTTACTTTCTTTCTTTATCATAGTAAAATTATAAAGCTTTTCTCTTATACATTCGACAGAAAATGTGATATAATCTAACGAATCATCTTTTTTGTACAGACAAACGTACAATTCAAAAAGATAAAATTAAATAAGGGAAGGATTATAGAATGTTATCTGTTATTGAATCAGTGAATGCTGCCGTAAACAATTTTATCTGGGGCGTTCCTGCGATGATCTGTATTATTGGTGTAGGTCTTTATTTAAGTATCCGCACGAATTTTCTCCAGATCCGGAAATTCCCCTATGCAATCAAGGTCACTATCGGACGTATGCTTCGGAAAAGAGAAGCTTCCGATGGAAGTCTGACACCGTTTCAGGCTGTTTGTACCGCATTGGCTGCTACCGTGGGAACCGGAAATATTGCAGGTGTGGCAGGCGCCATTGCCATCGGAGGACCGGGTGCCGTGTTCTGGATGTGGGTTTCCGCACTTCTTGGAATGTGTACGAAGTTTTCCGAGGTTACACTCGCTGTACATTTCCGCGAAACCAATGCCAACGGAGATCTGGTTGGAGGACCAATGTATTACATTAAGAATGGTCTTAAGAAACACTGGCACTGGCTGGCGTATCTGTTTTCCGCTTTCGGTGTGCTTACTGTTTTTGGAACCGGAAATGCAACTCAGGTTAATACCATCACAACTGCTATTGACTCTGCACTGATCAATTACAACGTGATCACTGCGGACAATACTTCCACGGTAAACCTTGTTATGGGGATCGTCCTTGCGATCCTTGTGGCAATGATCCTGCTTGGCGGAATCAAAAGGATCGGCCAGGTTACAGAAAAGCTGGTACCGTTTATGGCGCTGTTTTACATTATTCTTGCCATCGGCGTAGTTATCATCAACTGGAAAAATGTTCCGGGTGTTTTCGGCTCTATTGTCAGCGGTGCATTTAATCCGGCATCTGTAACAGGTGGTGCAGTAGGAAGCTTTTTCATGAGCATGAAAAAAGGTGTTTCCAGAGGTATTTTTTCCAATGAGGCAGGTCTTGGTACCGGTTCCATCGCACATGCCTGTGCAGACACCAGAAAACCTGTAAAACAGGGATTCTTCGGAATTTTCGAGGTGTTTACAGATACCATCGTGATCTGTACGCTGACCGCACTTGTTATCCTCTGCAGCGGGGTGCCGGTTGGTTATGGCGCAGCAGCAGGAGCAGAGCTTACCATCAGCGGCTTTACCAGTACATACGGAAACTGGGTTTCCATATTTACAGCAGTTGCCATGTGCTGCTTCGCATTTTCCACTATCATTGGATGGGGACTTTACGGAGCCAGATGTGCGGAGTTTCTTTTTAAGGAAAAAGCTATCAGGCCTTTTATGGTGCTGTACTCTCTGGTAGCGATCATCGGCGCAACTGTTGATCTCGGACTTCTCTGGAGTATTGCTGAGACCTTCAACGGTCTTATGGCGATCCCCAACCTGATCGCAGTATTCCTGCTTTCCGGTGTGGTTGTAAAGCTTGTGAAGGAGTACTTTGCCGGAGAAGGAAAGAACGCCTGAAGGAGTTTTTGAAAAAAAACTTGACTATCAAAACAAACAGAGTTAGAATTTGTTTAGCTCATTAAAGAGTTAACACATAACAAAAGTAAATTCCATGAAGGGAATCAGTAGAGACAGAGGAACCGTCTTCAGAGAGCTGTGACTGGTGTGATGCAGCGTCGGAACTGCCTTGAATATCATCCCTGAGAAGGAAAGCCGAAAGTTTTCGATAAGTAAGTAGGTTTTCACGGGTGCTTCCCGTTACAGAAGTCGCGTATGCCGGTACGTTGCAGAATCGTGCTTGTTTCAATGGAGAAACAGGGTGGTTGCGGAATTTTATATCCGTCCCTGAAAGGGGACGGATTTTTTTTATCCAAAAATATTTAAACCACGGGGTAAGGATCTGAAACCGGAAAAATATACAAAAGGGGAAAGAGTATGAAAGTGTACAAAAAACTCATGAACGCACTTGCAGCAGTAGAAAAAATCGTACTGGTTATTTCCACACTGCTGATCCTTGTGCTGACTGTGGGAAATGTATTTTCCCGTAAGGTCATCCATCGCTCATGGTCTTTTACAGAAGAGCTTGTTGTAGCGGTGTTTGTTCTCATTACACTTCTGGCAGCAGCACTTGCCTGTCGTGAAAAGGGAGGACTGGTAAGTCTGACACTGTTTACGGACCGTCTTCCGAAAAAGCTGGAAAAACCATCTGTGATCCTGATTACGGTTCTCAGCATTGTTTTTTCCGCAATCCTGTTTAAATACGGAATGGACAAAGTTCTCACACAGCTTGCAAACGGTAAGAGAACTTTCGTACTGAACTGGCCGGAGTGGATCTTCTGGTCCTTCGTGCCGATCGGAGCAGGCTGCATGATCCTTCATTTTATTGAGTACTGCCTGGACTTCTGCCTGAAAAAAGATGATGAAAAGGAGGACAAATAAATGATCAGTGCAATCTTATTTATCTCCTTCTTTATTTTCCTGATCCTGGGACTTCCCATTGCGATCTGCTTAGGTTTGTCATCTGTATGTGCCATCCTTTATTCCGGCACATCTCTGACGATCGTAGCTACAAACATGTACTCAGGAATCAGTAAATTCCTGCTTCTTGCCATCCCGTTCTTCGTTCTGTCCGGAAATATTATGGCAAAAGCTGGTATTTCCAAACGACTGATCAACTTTGTAGATACCTGCGTAGGACATAAAAAGGGTGGTATCGCCATTGTATGTGTTATCGTAGCCTGCTTCTTCGGAGCGATTTCCGGTTCCGGTCCTGCAACTGTTGCGGCACTTGGAGCAGTTCTGATCCCGGCTATGGTTGAGCAGGGCGGTTTCTCCGCACCGTTTTCCACGGCATTGATGGCAACCTCCAGTTCCATCGCCATTGTCATACCGCCGAGTATCGCATTCGTTGTATACGCTTCCATCACAGGTGTATCTATTGCAGATATGTTTATGGCTGGTATCGTTCCGGGACTTCTGATGGGTGTTGCTCTTGTGATCATCGTTATGATCGAGGCAAAGAAACATAACATTCAGCCATCCCGTGAAAAAGCTTCCGCAAAAGAGCGCTGGGATACATTTAAAGATGCATTCTGGGGATTCCTGATGCCGGTTATCATCCTCGGAGGAATTTACGGCGGTATCTTTACACCAACTGAGGCTGCAGCCGTATCTGTTGTTTACGGTCTGTTTGTTGGTATGGTGATCTACCGTGAGGTTAAGCTCAAAGATCTGTTTGACATTCTTGTGGATTCTGCAAAGACAACCGGTGGAATCATGCTGATCGTAGCGAGTGCTTCCCTGTTCTCTTTTGTATGTACCAAGTTTGGTATTGCAAATGCGGCATCTGAGCTTCTTGCCGGCATTGCACATAATCAGTTTACCTTCCTTCTGATCGTAAACATCATTTTCCTGATCGCAGGATGCTTCATTGATGCAAACTCTGCGATGTACATTTTTGTACCGATCATGCTTCCGGTATGTAAGGCTCTGGGCTATGATGTGGTAGCATTCGGTGTTATGGCAACAGTTAACCTTGCGATCGGACAGGTAACACCTCCGGTAGGTGTAAATCTTTTCGTTGCCATCAGTATCAAGATCAAAAAAGGTCTGGAGGTTACTCTTCAGCAGATCTCCAGAGCAGTTATGCCGATGATCGCTGCATCCGTTGCAGTTCTTCTGATCATCACTTATATTCCGGCTGTTTCCACAGCTCTTCCGAAGGCGCTTGCAAAAGAGGGCTCCTATACAGGAGACCAGTCCTCTGACACAGGAAACCAGAGCTCCAAGGATGCAGGGGACGGAAGCGATTCCTTTAATACCATCGCTGATTACAGTGATCTTGACTGGCCGGAGATGACATGGAATTTCGCATGCTCTACAACTGAGACAAGTACCTGGGCTGACGGAGGACGTAAGTTTGGTGAGCTTATGGAAAAAGCAACCGGCGGAAAAGTCAAGGTTAATATTTACGCAGCAGACCAGCTGACAAACGGAAACCAGTCCGAGGGAATCCAGGCACTGATGAACGGAGATCCGGTACAGATCTCCATGCATTCCAATCTGATCTACTCTGCATTTGACCCGAGATTTAATGTAGTATCCCTGCCGTTTATCTATGATTCCTACGATGACGCAGATGCAAAATTTGATGGTGAGGCCGGAGAGAAACTGAAAGAAATTCTTGGCGAGTACGGACTTCACTGTATGGGAATCGCAGAGAACGGTTTCCGTGAGCTGACAAACAGCAAGAATGAAGTAAAAACAGTAGAGGACATGAAGAACCTGAAGGTTCGTGTGGCCGGTTCCAACCTTCTTATGGAATGCTATAAGAGATGGGGCGCAGATGCCACAAACATGAACTGGTCCGAGACCTACACAGCACTTCAGCAGAACACTGTAGAGGGTGAGGAGAACCCGTTACCTGCCATCGATGCAGCCAGCGTACAGGAGGTACAGCCGTACTGCTCCATGTGGGATGCAATCTATGACTGTCTGTTCTTCTGCATCAATCAGGATATTTATGACAGCCTGACACCGGAACAGCAGCAGGTTGTTGATGAGGCAGGTCAGAAGGCTGTTGAGTATGAGCGTTATATCAACCGTTCCGGCGATGAGGAGATCATGAGTCGCTGGGAGAAGAGCAACGGTGTGACCTTTACAAAGAAAGAGGATATGGATATCGATTCCTTCAAAAAAGCAGTAGACGGAATTGACGATTGGTTTGTAAAGGAGCTTAAGAGTGAAGGCTATGACGATGCACAGGATCTTGTAGATCTGTTTACAGAGGATTCTGTAGATACAGTGGAGGATTACAGTGATCTGAACTGGCCTGAGACAACCTGGAACTTTGCATGCTCTACAACAGAGACAAGCACCTGGGCTGATGGAGGACGTAAGTTCGGTGAGCTTATGGAAAAAGCAACCGGCGGAAAAGTCAAAGTCAATATTTACGCAGCGGATCAGCTGACAAACGGAAATCAGTCCGAGGGAATCCAGGCACTGATGAACGGAGATCCGGTACAGATCTCCATGCATTCCAATCTGATCTACTCTGCATTTGACCCGAGATTTAATGTAGTATCCCTGCCGTTCATCTATGATTCCTATGATGATGCAGATGCGAAGTTTGACGGCGAGGCCGGAGACAAGCTGAAGGAGATCCTTAACGGCTACGGACTCCACTGCATGGGTATTGCAGAGAACGGATTCCGTGAGCTGACAAACAGCAAACATGAAGTAAAAACAGTGGACGATATGAAGAACCTGAAAGTTCGTGTGGCCGGTTCCAACCTTCTTATGGAGTGCTATAAGAGATGGGGCGCAGATGCCACAAACATGAACTGGTCCGAGACCTACACAGCACTTCAGCAGAATACCGTAGAGGGCGAGGAGAATCCGTTACCTGCTATCGATGCAGCCAGTGTACAGGAGGTACAGCCGTACTGCTCTATGTGGGATGCTATTTATGACTGTCTGTTCTTCTGTATCAACCAGGATGTCTACGATGCACTGACACCGGAACAGCAGGCTGTTGTTGATGAGTGCGGTCAGAAAGCTGTAGAGTATGAGCGTTATATCAACCGTTCCAGTGATGATGAGATCAAAGCACGCTGGGCCAAGAAGAATGGTGTAACATTTACAGAGAAAGACGACATGGATATCGATTCCTTCAAAAAAGCAGTAGACGGAGTAGATGAGTGGTTCGTTAAGGAACTGAAAGATCAGGGATATGATGACGGCCAGGATCTTGTAGACTTGTTTACAAAGTAATCTTCATACATGATCATAAAAGAATAAAATAGCCGGAAAGAGGCAGTTCTGAGAGAATTTTTCAGGACCGCCTCTTTTCTTTGCGGAAAAAAGATTATATACTGATAGCAGTCCGGCGTTTGTCGGACGGGAGATTATTGAATATGCCCGGAACATGAGTAAAGCATATATTCACATTTTATTTTACTGTATGCTCCGGAGAGCTGATAAAGTAAAGGAAGAAATATGATAAAGATCGATCTGATAACCGGATTTCTCGGATCCGGGAAGACAACATTTATAAAAAAATATGCCTCTTATCTTCTGAAAAAAGGCATGAACATCGGTATCCTGGAAAATGATTTCGGGGCAGTGAATGTGGATATGATGCTGCTTCAGGATCTGATGGGAGACAACTGTGAGCTGGAGATGGTTTCCGGTGGCTGTGACGCGGACTGTCACAGACGTCGCTTTAAGACAAAACTGATCGCCATGGGAATGTGCGGTTATGACCGTGTTATTGTAGAACCATCCGGAATCTTTGATGTGGATGAGTTTTTTGATGCCCTTCATGAAGAACCACTGGATAAATGGTATGAGATCGGAAATGTGATCGCCATTGTAGATGCAAAGCTGGCAGAGGATTTTTCAGCGGAAGCGGATTATCTTCTGGCTTCTGAGGTGGCAGATGCAGGCTGTGTACTTCTGAGCAGAAGTCAGGAGGCTACGGAGGAAGAAATTCAAAGTACAAAAGAACATCTCAATCGTGCACTTGGTCAGATCCAGTGTAAGCGCCACCTGAACAGTGAAATTCTGGATGGAAACTGGAATGATCTTACAGATACAGATCTGGAGAAGATTCTGGATTGCGGATACGTAGCGGAAGATTATGTAAAGGAATCCTATGCAGAAGGCGGTGGATTTGATTCCCTGTTTTTTATGAATGTGCATAAGAGTGAAGCAGAGCTTCAGAAAACTGCGGAAAAAATCCTGAATGATCCATCCTGCGGAGCTGTTTTTCGTGTAAAAGGTTTTCTAAAAAAAGAGGACGGACAGTGGCTGGAGCTCAATGCCACCCGTCATGAGATCAGCATCCGGCCAACGAAACTTGGTCAGGAGATTATGATCGTCATCGGTGAAAAACTGAACAAAGAGGTAATTGATGGATACTGGAAATAATATTACGGGAAAAACAGCGCCGGAGAGATATGTTTCCGGGAAGTCTTTTGAGGAGCTGCCTGATGCGTTCCGGAAGCTGGCAGAGCTGCTTGGTGAGGATCAGTTTGAGCTGGTTGCGATAAATGAAAATTATGTATGTGACGGGGAGATACGTCTTGTATATCTCATGAATGACGCAGTGGAAAGTTTTCTCGTTTTCGGAAATGCCCGCATGACTGGTGTATACAAGCCGGATTACGAGGGGGAGATTCTGGCAGACTTAAGTCGGCAGGGAAAGGAATATATTCTGGTTGTGCATCAGGAGGATACAGTAGTTACCCTGTTTTTTGAAACCCTTACCCTGGAAAAGCATCTCTACGATTACAGTCAGATCGGACATTTCTGGGTGGAAGGTTATGAATATTTACGCCAGCTGGAATACAGACTGGCTATTCTTCGGGATAAATATGATTATATTGGTGGAGACAGCTGCAATGCCCTGGAAGAAAAACTGGCTGCACTTGTGGAATTTCCGCCGTTGAATTACTGTTGTTATCCTGCAGTATCTGAGCAATATATCGTACCGAGGGAAAATCCGTGGATCCCTTCGGAAAAAGCATTTAAAGTAATAGAAGAAGTGACTGTGAAAGCCGGGGACAGATCGTTTGGAAGATGGCTTGGTATTTATCGGAGATTTCCATTTAAGTGGGTGGCCAGACGACTGGCTGTGATGCTTCATAAGACCAGACATATCCGGATAACAGAGTGTCTTCTGGAAGAACTTGGCAAAGCATCCGGGGGATATGGAAACCGGTCTTTTGGAAAAAAAGCAGATGGGCAGCTGAAGGTCCTGACAGAGAAAGCCAGAGCAAAGCAGACAGAACTGAAGGTCAAAGGTATAAAATCTCAGATTTTAAGAGAAGAACCGTTTACTATTGCCAGAGATTCCATCGGATTTAAGGTATATCTTATGAAATGGCAGAAAGGCAGAAAAGACTGCACTGTTGAAATAGAAGAAATGTGACGAAATATGCAGGGATTCTCCCTGAATATCTGTGAAGTGTTTTTGCTCGGCGGGGATTGCTTTTTTAAAAACACTGGGGTATAATTTAGCAGAACGGATTAAGAATAAAAAATCCGGTTTTACTGTGAATTGGAACATCAGACTCTTCGAAATAAGAAGGGTGGGTCTGACTATCAGGAAAGGAGAATTTCAAATGAAAGTAACACATATTACAGATATCGATGAATTTTTTAAGGTAATTGACAGCTGCAAGGGCAGAGTAGAGCTTGTAACGGGAGAGGGAGACAGACTGAATCTGAAGTCCAAACTTTCCCAGTATGTATCTCTTGCAAACATCTTTTCCGGCGGCGAGATTCCGGAGCTTGAGATCGTTGCAGCAGAGAAAGAAGACATTGATAAACTTATGAGTTTCATGATCAATGGCTGATAGATGAACGCGGATTGAGAATATTCGCCTGACTTCCGGGGATGTGAGCTTTTCACATCCCTGTATTAATCTGAGTGTAAAACAGAATATGAATGTCTGTTTCACAAAATGGATATAATGACAGCAGAGGCAGGAAAAGATAAATCTCTCTGCCATCATGGTCATAACAGGATACAACCAGGGGGTATGAACGCTTCCTGGTCAAACTACGTTAAAAGGAGTGTATATAAAAATGGTAAAAATTGATATTATCTCCGGTTTCCTTGGTGCCGGAAAAACAACTCTGATCAAAAAACTTCTGAAAGACGGATTTAACGGTGAGCAGGTTGTACTGATCGAGAACGAGTTTGGTGAGATCGGTATTGACGGCGGTTTCCTGAAAGAGGCGGGAATCCAGATCCGTGAGATGAACTCCGGATGTATCTGCTGCTCTCTTGTCGGTGATTTCGGAACTTCCCTGAAAGAAGTTGTTACCAAATACAATCCGGACAGAATCCTTATCGAGCCATCAGGAGTTGGTAAACTTTCTGACGTTATCAAGGCTGTACAGGGTGTTCAGGATGAAGTTGATATTAAACTGAACAGCTATACTACTGTTGTTGATGCCAAGAAATGCAAAATGTACATGAAGAACTTCGGTGAGTTTTTTGACAACCAGATCCAGTACGCAGGTGCTATTATCATGAGCCGTACTGATATTGCAACAGAGAAGAAAGTTCAGGAGTCTCTGGAGCTTCTGCGCAGCCTGAACAAAGATGCTGCTATCATCACAACTCCGATCGAGAACCTTGACGGAAAGAAACTGGTAGAGGTTATGGAGCATCCGATATCTCTGGAGCAGGAGATGCTTGAGGAAGAGCACGAGCATCATCACCATCATCATGACGGAGAGTGTTGCTGTGGCCATGACCATGATCATGACGATCATGAGCATCATCATCATGACCATGATGAAGAGTGCTGCGGACACGACCATGATCATGATCATGAGGAGCACGAGCATCATCACCATCATGACCATGACGAAGAGTGCTGCGGACACGACCACGATCATGAGGAGCACCATCACCACGATCATGACGGAGAGTGTGGCTGTGGACACGACCATGAGCATCACCATCACCACGGCGGAGAGTGCGGCTGCGGCCATGACCATCACCATCATCATGCAGATGAAGTCTTCACAAGCTGGGGCCGTGAGACAATTAAGAAATATACACGTGAGGGACTTGAGAAGATCCTTGAGGCACTTTCCGAGTCTGATAAATACGGTATCATTCTCCGTGCAAAAGGAATGCTTCCTGCAGAGGACGGAACATGGATCTATTTTGATATGGTTCCGGAAGAAACAGAGATCCGTGAGGGAGCACCGGAGTATACAGGCCGTCTGTGCGTGATCGGCTCCAAACTGGATGAGCATGCACTGGAAGAGCTTTTCGGAATCGCATAAAAAAGCGGTGATTACAATATTTTTTTCAGAATTATAGATTACAGAAAGGAAACAGGTACTGTACATTAAATGAGACAGTACCTGACAGGATAAATTTATGGAAGAGACCAGAGTCCCCATTTATCTGATCACAGGTTTTCTGGAAAGCGGCAAGACTTCTTTCCTGAACTTTACCCTGCAGCAGGATTATTTCCAGATCGATGGAAAAACACTTCTTATTCTCTGCGAAGAGGGAGAAGAGGAGTACGATGCAGAGGCGCTGAAACAGCACAACACCGACGTGGAGATCATTGAGAGTGAAGAAGATCTTACACCGGAGAGACTTGTAGCAATGGAGATCCTGTATCAGCCGGATCGAGTGATTATTGAGTACAATGGCATGTGGCTGGTAAGCAGGTTTGAGGAGATGGAGAAGCCGGAAGGCTGGGCTGTAGAGCAGCACATTACCTGTGTGGATGCAAGCACATTCCAGGTTTACATGGCAAATATGAAGTCTCTTTTTATGGATATGGTCCGAAATGCAGATATGGTTATCTTTAACCGCTGTGAGGAGGATGATCCGCTGCCATCTTACAGAAGAAGCATCAAGGTTGTGAATCAGCGTGCGGAGATCATCTTTGAGGATGAAGAAGGCGAGCTGGGAGATCTTTTTGAGGACGAGATGCCGTTTGATATTGATGCACCGGTGATAGACATTCTTCCGGAGGATTATGGTATCTGGTTCGTAGATTCCATGGATCACCCGGACCGCTATGTCGGAAAAACAGTTCATTTTAAGGCACGTGCCCTGAAGCCACGCGGAATGGGAAGCAAATTCTTTGTTCCGGGAAGAACAGCCATGACATGCTGTGCAGACGATACTACATTCCTCGGCTACATCTGCAAGAGTGCTTTTGCCCCGAAGATCACAGAAGGACAGTGGGTAGATGTTACCGCGAAGGTTGCTTTTGAGAAGAGAATGGAATATCAGGGAGAAGGCATCGTGCTTTATGCAGAGCATGTGGAAATATGTGAGCCCCTTGCTGATGAGATGGTATATTTCAACTGATACAGACAGAGAATCTGTATGCTTTCGGGCAAAAATGAAAGCTGAGAGTTGAAACAAGAAAGTTACATCTAAGGAGAATTTATGTATTTAATTGCAGGTTTGGGAAATCCGGGAAAGCAGTATGAAGCTACCCGTCATAACATGGGATTTGATACCGTCGATTGTCTTGTTGAGACGCATAATGTGCCTCAGGGCGGCGTAAAATTTAATGCCATGTATGGAAAAGGTATCATCGGCGGTGAAAAAGCGATCCTGATGAAACCGCTTTCCTATATGAATTTAAGCGGTGGTCCGATCCAGGAAATGTCCAGCTATTTTAAGATCGATCCGGAGACAGAGCTGATCGTCATTTACGATGATATTGATCTGGAGCCGGGACAGCTTCGCATCCGTAAAAAAGGAAGTGCTGGCGGTCATAACGGTATCAAGGATATTATCCGCCGTCTTGGAACTGAAAAATTTATCCGTATCCGTGTCGGGGTCGGTGCGAAGCCGAAAGACTGGGATCTGGCAGATTTTGTGCTGGGTCATTTTTCGGACAGTGACCGCAAGCTTGTGGATGAAGGAATCCGTGATGCAGCAGAAGCCGTAGAACTGATCCTGTCCGAGGGCGTGGATGTGGCGATGAATAAGTATAACAGAAAAAAGCCTAAGAATTGAGGTTTGTATGGAAGCATTTTTGCAGCCTCTGCAGGGTCTTGCAGAGTTTGAAGAAATAAAAAAGCGCTGTAGCGTAAATCGCGGAATCCTCAATATTTCAGGATGTATGGAGTCCCAGAAAGTCCATCTGATGTATGGTCTTTCCGGGCTTTTTCCATGTCATCTGATCCTTGCAGATGATGAACGAAGTGCAAAAGAGATCTATGAGGATTACCGTTTCTATGACAAAAATGTATATTTTTATCCGGCAAAGGATCTGCTGTTTTTTCAGGCAGATATTCACGGGAATTTGCTGATCCGCCAGCGTATGCGTGTGATCCGCGCACTTCTGGAGCAGGAGGAAGTCACAGTTGTCACCAGTATAGATGGATGTATGGATTTTCTTATGCCTCTGGAAAAAATCCGCAGCAGTCTTCTTCATTTTAAGAGTGACAGTGTGATCGATCTTGAAAAACTGAAAGCTGATCTGGTGGAGCTTGGATATGAGCGTGTTGGCCAGGTGGAGCTTCCGGGACAGTTTTCGGTCCGCGGAGGAATCATTGATATCTATCCGCTGACAGAAGAAAATCCGTGGCGTATTGAGCTGTGGGATGATGAGATTGATTCCATTCGAAGCTTTGATGCTGAGAGCCAGAGATCCCTGGAAAATGCAGATGAGATCACCATTTATCCGGCTGTGGAGAAAAACGACGGTAAGGATATGGTATCTTTTCTGGATTATTTTCCGGAGGAAAAAACTTTGCTGTTTCTGGATGAGCCAAACCATCTGGCTGAGAATGGCGAGGGTGTGGAGGAGGAGTATCGCCAGAGCCGTATGCACAGGGAAGAAAAAGGTGAAGCTAATCTTCCGGAGCAGTGGCTCTGCGGTTTTCAGGAAGTTCAGAAAAAACTGAACAAACGGAACTGCGTTGCAGTGTCTTCCCTTTCACCAAGACGTTCCGGCTGGAAATTTACCGATGAATTTGATCTTACTGTGAAATCTGTAGATTCCTATAACAACAGCTTTGAACTTCTGGTAAAAGATCTTCTACAGTATAAAAGCCAGGGCTACCGGATTGCGCTGCTTTCCGGTTCCAGGACAAGGGCAGAGCGTCTGGCAAAGGATCTCTCAGAGGAAGGGCTGAATGCTTTTTACAGCCAGGATTACAGCCGTATCATCAATCCCGGTGAGATCATGGTTGTTTATGGTCATGCAAGACGTGGATTCCAGTATCCGCTGATCAAATTCGCGGTGATGACAGAGACAGATATTTTTGGCAAAGAGCAGAAGAAGCGCAAAAAAAAGAAAAAGTACAGCGGCAACCGTATTCAGGATTTTGCGGAGCTTTCTATTGGAGATCTTGTTGTCCATGAGAAACATGGGCTTGGAATTTACCGTGGTATCGAAAAAGTAGAGGTTGACCGTGTTGTTAAGGACTATATCAAGATTGAATATCGCGGTGGCAGCAATCTTTATATTCTGGCAACCCAGCTGGATGCCCTGCAGAAATACTCCGGTTCTTCCGATAATGCGAAGACACCGAAGCTGAACAAGCTGGGCGGGCAGGAGTGGAACAAGACCAAGAGTCGTGTCAAAGGAGCTGTCAAAAATATTGCAAAAGAGCTGGTGGAGCTTTACGCTGTCCGCCAGGAAAAAGAGGGTTATGTCTGTGGCCCTGATACTGTATGGCAGAGAGAGTTTGAGGAAATGTTCCCTTACGAGGAGACAGAGGATCAGCTGGCAGCGATCGAGGACACCAAGCGGGATATGGAAAGCACAAAGATCATGGACCGCCTTGTGTGCGGTGATGTTGGCTACGGCAAAACAGAGGTTGCCCTGCGAGCAGCTTTTAAGGCTGTGCAGGAGAGCCGTCAGGTTGTTTATCTTGTACCTACTACGATTCTTGCCCAGCAGCATTACAATACCTTTGTACAGCGTATGAAGGAGTTTCCTGTGAAGGTAGATCTTCTCTGCCGTTTCCGTACGTCTGCCCAGCAGAAAAAAACTATCGAGGGTATCAGAAAAGGCCAGGTGGATATTGTGATCGGTACACACAGAGTTCTTTCCAAGGATGTGGAATTCAAGAATCTGGGACTTCTGATCATTGATGAGGAGCAGCGTTTCGGTGTGACTCATAAAGAGAAGATCAAGCAGATGAAAAAAGATGTGGATGTGCTGACTCTGACTGCCACTCCGATCCCGCGTACGCTTCATATGAGTCTGATCGGTATCCGTGACATGAGTGTTCTGGAAGAACCACCTATGGATCGTGTGCCCATCCAGACTTATGTTATGGAGTATGATGAGGAGACTGTCCGGGAGGCCATCCGCAGGGAGCTTCGCCGTGGCGGCCAGGTCTACTATGTATACAACCGTGTTAATGATATTGCCGAGGTAGCTCTTCGCATATCCAAACTTGTGCCGGAAGCTAGGGTGGATTTTGCCCACGGGCAGATGAGCCAGCGGGAGCTGGAACAGGTAATGTATGATTTTATCAATGGTGATGTGGATGTGCTGGTTTCAACAACGATCATTGAGACGGGACTGGATATCTCCAATGTAAACACCATGATCATCCATGATTCTGACAGATACGGCCTTTCCCAGCTTTATCAGCTGCGCGGACGTGTGGGACGTTCCAACAGAACTGCGTATGCGTTTCTGATGTATACGAAAAACAAGATGCTCCAGGAAACAGCGGAGAAACGTCTCAGTGCCATGAGAGAATATTCTGACCTTGGAAGCGGCTTTAAGATCGCAATGAAGGATCTGGAGCTCCGCGGTGCGGGAAATCTTCTCGGGGCGCAGCAGCACGGACATATGAATGCGGTGGGCTATGATCTTTACTGCAAGATGCTCAGTGAGGCTGTTAAGGAGGCCAAGGGAATCCAGACCATGGATGATTTTGAGACGACCATTGATCTGAATATTGATGCTTTTATCCCGGATTCCTACATCAGTAATGAGTTCCAGAAGCTGGATATCTACAAGCGTATTGCAGGTATCGAAAGTCAGCAGGAATACGATGATATGCTGGAAGAGCTGATCGATCGCTTTGGTGAGCCTGGAAAAGCAGTTCTGAACCTTCTTGCCATTGCAAGACTGAAAGCACTTGCACATCAGGGTTATGTGACAGAGATCAAGCAGCTTGGAAAAGATGTGCGGATCACGCTTTATGAAAAAGCAAAGCTTGATCCTGTGGGAATCCCGGCAATCATGGCTCAGTACAGAAGAGGGCTGCAGTTTAAGGCAGACCAGGAGCCAAAGTTTATCCTGACTCCACAGGGACGACTGATCGAAGAATTGATGAAATTTGCAGGAGAGCTTGCGAAACTGGCAGAGCCACTGGAATAAAGAGTCATTAGAAATTCCTTGCTCTTGTGGGTAAAAACGTTTATAATCAAATATTATGGAATAAATGCCGGACAGTTGTTTTTATGGACGGGATAGATGGAGGAAGAAATGAAAAATTCAGCAAAAAAAGCGGCAGTTACAGTTCTTGTCTGTGTTACAGCGGCAGGAATGATGACTGGCTGCGGAAATAAAAAACTTGATGGCACCAAAACAGCAGTGACTGTCAATAAACAGGAGATCCCTCTTGGAGTTGTAAGTCTTGCGGCACGTATGCAGCAGGCACAGGCTGAGGCTATGTATAAGATGTACCTTGGTGGTGGAGATGACATGTCTATCTGGAGTACCAAGATGGGTGATGATTCTGATGAGACTTACGGTGGGAATGCAGTGACAACAACTGTTGAGTCTATTGAGAAGATGTGCCTGGAGAAAGAGCGTGCTTCTGAGTATGATGTGGAGATCACAGATGATGAGCAGAAAGCCCTTGAGGAAGCTGCGAAGAACTTTATTGCAGCCAACAGTGAGGAGACTATTGCAGAGCTTGCTGTTGATGAGGATATGGTAAAGACTTTCCTGGAGCTTGAGACATACGATGTGAAGATGAAGGAGGCTATTGAGGCTACTGCAGACATCAAGCTGGATGAGAAAGAATATCAGCAGATGGCTTTCAGCTATGCAAGTGTAAGAGTCAGCGGAGATAATCTTACAGATGATGATATTAAGACAAATAAGGAGAATATCCAGAAGTTCTTTGACAAAGTAAAAGAGGATCCTACAGCAGATTTCAGCACACTTGGTGATGAGATCTCTACAGATATGACAGCTACTTCCGGTACCTGCCCGACTTACAAAGAGGGAGATGACAGTGCGGCAAACGGAGATGCTTATCCGGACGATGTACGTAATGCTCTCCGTAAACTGGAAGAGGGAGAACTCAATTCAGAGATCATCAAGACAGATTCCATCTGGTATGTAGTAAGACTGGATTCCAAGGATGATGAGAATGCAACTGACAGCAAGAAAGAATCTCTGACAAGCACCAAGAAGGATGATTTTTACAACGATACAACAGATGGCTGGGTAAAGAAAGCAGATATCAAAGAAGAGTCTAAGCTGATCAAGAAGATTAAGATCACAGATAATCACAGCTTTACGATCCAGACTCCAACTCCTACACCGGATCCTGATGCAACAGCAACACCGGAGGCTGAGGATACAGCAGATTCCACGGAAGCAGATGTAACAGAAACACCGGAGGCTACAGAGACACCGGCAGCGGACACAACTGAGGAAGCTGAAGCAACTGAAACACCAGCGGCTGAGGACGCAGAGAAAGACAGCACAGATGCAGCTGAGGATGAGTCTGCAGACGAGAATGCTGAGGCAGAGGCAACAGCAACACCGGAAGCTGAGAAATAAGTAATAGAATATAAAGTATATACGAAGATAATATGCAGAACGGTCAGTGTACGATTTATAGTACACTGACCGTTTTTGTAAATATGCTTTAAATGATTAAGTTCACGAACAAAATATCAATATTTGTCTGCTTAAATCAGGCTCAGATGCTCCAGCGCGTTGTAAATACCATCTTTGTCTACAGCACTTGTCTGGTAAGTACAGTCTTTCTCAATTCCGCCGTAGGAATTTCCCATGGCAACACTGACTCCGGCTGCTTTTAGCATGGGGAGATCGTTGGGACTGTCTCCGAATGCATAGCTGTTTTCTTTTGGAATAGAGAAACGTTCAAGAAGAAATTCCATTCCGGTAGCTTTGCTGTTTCCCTTCTGAGTTACTTCCCAGATGCCATCTCCATGGTCAAAATAAGTGTAATGGTCGTTGCAGAAGCTGCGGAATTTTTCTATATCGGAATCTGGAAGCATGTGCACCAGAAACTTGTCATAGGAGTAAGTGCAGGCATCTTCACGGCTGAATTTGGTGATATCAACCATAGGAATTTCTTTACGCATTTTTGCCCCGAATTCAGACTGGGCAGGGGATGCCCCGTCAAACAGGATCGCAGTGTTGGATTCAAACAGTGCCTCGATCCTGCATTTACGGAGAAGGTCTACGGTTTCCTTACACAGCAGATTTGGAACTGTGCGGAAGTAGAGCAGCTTATTATCCATGTAGATGTGTGTGCCGCAGCCGTATACATAGCCATCAAATGGAAGGTCTGCGATTTCCGGTGGCATCATGGCTTTGGTACGGCCGGTGTTGATGAAAAGGAGATGCCCGTTTTCGTGAGCTTTGGTGAGGGCAAGTTTTGTGCTTTCAGGAACCTTGAACGGGTGTGGGGTGAGCAGCGTGCCGTCTATGTCAAAGAATAAGATTTTTTTATTATTCATAATGGTCTCCTTGTTCTTCTTCGTTATCACTGACAGGAAGAAGTTCCTCCTGGGTACTATCTGTATTGTCAGATAGGTTTAGGGCACTTACACGGATGCCGTTAAGTTCTACCTCGCTTTCCATAGGGATGACCAGGCATTTGCGTCCGTCAATGATGCGGGTTTCTACCAGGTCTGCACGGTCTGGTGCTACGTGGATCACAACGTCAGGGGTTTTAATCTCGAATTTTCGGGTGTTGGTGATGTTGGAGGCTACCAGGGAAGATTTTTCTCCTGCAGCCAGTTCATACTGTTCATCAAAGTTCTGAAGCTTGTCGTCTTCCACGCCGCATTCTTCAAAGAGGCGTTTCACTTCGGATTTAGTGAGAACAACTGGTTCCGGTTCATCCTTCTGGGATTCGATGAGATCGTTAAGTTTCTCGTGGATCTCAAGGACTGTGTCATATGCGCAGTCATCACCAAGGGTTTCTTCTACCAGGGCGTTGAAGGAGTCACGCTGGTTTCCGGCAGAAAGCGGTGTGGTGCAGCCAAAAACTTCATCCATCATTGTGGAGCGGAGTTCTTCAGCATTTTTTGTGTAGTAGAGCATACCGTGAATATCTGTACTGCGGTCATTGAACTGTGGGAAAAGAAATCCCCAGTCAGGCATTTCTACCAGCCAGTCGCGGATACGGTCTTCGATATTGTTGGTCTCTGCGTTATAGTGAAGGCCTGCCTTGGAGAGCTTTACAGGGCAGATGCTGCAGAGGATGTGGTCGTAGATCTCATCGGATGCATCGAACATTTCGGCTCCGTCGGAGGATTTGCCCGGGATATCGTAGACTGCATGAATGAGAATGATGTAATAGTTTTCGCCGTAGTCGTAGTTCTCGATGATCTTATCGTAGAAGGCTTCTGTAAGGGCATCGTCTGTGAGCTGGCTTTTACGGAGTTTCATAAGGAAGTTCTGGGTTCCGCCTTCGGCTTCCTGTTCCAGGGGGAATTCCATGTTGATGAGATTCTTGCCAACTGTGCCTGTGAGAGTTTTGCGGAAGATGTCAAAGTATTTGAACATTTCTTCCTCTGATAAGGAGAGGAAAGCTTCTTTGAGTTCGGTTTTTTTGTTTTTTTCTCCGTCTACATAACAGCCGCAGATACGTGTGATCGAGCAGCGGTCGGGGGTGAACTGTTTCTTGATTTCTGCGATTTCTTTTTTGTTCATGTGTGGTTTACCTCGGATTTTTGGTTGAATGCATATCGGGGAACGATTGCATTTAGGATCATGTAACAGAGCGGAATGTGGATATCCGTTTTCTGTGGTTTCAGTTAGTTCTGATTATTATAGCACAGGTGTTTGGTTGGGGCAAGGTGGACGGAAGGGTGATGGGCCATAGGTGTTGCGCTGGATGACAGGAATTCTGAGAGGAGGAGTTGAGTGAGGTGAAAAGGAAGCCCTTGTGGTGAGACAGGGCTTCCTTTTAGGTGGTTGTTTTAGAGTTTTGATATGATGGTATTACAGCATAGAATATCCATAACTGCTGACAATGGCATCGATCTTCTGACGGTTTTTGCACATTGGGCAGCTGTCGGAGCGATATGAGTGGTAGTCTGGGATGTCTCTGGACTGGAAGATGGAGTGTACAGGGAGAGAGGCTACGCTGTCTACGCTGCTGTAGATGGCTGCTACACCGCGGATCTTGCCGCCGTAGTATAAAACGCTTTCGATGGCGCGGTTTAATGTGGAGCCGGTGGTGATGGATCCGTTGAGGATCAGGATGTTCTTGCCGTTGATCATTGGTTCGTAGTTGTCGCGGAAGATCATCTGTCCGGTGCTGTTGAATTCCGGAGTGATAACGTAGATGGTCTGATGGGCGTTCATGGAGAGCACGCCGGCTTTGGTCAGTTCTTCGGCGAGATAGGCTCCTACTACTTCCAGTCCGTCCATGCAGACGATGGTATCTACTGGTATGGATGCTTCGTAATTGGCAGCCAGAGAAGAGGCAATGCGCCGTGCTTCTGAGCATCTGGATTTCATGGTTGTGAGATCCAGATAATGTGTAATATGGGACTGGGAAGTTACGAAATGTCCCGGTATCATTTTCAGCTGAATCTGGTTGTCACTGCGTGCGTAAATTTTTATGATTTTGTCCTGATCCATAATAAAACCCTCCTGTCATGATCTTGTTTAGCGTGGTTGTTCAGAAAAAATCTCCTGAAGGATTACGAAACAGATTTTTTTAATGTGCATATTATACCATTAATTTCAAATAAATGGAACAATATACTGCAAAATATACAAAAAAATATTATGAAATACAACTGAGTTTGTTAAAAAATACCCGATATTATGAATCGTTTAACAATATTTAACAGAGTTAGGAGATGAGCGATAAGTAGTAAGAAATTTGCCTGGATTAGAATATAGTCAAGACCACCCGCTTAGCGGGTGGCTTGCTCTGTCCCTATAAGGGACTATTC
>NZ_JAAWUO010000025.1 GCF_013304825.1 Blautia schinkii | reverse complement strand
CTAAAGATCTTCCCTCCCCCTGCATAGCAGGGGGTTTATTTTTACTGTCACACAATAAAACCAGCCTGTATCAATGCGTTACTTATATAGCATTAATACAGGCTGGTTCTTTTATTTCAATTTTCTTAAGTTTATTTGGTTAAATTATGTAAACTGAACATTCAAATAATTCTCAGAAATATTTTCTCAGCAGATATGTCGGTGTGCAGCTCCATGCGTGGCAGTAGCTGTTTACAATACTGGAACCATACGGTGACTCAGCAGGATTTTCCGGATTGTAAAGCTCCCAGAAGGTATCTGCTCCGTGTCCGATCATTCCGCCCCAGTAGTATTTCATATAGTCCATAGCCTGCTCTTTTTTGCCAGTGAGCAGAAGAGCCTCTACAAAATGGTGGTTCATATACGGGGAAACCATACCCTTCTCCGGTTTCATGGCAATCACCCGATCAAGGATCTCTCCGCATGTTTTCACATCAGCAACCTCTGCAAGGATCATCCATACCTGGTTTGCATAGTTGATCTGACGCTCTTTTCCGCTTACAAAAAGTCCTGCTTTCTCATCATAAAGATATTTCCAGGCAGCCTCTGTTTTCAGACGGATCTCCTCAGACATTTTCTCTGCCTCAGCTGCATCTCCAAGAACCTCTGCGATCTTCTGAACACGTTTTGCACAATAGATGTAAACACCCTGGACACCACACTGTTTATCCAGTCCCTCTGTCCAGTCGATAAATCCCCAGAAGCCTTCCTGATCTTTCAGGATATGCTTCTCATTGAACTGCTCTGCTGCAACTTCCATCTGACGATATGCACATTTGCTCAGATCCTTCAAAGTTTCCATATCGCCGGATGCCTGATAATAATCATAAAGTGCTGCTCCGAAGAACATGGAATAATCCAGAAGGAATGTATCATCTGCGATCACTTCCGGCTCTGTAAACAGGCAGGCACTTACCTGACCATTGTCCTTTGTCTGTCCTGCAAAAAGATACAGGCAGCGTTTTACAAGGTCATAGTTTTTGAAGGTTTCATAGTTTGCCAGAGCCTGCAGTCTTAAATCTCCAAGCCACAGACGGCGGTCTCGCTTAGGTCCATCCTCAAAAACATCCTGCATACAGTTCTTAAGTGTACGAAGGCTGACACGGTCAAGTTTCTTCACCATCTCATCCTCAGTCTCAACCGGTTTCACATCATCCAGGCTGACAGAAGAGACGCTGCGGCATACAACATCCTCTACTACCAGCTGCCATTTCATGGATGTATCAATCGTCTCAATCTCAAGATAGCGGAACGCATATCTTCTCGGAAGTACCAGTGTTGCAGGAAGTACATCGATATGGAACCACTCCTCCTGAATCCATCCGCGGCTGATCCATCCGTCATACTCTTCAGATTTCTCAGTCATTTCCTTTGCGATCTCGCCGAATTTCAGTTTAAAAAATGCCGGTGCATCCTGAGGGCTTCCAACAGAAGCAAGCTTCAGTGTCACATATCCAACCTGATGATCCCCGAAATCCAGGCAGAGCTTATCACCTTTTTTCATATGATAATTCTGCATGTTATCCACAGAATCTCTGTGAAGAACCTCAGGATATACACCGTCCGTTTCACGAATATCCACAACTTCAACCGGACGCACCAGAGTTTCTTTTAACTGCGGTGCACAATCTGCGGCTTTTTTCAGGAAATCTTCGTTGGATACACGTACCATGTTTAAATCAATGCTTACTTCTGCCATGTTATTTCTCCTCTCAGATATGTAATATTATTTTATGATCTTTCATCACTTCAGGATCTTTCTGTTCTATTCTCTATCTTAATATTTCTGTCATATTATACAAGTGCGTTTTTTTCGGAAAAGAACTGATATTTTTTTCGTTCTTTCTGCGTTCTGCAATCTATGATATACTGAAAAAAAACTGATTTTCACCAAATTACTTATCTGGAAAGGAACATCCATGCAGATCTCCAAATCAGATTTTCATCAGTATCTCTCAGAATACACAGAAGATGAGATTTTTTACCGAAATATTTATCTTCAGAAAAAAGAACACCCGGAAACCTTCCAGGAATATCTTCACAGCCTGGACCCGGATTACATCCGTGACCAACGGCTGTATGTCCCGGAGCTTCGTCAGGAACCATGGTTTCCTTATCTTGGTGAGAACGATATGTTCGCAAACATTCCAGAGAATATCATTATCAGCAAGCATTACCGCTATACTCCGGAGTTTACCCACAAGCATGATTTTTTTGAGATCCTCTGCATTTATGATGGCACTGTGAGCAACCAGATCCAGGGAATCCATCATACTCTGCATACGGGTGATATTTGCATTATCCCACCTAATACCCAGCATAGCCTGGGAATTTTTGATGACAGCCTTGCCTTTAATATTATTGTGCGGGCATCTACTTTCCAGAGTACTTTCTTCCAGTCACTTGCCGCTGACAGCGCACTTGCGAAATTTTTTTCCCATGTGCTCTACCAGAAAACGGAGGGGAACTTCCTGATCTTTCATACAGGAGAAGACGCACATATCCTCTCCACACTGGAAGACCTTTATATTGAATACATGCTTCATGCCAGATACCGCTCTGCATTCCTGAATGCTCAGCTGATGATGCTGTGGGCCCAGCTTTTGCGCTATCATGAGAATGATATTGAATCCATTCTCACAAAATCTTCCGGCAACAGCAGTATTCCGGAGATTCTGAATTATCTCAGCCAGAATTACCGTACAGCCACACTCCATGACACTGCTGCACATTTCGGATACAGCACCTCCCATTTCAGCACACTTATCAGGGAAGGTACAGGCCGCACTTTTCTTACTATTATAAAAGAGCTGAAGCTCAGCCAGGCCAGCCGTGCATTGCGGGAAACCTCTCTCAGTATCAGCTCCATCTGTGAGCTTACCGGATATGAAAATCCGGAGCATTTTATGAGATTATTTAAAAAGACATATGGGATGACCCCCGGAGAATACAGGAAGGAGCACCGTGAAAATTAAATTTTATCCAGTTCCGCCTTTGCCGCCTGCACAGCTTTCTCACTGGTCTGGTAAATGGTATATTCACTTAAAGAAGACAGCCCCATATTAACGCCGTCCTTCCGATATTCCATCCTGCTGTCCAGTTCTGTTTTTCCAGACATATGATATGCAGTTACTCCGCTGAGAGGATAAAGTTCTCTGATTGCTTCTGCACAGATTCCTCCACCTGCCTGAATCTGAATCCTTCCAGCTGCCTGCTCTTTTAGTTCTTTTAATAATACAGCTCCTTTTAACGCACTGTTCTGCTGCCCGGATGTAAGAATGGTATGGATACCCAGCTTTACTGCCTGCTCCAGTGCCGTTTTCGGATCTCTGCACACATCAAATGCCCTGTGAAGTGTAACAGACATCCCTTCTGTCGTTTCCATTAATTTTTCCATACGTTGGATATCCAGAGTTCCATCCGGCAAAAGCATGCCGATCACCACACCTTCTGCTCCCAGTTCCCGGTACATTGCTGCTTCCGCACAAAGCATTTCAAACTCAAATTGTGTATAGCAGAAATCTCCGAACCGCGGTCTCAACAAAACATGGATCGGAATTTTGCTGTATTTCCGGATCGTTTCAAATAATTTGCAGCTGGGTGTCGTTCCTCCGATCACCAGATTCTGACAAAGTTCCAGGCGATCTGCTCCACCTCTTTCTGCTGCAAGTGCAGATTCCACAGAATCCACACAGACTTCCAGGATTTTTTTGTTCATTTTATTATCTCCATATAATATACCCTGCATAGATCAGATACAGGCACACCATGGAAATTCCCTCCTTTCGGCTGATCCTCTGCTTTGTCGCCGCATAGATCCACACAATCAGAGAAAATACAATCAGAATCACAATATCAATAATATTCTCCCGGATCAGTGCCACCGGATTGATGGCAGATGCAACTCCGAGAACCATCAGAATATTGAAAATGTTGGAGCCTACCGCATTTCCCACTGCCATATCCACTTCGTTCTTTCTGGCTGCAACCACGGAAGTTACCAGCTCCGGAAGGGATGTTCCGATGGAAACAATAGTAAGTCCCACCAGTGTCTGGCTCATTCCAAGATCAATGGCGATGCGGCTGGCAGCATCTACGGTAAGATCTCCGCCAAAAGCAATGGCAAGTGCACCTCCCACAATAAAGAGGATACTCTTCGGCCAGGAAAGGATGCCGATTTCTTCTTCCAGCTCTTCAATTCCTTCCATGTCCGCATTTTTTCCTGCTGTTCTGGCCTTCATGGCACTTCGGATCATAGCCACAATATAGCCTGCAAAAAATCCCAGGAGTATCATTCCATCCAGATGCCCAAGTCTCATTCCACTCTTATCTCCCACTGCCAGGATTCCAAGTCCCAGAAGAAGAAGCGCACAGATCATTGAAAAAGGAATATCTCTATTAATAGTTTCCTTCTGCACCAGGATCGGTGTCAGGATGGAACAGACTCCAACAACCACCATCAGGTTAAAAATATTGGAACCTACTACATTGCTGACCGCAAGTTCATTATTATTGACCAGTGATGCAGTGACACTGACTGCAGTTTCCGGAAGAGATGTTCCCATTGCCACGATAGTGAGGCCGATGATAATCGGCGGCACCTTAAGCCTCTTTGCTATGCTGGAGCTTCCTTCCACAAAGAAATCCGCCCCCTTCATAAGGAAAGCAAAGCCGATCACAAGAAAAACCAACACAAGGATCAGCGGTGAACTGTTTACCAGATTTTCCATTTTTCTTCTTCTCACTTTCTTTTTTCATTTTCCATGACCTGCGGATTCGCCTCCTGCCCTGCGAAAAAATATCTTTCTGGCATTCTGTTTCGATATAAAAAAGACCCATGTATGCCCTGCTATAAAAAATACAACAAAACATACATGAGTCTCATTCTTTAAGATTTGCCAGGTTTTTCAGAAAAAACCGGGTCTGTTGACAAATCACACTTACGTGCGAACTACTCCCTCATGGAATTAAAATTTTCATTTTTTCAATTTAACAGAATTGTTTTCAAAAGTCAACCCCTGGCCGGTGACTTTTATTTACTCTTTTATTTACTGAAGGTACATATTATATATACCTTTATCATTTTCCGCTTTCAGAAACAATCCCTTTCAGAATCTGTAAAACCCCATCTTCACTGTACGACGGGCATACATTCCTGGCTGCTGCCTGCACTTCCTCTCTGGCATTGGCTACCGCATAGCTCATTCCTGCTTTCCGGAGCATTGCGATATCATTGAGGTTATCTCCAAATGTACAGGTTTCCTCCGGAGAAATCCCCTGGCACTGCTGGATAAACTCTACAGCTGTACTTTTTTCGCCTTCCGGCGGGGTACTGTCCATCCATTCTTTTCCGGCCGCAGCCAGTGTTACTTTATCCCTCCATGCCGGTGTAAAATACGGTGCACAAAGCTCCTCGCACCGTTCCTGATGATAAACAGAAAATTTCAGAACCTGTTTTCCCTGAAGAGAAGAAAGATCGTCCACTTTTCTCATATCATAGCCATAGGAATCCCGCAGCCACCGGAACATCCTCCCATTTTCATTCTCCGCATAGCAGCACTCCGGTGTGGCAATAAAGCAGTCACATTCCGGCATTTTTTCTTTTACCATACGGTGCATGCGTTTCCAGGTCTCATCCGGAAGTGTATGTACCTTCAGGATCTTGTCATTCTTCCGGATCACTGTACCGCCATCCGACACAAAATACACCAGATCCTGCACCGGCTCAAACAGCTTTCTCTCACTGTCATACTGCCGCCCCGAACACACCACAAAGGTGATCCCAAGCTCGGTCAGTTTCCGGATCACTGTCATATATTCCGGATTGATGGTCATTGTCCCGTCTTTTACCAGAGTTCCGTCTACGTCTGTTGCGATCAGTCTTATCATGTTGTTTTTACTCCTCTACATCGGACAGCTTCTTTTTTCCTCTTTATCCATATCTCCACGGACATACCTGGCATTAAACTCCATATTGATCTCACGTATCTCTTTCTTTCCATCAATATAATCCTGATACATATCCACAAGTCTCGCCATACAGCCATCACAGTTTGCGGAAATATTTCCAAGAGATTCCTCTACGATCTGTTTACGTTCTTCTTTTGTTGTATCTTTGATCAGATATCCTGGCATTGTTTTTTCCTCCTGATAGATTCACCTATATTTCAGGTGTTTTGTACTTTTATTATTGTTCACTTTTTCTGTGAAAAAAGCTGCTTGTATCAAACAAACAGCTTTACAAAAATTTTCCTTTTCTGTTTTTTTATTCTACTCTGACCTAATGTCAGTGTCAACACAATTTACTTACTTTCACCTGATATCACTCCGTAAGATTAACAGTAATAAATAACACATGCACAAGTGCTTCATTTCTGATTATAAATATCTATAAATTTATGTAGCATGCAGTTTTTAGGTCAACAACTATATTTTTTATAAAAAAAGAAACGAGCACCCCACCCAGGCAATAGCCGTACGGTAACAAACCCGTTTCTTTCTTTTTTAAGAGTACTATAATCCATATACTGATGTCAACAGCATTTATGTTAATTTTTCTTTTGATCATTCAGCATCGCAACAATATTCATTGCCGGTAATAAAATAGGTGCCATTCCCGGCTGAGTTGTTATGGTAGAAATATAGCTTCTAATATATGGGAACAGAATAGCAATAGCATTTCTTTCAAGAATACTCATGTTTTCCTGCTGAGTATTGAATATTGCTCTTCCTTTTACCCAAACACATACTTTTTCATCTTGATCTGCAACTTTAGTTGTAAGAATAAGTTCAAACTTATCATCACCGATTTTATTCAGACTATGATCAACCTGAACTCCTAACTCCAGATCATCTAACGATCCATCTTTTTTTCTAAAGCTACTTTCTATAATTTCAATTTTGTCTAAAATAAGAGCACTTTCATATTTAGATCTGACTTCCATATTTTTTCTCCTAGCATGCAATTGCGTAATCATCCATAAAATCAAACTCTGGCTTTACATTACTTGTATTAATGTTGTTATTCGAATAATCAAAATACTTCTGAGGCGGCGTCAAAATCTGTTTTACATCTTCCTCTGTAATTGCATGCACTCCCTCTGCATCTCTTATCATAGGAGTTTTAGCAGTTTTACTCAATTCAACATTATACTTCTCGCACAATGAAAAGAACAATTCTTTATCTAACATTAAATCACCTCTTCTTCTTCATTATATATTAGTTTTGTTGATTTAATACATTCTTTTTTTGAAACACAAATTTGACGTTCATTAAATCCAAGGCCTGTAATATTCATTATTTTCTTCTGTAATTCTTTATCCTTCTTGTTTCTTCGCATTGTATAACCTGCATAATCTTTCTGAAATGTTCTGGTAATAACAGCGATATTCTTTTTTTGCTTATAATAATCAAAGAAAAAAGCACGAAAATTTTTATCATCAAATACAGGCATATTTCCAGAACAATTTTTTTTAATTTCATCTATGCATTGGATAATCTCAGCGAAAAATGCATCCAGTTGTTTATTATCATCCAAATCCAATACTTCTTCATCCGGTGCTTCTATAGTCGCCCTAAAAATCACTCTTCCAAAATCGTTATTATGTAAAACAGCTGTTGCAGACCACCATAATGCTTTCTCATAATCGTCAAAAAAATATACTCCCTGTCCCAACCAATGATCAGCACGATAGTTACATTTCGCAGGATCAAATCCATTGCTTTCTATACTGTCTTTGTGTTTTGAACAGGTTCCATGATATCCTATTTCATTCATTCTTTACTCTCTTTTGGATTTTTATCAACGTCACTTTTTAAGTAACTCAATTTCAGATTTTATTCAATACAGATATGATTATATATTTTACCACGCTCAAGCAAGCTCTGCAATCTCATTTCCATACAATAACAATAGAAGAATTTTTTTATCACTTTTACTTTTTCAAAATCACTTTCCTTTTATCTCACTTCAAGCCACTGGTCAATGTTCCCAAAATGTACCGCCTGCAGGTTATCTACATCAACCAGTTGCGGGAAGCTGTTTCTGCCCTACCTGCGGAAACAAGTATTCCATGGAACGCACTACTTCCATGTCTTTTAAACTTGTTAATGTCTAGCACCGCCATTGTGTTTTTACTATTGATAAAAACCTTCGTGACTTTTTTCTTGAAGACCGTACTCTGCTCGACTGCCTCTTTCACTGTTACCAGTGTCGTCTCACGTATGTTCTTCAAAATGAATAAGTTTAAATGATGACGAACTTGATGACGATTTTGGAGAGGAAGGCTTTTATATCTTCTAATCCAAGAAACGTCTTGTCGTTGTGCCCGCCTCCGTGCGGGCATTTTTTTATTTAGGAGAACGCCGCAGGCTGTCTTTCCTATAAAAGAAACGTGCGCCGCCAGGCGCACGACGCAGATATCGCTCAGGCACTGGACGCAATTTAATAGAATCAGGTATGTTTCGAAAAAGGAAGAACTCAACGCTGTTCTTCCTTTTTTTGTGCTTTATTTTGTGGATTTTTCATATGTATTTTTTTGTATTAATGATATATTATTGGTATAATATACAAAAAATAACTTGTTCACTTGCATATGGAGGTCTAAAAAAAAATGAAAAAATCTGATCGCTACAATATCGGCATTCTTATTGGTGGCGTGCATACTTATTTTCCCAAAGAACATATCCGCGGCATTACCGAAGCTGCCAGAGAATTAAATGTTAATGTGTGTTTCTTTCTCGGAACACAGACCAAAGATTTCTTTGAAGATCTGCTAGGTGGAACTCACAAAGATTCTTTTGATTATCAATTCAAAACTATCCACGATTACAGTCTTATCGGTGGTCTTGACGGATTGATCATCAACTACGGAACTCTTGGGCTTCAATTAAAGAATGAAACTGCAGAAAGATTTGCATTGAAATTTAATTCGATTCCTACAGTATTTCTTACAGAGATTGTTCATTCTCCAAACTGTCATTCCCTGATCTGTGACAACAAAAACGGAATCCACATGGTCATGGAGCATCTGATCAATGAGCATCATTGTCGAAAAATTCTTTTTGTAGCGGGTCCTTCTCAGAATACTGATGCAAATGAACGCAAAAACACATATCTTGAAAGAATGGCTGCACACAATCTGCCGGTCACTCCACAGATGATCGCACAGGGTGACTACTCTGAATTTGTTGACCGCCAGGTTCAGCACCTTCTGCATGATAATCCGGATGCACAGGCCCTCGTATTTGCAAATGATGAAATGGCATTTTCCGGATACCGCGTGTGTGAACAGCGTGGTCTTAAAGTTGGCAAGGATATCCTCATTACTGGTTTTGATGACTGCGAGCGTGCTTCCGGTATGGAGCCTCCTCTTACAACCGTTCAGCAGGATGGCGTCCTGATGGGAAAAATGGCTGTCTATGATCTGATAGCCAAACTGGAGGGCAGGGAAGTTTTGTCCCGAAGAGTTCCTGTTTCTCTATGTGTCAGAGAATCCTGTGGATGTCAGGAAAAAATTCCGGAAATCCGCAGTACTCCTGTAAACCTTACTGAACAGATTCATAAGTTAAATCGCACAATCACAAATATGAAACTTGAACTGATCAACTTTCAGAGAAAGTCCTGGTTTATTCCTTACTTAGCCAGAAATCTGAATGACTGTATGGATGATGAATATGCTTTTCTTCTGTCAGCAATGGAAAACATGCGTGAGCTTCGAACCAAATGTACTTACCTCTTTCTTCTGGATGAACCAGTCATCTATCATCAGAATGATGAATGGATATCTCCACAAAATCTTCGGCTTGCTGCCTATTATCGAGACGAAGAAACAGCTGCTTTTCATCTTTATGACCGCCAGCCTGTAAACGCTGAAAATGGCATCTGTCAGTTAATGGCAGATGACGACCGTCACCAGTTTATGGTATTTCTGCTCTTCTCCGGAGAAAAACAGTATGGTCTTCTTGCATGCGATATCCAACCGGAAGAATTTCCGTTCTTCTATGTGATAAGCCTGCAGATTGGCCTTTCTCTTCATTATCTTGAAATCAGTAAAGTAGAAGTTCTCCGTCGTCAGGAAATGTCCAGGGATCTTGAGCTTGTCCGTGAACGTAACCGGGAACTTGGATTAATCTCCAAATATGATGAACTGACAGGACTTCTTAACTTAAGAGGTTTCACTGAACAGATCAAGAATTTTTGCAGCAAAAGCGAACATCAGCGCGCCTATATTATCTGCGCTGATCTGGATCACCTTAAAGAAATCAATGATACGTGGGGACATCCTGCAGGCAATTTTGCCCTACGAAGTGTCGCTAATATTTTTAACGGCTGTCTCCGCAGCCAGGACATCGTTGCCCGCACTGGCGGTGATGAATTCCTGATCCTCCTTAACTGTCAGGAAAAAAACTTCCAGGATATTTTCCGCAAACGAGTCCGGGATGCATGTGCTGCTTTTAATGCAGAATCCGGCAAACCATTTCTCGTGGAGGTTTCTCTTGGAATCACCGAATTCAAGCCAAGCCCGGAAACAGATATTCCTGCGATCATCGAACACGCTGACAAAGACCTTTATGAAGCCAAAAAGCTCCGCAAAAACTCCGTTCATCGACCGTAAAACGGGATGCAGTATATTTTAAAATGGTCGCCAATCTGGCGACCATTTCTGTATTTAAGCTTTAAATCAGATTCCATATGCACTAAGTATCTCAGCAATATCCGGCATCGGATCCTCCGGCATGGAACAGGTACCTCTCTTCACCTGCGCACCTTCGCGGCTTCTTCTTCGTAACCGGTAAGGTATAACTTACTCGGGTCATCCGGAAGCTCTTCAACAGAAAAGTATGCATGTTTAACCTCTGTATTCTGGTTTCGCCATACCCGGCACTCCAGTCCCAGTGTATCAACGAGTGCCTGAACGTCCAGCATCTGCTGCTTGCTACACTTTTCGTTCAGATCTATGTCTCTCAGGTATTCACATCTATCAAAGGCGTTATCCGAAATTTCCGGCAGCTCCAACCCATCCATATAAACGTAGGTAATAGGAGAATTGTTAAAGCAATTATCCCCTATCTTTTCCAAACTTGTCGGAAGAAATACTCTCTGTAATCTTGAAGCTTCCAGGATTGTCCACACCTATACATGCCTGCGCTTCACAGAAAGCACCTACCGGTACGGATTGTGCATACTTTGTAACATCTCCCGGATAGGAATATCCCATCTTGCCTGTGCTGTCCACAATTCCATCTTCAAGACTTACATACAGGCCGTCCATAATGCCATCTTCATCTACATATCCGATATTTTCATAGGTATATGTCACAACATATACTGCTGCCGGATTTTTATCACTGTATTCATTGCGGTCTTTTGTTTCTTCCACGGAATTGATCGTTATTTTAAACTGGCCTTCTACAATATAAGCCGTCTTAATGCAGCTGGTCTTCCACTCGATCAGATTCGTGCAAACTTAGGACATGCAAGCCTTACGACCACGTTGAGATACATATATAATCCACTTACACCAGAAGAAAGCCTGAAGCTTATGGAAAAAGCATTTGATGATTAAACATCCTCGAAATAGATAAGTCACAGGTTTTTACACAAACCTGAAAACGAAAAAAAGCCGGAAACCATTGATTTTTCAAGGTTTCCAGCTTCTTAAATTAGCGTGCGTTAGAGGTTGCTGCGTGCCAGTGGCACGAGTTTAGCAACGACCGTAGCGGAGCGGAGATCGAACCCGTTCGAGTCCGACCCGGACTCGAAAAAAAATAAGACACAGCTTAACGCTGTGTCTTATTTTTTATTAACGTGCGTTAGAGGATTCGAACCCCCGACCTTTTGGTCCGTAGCCAAACGCTCTATCCAGCTGAGCTAAACGCACATCTTTGTTGCTTTTCCTTTGTGATATTTCGTATCACCGCTGCAACAATATGTATGATACTCTAAGACCTATAAAATGTCAAGGGTTTTTTGAAAGTTTTTTTATTTTTTTTCAAAAATATTTTTTATTGCTATTTTTGATGCAAAAGCAACAGTTCTTTAGTTTCTCCGCAGTGCCTCGATCGGGCTTAATTTAGCGGCCTTTCTCGCAGGATAGATTCCAAAGAACACTCCCACTGCGCAGGAGAATAACGTTGCTGCCAGAACAGTTCCCACACTGATTCCTGGTGTGATCGTCATTCCCATACTGCCGCTGATCACCGCGCAGATCGCATAACCACCTGCAATACCAAGGACAATGCCGATCAGACCACCCATAATGGTCAGAATCGCTGCCTCTGCCAGGAACTGCAGCATGATTGAAGAAGTTTTTGCACCAAGAGATTTACGGATACCGATCTCCCTGGTACGCTCTGTCACGGAAACCAGCATAATATTCATAACACCAATACCGCCGACCAGAAGTGAAATTCCCGCAACAAAAGAGATAAACGCAGTCACCATGCCAAGCATCTGATTCATGGATTTCATGATATCCTGAAAGCTCTGCACCTGGAAATAATCGTCTCCTGCGCTCTGATGACGGCGCTCAAGAAGATTCACGATCTTATCCGCAACCAACTGAGAATCCAGCGTCTTATCTGCCTGCACTATGATCTGATAAAATTCTCCGCTGCTTCCTGTGAAATCATCCATTGCTGTATACGGCACATAGATAGTCACAGGCATTCCCTCATAGCTGTAGCTTACAAATGTTCCGTTCTCCTTCTGGGTGGTAACACCGCAGATGCGGAAAGTTTTGGTCAGATCATAGCAGGTGACATCCAGCGTCATTCCCACTACATCATCCGTTCCGAAAAGACGTCTCGCATCTGCATCGGAGATCACGCAGACATTCTTGCCTTCCTCAACCTCTTTTGCTCCGAAATAGCTTCCGTATTTCATTGTTGCATTATCCACAAGCTTGGCATCCTGGGCCTCTCCAGTTACAGACAGGGAAAAATTTCCTTTGCCAGTCACAGTTTCTCCGGAATAGGAATCAGACACATTAACGCCCTCTACTTCCTCCAGCTCCCGGACAGCATCAATGTCCTCCGGCTCTATCCACACTCCGGCTGTAGTGGCCTCGTCACTGCAGTAAACAGCGATCTGTCCGCCGCCGATATCATTGATCTCGCTATTCATCTGGTTCTTCGTACCTTCACCGATGGACACAATGGCGATCACCGATGCGATACCGATAATGATACCCAGCATGGTAAGAAAAGATCTTCCCTTATTGGCCATGATATTGTGGATCGCCATTTTGATATATTCATAAATATTACTCATTGGCAGTCTCCTCAGCATCTGCTGTTCCATCACTGCTGTCTGCCGGTGCAGCCTGGGCAGTCATTCCCTCTTCCAGGGAACCAAGATCCTCGATCACCTCGTCACCGGCTTTGATTCCGTCTGTAACCTCAACAGCATCCTCAGAACTGATTCCTGTTGTGATATCCTGTCTTGTGATCACACCATCCTTCAAAACATAGCAGAAAGATCCATCTTTGCCGATATTTACAACGCCAGCCGGAAGTGTTACCACATTTTCTGCCTTCTCAGCATAGATCTTCACCTTCGCATCAACTCCCAGGAAAATATCTTCATCCGGTTTATCAATGCTGACAGTTGCTGAGATCAGTGTGGAACCTTTTTCATTTGTTGTTGCAAGATGACTGATCTTGGTTACTTTTCCGGTGTATTTCTTATCACCAATGGTAATGTCTGCAGTCTGGCCTTCTTTTACTTTTGCATAATCATATTTGGATACATTAATATCAACGCTGACCTTATCTGTGCTCTGCAGGGTAAAAAGCTCCATTCCCTGTGTCACAGTCGCACCCTGCTGTACAGCTGTCTTGGAAATAACACCATTGAAATCGGCCTTGATTCCTTTTTTACCCTCTGCAACAAGCTCCTTGGCAGACTTCGCATCCAGCTCGGTCAGGTTGTTGGTAAGACGCAGCTTCTCTTTCTCTTCCTTGGTAAGGCTTGTAGAATCTGCCTCTGCAATGGATTTCTGAGCTGCAAGATCGGACTGGAGATCAGCAAGATCGGAGCTTGCCTGCTCAATGGCATTCTCGATCCCTGACGTATCAACGGAACTGTTTACTGCTGCTGAAGTATTGCCTGCCTGATCTGTAAGATCCTGTCCGGAACCTTCTGTTCCGTCTGTCACAAAATCCTCCTGTCCGGTGCTGGCAAAATCCGCATACTCCGGCATTTGGGGCTGGTTCGCCTTTTTGTCCTCATACGCTTCTTTTGCCTGCTGGCTGTTGATCTCAGCCTGGCTTCTTGCTGCCTCAGCATCATCCAGAGCCTGTGCATTCTCATCAGAAGGATCTGCCTGCCACTGTGCAAAAGCCATCTGATAAGCAGTATCTGTCTGATTATATACGCCCTGTGCCTTGATATAAGCAGTATTCAGCTCTCCAAGCTCTTTCTGGTACGCAGGAAGTGTCTTGGTCTGATATGTATTCAGTGCATCTGCATAAGCTCTCTGACTTTCCGCCTCAGCCTGAGCCTGTGCGTCTGCTTTCGCCTGTGCCTCAGCGGCAGCCTGTGCAGCCTGAGCCTGAGCTGCTGCCTGTGCGTCGGCCGCTGCCTGAGACTGAACAGCTGATAACTGTGATTTCAGTGATGCAAGATAATTCTGCTTGTCTTTTACCTGCTGTTCCAGAGTAGCAACCTTGGATTTCGCATCTTTCTGCTTCTGGTCTGCCTGATTCGATTTATTAATGGAATTCTTATAATCATATTCGCCGGACTTTACATTCAGCTCTGCCTTCTGATTATCCCGCTCCAGATCCTTCAGTTCAAACTCCACAAGCTTCGTTCCTTTGGAAACAGAATCTCCGTCTGCAAAAGACACCTTTTTCACCTGTGCATTTACCGGTGAATAAAAAGTCTTCTGCTCATCACTGACTACAGTACCTGTGGCATCTACGATTTCCTCCACATCTCCTGTCTCAGCTTTTGTGACAGAAACCTGGGGAAGCTGTGCTTCTCCTCCTGTGCCGCCTGTCACTAAATAAACACCGCCTGCCACTACAGCTGCTGCAACAATACCGATCGCGATCTTTTTACCCTTTTTACCCTTTTTCATCTTTCTTTATGCCTCCTCGACAAATTCTTCATTAAGCATATCTGACTCAATCTTTCCATCCATGATACGTACTACCCTTTTAGCCTGGGCTGCAATTCCATTGTCATGAGTGATCAGGATCAGTGTCTCTCCTAATCTGTGCATACCTTTAAGGATCTCCATGATCTCCCTACTTGAGGCAGAATCCAGATTTCCAGTCGGCTCATCTGCCAGGATCACCGGAGGTTTCGCAGCAATGGCCCTTGCGATAGCAACTCTCTGCTGCTGTCCTCCGGACATTTCACTCGGCTTATGGTCCATACGTTTCTCAAGTCCTACCTTTTTCAGGGATTCCACCGCAAGCTTCCTTCTTGTTTTCCGGTCGATCCCGCGGTAGATCAGCGGAAGCTCTACATTCTCAATAGCTGTAAGATTCGCGATCAGGTTAAAACCCTGAAAAATAAAACCAATTTCTTTATTCCTGACTACAGAAAGATCATTATCCTTCATCGTAGATACATCTGTTCCATTCAGATAATATTTCCCGGAAGTGGGCACATCCAAACATCCCAGCATGTTCATAAAGGTGGATTTTCCAGAACCAGACTGTCCGATGATCGCCACAAACTCGCCTTTTCGTATCTCAAGGTTCACATGATCCAGTGCACGTACCTCGTTTTCTCCGGGATTATAGATCTTGCACAGATCCACCACCCGTACCAATGTTTCTTCCATGTCTCCTCCTCTTAGCTGTAAAGCGGATATCTGCCATCCGCTTTCGCTGTTTACATATCAAACGGATATCCGCAATCCGCATTCGTCACGTAGCTCTCACCGAATAACCGCTTCGCAGTTTATTTGATTAAAAATACAGAGCAGTATCTGCAGGGGAACAGGCTGCTCTGTTTTATTACCGGGGAAAAATCCCTCTCATTTATTCATAACGAAAAACATATCTGAATGGATTCAGATCCTGAACAGAAATTTTTTATGCTTCAAGAAGAAATGCCTTGTACGCTTTATATGCCTCGTATACATCTGCCTTGCTTGTAACTTCCCACGGAGAATGCATGCTCAGCACAGCCACACCGCTGTCAATAACTTCCATTCCATAAAGTGCGGCAATGTAAGCAATGGTTCCGCCACCGCCAAAATCAACTTTTCCAAGCTCTGCTGTCTGGAAAGCAACATCGTGATCATCAAAGATCTTGCGTACTCTTGCAACATACTCTGCGTTGGCATCGTTGGAACCGGATTTACCTCTTGCTCCGGTGAACTTATTGAGAACGATACCTCTTCCAAGATACGCTGCATTCTTTTTCTCAAAGGCCTCACTGTACGCCGGATCATAGCCTGCACTTACGTCCGAAGAAAGCATGCTGGAATTGCGAAGTGCTCGTCTCACTGCCAGCTCAGAATAGCAGCCCATTCCATCCAGAAGCTCTGCCACACTGTTCTCAAAAAATCTGGACTGCATACCGGTTGCACCAACGCTTCCGATCTCTTCTTTATCTACCAGCAGGCAGCATCCTGTACGCTTCGGTGTCTCATTCATCTCAAGCATTGCTGCAAGGGAGGTGTAAGCACAAACCCGGTCATCCTGTCCGTAAGCTGCGATCATGCTTCTGTCAAGTCCGCATTCTCTCGCCTTGCCGGCCGGAACGATCTCAAGCTCTGCTGAAAGGAAATCTTCCTCCTCAATACCATATTTCTCATTTAAGATCTTCAGAACATTCTGTTTCACAGCTTCTTTCTTCTTGTCATCCGGAAGATCAGCAAGCGGTCTGCTGCCAATGAGAATATCGAGGCTCTCACCCTCGATCACCTCTGCAGCCTTCTTCTGAAGCTGCTTACCTGCAAGGTGGATCAGAAGATCTGTGATATAAAGAACCGGATCGTCCTCATCCTCGCCAATACTTATGTCAACTACACTTCCGTCTTTCTTTACAACAACGCCATGCATAGCCAGCGGCAATGTTACCCACTGGTATTTCTTCACACCGCCATAGTAATGGGTATCCAGATAAGCCAGATCTGTGTCCTCATAAAGCGGATTCTGCTTAATATCAAGACGCGGGGAGTCAATATGTGCGCAAAGAATGCTCATGCCTTTGGAAAGCTCCTCTGTTCCCACATGAAACAAAGCTACGATCTTCTTCATGCCAACTGCATAAACCTTATCGCCAGCCTGGATCTTGTCTCCTCTGGAGATCTTCGCCTCAAGTGCCTCGTAGCCTGCTGCCTCTGCCTGCTTCACGATCTCTGTAACGCACTCGCGCTCTGTTTTACCTTTATTGAGAAACTCTCTGTAAGCCCTGTTAAGCTTCTCCATCTCATTTTCATCTGCTTCCTTATAGGAAAGCCATGCGTTTCTTCTTTCCATCTGATGGTCCACCTTTCTTCTATAAGATTGCGGATCCTGCCTGCAAAAAAATCTGACAGTTTCCGTTTCTCATCATATTATCTGCAATCTGTCTACTATTATAGGTCAAACAATTTTAAATTTCCACCGCAATTCCCATTCTTTACAAAATCTTTATGATTCGCTATAGTAATTCTTAAGAAATTCAGGAGGAAAAAAACATGCAATCATCCGATCAGCTTCAGACGCTGCTTCATTCTGTTAACCGAAAAAGCTATCCGGCATACAAATCTCTTCGTGGTGCTTACCAGTTTGACAGATATATTTTGTCCATTGACCATGTGCAGGGAGATCCCTTTGCTTCTCCTTCTCATATCAGTGTGAAACTTACTCACCGGGATACCGGATTTCCTGCGGAGTATTACAAAGGTACCCTTACCCGCATCACACTTGGCGATTTTCTTAACCGCCAGTTTGAGCAGCAGATCAGCCGCTACACCTTCCGGGCAAAAGGCTCCGGAAAAAGCGGTCTGATTTCTGTCAGTCACTGTGGTCAGGAAGTCCTCGCACGCACAGCCTGTGAAGTGACCGAAAAAGGCATCACAGCCCGTTTCTTCATCGGATTCCCGGCTAATGGCCGCACCATCAACTCTCCCGAGCTTGAAAAAATCTTCTTTGATTTTCTCCCGGTATGTATCCACAAAGCATTTTTTTACCGGAATCTGGATGCCGGCCGACTGAAACAGGCTATCGAACTTGCTGAAGACCAGGAATATATCCGCAAGGAACTGCACAGACGTTCCCTGGCAGCCTTCATAAATGACGGTGCAATACTTCCCCGAGAGAGCGGTATTTCCTCCCGTCCGATGAAAGATTCCGTTCCTTTTGTTTCCCCGGAGCACTTACGTATTTCTCTTGATCTGCCCCATAAAGGAACCATCACAGGCATGGGGATTCCATGCGGCATTACATTGATCGTAGGCGGCGGATACCACGGCAAATCCACCCTTCTCAATGCTCTGGAGCTTGGTGTTTACAACCATATTTCCGGAGATGGACGGGAATATGTGATCACGGACGATTCTGCCCTGAAGCTGCGCTCAGAGGATGGACGTTTTATTAAAGACGTGGATATCTCACTTTTTATCAACGATCTTCCAAATAAAAAAGACACACGCTGTTTTTCCACAGAGGATGCCAGCGGCAGCACCTCTCAGGCTGCCGGTATTATTGAAGGAATGGAAGCTGGAAGCAAAGTTTTTCTTCTTGATGAAGATACTTCTGCTACAAATTTTATGGTGCGGGATTCTTTCATGCAGCGGGTGATCTGCCGGGAAAAAGAGCCCATCACGCCATTCCTGGAATGTGCCCGGGATCTGTATGAAAAGGCTGGGATCTCCACAGTTCTGGTTGCCGGAAGCTCCGGAGCCTTTTTCCACATTGCAGATACTGTGATCCAGATGGATAACTACCGCCCTGTTGACATCACTGCTGCCACACATAAGCTTTGCAGCGAATATCCGCTTTCTGCTGCCGAGCCCCCATCGTTCCATATGCCTGACAGCCATCGTATCATGACAAAAGCCAAAGCCGCACCGTCCCGTCACGGCCGCCCCGGCCAGCCGGAACGCCTGAAAACAAAAGTTCATGGAAAAGACAGCTTCTCTCTTGGAAAAACAGAAGTTGACCTCCGCTATATCGAGCAGCTCACAGACTCCGAGCAGACCGCTTCCCTGGCACTGCTTCTGAAATATGCCATTGAGCACCTCATTGACGGAAAACATACTTTGCCGGAGATCGTTGCTTATCTGGATACACAGCTCCATAAACAAGGCCTGGCGTTCTTCTCCGAAGGAAATTATATTCCCTGCGGTTATGCCATGCCACGTATTCAGGAAATCTATTCCTGCTTTAACCGCTACAGACGCCCTTGATCCAATAATTACTCACTTTTATCCGTAACTCAAAACCACCGTTCTGTCGGCTCTGTCTTGCTAACTGAACGGTGGTTTATCTTCATACATATTTTAGGGAAAGGAAAGAGTTTTTCTTAAGAGCTTCTGTTCTCTTAAGATGTTTATATCATACAGGATAAATGTGAGAGAAATTTGTACAATTTCTAATAAATTTATAAAATTTATTAACGAACTGTAATCATTTCCCAAAATAATCCTTTCATCCGGTACTTCGGACTGTTTTTCACAAAAATCAGTCGTGTCTCTGCTCCTGATTATCGTATGTCTCACAGAATCTGGCGGCAAAAGCCGGGGGCTCCTGGTGTGCATAGAGATGTGAGATATCTCCGAAAGAACTCATACGGAAGGATGCAATGCCTTTACGGCGTTCCTCCGTTGCCAATGTGCTCACAGATGACGGTGCAGCGCAGAAATTCTGCAGCATCACCAATGGTGAAATACTGAGAAGATAGCTGATCAGCACACAGCTTACTCCAAAATGGCAGAAGAAAACCAGCGTATCTTCGTTGGCTTTCTCTGCTCTGTAATAATGTCCTTCACGGACATATCCATGCTCGGCCAGCACTTTATCAAAACTCTGTGTTACCCAGTCATATTCTTCCTTCATATGACCTTCCTGCAAAATATCATTATCCCACCAGCGGTCAAAACTGTAGAAATTCTCCACTTTCGTCCAATCCTGCGGAAGCCAGTCCCAGGGAATGATCTTCTCACCGTTTCTGTCCGGTCTTCTGATCTGAACATCAAACTCTCTCAGCCACTTACACTCTGTCGCTGATCTGCCTGTTTTTTTCAATGTGCAGGAAGCAGTATCCTTCGCTCTTCCAAGCGGTGAGACATAAAAATCCCTGACATCAAGTGCAGCGATCTTCTCGGAGAGAAATTCCGCTTCTTTCCAGCCCTTTTCTGTCAGGGAATCTATTGTATAATCCGGGTCTCCATGTCGTATAAAAAGTAATTTCATCTTTTTTGTGTCCTCCATTTTATAACCTGGATTTCCATTATATTCTTATTTTTTCTGTTGTCAATTCCTGTTGTCTTTTTTTCAGCTGTTCAGGCTTCACTCACAGCTTTTTTCTTCGCTGCATTCTCCTGCTCTCTCAGCTCGTGAACCGCCTTTTTCAGCGCCTCAAAGCTCTCTTCACTGATGATATGCTCGATCCGGCAGGCATCGTGAAGAGCTGTTTTTTCCTGGACTCCCAACATGATCAGCCAGGAAGAGATCAGCTGATGACGTTCGTATACCTTGTCTGCGATCTTATGACCTTCCTCCGTCAGACGGATATCTCCGTTATCTGCAACTGTGATCAGATTCTTCTGACGCAGATTTTTCATGGCAACACTGACGCTCGGCTTCTTAAAACCCATCTCAGCCGCTATATCCACCGCTCTCACAAGCGAGCTCCTGTTTCCCAAAATCAATATGGTTTCCAGATAATCTTCTGATGATTCATTTGATCTCATGCTATTTACACCTCCATCGGTTTGTTTAAACTAACCAAGTTAATCATAGCATACTTTCATTGATTGGGCAATGGTTTTCCGAGAAAAAAAGCCTGACAGCTTTTACTGCCAGGTCTTTATCATTTTTTGCTGATTTCTTCTGCCACAATCTGAATACTCTGATCTGAGCAGCGCTTTAACATTCTGGAAAGCTCCAGAAGTTTTTCCCTGGAATAATTTCCCTTAAGCAGTTCTCTGTAGCCCTGCATCTTCATTCCGGTCAGGATATGTACCAGATCATTATCTGCTTCTTTTCCGCATTTTTTCCGGAAATTCTCCTGAAGAAGCTGTTCCATTTTTGTGCAGGTATCCTCCCAGAAATTTTCGTATCTGGTTCCTTCTGCACCTTCCATGAGAATTCTCGCAATGTCTCTGTTTTCCCAGACAAATTCCATAAAAAGCTGATCGTATTCTTCTGATATCGTCTGCTCTTCGTTTTGGGAATCTGTCAGTTTCCCGGCTATCTGCTCCATTTCTCCGACCGTTTCCTCCACGATCTCCTCAAAAAGAGCTGCTTTGCTTTCAAAAAAGAAATACAAAGCTCCCGTAGTCACATCTGCTTTTTTGCAGATGGCACGAAGAGAGGCTTTCAGAAACCCTTTGTCCCTGAATTCTTCCTTTCCAGCCTCCAGAAGTCTGCTCCGCACAGCACTTTCTGTTTTTTCCATATTGTACGCACTCCATTATTTATTTCCTGCTTACTCCGCCTGCAGGAAAATTCCGCTTATTTCTGACCTATATCTACACTCAAAATTATATTATAGTCATAATAGATTGTTATTAATATATCAATAGGTCATACGGATATTTTATAATAAATCTTGTTAAAATGGAAGAGTTGCTGAGTAAATTCTCTTCACTTATTTGCAGCTTGCCTCGTGACCAGCAACTCTCCTTGTGATGTATACAATTTATGCTAACTGCATAAATCCACACGGTATGTCATCACGCCCTATATCATGGGAGAATCTCCGCGATCCGTGACGATCTCATATCCTACGGATCTTGCACGCCTGGAAAGGCATCCTCTGCACTCCGCAGCTTCTTCACCTGTGCATATCTTGTTATCATAAAGTTCATACTGTTTTCGATTTTTTACAGGGGAAAGGTTCGGCATCACTACATTGGCTCCTGTCTGAAAGCCCTTTTCCCGTCCTCTTGGGTCAAGAGTGCCCAGTGCTGTTGTAGCCGGAAGAAGAACCTTCGGCAGCATGATCCGGATCACGGATAACAGTAAAAGCGTCAGCTCCACATTTCCCGCCTCTTCCTCTGCAAATTTTGTGTCATGATGGGGAATAAAAGGCCCGATCCCTACCATATGCGGATTTAGTTCTTTCAGAAAAACAAGATCCTCTGCCAGATTTTCCATTGTCTGCCCCGGTGCGCCCACCATAAAGCCAGCTCCGATCTGGTAGCCCAGCTCTTTCAGATCATAAAGACACTGCTTCCGGTTGGAAAGACTTAGATTCTCCGGATGAAGATAACGGTAATGATCTTCATTAGCTGTCTCATGTCGTAGAAGATAACGGTCTGCTCCTGCTTCCCGGAATTTCCGGTAGCTCTCTTTCGATTTCTCACCAATAGACAGGGTAATCGCACAATCCGGATAATTCTTTTTTATTGTTTGGATTATGTCAACCATACGTTCATCATTAAACCACGGATCTTCCCCTCCCTGGAGTACAAACGTTCGAAATCCCAGCTCATGTCCATTTTCACAGCACTGAAGGATCTCCTCTTTTGTCAGACGGTAACGTACCGCATTGGTATTGGAACGGCGGATGCCACAATAATAGCAGTCATTTCTGCAGTAATTGGTAAATTCCACCAACCCTCTTGTATATATTTTATTTCCAAAATATTTCTTCTGAATGCGGACAGCTTCCTGTTTAAGAAGATCTATCGTCTTCTGATCCTTATACAGCTTCAGAAGCTCCGGATATTCCTCCTGATCAAGCTGTCCCTGTTTAATAAATTTCTCTGCAATCCCCATAATTTACATACCCTTCTCTTTTATTTACAAAAGCATTTATACAGCATTTCCGGAAATCAATGCATCAAGTTTTGACTATTCTCCTCTGTTATGCTTCTGTTCTCTCACCAGATCTATCTATGAATATATTTTATCATAAATAATCTGACTATTCTATAAAAAAGAATCTTTCGCGAACTCAGTTCTGACATAATAAAACGGATACCATACAATAACTGCACAGCATCCGCTTCCATCATAATATATAACTATCGCACTCCCATAAATTACTATAATTCCTGATTACTTGATCAGATCTTTCACAACCTCACCTGCAATGATCAGTCCTACCACTGACGGAACAAAAGCATTGCTTCCCGGCACCTGGCGGCGCTGAGTACATTTTCTTTCCGTTCCCGGCGGACAGATACAATGTGATTTGCAGCTAATTGCCATATCATCAATTGGTGTCACAGGTTTTTCCTGGGAATAAACGACTTTCAGTTTCCTGATCCCACGTTTCTTCAACTCACGGCGCATAACTTTTGCCAGAGGGCAAACGGATGTCTTATAGATATCTGTCACCATAAAGCCGGTAGGATCCATCTTGTTTCCGGCTCCCATGGAACTGATGATCGGTGTTCCGCTGGCCTTAGCCTGCTCTGCCAGCATCAGCTTGCCTGTTACTGTATCAATGGCGTCTACAACGTAATCATACTGTGAAAAATCAAAGGAATCTGCTGTTTCCGGTACATAAAAAGTCTTATGAATATTTACTACTGCATCCGGATTGATCTCAAGGATACGGTCTCTTGCAACATCTACCTTATATTTACCAACAGTTTTTCTGGTTGCGTAAATCTGACGATTGATATTTGTCAGACATACTTTATCGTCATCGATCAGATCCAGTGTTCCAACACCGCTTCGTACCAGTGCCTCTACTGTATATCCGCCAACGCCGCCAATTCCAAATACAGCAACTCTGGCATTCTTCAGTTTCTCCATTCCTTCTTTTCCAATCAATAATTCTGTTCTTGAAAACTGGTTCAGCATTTTTGCATTTCTCCTTATATTTTGTGCTTGTTCTGTTATATTTACATATCGTTTTCTGCTCTGTTTTTATGACTGCCAGGATTCTATCATTTATATATGTCCTTGTCAATATCCCTACTGATATACTAGGAATATATAGTATAAAAAAAGATTCCCTGTTTGGAATCTTTTTTATACTGCGGGTAGCCGGACTTGAACCGGCACGGAGTTGCCCCCGAGAGATTTTAAGTCTCTTGTGTCTGCCTATTCCACCATACCCGCATATTCAATTAAATTGTTCAAAAATGGGGCCTATAGGGCTCGAACCTATGACCCTCTGCTTGTAAGGCAGATGCTCTCCCAGCTGAGCTAAGACCCCAAATATGAACGACCCAGAAGAGACTCGAACTCTCGACCTCCGCCGTGACAGGGCGGCGCTCTAACCAACTGAGCCACTGGGCCATACAAATATAAAACTTATAAAATGGACCTTCGGGGACTCGAACCCAGGACCGACCGGTTATGAGCCGGTTGCTCTAACCAACTGAGCTAAAGGTCCAAAAAGCCGATGATCGGACTCGAACCGATAACCTGCTGATTACAAATCAGCTGCTCTGCCAATTGAGCCACATCGGCGTATTAACACCCAATGTTGAATCGAGTCAAATGAAAATCCCGTTTAGTTTTAAGTGACTCCAAGGGGATTTGAACCCCTGTTACCGCCGTGAAAGGGCGGTGTCTTAACCGCTTGACCATGGAGCCATATTTTTTATTTGTTTTTCGCTGTTTCGTATTTCCCTCAGCGACGAGTTAAATAATACCATACCTTTTTTATAATTGCAAGCATTTTTTTGAAAAATTTCAATTTTTTTTACAAACCTGCAAAACATGCCAAAACTCCTTATAAAATAAGCTTTTCAGGGGCTCCCTTTCTCTCTCAGAAATGATTCTTCAAAAAATTTTTTTCTGTTTTTTCGAACATTGACATTATTTTTTCCCTGTATATAATTGAAAGTATAGCAGCATTCAAATCCGACAGCCGCTATAATAATATATGAAAGGATGACTACAATGAAAGTTTTATTACTGAACGGCAGCCCACGCAAAGAAGGCTGCACCTATACAGCACTTACAGAAGTTGCAGAAACCTTAAAGAAGAATGGTGTGGAAACTGAGATCTTCCAGGCTGGTGATCCTTCCAGGGAAAATATTGCTGCAGCCGCAGCTATTATGAAAGAATCAGATGCTCTTGTTGTTGGCTCTCCCGTTTACTGGGCTTCCCCATCCGGACAGATCATCGAGTTCATGGATAAATTCGCTTCCATGGCCGGAAAGGATATGATCCATAAACCAGCCGCTGCTGTTGCTTCTGCAAGACGTGCAGGTACAACTGCCACCCTTGACGTACTGATCAAATACTTCACCTACCATCAGATGCCGGTTGTATCTGGTAACTACTGGACCATGGTACATGGCAATACACCGGATGATGTTCGCAAGGACGAAGAGGGCCTGCAGATCATGCGCACACTTGGAAATAATATGGCATGGCTTCTGAAATGTATTGAAGCAGGTAAAAACGCAGGAATCGATGCTCCTGAAACAGAGAAGAAAATCATGACTAATTTCATCCGATAAATAAGACGAACATTCTTTTAAATTATTTCCATATATAAGATATAGCCAGCAAGGAAAAGTGCTTCCTCTGCTGGCTATATTTATACCGTATTCACTATTCGAACGTATAAAATTTTATTACAGATCTTCTCCCAACGCTTTCATAACCTCATCCCTCAATGGAATCGATGCGGCAGCTCCCGGCCTTGATACAGCGATGGAAGAGGCTTTTGCGGCCATTCTGAGTCCCTCTGCCTGCTTCATTCCATCCAGGATAGATGCAATAAAATATCCGGTAAAAGTATCTCCTGCAGCTGTGGTGTCCACTGCTTTAACCTTGAAAATATTCTGTCTGCAGATACCCGTTTCATCCTGATACATGGAACCATCTCCTCCTAATGTCAGAACTACCGATGCTTTCGGATACATCTCTTTAAATTTCTCCAGGATCTTATCTGGTTCCTTCTCTCCTGTGATTTGTCCACCTTCGATCTCATTTACCAGAAACATACCAACTTTATTCAAATCACATTTTTTCAGATTATCATTATATGGAGATGGATTAAGAAAGATCTTCATCTCTTTCTGACTGGCTCGCTCAATAATGTAATCCAGTTCATTGATCTCATTCTGCAGAAGCAAAATATCTCCTTTTTCAAAATATTCTAATACCTCATCTGCAAATTCTCTTGTAATGCTTCTGTTAGCTCCGCCATAGAGAAGAATGCAGTTCTGTCCATTTTTGTCTACCTGAATCACAGTATGTCCGCATGGACCGGAAATTTGACGTATAAATTTTGTATTTACATTATTCTCCCTGCAGGCTTCCAAAAGGATCTCTCCTCCTTCACCGATCATTCCTGCATGATAAACCGTAACTCGCGCCTTTGCAAGTGCAATGGACTGATTTAATCCTTTTCCTCCACAAAAAATCTTCCTGTCTGTAGATGCCTGTGTTTCCCCCGGAATTAAAATACTGTTAACCTGATATACATAATCCACATTTAATGACCCAAAATTCAATACCTTCATAAAAACCCTCCATCTGTATTGTCTTATGTACTCTATATTTTATTATATACAAAAAAATCCTGCAAACATAAAGTTTACAGGAAATAAAAAAAAGCTCCCCCTGTTGGACTCGAACCAACGACACTGCGGTTAACAGCCGCATGCTCTACCGACTGAGCTAAGGAGGAATATTTAATTTAAGGCTTGTACCTTAAAAACTACATACATGTTTGTTGATGGTCAATCAAACTCTTCGAATCAATTCTTAACCTGCGTTTCTTGGTCAAGCCCTCACCCGATTAGTAACAGTCAGCTCCATGTGTTACCACACTTC
>NZ_JAAWUO010000024.1 GCF_013304825.1 Blautia schinkii | reverse complement strand
GAATAGTCCCTTATAGGGACAGAGCAAGCCACCCGCTAAGCGGGTGGTCTTGACTTTTCGCTTTTTTCCTCATGAAGATGCGGGGTCATGTCATCGCTGTCTGTCATGAGATACTTTCGGATGGCAAAAAGAATGCCAATTCCAATGATTCCGATTAGTGTCTGGGTAGGATCAAGATGTTCCACGACCATCTGCCTTGCGGTGGCAAAAAGCAGAACTTCCACAACAGTCTGTGCAGAATGGCGGCAGAGCATTTTTACAAATTCAACACCTACCACAAGGGACAAAGCCTGTGACAGGAAGGTGGTAAAAAAGTCCGTGTCCATATTCAGTATGGAAGTACCGGCTGTTGTATAGATTAGCCGAAGACCGGACAGTGCGATCACAATCAGGATCACAATGGACAGAACGATCTCAGTATAACGGGCTACATTGTAGATCAGCTCATTGAAATGCTTGCGGATTCTGTGATTAACGGCAGTTCGGTTGTTCATATTGATTTCCTTTCTGGTGCAATGGTTGTACAGGAGTTGAGAAATCTATGTGAAGCAGGACATTTCCTGTGAGTTTGTAAATTCAGTATATCATGAACTGAACTTCTGCGGATGTATTATTCTTCAAACATTGCCGGGTTGCAGATCGTTTGGCGGATTGCTATAATGCAGTGGGAGGAAAGAACGATGATAAACTGTTTATTTGTAGGAATGGGAGGCTTCATTGGATCTGTGTGCAGATATCTTCTGGGACTTCTGCCCATAGAGACCAGTCAGGGATTTCCTGTAAAAACATTGATCACCAATGTAATCGGAGCATTTGTGATTGGAATCGTTGCAGCTGCAGCTGCAAAAAATACAGCCCTGAATCCAAGGCTTGTACTATTTCTGAAAGCAGGGATCTGCGGAGGCTTTACAACATTTTCAACCTTTGCCTATGAGACAGGAGCCATGATGGAAAAAGGACAGACAGGACTTGCACTTCTTTATGTGATATTAAGTGCGATACTTGGAGTTCTGGCTGTTTTTTGCGGACAGCTGCTTGTAAGATAAAATAAAAACGGGAGGGAAAATCATGGAAGAACCAAGAATTGACAAAACCATCTACACAGGAAGACCGGAAGATTCGTCAGGACGTCTGGAGAAAGAAATCCGGGTGTATGATTTTCTGGACAGTCTGGGAATTGAATATAAAAGAGTAGATCATGAGGCACTGATGACAATGGAGGCCTGCGAGGAAGTAGACAAACTTCTGGGTGCGAAAATATGTAAAAATCTGTTTCTCTGCAATCGTCAGAAAACCGATTTCTATCTGCTTCTGATCCCGGCAGAAAAACCGTTTAAGACGAAGTTTCTGTCCAAACAGATCGGAACAGCAAGGCTTTCTTTTGCAGACGGGGAGCAGATGGAAGAGTATCTGAACATCACACCAGGTTCACTTAGTCTGATGGGACTGATCTTTGATAAAGAAAAAAGAGTTCGTCTGGTAATTGACAGGGAAGTGCTGGAAGAGAAATATTTCGGGTGCCATCCATGTATCAATACTTCAAGTCTTCTGATGAAAACCAGTGATGTAAAAGAAAAAATTCTGCCGGCCCTCGGCCACGAATATCAGGTGGTAGAGCTGCCGACAGAATAGAAAGATCAGTGTACGGGAGTAAAGTCCTTCTTATTGGACTCTGATATAATATAGTGGGGACGGTGCTTGACCTCCATATAAGTTTTGGCTATGTACTGTCCCATAATTCCAAGACAGAAAAGCTGCAGGCCGCCGATGAAGATGATCACGCAGATAATGGAAGCCCAGCCCTGAACCGGATCATCAAAGATCAGTTTTCTTATAATAATAGTAAGAAGTGTCAGGAAAGAAAATCCGGTCATGGCAGTCCCGAACCAGGAAGCAATAGTCAGGGGAACCTGGGAAAAATTAATGATGCCGCTGACTGCATATTTAAAAAGCTTCCAGAAATTCCATTTTGTCTCACCGGCTACACGCTCGACATTCTTATATGGGAGCCAATATGTACGGAAACCGATCCATCCGAAGATTCCTTTGGAGAAACGGTTGTATTCGCTCATGGAGATGATGGCATCCACCATGCTGCGTTTCATCAGGCGGAAATCTCTGGCACCGTCAACAATATCCGCATCGGAGATCTTGTTGATGATCTGATAGAATTTCCGGGCAAAAAAGCTCCGGATGGGTGGCTCACCGTCACGGCTGACACGTCTTGTAGCAACACTGTCATATTCGCCGGATTCCAGTTTCTTCATCATTTCAGGAAGAAGAGACGGCGGATCCTGAAGATCGGCATCCATAACTGCCACATAATCACCTTCGGCGTTGCAGAAGCCTGCATACATGGCAGCTTCTTTTCCGAAGTTTCTGGAAAAAGAAAGATAGATCACATGGGGATCTTTTTCTGAAAGTTCTTTTAAAATCTCAAGGGTTCGGTCTCTGGAACCATCATTTACAAAAATAAATTCATAGTCACAGTCCATTTTTGAAAGGACAGAAGACGCTTCCTGATAAAAAAGAGGAAGGGATTCTTCTTCATTAAAACATGGTATAATCAAAGAAATCATTTTTTAAACCTCCGTTTCTTATTTTCTGCTAAAGTAACGGTAATTGTCAACAGGATTCCAAAAACAGAAACAGCAATGCCAGCATAGAGCACCGGGCATGTATATTTCATCTCAATCGTGTTTTCACCTTTTTCAAGAGGAATGGAATACATACAGTTGTCAATGAGATCATAGGAGGCTTTCTTTCCGTTGAGATAAACATTCCAGCCTTTATCGTACGGGACAGAGAGATATAGCCTCTGGTTGTCAGATGTGGCATTGCAGACAGCATGTACGTATCCGTTTTCTATGGTAAGTTCATCTGGCTGACTGGATGAAATCTTTTGAGTAACCTGAGAAAGTGTATCTAGGTTCAGACCATAGAACTGTTCTGCGTCAGGACGTATGTAATAACCTGCTTTTGAGCTGATGGAAACTGTTGCCTGCGATTCATTTTGATCTGCCGGGATATAGAACACAGACGGAGCCAGCCACCAGGAGTATCTGGTTTTATATTTATTTTTTACAGTGAGCATGGCCTTATCCATGAGAGCATCCCACGGAATATTTCCATAGAAAACATAATTTCCCTGCTTCAGATCAATGGAGTAGGACTGTGCTTTGTGTTTTTTTGAATCACCTTCAGAAGTTCTGGAAAAATCCAGCGGTTCATAAACCGAAACCTTTTTGCCGTATAGCAGGCTGTACAGGTAATTCTGATACTCAAAAGGATTGGATATATCTGCTTCTTCATTTTTGATCCGGGAATCCGTGTAGATCAGTCCCATAGGAAGAGCGTAGGGATTCCGGTATATTTTTTTGTCCTGATCATTATCTATGGAAGAAACTTCTTCAAGTCCATTGATCTTATAAGGAGACAGAGTATATTTTACACTAAGAAGAGCATCTGCACCAATCACGGATGCATTGGTAATATTCATGTTTTCTCCGCATTTGGTATAACCGATATGTTCCAGAAAATCACGCTGGTTATCATCGGGGGATGAGGTGTAGCCTGAAATCGAGCGGTAATTGAAAGCGAAAGCTTCATCATAGTTGGAAGTAGTATTACTTGGAAGCATTTTCTGCGTGGTAGTCTGTGAAATACGGTACAGACTCTGATCCATGTTCTGGATATCACTGATCTGTTTCTGAGTAATGGCTGAATAAAGTTTATAGCTGGCATCTTCAGAAACATGATATTCATCCATCAGAAGCTTGGTGTTATAGGCAGTGCTTCCCAGAATCAGGCCGGCAGCGGCGATAAAAGCAGTCCAGCGGTACAGGTTCAGCTGCTGTCTGGTAAATGCAGTAAATATGGAAAATGCAGCAGCTGTAAAAAAGGCGATCAGAACAGTAGTACAGGTTTGCTGAAGAGCATTGTCTCCTTTTGCATTATGACGCAGCAGGAGCAGAAGCCCGGCAAAAATAACACTGCTTCGGATCAGAATAAACGGGCTTTCTTTATCAAGGAACGCAAGATAAAAGAATGTGGCAATAAAAAGAATTCCGAAGATCGTCAGGTAAGAATAACGATACCAGAAGCTGCTGACCGCTTTAAACAGCGAAAATACAGTGTAAAAAGGTTCCCAGTAAAGGATCATGACAAAAAGTACTGCGAAGCTTCCCAGAACAGTCTTCAGCCTTGCGGAAACTTTTCCGGACAGAAAAAGTGCGATCAGTCCGGTTATGGCAAAAGTTCCGCAGAACAGGGAAACACTTCCTTCTTTACTGACAGAGCCAAAAACATAATTGGACAAAACAGTGGAGAAATTTCCGGTAAAATTAAAATTCAGCAGCGTGGAAAAATCAAGTGCTCCTCTGTTGGAATTTCGCATGGCAGAAACTGTAGGGAGGAACAGCACGCAGCTGCATAATACGCCGGATATCATAGCTGTCAGGTAGCGTGCAATGGAACGGAGGCAGTGACTTATGGCTTTCTTTGAAAAATCTGATGAGATCAGATAAATGCAGAGTTCCAGAAGCAGCCATATCCCGGAAAAAAGGCAGTTGATGCCGCCGATATACCAGTTGAAAAGTATGGATAATGCAACCGGAACAGTGAGTTTCCAGACAGATCCCGAATAAAGAAGCCGGTATACTCCAAGAAGGATCAGAGGCAGCATATAAACACCGTCCAGCCACATCAGATTGCTGCTCTGGGCAATATTGTACTGGCAGAGTCCGTAGCTTACAGACAGTATGACAATACAGGAATTTTTGACAAGGTCAGATCTGTCTGCAAGATATTTCCGGAAGCGGCCAATAAGAAACCAGCAGAATGTAAAAGAGGCAAGGGAAAGCTTCAATATTACAAGAAGGTCAAAAAAACTATGGAGCTGTGATTTCTTAAAAAATACAGAAAGCAGCATAAAAGGTGAAGTAAGGTAGTAACTGAAGACACCGATACAGTTACCGCCCAAAGTTTTGCTGAAGGTATAGGTAAGACTGTTTTTTCCGGATAAAACATCTTTAAAATAGGAATAAAAGTTCAGATATTGGATGCCGGCATCGTGTGAGGCCAAGGAATTATCGCCAAAAGGTGCGTATCCGTAATGCCAGAACAGAAGCAGCAGAGTCAGCAAAGTGACTGTAAAGGAATAAAAACACAGTTGTCGGTTGTTCTTTTTCATAGATATAGTGCTCCTAACATATGATTAAAATTTCAGTGACAAAATTGGTTATATTGTATCATAATACAGATATATGTCCAGTCCTGTAAATTATATTTCTCTTGCGTTGAACTAAATTTATGTTAAACTGAAATAAAGAAAACAGATAATAAAGTAAAAATGCAATGAGGTGGAATATGCTGGGAAAATTTAACAGTTTTATAGAGAAATGGATGGCTTTTGTAACGCCTGTCTGTCTTCTGACGGGCGTGTTTTTTCCGGATATTGCGAAGCATGGTGTACCGTATGTTACTTATGCTTTTGCATTTATGACGTTTGTCGGTGCACTGAAGTCCAGATTCAGGGATGTGGCAGATGTATTTAAGAGACCTCTTCCGCTGATTTTGATGCTGCTTGTGCTTCATGCTCTTGTACCGATGATCGCCTGCGGTCTGGGACATCTTCTGTTTCCTGGAAATGCGAATTATATCACAGGAATGGTTCTGGAATTTTCAGTTCCCACAGCTGTGATCAGCTTAATGTGGGTGTCGATCTATAATGGAAACAGTCCGCTTTCTCTTTCCCTGGTTGTGATCGATACGATCCTGGCCCCGTTTCTGATCCCTGCAGCTCTGAAGATATTGGTAGGATCAAGTGTGAAGATGGATACCATGGGAATGATGAAAGAGCTGGTATTTATGATCGCTCTTCCGGCAGTCCTTGCCATGTGTCTGAATGAGTTCAGCCATGGAAAAGTAATGGAGACCTGGCCATCCAAACTGGCTCCTTTTTCAAAAATATGCCTGATATTCGTGGTGACATCCAATTCCTCCAAGGTTTCCCCGTATATGAAACACCTCAATGGAGAAAGACTGGAAGTAGCAGCAACGATCCTTGTTCTGGCAGCTGGAGGTTATGCTATCGGCTGGCTGATCGCGATTTTCACGAAGCAGAATAAACAGTCCACAGTTTCCATGATCTATGGTTCTGGTATGAGAAACATCAGTGCAGGAGCTGTAATTGCAGGAGCGTATTTTCCGGCAGAAGTACTGTTTCCGGTTATGATCGGAACTTTGTTCCAGCAGATCCTTGCAGCATTTTATGGAAGTATGGTACGTCGGGTACAGACGAAACAGCGGGAAAAGGAGGCGGGCTATGGAGTTTCAGCATGAACTGATCATTCCCAATGAGGGACTTCCTTTCAAACTTTTTCTCTTTGAAGGAAGAAACGGAAATTATGTCAGGGAAAAACATTGGCATACATCTATCGAGATTTTTACTGTGATGGAAGGAAATCTTTCTTTCTATATTAATGAGGTGGAATATCCGCTGAAGGCAGGAGAGTTTCTGATCATTAATTCCAATGAAGTACATTCTATCCAGGCACCGGTGCGGAATGAGACGATTGTATTGCAGATCCCGCTGAAGCAGTTTACGGATTATTTTACAGCGCAGAGGTTTATCAGGTTTCATAGTGGAAACACTTCGCAGAATAAGACTTTACGTTTCACATCTGAAGGAACAGAAGCGGAACAGATAAATGCAGGCTCAACGGAAAACGACAGCCGCATGGTTTTCCTGATCCGGGAATTATATCGGGTGTATGTATCCAGGGAGACAGGCTATGAGTTCCGTGCCAGGGCTGTCTTTTACGAGATTCTTTATCTCATGGTTTCCACCTACAGGGTCACAGAGGTGGAGGAAAGTGAGCTGAAAAACAGCCGTAGACTGGATGCTTTGTCAAAAATTACCACTTATATGAGAGAGCATTACAAAGAAGATCTCAGGCTTTCCGGCCTTGCAGCCATGTTCGGATATTCTGACGCATATCTTTCGAGAATGTTCCGTAAGTATGCGAAGGTCAATTTTAAGACATATTTGCAGGATATCCGCATGGCGTATGCCTATAAAGAGCTTCTGAATACCGATCATACGATCAGTTTTATCGCACTTGACAACGGTTTTGCAAGCAGCAGGGCTTTTTCCAAGGAATTTGTGAAACGGTACGGCATCCTGCCGGGCAAGGTGGAACGCCAGAAAAAATAAAATGTCAAAAAAGTGCTATGAATGAGACAAGAAAAACGGCGAAAAGCATACCATGATGTGGTATGCTTTTTTCAGTTGAAAACGAAACAGCGAATGAAGCTGTGAAACAGTAACTCTATAAGGAGGCTAAAACCGTGAAAATTCAGAAAGTAACAGATCCGGCTTTCCGCAAATACGGAAAAGTTCTGGAAGGATACAACTTCAGTGCACTTCTGAAAGAGATGAAACATACACCGGTTCCGGAAGATGTCGTATACGTTCCATCTGTAGAGGAGCTTGAAGCTCTTGAGGTGGAGAAAGACCTGAGAAACAGAGCTTTCGGCGGATTACCCATCGAGATCGGGTACTGCAACGGTCACAACAGGAAACTGAATGCTGTAGAATACCACCGCAATTCCGAGATCAACGTAGCAGTGACAGATCTGGTACTGCTCATCGGACATCAGCAGGATATTGAACCGGATTTTACATATGACACAGCTAAGATCGAGGCATTCCTTGTGCCGGCAGGAACAGGAATCGAGGTTTATGCAACAACTCTTCACTATGCACCATGCCATGTGAACGAGAGCGGATTCCAGTGTGTAGTCGTTCTTCCAAGAGGAACCAACACAGACATCGATTTCCCGATGCCGAAAGATGGTGAGGATGGTCTTATGACAGCCAAAAATAAATGGCTCATTGCCCATGAGGATGCGAAGATCGAAGGCGCATTCAACGGCCTGAAAGGTGAGAATATCACACTTGACTGAGAAATATTCAGAACCATTCAGAGATGAAATAAAAGTAATTAATGATCTGCCTGTCTCAAGTGCAGAGAGGTATTTTTCAAAAAAGGAGAATGAATTATGAACAACATGCCAGAAGTTAAAGTTGGAATCGTTGCAGTCAGTAGAGACTGCTTTCCGGAAAGCCTTTCCGTAAACAGAAGAAAAGCTCTTGTAGAAGCTTACACAAAGAAATATGATGCAAAAGATATCTATGAGTGTCCGGTCTGTATCGTAGAGAGCGAGATCCATATGGTTCAGGCTCTTGAAGATATCAAAAAAGCGGGATGTAATGCACTTTGCGTATACCTTGGAAACTTCGGACCGGAGATTTCCGAGACACTTCTTGCAAAACATTTCGAGGGACCGAAGATGTTCATCGCAGCAGCAGAAGAAACACAGGACAATCTTTGCCAGGGACGTGGAGATGCTTACTGCGGTATGCTGAACGCAAGCTACAACCTGCAGCTTCGTAACGTAAAAGCTTATATTCCGGAGTATCCGGTAGGTGACGCAGAAGACTGTGCAGATATGATCCATGACTTCCTTCCAATCGCAAAAGCAATCGAGGGCTTAAGCAACCTGAAGATCATCAGCTTCGGACCGCGTCCTACAAACTTCCTTGCATGCAACGCACCGATCAAACAGCTTTACAATCTTGGCGTAGAGATTGAGGAGAACTCAGAGCTGGATCTTTTCGAGGCATTCAACAATCATGCAGGTGATGAGAGAATCCCGGCAATCGTTAAAGAGATGGAAGAAGAGCTTGGCGCAGGAAACAAGAAACCGGAGATCCTTCCGAAACTTGCACAGTATGAGCTGACTCTGAAAGACTGGGTAAGAGATCACAAAGGATATCGTAAATATGTAACACTGACAGGTAAATGCTGGCCGGCATTCCAGACACAGTTCGGATTTGTTCCATGTTATGTAAACAGCCGTCTGACAGCACAGGGCATTCCTGTATCCTGTGAGGTTGATATCTACGGAACATTAAGTGAGTTCATCGGACAGGTTGTAAGTGACGATATCGTTACACTTCTTGATATCAACAACTCCGTACCGAAGGATATGTATAAAGAGTCCATTGAAGGCAAATTCAACTATACACTTCAGGATACATTTATGGGATTCCACTGTGGAAACACGGCATCCAGCAAGCTGTCCTTCTGTGAGATGAAATATCAGATGATCATGGCAAGATCCCTTCCGGTTGAAGTTACAAACGGAACTCTTGAGGGAGATATCAAACCTGGAGATATCACATTCTACCGTCTGCAGAGCACAGCTGACAACAAGCTTCGTGCATACATTGCACATGGTGAAGTTCTTCCGGTTGCAACACGTTCCTTCGGAGCTATCGGTGTATTCGCAATTCCGGAAATGGGACGTTTCTACCGCCATGTACTGATCGAGGGAGGCTTCCCACATCATGGAGCTGTAGCATTCGGACATCACGGAAAAGCTCTCTTCGAGGTATTCAAATACATCGGTGTACCGGTTGAGGAGATCGGTTACAACCAGCCGGCAGGCGTAAGATATCCGACAGAAAATCCTTGGAGATAATTAAAACAGGCAGATAAGATCATCCGCAGATGCGGACTGATCCTGCTAAATCAAGTACGATTCAGAAACCGCGAGCTCTCAGGCGTGCAGACGCTGCGAACTGAGAGCCGCGGTTTCTGTATTTACAGGAGGAAAAAAATATTATGTATTATATTGGCGTTGATCTTGGAACTTCAGCTGTAAAGCTTCTTCTTATGGAAGAATCCGGAAAGATCTGCAACATCGTATCAAAAGAATATCCGCTGTTCTTTCCGCATCCGGGCTGGTCTGAGCAGAATCCGGAAGACTGGTTCACCCAGAGCATGGAAGGGATCAAAGAACTCACAGAAGGAATCGACCGCAAAGAAGTAGCAGGAATCGGTTTTGGCGGCCAGATGCACGGCCTTGTAACACTTGATAAAGATGACAATGTGATCCGTCCGGCGATCCTCTGGAATGACGGACGTACAGGCGAGGAGACAGAATATCTGAACACAGTCATCGGAAAAGACAAACTTTCCCAGTACACAGCCAACATCGCATTTGCAGGATTTACAGCACCGAAGATCCTCTGGATGCAGAAAAATGAGCCAGAGAATTTCAAAAAAGTAGTAAAGATCATGCTTCCGAAAGATTATCTTGCATATCGTTTAAGCGGATCTTTCTGCACAGATGTTTCCGATGCTTCCGGCATGCTCCTTCTTGATGTGAAGAATCGCTGCTGGTCAAAAGAGATGCTTGAGATCTGCCATATCACAGAGGAGCAGCTTCCGAAGCTGTATGAGAGCTGGCAGGTAGTTGGAACTCTGAAACCGGAAGTAGCGAAAGAGCTTGGCTTCTCAGAAGATGTGAAAGTTGTAGCAGGAGCAGGCGATAATGCTGCAGCAGCTGTTGGAACAGGAACGGTTGGTGATGGTCAGTGCAACATTTCCCTTGGAACATCCGGTACCATCTTTATTTCCAGCAAAGATTTCGGAGTAGATGAAAACAATGCACTTCATTCTTTTGACCATGCAGATGGAAGCTATCACCTTATGGGTTGCATGTTAAGTGCTGCATCCTGCAACAAATGGTGGTCTGAGGAGATTCTTAAGACAAAGGATTTCGTGGCAGAGCAGGCACCGATCCGGAAGCTTGGTGAGAATCAGGTATTCTTCCTTCCGTATCTGATGGGAGAGAGATCTCCGCATAACAACCCGGATGCAAGAGGCGTATTTTTCGGAATGTCCATGGATACCACAAGAGCAGATATGACACAGGCAGTATTGGAGGGTGTTGCTTTCGGACTTCGTGATTCCCTGGAGGTTGCAAGAAGCCTTGGAATCAATATCGAGCGCACAAAGATCTGCGGCGGCGGAGCTAAGAGTCCTCTCTGGAAAAAGATCATCGCAAATGTGATGAACCTGAAAGTTGATGTGCCGGAGAATGAGGAAGGTCCGTCCATGGGTGGCGCAATGCTGGCAGCAGTAGGCTGCGGCGCATACCCGGATGTAGAGACTATCTGCAAAAAAATGGTTAAAGTCGTAGATACCGTAGAGCCGGATCCAGAACTGGTTGCCAAATATGAGGAGAAATACCAGAAATTCCGCAAACTGTATCCGACTATGAAAGAGCTGTTTTAACGAATCAGGAGCATGTGAGAAATCACAGCTCCTGATTTTTTCTGTATTGCCTTGGCGTACAGCCTTTTATTTTCGTAAATACTTTTGTGTAATAATTAGAGTCCGAAAAACCGGATAGTAAACCTGCTTCTGTGATAGAACAGGAGGAATCCTCCAGATATTCCAGGCTGCGTTCAATCCGGTATTCCTGGATATATCCAAACAGCGTAATGTTCATGCACTTTTTGAAAAGACGGCTGCATTCACTGGGGCTTAAGTGAATCAGTCCTGCGATATCATCCAGGAGGATTTTTTCAGAATAATGCTCTGCAATATAGGACATGATCCTTCGGATGCGGCGGTAATTTTCCTCATCCTGACCGGAAGGAGCTGTTGCTTTATCAAGCATGTTCTTGCAGAGAGTTTTCCAGAAATGCTGCAGTCTGGCAATCATGTCAAATTCGTACATTGGTTCACGTTTGCAGTCCAGAGCGATGATTTCACGGATATCTTTCACTGCGCCTTTATGCCATTCGCTGGAAAAATCCAGAGGTACAGCAGACAGGGAAAAACTGCGAAGGATCGGCTCTGTATATTTCTGGAATAAGGCACTTCCCGAGAAACCGTAGATCAGTTTCGGATCAAAAGTAACAGGAATATATCTGCAGTCCTGCTCATGGTACATATATCCTGCATGCAGGGCATTGGCATTGCCGAAAAGTGCCTGGCCTTCTTTCAGGTGAAAGGTGTTCTGGTTGACTTTATAGAGCATTTCACCTTTTTCTATATAAGTGAGCTCTATCTCAGGATGCCAGTGCCACAGAAAAGATCCGGTTTCATATCCGGAAAGACATTCATAGCTTACCAGGCACGGAAATGCACTGTCGCCGTGCTTTTTCAGTTCTTTTCCGGCTGTGTTGGTGATGATCTGCATGAAAAACGTTCCCCCTTTTTCTGAACTTTATTTTAACAGAAAGAAATGCGGAAGGAAAGTATCATACCAGGATCAGAGGTTTTTCTGTGAACTTTGTTTACAAAAAACATTTTACGGAATATTACCTGTGAACAATGATAATAGTAACGATAAACCCATGACATGTGACAATTTGTGCATGGACAGAAGTGGTAAAATAGGATAAGATAATTTGCGGTAAAGAAAAAAACAACAAAAAACAACATAAACAGTTATGATAAAGGAGAAAATATATGAATAAATCACATTGGATCTGGTATCCGGGAGATTTTGAAATTTATCATGGAATGCTGCAGAATTTCAGCAGGGAGGAGAGAGGCTTTATCTGGCCGGCATATTATCACCTGGATGACTGCAGAAAGCATGTACGTTTTACAAGAGAATATGATCTGAAAAAAGAGGAGACCGTTACAGTGTACGCAAACTGTCTCGGTTATTACCGTATAAATGACATAAAGAAGAGATTTGGGGAGCCGGTAGTATGCGGTCCCGGAAAACAGGAATTTGAGATCTACGCAGGAATGCCGGCAGGAGTTCCGTCTGTGCGTATCGAAGGCGAAACGATCACCTCAGACAGGGGATGGTTTGCAGATGATTTTGTCAGCAATCCGGTACCTGTAGGGTATAATGAGATCTACACAGCGAGGGAGCAGGACCCGTCCGTATGGGTATACGACGAAAAAGAATATCTGCCGTCTGAGATCTGTGAGGATGAAAGCGGTGTCCTGTTTGTATTTGAGACAGAGCTTACAGCTGTTCTGAAGGCAGAGTTTCCGAAAGGATTCCGTGAGATGACACTGTGTTACGGTGAGTCTGAGACTGAAGCCAGAGATACAGTAAACTGCTACTACAGCCAGACTTTACATGCGCCGGAAGATGAGATCATCCGGAGAGCGTTTCGCTATGTGTTTGTGCCGGGCGTACATAAAGATGAGATCAGTATTAAGGCGATCCATCAGTATGTGGACATCCCGGTTCGCGCATCTTTCTCTTCTTCAGATGCACTGATCAATAAGATCTGGGATGTGGCAGTGTGGACATTTCAGCTTTGCAGCGGGATCTTCTTTATTGACGGTGTGAAACGCGACCGCTGGATCTGGTCCGGAGATGCCTACCAGAGCTATTTTGTAAACCAGTATCTGATGTTTGATGAGGACATTAACCGCAGAACTCTCTGGGCTTTGGTTGGAAACAGCCCGATCCGCCAGCATATCAATACCATCGTGGATTATTCTATGTACTGGGTCATTGGAATCCTGAATCATTACCGCATGACGGGTGACGAAGAGTTTGTAAAGGCAATCTATCCGAGAATGACTGCAATGATGGATTTCTTGGGCGGTCAGCTGGATGAGAATGGCTTTATCGTAGGACGCGAAGGTGACTGGATCTTTGTTGACTGGGCTGATATGGACAAAGAAGGCGCAATCTGTGCAGAGCAGATGCTTCTTGCTATGTGCTATCAGACTATGACGCAGGCAGACGAGCTTGTTCTTGGTGACGGTTCCCAGTGTCAGGAGAAATATGAGACACTGACAGCTCAGATTGAGAAGTTTTACTGGAATGAAGAAAAGGGAGCATACATCGACAGCTTTTCATCAGGAAATAACAATGTGACACGCCATGCCAATATTTTTGCAATTCTCTTTGGTTTTGCAGATGATGCGCGCAAAGAACTTCTGATGAAAAATGTGATCGAGAATGATGAGATCCCGCAGATCACAACTCCGTACTTCAAGTTCTATGAGCTTGAGGCCATGTGCGCAATGGGACGTTTTGATGACGTGAAGAAGATGATGGAGAACTACTGGGGCGGCATGCTCGCACAGGGAGCTGTTACATTCTGGGAGGAGTTTGATCCGGAGAAGAATCCGGAGGAACAGTATGAGATGTACGGAGATCCTTTTGGAAAGAGCTTCTGCCATGCATGGGCTGCAAGCCCGATTTATCTTCTTGGTAGATATTTTGCAGGCATCCAGCTTACAGATACCGCATATAAGACCTTCACTGTAAAGCCTGAGACAGAGACTTTTGAGATCATGGACTGCACTTTCCCTGTAAAAGGCGGCCTGGTTCATGTACAGTGGGATGAGAAGACTCTGACAGTAGAGAGCAGCGTTTCCGGTGGAATTCTGATCTATGGTGGAAAAGAATATGCACTGGAGCCAGGAAAAATGGTTCAGACCACAAAATAATACTGTTTTTACGCAAAATCTTTATGGACATAGATAGTAAGGCTGTTATAATAAAGATACACTGATGTGACGGAAAAAGCAGCCGGTACGGCGGCGCGGACAAAGAGATCACCGGAGTGATGAACCCCGGAATATTGCGAAAACAGGAGGAAATTAAAATGGGAGCGATCAAAATTCCATCAGCGGACCTGCTGAAAAAAATTTACGGAGAGACAGAGGAGAGCAGTGCACGTTTTACAAGCCTGGCAGAGAACTTTGAAAAAAAGTATCATCATGACAACGCAGAATTCTTCACTGCACCGGGACGTACGGAGATCATCGGAAACCATGTTGACCATAACGGCGGACAGATCATTGCTGCAAGTATCGACCTTGATACTATTGGTGCTGCATGCCCTAACGGAACCAATGTGATCCATATGGTAAGTGAAGGATACAAACAGGAAGTTGTTGTAGAACTTGACAAGCTCAGCACAGAGAGATACACAAAGGGAACAGATGCACTTGTTGCAGGTATCATGGAATATATGCAGAAAAAAGGTTATGCAACAGGCGGTTTTGATGCTTATGTTTCCACTAAGGTTATTGCAGCAGCCGGCGTCAGCTCTTCCGCATCTTTTGAGATGCTTGTTTGTGCTATCACCAATCATTTCTTTAATGAGGGAAAACTGGAGTATGGTGAGTACGCAAGAGCAGGACAGTACGCAGAGAATGTATACTGGAAAAAAGCTTCCGGCCTGATGGATCAGATGGCATGTGCAGCCGGCGGCCCGATCCTTCTTGACTTCTCAGACAAAGAGAATATCAGCTGTGAGAAGATCGCTTTTTCCTTCGAGGATATGGGCTACAGACTTGTGATCGTAAATACAGGTAAAGGTCATGCAGACCTCAGCGAGGAATATTCTTCCATTCCTATGGAGATGCGTGAAGCGGCAAATGCTATGGGTGTAGACCTTCTCTGCGAGTCCACCATGGAGAATCTTCTTGCTCATGTTAAGGATATCCCGAATGACCGTGCTGTTCTCCGTGCTATGCACTTCTATGAAGAAAACAGACGTGTTGCAGATGCTGTAAAAGCTGTTGAGAACAAAGATGGAGAGGGATTCTTACGTCTTCTCGAGGAATCTGGAAATTCTTCCTGGGAGTGGCTGCAGAACTGCTATTCTCTCCAGAACTGCAAGGAGCAGAAGATCACATTAAGCCTTGCACTTACAAAACTTTTCCTGAATAAGATCGGTGCAGGCATCTGCAGAGTCCACGGCGGCGGTTTTGCCGGTGTTATCATGTGCGTACTGCCGATCAAAGACACAGACGCTTATGTGGATTATATGGCTGAATATGTTGGACGTGAGAATGTTTATCCAATGAATATCCGCAGCACAGGAGCTGTACATATCGGATAATACGGATCATCAGATAAAACATGTCATATGGGTTGGGTAATGCATCGATACATATCAGATGATCAGAACACAGATAAACAGGTATAATAGATAAATTTCTACGTTAAAAAGGCGGCCGGAACATGGAATGATAGCTTTTGCATTTGCATCAGGCAATCCATGAAGGGCCGCTTTTTCTGACGGATGCTTCCGATTTTTTAATCAAAATTTTATGGTTTGTTTCTGAATGGATATAGCAGAGTATGGTATAATGAGGAAAAATTATGATCATATATATACATGAAGATTGAAGAAGCTGTATGTAACGGCCTGATTTGTGTATATCACGATATTATACTTTGTAAAGAGAGGTTAAACGGATAAATATGAGCAGAAGAGAATTTCTGGAGATTTTGAGAGGGCAGTTGTCCGGGCAGATGGCACAGGGAAAGGCTGCGGCGCATGTACGGTATTATGAAGATTATATTCAGTCTCAGGTCCGCAGCGGACGAAGTGAGACAGATGTGCTTGCAGAACTTGGTGATCCAAGACTGATCGCAAGAACTCTTATTGATACAGATGATGGAACAGAAGTTTATGATGAATCAGGGTATGCAGAGGAGAGCTACGGCTCTGATGACTATGCAGAAAACAGTACCGGAAATACAACCAGTAGGACTAAAAGCTACAGACTGGATCTTGGCACATGGTACGGAAAAGCAATTGTGATCGCCATTGCAGTGATAATTGTGATACTTTTGGCAACCGTTTTGGTAGCAGTTGCTCCTTTTGTGATAACTTTTTGTATAGTTTTGTATCTGATATCATGGTTTAAGAAAAGAAGAGCATAATTGTCTTATAATATTATAATACCACTTTACAACTTTATAAAATAATGCTCCTGCTTAACAATCGCCCGCTTTAAGGCATTTATTACTGAGGATGATTTTATTCGGATTTCGATGTTTTTCACGAAAGTGGCAAAAAATACCTGCTGGCGTATACCCTCGCTTAATGCAAAACGGAAATCCTGCACGCTTTTATCTCGGAAATCAGAAAAGCTTTCATCTTGATATGGCAATAACTTCATCGCACAATAAGCAACATTGATCAGATTGATCATCATCTCAATGCCCTTGCAGCTCCGTACCATGTAGCTGCATAGCGACCAGAAAGTTTTCTGTTCATAGTAGCTGATTTCAATATTCCAGCGAAACGAATAAAGAAATAGCGGAATATATTTCATCCGGTCACTTCCGGTTTGATTTAAAGGTGAAGATTCCTGCCATGCACAGAAAATCTGCAGTTCTTCGGGCGATATCGTGCTAAAAAACAGGCGTTTGGTTCCTACGGTTCTGGCTGTTGATGTAACATAAGCAAGAACCTCGCGTGTTCCAAAAAGATTTGTCAGGACACGGCGAACACCGGTATAATAATCGCCAGCCTTTTCATCAGAGAGAGTAAAATCATCTTCTATTGAAAGACGCCTTCCGTGTTTTGCTGGTCTGCCCCTGTGACCTGTAGGAGCCGGGGCAAAGTCATAAATGACAGAGTCGGATCTTGCGTTTCCAATCAGATCAAGGTTTTCATATTCTTCAATGATAGAAACCAGATTCTATAGGAACACGCATAATAAAAGGCATTCAGCGACTTTGTCGTAATACCGGATAAAAAGTGTCGGTACAAAAAACGTATGGAATGAGCCGACTCCAAAGCCAGTATTGAGAGTATCAACAGAAACAGCATTTCAGCACTTGGGGCTGAAAAAGTTTCAAAATATGCTGAAAAATATTTATGAAGTCTACCAATCAATGTCTTTTCGTTGTATAATCCCATCTTTGACAGTTGTAAGGTGACAAAACGGCTACAAACCCAGTAAATATGGGTATTGTGGCCGTTTTTCTTTTTGCATCGATATGTACTATATTATTCTTACTTTGATTTTATCTGTTTTGTATTCTTGATGAGGGTTCGCATATCTGCTTTAGTAATGAATTCATGATCCGTTCTAAAATCAAATATTTTATGCAAGGCATCGGTTAGTTCAGTTCTTGTATAAGAGGGTATATATCCGCTCGCTGTGTTCAGCAGAGTCATTTGCATAGAGCGTAATGTTTCCAATATCTGGTCTGCTGTATAAAGATTCCCAAGTTTCTTTTCCAGTAGACGGTAGAGTAGAAGGCTGATATAACAAGTCATGAAATGGGCTTTTATCCGATCTTCTCTTCTGACATATATTGGTCTTGCTTCGAATTCTGTTTTCATGATCCGGAAGTTTTCTTCGATTTCCCAGCGTTGTTTATTGATCTTTATGATCTCTGAAACATCACCTTCCAGGTTTGTGATAACTGCATAAAACCCATCATACATTTCTTCTTTCTGGATCTGTTCTTTATCAAGATCGTAAACTTGTTTTTCAGCAATCTCACCAGCAGTAGTAACGGAAGTCTTTTTTACGAAACGCATAGGATCGTTTTGGTTCTTCCCTTTTCTTTTGCGCCCAGGTGTTGTGATTATCCGTTCAGCCCGTTCAATTTGTCGGGCGCGGATCTTTCTCTGGTAGGCTTTGTACTTAGGAGAATAAGTGACAATTAAAGTCTCATCCATGTCACCTGTAACAACAGGTATTTCCTTGTAGTAGATCGTGTTATAGACTTCTTCATCCGATTCGTCCAGCGTGCGGATGTCTATAAATCTATCCGCTCCGATCCTGCGGAACTGAGTCGGGTTCAGAGCAATCTCACGATCCTCTTTTTTCATTTTTTTCAAAGAATGTGCGATGATATAAGCGCGGTTTCTTAAGGGATTGAATCTTCGGTTGGCTGTACTTCCAAGTCCCGAATCCGAACAATAAATGAATTCGCTGCAATTAAAATCCTGAAGGATTTTAGACTCCAATGGTTTCAAAGTCGTCTGTTCGTTCTGGTTACCCGGAAAGATGTCGAAGGCAAGAGGAAGGCCATCTGCATCCATAAACAATCCCATAGTTACGATTGGATTAGGACGGTTTTCTTTACTTTTTCCATAGCATCGGAGATTATCTTCTTCTTCGATTTCAAAGTAATAATTCGTGCAGTCATAATAAAGGACACGATCGTTTCTTGGATAGAGAAAATTTGTATTTTTATAAAGTTCACTCTGTATAAAATCAGATTCCCCTGCGATCACGGAAAGAGAACGATATACGTCCTGGAGACTGTATTTAGGCGGTTCCAATAGAGACTGACAGTACTCATAGCTGGCCAGCTTGCTGGCTGGGGAAAGAATCCTTGCATAAACGAGATCTGTGAGTATCGCATTCAGATTATATTTAAATTTATGTCTGCTTTTGATTGTCAGACAGACTTTGTCTAAACGGAGCTGAGTGCACAGTTCCTGAAGAAACAGATATCCAACATTGAAAGAACGACGCTCATTCATAGGGATAGTTGCAGCTTTGGAGAACTCTACAGACACTTTTCCGGTATGCTGCTTATAAAGTTCTGTTTCTTTTGCTGCCTGTTCCTTTGCCCACACCATCAACCTGTCTTCATCTCCATCAAACTGTTCCAGAAGGAGATTGTACTTCCCGAGTTTTTTATAAATACATGAAGAGGCTTTTCCGTTTTCTTTGCGGAAGGAACGATAAATATATACATCTTTATTATTTTTACTGCCTGTGATTGCGATATACATGATAAATAAATCCTTTTTTCTTCCATTATACCACACTATTACAAACAAGTACATACAAAAACATGAAATTTGACATAAAGAATGCAGGTTTTATAAGGCCTGCAGGGTGATTTTTAATTATTCAACTGTCAAACTCCCGAGTCCTGTACGATTATTTTTTATGAAAAAGTTGTAAAGTGGTGATATTGAAAAGAAAAAATAACTTTGTTATACTTTACTTTATTGAGGTGAATAAGTATGGAAGTATTGTTGGCAGGAAATACAGGATATGTAACAGAAACTTTTATAGAAGAATCATTTCCTGAGTGTGATGTAGTTGTGCTGGGAAATGAGATGCTGAAATCAAATCGAAAAAAGAATATATTATCTCATCCGTTCATAAAAGATGAGAAAGAACTGAAAGAGATTTTCGAAACATATGAGTTTGAAAGAATTGTTTATTTTTCAAATTATCTGACCATGCATGGAAGGATGATTGGAGAACTGGAACAACTGAGACAGATACTTCAGTTATGCAAAAAGAATAAGGAAATAAGAATGTTGTATCTGACCGGCCAGGAGAGCATTTATAATATTACAAGTGGAAAAACACTTCTGGTATCCGCAGCAGAAAATGTAGTTATGGAATATGGAAATATGTATCAGATAAACACCAAGATTCTGAGAATTCCTCATTTATATTCAGCGGTATACACACAGGATTTTTTTTATAAGCTATTTACAGCGGCAGAACAAAGCGGAAAAATTGTTTTTGAGGAATCGCCGGAACAAAATATTTATTTCCTATGTATGGATGATCTGGCAGAACTGCTTTATAAAGTATATGATAATTGGGGAAAAGAATGCTGTCTAAATGTTCCAGATTGTTTCGGGCAGAGTTTCAGTGATCTGGAAAAAGAAATCAGAAAAACAATTCCCGGTAGGCTGGATGTAAGCTACCAGAACAGCGGCCAGATTTATAAGGTACAGCCGGATGATCAGATCATAAGATATGAATATGGGTGGTTTCCAAAGATATCTGTTTTTGAAGATATTCCCGGGATGTATCAGGAGTATAAAAAATTATCAGATTCAGATTCCGGACATTTTGCAAATATCAGGAATTGGATATCGAAAAATACTTTGCTGGTTCATATTCTGGAATTGCTTTCAGGATTTATTTTATTTGAATTTTTAAACAGATATACAGGAACTTATGCCCAGTTTAAAATGATTGACCTGAGACTTGTATTTATTGTATTCATGGGAAGTCTTTATGGAATTAATTATGGAATATCAGCAGCTGTGTTGGAAACCTGTTCTTTGATTGCAGCATACAGGCAGGAGAATGTAAACATATATACTTTGTTTTATGAGGCTTCTAACTGGATTCCATTTATTTTTTATTTTGCCGCAGGTGCTGTCTGTGGTTATATAAGGCTGAAGAATAAAGAGGATATAGAATTTGTAACAAAAGAAAACAGACTGATCAAGGAAAAATTTTTCTTTATGCAGGAAATGTATCAGGAGACGCTTCAGGATAAAAGACAATATAAGAAGCAGATTCTCGGAAGCAGGGACAGCTTTGGAAAAATTTTTGATATAACAAGAAAGCTGGATGTGATACAGCCACAGAAACTGTTTATGGAAACCATAAGGGTAATGGAAGATATTCTGGAAAATCATACAATTGTACTTTATTCACTGGATTCATGGAAACGTTTTGGAAGGATGGAAATGTCATCACCTGAAATTCGCAGAAAAATGCCAAATTCTATAAGGGTTGAAGAGTATCAGAATGCGATAGAAACGCTGGAAAAGGGTGAGGTCTGGAGGAACAGGGAACTGCTTGCCGGATATCCGGCATATATTGCAGGGATAAAGAGAAATGGAGAACTTGTAATGCTGGTATTTATTCAGGATGCAGCCAGTAATCAGATGACATTGTATTATCTGAATCTTATCAAAATTTTATGTGGTCTGGTAGAAGTCTCTCTGCTGCGTGCACTGGAATATCAGGAAGCAGTCAAAGACAGGGAATATGTGGAAGGAACTCATATATTAAAAACAGAGTATTTTATGGAAAGACTGAAATTATTTCATTCCATAAAAGAGCAGAAAATAGGATCATATGCTCTGTTGCAGATTGAAAATCCGGAAATGACACTGGAGGAAACAGACAGGATATTAAGAAATAAAATCAGAGAGAATGACATACTGGGAATAGCGGAGGATGGACAACTTTATCTGATCCTGTCGCAGGTGGATGATGCCACGTTACCGATAGTAATTGAAAGGATTGAAAAAAACGGATTTCATTGCAGAGTGATTGACACCCGTAACGAAAGCAGGGTAGACGAAGAATGATACAGAGTATAACAGGGGTTGTCTTTATTATATTTCATATTATCTGTTGTGTTCTGGTATGGACAGGAATAAACTCCCATTTACTGAAGGTGAAGAGGTATCTCATATTACCTGTGATCTTTGTACCGGTATGGGGAACGATCTGTGTATTGCTTCTGCATTTCCAGATATTTTTTCACCAGGATAAAAAGCGTGAAATCGGAATAGAAAAAATGAAGATTAATGAAGAAATTTACAGGAGCATTATAGCACCGAAAGAAGAAAGTGACAGAAATATTGTGCCACTGGAGGAAGCGCTTCTTATTGATGAAGCCGCTATGAGGCGTGATCTGATTATGAATGTATTGAATGATGATCCGGAGAATTACATAGATATGCTTAAACAGGCAAGGATGAATGACGATGTAGAGGTTGTGCATTATGCAATCACAGGAATGGTAGAGCTGTCTAAGGAATATGAAAGCAGACTGCAGAAGATAGAATACAGATATGCAAAAGAACAGGAAAATCAACAGCTTATTTCAGAGTACTGTGATTTCCTTCAGGAGTATTTATCTCAGGGACTTCTGGAAGGACAGATGGAACTGGTGCAAAGAAATCAATATATAAAACTCCTGAAGAAAAAACTGAAATTTAAAGAGGATCTTCATACATATGTATGTCTGATTGAGAATCAAATGCAGATGAAGGAGTATGAACAGGTTCTTAAAAGTCTGGAAAGAATGGATAAGAAGTGGCACAGAAATGAAGAATACTGGATACTCAGAATCAGATATTACGTAGAACTGAAACAGGGAAAAGAATTAAAGGAAACATTAGAGCAGATTCAGCAGGAGCATATTTATCTGTCGGCGAAAGGAAAGGAGGCATTGGCTTTTTGGCAGGAATGATAAAATATTTACAGTCTTTTCGATTTAAGGGTATGACTGTTATTCTGGGAGTTTTTCTGGCAATCAGTGTGGTGCTTTGGACAGAGCGTTCAGGAATTCAGTATCAGGCAGATATCAAGAAGAATGCATATCTGGACAGGGATACTGTTGTAACCGAAAAACAGGCAGTCAAAAATATTGAGAGCAGTTGTCTGGTGCTGATGGACAGCAGTCAGGCAGACAGTGTGGAGGCATGGGAACAGTTTGAAAGAATTTTCATGGATATGAAAACAGGAGTAGATCTGGCAGATATCAGACAGAGTGAGATTCCTGATTTCTCAGGCTATGAAACAATAGTGGTGCTGATGTCGGATCTGAACCCATTGAAGGATGTAGTTATAAAGATTGGAAACTGGGTAGAAAAAGGAGGACGTGTTCTTTTTGCATTAACACTTCAGAAGGATATATATGTTTCGATCATTGAGCAGAAATTGGGAATTACAGACTCTGATTATGGAAATGTTCTGGTAGATAAAATCTATATTGATGATGATTTCATGATCGGAGGGGGAAGATCTTACCAGATTCCGGACGCATATGATTCAGCATGGGAAGTAAGTGTTGGAGAAACGGCGAAGGTTTATGCATGGACAGATGATGAAAATAAGGTTCCGCTTATCTGGGAAAACAGTTATGGAAAAGGTAAGTTTGTAGTTGACAATTTTGGATTATGTGAAAAAGCCACAAGAGGATTCTTTGCGGCATCCTATAGTCTGCTGACAGATGTGATGGTTTACCCGGTGCTTAATGGATCTGTATTCTATCTGGATGATTTTCCATCTCCTGTGCCGAGTGGAGACGGAACATATATCAAACGTGATTATGGTCTCAGCATCAAAGCGTTTTATACAAATATCTGGTGGCCGGATATGCTGGATCTGGCAGAGGAACACGGCGTGAAATATACAGGTGTTATTATTGATAATTATGAAGATGATGTGTCCGGAGATGTTGTGGAACAGGAAGATGTGCAGAGATTTCAGTATTTTGGGAATATGCTGCTTCATCAGGGAGGAGAACTGGGATATCATGGATATAATCATCAGCCATTGAGCCTGTCAAATGTGGATTATGCAAATATCCTTCCATACAAAACATGGGAGAGTTATGATGCAATGAAAAAAGCCATGACAGAGCTGATACGGTTTGGAAAAGAGATGTTTCCGGGGACAGAGTTGTCTGTTTATGTACCGCCGTCTAATGTACTGTCAGATGAAGGGCGGGAAATGATCGTAAAAGAATTTCCGGAGATACGTACAATTGCAAGTAATTATTTTGTCGGAGATATGGCATATACACAGGAGTTTGAAGTTGCAGAAGATGGAATTGTGGAACAGCCCCGTATTATTTCAGGTGCTGTGATTGATGATTATATGGAACTTGCGGCTGTATCTGAACTGAATATGCATTTTGTCAATACACATTTTATGCATCCGGATGATCTGCTGGATGAAGACAGAGGTGCCAGACTGGGATGGGAGAAACTGAAAAAACGGCTGGATGAATATATGGACTGGCTGTATACTTCAGCTCCATGTCTGAGAAATCTTACTGCTTCCGAACTATCAGGCGCAATACAGCGGTATGGGGCACTGGTGATCGATAAGGATGTATCAGATCAGGAACTTAATCTTAAATTAGATAATTTTTATGATGAAGCTTATATTATGATAAGAATGAATGAAGGGACTCCGGGTAATATAGAAGGTGGAGAACTGACGCATATTACCGGAAATCTCTATCTGCTTCGGGCAAAAGAGAAATCAGTGAAAATAGAAATAAGGTGAGAGAATTGAGAATCTGTCTGGTTTTGGAAGGCTGTTATCCGTATGTGCATGGTGGAGTTTCTACATGGATGCATCAGTATATCACTGTTATGAAAGAGCATGAGTTTGTACTGTGGGTGATAGGAGCACATGCATGTGACCGTGGAAAATTTGTCTATGAATTGCCGGATAATGTGGTGGAAGTCCATGAGGTATTTCTGGATGATGCATTAAAACTGAAGGAACATGGAAACCCAAATGGACAGCGGTACAGAATCAATCATTTTTCGGAAGAAGAAACAAAGAGTTTAAGAGAATTGATGGAATGCAGTCATCCTGACTGGGAAGTATTGTTCCATTTATATCACGACCGGAAAATGAATCCGATGTCATTTCTGAAAAGTGAGCAGTTTTTAAATATATTAACAGCGAGCTGTCTGGAAAAATATCCGTATATTGCATTTGCGGATGCGTTTCATACAATGCGTTCCATGCTGCTTCCGGTTTTATATCTTCTGGGTTCTGAGGTTCCTCAGGCAGATACCTATCATGCCATTTCAACAGGATACGGGGGACTTCTTGCCTGCCTTGGAGGATATGTTTACAGGAGACCGGTATTACTTACAGAGCATGGAATATATACAAGAGAAAGAGAGGAAGAGATCATCAGGGCAAAATGGGTAATCCCATCATTTAAAAAGCAGTGGATTTCTTTCTTTTATATGTTATCAGAAGCAATTTATAAAAGGGCTTTTCGGGTAACCAGTTTATTTACGAATGCGATGCTTACGCAAATACAGATTGGCTGTGATGCAGAGAAATGCAGAGTAATCGAAAATGGTATTGATTATGACAGGTTGTCACAGATCCCTCTGAAAGAGGAAGATGGATGGGTAGATATAGGTGCGGTAGTCCGTCTCGCACCCATCAAAGATATAAAGACTATGATATATGCATTTTATGAACTTTCATCCAGAATGGAGAATGTGAGACTTCATATTCTGGGAGGGGTAGATGACGAGGAATATGCAGATGAGTGTTATGCTCTGGTGAAGCAGCTGGATATCAGGAACCTTGTCTTTACCGGAAGGGTAGATATTGTACAGTATATGAGAAAACTGGATTTTACGATCCTTACCAGTATATCAGAAGGACAACCCTTATCAGTGCTGGAGTCATTTGCAGCCAGACGCCCATGTGTAACGACTGATGTAGGGTGCTGCCGGGAACTTCTGAATGGAAAAGAAGGAGATAATTTTGGATGTGCCGGTTATTGTGTTCCGCCCATGTACAGGGATGGACTTGCTGCCGCTATGGAAAAAATGTGTGAATCCAGGAGAAGGCGGATCAGGATGGGAAAAAGCGGACAGGCAAGAACTAAGGCATATTACAGGCATGAGCGCATGATCAGTGAATATAGAAAACTTTACAGGGAGGTAGAGGAAGCATATGGCAGGGATTGGATTTGAACTCAAAAAACTGTTCAGCAGAAGAGGGCTGTTTGCTTCTTTCCGCGCCTATGGATATGCAGGGATTATCTGTACCGGTCCCATGCTGCTTGGTATCGTACTTCTGCTGGGGGTTATGTTTTTGTGTGACAGGACAGGCGCTTCGAAACAGAGCAGAGAATTACTGGTCTGCATGATCACATATACACTTCTTGCATCATTGACGGTAACCAGTTTCTTATCAATGGTAGTAACAAGATTTATTGCAGATATGCTTTATGAAGAAAAAAATGAGGCTGTTCTGTCATCTTTCTGGGGTTCGACAGGCTTAATGCTCATTGCAGGAGGAATTTTATATGGGATTTTTCTGATATTTTCCGGAGTTGGGCTTATAGATAAGTTTTTATGTTTTGGGCTGTTTGGAGAACTGATCGTTACATGGAATGCAATGAGTTATCTTACTGCAATTAAAGATTACAGAGGAATTATGTTATCCTTTCTTGCTGCAATCGCTGTTACTTTTCTCTCGGGAGCCTTATTGCTGTTTCTGGGAATTTCTCATGTGGAGGCATTGATGGCTGCGGTATGCATTGGATATGGGATCATGCTTTTATGGGATGCTGTTTTGCTGTATGAGTATTTTCCGCAAAGTGATATCAGTGCATTCTTATTTTTAAGATGGGCAGATGAGTTTCTGCCTCTGGCATTTACAGGACTCTGCATTAATATCGGGCTGTTTGCCCATCTTGTGATCATGTGGGCCGGACCGCTGGGGAAACAGGTAAAAGGGCTTTTTTATGGGGCACCGTCTCATGACGTACCGGCATTGATTGCATTTCTGACAATTCTGATTACCACTGTAAATTTTGTGGTTTCTGTAGAAGTTAATTTTTATCCGAAATACAGGAACTATTACAGTTTATTTAATGATGGGGGAACCATTAAGGATATTATGCAGGCTGGTACAGAAATGCTGGATGTACTGAACAGAGAATTGAAATATACCGCTTTGAAGCAGTTACTGACTACTGCACTGGCGATTTCAGTGGGTGAGAGTCTTTTGAAGTACCTTCCTTTGGGATTTAATGATCTGATGTATGGATATTTCCGGACACTTTGTGTTGGGTACGGCATTTATGCAGTTGCAAATACGATGCTTCTGCTTCTTTTATATTTTACAGATTACAGGGGAGCATTGGCTGCTTCTGTAATTTTTGCCGTGGGAACTTCTGTGTTTACTGTGATTTCATTGTTTTGTCCGCAGGTATATTATGGCTTTGGGTTTCTGGCAGGATGTGTACTGTTTTATTTTATAGTTATGATCCGTCTGGAACGTTATACCAGACGTCTGTCATATTATATTCTCAGCATACAGCCGGTGGTAGCAGAAGACAAATCGGGGGTATTTACCAGAATCGGATGTTTTATGGATGAGAAACTGGAAAGGAGAACGAACGTTGACAGGAATTAAAAAAATAAATCTGATAAGTGCAGTATTAGTCAGCCTTTCTCTCTGTGGAGGCTGCACTCTGGAAAAAGCGGGAAACTCTTCGCAGGATCAGGCAGTACAGGAAGATAACGAAACAGAACAGGTAAAGACAGAAAAAGCAGAAATCAATGAGATGCATTTAAGAGATAAGGATTCTTTGTATGAAAATGATGATGATACCAGTGTTGTTACCATGTATCTTACTGTATCTAAGGGAAATTCATCCGAAAATACATATCATACATGGAAGGAAATCAATAGCTATTCTGTTTATGACTACGAAGATATGGGAGTGGAGAGATATCAGGTGGCAGGACTTTTACAGGTGGGAGATGAGAATGGACCGATAGAAGGGGAAGTCGGATATGGAGAAAGCGTGCCTAATGCAACTGTTCAGATCAGAGGCCAGACATCCAGCCAGAATGCACAAAAAAATTATAAAATTGAGTTAAAAAAGAATAAAGGAACGTGGAGAGGACAGAGAACCATTAACCTGAATAAACATATGACAGAAGGAATGCGCTTTCGAAATAAGCTGGCATATGATCTGATCAGGGGAATTCCTCAGATGGTTGGTTTACGTACACAGTTTGTGCATTTGTATGTAAAGGATAATACAGAAGAATCAGGTGGAAAATTTGAGGATTATGGAATTTATACACAGGTTGAACAACTGAATAAGACAGCATTAAAGAGTCATGGACTGGATTCAAACGGACAATTGTATAAGATTAATTCTTTTGAATTCTATCGTTACGAAGATATTATAAAAAAAGAAGATGATGCAGGATATGATAAAACAGCCTTTGAAAAAATGCTGGAAATAAAAGGGGATTCAGATCATACCAAATTGATCGATATGCTGACAGATCTGAATGATTACTCTATAGGGATTGAAGATGTACTGAAAGAGCATTTTGATGAAGAAAATATTGTTTACTGGATGGCATTTCAGATTCTGATGGGAAACGTAGACACACAGAACAGAAATGTTTATTTATACAGTCCTCTGAATTCAGATATCTGGTACTTTATTGCCTGGGATAACGATGGCTGTCTGATGAGATCGGAATATGAATTAAAGAATTTTTCGGATCAGGGCAGCTGGGAAAAGGGAATCAGTAATTACTGGGGAAATGTTCTGTTTCAAAGGTGTCTGAAGTCACGGTCTTTCCGGGGAAAATTAAATGATGCCATTCTGGATCTGAGGGAATATCTGAACAAAGATATGCTCACATCAAAGATAGAGAGCTATAAGAACATACTGAAGCCCTATTTATATTCGATGCCTGATGCAGAGTATGAACCGCTTACATCTGAACAATACGATCAGATTGCAGCATCACTTCCTGATGAGATAGAGAAGAACTATCAGTTATATCTGGAAAGCCTGGAAACACCAATGCCATTTTATATAGGTGTTCCGACAATACACGGTAATAAGCTGAAATTTAACTGGGATGTATCTTATGATCTGGACGCAGAGGACATTACGTATTCTGTAGAGGTTGCGCGAGATTATCTGTTTCAGGATGTAATCTATCAGAACACAACCCTGACTGTTCCGGAAGCTGAGATGGACCTTCCGGAAGCAGGACAGTACTTTGTGAGAGTAAGAGCAACAAATACATCTGGAAAAACGCAGGATGCATTTGATTATTATGTAACAGATGAAGGAAAACATTATGGTATGAAGTGCTTTTACATAACAGAAGATAGTACGGTAGAGGAAGACAATTATGAAGAAGGCTGACAGGAAGAAAGAACATTTTCGTAATGAATGGAAATATCTTATCAGTACCAGTGAGAAAGAAGTCCTGAATCTTCGGATGAAGCCACTTATGAAACTGGATCCTCATGCAGAAAATGGAGGATATCTGATACGGAGCCTGTATTTTGATGATTACTGGAACAGTGCATATGAAGAAAAGGAAAGCGGCGTTCTTATGAGGAAGAAATACAGGATACGAATTTATAATTATAGTGCTGAAAGTATCAAGCTGGAGAGAAAAAAGAAGTTCGGCAGTTATATTTATAAAGAAGATGCTCCGCTGACAAAAGATGAGGTGCAAAAAATTCTTTCCGGCGAGTATGAATTTCTTCTGAAAAGTCCGTATAATCTTTGCAGGGAATTTTACACAGAATGTATGAGTAATATGATGCGGCCGAGAACAATCGTAGATTATGAGAGAGAACCATGGATTATGGATGAGGGAACAGTCAGGATCACATTTGATACAGATGTCAGAGCTGCTGTTGGAAGCTATGATATTTTCGACAGTACGCTTCCGGCTTTATCTGTACTGGAACCGGGAAAACTGATCATGGAAGTGAAATTTACAGAGCTGCTGCCTCAGATTCTGAGAAATCTTCTGCCGCCGCAGGCAGAAGAATTTACAGCAGTTTCTAAATATGTACTGTGTTATGAAAAAACGCGGTACATGAATGGATTTGAGTATTGGTATGATACACAGGGGAGGATGATAAGATGAGTGTACAGGATATGATAAAAAAATCCGTACTGGAATCAGGAATGTTCAGTCAGTATGATATACCTAAGATATTGGCTGCTCTGGCAGTGGCTTTGATTTTGGGAAGTGTGATTTATCTGGTTTATCAGAAATTTTATGTTGGAGTTATTTTCTCCAGAAGTTTTGCAGTTACACTTGTGGGAATGACAGTGCTTACCTGTATGGTAACACTTGCAATCAGCAGCAATATTGTGATTTCTCTTGGTATGGTTGGTGCATTGTCTATTGTACGTTTTCGTACAGCAATTAAAGATCCGATGGATCTTCTGTATCTGTTCTGGGCAATCACATCGGGGATTACGGCCGGCGCAGGTATGTATGCATTAACTCTGTTGACAGCTGTGATTATCATTCTGATGATCACCCTGTTTTATCACAAACAACAAAATGGCAGAATTTATATTGCAGTGATTCATTATCAGGGAACTCAGGCGGGAGATGAAATTATCCGCTGTTTTGGAAAAAGAAAATATTTTGTAAAATCAAAAACTATGCGCAATGAAAAAACAGAAATGGCAGTTGAAATATATTGCAGACAGAATGATATGGAGTTCATGGAAAAAATCCGGGATATCGGTGGAGTGGAAGATGTTACATTGATTCAGTATAATGGAGAATATCATGGCTAAATGTCAGAAACGATATCTGGTTCTGGTGGGTTTTGGACTTTTAGTTATTATAGCAGCAGGAGTATGGATGGTATTTGGAAGAAAAACTCAGATATATGAAAAAACAGAAGAAGTTTTTGGAAATCCATTAATGGGATATGCACCTTGTGCCTGGGAAGAAACAGTAGGAGACGATATATCTTTACTGTATATGGATATTACCTGGGCTGAACTGGAACCGGAGGAAGGAAAATATGACTGGGAGAAAATCGAAAGAGAAAATCAGACTGACAGATGGAGAGAAGAAGGGAAACACCTGGTATTGAGGTTTGTGTGTGACATTCCCGGGGAGGAAGAGCATATGGACATTCCACAATGGCTATATGACAAAACTGATCATGCGGGAACCTGGTATGATATGGAGTATGGAAAGGGATATGCTCCTGATTATAATAATGAACAGATGATACAATATCACAAAAGGGCAGTTAATGCACTTGGAGAGCATTTTGGCAGAGATGGACTGGTCAGTTATATCGAACTTGGAAGTCTGGGGCACTGGGGAGAATGGCATGTAAATATTTCCGCAGGAATACAGAGTCTGCCGGAAGAATCTGTAAGAGAACGTTATATGATTCCATGGACAGAGGCATTCCCTGATTCCATGATACTGATGAGAAGACCTTTTAGTGAGGGAGAACATTATGGAACAGGTCTCTACAACGATATGACCGGACAGCCGGAGAGCACAGAGGAATGGTTTCGCTGGATCAATGAAGGCGGTGAGTTTGACCAGACTCATGAGAAAAAAGGGTTATCCGCAATGAAAGATTTCTGGAAAAAGTTTCCTTCCGGAGGTGAATTTACAAGTTCAATTACAATGAAAGAGTTGCTTGACACAAATCTGGATCAGACAATAAATCTGATAAAGAAAGCACATACTACTTTTCTTGGACCGAAAGTAGCGGATAAAACTTATGAAAACGGTTATAGGAAAGTTTTAGGAAGCATGGGATATCGTTTGTGGATTTCGGAAGCAAGTCTTATTCAGATGCCGGGTTATGTCAGCCTGAATCTTAAATGGAAGAATGATGGAGTTGCACCATTTTATGAAGACTGGCCTGTATGGGTTCTGGTAGAAGACGAGGATGGAAATAGTCTTGAAAAAGAAGCGGTTGACATTTCGTTAAAATCACTTCTGCCGGAAGAAACTTTACAGACAAAAACAAGAATGCAGGTAAAAAAGCTGATCTCACTGGCCGGAAAGAAATATAAGATCAGTATAGGTATTGAAGATCCGATGACTGGGAAATTAGCTGTTCGGCTTTCAATGAAGGGAACTTATAACGAAGGGAAAAATTATCTTTTTAAGAAATAATACAGTATTTTTCAATTTTTTATCTGTAATGAAAACATTACTATATTTTAAAAATCGTATCCAAACTGCCGTAAAGCCGATAAACATTGGACTTACAGCAGTTTTTTATTTTCTCAACTGTCAAAGATGGGATTATAATATAAATATGAAAAAATGAATAATGGCACTGTGAGATTGTGAAAAAAATATTTATTGAAATTGCCATATAAAATATTAAAATACACTTGAAATATAGTAAATTTTACAGTATAATGCTTATTAACAAGTTGAAAATGTGTCTGAAATATATAAAAACAGACAGTGCCATTGAGAAGAGAGAACGGCAGAAGGAATACATCGAAAGATGTGTTGTTTCTGTCGCTTTTTTGTGTGACAGTAAAAATAAACCCCCTGCTATGCAGGGGGAGGGAAGATCTTTAG
>NZ_JAAWUO010000023.1 GCF_013304825.1 Blautia schinkii | reverse complement strand
GTGAGAATCCGCATTATCTCGATGTGAGTATGTTTAATCACATTTTGAGTGGCAGTATATAAATGCCATCAGCACCATGGACTGGAAAGAAGTCATACAGTCGGTAGAGTCTTCCAGAAAACTCCTGGAAGCATTGTGGAATCTGGATGGGGAAGCAGTTGCAAAAGGAATTGATCAGGCACACAGAGAAATTTCGGTTCTTCAGTACAACGATGAAAATTCTTTGAGCTGCACCATTAATCTGGCATTTTATTTTGCCAGAGAGTACTATACAGTTATCCGGGAACTGCCAACCGGAAAAGGCTTTGCAGATATCTGCCTTATCCCAAGAAAGTTATACGCTGACAAACCGGCAGCAGTCATTGAACTGAAATGGGACAAAGATGCCCATGGAGCCATATCACAGATTAAAGAAAAGCAATATGTAGATGCACTGAAAGACTATCATGGAAATCTCCTGCTTGCAGGAATCAATTATGATAAAAAAATAAAGCAACATACCTGTGTGATCGAGAGGTATCATAAACAATAAAATAGATGCAAGTGCAGAAAAAGAGTCCCCTGAATACGGAATCCTATCCGTGTTCCGGGGATTTTTTGCAGTGAAAATTATATTATAAACATAAAGATTTATACAATGAACATGTACGGATAAAATATACGATGCTATTGTATAGACAGTAACTGAGATTACAGAAACAGAGCAAAATACAGAGAAAGAAGAATGCCTATGGAGAGCATAGAGGTTAAATAAAATGATCATAGCACTGGGAATATTGTCAGTTGGAATAAAAAGCTGTAAAATAAGACTGGACGGTCATAAAAATTCTGTATTTTGTATTGAAAGGGAAAAAGCAGCACATGGGAAAATTAATCATTTTCAGAGGAAACTCAGGAAGTGGAAAAACAACCGTAGCGAAGGCATTACAGAAAAAGCTAGGACGTAATATAATGCTGATATCACAGGATGAGATCAGAAGAAATATGCTGTGGGTTGATGATGGCATAGATACAAAGGCTTTGCCGCTTATGGCAGAACTTTTACGATACGGAAGGGAACACAGCGAATTTTCTATCCTGGAAGGGATCATGTATGATGAATGGTATCGTTCGTTGTTTGAACTGGCAAATGAATTATATGGTTCAAATGTATACGCATATTATTTTGATCTGTCGTTTGAAGAAACCGTGAGACGGCATAATACAAGAAACAGAGAATTTGGTGAAAAAGATATGCGCAGATGGTGGAGAGAAAAAGATTTTTCTTCAGCTCTCAGGGAACAGGCTATTACCTGCGAAATGGATACAGACAGTATTGTTGAAAAAATATACTCGGATTTGAACGCAGATCGTAAAGAGACTGCGTTCATGAGCATATAAAGTAAATGTAATACAAATATATTCAGACTGGCAGCATGATTGCGATCATGCTGCCTTTTTTGCTGCTTTCCAGTACTTTTACCTGTCCGTTATGCTGTCTGACAATTTCACTGACAAGTGCAAGCCCCAGGCCGGCACCTCCCATAGCGCGGCTTCTTGATTTGTCCACACGGAAGAACGGGGTGAAGATTTTTTCCTGATATTCAGGAGGAATGCCGATTCCGGTGTCGGAGACTTCAAGAAAGACATAATTGACAGACGTGGATGTATCTGTTGTTTCTCCGGAAAGATGGATATTTACGGTTACTTTTCCACCGGAGTGATTGTATTTGATCGCATTTTCCACAAGATTGTACACAGCGCGATACAGCAGCAGATAGCTTCCGGTAATGATGCAGTCTCCCTCCTGCTGGATCAGTTCAACATCCTTCTGTTCCGCTACGGAAGCCAGGTCGCAGAAAACCTCATCAGTCAGTGCTGCCAGAGAGATCCTTTCGGAACGTTCAACAGTCTGTACACCGGTCATATCCAGGAGGATTTCAGCCAGATGGGAAAGTCGCCCGGTCTGTTCCTGGAGCATGGCAAAAATCTCCTGATAATCTTTTAAAGCAGGTGCTTCCCTGCGGGCAAAAACCTCCAGATTTGTCTGGATAACGGCAAGAGGAGTCCTCAGCTCATGGGCTGCATTGGCAGAAAATTGCTTCTGGGCAGTAAAAGCTTCATCCAGGCGTGCGAGCATTTTGTTAAATGAAATTGTCAGGCGGGAAATCTCGTCATTGGTAGCAGGAACTTCAAGAGCCTCTGAAAGGTTCTGGACCTCTATTTTGTTCACTTCCTGGCTGAGTCTGCGAAGAGGAAGTAATGCCTGACGGCTGATAAAATATGTGCAGATACTGCTGAGAAGGATGATGATTCCGGTTACCATGAGTCCTTTGGTGAGAAACAGTTTTTTGGTCAGCTGCAGCTGATCCGAAAGCTCCGGAAATAAGACGGAGGGATTCATATTAAAGGTGATGGGAGTAGAATCTGTGTTATCGATCCGTATCATGTAATCTCCCAGATCCTCCATTCCGGCAACTGCGGACTGGCTGATAAAAAAATACATCAGAATGCAGGTGACTGTCATAAGCAACGCAATGATCAGTGTCAGACGCCATTGAAGAGATAGTTTTCCGGTTGTTTTTTTCATTGTATATCCTCCGTTAAAATGTAACCCTGGCCGATCTTATTCTGTATTGGATCAAAGCCGAGAGCAGTGCGCAGTTTTTTTCGAAGAGAAGAAATGTGGACACGAATGGAATTGCTGAGACTGTTGACGCTTCCGTCCCAGATATGCTCGATCATTTCTTCCGGGCTTATGATACGGTTCTGATGAAGAAGGAAATATTCCAGAAGAGAACTTTCCTTTCGGGTCAGAGAAAGGGGGAGTCCATCGATACTGGTCTTTCTTGTACGGGTATCAAAGCTGATACGTCCGCATTGCAGACACACATCCTGCTGGATGAATTTTCTTCGTGTCAGACTTCGGATCCGTGCCTCCAGCTCTTCAAAATGAAAAGGCTTTGTGAGATAGTCATTGGCACCGAGATCAAGCCCTTCAACCTTGTCCTGGATCTGTCCTCTGGCAGAGAGGATCAAAACGGGAGTGGAAGTATCGGATTCCCGAAACTGGCGCAGGATTTCCAGACCATCAACGCCTGGAAGATTCAGATCAAGAAGGATGAGATCATAATTTTCCACCAGACATAATTCCAGTCCTTCATCCCCGTCAAAACATGTGTCCGCTTCATAGCCATCCATACGAAGTCCCTCCGCAATAGACTGGCAGAGCTGCTGTTCATCTTCGATTATCAATATATGCATAATAAATCCTCCAAAAAAACAGTTGATTTTGCTTTGTTATCTATAATATCATGTATAGCATAAAATTCCTGTAAATTTTTTTGTTTCTTAACAGAGATTTTATACAGGGGATGATATAGTAAGGCTACAGAGAACAAAATTTACATATAAAATATATGCTGGTTCCGGATATGGGCCGGTGATATCAGAAGGGAGAATATAAACAATGAAATTAAGAACACAGAAAATAACAGCACTTATGGCAGCTGCGGTATTAGGAATATCTGCATTTGGAAGCGTACCGGTAACAGCGGCGGAAAGTACGGAAACAGCAGATCCCGGAGCGGCAATGATGGTGGATGGAGAGGCAGTTTCATCAGATCTGGTGGCAGGTACATTTAAGCCTTCCGACGTAACCTGCAAGGCACAGGATTCTTATGAATATCCGTTTCTGGGACTGAAGCTTTCACTTTCGAAGGAGCTGTTAAAGCAGATCAAGGACCAGAGCATTGCAATGCTTACCACGGAAGATTTTGAGAATCAGACCAATGCAGTGACATATGCTTATGTAAGCTGGAGTAAAATGACAGAGGAACAGAAAAATGCCGAAATACAGAAGATGGGAACAGGATATGACGACTGGGTGGCAGGTCTGGACAGAATTGGTACAATTGGCGTTTATGACGAAGCTTCACAGAAAAAGCTGGATGAGATCACTGGCTGTACAGAGCATAAAGAGCTTGGAAGCAGCAGTGACGGGAAATACAAATATTATCTGAGCACCAACAAAGATGCAGATGAAAAGCTGACAAAGGAGCTGGAAAAGATCAAAACCGACATTACGGAAATGGCACCGTATCAGAATATTTCCGTGTTTGACCAGCCACAGGATACCAGCAGTAACCCGGAGGATGTAAAATCTGTAGGAAAATTTGAAACAACAGGAATAGATGGAAAAACATATACAGAAAAAGTATTCAGTGACTATGACCTGACGCTGGTAAATGTTTTTACAACCTGGTGTTCACCATGTGTAAAAGAAATTCCGGAACTTCAGGAGCTTTATAAAGAAATGAAAGATAAAGGTGTCGGAGTAGCAGGCGTGGTGCTTGATACTACAGATGAAAAGGGAAATCAGGACGAGGAGGCTGTAAAAAAAGCAGGCATTCTTCAGGAAAAAACAAAAGCAGAATATCCGTTCCTGACACCGGATACCACTATGATGAACGGTCGTCTGCAGGGGATTTCCGCATTTCCTGAAACATTTTTTGTTGACAAAGATGGAAACATTGTAGGCGATACCTATACAGGAAGCCATACACTGGACGAATGGAAGGAAATCGTGGAAAAAGAGCTTAAAAACGTTTCAAAGTAAAAGATGATCATTACGGAGAGTGAAAAAATGATTCGGAAAATAACAGAATCCAGGTGGATCGGACCTGCTCTGGCAGTTTTTGGAATTTTACTGATGATACTGGGAATCTGCAGAGGTGAGGTATCTGTAGTTTTTACAAAAGCGATCAACATCTGTATGGAGTGTATTGGCATTGGATAATAAGAAGATGAAAATAAATGAATGGCCGCGGCATGGAATTCAGGCATTGTGGGCGGCCCTTACAAACAGTCACATATCAGGCTTTGTGACTGGAAAGATCTATACCGGAAAACTGAAAAATGTCTGTGTTCCGGGGCTGAACTGCTATTCCTGCCCCGGGGCAAGAGGGGCCTGTCCCATTGGTTCCCTTCAGGCTGTGATCGGAAGCTGGAACTTCAAGATGGCATATTATGTAGCTGGATTTCTGATCTTTGTGGGAGCGTTGCTTGGAAGACTGGTGTGCGGATTTCTCTGCCCCTTTGGACTGATCCAGGATCTGTTGAACAAGATTCCTTTTCCAAAGAAGATCCGGACATTTCGTGGGGATAAACTTCTGCGAAAACTGAAATATGTGATCTTTCTTGTATTTGTGATCATACTTCCCATGTTTGTAGTAGATATCATGGGGCAGGGAGCGCCATATTTCTGCAAGCTGATCTGCCCGGCAGGAACGCTGGAGGGAGGTATCCCGCTGGTGCTGCTGAACAAATCCATGCGAAGTGCAGTAGGCTGGCTGTACATGTGGAAAAATACGATCCTGGTGATCACCATTATCTTATCAATTATGATATACCGGCCATTCTGTAAGTATATCTGCCCGCTGGGAGCTTTTTATTCGGTATTTAATAAAGTTTCCGTTTTTCGTTACAGAGTAGATAAAGAAAAATGTGTTCACTGCGGAAAATGCAGAAATATCTGCCAGATGGAGGTCGATCCGACGGAAAATCCAAACAGTACAGAATGCATCCGATGTGGAAGATGTAAAAAGATATGTCCGACACAGGCGATCCGGTGTGGGTTTGCAGGCAAAGATCAGACCTGATTTACGTTAATTGACGAAAAACAGTGTTTTCCTTATAACGTCCAGTATCTGATGAATAGTATGGAAAACTGAAATAATTCAGAAAATTAAACTCAGCTCACTTTAAAAGTGAAAAAAATAATTTGATAATTTCTTGACAAGTACTAATAAATATGTTAGTATTCAATTATCAAATTAATAAAGTCTTCGGTGACTGACGGAATTGTGGGATAACCACGAGGGAGCCGGAGATTCGATGAGTCGACCGTCTGGGCAGTATTTGAAGAAATTCAGATACTGCTCTTTTTTATGGGATAAAAAGATCCGGACGGTTGCTGCGGAGAAAGGAGAACATTATGGGATTCAAAAGTGACATCGAGATCGCACAGGAGTGCACAATGGAGCCAATTACCAAGATTGCGGAGAAAGCAGGTATTGATGACAAGTATCTGGAGCAGTACGGTAAATATAAAGCAAAGATCGACTATAATCTTCTGAAAGAAACAGACAAAAAAGACGGAAAGCTGATCCTTGTAACAGCCATCAACCCGACACCGGCAGGTGAGGGAAAAACGACTACAACCGTAGGTCTTGCAGATGGAATGCAGAAGCTTGGAAAGAACGTTATGGTAGCTCTTCGTGAGCCATCCCTGGGACCGGTATTCGGTGTCAAAGGCGGTGCAGCAGGCGGCGGCTATGCACAGGTAGTTCCGATGGAGGATATCAACCTTCATTTTACCGGTGATTTTCATGCGATCGGTGCGGCAAACAACCTTCTTGCAGCAATGATCGACAACCATATCTTCCAGGGTAATGAGCTGAATATCGACCCGAGAAAGATCACATGGAGACGTTGCGTGGATATGAACGACCGTCAGCTTCGTAATGTAGTAGACGGACTTGGCGGAAGAACAAACGGTATGCCGCGTGAGGACGGTTACGACATCACTGTAGCATCTGAGATCATGGCAGTTCTCTGTCTGGCAAGTGATATCAAAGATCTGAAAGAGAGACTTTCCAGAATCATCATCGGATACACTTATGGCAAGGTTGCTGAGCAGAAACCGGTAACAGCAGGAGACCTTCACGCAGAGGGTGCTATGACAGCACTTTTGAAGGACGCTCTGAAACCAAACCTTGTTCAGACACTGGAGCATGTTCCGGCGATCGTTCACGGCGGACCATTCGCAAACATCGCTCACGGATGTAACTCCGTAACAGCTACAAAGATGGCTATGAAGCTTGCTGATTACGCGATCACAGAGGCTGGCTTCGGTGCAGACCTTGGAGCAGAGAAATTCCTGGATATCAAGTGCCGTATGGCAGGTCTTACACCAAGTGCAGTTGTTATCGTAGCAACCGTACGTGCCCTGAAATACAACGGTGGCGTTGCAAAAGCGGATCTTAACAATGAGAACCTTGAGGCGCTTGAAAAGGGTATCCCGAACCTTCTGAAGCATGTAAGCAATATCAAAAATGTATACAAGCTTCCATGTGTGGTAGCTATTAACGCATTCCCGACCGATACCAAGGCAGAGCTTGATTTTGTGGAAGCAAAATGTAAGGAGCTTGGCGTAAACGTAGCACTTTCCGAGGTATGGGCAAAAGGTGGCGAAGGCGGAATCAAGCTCGCTGAGGAAGTAATCCGTCTTGTTGAAGAGCCGAATGACTTCACATATGCTTATGAACTGGAAGGCTCCATCGAGGATAAGCTGAACCAGATCGTACAGAAGGTTTACGGTGGAAAGAAAGTGGTTCTTACAGCAAATGCCCAGAAGCAGGCGAAACAGCTGGAGGCACTTGGATTTGGCAACTGCCCGATCTGTGTAGCTAAGACCCAGTACAGCTTAACAGATGACCAGACAAAGCTTGGTGCTCCGACAGATTTCGAGGTAACAGTAAGAAATCTTAAGATTTCCGCAGGTGCAGGATTTATTGTTGCACTGACAGGTGAGATCATGACCATGCCAGGACTTCCGAAAGTACCGGCAGCAACCAAGATCGACGTAGACGAGAGCGGTAAGATCACAGGACTGTTCTAATATAAAGATTTTTTGAGGGGAATTCAGATAGAAAGCGGTAGAGCCTGCAAAAATAGAGGCTCTGCCGCTTTTTCTTATACTATTATAATATTGTTTATAATTATTTTACTAGTCTGAAAATTCCATGTATGATATACTTAGAAAAAAGCAGGAGAGTGATTAATTGAAATTTGAGTGGGATCAGGGAAAGAATCTGATCAATCAGAAAAAACATAAGATATCATTCGAAACTGCAGCATATGTATTTCAAGATAAGAACTACATAGAAATGTATGATTTTGAGCACAGTACAGAAGAAGACAGATATATTGCTATAGGATGTGTTGGTGAAGTTTTATTTGTGGTGTTTACCGAAAGAAAAGAAAACATTCGATTGATCTCAGCTAGGTTGGCAACGGAATCAGAGAGGAGGCTCTATTATGATCAAAACATTTACTATTAATAAAGGGCAGAAGCCGACAAAAGAGCAAATACAGGAAGTTATGAATGCAAAAAAATCACCAATTGTACCAGATGAAGATGCACCAGAATTGTCACCAGCAATGTATAAAGCTTTTAAAAGCAGTGTGATACAGCGAAATCGAAAGAAAAACGCATAAAATGGAAAAAACTCCTCCGGCAGTAAAACCGGAGGAGTTTTTTTGCATAAAAAGAGAAAAAAATCTATAATCGAACACATTTTCTGATATAATAAGAAAAGAAAAAATTTCCGGAGGTGTGTCCATGGATAAAAAAGAAGAACATATCTATATAGCTATTGATCTGAAATCATTCTATGCTTCCGTGGAATGTCAGTAGCGGGGCTTAACGGCTATGAAGATGTAATCCGGGAAATGGCCAGACTTACCGATGACTGGGTACAGTTATCCGAAGATAAAAAACGGGAATTGGATGAAAAACTGCAGGAGCTGATATTGGAAAAGGCAGGTCAGGTAAGAAAATTCTATATGTATAAGCGAAAAGTGTTTTTTTAAGATGATACAGAAATTTAATTAGAAAAAATTGTAGAGATAAATGAAAGTGGGGGAAAATATGGTATACACATGCAAATATAAATCACTAATCGGAGATATTTTGCTTGCCGCAGATGAAATCGGACTTACCGGCCTATGGTTTGAAGGACAGAAATATTTTGCAAATACACTTCCGGAAGATTATGTTCCACAGGAAACGAAAATTCTCACAGAAGCAAAAAAATGGCTGGACGTATATTTCTCCGGTGAAGAACCGAAATTTACTCCGCCACTTCATCCCATCGGCTCAGTATTCAGACAGGAAGTGTGGAAGATTTTATTACAGATCCCTTACGGACAGACAATCACATATGGAGAAATTGCGCGCAGAATTGCAGTGATGAAAAATACTTCCCAGATGTCGGCCCAGGCAGTAGGCGGTGCGGTTGGACATAATGAAATTTCCATTATCATTCCCTGCCATCGAGTCGTAGGAACAAATGGAAGCCTGACAGGATACGCCGGAGGAATTGACAAAAAAATTTCACTTCTTAAGCTGGAACATACAGATATGAGCCGTTTATTTGTTCCAAAGAAAGGAACTGCACTGTAAAACTCCGGCTGAGAGGACGGTCTGGTGCAGACATCCAAGAAAAGACAGATATTTTATTTATGAAAGCATGCTATGAAAATTGCCAGCAGGATTGCGGAGGAAAGATCATGGGAAAAATACTGGATGAGGATCTGATTTACGAGATACTGTCCGTAGTGGAAGAAATACCGGAAGGAAAAGTGGCCTCCTACGGACAGATCGCACGTCTGATTGGCCGGGATAAAAATTCACGTCTTGTAGGAAAAGTCTTAGGTATGGCAGAATTTTATGGGAAGTATCCCTGCCACAGAGTTGTGAACCATGCAGGGCGTACTGCACCAGGCTGGAGAGAGCAGAAAATCCTGCTGGAAGATGAAGGCATAGAATTTAAAACCAATGGATGTGTGGATATGAAACATTACCAGTGGGAGGAGTAACGGTTTATGAATTGTAAAGATATGATGCAGATTCCGGAACTTACAGAGGTTCTGAAGCTGAAAGCAGGAGAAAACGGTTTGCAGAAGTCTGTCCGGTGGATTTATTTTGCGGACTGTCTGCAATGTGTAAAAAGCGAATATAAGATCGAAAATTACATCCACGGAGACGAATTTGTAGTTCTGACAAACCCAAGTGTCACAGATGACAGCAAGAAACTGATGACATTGATCCATCAGATGTATGAATACAGAATCACAGCATTGGGCATCAATGAAGGACAGATTTCCGAAGAATTGATAGAGTATTGTGAGGAAAAAAATCTTCCATTGTTTGAGCTGCCGGAAAAGTATCCGCTGATCGACCTCTCACAGATCATCTGCCGGAAACTCGTGCTGGAAGAGAACGACAGAAACGCCGCAGAGCAGCTGTTTTCCTCTATTCTGGATGCAGAACATTTAAGCAGGGAGCGTGTGATGGCACAGGCCAGATATCTGAACATTGATCTGGAAGGAAGTTTTTTTGTGGCGGAGTTTGCCTTTGCTTCGGAAAATGGAGAAAGCGGATGGGAAAACGATGATTCTCTGGCAGCTGGGCGGAATGTAAAGAGTATGATCCGTGCGGAATTTTCCAGATACATAAAGCAGGATATTCTGATTCTTCCACAGGCAGGTTCCATCCTTGCGCTGATCCCGGACAAAGATGCAGAGGAAAGCCATATAAAAGAGATTTTTGTCAGGATCGTGGACCGGGCACAGCGGGAATATAGGATCAATCTTATGATCGGTGTAGGAAACAGCAGGGCATATCTGGATGAAGTGAAAAATAGCAGAAATGAAGCTTCTGCGGCACTTCGGGCGGCAGAAGTTTCCGGCTTGAAAGGGCAGATATTTTTTTACAGGGATCAGGGGATTTATACACTGATCTCGCACGTGGATGATTCCAGAATCTTGGATGCTTATGTGGATGAAAAGATTGGAAAGTTGTTGCAGGCAGATGAATTGAATGATGGAAACTTACACGAAACTCTGGAGAATTATCTGAATTGCAGTTGCAATGCCAAAAAGACGGCAGAGGCGATGTTTCTTCACCGTAATACCCTTAATTACCGTCTGAAAAAAATCAGGGAGATCCTAAGCTGTGATCTTGAAAATCTGGATACCTGTCTGGAAATGAAGATGGCATTTATGATCAGCCGATATAGAAATCGGGAATAACAGGCAGAGGCAGCAGCAGAGAAGTTGGAATTTTAAATTGTGCACTGTGCACAAAAAATATGCAACACAAGGCCTATTGATTTCATACCGGAAAATGCTATAATCTACCTAAATCAAAAAACAAAACAACATAGCAGATAAACGACAAAGGCGTCGGATGATAATACATCCGGCGTCTGTTTTTTTGCTTCCGAAGAGAACTCCGAGAGGAGTCCGGCAGGCAGAAAAACCGTGACCAGATAAAGGAGGAGAAGTATTATGACAACAGCAGAATTAGCAACCGCATTACCGGAGATCGTAACCGCACAGGTTCCAGGACCGAAATCAAAAGAACTTCTTGACAGAAGAGACGGGGCAATCCCGAAAGCACTTTGCGGAAAAACATATCCGATCTGTATCAAGCAGGGATCTGGAGCCATGTTTGAAGATATGGACGGAAATAAATTCCTCGACTGGGTTGGCGGTGTGGGAGTACTGAATATCGGATATTCCCATCCGGAAGTCATTGAAGCAGTAAAAAAACAGACGGAAAAATATTTTCATACCATTTTCAATGTATATGTACACGATGGCTATGTAACACTGGCTGAAAGATTAAATGAGATCATGCCGTGCAAAGGAGATGTGAAAAAAACATACTTCGCAAACTCCGGTGCAGAGTGCGATGAGAACGCGATCAAGATCGCAAAAGCATTCACAAAAAGAAGCGGTGTGATCTGCTTCACAGGCGCTTTCCACGGAAGAACAAACCTGACCATGGCACTGACAGCAAAAAAAGCCTATGCAGTAGGCATGGGACCGTTCCCGGCAGGAATCTTTCGTGCACCATATCCATATGTATACCGTGCACCAAAAGGATATACAGAGGAAGAGGCAATTCAGTATTACATTGATGAGCTTCAGAGAATCTTTGACGAGGGCGCACCTGCAAGTGAGATTGCCTGCATGATCGTTGAGCCGTTTCAGGGCGAAGGTGGATTTATCCCGGCACCCATCGAGTGGGTTAAAGCAGTCCGCAAGATCTGCGATGACAACGGAATCCTGATGATCGCAGATGAGGTTCAGTGTGGTAACTGCAGAACAGGTAAATATTATGCATCTGAGTACTGGGCAGAAGCAGGCGCAGCACCGGATATTATCACAACTGCGAAATCCCTTGGCGCAGGACTTCCGATCTCCGCGATCACAGCAAGAGCCGAGATCATGGATGCGGCACCTGCAGGAACTATCGGAGGAACCTTCTGTGGAAACCCGGTATCCTGTGCAGCAGCACTGGCTGTTATGGATATCATGAAACGTGATGATTATGCAGGAAAGGCAAGACATATCGGTGAGACCGTCATGAAACGCTACAAAGAGCTTCATGAGAAATATCCGGTGATCGGTGATGTACGAGGCCTTGGCGCAATGATCGGTATCGAGCTTGTAAAAGACAAAGAAACAAAAGAGCCAGCAACAGAACTTACTGCCAAGCTGATCCAGAATGCGATCCAGAAAGGTCTCCTTCTTGAGAACTGCGGAACAGCAGGCAATGTGGTACGTTTCCTTGCACCACTTACCATGACGGATGAGCAGATGGAGAAAGGACTTGAGATCTTTGAAGCTTCTCTGAAAGAGGCATTGGAAGCATAGAGTAATAGAAAGTTACTTTATGACAGAAAAGTAAAACATGCTTGACAAACCATAAATTCCTTATATAATTATCAATAGTAATTAACAAAGATAATTATATGAGGAGTTTTTTTATGACAAATGAAAAGATCAAGCGGATGTTTGATGCGTTTTATCAGGCGAAGCGGATCCGGGATATGCTTCCGCCACTGCCGCAAGGGGTGATGCCGTCCTATATTCAATATCTGGATGTGATCCACTCTCTGCAGAAGGAAAAAAAAGATATCAGGATTTCCGATCTCAGTGACGCCATGAACCTGCCGCGTCCCGGTGTCACCAGAACAGTGAAAGAAATGGAGGCAAAGGGATATCTTCAGAAGCTCATGTCTCCGGATGACGGGCGCGTTACTTACATCTCTATAACAGAAAAAGGAGAGAATCTTTCCAGAAAGTATGACCAGGATTATTTCAGCAGTCTGGCACCCTATCTTTCAGAGATTTCCGAAGAAGAAGCAGACAGTATGATCCGGACCATCGGGAAATTTTATCAGATTATGTGTGACAGGAGGGAACATTATGACAAGTGATAAGGCAGATTTTACCCAGGGAAATATTCTGAAGAAGCTGGTTGCATTTATGATGCCGGTACTCGGTGCGCTGATCCTGCAGGCTGCCTATGGTGCGGTCGATCTTCTTGTAGTTGGAAGATTCGGTTCCACATCCGGACTGTCAGCGGTTTCCACCGGAAGTCAGGTACTGAATCTGGTTACCTTTGTAGTGATTCAGTTTGCTATGGGTATCACAGTTCTGATCGCACGTTATCTTGGAGAAAAAAGACCGGAGCAGATCGGATCCGTTATCGGTGGGGCTGCGATCGTCTTTACCATGATATCGATCGTGTTGTTTATTGTTATGGTAGGCTTTGCACATCCGATCTCCGTGCTGATGCAGGCACCGGAAGAAGCGGTAGCGCTGACTGCATCTTATGTACGGATCTGTGGAAGCGGAATTTTCTTTATTGTTGCATATAACCTGCTGTCTGCTATTTTCCGTGGCCTTGGTGACAGTAAATCTCCGCTGCTGTTTGTGCTGGTGGCATGTATTGTAAATGTGATCGGAGACCTGGTACTGGTAGCCGGCTTACATATGGATGCAGCAGGTGCAGCTATTGCTACGGTTTCTGCTCAGGCCTTAAGTGTTGTATTTGCAGTAGTTCTGCTGATAAAGAAGAAGCTTCCGTTTACCATTACAAAAAAAGATTTCCGGCTGAATCCTCAGTGCAGACGTTTTCTTAAGATCGGACTGCCGCTGGCACTTCAGGAATTCCTGACACAGATTTCATTTCTGGCCTTGTGTGCATTTGTCAACCGCCTGGGGCTGGAAGCATCCTCCGGTTACGGAGTTGCATGTAAGATCGTAAACTTTGCCATGCTGGTTCCAAGCTCTCTGATGCAGTCCATGGCTTCCTTTGTTTCACAGAACGTAGGAGCAGGAAAGCCGAAACGTGCGAGAAAATCCATGCTTACGGGAATTGGAGTCGGCCTGTTTGTGGGATGCCTGGTATTTATCCTGATCCTTCTGAAGGGGGATGTACTGGCAGGATTCTTCTCAACGGATGCAGGTGTTATCCAAAAGGGCTTTGATTATCTGAAGGGTTTTGCTCCGGAGACACTGGTAACGGCTGTTCTGTTCAGTATGATAGGCTATTTCAACGGAAACAACCAGACCATATGGGTTATGGTCCAGGGCCTGATCCAGACGCTTCTGGTACGACTTCCAATGGCGTACTTTATGAGTATCCAGCCGGATGCCAGCCTGACAAAGATCGGTCTTGCAGCACCGGTATCTACCACAGTGGGAATTATTCTGAACATCGGATTCTTTCTGTATTTTACCCGTGCAGAAAAAAGAAGTGCTCCGGAAGAATAACAGGATAAAATGATGTAAATGTCGGGGGAATATGATATAATCAGAATCACCCCGGCAAAGGCGATAGTACTAACCCTGGAATAGCAGCCGGGATCTTGACAGCTGTAAAGGAGGAGTACAGGATGATTTGTGGGATGACGTATTTTCAGATATGTCTGTATTTTTTGTTTTATTCTTTTGGAGGATGGGTCGTTGAAGTTATCTTCCATGCAGTAACTTTAGGAAAGGTTATAAACCGGGGATTTCTCAACGGTCCGGTATGCCCGGTGTACGGATTTGGTGTACTTTCCGTGTTTGCATTGCTCAATACGCTTCAGAGCGGCGGACATCAGATGAGTGAGGGAATGATCTTTCTGTTTGGGATCGTTCTTGCAACTGCGGTAGAGCTGGTTGCCGGATGGCTTCTGGATGTATGCTTCCATGCAAGATGGTGGGATTATTCCAATAAGCCACTGAATTTTCACGGCTATATCTGTCTTGAGTTTTCCCTGATATGGGGACTTGCCATTGTGATGGTTGTAAAGGTTTTTCAGAAGTATGTGGAGCGTCAGGCTTCTCATACACCTTCCACACTGGAATGGGTTGTTATGGCAATTCTGTATGCGGTGTATCTGGCAGATTTTATTGTAACAGTGGCGGTGATCCGAGGACTGAATAAGAAGCTTACCCGACTGGATAAGGTACGTGCAGATCTGAGGATCGTGAGCGATAAGCTCAGTGATACTCTGGCAACAACTACCATTGACACAGCACAGAAGGTGGGAGAGGGAAAAGTTCAGGTTGCCCTTGCTAAGGCAGAGCTCAGAGATGCGACTGTGGCTCAGAGAGAAAGATCTGCTGAAATGCTTCGGATGAAGAAAGCGGAGCTTCAGGCACAGTTTGATGAGCTGTCAAGCTCTATCACAAACCATACGGTATTCGGCCAGGGAAGAATCATTAAGGCTTTCCCGGAGATGAAGCACAGAGATTATTTTGAACTGATCCAGGAGCTGAAGAAAAAACTCAGATAAGAAAAAAGAAATGCGATAAAGAGGCAGCAGGAAATGTTGAAATTTCCTGCTGCCTCTTTTAGTACAGAGTTTCAGCCTATCGAATTCTTTTCTTTATCATTGGTCCGATGATCATGGCGATGATCATTTTTATGAGATCTGCTGGGATAAACGGAATTACACAGATTCCAAGAGCTGCTTTGAAAGTGGAATCTGCAACGATGCAGAACCATACAGTTCCGAAAAGATAGCATACAATTGTTCCTGCGATCATACCAACGAGCTGGATCAGAGGCTTATGGCAGTTGTCAATTACCAGTCCGGCAATAACAGCCATAACGATAAAGCCGATGATGTATCCGCCTGTAGGACCGGCCAGCTTTGCAGGACCGCCGGTAAATCCGGAAAATACCGGAAGACCTACAAGTCCAAGCAGAAGATAGATCAGATAGCTGATGGTTCCTTTTTTCCATCCGAGAAGATAAAGAGACAGATAGATGGCAAGATTGGTAAATGAGATCGGAACCGGACCGATTGGAATGGACAGCGGCGCAAGAATACAGGTGACAGCTGCCATAAGAGCGGTCATGGTGATCTCGTAGGTTTTTGTACGTGGTGCAGAGACAGTATTTGTCTGATTCATATTAAAAGAGCCTCCTTTGAAAAAGGTAACATATTTACTGGTTCGGGTAAGCAATGAAATGCTGTAAGTGTGTATGACAGGTCATATGTCCATAAGGATGCTTACGCAGATTCGATCTCATAGGTGAATCCTGCATCCGTAATGGTTTTCAGAGTGTCTTCGATTCCCTGGCCACCTTCTGTAAGATAACCGGAAGCAAAAATAGAGTCTACAACACTGAGCAGTTTTTTTTCTTCGCCCTTGAAATAAACTTCTCTTCCGGCAGCACATCGGATATCGGCTTTAGGTACAAGAAGTCTTGCCAGGCAGAGGACTTTCATGCAGTATTCTGTTGTCAGCTGGGAAATATCTGCATTTCCGAGAGGAGTTCCCTTGATCGGAAGAAGAAAGTTGATCGGCAGTGCTTCCGGCTGGATCCCACGTAATTCCAGAAGCATGTCAACAACATCTGCTTTGCTTTCACCCATGCCAATGATACCGCCACTGCAGATCTCAAAACCAAGACCCTGAAGCATATGGATATTCTGGACACGCTGGTCAAAGGTATGTGTACTGCAGATATTCTGATAAAAGGACCGGCTGCTGTTCAGGTTATGGTTGATCCGGTCAAGACCGGCCTCTTTAAGCATTTTTGCCTGGTGCTCTGTGAGAAAGCCTATGGAGCAGCAGAGATGAGTTCCGTGTTCTTTCATTTTGCGGATCCTGCGGGCCAGTTCCTCGATCTCTTTATCTGTAAATTTCATACCACTCAGTCCGATACAATGTCTGGATAAATGATAATCATTTACGAAATCATTGTCCTGATATAATTTGTCTTCATCTACCCATTTGTATTTATCAATATCGGCAGTGGAACGACATGACTGGGCACAGTAGGCACAATCCTGGGAACAGTTACCACTGCGGGCATTGGTAAGGATGTGGATGCTTACCCGGTTTCCCTTATATTTGTAACGTAAACTGCTGGCACGGTCAATCAGTGCCTCAAGTTCTTCGTCCGGAGTATCTAAAATTGCAATGGCTTCATCTCTGGAAAGCGATGGAGCTTCTTTTTCGCATGATGTAGTGTTCATGTCAATACCTTCCTTTTGAGTTTTTTTGTACGGGTATCACTTTATCACATAGAAATATTAAATGTCAACTGTAAATATAAAATGAGTTTACAATTAAAAACTGTAGTATTAAGGTAATGCTTAGGATCATCAAAGCAGGGAATTTTCTTGATTCGGTTAAAATAATTCTCAAGAGAATATCATATCTTTATAAAATCTTAATACGGAAGCAGAGACTTTTATACTATCTTTGAAAGCAGTTATATATAATAAAATGCGTTACGAGGATAGCACTGTTAAAAGTATTGATAAGGAGTTCTGATCATTTATGCCGGAAAAATCATATAAGAAAAAACATATGACATCTTTTCAGCTGATTATCATGGGGTTTGCAGGAGTGATCCTTTTGGGAACCGTTCTGCTGATGCTTCCATTTTCTTCTGCGGAGAAAGTGATCACACCATTTCATGAGGCACTTTTTACAGCCACTTCGGCGGTATGTGTTACAGGTCTTGTGGTAAAGGACACTGGAAGCTACTGGTCCTTGGCAGGCCAGACGATCATTCTTGCACTCATACAAACAGGTGGGCTTGGAGTAGTGACTGTGGCTGCGTCTGTTTCCCTTCTTTCCGGAAAGAAAATATCCCTCATGCAAAGAAGCACCATGCAGGATGCAATTTCAGCTCCAAAAGTCGGAGGAATCGTCAGACTAACAAGGTTTATTTTGAGGGGAACATTTTTGATCGAAGCTGCAGGGACGGTGTTGCTGCTGCCGGTTTTTATGGGAGATTATGGAAAAAAGGGAATCTGGATGTCAGTTTTTCATTCAATCTCTGCTTTTTGTAATGCCGGCTTTGATATTCTGGGGACAGATTCCAGTATGTTTCCATCGCTGACCGGGTATTCCGGAAATATACTTATAAATCTGGTAATTATGCTGTTGATCATTACAGGGGGAATAGGTTTTCTCACATGGGATGATATTTATACAAATAAACTGAACTTTAAACGCTACCGCATGCAAAGCAAGATCATTCTCATGACTACCGCATGTCTGATCTTATTTCCGGCAGTTTTTTTCTATATCTGTGATCTGACAAAATTACCCATGGGAAAACGCCTGTTGGCAGCAGCGTTTCAATCGGTAACGACAAGAACTGCCGGATTTAATACTATAAACATTTCAGAGATGAGTGAGGCATCAAAAGCAGTTATGATATTGTTAATGCTAATTGGTGGTTCACCGGGATCTACAGCAGGTGGAATGAAAACAACAACTTTTTCAGTACTTATTTTAAATGCAATTGCGACATTTCGAAGTCAGGAAAATGCAGGGGCTTTTGGTCGAAGACTTGAATATCATGTGATAAAAAATGCAGCGACAATCGCCATGTTATATTTTGCCTTGTTCTTTGGCGGCGGAATAGCGATCAGTGTGTACGAAGGCCTTCCACTTTTAGAGTGTCTGTACGAAGCTGCTTCAGCTGTTGGTACGGTAGGTCTGACTCTGGGAATTACACCGGAACTTCATATTTTTTCACAAGTCGTGTTGATCATACTGATGTACTTGGGACGTGTAGGTGGTCTGACCCTGATCTATGCGGTATTTTCCGGAAGAAATAAGGGAAATGCAAAGCTTCCTCTGGAAAAAATCACAGTTGGATAAGAAGGAGAAAAATAATATTATGAAAAATGTATTGATTATTGGACTTGGAAGGTTTGGAATACATATTGCCATGCAGCTCAATCAGCTGGGACATGAAGTTATGGCAGTTGACTGGAAGGAAGAAAGAGTGGACAAAGTACTGTCGTTTGTGACGAATGCTCAGATTGGTGACAGTACCAATGCTGAATTTTTACAGTCCCTTGGAATTGGAAACTACGACATTTGTTTTGTGACCATTGGAGACAGCTTTCAAAATTCTCTTGAAACAACATCCCTTCTAAAAGAACTGGGCGCAAAATTGGTGATATCCAGAGCTGAACGTGATGTTCAGGAAAAATTTCTTTTACGCAATGGTGCCGATAAGGTAGTTTATCCGGAAAAGCAGGTGGCAAAATGGGCCTCCATCCGTTATACAGATGATCATATCCTGGATTATATGGAGGTGGACGCTTCCCATGCAATTTTTGAAGTGGAAGTGCCGGAAGAATGGGTTGGAAAAACAGTGGGCGGACTTGACATCAGAAAACGCTACAATATTAATATCCTGGCAGTAAAAAATGAAGAGGAATTCAGTATTGCAATTTCTCCGGAAACGTATTTTGCAGAGAATGATAAATTACTGGTATTAGGAGAGTACAGAGCTCTTCAGAAGTGCTTCCGTATATAGCTCATTGCCATGAAGAAAAAATTTTGACCACAGAACAGCTGCGTGATATAATTCCAGAAAACAGCAGTAGAAGGAGAATGACAGAATGAGCTTGAAAATGGAGGATACAGTAAAAAACAGAACCTATCCGAAACGGCCATTTGCATGGTATGTGGAAAAACCGTCCGCAAAAGATTACTTGCTGACGGTTTTTATATTTGCAGTATGCACTTTGATTGGCCTGCTGTTTCAGAAACTGGATCTTACGGATACAAATATTGTAACGATATACATTCTGGGCGTATTGATAACTTCGATCGTGACAGATGGTTATCTTTGCAGTGTAGCCGGATCCTTTTTAAGTGTATTCTTATTTTGCTTTTTCCTGACGGAGCCAAGGATGTCTTTTGAGATATATGCGGTGGGATATCCGGTGACATTTTTCATAATGCTTATTTCGTCCGTACTTACAGGAACCCTTGCGGCAAAGCTGAAAATGCATGCAAAGCTGTCTTCACAGCTTGCCTTTCGTACACAGGTTCTGTTTGATACGGATCGTTTGCTGCAAAAGGCAAAAAGTGAGACAGAAATCCTCGGAGTTACCTGTACACAACTGATACGCCTGTTAAACCGCAGCATCACGGCATATGTTGTGGAAAATGGAACTTTATCAGAAGGAAAGCTTTTTTCAGGGGAAAAAGAAAGCACAGAGGATTTTCTGACACAGGAAGAACAACAGGCGGCCAGATGGACTTATGAAAACAGACAGCGTGCCGGCGCATCCACGCAGCATTTTTCACAGGCAAAATGCTTATATCTGGCAATCCGAAGCGGAAATAATGTTTATGGCGTAATTGGGATCCCTCTGCAAAAAGAAACACTGGACTCTTTTGAATACAGCATCCTGCTGTCTGTAATAAATGAATGTGCACTTGCAATGGAGAATGTACAAAATGCCATAGAAAAAGAGAGAAATGCGGTTTTAGCAAAAAATGAGCAGCTGCGTGGCGATCTTCTTCGGGCGATCTCCCATGATCTGCGTACTCCGCTTTGTTCCATTTCAGGAAATGCAGATATGCTTCTCAGTAACAGTGACCGTCTGGATGAAGCTACAAGGTATCAGATCTACACGGACATTCATGATGATTCAGAGTGGCTGATCGGAGTTGTGGAAAATCTGCTTTCAATCACCAGGATCAATGATGGAAGATTGAAGTTTAAATTTACGGATCAGCTTTTGGATGAGGTAATAGCAGAGTCACTCCGACATATCAGCCGGAAGCATGATGAGTATAAGATCGTGGCGGACTGTGAAGAACTTGTTCTTACACGTATGGACGTGCATCTTATTATACAGGTGTTGGTAAATTTGATCGATAATGCGATAAAATATACGCCGTCAGGCTCTGTCATCAGCATTCGGGGGGTCAAAAAAGCCGGGAAAGCGCAGATAAGCGTGGAAGATAACGGCCCCGGAATTCCGGATGAAATGAAGCAGCATATTTTTGAGATGTTTTATACAGGGAAAACGACCGTTGCAGACAGCCAACGAAGTCTGGGGCTTGGCCTGGCACTTTGCCGCTCTATCATAGAAGCTCACGATGGAACCCTGGTTCTTTCGGATCATGCTCCGCATGGATGTAATTTTACTTTTACTTTACCATTAAGCGAGGTGACATTAAATGAATAAGACATTAATTCTGGTGGTTGAGGATGACAGACCCATACGGAACCTGATCGTTACCACATTAAAAACACATGACTATAAATATCTGGCTGCAGAAAATGGGGCTTCAGCCATTTTGGAGGCTTCATCACACAATCCGGATATCGTTCTTCTGGATCTGGGTCTTCCTGATATGGAGGGAGTAGAGGTAATAAAGAAAATCCGTACCTGGTCGAATATGCCTATCATTGTGATCAGTGCCAGAAGTGAAGATATGGACAAAATAGAGGCACTGGATGCGGGTGCAGATGATTATATCACAAAACCATTTTCAGTAGAAGAATTACTTGCGCGTATCCGTGTCAGTCAAAGGCGGCTTGCCATAACGCAGGCAGGAAAACAGCCGGAAACATCTGTTTTTGAAAATGGAGGATTAAAGATAGATTACACGGCTGGCTGCACATTCCTGAAGGATAGAGAACTGCATCTGACGCCCATTGAGTATAAGCTGCTCTGCCTTTTATCCCGTAATATTGGAAAAGTATTGACACATACATATATTACTCAGCAGATATGGGGACGCTGCTCGGAAAACGATGTTGCTTCTCTCAGGGTCTTTATGGCAACACTGCGGAAAAAACTGGAGCCTGAAAAAAACGGTGTACAATATATCCAGACACACATAGGAATCGGATATCGCATGCTCAGAATCGAGAAACCTGAGCAGGAAACGAACTCTTCCTTATGAAGTCGGAGGGGCTGACGGAAACAAATTTTGTTTGACTTTTTGAAAAAGAGGCAATATAATTACAAGAAACGAGTGGCAAGTAAGCGTAAATCCAGTTTACCGGCTGCTCGTTTTCATTTTACAAAAATGAATATCGCCACGAAAAAGTGTGTAGCGTGTCAGCGTAAGTCCAGCTTATATGACAGGGTGCGCACTTTTTTTGTGACAAAAAGAAGAGAGGAGTTAAAACAAAATGGCGGAAAGCAACAAGATGAAGGAGATGCCGGTAAATAAGCTGATGATCCAGATGGGAATCCCGATGATCCTATCTATGGCATTGCAGGCAGTCTATAACATTGTAGACAGTGCGTTTGTAGGAAATATGAGAGTGGGCAGTGAAGCGGCACTGAATGCTCTGACACTGGTATTTCCGGTGCAGATGCTTATGGTGGCAGTGGGGATTGGTACCGGTGTAGGGACCAATGCACTTCTTGCAAGGACACTGGGACAGGGAAACAGCAAAAAAGCTGCAAAGGTAGCAGGAAACAGTCTGTTTCTGGGAGTGATCATTTATGTGGTCTGCTTATTATTTGGTATCTTTGGGGTGAAAGCATATATTTCATCGCAGACAGCAAATGCAGAGGTACTTGAGATGGGAGTCAGCTATTTGAGAATATGCTGCGTGATATCTTTTGGTATTATTTTCTTTTCTCTATTTGAAAAGTTACTCCAGGCAACAGGCCGTTCTCTTTATTCTACAATTGGTCAGGTGGTCGGGGCGGTTGTGAATATCATCCTTGATCCGATCATGATCTATGGCATTGGACCTTGTCCCGAAATGGGAGTAAAAGGTGCGGCCTACGCAACGGTAATTGGTCAGGTAGCATCTGCAGTTTTATTGTTCATTTTCCATGTGAAGCTGAATAAGGAATTTGAGCATGGAGCGAAATACATGAAGCCGGATGCCGGCGTTATCAAAGAAATCTATGCCATCGGACTTCCGGCGATCATTGCACAGGCTTTGATGTCCATTATGGTTTATGTGATGAATCTGATCCTGAAGTTCAATCCGGCAGCACAGACAGCCTATGGATTATTTTATAAAGTTCAGCAGTTTGTACTGTTTCTTGCTTTTGGTCTGCGAGACGCGATCACTCCAATCATTGCATTTGCTTATGGAATGAGAAGCAAAAAGAGAATTCAGGATGGAATTAAATATGGGCTTATTTACACAATCGCATTAATGATTCTGGGAATTGCCATCACAGAGATTTTCCCTGGGGCATTTGCAACGCTGTTTAATGCAGGACAGTCAAGAGAATATTTTATCGGAGCAATGAGGATAATCTCAGTCAGCTTTCTGTTTGCAGGAATCAATATTGCTTATCAGGGCATTTATCAGGCATTGGATGGTGGCGTGGAATCGCTGGTTATTTCGCTTTTGAGACAGCTTATTATTATCCAGCCGTTGGTTGGAATTTTTTCGCTGTTTGTCAGAAATGGTCAGATTGGAGTTTCACTGATCTGGTGGGCATTTCCAATCACGGAAGTGATTGCGTGTCTGGTGGGATATGTATTTTTAAAGAAGATCAGAAAAAATAAAGTGGAAGCTTTGCGTTAAGGAGGAACTGGAAATGGCAAAAAGAATCATTACGATCAGCAGAGAGTTTGGAAGTGGTGGACGTTTTATTGGGGAAGAAATCGCAAAGAAGCTTGGAATTGCTTACTATGATAAAAATATCATCAGTCAGATTGCAGAAAAGTCCGGCCTGTCTCCGGAATATATTCAGGAAAATGCAGAATTATCTCCGAAAAAAGGTCTATTTGCATATGCATTTGCCGGACGTGATATTACAGGAAGATCAGTAGAGGATATGGTGTATCAGGCGCAGAGAAAGGTTATTTTAGATTTGGCCCGGAAGGAGCCTTGTGTGATCATTGGAAGAAATGCAGATTATATTCTGAAAGACAGGGATGATATACTGAATGTATTTATCCACGGAGATATGCCGGAAAAAATACAGCGTATTAGTCAGTTATATCATGTCACTGAACAGGAAGCTGTCAAAATGATGGCAGACACAGATAAAAGACGTATGACAAATTATAACTTTTATACGGATCAGAAATGGGGAAAAGCCAGTAATTATACGTTGTGCCTGAACAGCTCGCAGATTGGATATGACAGATGTGAAGCGATAATTATAGAGTGTGTGAAATAAAAATCTGCAGACAGGAAAAAAGATAGCATTAATCCTCAAACAATAATATAATCATCTCATAGGATAATATTTGCTCTGATAAAAATTACAGAAAAAGGCGGAAACAGATGATGAAGATCATGGGGATTGATATAGGCACAACAACAGTCAGTATCGTGATGGCAGATACAGAAACAGGAAAGCTGCTTGCAAGGGAAACAGTGGAGCATAATTCCTTTCTGCAGAGCAGTAAGCCAGAACAGAAGCTGCAGGATCCGGAACGGATCTATGAGATAGTCCGAGAGCTCCTTGCAAAGCTGCAGAAGGAGAATGGCTCACCGGACGGAATTGGATTTACAGGGCAGATGCATGGAATGTTGTATGTGGATGTTTGCGGCAAGGCAGTGAGTCCTCTCTATACCTGGCAGGATGGAAGCGGAGAGATTCCGCTGGAAAACGGAAAAACCTGTGCAGAGCTTTTGCAGGGAGTGGGTGCGGTGGCATCCGGATATGGTGTAGTGACACATTTTTATCTTCAGAAAAAAGATCAGATTCCGAAGGATGCTGTAAGGATGACGACGATCAGTGATTATATTGCCATGCGTCTGTGTGAAAATACTGTCCCCGTTATCGGACCTGACATGGCAGCAAGCTGGGGCTGCTTTGATCTGCGAAAACAGGAGTTTCTGTATGAAGCCCTGGAGCAGGCAGGTGTAGATACTTCTTATCTGCCGGAAGTAAGAACGGGACATTTTTTTGTCGGAGAAACCAGAGATGGTGTACCTGTAATGGGATCGATTGGTGATAATCAGGCGAGTCTGTTTGGTTCTGTCCGAAATCTTAAAGATACCGTGCTCCTGAATGTAGGAACCGGCAGCCAGGTTTCCTTTGTAACAGAGATGTTCATAGAATGCAGCGGCAGTGTGGAGCTTCGTCCCTGTACCGAAAGCAGCTATATCCTTGTGGGAGCTTCCCTGTGTGGTGGTCGTGCGTATGCGATGCTGGAACAGTTTTACAGAGAAGCAGCAGAAACTGAAGAAAGACTGTATTCCCAGATGCAGGAACAGGCAGAAAAATTTATTGAAAAATATGGAAAAGAAGCCGCATGGAAAGTAGACACGGCTTTTTCCGGGACAAGAAGTGATCCGTCTCATAGAGGCATGATCACAGGAATCGGTGTAGAGAATTTTCATCCTGGTGCACTGACGGTTGGTGTGATCCGTGGAATCCTCAATGAACTGCATGAGCAGTATGAGCAGATGTGTCAGCTCACCGGAAAAAAGGCTACCCACCTGGCTGGCTCCGGAAACGGAATTCGCCGGAATCCGCTGATGAGAAGACTGGCAGAAGAAATGTTCAAAATGCCGATGGAGGTCCCTGAATATGAAGAAGAGGCTGCATATGGAGCTGCACTTACTGCAGGAAAGTTAGTAAATATAGCCAAAGAGAATATGTAATAAAGTGGAAATAAAAGCAGAAATCAGATTTGCAAGAGGTAATAATGTCAATACGTTTTTTATTAATACAGGGAATAGGACTTTTTGGAACTGTTTTATTTTTCTTATCTTATCAGTGCAGAAACAATAAATCACTGTTCAGGGTTCAGTTTGTCTCCTATTTGTGTTATACAGTACATCTGTTATTGTTAGGAGCTGTAACCGGAGGGATAAGCTATATATTAAATACAGTGCGCTCATTCTGTCTGGGAAGTAAAAATGATTTTTTAAAGGGAAGAAGGATGTGCTGTGTACTTTGTATATTACAAGTAACAACGCTGATATTCACCTGGTCTGGATGGTGGGCACTGCTTCCGGTTATTGCAAACATTGCGGCAACGATAGGTGGATATACATACAATGCACGGAAAATCCGTATAGTCGGAATGCTGATCAATTCGCCACTGTGGATCATATATGATATTGCTGTTGGTTCCTGGGCAGGAATATTAGACGAGATAGTCAGTGAGGCTTCTATGCTGATATCTATTCTCCGATATGGATGGAAAAATATGGATTCTCCGGAGACTGAAGCATAATAAAATTGAGATAAAATCTGGTTGATAAACCAAGTAAAAGTGATATACTGAATGCTAAGAAAAGAAACCGTGCGAAATTACAGTTTTGTATTCGGACGGTTTTTTTGAAAGACACAGTTATATAAAACTAACATATGTGATGGAAATTTATCAGACAATGTAAAAGCACACTGATTTCTATGAAAATATTGATTTATGGTGCAGGGTGATTGGAGGAAAACAACATGAGAAACGAAGAATACAAAAAACTGTCAATTAACGAGTTTACAAAAGCAGCAGGAAGATATGAAAGTAACCATGCTGGTATTTACGAAATGTGCAAGAAGGATTATCCGGATATTCTGGAAGAATTAGAGAAGGAGCCATTTAGAAATTTATTGGATGCCGGCTGCGGACCGGCTCCGATGATTTCTTTATTAGCAGAAAAATATCCAGACCGACATTATACAGGTCTGGATCTGACTCCGGCCATGATTGAACAGGCAAAAAAGAAAAATATTTCAAATGCAACATTTGTTGTGGGAGACTGTGAGAACTTTCCTTTTGAAAACGATTCATTTGATGCAATTATTTGTTCTATGAGCTTCCATCATTATCCGAATCCACAGGCATTTTTTGACAGTGTGAAAAGATGTCTTCGTTCAAATGGAAGATTGATCCTGCGGGATGTGACAAGTGACAATAAAGTATTGGTATGGCTGATGAATACATTGGAAATGCCTCTGGCAAATATATGCGGACACGGAGATGTCCGGGTTCCAACAAGAGATGTGGTTATGAAATGCTGCAGAAAAGCAGGGCTAAAAGTGGAAAAATTTGAAATCCGTAAAGGTATGAGGATGCATTGTGTTGTGAGAAAAGCCTGAAGGATATTACATTGACGATAGATTTGACATCAAGTGACTTTGTCTGGCAAGGATTTATGCAGGGCAATTATGGTATTCAAAACAACAGGAAATAAATTAAATTTGGAGGGTAATATGGCAGACAAAATACAAAATGCTTATGAAACATCAAAAAATATATATGACGATGTTCTTACTTAAGGGAATATTTTCAGTAAACTGTATATTAAGTTATTTTGGAGTGGTACTGATGATAATGATATAGCACGAAAAGTTTTAGCATATATTCCTGATGACTTTTCAGGAAATCTTCTTGATGTTCCGGTTGGAACTGCTGTATTTACGGAAAACAAATGGAGAATGAATCTGTTGATACTGTTGTCAGCATGAATGGTTTTCATGCATTTCCTGATAAGCAAAAAGCATTTCATGAAATATGGCGTGTTTTGAAACCGGGCGGCAATTTCATTGCCTGCTTTTATATCAAGGAAAAATCGAAACGGACAGACTGGCTGGTAAAAAACATTCTTGCAAAGAAAGGGTGGTTTTCCCCGCCATTCCAGACGGAAGAAGAACTAAAAGATATTCTTCAGAAACTATATAAAGAAAACGATATCCACGTTGACGGCTCGATGGCATATTTTCACTGTGTAAAGTAATGCAGATTTTATGAGTTAAGCTTTTGACACTACCGAAAAGCCTAAAGGAGGCCAGCTATGAAATTTTATGAAAGTGGAGATAATCGTAAACCAGTAATATTTTTATTTCCCGGTACCTGTTGCCTGTATAGCAGCTTTGACCATGTACTGGCAGGGTTACATTCTTATTTTTATACGGTAACAGTTTCTTATGATGGATTTGAGCCAAATGAGAAAACAGAATTTTGTTCAATGGAAGATGAATGTGAAAAAATTGAGCAGGAAATCAGGAAAAAGTATGGTGGAAGAATTAAAGCAGCGTATGGGTGTTCCCTTGGAGGAAGTTTTGTATCCCTTCTGATTCAGCGAAAAAGAATTCATATAGATCATGGAATCATTGGGAGTAGTGATATGGATGAAGCCGGTTCGTTTATGGCAAAGATCCAGTCATCTATCATTGTGCCGATTATGTATAAAATGGTATCCACGGGTAAATTACCTAAATTTATGCAAAAGAAAATAAATAAAGCAGATGGATCAAAAAAGAAACTGATTGATGGATTTTTAAATATGTTCGGTATTGACAAGGGAGGAAGTCCATGGATTACGAAACAGAGTATTTATAATCAGTTCTATTCTGATCTGGTTACGAAAGTCCAGCATGGAATTGATGTGCCGGGAACAACAATCCACGTGTTTTACGCAACAAAGATGGGTGAAAAATACGAAAAGAGATATTATACTTATTTCAAAAATCCGGATATTCGGAGGCACAACATGCAGCATGAAGAACTGTTTTGCTGCCATAGTGCAGAGTGGGTGGAAGAAGTAAGGAAATCAGTCTGGTTGGGGGAAGGAAAGAGCTTATGCTGATTAAAAAAAGACATTTTGATGTGAGAACAGATGGATTTTATGGTGCATACTGGAAATGCAAAAAAGACTCAGATTGTGCAATGATTGCCATGATTGGGGATGATCCAGAGGATTATCTGGCGCGTACATCCGTGAAATGGTTACATAAACTCGGTGTGAATGTGATGACAATGTCACCTGGAAAAAAGGATTATGGACATCATAATTATCCGCTGGAACGCATACAGAAAGCAATTCGCTGGTTAAAAGCACATGGTAATCAGAAGATAGGAATTGTCGGGGCATCTACTACAGGAACACTTGCCTTAACTGCCGCTTCTTATTTTGAAGATATTACATTGACGATTGGTTTGACACCGAGTGACTTTATCTGGCAGGGATTTATGCAGGGCAAAAAAGATGGCTGTAAGGAATGGCCGATAGAAGGAGAAGCTCTTTTTTCGTATAAAGGAGAACCATTTCCGTACATGCCGTTTTGTTACAAACATCCGGACTACTGGCATGTGATTGAGAAAGAAACAAAACGGGCCGGTGATATGATTAATTCAAGAAAACTGTTTGATGATTCGGAAAAGGTTCACCCAATTACAGAAGACGAGATGATCAAGATTGAAAAAATCCATGGAACATTATTGCTGATTGGTGCGGAAGATGATGTGTTATGGGATACAGCAAAGTATATCCGCCGTATGAAGCAACGTATGAAAGATCATCCACACACATGCAGGTTGGAGTATGTTATTTATGAGCATGGAACCCATTTCGTTTTTCCGGAGGGTATGTTAAAGATAATGCTCCCGGTTGGTTCTGGAATCTTCATGAAACTGGCATTTCAGGCAGCAAGAAAATACCCGAAAGAATGTCGCAGAGCACGTCTGGATATTGACCGCCGGGTGAGAAATGCTGTTGCAGAATGGAAGAGTGCAAAAGAGACGGATAAAATGAAAAATAAAAAAATCTAAGCAGCAGACTTGACAAATTCCTGTAATGAGTTAAAATATAACAGTGCTATATAGCACTGTTATATTTTGGAAAGAAGTTTAGGGGACAAAGAAAAGCATGTCGACGAAAGCAGAAGATACACAAAAAAATATATTAGATACAGCCAGGAAACATTTCCTGAAAGATGGTTTGACCGGAGCATCTTTAAGAAATATTGTAAAAGATGCAGGGCTTACTACTGGCGCATTTTACAAATATTATCCGACGAAAGAGGCACTATTTGATGCACTGACGGATCCCTATATGGAACATATTTATCAGATTTATGATCAGATTGTTGAGGAGTTTGAAAAGCTTTCTGCCAGTGATCAGACAAGGAATATGTCGGATACATCCAGTGATGGGATGGATCAGATGGTTGATTATATTTACGATCATTATGATAATTTCAGATTGTTGTTGAAATGCGGAGACAGTGGAAAATTTGAATTATTCATACACAACATGGTAGACCGGGAAATGAAGTCCAGCCTGAATTATATAGAAAAAATGAAAGAGAACGGTGTAAAAATACCAGCTGTAGAGGAAAGCCTTATGCATATGATTTATACGGGATTTTTCTCATCGGTATTTCAGATCATTGAGCATGATATAGACAAGGAAACTGCAAAGAAAAATGTACATCGGCTGGGAGAATTTTATACTGGTGGTTGGGAACGATTGTGGAATATTGAATTTCCGGTATAAATGATGTGGGAATGCTGAATAGGTTATGCGTGTTGCAGGTTCTGGATTTCTGAATAAAGTTAAGACAGGATAATAATATCAGGTGGTTGCTGCCAGTAAGCCGCCTATTTTATCATACAATAGTTAACACAAACTAACATAAAACAAAACAATAAAACGAAAGTAAGGAGTGAACAGATGTGAAAGAAAAGAAGAAGTCGGCAGTTAGCTGGATCCTGACGTGGGCAGGACAAAAAAGAATTGCCTATGTGTGGAGTGTGCTACTTGCAACAGGAAATGTGATCTTTAAGATTTTTCCGTATTTTATCATTGCAGATGTAGTAAAGCTGTTTTTAAATGGTGAAAAGGAGTTTGAAACATATCTGGTGAAAGCGGTTCTGATCGCACTGTCGTTTATCATTGCAGAACTGTTGCATTCACTATCGACAGCATTGTCACATAAAGCAACGTTTGCGGTACTTGCAAATATAAGAAAAGCCTGCTGCGATAAGCTGGCGCGGGTGCCGCTTGGTTATGTGAAGGATACCCCCTCTGGCACATTTAAGAATATCATGGTGGAAAGAATCGACAGTATCGAGACAACACTGGCACATATTGTCCCTGAATTTACCTCAAATCTGCTGGTACCTGTTATTATCCTGATTTATTTCTTCCTGACAGACTGGAGACTGGCACTCTGGTCATTGGTGCCGGTTGTAGTGGGATTTCTTTCTTATTTTGGCATGATGATTGATTATAAGCCAAGTTTCGAGAGAACGGTTCAGACAACAAAAGATCTGAATGATGCGGCAGTGGAGTATATTGACGGAATCGAAGTGATCAAGGCATTTGGAAAGACGGAAAGCTCTTATGCTAAATTTACAAAGGCGGCTTTTGCTTATGCGGATTCCTTTATTTCCTGGATGAAACGATGCTCGATCTTTCATGGACTGATGATGGTGGTCACACCTTATACGCTTCTTACGGTATTGCCGTTTGGAGCACATTATGTAGCGAATGGAACACTTGTGGTTTCTGATTTTGTCATATGTATTATTTTATCACTTGGAATCGTTGGACCGTTGATCACAGTGGGATCCTATACAGATGATCTGGGTAAGATCGGAGTGATCGTTGACGAAGTGGCCGGAATTTTGGAACAGCCGGAGCTTGAACGTCCAGAGAAAAGTGAACGTGTTCCAAAAGATAATTCTGTTACACTTGAAAATGTCAGATTTGGTTATCACGATAAAGAGATCCTGCATGGAGTAAATATGGAATTACAAGCAGGAACGGTAAATGCAATTGTGGGACCTTCTGGAAGTGGTAAGTCGACCATTGCAAAGCTGATCGCGTCTCTTTGGGATGTGGATTCCGGAAGTATCAAAATCGGCGGAGTTGATGTAAAAGAAATGGCATTTTCAGATTTTAACCGGAAAATTGCATATGTTGCACAGGACAATTATCTGTTTAATGAAACGGTCCGTGAAAATATCAGACAGGGTAACCCGAAGGCTACAGATGAACAGATCGTTGAGGTGACAAAGAAAAGCGGATGTTATGAATTTATCATGCAGCTTGAGAATGGATTTGATACGGTTGTCGGAGGTGCAGGAGGACATCTGTCAGGAGGCGAGAGACAGCGTATCTCAATTGCAAGAGCGATGTTAAAGGATGCTCCGATCGTGATCCTTGATGAGGCCACTGCTTACACAGATCCGGAAAACGAGGCAATCCTGCAGAATTCTATTGCAAAACTGGTAGCAGGGAAGACCCTGATCGTGATAGCGCACAGGCTTTCTACCGTTAAGGACAGTGACCAGATTTTTGTTGTAAATGATGGAAATGCAACAGCACATGGCACACATGAGGAACTTCTGGTGTCATGCCCGCTTTATAAGGAAATGTGGAATGCCCATATTTCTGTAAAAGATACTGTGAAGGAGGGCGAATGATATGTTTGGGATTCTGGCAAAATTCTTTCGTTTTTCAGGCAAAGAAAATGGAAATAAATTTAAACTGTCCATGGTGATCGGACTCATAGAGGCTCTTGCTTCAGCAATGAAGATTCCGGCCATTATGTACATATTGATCGGTCTGCTGAGTGGAAAACCGATAGGGGAATATATTGGCGGTTCCATTGCGATTATGGTCCTTGCAATCGTAGTCGATGTAATCTGTAAGAGATATTCAACTGTGCTTCAGACAGAAGGCGGATATAACGCAAGTGCTTTTATGAGGATCAAGATTGCAGAGCATCTGCGCTATCTGCCGATGGGATATTTTAATGCTAACAGTATCGGAGAAATTTCTTCTGTTACTACCAATACAATGGAAATACTTGGCGATGTGGCTGCGAGAGTGGTCATGCTGACCATGCAGGGAATCCTGGAAACATCAATGATCATTCTTATGCTGTTTCTTTTTGACTGGAGAATCGGACTGATGGCTGCAGCAGGAGTACTTGTTTTCTTTGGTGTCAATTCTGTAATGCAGAATGCAGGGAAAAATGATTCAGAGCAAAAAGTGGTATGTGATACAGAGCTTGTAAACCAGATCATGGAGTATCTGCAGGGAATATCAGAAGTAAAATCATACAATCTGCTTGGGAAACAGGCGAAAAGATTAAATGATGCAAATGAAGCATGCGAAAAGATCAATACAAAGATGGAGATGCTGTTTGTTCCTTATCATTTCCTGCAAAGTGTGATAACAAAAATCACAGGTGCTGTGATCGTGGCATGCAGTGCATATTTTTATATCAATGGAACCATGAGTGCAGTCTATGCGATCGGTATGACAATCTCGGCATTTATGCTTTATTCCAGCCTGGAATGTGCAGGAAATTATTCATCCCTTTTACATGTGGTAAGCGTATGTGTAGATAAGGCAAATGCAATACTGGAGTTGGACACCATGGATATCGACGGTAAAGAGATCCAGCCGGAAAATTACGATATCAGACTTTCTAACGTTTCGTTTTCCTATGACAAACGGAAGATTATTGATGATGTATCGCTCTCTATCCCACAGAAAACGATGACAGCAATCGTTGGACCATCTGGTGGAGGAAAATCAACGCTTTGCAATCTGATTGCCAGGTTCTGGGATGTGGATTCCGGAGAAGTGACGCTTGGAGGTGTGAATGTAAAAGACTACAGCATGAACAGTCTGATGAGTAATTTTTCATTTGTATTTCAGTCGGTGTATTTATTTGCAGATACCATTGAGAATAATATTAAATTCGGACGTCAGGATGCAAGCCATGAGGAAGTGGTGGAAGCGGCAAAGAAAGCGTGCTGTCATGATTTTATCAGCAAACTTCCGAATGGATATGACACAGTGATCGGAGAAGGCGGAGCCACACTTTCCGGTGGTGAGAAACAGCGTATTTCGATTGCCAGAGCAATCATGAAGGATGCACCGATCGTTATATTAGATGAGGCAACGGCCAATGTTGATCCGGAGAATGAAAAGGATCTGATGAATGCGGTAGATGCACTTACAAAGGAAAAAACGATTATTATGATTGCCCACAGATTAAAAACAGTCAGACATGCAGACCAGATTGTGGTTGTTGACAAAGGAAGAATTGTTCAGCAGGGAACACATGAGCAGCTAATGAAGCAGGAAGGTATTTATAAGAGATTTGTGGATGCAAGGCAGCAGGCGGTAAGCTGGAAACTGGCGCACTGAGAAATAATCCACAGTTGGTGAATATTAGAATTGATTTATCTGAAAGAGGCTTAATTTAATAAAAGAACATGAATGAGGGAATAATCTTATAAAGCGCGGCAGTCGTGGATGCTCCGGGTATAATCAGTAACTGATTATATCCGGAGCATTATTTTGGCAGAGAAAATACCATCTTTATAGGTAAAGTCACAGGCACCGCCGTTTTTGTCGGTAATGTGGCGGACGGATTCGATTCCTATGCCGTTTCCGGAGCGCTTGGAGGATTGGAAAATATTGTTTTTTTGCTGTATTTTGCCATTGAAGGTATTCTCCACATGAATCAGAAGCAGATGATTATGGTGGGGATAAACCTCCACATTAATCTTTCTGCGGGCGGGCTCTGTTTTTACACTTGCCTGGATGGCATTTTCCAGCAGGTTGGAAAACACAAGGCACAGATTAATCTCATCTATGGAAAGATCAGCAGGCAGGGAAACTAGTGCATGAAAAGGAATGCTTTCTCTTTTGGCAAGGGTGGAATAATATCCGAAAACACTGTCAACAGCCTGATTTTCACAGAAATGGAGGTTATAGTCAGAGATTTTTCCGGTTGCAGCGGATAGATATTTTTTGATCTTTTCCATGTCACCCTGCTCTGCCAGAGAGGACAGTTGGACAAAATGATGGCGGATATCATGACGCGCCTGTCTTGCTTCTTCAATGGCCATGCAGAGATTCTCGTATCTTTCCTGCTGAAGAGAAAGAAAATGGTTCTCCTGCTGAAGTCTGGCATTTCTGTTCAGGCTGACCGCCATCATGAGAAACATGACATAAAACAGGAGCAGGATTATGAGCAGTACAAGACTTAAAACAATATAACACTGCAGGACTCGTCCGGTATATAAAGTACTGCGGTATTTAGGGATCATAAAAAGATTCACTCCGATGAAGATTACCGGAAGAATCCAGAATACGTACCAGGTCTGGGCAAAGTTCTCGTTTGTGACCATTGTTTGTACACAGTGGCGGGCAGGATACCAGGCTGCCAGAACAAAAAGCAGACAGATCATGTTATAGAAAATCCCGGCACCGGTGTGAAACCACAGTTCATTTTCTGTAATATGCAGGTCAGCAGTTATAAGTGCATTGAATGCCCGGGACAGGCTGTTGACACATGCAAAAACTGCGAAAACTGCCAGAAAAATACTGACTGATTTCCAGGCAGAGGTTTTCAGCGTTTTATGATAAATGAACATAATGACAGGCAGTATAGGAAACAGAATCCATCTGGTGGGAACTTGCAGGATACAGCAAACCACTCCTCCCAAAATACAGACTCCCAGAAGAAGAGGAAGAAGCCATGCTGTCAGCTTAAGCGGTGTCTCTCTCAGATAGCTTTTTACAGGCAGATATGCCAGCAGTATGCCGGGAATGATTACGGAAAGTTCAAGTATAGGGCGAAGTATGTCAGTCATTTCAGGACCTCCTTTGGAACAGAAATTCCATAAATGTCTGTCTGGCGTTTTTGAGAAGCTTCCTGCTTACCGGGACATTGCTTCCGTTATCAAGGCGAAAGCCTGTTCCGTCAAAATCAACGGCATGCTCCAGATTGATCACAACGCCACGGTTACACTGATAGAAACGTGAGTCCATTTTCAGGGAGGTTATGAAGGAATCAAAGGACTGACGGGTGACCAGTTCCCTTTCACCGGCAGTGTGAATGTGGATCATATGGGAAAAATGCTCTGCGTAGATTATTTTCCGGAAGGGAATCTGAATATTACTGCCGTTTACCTTTACATCTATGTATTTCCCGGAATCCGGGATGCGGGAAAGGATTTCATCTGCCAGTGCGGAAATATCATTTTCACTGTAGGGCTTTACAAGATAGTGGAGAGCCCGGACCTGAAATCCCTCTAATGCATGGTCAGTGGAAGTTGTTGTAAAGATCAGCAGACAGTCAGTATCTGATCTGCGAAGTTCTTTTGCTGTATCAATTCCGTTAGATCCATTCATATAAATATCCAGAAACACTACAGTGAAAGGACATTCCTTCGCAGCAGTGAGGAAAGCTTCTCCATTTTCATATTCAAATATATCTGTATGGACATTGCGCCTGGAAAACTGAGATTCCAGTCTGTTGTGAAGCAGTGTCCGTTCTTCTGAAATATCATCAACAATTGCAATTCTCATAGTAAATCTTCCTTTGTTTATATGTTTATAAAATTCCGCCTGCGGAGACTTTTTGTTGCTGTTCATTCTGTTTTCAGTAACACTTTTTCATCTGTGCAATCGAATTTGCAGACAAGCAGGTGGTATAGTTATTTCAAATATGCTCTGGTAACAGTATATCACAAAACAATACCATAGATTTACAATTCGTGTCATTTTCTGTCGTTTCGTGACAGAATTATTGAAAAAATTTATGACTTTTTTATAATGAGGATAACAAATGGGAGTACATCAAATGGAAGAGGAGGGATGTCGTGTATTGTATTGCCATATTGACTGATCAGGAACAGGAAGGACAGAGCTGTGCGGAATACATCAGAAATTACTGTACAGAAAAGAAAGTTTTTCCCTTGATTGAAATCTATCAGAATCAGGAACAATTTTTTGCACGGATATTGAAAACAGTACCGACAGTGGTGTTTCTCGCATTACCGGATGTGTCTGGCCTGAATGCAGCAGAACATCTCCGTTCCCTGTATCCGAAATGTGGAATCATCTGGTGCAGTGACTTTGATTTTTCACTTCATGCGTTCAGGCTGCGGATAGAATATTTTTTTATGAAACCTGTGGAAGAGCAAAAAATAAAAGAAGGACTCTCCATCTGGTTTGGACAAAGAAAAGTAATATAACAAAAAACACTCAGGAGGAAAACAATTATGAAGAAAAGAGCTTTAATTCTTGCAATGATCGCTTTTATAACAGCTATAGCATCTGAACCGGCAGCAAATACGGTATATGCAGAGGAAACACAGACAGAAGAAAGTGCTGGTCAGGCATCAGAACTTCCGGTCAAGGCACTTACACCGAAGGCTATGGATGTGAATCCGTATATGGCAGCCAGTGATTCTAACATTCATCATGACTGCTATAATACAGATTCAACAGATGAGGTATTGCCCGTTGATATTTATTCTGAGATCAATGTTTCTTATGAAAAAGTTAATCCCAATGCTTCGCCGGCAGTCTTTTTTGATTCCTATGGACATTCTGTGGTTCCGCTTCTGGGTGGCCTGGCGATCCGTGATATTAATGCAGATGAGGCACAGACCTTGGGCTATTTTTCACCAAAACAGCATGACAATGGAAGCTATTTGATACAGAGTTCATATTCTTTTGTAGATGAGAGCAATCGCATTGTGTGTCCGACGAACGATAATCGGGTACTTATGCTTAAGGCTACAGATGAGGAGGGAAATGTACTTCCGGAATTTGAGAAGGTTCTGGATATCGACATTAAAGCGGCAGCAGAGGCAGCGCTTGGAAAAACACTGGATCAGAATCTGTTATCTGTAGTTTTTGATTATGAGGGAAATCTCTGGTTTGCAACAGGAGGCTTCCGCATTTATCCCGACAGAAAACAGCAGGGAACCTTTGGCTATGTTTCACGTGCAGCTATCGATAAGATCCTGAATGGAGAAGATGTGGATCTGTCAGATGCAGTGTTTGTATATGAACTGGAACCGGGAGAGGGTGCAGAGAATGGTATTGCGGCATCTAAGGAGGGTGCGGTCATTCTGACAAATCTGAAGTGTTATCTGCTCCAGGCGGATAATGGTGTGAAAAAAGTCTGGGAAACTTCCTATAAAAGTGTGGGTGCCAAGGAAAGCAAAGAAGGCGATGAGACGACAGGTGGCGGTCTTGCATGGGGCGGTGGATGTTCCCCGTCTCTGACCAAAGATCTGGTTATGTTTACAGATAATCAGGATCCGGTAAATCTTATTGCGGTGGATATGAAAACAGGAGAACAGGTTGCGAGTATGCCTGTTATAGATGAGCTTCCGGAAAATACACAGGTGTCTGTGGAAAATTCTGCAATTGTATATGATGATGGAGAGGGAACAGTAAGCACGATCGTATGTAACTGGTTTGGTGCAGGAAGTGCGAAGCTTGGAGAAGCAGATAATGATTCCTCAATACAAAGCTATGAGAATATTTATGATGTGGGCTGGCTGAGACAGGGCAATAAAATGATCGCACCGGGTATAGAACGTGTGGATACAGTTAAGACGGAGGACGGATATGAGATGAAGAGTATCTGGTGCAGAAGTGATCTGTCTGACACTTCCATGATGAAGCTGTCCACTGCAACAGGATATATTTACGGATATGTTCAGGATATGGAAACTGGTATGTGGCAGTATATCATGCTTGATTTTGAGACAGGCGAGACTGTATTTACCATGGATATTTCTGACAAACCGGGATACAACAACATGGCTATCGGTATGTATGCGGGAAACAGCGGAAATGCGCTCTATTGTCCGACCGGCTATCTGGAACTGCTGAGACTTCAGGACAGGTTTGTATATCTGCCGGAAATGCCTTACCGCAAGGTGGATCTGGATCAGGCAATGCGCAATGTGTTAAGCCAGGAGAAATTTGCAGCAGACGGTGGTCAGGGAGATGTGGAAGGATGGCTGAACACGATCACAATTGAGAATGTACATCCGAATACGACCGTTGCAATACGCACGAAAGGAATCTCAGGGGAAACAGGTTCTTTGAAGCTGTATGCATATGGTACAGATGGTACCTTGAAGGAAGTTCCGGAAGAGAAATGGCATATCCAGACAGAAGATGGTGAAACACCGGATACGCTGACAGAAGATGTACTGTATGAGGTACACATGACTGTGGAAGACGGCGGCGACTTTGATCTCAGTGAAACGGAAAAAGAAATTAAGATATCTGCTGTTCTGGGAATCTGAAGGAGAACTGATAAACAACCACCGGTTAAAACGGTGGTTGTCTACAGTCTGGAAGGCGGTCGATAAGACCGCCGTTTTCTGCTGTTTGCATTTATAGCTGATTGACTGATAAAAGATAATTGCGAGAAATGAAATGATTTTTGAGCTGTTTGGAGAAATTAAAACCATTTTGCAGCGTATTGCTGTAATTGTTCCTGGACATCCCGGT
>NZ_JAAWUO010000022.1 GCF_013304825.1 Blautia schinkii | reverse complement strand
CCAGGCACAGGATCTCTGCAGAGAAATAGGAGAGCCTTCTGAAATCAGTAAAGTATACCTAAAAATAAATGGAAAAAATAACCTGGAGAACGCAAAGAAAATATTTTCAGTAATTTAATATAATAATATAATATATAGCAATTCGGCGATTGCCTTCGAAATGGCCTGGCGTCGGGTGTCCGGTTCTTCAAATTTTTCCGCAGCCCGGGCAGTTCTTGCTTTTTGCCCGTTTGGTACAGCGGCTCTGAAAATCAATGCCGCTGCTTTAAATGGGCGTATCAATTTGTCTGCTGTACGACGGCTTTTTTTCTTTTGCCGTCGTGCGGCAGAATGGTTTGGTTATTATTGGTGAACGGCGTCCGCTTCTTCTTGTGTGAGCTGACCATTTTTAACTGCATCAGAAATGGCTTTGTCTAATTCCTCAACTGTGGAATAATCTCCAATGTGTACTGTTTTTCCGTTATCTTTTGTTACATCAACACTATAAGAGGAAACTACATCTTCAGTAGGTGGAATCATGGAGTAGGTATCGCCGTCACCGTTGTCTTTGGAATACAATACTCCTTTTTTGATACTTTCCAGAGTTCCTTTATAGCTGTCCATCATAGCAGCTACGCTTTCCTGTGTAAATTCATGGAATACGCCTTCCCCATCATACCAACCATCTCCGGTTCCAATCAAAGATTCCATTTCTTTTTTCTGTTCGTTCATCCACGCCTCATATTCATCAGCTGTCCACCACTGCACATCCGGTGCTGCATTGTTCTTCTCATAATCTGCCTCGGCAACCCAATTTTTACCGTCAACGCTGATTTGTCCACCGTCTGTATCCTGATAGAGAATATCTGCGCTGGATGTGTTTCCCGTTTCGGATGCTGAAACCTTTGGTGTATCCGAAGCCAATGCGCTTGCATAAGTAACCCCTGCAATGCTTAAACAGATTGCTCCGCACAAGCCTATTGCCAAAATTTTTTTGTTCTTCATAGATAAGACCTCGCTTTATAAGAATTATAGCTGCCCTCTTGAGGACAGCTATAATATAACAAAGCAGCTTGGATATAATTTGCAAGGATTATGGATTTTAGATGGAGTTGTCTATCGGCTGCCTGCAAGGCAATTCAAACCAAAACAGTACACCATTATTTGTATTTGAAATGCCGTACTTTGCTTGGTGCATTTCCATGATTTTGCCAACAATATAAAGCCCTAATCCGCTTCCGCCGAAATTACGGTTACGAGATGTATCTGCTCGGTAGAAAGCTTCAAACAAATGTGGAATAGCATCGTCAGGCACACGGACACCTGTGTTTTCAATTTCACCACGAATTGTACCATGCGTTTCGGACAAAGATATACGAATCAGTTTACCACTTGGAGAATAGTGAGTTGCGTTTACCAATATATTTTGAATCGCCCGTTCCATCTGTGCTTGTTCCACTTCACAATAAAGACGGGTAGGAATATTTGCTTCAAGGCACTGTTCCTTTTCTTCCAATAAATCTGTTACAGTGGCAATCTGTACCCGAAATATTTCCGCAAAATCAACGGTTTTATATTCAGTTTTTTGAGTTCCTTCCGCTTTGGAAACATACAGCAGCTCTTTTACCAACTTTTCTATCCTATCAACAACGGCCAGGGAACGCTCCATGTACTCTATATGGTTTTCATAACCGCAGACTCCGTTCAGCATTCCCGCCAAATGTCCTTTCAAGATGGTTAGTGGTGTTTTCAGTTCATGGGATGCTGCCGAGAAAAAGTCTACCCGCTGTCTTTCTAACTCCTGTTCCTTTTCAATATCTGTTTTGAGCTGTTGGTTGGCAGTTTGAAGATCGTTCAATGCAGTGGATAGCGAAGCAGACAATGAATTTAGATTTTGCGCCAAACACCCTAATTCATCTTCTCGTCCTGTACTACATTGACCGGAAAAATCCAATTCCGCCATTTGCTTTGAAATCTTGCTCAGTCGCACAATAGGTCGAGTGATGTACCTTGTATAGAGCCATGCACAAAGGAGCGAAAGCAGAAAGATCATTAAGATAACATACGGAAGAATAGACAGCAATACCTTTGTTGCCTGCTGTACAACGAACAAATCCGTTTGAACTGCCAATGCATAAGCAGTACCGTTTTTTAACGTGAACGGGTAAAAATTTGTCGTGGTTTCCCCAGACGGTTGCATATCTATGAACGATTCATCTTCATCGAATGTAACTGTACAATCTGCCGAAGTAGTAGAGGTTTCTATTGATGCCTCGTCGGGATATATCATACGACCGTTACTATCCTCAATCCAAAAAGCAGTATTTGTTTCCTTTGAAAAATTAGATATATCATTTTCACAATCAGATATATTGTCAAAAGCTGTCATTTGCTCAACAAGGTGCATAGCGGCTTTCTCTGTGGACACATTTATCAAATTGGAGTATGTCGCAGGTAACAGCTTTGAAATGAAAAAATATGTTCCGCTACAAGCTGTACCCAGTAGAAAAAATGTAATTATAAAAATCTTAACGGATAAACGTTGCTTAATGTACTTTGTCAACTCTGTATCCCACTCCTCTGATTGTTTTTATATAGTCAGCATTTAATTTTTTGCGAATGTTCTTTATGTGACTGTCAATGATCCGATCTTCGACCTCCAAATCGTCCTCCCACAATCGGTCAAGTAGCATTTGCCGAGTAAAGACCTTTCCCTGATTTTCAAGCATAAGCCTAAGAAGCGCAAACTCTTTGCTGGTTAAAACAACCTCGTTTCCGCCTTGATATACATGGAATCCGTCAACGTCCATACTTAGCTCTTTATAAGTAAGCAGGGATTGATTTTGAGTTTCCACAGTCCTACGGCGAAGAATAGCCGCAATCTTGCACAGCAGGATTTTGGGCGAAAAGGGCTTTGGAATGTAATCGTCAATCTGCTGTTCAAAACCCCGCAACTGGTTTTCTTCATCCGAAAGCGCAGTAAGCATAATAATAGGGACTTGTGACCGCTTACGAATGACCTCACATACACCATAACCGTCGATTTTAGGGAGCATGATGTCTAACAGCACAAGGTCGATGGTATCCCCAAACATTGCAATGCCCGCCACACCGTCAGAAGCAACAGCGACTTCATATCCCGCATCAATCAGATGGTTCTTTAATATATCCTGAATGTCAATATCGTCCTCAACAATTAAAATCTTCTGCATTGTTCCACCTCCAACTTTTCAAATATAGCAGAGAAATATGTATCTATTATGGAGTCTCAAATTTTATCCGCATTTATTTTACCCCCATCCTTTCAATCTATCAATGTTGTCATCGAGTATGTAGATAAAATACTACTAAAACATAAAACTGCGTATCGTCCTCATAATCAAACCTGAATACCTTTTACCAAATCGTCACCTTGCTGGACATTTCCGTAGACCAATTCTTTTATCCTGACAGGCAGAACAGCGAAAGTAACTGCTGCCAGCACATTGATGTCCTTTTAAACTCTAATGAAAAAGAATTTGTCGTGATAGAAGCCACAGCCGGGGGCATTAAGAAAGCCAGAGAAACGGAGGTTCCAGGAAAATCTACATACCCATTTTCCAGGCACAGGATCTCTGCAGAGAAATAGGAGAGCCTTCTGAAATCAGTAAAGTATATCTAAAAATAAATGGAAAAAATAACCTGGAGAACGCAAAGAAAATACTTTCAGGAATTTAACATAATATATAGCAAGAAGTCTCCTTCCTTTACAGATGTGCAATGAATTGTAAAAGTACTGTACGAACGCTGTAAAAGCAAAAAAGAACACTTGGTTGGTGATGCAGTTCATGGTATAATAGTATCAGTTGATAACATAAATGATAAAAAAGCTAATTTTGTTAAAAAAGGATCACAATGTACATTTGAATATCAGATTTACTGCTTTTTGATCATGTGGTTGTAATGTTCCGTGCATAGCCCAGAATGGAACTAAGTAAATTTATCAATGTCTGTTCCTTTTTCAAAATCTGAGATTTAAATGGCAGAAGTATATCACATGATAATGCTTATGGTATGGAAAAAAGCTTTCGTTGTAGCCTATGGTTCTGCATGGAAAGTTATTGGATAAAAGATACTGATTAATACTTGGTAAAATGAGGGAGCTCACAAATGAAAAAAATTACAATTGCCTTAATTATGGTTATATCATTAATAGCACCAATTCAGACAATGGCGGAGAGTGTTACCCAGACCGGTACAATAATAGAGCCTTTGGAACAGAATATTGAACAGATCATCGATGAAATCACTTCTGAACCGCGTCCAATAAATTCTGATGCAATACAGAATGTAAAAGAATATATTAGTGAATATTTTGGCAATCTGGGATATGACAATATAGAATACCAGAAATTCGAATATAACGATGAAAACAATGAGAATGCAATAAGGCATTCCTCGCAGGCGGATGTGTTTCTGGCATCAACAGCCGAGAATGCAATTGTTGACGGCATTGGTGAAAATATCATTGTGACAAAAAACTCATCTATTGATACTACAAAAAATCTGATCATAAGTGCCCATTATGACAGTGCAGAAGATTCGGTGGGCGCCAATGATAACGGTTCCGGAGTGGCAGCAGTGCTTGAACTGGCAAGGATTTTAAAAGATACAGAGATGCCGTATAATATAAAATTCATCCTGTTCTCGGGCGAAGAGAAATATATGCTGGGTTCAAGATGGTATGTTGGTAAGCTGACGGAGGACGAGCGGAAACAGATCATCGGAGTAATAAATATTGATACTATTGCAGAAAAAAGTGATCTGGGTTATATGGCGATGATCGAAGGAAACAAAAGACCAGACAATGCGGAATATGATGATGAGGGATTGAAAAAACTGGCCGAATTAAATAAAAACAGTATGTCAGAACTATTTACACCCAATGACAGATTTTTCCTGACAATGGCAACCAACAGTGACCATTATCCGTTTGCATTAGTGAATATCCCGGCAGTATCTATTGTCCAGGACTGGCAAGATGGTTTGAACGTGAATGATAGTTCTGATGTAAAAGAAAATATGGATATACAGAGAATTGTGGAAGTGATTGATCAGGTTATGGAAGTACTTCCAACGATCAATTAAATTTATATCAAAAATCTTCCACTAATGGTAGTGCCAGATAAAAAACATTGTAGAAGTCAGTAATATTAATATTTTTCATGGTGCTAGCACGGTGTGAAGTCGAAATAATCAAATACTGACAGAGACTAGGAGGTGGAATAATGAAAAAATGGATCGTGATGCTGGCGGTACTTGTTATGTTCTGTCTGGCGGGATGCGGGGAAAAGCCGATGACAGCAGTGTATTTTCATACAGATGATAACAGCTGGTATTTTGCGGATCTGGACACGGACACGATTTTCTCCGGAACGATACCGGATAAGCTTACGGATGAGAATGGAAAGAAGCTGACAGAGGAAGATATGACAGACGGAGATGTTTACCTGATCTATGGAGATGGTATCATGCTGGAAAGCTTCCCGGGACAGTATCCGGGAATCACAAAGATGGTACGGAAAGAACAGGGCAATCAGGAAAAGGCCGATCATTACCGGAAGGAGCTGCTTTCCATGATGCGTCCGGTGACTGGAGAGTGATAAAATAAAGCTTTTTTAGAAAAATATTAAAAGAAAATATATATCCATTTCTTCTATATTTTGATAAACTATATATTAAGACCACTGAGAAGAATAAATTTTAATTTTCAGGTCTTTCTGGATGGACAGGAACAATAATGGTCTATCCGGGAGGGCCTTTTTTTATTGCAGGAATGGCGTAAAATGGTACTTTTGATGGAAATATGATTGCAGAAAAATGAAAAAAGAAATGTTAGTTCTGACTATCATGTCCAGTATGCCTCAAATCATTTGGAGAAGGCGAAGGACGTGTTTATGAAAGCGATGAAGATCCTCTGGATTTACATAGCCCAGTGGAAAGAAAAATAGAAATTAAACTGAGATGATAAAAAAATATAGAAAAAAGAATTGACAATTATATTCTACAATTGTAGAATATAATTAACTTCTACAGATGTAGAAAATAAAATTCTAGGAGAATCCACGATGAAAACAAAATTTATGACACTTATGACGGTAGCAACACTTGGGATTTTTTCAGCTGCAACGGTTATGGCAGCAGGAAATAACGATTTCTATACACAGCCGCCGGCTGGATCTGAATGGGAAAAAGCAGATACGGAAGGTACCTATGCAAGCTATACGAACGGAAATGATTATGTAAATATCTATAAATATTCACTGGAGGATGTCAAAACAGGGATTGCCAAATGCAATGACACATACGATGCCTGCTATCAGACAATTTATTCAGAGGGAAACAGCCTGTATATGGCAGTGGGATATGCAAAAGATGCAGATGACATCAGTGACGTCAGAAAATTTGTAGAATATATTTCTTATCCTGGAAATCCTTCGCTTACCAGACAGGAGAACGAAAACCAGACAGATGATTCTTCTGATGATTCTGATAAGGCAACTACGGATACTGCCAGTCAGAAGTCAGGAGGAGATTCAGATTCCTCCGATACAGAAGAAAATGCTTCTACAAAATCCTCGGACATCAATAATGATTCCGATATCCTTACTACCTCACCAATGACATTAGTTGACAGTGATGGAAATACCATTGAGATTAATTACATTCTTCACAAAGATTATTCTTGTGAATATCGTGGAGATGATGGAATGAACTATACCGATAATGGGGATGAAACTTATACCGACGAAAATGGAAATACCTACTCAGCTCTGAATGATGACACTCATCATCTGGGACATACGTTGGAACAGCATGACCTTCAGGATGCAAACGGTAATACTGTGACGGTTACGGAAACTACAAATGGTGATTATTATTTCCAGGACGAAAATGGTACAGGATTTACGGACAACGGAGACGGGACATGGAGTGATGAAAATGGCAGCAGCTATACAGAAATAGACTGATAGTGGTCAGTAGCTGCAGGAATGGCAAGGGCATTTGCAAATTGTGCAAAAGCCCTTGCCATTTCCGTGAACCATGGTAAAATAGAGTTATTCCTACATTTGTAGAAAATATGTAACAGGGGAGGTATGAAAAAGTGAAAAAAACTTACCAGAGACTTCCGGAATCAGAACTGGATATTATGCTCGTTCTTTGGAACAATACTCCGCCGATGACCAGACCGGAGATTGAGAAAGTGATCAATATGAAGAAAAAGCTTGCATCAACAACAATTTTGTCATTGCTGACCAGATTGGAGAACAAAAATTTCGTGGAAGTGACGAAACAGGGAAAAATGAATCTGTATACACCCCTGGTTTCGCAGTCAGATTATCAGGCACATGAAAGCCAGAGTGTTCTTGAGAAGCTTTATGGGAATTCACTAAAAAAGTTTGTAACTTCACTTTATCATGGAAAGAAGATCAGCTCGGAAGAAGTCCAGGATCTCAGTGAATTTCTTAAGAACCTGGAGGACAGGGAGGAATAGCAAATTATGGAGGTTCTTGTTCTACACATTCTGAAACTGAACATTATTGCAGCAATAGTAATTTTACTGGTAAAAGTGCTTGCGACTCTGTTTAAAGGACGTGTATCAGCGAAATGGAAGTACTTTATCTGGCTGTTGATTACGATAAGCCTTTGTGTTCCGGTGCGCCTTCCGGCGAATCTGGCACTGGTGGATTTCAAAGTACTTAGAAGCAGTCAACAGAATACGCAAAGCCCGAAGATAACGGATTACGCAGTCAGACCAGAGGAAAGTCAGAAGATAACAGAAAACGTATCATCTGCGAGCAAAGACATGAAAAATCTGACAGAAATCCCGGAACAAAAGAGAACTGTCAGGTACGAATCAGATAAATGGCTGGGAATTGTGGCTTTGATTTTTGCTGCTGTCTGGCTGAGCGTAGCGGTACTTAAACTGACGGGAGAATTGCTGGCATATTATTTTTCTATAAGGAATCTGGAACGGATGAGTCTGCAGGTAAGTGATACGGTGAGTATTCAGATGTACCGTGCAGCGTGTCAAAAGAAGCACGTACGCAGAATACCGGAACTCAGGCAAAACGCAGGTCTTACCACACCGCTTCTTGCAGGACTTTTACATACAAAATTGTATCTACCAGCAACCGGGTATTCAGCAGAAGAAAGAAAACTTATCTTTTACCATGAACTTACACATTATTGCCATCGGGATCTCTGGTATAAGATGCTCCTCCGAATCTGTGCATCGATATACTGGTTCAATCCCTTTCTTCTTATCATGCTGAAAGAAGCGGATAAGGATATTGAGAATCTGTGTGATACAGCAGTTGTTCGCAGAGTTAATAAAAAGGAACATAAATTATATCGACAGCTGCTTCTCAGGACAGTAGCCATGGAAAATCAGATTCCATATGTGACAGCAAGTCTTAATGACAGCGAAATGGTGTTTAAAGATCGGATTCTGTATATGGTGAACATTCGGAAACTCCGCAAAGGAATTCTTCCGGGAATTCTTGTGACGCTGCTGCTTGCAGGCGGTAATCTGGTATTTAATGTCTCTGCCGGGACAGATACAGTTTCAGTAGAGACGGAGAAGTCTGGTATTGAAAAAAATGCAGATCCAGAGAAAAATAATGTACCGGATTATGCACCATTTTCTGAAATGGTAACTATGCAGAAAGCTGCTGAAACCCAGGACGAAGGAGGAGTGACAGAGAATACAGATACAGAGGATTCTGTAGACGAAGAGGAAAAAGCAGATGCGGAAACAAACGATGAACCTGCCATGGAAAACAGCGGACAGGTAAGTGAAACGACCGATGATGGAATTACCTCTGACAACAACGGGTCTGTTTCATCTTATGAAAATCTGCCAGCAGGCGTACCATATACCAGTGGATTCAGTACTACTTCCGGTGTAGCATCAATTGTAGCACCGGGTGGAGAAGATGAAGAATCCAGAGTTCTTTACGATAACGGAGATGGGACCTATTCTGATTATTATGGGAGCCGATACAGTTATCAGGGAGATGGAAACTGGGCAGATGCCAATGGAAATTCATATCGTACCTGGAATGACGAAGGTTATCATTTCGGAAACCAACTGGAACAGCATGAACTCCAGGGTAGTAACGGTACTGTTAATGTAATAGAAACAACAAACGGAGATTATTATTATTGTGACGCAGATGGGGTCGGATACACAGACAATGGTGACGGCACCTGGACGGATGAGAATGGGAACATCTATACAGAATAAACAAAGAAGCAGGACAATGGGGATGCTACCCAATGCCCTGCTCCTTTGTTTATTCAAGATGACCCTGAAATCTGTTGCTGTTGAGGAAAATTCAGGCTCATATGCCGCTGTATATCCAGGCAGCTTTTCGGTTTCACTGACGACTTTGCGTAGGCCACTTCCACGGCGTTCCATGTATTTTATGCGGTGGAACAGGTCAGCAATCACAGGGTTTTGTCGCATGGAACGGATACTGTAAATATCGTATTCCTTATCGTCCAGCGCATCATCAAAGATAGAGCTTTTTTCCAAGCCATTCCACTGGGTACAGAACATACGGGAGTTATAAACCGTGTGCTGATCGGTCATGAGCTTTCCGCATTGGTCAAGAACCCATTTTTGTTAGCCAGACCGAAGAAGATATAATCGGATGGCTCAAAGCGGAGGCCAGTCCGTTCCAGATAGGCTGCTTCAAGAAGTATAAAGCTGTAATCCTTTTTTACCGCGTCTGTTGTTAGGATTTACTGTTTTAAGGTTATGATTGTATGGAAGGTACCTGAATCGTTATCATAATACATTTGCAAATTTCCGTGGTACTGTTTTACAACTTTTTTAATGCTTTTGATTCCGAAACCATGTCTGCCATTGTCTGATTTATGGGACACAGGAACTCCTTCCTGATTATACACAGGGGTATTTTGACAGGAATTGATGAGTATGATTATGACAAAGGGTGAATTTTCTTTTTTTTGTACTGTAAGCTCTATAAAAGAATCCGGGATATTTTCTGCAGATTCCATTGCATTCTCCAATAAGTTACAGAATAGAGATGTCAAATCGTGCTGATATATATATTGTACAGTACCGCTTCTGATGTCGGTATGGAAATGAATATGTTTGTCATTGCATTGGCGCTGATAGCGGCAAAGAATGGCATTCAGCATTTCATTGTCGCAGATATTTGTGGTTTCTCTTAAGTCAGAAGATTCCATAAGTTGTTGTATATAGGCATTTATTTTATCAGAATCATGTTTTTCGTTCAGTAATTTGATCGATTGAAGATGTTTCTTTATATCATGGATTAAAATGCTTTGGTTTTCGTTTTGTGCAAGCATCATTTCATAGTATTCAACAGAATCGGATTCTTTCTGGAGCAACAACTGCAAATCGGCATACTCCTGTGATTTTTTTTGGTTATATTGGTTGATTCCAAATACAAGTAGGTTGACCATCAGCAGAAAAACTGCACAAATAGTCACTAGAAAATCAATAGGTGGAGCAAATGCGGATGTTTCACCAATAGAAAGAAGAGTAAATATAATAAAAATGGAGGAAACTGGAATTAACATCAAAAGAATTTCGGAGTGACCGTATTGTTCTTGATTTAATTTTTTTCCTTTGAACAGATGAATTAATAAATAGATGACTGCAAAAAAGAAAATCTTGCTAAAAACCGTATAAAAAACAAGTCCGGCATCTGTTTCTAAGAGAAAATGCGGAAAAAATCTTGATATAATCCCCAAAACTGCAATTTCAGATATACCCATAATTGCTGTAACTATAGCCGAATGGAAGAGTGCTAATAACAACTTGAGTTTAAACAACACATAAAGAAAAACAGTGTTAAACACAAAAAAGCTGACGACATTTAGTCCTGTTTGTTTGAGCAGGGAAAGAAGAAACAATATTGTATAAAGCGCACTCAATAATGCCAGCCTTATTTTACTGCCATAAGAGGAGGTAAAAAGGTTGGATGTGTATTGCCATAGTATAACTGCTTCTGTAAAAAAACTAAAAAGAAGTAAAACGATATGTTCCATTTATTTTTACCTCATACTTTCCAGATATAGTAGATAAGCATTTTTAAAGGAACTGTATTTTCTACGTGTCAGATAAGCTGTGATCTGTTGATTCGATAAATGTATGGCGGAATGATCAAAGTCCACAATATGTTCGAAATTAACAATAAAACTCCTATGTGTCTGGAAAAAACTGTTTTTGGGGAGTTGTTCCAGCCAATAAGCCATATTATGAATAGAATCAAAATCTTGCCGGGTAGTATGTACAATTACTTTTCGTCCCTGTGCTTCTATTGCAATAATCTGTGAAGCAGGAAATGAATATACTCCCTGCTTAGTTTCAACAGGAATTTTGGTAGTAATGGAATTGTAATATGCTAAGGCGTCTTTCATATTTCGGAAAAAACGCTGCTTGTCCAAAGGTTTGGAAAGATAGCGGAATACATGAAAACGCATTGCTTCATCCAAATATTCGGAATATGAGGTCACCACAAAAATAATGACATTTTTGTTTGCTTTTTTTAATTCATTTCCTACATAAATTCCATTCATACCGGGCATTTCAATATCCAGAAAAACAATATCTTTTTCACCTTTATCAGATAATAAAGCTTCACCGCTGGTAAATGAAACTATTTCGGGAGATTTTAAATGATTTGATTCAAAGTAGGATTCAATATATTTTTGTAATTGTTCAATGAATAGAGTATCGTCATCACAAATTAAAATACGCATTTTTGTACCTGCCCTTATTAAAGATGTATATGTACATCTTATCATATGAAATTTCCAAATGCAAAAAATGCGTATGAAAAGACAAATTTATTACCATTTTGCTTCAGAACATGTCTTGTTGTTTCGTTTTACAAGCAGTTCAATAAAGTCTCCGGCAAGTTCTATGTCAGATTGGTTACATAATCGCAATTTATCAATAATATCCTGTGGAATATTATAAGCGTGCATACTGCCGAGCAGGAGGTAGTCAGGTGTAACGTTGAGTAGATTACAAATTTGGATGAAGACATCCAGATTTGGTTTTTGTCTTCCATTTTCGATTGATGACATATGATTATTGGATATATTTAATCTTTCAGCAAGCTCTGTCTGTTTTATTCGCAGTTCTTTTCTGCGGATTTTGATTCGGTTTCCCATATCTTCATATTGAAATTCTATTTATTCCACCTTCTTTCATTAAAATTTTACCAATAGAACCTAATAAAAAGAAGAAAGTAATAAAGAACTATTTGCATCACATTTAGTGAAATTGCTTTACACATCAAAAATTCTGTATCACATTCTGTCTATATAAACTGTTTTTCGGTTGGAATATTACTGACAGCAGGATTACAAGTACCTTGCATCGTTAAGAAAATATGTAAATTAACCAAAAAAGCACGATAAATGTTGTTTGGTGCAGAAAGGGTTGAAAACTTGAAAAAAATGAAGATAATGAGAATTGTCATTGATTTCATAACTGAGAAGTAAATTTTACGAACGTAAACATGGGAAAGGAGATCAGTATTATATATAGTAATGGCGTGTACACTGGCAATTTGTGCCATTTAAGCGCTTACAATAAGATATTTTAATTTATTTGAGATAGAAGAAAGAGTATGAGATTATGAAAGAATATAGATATTTAATTGCTTCTATAATTTGTCTAGGTACGGTAAGTATGGTGGGATGCTCTAAAAATGTAAATAGTATAGAAGAAAAATCAGAAATGACCATGGATGACGAAACAAATATAGAAGAAAACAGTATAACGGAGCAAGGTGACATTCAAGAAACAATTACAGAAAATTTGACTGTAAATACAAAAATAGAGATCCCCGGAAAAAGTTTTGCAACATATAATACAGAATATAAAAATTTTGATAATGAAAAAATTGTTGAGTTTTTATGGCCGGAAAGTAGTGAAGAAGAAATTCAGATTAATGAATATGATGGAGGTGCCTCAGAAATAACTTTTCAGGATGAAACAGTAGCATTAGGAGCAGGTGTTATGAAATATGATAAAAATGATGAAATAAAATATTTATCAAGTCTTGCATCCTATGCGGAAGAAAATGCTCTTCTTGAAAAAAAGAATTTATCATTTATGAAAGAGGAAGAGGCTATAAGCAATATAGAAGCATTCTTGTCGAGTTTGGAACTGGGTACAAGTTTAGGTGAAAGAGAAACTTTCGCATTGTCAAAAGAAGATATGCTTAGCATACAGAATGCTATGAAAAGTGATGAAGACTATAAAAGCTTTTATGAGTCTGGCAAATTTCAAGAGCAGATATTTGATGCAGATGACGAAATGTATTATATAAAATATTCATTTAGTTTGGATGGGGTACCAGTTTTTGGAGAAGGCGATCCTACAGTTCAAATGTCAGGAGGAGTGGAGCAACCGTTACTTGCGGATCCTATGGGTGCTACATTTTTATTTTCAAATTTGGGAATCTGTGAGATAAGATTAACTGGAATGGTAAATCAATTGAATATAGAAGCTGAAAATCAAGAAATAATACGATTTGATGGAATAAAAAAAGCATTAGTAAAAAAATTTGGAGATGTTATTTTATCTGATACGTATAACCTATCCAATATGTGGTTGGAATATTTTCCTAAAAGAAAAGAGGATTCTTTTGATAAAGTGGAATTGATTCCAGTGTGGTGTTGTAAGTTTGATATAAATGGTGATATCAATGTTGATTATGCACTTCGGTTTAATGCAATTACGGGAGAAGAAATATCATGAAAAAAGTATTTGCTGTTGAAATGAAACGTGCAATAAATATAGGATGGATCATAAGTATTTTAGGCGTTTGTTTTTCTATATGTTTTGATTCCTGGAATGATCTGATGAGAGCTTTAACATCGCATACGGGAAGCATACACTATTTTTTTTGGAATTCATCATGGGGAGGAGTTTGTCGCACTTACTTTTTGCCAATATTTGCCGCTATTCCTTTTGCCACAAGTTTTTGTAAGGAATATAAAAATCATTCTCTTTCATTTATTGTTTCAAGAGAAGGAAAAAAAAGATATTGTACAGTGAAATATGTAATTAATGCATTATGTGGTGGTGTTACAGTGGCGATTGGTACTGGAGTTCTATTGCTAGCACTTTCTTTTGTTTTGCCTATGGCAGATTCTACCTTTCAAGATGCAGTTGTTTCGGATAGATTCCACGCATGGATTGCATTATATCATCCGTTCGAATATGGAATGTTAGAGGTATGGTCGGGATTCTTGAGAGGTATATTATGGTCCAGCATTGCATTATGTGTCTCGGCTTATATATCGGATCCTTTTGTAGTGCTTGTATCACCTTACTTTGTTAGTTTTTTTATTGTTCAGGCATATCGTATGGGTAATGTTGTTGATAGGTATCGTTTGGATAAACTGTTGACAGGGAATGTAATTATTCAATCAAGCGTACATACTGTTTTAATATGTTCAATAGTTGTATTATTAATAGTGATTTTATTTGGAATTCTATTCCGAAGAACAGTTTTAAGGAGGTTGGAAGATGGTGTATTTTATTAAAGCACTTCGCATTTCAATCTATAATTTAAAAAAAACCATATCATCAATACGGGTACTAACAGTTTTACTTATTGTAGCAGGATTTATATTACAAAATTTAGAGGCTGTTTTGAATTTTAGTAATCTTGTTGGGGTAAGAATAACTCCATATGCATTTCCTCATTTAACTAATGATTATATTTGTCAACTTGTAATAATGGCAGGGGTAATTTTCATTTTTTCTAATGCGCCTTATGAAGATGATGGATATTTTTATATGCTATCACGTTCAGGAAAATTGTCGTGGGCATTAGGACAAATATTTTATAGTATTAGTATTTCGTTAATTTATATTTTATTTTTGTTGTTGGTTTCTGTGCTCCCACTGGTTGGGAATATGGACATAGGATGTGAGTGGGGGAAAATATGGGGAACACTGGCAAAAACAGATGCAGGTATACAGGTAGGGCTTTTGTTTAATGTTTCAGAATATATGGTTAGTCATTATAGTGCATTATTTGCTTTGATGATAAGCGTTATATTAGAGTGGTGCTGTGCAAGCTGGTTGGGATTGTTGATCTATTTATTGAATAAATTGACAAGTAAGGCAATAGGGACTTGTACGGGTGCTTTGTGTGTATTATTTGATATTTGTATTTCAAATGACTGGATGGCTTGGGCAAATCGTTTTTCTCCGATTACACTAGCGCAAATAAATACATATTCGGGTATTAATTTAAAATATCATATTACATTGAAATATGGTATCTTATTTTTTATTATAGGAATCTTGGTTTTGAGCATTTTATGTGTTTTAGTAAATTATAAAGAAAATACCGAAATTGGGTTGCAAAAGTTGGAGGTAAAATGGAGAAAGAAGCAATGATATCAATAGAAAATCTTAATAAACAGTTTAAGAATCAGTTAGTACTAAACAATATTAATGTGAAATTTTCAAATGAGCATATCTATGGAATTATTGGAAGAAATGGTTCTGGAAAAACAGTTTTACTAAAATGTATTTGTGGATTTTTAAAACCAACAACAGGTGTAATTTCTGTGAATCATAAAATTGTAGGAAAAGATATTGATTTCCCAGAAAACTTAGGTTTTATTATTGAGACACCTGGATTTTTGTTGAATTATTCTGGATATAAAAATCTTAAATATTTGGCTTCAATACGAGAAAAAATAGACAGTAACGAAATTAAAGAGTCTATGTCATTGGTTGGTTTGGATTCCGCAGACAAAAAACATGTGGGTAAATATTCGATGGGAATGAGACAACGATTAGGTATAGCACAGGCAATTATGGAAAAACCTGATATTCTGGTTTTGGATGAGCCAATGAATGCATTAGATAAAAATGGAGTTGAGGAAATGAGACGATTATTCTTGAAAATGAAATCAGAAGGAAAATTAATTCTGTTGACGAGTCATAATCGTGAGGACATTGAAATATTATGTGATGAAGTTTATGAAATGGAAGAAGGTATACTTAACAAATTAAAAGAGAATACAGTAAATGAGTAATATAATAATCTATGTGGTCAGGCTTGGCTATCAAAAAGTAATAGATATTTCTGTTGACTCATAGTATTGAAAAATGAAGGTATCTTGGATGAATTTAACCGTATCGTATTTGAAAGTATCGTGGAAACTGCAAGCGCACACGCAGCTGCCACTGCGGCAACTTTCGGAGCTGTCCATCGTTTTCTTCTTCGCAGATTCGCCACTTTATTATCTGCCAGCTGCTTTGCCACCTCATTTTGAATCATATTATGGATAAAATCCGGTGTTTCGGGAATATCGTTTTTCATATCTTCTAATCTCATATTGACACCTCCTGTAATTCCTGCCTTAATTTTCCTCTTGCCCTTGCAAGTCTATTTTGAACGGCATCTTCCGATATTTCAAGGATCTGGGCGATTTCTCTTACACTGAAATCTTCTATATAGTATAGAATAACAGATAAACGCAGTTCCTCTTTTGGAATTTATGGCTGTATACAATTCACTGTGATTCTTTGTTTTTTTCGATTCCTGTCTGTCAACCAGATTTTCCAATGGGATAAATTTACTGGATTTACGCACAAGGCTGTAACATTCGTTGATTAAGATACGGATTAACCAGGTCCGGGCATAGTTATCGTTTTTTAACAAAATGTAACAAGAATTCTCCTACCTCTTCAGGTAGTGAGATGAATTGTAGATCTGAGCATAAATGCTCATAAATACCCATAACTACTCAAAAAGATTTTGCAAAAAGAGAACACTTGTTCTGGTGATTGGTTTGTATTATAATAGAAGAAGAACATATTGTTCAAAAAAACGATAATTGAATTCATTTACTTATACGTAGGAATAAGGTGAGGAAAATAAATCGGGCAGTAAAAATACGAATCTATCCCAATGCAGAACAACGTGTGCAAATAGAAAAAACAATCGGCTGCAGCCGGTTTATCTATAACTGTATGCTTGCGGATAAAATAGAACATTATAAAAAAGAAAAGAAGATGTTAAGGAACACACCAGCCAGTTACAAGAAAGAATATCCCTGGCTGAAAGAGGTGGATTCATTGGCGTTAGCAAATGTCCAGATGCATCTGGAAAGTGCATTCCATAAGTTTTTTCGTGAACCATCTGCAGGATTTCCGCGTTTCAAATCAAAGAAGTCATCAAGAAAATCTTATACAACAAACGTAGTGAATGGAAATATCTTTCTGAAAGGAAAATATTTGAAACTGCCTAAGATGTCGGCTGTCAGAATGAAGCTTCACCGTCCGATATCAGAAAAATGGAAATTGAAATCTGTGACAGTCAGCAGGGAGCCATCCGGAAATTATTTTGCCAGTCTTTTATTTTGCTGTGAAAACCAAACAGCAGAAAAAAGACCGGCAGAAAAATTTATCGGGATTGATTTTGCCATGCATGGGATGTGTGTGTTTTCTACCGGGGAAAGCGCCAAATACCCAATGTTCTATCGGAACACAGAGAAAAAGCTTGCACAGGAACAGCGGAAACTGTCCAGATGTCAGAAAGGCAGTCAGAATTATAAAAAACAGAAGAAACGAGTTGCACTGTGCCATGAAAAGGCCCGAAATCAGAGAAAAGACTTTCAGCATAAACTCAGTACCAGTCTTGCTGAGAGCTACGATGCAGTATGCGTGGAGGATCTGGATCTGAAGGGGATGGCAGGAGGACTTCATCTTGGAAAAGGCATATATGATAATGGATATGGCCGTTTTCTGTCTATGCTGGAATATAAACTGGAGGAAAGAGGAAAATATCTGATCAAAGTAGACCGTTATTTTGCATCCAGTAAGATTTGCAGTGCATGTGGAAAGAAAAAAGCAGAATTGTCTTTATCTGAAAGGATTTATTACTGTGAATGCGGAAACAGAATGGACCGTGATGTAAATGCAGCAGTTAACATCATGAATGAGGGAAAAAGAATCTTTGGAGAATGTGCATGACAGCACAATAAAAAAGTCCGTAACCGGACTTATAAAAATCGCGGGGCACGCGAGGATAGCTTGTAGATACTTGGTTCAGTAGAGCCATTGAGCAAGAAGCCTCCACTTCAAAATCAGAGATTTAAGTGGTGGGAGCATGTCACTGTACCGACGTTGGAAAAAGCCTTCACAATTGTATATGGGTAAGAAGTAAGACAGGTGTATAATGTCAACAGAGGGGAAAGATTTATTTCCTCTATTATAAAAAAATAAAGTTTATTTGGGGATATTTTGAAAAGCTGTACGTCTAATCTATGTAAATGAAAATTGCCGGCCGGCTAAAGAAGGTGGTGTTAAAGTGACCAAAGAAGAATTAGGGGCGTTGATTCTCAATTCAGAGAGACAATTGTATTCTACTGCCAAAACAATTTTAATTAACGATCAAGATTGTGCGGATGCTATTCAGGAAACGATTGTTAAGGCATTTTCAAAGATTGGAACTTTGAGGAATGACAAATATGCCAAGACTTGGTTGATTCGTATATTGATCAATGAGTGTTATACTCTTTTGAGAAAGTCGAGTAAACTTGTTTCTTTGGAAGGGATGAGTGAAATGACAGAAATTGAGACAGATCAGAAAACTGACTACAGTGACTTGTACAGAGCCGTAAATTCTTTGAAAGAAGAATTACGAATGCCAGTTATTCTGTACTATATTGAGGATTTCAACATAAAAGAGATTGCGCAGATTCTTGAGATAACCGAGGGAGCAGTTCAAAAAAGACTTGCCAGAGCACGGGGAAAGCTTAAGCGTAATTTACAGGAAAGTGAGGAGTTGACAGTATGAGGTTAGAGGATATGAAAAAAAATATTCCTGAAACTCCGGAGTTCATCCACACGATGATCCAAAGCGAAGTGAAAAAACAGCTTCAGGACACGAAGGTGGTTAATATTCAGACAAGGAGAGTGAAAAAATGGACAGGTGCCAGAGTGGCTGCAGCAATAGCCGTATGTGTATTGGTTACATCGACCATAGTCTATGCAGGTACCAAATTATATCATATGTTTTTAGAAAAACAAGGAGCCTACAGTATTGTAACGGGAATTAAGGCGGATGGCAGCACAGGGAAAATTAATCTTCCTGAAAAAATTCATGATATAGATATCTCCGCAGGATATATTCCAGAAGGTATGGAATGGATTGATGAATTCCATCTGGAATATCCTGAGCATGATCGAACCGGAGGATTCAGCTTTGCATCTGTGCTTTTAGACGAGGATGATTTGAGCAAAGTAATGCAAGATAAGAATGTTGTTGACTGTGAGGAACGAACTTTTGGCAATTATGAAGGTGTATATCTTAAATATAATGACCTGGCAGAGGATGGATCTTTTAATCAAAGGATTTACCTTCTTCGTCCAGATGTATATCGTGTAATTACTGTTTATATCGGTGATGATGTTTCAAAAGAGGATGCCATTAAAGTGGTAGAAAACCTTGTGATCACTGAAAATGATACAATGATTGAAACCGCTGGTTTGTATACGTGGAGCGAAATGGTATCCCCTGAAGAATCATCGGGAGAAGCAGTGATGACTTCCATTGCAGATAATAAATTGCTAATGCATCAGATTGGTGAAGTGTTTGATATATCAGCATCTGGTGAAGACAGAGATGGCAACTATATTGAAAATGATAAAATTTCAGTTTGTGTTGATGCTGTTCAGGTGGAGGACAACCTGCAGCTGCTTGGTCAGAATAATGTGCCGGAAGAATGGACTGATGCAGTTGGAACTGATGGAAATTTAGTAAATAATACGCTGTCTTATATTAAGTCCGGTAATGGCATTGATTCAGTGGATGAGATTGTAAAAACAGAAAGTGTGAAACAAAAGCTCGTCTATGCGACAGTTACTTATACCAATAAGTCAGATGAAGAAATTAACCATATGCTTTATATTGGTACATTGCTGTTGATGGACCATGAAGATGGAGCATATCAAATTTACGATCCGACAGAACAGTCCGGAGATGACTACAATCGTGTTATATGGGATGGTGTTGCACGTACAGCTGAAATGACATACAACAGTATATCAGAGGATTATGGAAATGGAGGAAACTATATTTCTTCATTAAAACCTGGTGAGAGTATACAGGTGAATATGGCATGGATCGTAAATGAGAATGACTTGAATAATATGTATCTGAATCTTAACGGTGATGGAGCTGCATATGAGTTTTCAGATTCAATGTTAAAAACAGGATTGGTGGACATATATCAGTAATGAAAATCTTATTATAGAGAAGAGGCTGTCCGTAGTGGGCAGCTTCTTTTAGGATATATTCAATCACCCAGCTATATTTTGCAATTCCTCTTTTCCACAGAAAATGTCTTGCGTATTCATATAATTAGCTTAAATAATTCGCATTTTCTTTCTTGTAATCATTCAGCTGGCCATATATAATAAATGCCAAATTGATTTGCTGGAGGAAACTATAATGCTCGAATATATCTCTTCTCCAGAAGCGGCGAAAAAGTGGGGGTATCTCTGAGTGGCAAGTACAGAAGTTGTGCGAAGAAAACCGCATATCTGGCGCAGCAAGACTCAGCCGTATGTGGCTGATACCAAAGGATGCAGAAAAGCACGTTGATGGGCAACTGAAAATTAGCAAATCTACGGATATGTAACATTTCACGGACATTTGCCTGTTATACTGTAGATGCAAAGGAAGTGAGGATATGAAGCAAATTTTGATTGTTGAGGATGACAGCTTTTTGAATAAGATGCTGTCCTATAATCTGACAGCAGACGGTTACGGCGTGACTTCTGCCCTGAATTTCAGAACCGCTGCTGAAGCTATTCGTCAGCGGGAATTTGATTTGATACTGCTGGATGTCAATCTCCCCGATGGCAGCGGCTTTGAACTGTGCAAACTCGTAAAGCCTAACTGCCCGGATGCAATTGTGATTTTTTTGACTGCCAACGATCAAGAGAGCGACCAAATACGAGGATATGAAGTTGGTGCAGTAGATTATATTACAAAACCTTTTTTGGTAGGAACCTTGCAGAGGAAAATCAAAGCGATGTTTTCGTTGTTGGAACATCATAAGTCTGCAAAGGAAGTTTACGACGATGGGCGGCTATTCTTGGATTTCTCAGAGCATTCCGCTTCACTAAACGGCATCTCACTAACCCTGTCAGCAATGGAATTTAAGATGCTGAATCTGTTTCGCAGAAACCCAAAACAGGTATTGACGCGCAGACAGTTATTAGAAAAACTATGGGATATTGACGAGCGTTTTGTAGACGAACACACGCTGACAACTTCTGTGAGCAGAATCCGCAGCAAGATAGAATCCGATGGCGGTGCGCCCTACATCAAGACAATCTATGGTTTGGGGTATCAATGGACAGGAGGCGAAGCAAAGTGAAGCTGCAAGGTCTTTCAGTAAAGCGGTTATTTTTTTATGTGATAATAGGACTTATCCTCTCCATGACCGTGGCCGCTGCCATTTTATATTTTATAACAGAGCAAGCTGCGGTGTTAGTTGTCGGTGCTGTGCTGATTTTGTGCGCCCTTGCGTGGCTTCTTGCTTTGACACAAATATTGGGAAAGAAACTCGCTCTCTTTACCTCCGATCTGTGCGGGACCTTAGATCATATGATTGCCGGAAATAAAGGCATCTCTCTTTCCGAGGACAGTGAGACACAGCTTGCCAGAATTGGTCACAGGCTGGCAAGACTATATCAGATCATGCAGGAGGATCGTCGTCGGGTGGAAGAAGATCGGCAGGAATTGCAGTCACTTGTATCGGATATTTCCCATCAGGTGAAAACCCCCGTAAGCAATCTGAAAATAGCAACAGATACACTGTTGGAAAAGCCTATGGCTGAGGCAGAGCGCACGGACTTTATTCGTGGAATCCGTACACAGACAGATAAGCTGGATTTTCTTTTTCAGGCACTTGTGAAAACCTCCCGGTTGGAAACAGGCGTAATCCAGTTGGAGAAGAAAGTAAGCAACCTATATGACACAGTGGCGCAGGCCATGAGTGGAATCGTATATGCCGCAGAGAAAAAAGAGATTTCTGTGTCCGTAAACTGTCCGGAAGAATTGATGCTTTCCCATGACAACAAGTGGACGGTCGAAGCACTCTTTAATCTTTTGGATAACGCGGTGAAATACACATCGGTTGGCGGAAAAATCTCCGTATCAGTCGTACAATGGGAAATGTATGTGGAGATTAAAGTGGCTGATAATGGTAAAGGAATTTCTGAAAGCAATCAGGCAGCTATTTTTCGGCGCTTTTACCGCGAGGAAGAGGTACATATCAAGCCCGGCGTCGGCATAGGATTGTACCTTACCCGCGAGATCATAACGAGACAGGGTGGTTATATTAAGGTGGTTTCTGTGCCGGGAAATGGATCTGAGTTTTCCATCATGCTTCCCGCAAAATAGTATGTATGTGGTGGGTAGTCGCTTTTGGCTGCCTGCCATTTTTTGAAATGTCCGAGTGCTGTAACATTCCATCCTGATTTGCAGTGATACAAATTGACCGTTGTAACATTTCACGGACATTTAGGTTTTACAATATCCCCATTAAAAGGCGGGTAGCCTTGAAAGGAGTTTCTATATGAGCGTTTTACAGACAATTGACCTGAAAAAGTATTACGGCACAGAGCCAAACATTACCCGTGCTCTTGATGGCGTGAATTTTTCTGTAGGCGATGGCGAATTTGTTGCGGTGGTTGGAACCTCCGGCAGCGGCAAGTCCACGTTGCTTCACATGATGGGTGGACTGGATACGCCCACCAGTGGAACCGTGATCGTCCGCGGTGAGGAACTGGCAAAGAAGAATGACGAACAGCTCACTATTTTCCGTCGCCGCAACATCGGCTTTATCTTCCAGAACTATAACCTTGTTCCTATTCTGAATGTGTATGAGAACATCGTCCTGCCGGTGGAACTGGACGGGGACACGGTGGATCAGAAGTTTTTGGACGAGATCGTTCACCTGCTGGGACTGGAAGATAAGCTGAAAAATATGCCAAACAATCTTTCCGGCGGACAGCAGCAGCGTGTGGCGATTGCCCGCGCTCTGATTACCAAACCGGCTATCGTGCTGGCCGACGAGCCGACCGGCAACCTTGACAGTAAAACCAGCGCCGAGGTGCTGGGGCTTATCAAGCGCACCAGTGCGGAGTTCCGGCAAACTGTTGTGATGATTACCCACAACAACGACATTGCCCGCCTTGCAGATCGGATTGTCCGCATTGAGGACGGAAAGATTGTGGAGTAAGGAGGTGACAGGCTATGACATGGCCTTTTGAAAATGATACCAGTGCCATTACAAAGAAGCTGGCCAAACGGAGCAGGAAAGCAGATAAGCGAAGCAAAGCCTTTTTGCTCCTTACGATTGCGCTTTCTGTCTGCATGATTTTTTCAATCATTTTAATATCCGCAGGTGAGCAGGAAGAATTTAAGAATACACAGCGCACTAAAGCGCAGATCGCAATTCTGGGAATAACCGACGACCAGCTATCCAGTTTGCGTCAAAGTAAAGACGTTCAATGGATTGGCGAGTATGCTGCAATCGGACTATCCTATTCAGGCAATAAGACAATTACGGTCGCTTATGGGAGCGAAGATTATTTTACGCATCAGGAGGAAATGTCTTTACAAGGCAGCCTCCCACAAAAGGCAAATGAAATCATGCTCCCGCAAAATTATATTGACTTTTTGGGAGAATCATATCGTCCCGGCGACACCATTACTTTTGATGTGACCGGTACGGGGGATAAAGCAGAATATACACTTTCAGGCATTTTGAACGAGGATCGCAAGAGCGATGGGTATTTTGTCTATCTGAGCAAAGATCTCGCCATGAGCCTGATGGATCACCTTCAAGTAACAGCATATACCCGTCTGAATACAGATGCAATCCGGTCTGATGCCATCCTTGACTTTACGGATAAAATCATTGAAAACACTGGCATTGTAGAAGATCAGATATATCTTACGGAGTATTCTGCCGTTATGACGGGGGTTATTCAGTCCGGTATCCAACTCCCTATCCCTATGCTGGCTGCATTGACTACTGTGCTGGCTGCAACGATTATATATGGTGTCTTTTACACAAAGATTGCGAAAAATATGCAGATGTTCGGCCAACTGCGGACAATTGGAATGACAAAAAAGCAAATAAAACGAATGGCAAGAAAAGAAGGACTCCTGTATGCTTTTACTAGTATTCCTCTTGGACTAATTGCTGGCTTGCTGATTGGGTTCGCTGCGTATCCGAAGGGATTTCAAATCAAAACGGCGACGGTCTATGCGGTACTGATTGCTATAGTGGGCATTGTAATGGTGAATATTGCAATTTTCAAGCCAGTTCGAGTCGCAATGAACACTTCTCCCGTTGAGGGTGCAAAATACCTTGCCTATTCCGGGAAAGCAAAGGTCAGTTCAAAGCTGCATCGCAAGCTGTCACCTAACAATCTTGCAAAAATCAATATTCAACGGAATCGGCAAAAAGCTATTTTGACGTTAGTAATGCTGGGTGTGAGCGGTGCGCTTTTGCTGGGTGCATCTACAGTTGCAGGTTCTATCGATCCAGAAAAACAGGCAGCTTTCAAATACTATCCTGCTGGCAGTATTCTTTTGCAGGTGAAGAATCACGTTGGAAGTTCGTTTGATAAAGAATCTGAGCCGTACGGAAGTTCAAAACTGCAACTGGAAGAAAACCCGCTTGAAAGTCAAACACTGCGGCACAACTTAGAAAATACTGCCGGAATAGAAAGCGTAACTGCATTTAACAGCGTCCAGATGTCTATTACCTTTCCCGGCGGAAGTGGTTCCCTTACCAGTATTATGAACGATTTCCCGACCTTAAATCGTGAACAACTGGCTGAAAAGCAAGCAGTTCTATCATCTGGAACAGCAGATTACGATGTTATGACTGAAAAATATGGAATACTGGCATCCGAAAAGATTGCGAATGTTGGCGACACTTTGCAATTGGAAGGGCGTTCTCCGGATGGCAGCACATTTAATGTTGACGCAGTTGTTGTAGGCACCTACAACCAAACCGATTTGATGGAACGTAGTCCGATTGTTCCAGGCAGTCCGTATTTTATGATGACGTACGATATGGTAAAGAATCTGACAGGTATAACGGAACAGACTGGTATCTTGGCACTTAAAGTCACGCCCGGTCATTTTGACGAAGTCCTGAACGTTGTTCAGGAAATTGCAGAGCAAAATGGAAAAATATCGGTCAATACGATTGAGCAGACGATTAAAAACATTCAGTATCGATACAGTTCATCGATAAAGGCACTATACATGGCAACAGCGATCCTGTTTACATTTGGCGGTATCAGCCTTATGAATATGTTGATGGTTGATTTTCAGAATAGAAAACGGGAATTTGGTCTGCTGGAAGCTGTCGGAGCAACACAAAAGCAGCTAAAAGCTATGTTGAGCCAAGAAATTGGTATCTACCTCAGTGGATCACTGACAGTGTCACTTGCATTGGGTACGATTATCAGTATCATAGCTTGCCAGCGTTTGGAGGCAGTAAATCATTGTATCTCACTAAAACTACCGTGGCTGTTCATCATAGCACTTATTGCTGCAATGGTAGTTATCTATATGATTTTCACGGCATACGCAAAAGCTGAATTAAGGAAAACCGGGATTTTATCTGCCATTCACGAAGAATAAACACAAATGATAATAAATCAGCGGAACACTCGATAAATGCTGTTCTGCTGATTTTTCATTTTTGCCAGAAAGAACTTCAGGGAGGAAAACGCGGCGGCAACGAGAACGGCGGCAAAAGAGATCGTGTCACCTAAAGAAAGCTATGTAGATGAACATTGAAAATACACCCCACACAACGACCGTTCAGACGGAGCAGAACGCCCCGGCGCTGGTACGGAAGATTGGAAAGACAACCTACAAAGGTGCGCGTACATTTCAGCACCACCAGCACTGAAACCATGAGCGACAAAATCAAACGGATGCTGAAAAACGAGGTGCGGCAGATGCGAGCTTTTTGTAAATTTGAAAGTTAGGAAAATCTTAATAATTTCGCATGCAATCCATTGTGAATTTAGATGCTGTATTTGTTATACTTAATCGAGTACAAGCAAAAAGGAGAGTTGAAAATATGTCTGAAAAGATACTAATTATAGATGACGAGCAAGATATAGCGAATCTGTTGGAGGTCTACTTGAAAAACGAAAATTACATCGTTTATAAATTTTACTGCGCAACGGATGCCATGTCGTGTATTGAAAGCGGCGACATTGATCTTGCCATTCTGGATATTATGCTCCCGGATATGAACGGCTTTTCACTTTGCCAGCTTATCCGAAAGAAATACACTTATCCAATCATAATGCTAACAGCTAAAATTGAGGAAACGGATAAAATAACGGGGCTGACATTGGGAGCGGACGATTATGTGACAAAACCTTTTCGCCCACTTGAAGTAGTTGCCAGAGTGAAAGCACAGTTAAGACGTTACAAGAAATATTCGCCCGGTATCATCACAGAAAAAGTTCCATCGGAACTTTCCTATAACAAATTGTGCCTGAATGTGCAGACCCATGAATGTCTGTTAGACGGTGAGCCGGTTTCTCTGACACCGACAGAATTTTCTATCCTCCAGGTTCTTTTGGAAAGTGCTGGGAATGTTGTAAGTATTGAGGAACTGTTTCATGCAGTTTGGAAAGATGAATACTACTCTAAAAACAGCAGCACAATTACTGTGCATATCCGGCATCTGCGTGAGAAACTGAAAGATACTTCCGATACTCCGCAGTATATTAAAACGATTTGGGGTGTTGGTTACAAAATTTAAGCGAAAGGAGTACGCTATGAAAAGAAAATCAAATTGCTTCATAACCATTTTATTCTTAATTTATCTGGTACTTCTGGTTTGGATCATACTGTTCAAACTACAGTTTTCAATCAGTGATCTGGATAAAGTAAGAAGTATAAACCTTATTCCTTTTCACTATGACAAAGAAGTTGGCGCAGCATTTCACTTAACAGAGGTATTCGAAAATTTCTTGATTTTTGTTCCTATGGGCATTTATCTTCAAATGCTTCTGCCAAGAACAAAATTATATGTGAAGTTCATGCTGATTGCTGGAACAAGTTTTTTATTGGAAACTATGCAGTATATCTTAGTAGTCGGGCGTTCTGATATTACTGATGTACTCACAAATACGGCAGGTGGTCTTTTGGGGCTTGCTGTATATTCGATGGCAGCCCGGTTAATCGGAAATAGAATAAAAGCAAACAGACTGTTTTCCATTCTGGCAGGCATAGTAAGTGTTGTCGTGATTGGCCTACTTGGCTTTCTTCTGTTTGCTAATCGGTAGGAGGTGTATTCTCATGTCGAAGAAAGAAATGACAACAGAAAAGCACCTTAAAGTGCGCTTATACCTATCATTGTTGGTTTATACCGTTGTTGGATATGGTTTGACCCTTATCTTGGACTACATCTTTTCAAAATTTGAAAACGATATTTTTGCATGGCTCTACTGGAGGCTCGATCTGCTTTTTATTTTGTATCTGATGATCGGCTTTGTATGTATTTTCAATTACTATTGGAAAAAGCCGTGGGGCTATCTGGATGAAGTAATTGATGCGACCCAAACGGTCTATGAGCAGAACAATCATACCGTATCATTGTCTGACCCACTGAAAGAATTGGAGGCACAACTCAATCAAATCAAAATGTCTGTTCTGTTGAGCAAACGGGCTGCAAAGCAGGCAGAAGAAAAGAAAAATGAAATTGTTATGTATCTGGCACATGATATACGCACCCCTCTCACAACGGTAATCGGCTATTTGAGCCTGCTCCATGAAGCCCCTGACATGCCTGAACAGCAAAAGGAAAAGTATGTAAAAGTTGCGTTGAATAAGGCAGAACGCCTTGAAAAGCTCATCAATGAACTTTTTGAAATTACCAAGTACAATGCACATGCGGTCATTATCAAAAAAGAAAATGTAGATTTACATTGTTTGATTGCGCAGGTAATAGATGAAATATACCCGACACTCTCTGCAAATGGCAACACGGCGGTATTTACTGCGGAGGACAACTTATCTGTGAATGCTGATCCCGAAAAGCTGGCGCGAGTTTTCAGTAACCTTTTACGAAATGCTGCGTCATACAGTTACCCGCAGACAGAAATCACTATATACGCCAAACGGTTAGAGCATGATATTCAAATCACTTTTGAAAATCGTGGAAAAACAATTCCACAGGAACAGCTTAACAGTATATTTGAAAAATTCAATCGCTTGGATGATGCCCGGCTTTCTAACACAGGTGGTGCAGGACTTGGTCTTTCTATTGCGGAAGAAATTATACATTTACATGGTGGAAAGATTATTGCATCCAGTCAAAACGAAACCATAGACTTTGTGATTACATTACCCCTTTCCGCTTAGGACAATAAGAATGTGATCTTAGGAATACCTTAGGAATTTAAGCGTGTAATTTTTGAGATTGAAAAGCCTTTGTTCGGTACAATGATTATCGAACAAAGGCTTTTTATTGTTCAGCCGAAGCAAAAGAAAGGAGTGTAAGCATGGAACTGAAAATAGAGCATTTAAGCAAGCAGTTCAAAGACAAAACAGCAGTAAATGATGTCAATCTGACATTGACTCCCGGCATTTGGGGACTTTTGGGAGCGAATGGTGCAGGGAAAACCACGCTCATGCGCATGATTGCTGATATTATGACACCAACCAACGGAGCGGTTTACTATGACGGAAAAGACATTCGAGAGTTAGGTGAAGTCTACCGAAGCAAGTTTGGCTTTCTGCCGCAGGATTTTGGGTATCACCGGGATTTTACGGTCAAAGATTATTTGGAGTATATGGCTGCGCTGAAAGGTATTCCTACAAGGGCAACTACCAAAAAGATCAATCATTTGTTGGACTTTCTTTCCCTCTCCGATGTGAAAAAGAAAAAAATCTCCAATCTGTCAGGCGGCATGAAGCGTCGTGTTGGTATTGCGCAGGCTATGTTGAACGACCCGGAGATACTTGTCATGGACGAACCGACAGCAGGACTTGACCCCGGAGAGCGCGTGCGTCTGCGGAATTTCATTTCCGAGTTTTCGCATGATCGAATCGTGTTAATTTCCACCCATATCGTATCTGACATAGAATATATTTCTACGCGCAACGCAATTATGAAAGCCGGAGAAATTGTTGATGTCGGAACTACCGCAGAACTGGTCAAGCGGATTGAGGGCAAGGTTTGGAATTGCATAATTCCGACCTCAAAGCTGCCGGAATGCGAAATGCGACTGCGCATTATCAATCAGCGAGGCGAAGATCACAATCAGGTTTCTATTCGTTATCTGTCCGAACATTCGGAAATTGATGGGTCTGTTACAACGGAGCCGCGATTGGAAGATCTGTATCTGTGGTTGTTACCGCAGACAGACTTGGAAAAGGAGGACAGATAATATGCGACTCTTTAGACTTGAACTAAAACGTATTTTGAAGTCACGGCGCACCCTGATTTTACTTGCAATCGCACTTTTGCTTTCCGTAGCCATGGCATACCTGCCTATTTCATTTGAGGGTATTAACCGTCCAAACGAAGATGGCACGGTTACAGAATTAGATGGCTTGGCAGCTATCAAGTACAAACAAGATTTATATAAAACATCCGCTGGTAAAGTGACCCCGGATAGGATCAAATCGGCTTTGGAAACTTATCAAAGCTGCGTTCGAGAATATGGGCCGGTCGAGGAAGATGGCTTTCCTCTGGCTGTATATATTGAAAAAATCGTCCCGTTCCGTCACTTGCTGATGGGTCTGTCCGAAGCGTTTGCTGATCCATTAACAGGCATTGGTGCTGATTTAATGGATATTGACCCGAATGACATTGACGGAGCCTATTATGAAAAGTGCGCAGAACATTTACAGGATGTCATGCGGAATGAGCAAAGAGAAAACGAAACCGCACAACAGAAAGCTCTTGAAAAATATTCAGAACTTGATACGCCATTTTATCTTCATTCTGGAATTTCTAAAGATGCATTTGATTATATTGAGTTTTATATTTTGTTCCTTGCTATTTTGTGTGTGGCAATCGCAGCTCCTACTTTTGCCGGAGAATATCAAACGGGCGGTGACAGCATCCTGCGAACCACCAAATACGGGCATAAACAATTAGCAATTACCAAAATTCTGGCGGCATTTACACTTTTCGTTGTTACTTTCCTTGTCGGGATCACGGTACACATTCTGATTTTAGATGCAGCGTTCGGGACGGATTGCTTAAAAACATCGTTTCAGATGAGATACTCTATCATTAATCTGCCAAACATCAATCTGGGGCAGTTGCAGATAATTCTCGCAGCAGCGGGCTTACTTTCTGTATTAGCAACGGTTAGTTGCACGTTGTTCCTGTCTGCAAAATGTAAAGACACATTGACAGTTTTGCTGATCTCTATTGTAGTTCTTCTCATGCCGCTTTTTGCTTATGTGGCGATGGGAGCAACATGGCTCTCTACCATACTTCCATCTGCCGGAATTGGTATGCAGAACAATTTCCTTTCTCAGCTTGCAGATTTCAATTATCTGAATATCGGTGGAATGAGTTTCTGGACACCGCAAATTATTTTGCTTTCGGCAGGAATTGAATTATTTGTGTTTACATTCTTGGCGATTCATTCCTATTGCAGACATCAGGTAGCATAAAAGAAGTTCAAAATAGAATGAATTGATTATCTGCCGCATGACGGCAAAAGAAAAAGCAGACACTTTGAAACGACGGCTTTGATTTTCAGAGCCAGCGTTTCTTTGTGGCAACACAAACCTATGATGAATTTTCCGGAAATATTGTAGCTAATAGCATTGTTTATGCGTTGGAAATATCTGAAAAATTGATGAAAGTAGAAATATAATATTAAAATAAAAAATAATATAAAAAATTGTTTTACTATAGAGAAATATATAGTATAATACAACCATAAGAAGTGATAAAAAAATAACAAGTTGACCTAGCCAAACATAATAAGTTTTACTGTTGTGTTTGGCTTTTTTTATTTGATAGCCAGAGCGGGAAGTGAGGTGTCTGCAATGATAATCTGTGTTATCTTTGATTTGGGAATGGCAGTGATTATGTTTTTATTCGGAATCTGCTTTGTAAAATCAAATGGAAAGGCCGTTGCATTTTTGTCTGGCTATAATATGAAATCTAAGGAAGAACGAAAACAGTATGATGAAAAAGAAATGTGCAGAGTATATGGAAATCGGATGATGTGGATGGCACTGCCATTTGTAGCCGGGGCAGCCATAGATTTTTTATATAGTGGAGTCGGGTGTCTGGCAGCATGCGTAATATGGACAGTTCAATTTGTTTTATTGATGAAAGAACGTAAGAAACGAGAAAAAATAGAAAAGAACATTTAGGCAAGGGATATGAAAAAAGAATATAGAATATTTATTTCTATTTTGGCTTTGATATTCAGCATAGGGGCGACTTGCATAGGCTTTGGACTGATTGGGAGCTCTTCTCTGAAATTTGGAATGAAATATGTGTGTGCTTTCGTTTTTCTGATGCAAACAGTAGCTACATGCAGGGTTGTTATAGAATTGCTCAAAAAGTAAGCTTATTAGATGGATTTGAGTAAGTACCAGTATCTGACATATGGGAGGAAGGCACTGTTATGGATGGTATAAGCAGCAGGAAATTAACATGGGGAATTTGCATCGCTGGCATTGCGATTGTAATAATAAGCTTCTTTTTCTTACCGGAGATTATTCCCGTTCACTTTGCTGGGAATGGAGTCGCAGATGACTTTGGTAATAAGATAGAAATTTTTTTAATGCCGATACTCCTTCTGGCTGTTACAATCTTGAGTGGTATAAAAAGTGTAAAGTATGTTCTGATGCATTCGAAGACCTGGCTAACGGATGGTCAATATAACCTGATGATTGATTGTGTTTTAGGAATTATTTTGATTGCAGAAATTTTTATGATTTATGCTTCGTTTATCTAAATGACTACTTGAGTATAGCGAAAACAAGGACTAAAAAGGAAACGCGCAAAATGTCGTAAAAAACAGTAGAACCTGTGTAAAAAGATGAAAAAGGAGCATTGTTACTGTAAATATCAGCCTTTGTGGTCAGAATACTTTAAAGGCTGATCTATAAATAAAGAAGCAAATATATGGCAGTTTCTGGTTCATTGGACAGGCTGTTTTATATCAAAGTGTGAAGAGGAGCTGGTTCATGATGAAAAAAGTAATTCCAATTATTTTATTTACGGTATCAGCAATATTGCTTTCTGCATGTGGCAGAAAAGAAGAACTGTACGAGATTCCTGACCTGTCACAGTACAAGACAGATTATGTAGGAGATTCTTCGAATGTTATAAATATTGTAAGTGTGCAAGAGTATCCGGAAGGATATTCTTATGATAGCATACAGATACAGTCTGAAACGAAGCCTTATGGATTAACAGTATTTCTAAAAGTTGAGCCGTCTGCAGTTAAGATTGAAGATGAATTGCAAGTTAATGCGGATATGACATTTGATTTGATTGGTAATTTGGAAACGCTTGATTATAAAATAGCGGATAGTAAGGAAATCATTGCATCGTATGAACGGTAGATCATTCAGTGGTTAATATTTAGTCTGCTATTATATAGTAAGAAAAATAGGAAAGCGAAACATATATTTGGAGGGACAAGTTTGAAACAAAAAAGTAGAGGTTACCCGAGAAAATAGAGCATAACAAATAAACCATTCCGGGACGGGCGGCTTTGCCGAACAAAAATATTCATCAGCCTTATAAAGAATAATACCAGAGGGAAAGTGTATTAGATAGTGAAAGGCAATGCATATGTCTCATGACGCATTGGTGTCTTTCGCAGAAAGACGGGGAATAAATATGAAAAAACTTAACTATACAGAAGATTTATTGAGAGTTATCTTTTTTTGGATAGGAATATTCTTTCTTGTTTCCGGTGTCTTAAGTTTTCTTGGGATATTAAAACCAGCAGTAAACTCAGGCATTCAGAATCCAGACATGTTGGGAACAGTGTTTTCTATAGCGGGAGTGCTTTTGTGTATAATAAGTGTTGCTCTTGGAATTTATACTGCAAAGCTTGATAAATTACATATACAATTAATCGAAAATGGTACAAAAGTGAAGGGTTTGGTAGAAAAAGTATATTTGCAAAAATACACAAGATATAGAAGACAAATTCCATACAGGATTTTATATAGTTTTACATATCATGATAAAGTGTATTATCATAAAAGCCGTTTGGTATGGGAAAAGCCGGATCTTAAGAAAGGTGACTTGATTACCGTATATGTAAATGATCTTGGTAAATCAACAGTTTATAATTGCGATGAAGCGATCTGATATCTAGCCTCTATATTTCGGAAAAATACTGCACGATCTGTGGTTTGCAGAAGAGCAGCTTCAAAGAATGCTGAGGATGAAAAATGCAAATCCATCAGATGTATGGAAATTCAGAGATTATTAATTAGATAAATTGAAAGCTGAAAGGAAAACGGCTAATCCGTTTTCAGCATTGGCGGATCCGTCTGCTAATAAGTGGTTTACAAATCAAAAAATGTGGTAAGAGTATTTTCATAATTCTGTTCAATTTTGTCTATGTTTTCGAGAATCCTGTTCATGTACAAATGCAACTAAATTAGAGTATAATAAGGGAAACCATTGAAACTGGGTTTCCGTATTGGACATTCCTGTGATGGCAGGAGTGTCCTTTACATATAGCGGTAAATTCTGAAGTAGTTGGCATAGAAGTTCATAAGGTAGTTGATGTATGCTTTAAATCTTTTCATTTCGTTTTCCTCCTTTCTTTATCTTACAAGCACATTATAATATCAGAAGACGTATATTACTTGCCAAATGGGAAGAAAAAGTAGACAGAACTTGCAGGAGATGAATTGGAATGTACTGGTAAGAGTATCACAGACATTTGCCTAGATGCAGGAGTTGAGAGCCAAAGGACATTTAACCGGGTATCTCGTGAAAGATATAAAGTAACGTCAAGGGAATACCGGAATCTTTATCGTGAACAATATATAAGTCAGACCCAGGATGAAATATCTGGAATGGAGAAATAGGATGGCATTTATAATCTGTATAGCAGCACTCATAATCATGATGTTTGTATTTACCAAAATGTTGTTAAGTTTCAGCAATAACAGTAGTGCGGCAGTTGAATCTGTTGATGCGACTGTAGTTGAAAAGAAGCAAGGAATCTATACCCATATGCAGTCTGAAGCACATGTACCTTGGTTTCGCGTTGTATTTGAGATGACAGATGGAAGTTTGATGGAATTTCAAATGCAACAGGGAGATTTTCGTGAATTGGAAAAAGGCGATCGAGGTATGCTGACTTATCAGGGAAATCGGTATATATGTTACCAAAAATATAAATTTAAAAGTGAAGCACAGGAGGAAGAAAAATGTTAAGTGAAAGCATTGCAAAACTGGTACAGTATGGGATTACAACAGGTCTGACACCAGAATGTGAAAGAAATTACACAACAAATCTTCTGCTGGACGTTTTTCATGAGGATGACTATGAGAAACCGGACAGCATTGAGGAACCTGTTAATCTTGAAGCAACATTGGGCGAATTGCTGGACGAAGCTGTAAAAAGAGGACTGATCGAAGACAGTATTGTATACCGGGATCTATTTGATACCAGATTAATGAACTGTCTGATGCCGCGTCCGGGCCAGGTGCAAAAAGAATTCTGGGATAAATATAAAAAAAGCCCAAAGGAAGCAACCGATTATTTTTATAAACTGAGTCAGGACAGCAATTATATCCGCAGATATCGCGTAGAGAAGGATCAAAAGTGGAAGGTAGACAGTCCATACGGTGAGATTGACATTACCATCAATTTGTCCAAACCGGAAAAAGATCCAAAAGCAATTGCCGCGGCAAGGAATGTAAAATCCGGAAGCTATCCGAAATGTCTTCTTTGCCCGGAAAATGAAGGATATGCAGGACGTGTTAATCATCCGGCAAGGCAGAACCACAGGATTATTCCGATCACAATCAATGATACTCCTTGGGGATTCCAGTATTCTCCGTATGTGTATTACAATGAGCATTGCATTGTGTTTAACGGCCAGCATACTCCAATGAAAATCGAGAGAAATGCATTCATTAAACTGTTTGATTTTGTAAAACTGTTTCCGCATTATTTCCTTGGATCTAATGCAGATCTGCCGATCGTAGGCGGCTCGATCTTAAGCCATGATCATTTCCAGGGTGGACATTATACATTTGCAATGGCAAAAGCACCAATTGAGCAGCACGTGGTACTTCCGGGATTTGAAGATGTAGAGGCTGGAATTGTAAAATGGCCGTTATCTGTACTTCGTATTCGTCATAAAGACTCTAACCGTTTGGTAGATCTGGCAACACATGTGCTGGAAGTATGGAGAGGTTATACGGATGAAGCAGCATTTATTTATGCTGAAACCAATGGAGAGCCTCATAATACAATTACACCAATTGCACGTAAAGTAGGGGATATCTACGAATTGGATCTGACATTAAGAAACAACATTACAACAGAAGAACATCCGCTGGGTGTGTATCATCCGCATGCAGAATATCATCATATTAAGAAAGAAAATATCGGTCTGATCGAAGTTATGGGACTTGCAGTTCTTCCGGCCAGATTAAAAGGTGAGATGGAACTTTTGGAAGAGTATATTCTTGAAGGCAAAGATATTTCTTCAAATGAGCAGATTGAGAAACATGCAGAGTGGGTTAAGAAGTTCCTTCCGAAATATCCGGAAATCACAAAAGAAAACATCCATGGCATTCTTCAGAAAGAGATTGGAATCGTATTTACCCACGTTCTGGAAGATGCAGGAGTATACAAATGTACGACCGAGGGAAGAGAAGCATTCATGCGTTTTCTTGAAACATTATAAAAATTGAAATAAAAGGATTCTTTGGAAAATGGGAGGTAAGTGAAACCTCCCATTTTTTTAGGGCAACTACTCTTAAGAAGCATGGATCGGGCAGTTGCATTATACGAAAGTATGGAATTGCGGGGATTCCATGGGGAATTTTATTATGCAGAGAAAGAATATAACAAACTTGCCATATCAGTAAAGGAGAACAGGTGGGTCTGATCGGAGCCAATGGTGCAGGGAAGTCTACGCTAATGAAGGCAATGCTGGGACTGATCCCTGCAAAGGGAAAGATCATTGCAACCCATGATCTGGATCTGGTACTGGAAACCTGTGACCGGGTATTGGTTTTAAACCAAGGGAAATTGGTAGCGGATGGATCTGTGCAGGACATTTTATGGAACCGGAAACTCTTGGAAAAATACAACTTAGAGCTGCCGTTTTGCTTGGCAGGAGTTCCTGAACGTTTCTCGGAAAAAGGGTTTGAAGTGTCCGAGACCATGGAAGTGAATGGAAAAAGGGCATTCGGGTATGATGAAGCGATTTTGTATAGAAGAAAATAAGTGAGATCTGATTAGGTGCTGTCATGAATCAGTCTAGGATGAAAAATCCCTGACCGGTCACGGCAGCCTTTTTTTCCTGTTTTCAGGGTTCTGTTCACAGAGAAAAAGGAAAGTGTCTGAAAGAACCCCAAAAGTGTTAAATGTGAGATAAATGATGATGCGGTGTTTCTATCCGTAAAAGAACAGCGGAAAAATGTTTTGTAGAAATCAGCTTACTGTTTGTAAAAGAAAATGTTTTTTTCAGCAGCCTTGGTTATTTTTTATTAAATCGGAGATATTAAAATCAGACGATTTAAAAAATTTGTCTGAATGCTGTTTATCGTTAAAAACAGGGGGCATGGATGGGAAAAAGAAAAGAGATAACCGGTAAGGATAATGGAAAGCAAAAAATGTGGATAATAATCCCTGTCATCATAGTGTTCTTTGCTATGGCTGGCTATGCAGGAATGTCTTATTACTATTCAGACAGATTTTTTCGGGGAACAACGATCAATGGAATTAACTGTTCTGGAAAAACATCGGAAGAGACAGAACAGGCGGTTGCTAAAAAAGCAGAGGACTATCTGCTGGAAGTAAAGGCAAGAAATCTGAAATCACAGAGTATCAATGGAAAATTGATCGGATATCGTTATGTTTCGGATGGCAGTATTTCCCAATATCTGGATGAACAAAAACCATATAAATGGGTTCAGGGATTTTGGAAAAAGCAAAATTATACAGCCAAGGAAAATATGACCTATGATAAAGTGAAGTTAAAAGAACAGCTGGAAAAACTGGAATGTGTAAAAAAAGAGAATCAGACAGCACCAGAAGATGCTTATGTAGCTTATAAAGATTCGAAGTTTGAAATCGTACCGGAAACAGAAGGGAATACCCTGGATTTCAATGGAGCTTATCAGGCACTGTCAGAAGCGGTTGCTAGCAAAAAAAGAACAATTGACCTGAATAGCTGTCCGGCTGTTTATGTAAAAGCGGCAGTAATGAAAGATGATCCAGATCTTAAAAATTCATTGGAAGAATGCCAAAATCTGATCCGGACCAAAATCGTATATATATTTGGAGAAGAAACGGTAACATTGGAGGGAGACGAGATCAGAAACTGGCTTATTTTTGATGAAAGAGGAAAGTTGCAAAAAAATGAGGATGAACTGAGACAGTGTGTGGCAGAATATGTGGCACAGCTGGCTGCCACACATGATACCGTAAATACAGAGAGGGAATTTTGCACAACAAACGGACGTACTGTTCAGGTGTATAGTTCCGTTTATGGATGGAAGATCGATCAGGAAAAAGAAATAGAAACCATTATGCAGGAAATGATTGCAGGAGTACAGATAAACCGGGAACCGGTATACGCTATGCGGGCAAATGCACGGGGAATGAATGATATAGGTAGCACGTATATTGAAGTGGACCTGTCTGCACAGCATTTATATTACTATCAGGATGGTTCTATCATTTTGGAAGCGGATATTGTGTCAGGAGATATGCAGTATGCAGAACGGCAGACACCACCGGGAATTTTTCAACTGTATTACAAGAAAAGTCCATCTGTGCTGAAAGGAAAGATGTTGGAAAATGGGAAATATGAATATGAAAGACCAGTAACTTACTGGATGCCTTTTAATGGGGGGATCGGATTTCATGATGCTTCATGGCAGCCATATTTTGGAGGAAATCGTTTCCGAGAAGGTGGTGGATCCCATGGATGTATTAATCTTCCGGCGGACAAAGCGGCAGAACTTTATAATAGGATAGACGAAAGTGTGCCGATTGTCTGTTTTTATTAAAAATGGGCAGGATATATAATTTTATATAGAGGTTTGTTTATAAAATGGAAGATCTTAAATGGTCTTCTGTTTTTTTTATAATTATCAGCAATAATTTCATGGAAGAAAAGTGTGTATGTTCCGTCCAGATATGGAAAGAAGTCTTTGACTATTTTGACCGGGAACCGAAAAAAATCGAGATAAATGAGATCTATTCGATTGATGAAGATGCAAAGGAAACCTTGCAGGAGAAGAGCAAGAGGATGCTGGTTACAGAAGCAAGCCATCAGGAAATATGACAGGGAGTGATTTGATAGAGCAAATTGAAATGGAAATATGACGGAGAGTGTGATATGATTTGGATGGCAAAATATCACTTCAAGGAGGTAGGCATAATGATGTTAATTTTGTTGATAGTTGTGTTAATTGGATATCTTGTTTTATTGATTACAAGATATAAGAAGAAAAATAACTTTAAAATTAATGGTGCGATACAGATAATTCAGGGAATTATGTGGACTTTGATTGCCATCGACAGTTGGACAACCAGTCATTCAGTAGTTAGGATTGCATACATTATAATAGTTCTTTTATCATTCATAGCAGGATTTCAGGAATTTTATAAATGTAAGTGATAAACTGTACGGTGAAAGGATAATTATTATGAAATGTTTGGATTGTGGAACTGAAATGGAACAAAGGACAGTAGAAGGCTATGCACAAGGTGGATCACATTCATATGAATTTACGGCTGATACGGAAAAAAAGAAAACAGGCATAAAAGGATTTTTTTCCAGAAAAACTGTTACTGTTCTGCCATATCCAGCAGAACAACGTGCATGGCATTGTCCGCATTGTAAAAAAGTATTGATGTGGATGGATGCTGAAGAGTAATTATAAAGTTTTACGACTTGTAGAATGTGAAAATGCTGTAAGGAGAAAGAGATGGAATGGTTTGGAATTGTAGCATTGTTGCTGATGCTTTGTTATTCAGCGTATCCGGGAAAAGTAAAGCGTTTGGAAACGAAAGTAAAACGATTGGAGAAAAAACAGAGAGGAGTGGCATATATGTCAAAGCTGATTAATGATCTCGTAGGAAAACAATGTATTATCAGATCAGAGTTCATTTTTAGTTTTGCTGGAAAAACTGAATTATCCTGCAAGATTATAGATGCAGATGATGAATGGATAAAAATTTGTTATACAGAGAAAAAAGATAAACAGGTAGTTAAGCTGATGCGGATTGAAAATATTGATTCAATAGAAGAACAGTAATTTCAATTTTGAAAATTCAAGGAAATATAGTTGACAGTTCAATACAATGAGTAAAGAACATGGATTATAATTTATAAAAAAATCAAAATGAAGAAACAGATCTATCATTCCATTCGCAATTCCATTATGTCTGCCAGCATTGTTTAAGCACAGCAGTAAATTCTACTATGGTAAAACTTATTGTGAAATTGACGGACAGATTTTTTTAAACAATTGAGCTGGTCACATTATCGTGCCCTGATACGTATAAATGATGAGAAGGCAAGAACAAATGCAATGTAGACTTGGGATATAAGAAACTATACTATAGAAAAGCGTTAGAGGTGGCAACGGGAATGAAAAATAAAATTTTGGTGATAGAAGATGACCGTGCAATTTCAGAATTGCTGTGCATGAACCTGGAGGCAGCAGGGTATGAGACTGTGGCAGCGTATGATGGGGAAGAAGCCCAGAGGCTGCTCTTATGGCAGGAGGACGCGGACCTGGCAGTAGTGGATATCATGCTGCCGGGAAAAGACGGGTTTGCATTGATGGAGGATTTTAAAAAGAAGGAGCTTCCGGTGCTCTACCTGACTGCAAAGGATGATGTGGCTTCCAAGGTGAAGGGATTAAAGCTGGGTGCGGAAGATTATATGGTAAAACCTTTTGAGATGCTGGAACTTCTGGTACGCATTGAGAAGGTACTGGAGAGGACGGGACGGGCCAAGAAAGTCTTAACGGTCCGGAACATCCTGGTGGACATGCAAAGCCATCAGGTCTACAAAGACGGGCTTCCGGTAAGCCTAAAGCCAATGGAATATGACCTCTTTGTGCTGCTCCTGCAAAATAAGAACATTGCGCTTGGAAGAGAAGAACTGTTAAAACGGGTCTGGGGAGAAGACTACCTGGGAGAAAGCAGGACGGTGGATGTCCATATCGGACAGCTCAGAAAAAAGCTGGAACTTTATGATGAGATCAGGACGATCCCGAAACTTGGATACCGTCTGGAGGAATAAGGATGAAGCTGTGGAAACGAACGGTACTTCTTATGCTGGTAACGCTATTATGTGCCCTGATCCCAGTGGGAACGCTAAGTCTTTATATCACAGGAAAACGAAGCCTCAATAATGCTGCAGAGACCTACGGAAGACAGCTGGAAAATGGCAAGATACTCCTGGAACAATTTTGGGATAACAGCAAATATGAGCAGATGTCCGAGACTGGAAAGAAGGCCTATATGGGATTTCAATTTCAACGATGCTGTGGGTCCGGCATGGCGCTGATCGATAAGAAAAGTAGTACCGCTATTGAAAACCTGACAGATTATAAAGTGGTTGGGATTGAAAATCTGGGTCTGAAGAATGAAAAAGATCCATATGCCTATAAGATACAGAAACTGGGGAAGAAATACCTTCTTCTTCAAAAAGTAGCCTTATCTAAACCAGAAGGATACGAAGTCCTCTCCGTCCGGGAAGTCACAGGACTCTTCACAGAGCTGAGGCAGACCGCTGTCTGGTTTGCCGGAATCTATCTGGCAGTGTTTCTGATGGCAGGACTTTTTATTTATATGATGATGAAAAGAACCGTGGAACAGATGGAGAAGCTACAGGAAGTGGCAGAGAAACAGGAGCTGCTCATGGGGGCACTTTCCCATGAAATGCGTACCCCGTTAACGTCCATTATCGGGTATTCGGATACCCTGCGCCATGTAAAGCTGAAAGATGAACAGAAAGACCGGGCACTGGAACATATCAACCGGGAGGGAAAACGCCTGGAGGCTCTTTCTGGGAAGATGCTACAGATGCTGGGGCTTTATCAGAACCATGCCATACAGATGGAAATGACCATGGCAGGTGACCTTTTAAACCATGTCATAGACATGGAAAAAGAACAGGCAGAAAAGAAAGCGGTGCATCTCAAGATGGAATGTGAAGCTTTTTCCATGAAAATGGATCCGGCCTTGATGGAAAGCCTTCTGATAAACCTGATCGACAATGCCCTAAAAGCTACGGATGCCGGTGGAAGCATTTGGGTAAAGGCTTATGAGAAAGCTGGAAAAAAGATCTTTGAGGTGTCGGATACCGGAATGGGGATCCCGGAGGAAGAACTGGGAAAGATCACAGATGCATTCTATATGGTGGACAAATCACGAAGCCGAAAAGAAGGCGGATCCGGACTTGGGCTGGCACTCTGTGTGAAGGTGGCTGAAATCCATGGTGGATGCTTGAAAATCGAAAGCAGACAGAGAGAGGGGACCACGGTAAGAGCCATCTTCTGATTTACAATTTGTTTACATCTTGATGAATACATCGGCAAAGCAATATGGTACTCTTTTCTCATAAGAAGAGGGTACCTTTTTTAATACCGAAAGGAAAGGATGGAAAAAGGATGAAGAAAATAAAAATGTTTATGGGAGCCGTTCTGTGTATGAATCTTTTGACATTATCCGGATGTGACCGTATTGTCCAGTCTGCTGTTGTGGAAGAAAAGGATCAGACAGAACAGAAAAAAGAAGAGAAAAAGGAGACAGTTCAGAAAATCGTTGCCGAACAGGTTCAGGCACCGGAAACATACCAGACAACAATCCAAGCAGATCTAAGATCAGCGGACCGGGAGGATAAAGAAACCCCGATGAATTTTACCCTGACAGCGGATGCACCGGTAAAAGTCCCGGATGTAGATGCAATCTGTTTAAAAAAAGTAAAAAGGGTGGCGATTCCTGAAGAAGAACAGAATAAAATAAAAGACACATTCGGAAAAGGACAGCCCATGCAGGAAGAGAAGAATGAGAACGAACAGGCGGGGACATATACAGTAGATGGACTGACCTATCGGTATTCTTATACACAGAGTGAGCAGGTATCGGATGTGGAGGAACTCGGATTTGGGATAGCGAAGTTTATCTTTGACGATTGTGGAGACATGACCCTGGAATCGAGTGAGAAAAAAGAAAGGGAAGAACGCTTTCAAAATTATATAAAGGCAGGAAGCGGGAAAGTATCTGAAAAGGAAGCAAAGGAGAAGGTTTCAGGTCTTGTGTCCGGAAACTGGGAGATATTTGAAAGTTCCTCAAAAGCACTTACTGAAGGAAGCACTACCCTGGAAAAAGATGACTTCATTTTTGAACGGATGATAGACGGGGTTCCGGTTAATTATGTGAGGGAAACCTCTCTGCCTGTTAATGAACAGGCTCTTGAATGGGAAAACGAAGATGGAACACTTCATGAAGGACAGTCTGAAGGATGGGAAAATGAAGTACTGACGATGGACTTTTGCAGTGGGACACTTCAGAGTTTTCTGCACCGAAATCCCATAGAAGCATCGAATGCTTCCGATGAAAGGCTGTTCCTACTTCCTTTTGATGAGGTCAAGGATATCTTTGAAAAAACGATCACTTTGCAGGTCATGACAGAAGACAAGAATCGGCTGATCTCTGTCGATGGAGGAAGCCACTACCGTTATCCGTCCATTGATGCACAGAGTGCGGAGATAACCATAACAAAGGTACAGCTGGGTTATATGTGCATGCCAGACAGTGAAGGCAGCGATACCGAAGCAGTCCTGATCCCGGTGTGGGATTTTTATGGAACCTGGACATCCAAAGAGCCAGAGTATGAGTACGGAAATGGGGAGGATGGACCGGTCATAGGAGACGTGACGATGGATGCTGCAGGTGTTCCACTCCTTACGATCGATGCACGGAATGGAAGCGTAATACAAAGGATTCAGGCTGGATGGGCGGCTTCTATGGGTTCCAAGGATATAAAATAGAGTGTGAATTTCAATTTCTAAGCAATGATGACAGAAAGACCTGGATTTTCAGGTCTTTCTGCTTTACAGGAAAAAGAAAAATACGTTATACTTTTCCTATAGAAAAAGGTTGGAGGAATATGTATGGCAGAAAAAATGGCAGAGCAGATCGCAGAGATTTTAAAAGAACCTAATTTTCAAACGGCAGAGAAAGCACTGACAGATTTCTGCGGACCGATGGATGGGGAATTCAGGAATCTTCTGGTGGATATTATTGTGGAACGATGGATTGATACGCCTAAAGACGTACCGTTTTCCTATGCCCGCAGCATTTGGAATCGGAAAGATATAAATAGAGAAGAGTATCAGGCATTGCTGGAGGAAATCCGAAGCTATCCCATCGCACCGATCAACAAGGCAAAGATATCGGATTTTTTATGGGTTGTGGAAAATGATTTTTCAAATGCTAAAATAGCAGAAACGGCTTATTGCGAACACTTGAAGAACACCGGTGCATTTGCAGATCATATCATGGCTATAAACCGGATCTTGTTTATCTCTAAAAAAATCCGAAGCAAGGAAATCAATGAAGAGGTGCGAAAGAATCTGCTGATAAAAGTATTAGAAGAGTATGATAACAGCAGCCACGCAAAAATTGGATATTTGATAAAAACTGCCATGGAGGAAAAAGTGGATACAGGATATCTGATCCCTTATGTGGAAAATATCTTGAAAACTTACGATGATAATAGCTGTGATGCACCGCTCATTGGTAAGTTTTGTGATCTGTTGGAAGAACTCTATTGCAGAAAAAATAACTGGCAGAAGAAAAAGTGTATTACTGAACCTAAACTGATTGCGATACGAAGACGTAAGATTCAGGCTATCCGGATGGAGGCTGAATATGCCGGGGCCTCTTCTAAAGGAAATTTAATGAGAAAGATTCACTATTTGAAAGAGGTTATTCAGTTGTTAAAGACCATACAGGGTACGGAAGAAGAAAGAAAGGCACTGTTGCAGGAAATAGCACAGATAGAAGAAGCTTCCCTTTCGGAGATGATGGTATGGAGTGATAAACAGGATGCCAGCGGCATTGTAAAAGAACTGTTCCGCCAACTGGAAGATCTTGATAAAGAAGAGGCATTATGTTATTTTGCTTCATTTCTTCCGATTCCGGTAAGAGAAAAGGTAAAGAATCAAGTATTAAATAGGACTGGGATCCTGAACACGATATTTCCAGCGGCAATCCTTGGAAAAGGAGGAAAATTAATTGCTAAAAGCAGGCCTGTGAAAAAGCCTGATGGAACAATCGATGAAGGTGCGCTTAAGGATAATATGGAGCGGACAGCAGCCATGGAGATGGATTATTTTGCACAGATTCTGGTGAGAAATACGTTTGAATATATTCGTTCCAGATTTGTGATCGAAGAGAGTGATGTAAAAAAGATTGTAGATGTAAGTTGTGCGATTCCGGAGGGGAGAAAAGAATCGTATACCAAGGGTCTTATGTTTGGCTTTTCAGGAGATTTTTTGACGGCGCTAAGTATCCTGATTCCACAGATAGAAAATGCAGTAAGATATCTGGCAGTGGAATGTGGAGAACCTGTTTACAACATGAATGAAGAAGAGATTGAAGAAGTAAAACCAATGCACGCTGTCTTAGAATTGGAAGGAGTAAAAGAAAGCCTGGATGAAGACCTTATATTTGCTTTAAATACGATTTTCTGTTCAAAATTTGGATTTAACATGCGCAACAATGTGGCACATGGAATGCTGGATGATCAGGCATTCCAGAGCTTTAAAGCTTTGTATATCTGGTGGTTTGCACTGAAATTTTGCTATCTATTCTGCGGAAAATTACAGGAGGAGAATAGAAGCAAAATAAATAAAAAGCTGAAACAGCTGATGGAGAAGAAAGATAATATGGATGAGAATTAATATAAAATGGTTGGACGGATGGTATGGTTTCCTTAAAAAGTGTTCGGAAGTATCTGGCAAGCATAGCGTTTGGATATCAAAACGCACTTTGGGGACGGCCTCAACCCCCGGAATGTGTAGCACTGAGAGTAAATCTATAAATATAATATGAATTATAAAAACACTCCAACTTATTAGTAGTCAGAGTGTTTTTCATAAACATATATTTTTAAATAAAAATATAGAGAAAGTATTTTGGTAGTTACGGATTTAAGAAAAACCAAAATTCATGTCCCTGGCATACAATATAGCGCTCCAACCACTCATTAAAAGGAAGGTTAAAACGATCGGTGTCAGGAGCTGGATAACATAAATAATCTTCTCTACCTTCTAATACAGCTTGTAAATCCATGGTTATATCACCTATATCTTGCAGAAAAAGAATGGGAAGATGATAGGTGAATTCTGGATCAGATAAAATGGGTGTATTATTCCAAACCTCTTTTTGATTAAGAGCTTCTTTTAAAGAGTAGATGGTACAGCTGACTAGAGAACTACCCTCTTCTCCACAAAAAAGCTCCATTCCATTTGAACAAGATAAAAAGGCTTTATACGAAGCGGGAAGTTTCATGTTGGGAAAATATTTTTCAAATAACTGAATTTCTTCGGAGGATACAGGTGGGTAAAATTTATGAGTTACTTTTATAGGCTCATCACCTAAATGCCATTGATAGACCCAACCATTATTATCCATCTCATATTTTAAATTTTTGAAAATTCTGTGTATTGCATTTACATCTTCCATTATGTACTCTCTCCTTAATAATTTCTAAACCAAGAAGTTATTGCTCTATGGCTTTCGGTTTTGACGGGCATTAAATTATTAAAATCATTTAATGCACCTCCATATTGTCTTGGGCGTATATGATGAATTTGAACACTTGACCAGAAGGAAGAAGGCTGTTTTCCATATTTTTCTTCATATTGTTTTATATACTTTGATCTTCCATTCCATGTAGGAGATTTCGCAAGCTTTTTCCAAGTGGTGCTAATTGTAGATTCAGCATCTTTTTTAGATACGGGATCAACATATTGAGGGAAGATTTGTCCTTTTTTATTTGTTAAAATAGGAGTTATTTGTCCGTTTGCACCAGGATTAGAAGTGCCATCAGCCATAACCGCGTTAAAGGAAGTATTTAATTTCCAAAACATTGTATTAGCAGCGGTAGTAACATATTTAACCTGTCCCTTTCTTATTTCACTACTTTTAAAAGTTACAGTTCCTAAATTTGTATTAGCTGTTACTTGTTTTATATTGGATCCATGACGTAGTGTGAAATGAACAGTGAGAACTTTAGGTTTTTCTCCAATCATAGAGTCTATAACAAAACCATAACGTAATTTTCCGTCAACATAAAGATAATTAGTATGATATGTAAACTCACCGACAACGTCCTGTTCTCTGGAAGCTAAAGAAGAGGCATTTTTTCTATTATGAAGATTTACAGAGTCAGTGCTTAAAGATGTAGCATTTAAAGATAATCCCTCTTCATCATGTAATGAGGATATTTTTATATCAGATTGAGTAATATTTTGATTTGAGGCAAAAACACTAAAATTGACGCTTAATATCAATGTAAGCGATAACATCCACATGAGTATTATTCTTAATTTGTTTTTTTTACGCATAGTTGTCCTCCCGAAAAATATTTAGCTGTCAAATTAGCGCTTTGTTCAACAACGGAGAGCAATTATAGCACGTTTTATGTTTTTTTCAATAGTTTTTTGCGCATTTATAAGATTTGTATAGAGATTATTATGAAAAAACATAATATCACTAGAAAAGTAGTTACAGTAAGAATTGAGTAATTGAACCCAAAAGAGTGTATTTGGAAAGAAAAAAGGTGACGTTGTATATGTTGTTGGTTTTTTAATCTAAGTATAAATATAGTATCACTATTTTGAAGTTTTTAGTATAAAATTTTATGAATATATAATAAAATTCATTTATAAACACACTGAATGACAATAAGAATCTTCGGGTTGAAATACAATGTAATTGTCAAAAACGTATGTTCAAATTGAGTATCTATAGTTTTCAGTAAGAAGAGTTCAATAGTAAGTTCAAATATCCATGCAGATAGTAATATCATCAGAAAAAGTGTATAATTACAAGGAAAGAATTCGATGAAAAAATTTATCTATGCAAAAAAGTATTGATGGATTGAGAGGGGATCAGTATGAGGGTTGACAAAACTTGCAAAACTTGTGGATTTGACTCTAATGGTGTGTGTGGTATGTATAGCACATGTAAGGAAGACGAAGAGTGCGATGACTGGGAAGCTTCTTTGGAGTATTATACGGAGATTACGAAAAAAGCACCTTGGTATATTAAGGGACCTTATGATAGATGTAAAATAAGTTATGAAAAATTTCTGGATCTTTTACAACAGGATGAACAGGGAGTCGGTGTAGAAATAAATATTTATGATGCGATTGAAAAAGTATATGAATTAAATTCGGTAGAACTAGCAGGGGTGTTAGATGTGTCTATGGGAGTGTTGGGATATGCCAGCACTCAAAGAACGATACCAAAGAGAAAAAGACAATTTTCAAGCAGGCTACATATTCCGGAAAGCTTCTTTGATGAGTTTTTATCTACACAACTGGATGCATTAAAGAAATGTAGAGAAGAATTTCGTGATTGTTATGGGGACGAGCTGATAGAAAAATTTAAGCAAAATGGTTATGCTGCAATGGAAGCAAAGATAGAAAAACAAAATGCAGTCGATAAAATAAAAAATGAAAAGTATAGGGAAGAAAACCAGAACAGATATCAGTATAAGGAGAAGACAAAAATGTACCATGATCTATCTGATGATTACAAATCCAGGGACTATGTGATTGCGATAACCTTAAAAGAAGGCGATTATTATGGAAATATATTCTATGAATACAGCTCTGGAGGATATGGCTTGTCTGTGGACATAATGGAAGATATTTTGCAATTTATTGAAAATCTGGATTGTGAAGAAATCAATGAGTTAAACGAGGAAGGTCTCTTAAATAATAATATAGCCTTGCAAGCAGACATAAATGGCAAGGATATTCATTTTGAACTGAGAAATGATGCAGGAGAAAAGCTCGAAAAGACAATCCCGGAAGATGAATTGCAAAAATACATTGTTGGTTATGAAATGATCCGGTGCGATGGACGTGGAATGAAAAAGGAACGCAGAAAATGTGGTTCCTGCGAAAATTTTACACCGATAGAAGGCTGTGCAAAAGGAAACTGTTCTGTTAGAGGTGATATCATTCAGAGAAGCAGAATTATATGTTCCCATGATTATGTGTTGAAAGCAGATAAAGTATTATGTTAAAATCGTCTCGTACTATCAATGGAAAAGATGATTGTATAGATTTACTATAGGAATTAGAATATATAAATTGTAAGGATATATTGTGTGATATTGCACTTTATATGATAAAAACAAGATAAAAACGCAATGCATATTTTTAAGATATGCTAGAGCTGGTAGGTAGCCCAGCCGTCCTATGTAAATAGGGTAAGTAACCTGCCCCTCCGGGTTGTCCATTCTTTGTTCAATTCATTTTAGGAGGGATTTTTATGGACAAAACAAATGGAAAACTGACGGTATATTTTGAAGAACCATTTTGGGTAGGCGTATTCGAGCGTATTGAGGATGGTAAATTATCTGTAGCGAAGGTAATATTTGGTGCAGAACCAAAAGATTACGAAGTGCAGGAATATATTCAACAATACTATTTCAGTTTGAAATTCAGTCCGGCTGTTGAAACTGTTGTAAAGGATATAAAAAGAAATCCGAAACGGATGCATCGAGAAGTAAAAAAGCAGACAATAGGGACAGGTATTGGCACAAAATCGCAGCAAGCATTGAAGTTACAGCAGGAACATAACAAACAGGAGCGTAAAGAGAGAAATCGCAAGAAAAAAGAGGCAAAAGAACAGCGAATGTTTGAGTTGAAACAGCAAAAGAAAAGAGAAAAGCATAAGGGGCATTAAAAGCCTCTTGGGCTTTAACTCAAATCGGAATTGACCGAGCGCATTGGGCGAGAGATACTTCTTGTTTGAATGGCAAGAAGATGGAATTGAGAGTTTAGAAAATTGGAATTCAAGGAGCATATAGATGAAATTAGCAGATTTAGCAACAGGTTCTGATTGGATAGTGTGGATTGTCTTTGTAATATTTGCTGCACTTTCTATAACTTTACTTTCTGGACACGGAAGCTGGTTTATTTCTGGATATAATACAGCTACAAAAGAAGAAAAGGAAAAATATGATGAAAAGAAGTTATGCAGAACAATGGGAATTGGAATGTCTATTATAGCAATTCTTGCATTAATTATGGGCGTGCTTGAAAATATTTTGTCTGCATTTTTTGTATATATTGCATTGGGAATTATTTTGATTGATGTCGCGGTAATTATCATTTTGGGAAACACGCTATGCAGAAAGTAATAACTTCCAGTTAGTTGAGATGTTGCAAAATTTGGAATCAGGAGAGAATAAGAATGATTAACAATTTGATGTACATTGAATTAAAAACAGGATATTCTGATGATGGTCCGGCATGGATTGGATATGTCAAAACTTCAAAAAGTAAGAAAACAATCTATTTTAATGACCATGCCTTTCAGAAAAATATCGGTAACTATGCAAATTATATAGATATTGAGAATGGTGATAAATATTGGATTTCCGGACTGAAAAAGGAAGAGAGCAATCGTCATTGGGCAGGACATGGAAAGATTATGATTGATCGTAGAGCTGTTAATGAATACCTTTCCCTGATTGGTGAAAAGGAATTGCCATTAAATCTGTTTGAAGTAGTTGATATTGAAGATAGATTTCCGGTTAAAAGAGTAAAAGAATTATTGAATGAAAAGAAATAGCAATGCCAGCAGTCTTACAATATTGAGTTTAGAAAAATTGTGACATTCTCACATATGACCGAGCGCATTGGGCGAGAGATACTTCTTGTTTGAATGTTGGAATGATTATAGGTATTTGTTTTCGGTATGAAAATACCGTTTATTTATTCCAGACATAAGATGTCCGGTTGAAAATTAACGGATTCTCGTTTTATGTCGTGGTAATTTTGGTGCATATTGGTAAGCTGTAAGTGGAAGAGAGGTAGAGATATGGATACAAAAAAGATTGGAGCTTTTTTAAAGCAATGTCGTAAAGAAAAGAATCTTACGCAAGAACAGCTTGCCGAGAAGTTTGGGGTATCTGCAAGAACAGTTTCCAGATGGGAAACAGGAGTTTCCCATAGTTAAAGATACCACACCAAATATGATGAACCCACGCTTATACACTACCAGCTATAATAAACCGCAAGGACAGCAATTTGATGATACTGCTGTCCTTTCTTTTATAAAATTGCAGTACACATAAAAAAGCTGTAATATGATAAATATATTTGTCCTTGTAACAATTCTCGGACATTTGCCTGTTATACTATCTGCAAAAAGCAAAGGAAGTGAGGATATGAAGCAGATTTTAATTGTCGAGGACGACAGTTTTTTGAATAAGATGGTGGCCTATAACCTGACCGCAGACGGCTATGGCGTGACTTCTACTCTAAATGCCAGAACCGCAGCCGAAGCCATCCGCCAGCGGGAATTTGATTTAGTGCTGTTGGACATTAACCTGCCAGATGGGAACGGTTTTGAGCTGTGCAAGCTGATAAAGCCCCAGCACCCGGACACCATCGTAATATTCCTGACCGCCAACGATCAGGAGAGCGACCAGATACGGGGCTATGAGGTGGGCGCGGTGGACTACATCACAAAGCCCTTTGTGATTGGGGCCTTGCAGCGGAAAATCAAAGCCATGTTCGCCATGCTGGAACACCACAAACCGGCCAAGGACATTTACGACGACGGGCGGTTGTTTCTGGACTTCTCGGAGCAGACGGCTTCCTTAAACGGCAAGCCCCTGACTCTATCCCCGATGGAGTACAAAATGCTGAACCTGTTTCGTAAAAATCCCCGGCAAGTGCTGACCCGTGGGCAGCTTTTGGAAAAGCTGTGGGATATAGACGAGCGGTTTGTGGACGAACACACCCTGACAACCTCCATCAGCCGTATTCGCAGCAAGATTGAAGCCGACGGCGGCGCACCCTACATCAAGACCGTTTACGGCATGGGGTATCAATGGACGGGAGGCGAGGCAAAATGAAGTTTCAAAACCTCTCGGTAAAGCGGCTGTTTGGCCGGGTGGCAATGGAGCTTGTCCTCTCCATGTCCGGGATCACCATAGCTCTTTTTCTTGTGACAAAACAGATTGCGGTGCTGCTGACAGGCGGGGCGCTGCTGCTGTGCGCCATTGTAGGGATTTTTGTACTGACGCAGGCGTTTGGAAAGCGACTGTCGCAGTTTACCACTGACCTGTGCCAGACCTTAGACCACATGATCGCCGGAAATGAAGCACCCCAGCGGCCAGAGGACAGCGAAACCCAGCTCGCCAGAATCGGGCACCGGCTGGCGAGACTTTACCAAATCATGCAGGAGAACCGTCGCCGGGTGGACGAGGAACGGCAGGAGTTACAAACCCTTGTATCGGATATTTCCCATCAGGTAAAAACGCCGGTAAGCAATCTGAAAATGGCGACGGACACCCTGCTGGAAAAGCCTATGACCGAGGCGGAGCGTACCGATTTTATCCGTGGAATCCGCACCCAGACAGATAAACTGGACTTTCTCTTTCAGGCTCTTGTGAAAACCTCACGGTTGGAAACGGGCGTAATCCAGTTGAATAAGAAACCGGTCTGCCTCTTTGATACCGTGGCGCAAGCCATGAGTGGGATCGTGTATGCAGCGGAAAAAAAGAAAATCGCTGTATCTGTGGACTGCCCGGAGAATTTGACCTTTTCCCATGACAGCAAGTGGACATCCGAAGCCCTCTTTAACCTGTTGGACAATGCGGTGAAGTATACTCCGGCAGGTGGAAAAATTACGGTGTCGGTGATACCGTGGGAAATGTATGTGGAGATCAAAGTAGCCGATACCGGCAAGGGCATTTCCGAAAGTAATCAGGCTGCTATCTTCCGGCGCTTTTATCGTGAGGAAGAAGTACACGAACAGCAGGGCGTGGGCATTGGACTGTATCTGGCCCGCGAGATCGTAACGCGGCAAGGCGGCTATATCAAAGTGGTTTCAGAGCCGGGCAAGGGCTCGGAATTTTCCATTATGCTGCCGACAAAATAGAATGCGGCGGACGGCCATTTCCGGCTGCCCGCCGTAAATTTTTTTTGAAATGTCCGAGCGTTGTAACATTTCACCCCGATTTTCAATGAAATTTTTGGGCCGCTGTAACATTTCGCGGACATTTAGGTTTTACAATACCCTTATCAAATATGGAGGTGATACAACTATGACATGGCCTTTTGAAAATGACACCAGCGCCATTACAAAGAAGCTGGCGCAAAGAAGCTTCAAAGCCAACAAATTACGAAATATTGTTGCTGTAATAGCAATCGTTTTAACATCAATGCTTTTTACTTCTGTAACGACTTTATGTGTTGGAGCGATCCAGTCTATACAGACAACTATTTTGCAAATTAGGGGAACCAGCCCGTCCACTGGTACATCTGTAAATTGGATTGCCATAATAGCAGCCCTGTTTTTTATTATGATTTTTGTAATAACGGGCTATTTGCTCATTCGCAATATTTTTGAGATTTCTGTTGTTCAAGAAATAAAGAAATATGGCTTATTAAGAACAATCGGAACAACGGAGAAGCAAATCAAGCGAATTGTTTATAAGCAAGCATTTTGGCTGTCTATAATTGCTATATCTATTGGGTTGATTTTAGGATATATAGTAGGAATACTTATGCTTCCGTGGATTCTTAATTTTATGAAAGGCGAGTATCACAATCTTTCTGTGAACTTGAGTTTTAATCCTATTATTTTTGTCGTTGCCGGGATATTTAGTGCGATTACTGTTTGGGTGAGTATAAAGAAACCATTCAAAATTGCAGCTACGATTTCGCCCATTGAGGCAACTAGATACTATGAAAAAGACAATTATCATAGTGCCAACAAGAATCGTCTTTCGTTTAAGAATAGAATAACAGAAATGGCATGGAGAAATTTAAGAAGAAATTCAAAGCGTACCATATTTATCGTCTTATCCATGATACTCTGCATTATTCTCCTAAACAGTGCAATCGCAATCGGAAATAGTGTTGATGTTAAAAAATATGTATCTTCTGTTACCTCATTTGATTTTGTTGTGGCAAGCCCAAACACATTTTCTAATGTGCAAGGTTTTCGATTTAAAGATGATTCTGTTAGTAATGAAATCATATCTGATATTGAAAATAATATTCCTGTGCTGAACGGAAGTCGAATTTATAAAAACACTTTGGATGATGTCAGTGTTACTTATGATTATGGTAGTTTGGTCACGGAAGTATTAGACGAATACACAGAAGATAATCACCTTATACGAAGTGGTATGGTTGATGGCAGAACTTATCCAGTAAAACTCGGTGTTGATTATCGACCTCTTTGCAATATTTACGGGGTAGAAAAATCAATACTTCCTAAATTGAATTTCATTGAGGGAGAAACAGATATACAGCAACTAACCTCATATTTGGAAAGTGGAAACTATGTTATAGAAATTTCAGCGATCAACCCAAATGAATCTCCTGAATTTCTTTGTCCGCTCAATCAGGAAGTTACCATTTACAAAGATGGATTGCCTTATAAAACGGTTTCGGTAATTGCGCGTGCAGTGGTTGATTTTTCATTGGTAGAATCTCCGGGTAAGAATGTTGGCTACACTGATGTTGGCGGCGATTGTCCTATTTTTTATATGAGTAATGAGATGTTTGTGGAATTGTATAACAATCCAGCCATAATGAGTTATGTGTTTGATGTGGAAAAAGAACACTTTTTGCCAGCGACCGAGTACATCAATTCTTTGCCTACCGTTGAATACGCATCGTCTGAAACATTGGCACAAACTATGAATGGATTAAAACAAACTATTTTTATCATAGGTGGCCTTATTGGGTTTCTATTAGGAAGTATCGGGCTTGTGAATTTTTCCAACATCATTATAACGGGCATTATAAACCGGCAACGGGAATTTGCTACATTAGAGAGCATCGGAATGACGAAAAAACAAATTAACAAATTGACCGTATTGGAGGGATTGTTTTACGCATTTCTGATTTGTGTAATGGGTTTACCTCTCTCTCTTATTGTTGCAAATACAATTCTTCCTACTTTCTTTAATCAACCTGACTTATGGCTGTTTACAATACAGCCTACGATTTTCCCGTTGATATTAGAGGGAATTGTTATTTGCGTTGTGGCGATTATAGTTCCTCATGTTTCGTTTCGCTATTTTAGAAAAACAAGTATTGTAGCTCGATTAAGGGTAGTTGAATAATAATTTTGAAATGTCCGAGCGTTGTAGCATTTCACCCCCGATTTTCAATGAAATTTTTTGGCCGCTGTAACATTTCGCGGACATTTGGGTTTTACAATAGCCTTATCAACAGGCAGAAAGCCTTGAAAGGAGTTTTGAGTATGAGCGTTTTACAGGCGATTGATCTGAAAAAGTATTACGGCACAGAGCCGAACATTACCCGCGCCCTTGACGGTGTGAACTTCTCCGTGGAGGACGGCGAGTTTGTGGCCGTTGTGGGAACATCCGGCAGCGGCAAGTCCACCCTGCTTCACATGATGGGCGGGCTGGACACTCCCACCAGCGGAACCGTGATCGTCCGGGGCGAAGAACTGGCAAAGAAGAACGATGAACAGCTTACCATCTTTCGCCGCCGCAACATCGGCTTTATCTTCCAGAACTATAACCTTGTTCCTATTCTGAATGTGTATGAGAACATCGTCCTGCCGGTGGA
>NZ_JAAWUO010000021.1 GCF_013304825.1 Blautia schinkii | reverse complement strand
CACCAACTAGCTAATCCAACGCGGGTCCATCTTATACCACCGGAGTTTTTCACACTGAGCCATGCAGCTCTGTGCGCTTATGCGGTATTAGCAGTCATTTCTGACTGTTATCCCCCTGTATAAGGCAGGTTACCCACGCGTTACTCACCCGTCCGCCACTAGAAACAATCTAAATCTGCCGAAGCTTCAATAAAAGGTTTCCCGTTCGACTTGCATGTGTTAAGCACGCCGCCAGCGTTCATCCTGAGCCAGGATCAAACTCTCTGATAAAATGTTTGATTCATTTACTCAAGACAACCGTTTGGCTATCTCTCGTTTTTACTGCTAAATAGGTCGTAACTCCGACTCGCTTCCGCTCATCGGAGCAGGTTCATGCTTTCGCATTCACCCGAACCGTTCTTTAAATGTAAAGAAATTTTCGAGAATCGTATGTGTTTCACTGTTTAGTTATCAAGGTTTGTTGTGTCTGTCTCTCAGACAGCTCGTTTATTTTATCTCATCTCTTTTTGTTTGTCAAGCACTTTTTTAAGTTTTTTTCAAACATTTTTGAGTTAAGATTTTGTTGCCGCTTTGTTGGCGACTTGGATACTTTATCATATCTTCTGTCTTTTGTCAACTGTCAATTTCATTTTTCTGAAATTCTTTTTAATTGTTTGTTTTTCAAAAACAATTATTTGCGACAGCTCAGTTATAATACCACTGGGAGTTATGCTTGTCAACCATAAAATTCAAATTTTTTTGATTATTTTGTTTGTTTGGATAAATGTGTTAATTTCCATTGGTATGGAGAGGCCACTGGCTACGCACGTCACACTATTCTAACCGCATCGTCATACCAATACCGCTTCACCCACACACTACTTCCCACAACCCAGGACAGGGCGCAATCGCGTCCGCATCCGTCCTTCACCGAATTGACTACCAGCCGTGGAGCTGGGGTACATTCGTTAAAACAAAAAAGACGCCACAAAAAAGCGACGTCCTTCCATAAACCACACTCAATTCCCCCCAGAAAGCTCCCTAAGCAGCTCTATATCACTCTGCCGCACCTTTATATTCGTTGTCAGCTTCTCCCCTTCAGGGCTTATATAAGTCACTTCCAGGATACTGCCCTCACGAAGCCCACGCCTTGACACTGCACTGCAAAATGCAGGAAACTTAGGATGGTTCTTTTTAAATGTATTCCATGCATTCATAACTTTCATCATGTTTCCGATATTACCAATACCCATAACTGTTTCATACTCCTTTCTCACCATATACAGCCGCTATACCCAAAAGTACAGCGGCTGCATAATTAATATCCATCTAAAGAAGATTCTCACATAAGCTAACTTAATTACTGTTGAGCTTTTTTCTTAAAATAATTCTTAACAATAGGTTTCACTTTATTTTGTACTTTCACAGGCAAATGATAATAAACTCTGCGCAGGAAAGTCTGCTTAACCTGAATCGGCTCATTTATCTTGACGTGAATATCTGCTGCCTCTGTAGTTTCTATTTTGGCAGGATAAGCCTGGTATGTCTTAACTGTCTTCTCAGAGAACATAGCGTTCTTTAGCCAATCCTGGAAAAATGCTTTTTCTTTTTCCATGATCTCCTCTACCTGAGTATAGTCCATTGGTTCAAGGAAGTGATCATTTTTGATAATATCAAGAGGATTAGTTACAAAACGATCCTCAACATGGAAAAGTTTTGTAAGAGAAGCAAATCTGGTCATACCCCTGTGTGCATTTCCAATTCCAGCAAATGGCTTATGGTAAATAATCGCAAAGCTCATTCCATGACAGGAATCTGTAAGAACATAACTGCTGTTTTTAAAATAGTAAACCCAATCCTGAAAAGTAACATTCTCAAGAATTGTATCCATTCCCAGCTTTTCTTTATTAGACTCATAATTCCATGGCGTGCCATCCAGAATATGAATAGTTCTAAGTCCCAGCTTTTCAGAAAGATGACGAATTACCTCTTTCTTTTCAGGTGTCGGATCCAGAATATAGGTAAGCATATATGGTTCTGTTTCATTACGTGTAGATTCTGCTGCAATATCATCATACACCTGTCTGTCTGTAGAAAATACCGGATCCAGAACACGGGTAGCATCCACCCCAAATACTCTCTTCATAATACCAACAGCAGATTCCTCTCGTACAGAAATTGCATCAAATCGCTTAAAGTACTCACTTGCAATAATACGTTCCCTATTTGAACGAAAATCACGATCATGTCCAAAAGATGCTGCAACTGCAACTTTCTTCTTTTCATCACGTACAAAATCCATAAGAAAACTTCTTCCAAAGTTTCTTGCAATACCATGATTCCATACCTGGTCAGAACCAATAACAAAGGAATCACAAATATGATTCAAGATACGCAATTCATTTAATTTATAGCGTTTGCTTACATGAAAATGAGTATTTGCAAAAACACGACTATGATTTTCTTCGGCAACTTCCCTGTCTGTCCCTACAAAACCTGGTTTATCGATCATAAGAACAGAAAGGCCCAGTCCCTGCAACTGTTTCATCAAACCATAATAAGTCGCAATACTTCCATAATTACAGCCAAACCATACTCCCAGAACACCAACATCATAACGGTTTTCCATACAGTATTTAACCGCTTTATGCATACTTGTATAGTTTAACATTTCAAAGAAACGGTCGCGCTGAGAATGTGCCTGCATATGCTCTTTGAAACGATTTTTCCAGGTAACTGCTTCTAACGGTACTTTCTCAAAAACCTGTGTATTTGCACTGATTTCTTCTACAATCTTGCGTCCCTTTTCATTATTTACAAGAATCAGAGAAGTTCCTCTTCCATCACTTAATTCAGCTTTGTATTTAGCAATTCCCCAACAATCGCCAATCGTAATATCTCCCTGGCGAGGCATAGACGCAAATTTACAGTCTTCACAGCTTTTTCTGAGAAACAGGCTTCTGTAAGATCCTTTCACAAACGGATCCAGTTCTCCTGATCCCATATATGTCTGTCCATCCTTCAAGACAACCGCACAGGTAGTTCCATTATATCCATAATATTTAGTACGGAAATAAAATCTTTTTACATTTTCTCTTCCAAAAGTTTCATCCAGATATCTTTCAAAAACCTTAGGAGATGTGCCACCATGACACATAAGATCTACTGCAATCAGTCCCTCTCTTTTATTTCCCAGGTATGCTTTTAAACCGGCAACCTGACATGGAGTACCTGTAAAAAGGACTTTTGTACCTTTCTCAAGAAGTTCTTTAATACGCGGGAACATATCTCCAAGATCACTCTCCACATATTTAGATCTTCTCATTGGCTCAATTTCTTTTTCATTTGTGGCAATCGTATGGAAAATATGAAACTTCTCGTCCATAACAACACCGCAGACAACACCGCCCTGCGCAAGGATGTTTCTTGCGATTAAGGTAAAAGCACCGCCAGAAGTACTATCCATTCGCAGCTTGTCATCCGCCCAGACCGCATAGCTCTCCGGCTCCGGTGCATTGCTCATGTCTTTTGGACAGATGGATGGACAGATCTTTCTGCATTTTCCGCAGCCTGTACATTTCTCTTCGTCTACAACAGGATAGCGAAAGCCTTCGCTATCCCTTTCCATTGTGATTGCCCCAAACGGGCAGCTGTAAACACAGGCACTGCAGCCGTAACACTCTGTTTTCTTTAAATCCCCTATATGTTTTACACTCATTTATCTATCTCCAAATATTTTCTCCAGAAACTTTCTGAAGTGAACTCTTTTCTGTGGTTTCTGTATTCTTTTTCCAGACGAACGTGAATCTTATTGTAACGGCTGAAAAGTTTACGTTCTCTGCTGAACAGCTCGAAAAATCTCTTCTTGTCCATTTCTCTGTATGCACCCATCTTCAGGTGTGGGTTTACTGCAAGAAGTCTTCTTCTGAAGAAGTATCTGTGTGGTGAATAATACCAGTCATAGGCAACCGGAACTGTTTCTTTTTTCAGAAGCTTCTCCGGCCAGAAATGTCCGTTATAAGTAATTCTATACAGGAAGGTTTCCCATGGTTTACGCGGAAGATCCGGTGCATAAACGCTGAATACCTTTGTCGGTGCCTCCGGGAAATTGGAAAGCGGCTCCATCTGCTCATTCTTCTGGGATTTCTCTTTGAGAAGTTTTTCACCCTGATTCTTCATGAAGAATTTATAGCCCTTCATATAGTCTTCAACTGCATCAAGAAGAAGCTCTGCACCATCATAATTAAAACGCAGGAGATTTACGCGGATCAGCTTGCGGATACGTGTCATAATGTCTGCATTCTGGCATACTCCACTGGCAGCCTGAAGCATCAGAGTATTTCTGTGTACCTGATAAAATTCCATTGCTCCGTTAAACTTATTCGTAAATCCCATATGCCAGATACAGATACCGCTAAGAGTAATAAATTTCGCTTTATTACGGAGACTGTATTCAACATCATCACCACGAACAAATACCGGAAGCGGCAGATTATCTTTGCGCACAAATTCTGCCGGAATACAGCAATACCACCATCCCGCATATGCGTTCTTTGGTTCATGAATGATCTCCTCGCAACGAAGCACATCTTCAATCTTTCTGGTATCTACTCTGTCTTTCAGTGGACCGTAAGTTCCCTCATGATCCATAAATCCTACATCTTCATACAGGAAATTCATCTCTTCATAGAAAAGCATTGCGCCACTGATAAAATGATGCTCATATTCCGGACGAACGATCTTCAGAAGATTATAGGTACGGATAAGGCTCTCCGGAAGAATCATAACATCATCATCCATCAGAAGAACATGGGTCGGTTTTTCTTTATGATCCATAGCTTCCAGCATACCTCTTGTAAATCCGCCGGCACCACCTACATTAAGGTTCGGATGTACCATTACATGCTCTGTCTGGATCTCTTCTGCCGGAAGTGTCCGTCCATTATCTACCACATGGATCCACAGATTTTCTGCAATACTATCATTACCGGCAAGTACAGTATCTTTCAGAAGCTGAATGTTCGGAAGGATATAATCTTCTTTTTTGAATGTTGTTGTACAAAGATGAAGAGATACATGACGCATCTGATCTTCCTCAACCTCTGTAGCATACTCGCCTCCATAGATCACACATACACCGAGTGTATGGATCTCGAAGCCGGCAACCATCAGATCATTTTCCGGATATTCAAGACTGATCTCCTGCTCCTCAGCTGCGGAAACCTTTGCTCTGCGGAGAACTTTACGGATGTACTGTGTATCTTTCTTCTCATAGCCTGTAAGAAGGATCTCCATCTCACCTTTTACACGCAGTTTCAGAATCAGCTTCTCTGCGTATGTGTAGGTTTTCCATTTCAGAAGTGAAATAGAGTTAAAGTAAGTACAGAAATCAATTACCTGTCCCGCACCTAAAACGATGTTTTTCTTTTCTCTGTCATACACCGGGCGGCTGCTTTTGAAAAACATCTCCCAGTATGCTTCCAGCCTGTCATTGTCGCAGAACAGGATATTCTGCAGTTTGTAATTTTTACTCATTCTTATCAATCTCCAAATATTTATTCCAGAATTCTTCTGTTATCAGTTTCTTCCAGTTCCTTCTGTAGCTCTCCCTGGATTTTTCAAAATACCTGTCTGTTTTCCTCAATGCCAGTAATAAATATATGCTCAGACGTATTGTTTCCGGCAGGTTCTTATCTGCCTTCAGGCAAAATCCTGCGGAATCTTCATAAACGATATGTTTCTTTTTGGCTGCAGTGTATACACTGACATCCGGAGTTGTATAAAACACATTTTTTTCCGTGTGACCCGTTTTTTGCAGTTTAGGAACTCTTGCAGCTACTTTTGCGTGGATCTCTACTCCATCTGTTTTTTCCAGCCATTTTTCACCTTTCAGGAAATCCATCATAGCACAGATATTCAGATAAATATAAGAGTATCTGCCCCGCAGAAGATTTCCCGCAACCCATTTGATAAGGAATTTCTTCCACTGGAGACTATCCCAATCATCATAATGAATCGCATTTACGATAGCCATATTCCGGATATCGTAATATTCTCCCATCTGAGGTAGTTTCTTGATAACGGCTTCATGCCATACTCCAATGCCATTCAGTGTCATCAGTTTTCCCAGGCGGATGCCGTACTCGATATCATCCCTGTGGATAAACAAAGGCAGCGGAAGACCCTTTTCCCGGATAGCTGATACCGGTATGGCACAGTACCACCAACCGCCGTATTCCCAGTTCTGTACCTTTGTATTCTTCAGAAGCGAATCTTTCCTTCGAAGATCCAGATTCTGTCCGCAGCCCTGGATCTTTCCTCTGTTCCAGAAAGCTCCGCACTCAAATTGTTTCCACGGAATATCCCTTTCTATAAGAGCTCCTCCCAAAGGCGCATCCTGCCATTCTTTCTTTACAGCAGAAAGAAAATAACCTGTTTTTCTGAGAACATCCGGATTAAGGATAATATCATCATCCATCAGGATCACATGGGTAAATGCAGGATCTTTCAAAGCTTCTATCATACCTCTTGTAAATCCGCCGGCTCCGCCGCAATTCCTGTTCGGAACAAGATGTACCCATTCCGGGACCATATCCTCTGTGAGAGTATTCCCATTATCTATGAGAAAAATCTCCGGACGTTCTTTTATGTCCATTCTGGAAATCCTCTCAAGATTTCCTATGACTTCTTTTTCACGGCGGCAGGTGCAGATCACTACTGCCAAATTGACTTCCTGCAGTCTTTCCACTTCTGTCTGAACTGTTATATTTCTAAGATATCCACCTTGTTTCAGGCCTTTCACAGAAATCCAGAAAACTTTGGAGTGCTGCGGATCCGGTACTTCAAAAGTCACTGTCCGCTCTTCATCTCCCGCCAGACATTCTTCCTCACCGTTCACAACAGTTCTCTTTCCATCTGTATGGCACAGACTTATACTGCAGCTTCCGCTCACCGTAACCTTTACATGCAGCCCGTTTAATTCTGCGTACTGAGCCCACTGCTTCGGGTAAAATCCATTAAAATATGTAAAAAGCTCTACATTTCCATTTTCCGGTATATATAAGGATTTCTCCTCACCGCCGATCAGCCTGACGCCTTCAGTCCCCTGATAATAAAGTCCGTAATTTTCCTCTTCACTGTCCGGAAGCATCAGCGTCTGTATTGTTTTATACTTCATTCAATTTCTCCCTAAGCCTCATGATAAAATGCCCCGGATAGTATAACAGATATCCGCTCTTTCGGATAGCCCATACGAATTTATTTTCGACAGCATTATAGATTTCCGGATATCTGCCCCGAATCGTGCCGTCCATTCTGCGCAATCTGCGGCATACTCTGGCTGAACAAGGGAAACTCAAATATATTTTAAAATGGCTGCTAAGTACATTGGCGATTCCTTTTTCCAGATAGATAAGATACTCTCTGTCAGTATCCCTTGCTTTGAGATTCCGGTAATATCTCAACAGACTTTTCAGGACACGTTCATGATTACGGTGATTCTGGCGCATTTTTTCCAATGTCATGCTCTGTCCCTGACGTCCCAGCCTGTACATATATACAAATTCATCCAGAAATGTGATTGTCTTTACTTCCGGAATCGGATACATTACAAATTCCACGTCTACATAATAGCAGTTTTCATCAATCCTCATTCCTGTCCTGCGAACCAAATCTGTCTTTACTGTCATAGAATGCATCTTGACAAATGTTTTTTCCGCTATTTCCCTGAAATCATATTTTTTGCCATATTCTACTCCCGGGAACGGATGTCTGTTCTGGATGCTTTTCTTTCCGCTTGGTTCATAGACCCAGAAAAAATTACTCCAGACAATATCTGTATCATATTTCTCCAGTCCCTCTACCAGCCGGATGAAGCCTTTTCTGTTTACCCAGTCATCACTGTCAAGAACTTTTACATATTCGCCTGCTGCGTTATCCATTCCTGTATTAATGGCCGATCCGTGACCACCATTAGGTTTACTGATCACCCGGACAGATTCCGGATGTGCCTTGGAAAACTCCAGTGCGATTTCCTCTGACCGGTCTGTTGATCCGTCCAGTACGACCAGAATCTCTATTTTATCCAGAATTTCTCTGATCATCAGTGATTCCAGACACTGGCGGATATATTTTTCCATGTTATAGACTGGAATGATAACCGACAAAATCTTTCTCATACTTTCCAACCTCTTATTTTATTATATATGAGATTGCATCACGGATCCCTGCTACGTATACCAGACGTATCCCTTTGATGCTCTCAGTCGCTGCCCTGTTTACTTCCGGCAGGATCACAGTTTCAAATCCCAGTTTTTTCGCTTCCTGCACACGTTGTCCGGCCATGCTGACTGCACGTACCTCACCGCTTAAGCCGATCTCACCAAAGACCATCACATTATCCGGGATCACAATATCCTTGCAGCTGGAAATAATGGCCAGACAAATACCAAGATCAATAGCCGGTTCTGTCATCTTCATTCCACCTGCAATGTTCACATATGCATCCGATGATGCAAGATGAACACCTGCTTTCTTCTCCAGAACTGCCATAAGCAGATTTACGCGGTTAAAATCTGTTCCAACTGCCGTACGTCTGGGGATTCCAAAATTACTCTGGCAGACAAGAGCCTGAATCTCCACCAGAATCGGTCTTGTGCCTTCCATGGAGCACGCAACAACAGAACCGGAAGCATTCTCCGGCCTTCCGTTCAGAAGAAATTCCGAAGGATTTTTTACTTCTTCAAGACCTGTATTCTGCATCTCAAAAACGCCGATCTCATTGGTAGACCCGAAGCGGTTTTTCACTGCACGCAAGATCCTGTAGGAAGCATGCCTGTCTCCTTCAAAATACAGAACTGTATCCACCATATGCTCAAGCACACGTGGGCCTGCCACATTTCCTTCCTTGGTCACATGTCCCACAATAAAAATGGAAACTCCCATTCCCTTGGCAATCTGCATCAGAACATTAGTAGATTCCCTCACCTGTGAAACACTTCCAGGTGCGGAAGTAATATCTTCATGAAACATAGTCTGGATAGAATCCACAACAGCAACATCTGGTTTTGTCCGTTCTATGATCTCTCTGATATTCTCAAGATTTGTCTCACAGAGGAGCTTGAGTCTGTCATTAAAACTTCCAAGCCTGTCTGCCCTGAGCTTGATCTGTCTGAGTGATTCCTCACCGGAAATATACAATACAGATACTCCCTGAGCTGAAAGATTCCTGCATACCTGAAGGAGCAGGGTGGATTTACCGATACCGGGATCTCCGCCCACCAAAACGAGGGAGCCAGGAACAATTCCTCCTCCCAGCACCCTGTCCAGTTCACCGATCCCACAGCTCTGACGTTCATCAGAAGAAAGGCTGATGTCTTTCAGAATTACGGGTTCAGTTTTTTTCTGTGTTGTGTTTGTACTGCCGGAGGATGCTTTCTTTGCAGAAACTGTCTCCTCCACAAAAGTATTCCATGCCTTGCATGCAGGACACTGTCCCATCCACTTGGCAGATTCGTATCCGCATTCCTGGCAGAAATATACTGTTTTTTTATTTTTTAGCATTTTACGATTTTTACTTCAGCTTTGGTGTCCGCATCCAGCTCAACACTGAAAGAAAGCTTACCGCCCAGGTTCGTAGTCATGGTACCTGTGCTCGCTCCGTCAATAAACACCTGATACTCAGTCTCAGCCTCAAGCTCTACTGTGATCTGAGAATCCTCAAAGCCCTGTACCTCGAAGCTCATTGCAGTTCCATCCTGCTGAAGGTGGAATACACTTGTTCCCGGAACGGACTCATATACGAACATTCCATTGCGCTCAAGCTTGGTGATCTCCTTATATGTTTTTACTTTATACATATCTCCCTGATACTGATAATCTGACAGCTTGGATTTCTGATTTAACTCATAATCTCCAAAACTGATAGTACCGTTGTCTTCTGTACGGATCAATTCCTGTACCACTGCCATGATCTTATGTCCTCCTGAAATTCTTTTGTTGTAAATTTTGTAAGTTTAATTATAACTTATTTCGTATTTTTTGGCTATAGGAAGTGACAAAATTCTTATACTTTTCATAATTGTGATTTTTTATTCCCCGGAATCTGTCACTGCAAAGCAGATCTTTTTATCTTTTACTTTTACCTGCACAGCATCTCCGGATTTAATATGTCCCTCAAGAATTTCCGTTGCCATCTCATCTTCGATCTTCGTCTGGATAGCCCTTCTTAAAGGTCTTGCACCATACTTGCTGTCAAAACCTGCGTCTGCAATGAGATCTTTTGCCGCACCTGTGACCTTCAATGTAATACCCAGCTGTTCCTGGCAGCGATTCTCAAGATTTTTAAGAAGAATCGTAACGATCTTGCGGATATTTTCTTTATTAAGAGAATGGAACACCATGATCTCATCAATTCGATTGAGGAACTCCGGTTTGAACATCCGGCGTACTTCTTCCATAACACCAGACTTCATTCTGTCGTAATTCTGCTTCTCGGTATCTCCGGACATAAACCCAAGATGCTTTGGCTCCATGATCATCTGTGCACCTGCATTGGATGTCATAATGATGATCGTCTGCTTAAAATCAACTTTTCTTCCATGGGCATCTGTAATATGTCCGTCATCCAGCACCTGCAGAAGGATATTGAACACATCCGGATGTGCCTTCTCAATCTCATCAAAAAGAATCACGCTATATGGATTTCTGCGTACTTTCTCACTGAGCTGTCCACCCTCCTCATAGCCTACATATCCTGGCGGTGATCCAATCATCTTGGAAACACTGTGTTTCTCCATATACTCAGACATATCCACACGGATCATAGCCTGCTCACTTCCAAAGACTGCCTCTGCCAGTGCCTTGGAAAGCTCTGTTTTTCCGACACCTGTAGGACCAAGGAACAGAAAAGAACCGATTGGTCTTGAAGGATCTTTTAAGCCGACTCTGCCTCGTTTCACTGCACGGGCCACTGCAGACACTGCTTCATCCTGCCCGATCACACGCTTCTTAAGAACTTTTTCCAGGTTTGCAAGACGGCGGGATTCCCCTTCTGTGAGACGCTGTACGGGAATTTTCGTCCAATCTGATACAATATCTGCAACTGCTGCCTCTCCTACTGTTAGAGATTTCCGTTTATTTCTGCGTTCAGCTTTTTTGCGGATCTTCTCAAGCTCTTCTTCTGCCTCATTCTGTCTTGCCTGTGCCGCTTTTGCACCTTCCAGGTCAGCATTTACAACTGCCTGCTCTTTTTCTTTGAGAATATCATGGATTTTGCGTTCCAGGACTTCCGCCTCCGGGGACGGATGATATCCTGCCAACTGTACCTTGGATGACGCTTCATCAATAATATCAATGGCCTTATCCGGAAGAAAACGATCATTGATATAACGGATGGACATCTTCACTGCTGCCTCCAGAGCCTCATCCAGGATCTCAACGCCGTGATGCTTCTCATAATACGGGCGCAGCCCTCTTAAGATCTTCACGGCCTCTTCTTCCGTTGGCTCTTCCACTGTTACCGGCTGGAAACGCCGCTCCAGTGCAGCATCTTTTTCTATATATTTCCTGTATTCTTCCAGAGTTGTAGCTCCGATCAGCTGAATCTCTCCTCTGGAAAGTGACGGTTTCAGAATATTGGAAGCATCCAGTGCACCTTCTGCGCCTCCGGCTCCGATAATCGTGTGGATCTCATCGATAAAAAGCAGAATCCCCTGCTGTTCTCTTACCTCATCAATGACATTTCGGATACGCTCCTCAAATTCACCTCTGTATTTACTTCCTGCAACCATTCCGGAAAGATCCAGTACAACTACTCTTTTATCCTTCACTGTATCAGGAACCATTCCTGTAACGATCCGCTGTGCGAGGCCTTCCACAATAGCTGTTTTTCCAACACCTGGCTCTCCTACCAGACATGGATTATTCTTGGTCCTGCGGCTTAGGATTTGGATCAGGCGGGCGATCTCTTTATCTCTTCCCACTACAGGATCCAGTCTGCCTTCCTCCGCCATCTCAGTAAGATCCCGGCTGTACTGGTCAAGCGTTGGTGTTGTGCTGCCGTTTCTGTTCCGGGCCGCTTTTACTGCCTGAAATTCTTCTGCAATGGCATCGCTGTCCATTCCCATTGCTGCAAGCACTGCTGCGTACAGCTTCTGGATATTCGCTCCCATTGTATACAAAAGTCTCGTGCCTACACAGTCTGTTTCTTTCAGCATAGCCAGCAGAAGATGCTCGGTTCCTGCTTTCTCAAAATGCATAGATTCAGCTTCTGCATACGCATTTTCAAGAACTCTCTGGGTTCTCGGGCTGAATCCCGGTTTCTGGGTAACAGCTGTATTTCCCGGCGGTGCGATCAGTTTATCGATCAGTGCCAGGGCATTCTCTGCCTGGATACCGAATTCCTCGAGCACTCTGCCTGCTGTGCCCTCTTCTTCCTGCAAAAGGCCTACCAACAAATGCTCAGTACCGATATAACTATGTCCGCAGGAGCCTGCTGCCTGTTTCGCCAGAGCAAGAACATTCTGTGCCTGCTTTGTAAATCGTTCCTGCATGATGTCTCCTCCTATCTGTCTGCGTCATATTCATCAAAAATCTCATCCACCAGCTGATGGATCTCTTCTCTTGTTACATTCTTGCAACAGCCCCAGGCCATCGCTACTGTGAGATTCTGTTTCATCTCTTCCAGGGCTCTTACCTTATCTGCATCAATGGAGATCACTGCTCCTTTTCGTCTGTCAATGGTTACAAAGCCTTCCTGACGAAGCAGTGCATATGCTTTATTTACCGTATGCATATTGATCCCTGCAATGCTCGCAAGCTGCCGTACAGAAGGCAGAGCATCCCCCTCATGAAGCCTGGATGTGGCTATCCCCATTATGATCTGATTGGTGATCTGCATGTAGATCGCCTCATCACTGTTAAAATCAATTTCTATCACCATCGGGCAATCTCTCCTCTATAACAGCAAAAGGCTGCACAGTTTCATATCCTGGCAGCCTGCTGTGATTTAATTTTTTATTTGGCGACTCCTGCGATCTTCTCCACCTGTTCTTTATTCAGGATCAGATTGAATCCAAGCGGATTTACCACATAAGCACTCGCCTGCGGAATCATCAAGCCCGGAAGTTTATCCATGGTTACTTTCGCAACACGGAGGTTCTTTCCTCTTCCGAATTTCTCAAATTCCATAACATCTGTAAATACAGGCTGAAGGATCTTGTCATCTTTGTTCTTAAGATATGGAATATGAAGTTTTCCGTTTTCTTCCTGTTCTGCATTGATGGCAATCAAGAATTCCGCTTTTCGGAGGTTTGCGATCAGCTCTTCCTCCAGCTCACGGATATTCTTATGTTCTTCCTGTTTCACCGGGCGGCGAAGCTCCTGCATGAAGTAAATGCCGGAAAGCTCAAGAGAAGGATTGAGAAGCGGTCTCTTGGCCGGTTCGATCTTACTCATATCTCTCTGACTTGCGATCCTCTGAATCTCTACTTCAATCTGCTTGTCCCCATCTGTCCAGATCACACTGTTTACGCCAATCGCATACAGAGTACCGTACAGTCTCGGAAAATCTTTCTTTTCGTATTTCATGCCCATAAGAAGAATCTTGTCCTCCAGGAGCTGTTTTCCATATTCTTTAATCTCTTCTTCTGTTGCAAAAATCCTTGCCTGATCATTAAATGTCTCCTCATCGCAGGTAACATACGGAAGCTTGGTAGCCTGAGAATATGCTACAAAAACTTCCTCCCTGTTTCTGAGTTCCTGAACTGCTTCTTCTACACTGATTCCCATTTTTCCTGTCCTCTCTGCCTCATCATTTGGATGTGACACTGCATCAAAGAAAATGGTTCGTTCTTATCGTGTTCTGTCAGCATCCAGCTTTTATTATTGATAACTATTTATGGCATTCATAGTTAACATTATTTTACAATATAATCTATAATTTCGTCAAGCTGTGTGCTAATAGTTGTAGAATTTATGTTACTGTTGCAGAATGGACAGGACAATAACGAATTTATGATTCACGCCTCGTCAATGGCCTTTCCAATGTCGTGACGCATATATTTGTTTGCAAAATCAATCCACTCAGTAGCTTCGTATGCGTTCTTTCTGGCTTCTTTGAGAGTTTTTCCTTTGGCTGTGATGCCAAGAACACGTCCGCCGTTTGTAACGATCTCGCCATCTTTAAATCTGGTTCCTGCATGGAAGCAGTAATATCCGTCCTTGTCCTTGAAATTCTCAAATCCATGGATCGGGATACCTTTCTCATATTTCACCGGATAACCGTCGCTTGCAAGAACTACACATACTGCCGCATTATCCTGGAATTTCAGATCGATCTGATCCAATTTACCGTCAACGCAGGCCTCCATTACCTCAAGGATATCATTCTCCATACGCGGGAGAACGACCTGTGCCTCCGGATCACCGAATCTTGCATTGTACTCAAGAACCTTCGGGCCATCTGCAGTAAGCATCAGCCCGAAGAAAATGATTCCTTTGAACGGACGTCCCTCTGCTGCCATGGCATCTACTGTTTTCTGATAGATATATTTCTTACAGAACTCATCAACTTCTTCTGTATAGAACGGGCTTGGAGAGAAAGTTCCCATACCGCCTGTGTTCAGTCCCTGATCTCCGTCCTGTGCACGTTTATGATCCTGTGCGGAAGTCATGGTGCGGATCGTTTTTCCGTCAACAAAGGAAAGCACGGAAACTTCACGGCCTGTCATAAACTCCTCAATGACCATGGTATTTCCGGCATTTCCGAATTTTTTATCTTCCATGATCTCCTTTACGCCGTCCTCAGCTTCCTTCAGATCTTTACAGATCAGAACGCCCTTACCAAGTGCAAGTCCGTCAGCTTTCAGAACAATCGGAAATTTTGCTTCTGTTCTTAAATATGTAAGTGCCTTCTCCGGATCATCGAAATTCTCATAGGCAGCAGTCGGAATCTCATATTTTTTCATAAGATCTTTGGAAAAAGCCTTGGAGCCTTCCAGGATTGCTGCATTCTTGCGAGGTCCGAACACCCGAAGTCCCTGTGTCTCAAATACATCTACAATACCGCCAACAAGAGGATCATCCATTCCGACGATGGTGAGATCAATCTCTTTTTCTTTGGCAAATGCAGCCAGTTTTTCAAATTCCATTGCCCCGATATCCACACATTCTGCATACTCTGCAATTCCTGCATTTCCAGGTGCACAGTAGATCTTATCTGCCTTCGGGCTTTTTGCAACGCTCCATGCGATAGCGTGTTCTCTTCCACCGCTTCCTACGATTAATATCTTCATCTGTTTACTCCTTTGTTTCATCTATCCTGTGATTACTTTAAAGAAACGATCCCATCTGTCACTGTAATCTTGTCATTTGCAATGAGATCAATAGCATCCGGAAGGATCTTCCACTCAGCCTTCTCCATCACTCTTCTCTGAAGTTCCTTAGAGGTGTCTCCATCTTTCACTTTTACAGCTTTCTGAAGGATGATCGGACCTGTATCTGTGCCTGCATCTACAAAATGTACAGTAGCACCTGTTACCTTCACGCCTCTTGCAAGCACTGCATCATGAACTTTAAGTCCGTAATAACCTTTGCCGCAGAATGACGGTATCAGGGACGGATGAATGTTAATGATCTTATTCGGATAAGCTTCCACCATCATAGGCGGAATAGCAACCAGATATCCGGCAAGAACGATCAGATCCACTCCTCTCTCCTGAAGTTTTGCAAGAAGTGCTCTGTGAAAAGCTTCCCTGTCCGGATAGTCCTTCGGCGCAATGCACAAAGCTTCGATATTATGCTTTCTGGCTCTCTCCAGCGCATAGGCAGAAGCATTATTGCTGATCACGATATCCACTTCTGCATTGGTAATATCTCCGGCATCAATTGCATCCAGGATTGCCTGGAGATTGGTCCCGCCGCCGGAAACAAGAACTCCGATTTTTAACATAAGGTCACTCCCTTTTCACCTGCTTCAATACTTCCTACAACATACGGCTTGTCTCCTGTGCTGCGGATAGCTTCCATTGTTTTGTCAACATCTGCCGGATCTACTGCAAGGATCATTCCAAGTCCCATGTTGTATGTATTATACATCATATGCTCATCAATATTTCCTCTTTCTGCAAGAAGTTTGAAGATCGGAAGTACCGGATAGCTGTCTTTCTTAACAACTGCTCTTGTACCTTCCTTCAGCATACGCGGGATATTCTCATAAAATCCGCCGCCTGTGATATGGCTGCAGGCATGGATCTTCACACCGGCATTGCGGATACTCTTTAATGCTTTTACATAGATTCTGGTCGGTGCGATCAGAGCCTCACCAAGTGTTGTGCCAAGCTCCTCATAATAGGTATCCAGAGATTCCTTTGTCATATCAAATACTTTACGTACAAGAGAAAATCCGTTACTGTGAACTCCTGTGGAAGCCATGCCGATGAGTACATCTCCCGGTTTCAGGGATTCTCCTGTAAGAAGATCTTTTTTGTCAACGACTCCTACTGCAAATCCTGCAAGGTCATACTCATCCTCAGGCATAAGTCCGGGATGTTCTGCTGTCTCACCGCCGATAAGAGCAGCTTCTGACTGTACACAGCCTTCTGCAACACCCTTTACAATCTCAGCGATTTTCTCCGGATAGTTCTTGCCACAGGCAATGTAATCCAGGAAGAACAGTGGTTCTCCACCTGCACATGCAATATCATTCACACACATGGCTACCGCATCGATTCCGATAGTATCATGCTTATCCATGACCATGGCTACTTTAACCTTCGTTCCACATCCATCTGTTCCGGAAACAAGTGTCGGTTCCTCCATGTCTTTAAATTTCTCCATGGAAAATGCACCTGAGAAACCTCCGATTCCTCCAAGTACCTCCGGTCTCATTGTCTTGGCAATATGTTTTTTCATCAGTTCTACTGATTTGTAACCAGCCTCTATATCTACGCCTGAAGTCTTGTAATCCATAATTTCCTCCTTATAGCAACACTCTTTTGTTTATTATTTATTATAATTCCTGTATCCAACTTCCTGAAGTCTTGCGTCCTTCTTCTCTACCTGCTCTTTCAGCTCCTGGCTGTAGGCTTTCAATCTGCCTAAAAGCTCTTCATCTGAAGTTGCAAGGATCTTCGCTGCAAGGAGTCCCGCATTGGCACCGCCATTGATTGCTACTGTTGCAACCGGGATACCGCTTGGCATCTGTACGATGGAATAAAGGGAATCTCTTCCTCCCAGTGATGTGGTATGCATCGGGATTCCGATGACCGGCATTGGAAAGATTGCCGCGCACATTCCCGGAAGATGAGCTGCCATTCCTGCGCCTGCAATGATTACTTTGAAGCCTTTTTCTTCTGCTGTTCTGGCATACTCGAAAAATACATCCGGTTCTCTGTGTGCGGAAATGATCTTCATCTCATAATCAATTCCCAGTTTCTCCAGAATATCTGCTGCTTTACTCATAACTGGCATATCTGAATCACTACCCATTACAATTCCTACTTTTGCCATGTTTTTCTCCTTTCGTGGTACATCTTACATTCGTTTGTGTGTTGTCTGCCGCTTTACTGACTGCGGCTGTTATGGTTATTCTACGTACAATCTCATTTTCTGTCAATACGAACGGGAAAACTGTAAATTTACTAATTAACTTATATTTTTATTTAATGGAAGATGATTAAAAGGCTTATTCAATTCCTCTGTTCCAGGGAGCACAAATCTTCCGTTCTCAATAATGGAGATCATTTCGCCCTCATCATCGATCACGCGGATGCTGCCAAGCTCATCATATGGAATGGTAATATCTGTATGACATCCATAATACGCAAGACTTACATCATCTTTACGCATCTCAGAAATCTCATTATCCCTGGCAATGATCTCTTTTCCATCAGGATTATATACAGGTGTGTCTTCCGCCCAGCTATAGCAGGTATCACCCACTGCAAAATGCGGTCCCATCTTCTCTGCAATAAGAATCGGAAGCTTATCAGCAATTCCGTATTTCATTGCAGCCACATAAGCTGTAGTGTTGGTTCCGATGGCAAATTCACCCATCGGTATCTTCGGATGATGGTGAAGGATATTATCCTCGATATACTTTCTGTTCTCTTCCTCTGTCTTAAAATTGGAGCAGGTATAATCAATTACCTGTCCACAGTCAAAAACAAGCTTCAGGTCACGGAACTGAAGTCCGTTGAGATATACCTTTTTCACATGAAGGATACCGCCTGTTCCTGCAAGCTGCGGAGAAGTAAATACTTCACCTACCGGAATGTTCACGTCAGCTACACAATTCTCGAAATTTGTCTGTTTTTCCGGATCAGAAATCTCATGCAGATGGATCAGAAGATCTGTGTCATTATCTCCACGTCCCTTAACCTCCACCCACTCACAGGTATCCAGTGTATTGATGATCGTCTGCTGGATTTCCTGGTAGAGATGATAATCCAGTGTATTGATCTTCACGATCTCACGGAAGATTTCTTCATAATTGCCGCCGATCTCAGGAACAGGATATGCGATAATGGTAAAACTTCTCTCATCGCCTTTGATGTAGCGGTTTACAATCTGTCCTGACTCATTATCCAGTTCTGTCTGCAGTTTCTGCTGTGTTTCATTTAATGTATAGGCTTCGGGTTTGCTTACCGGTGAAAACGGAGCTTCACCGAAAGTATCGATGCAGGCCGGACCGCCATGTACATTGGCCAGATCTTTATATTTCTCGTAGGATGTCTGCATTGCACGAAGTTTGCGCTGCACAAAATCTCCATCCAGAAACAGTGCACTGTCCTGACGGTGATCATAATCATACTGAGGATTTGCCACGCCGCCAGTATATCCCACACGGACAGAGCCTCTCTTATTTACCGCATGTACTGCATGACGGTAGATCACCGGATCCAGTCCAATCTTCCTGAACTGAATGATAGCAGCTTTTACCATTCGCTCAAACCCAAGACTGTAGCGGATGTTTACTGTTTTTTTCTTCGTGATATCCTTGCGTCCCGTGATAAAACCGATCCTGTATCCTTCTGTATAAGTAGATGCCATCTTGTCAATCTCATCCTGGGAAAGAGAATTCAGGAATTCTGCCACGCCGATCTCATTCTCTGAAACATATTCTCCATATTTATACAGATATCTGAGATCAGAAAGATCGGAATTCATGATAATATCTGCTGCAAAATCAATCTTTGGATCAACGCCTTCACGGATTCTCTGCTCCATCATATCCTGACAGTAATCATTTACATAGGAACGTAAGATTCCTTCTACTGTAGAAGCTTCCGGAAGCTCCTCCTCACAGAATGCAGAATACAGTTCCAGAAACAATTCCATGGATACAGTCATATCCCAGAGTCGTTTTTCATGGGAATATGCCGTTACTCCCATAAGCTCCGCATACAGAAAACTGAATGCTTTTCCGCAATCTCCCAGCTTTTTTACAGCATAAGCCGGATTGCCATAGCTGTTCTCATAGTTCTCCGGAAGGATATCTTTATAAAACCGATAGTTGCGTTCCTTTAACTCTTTGATGGAAAATTCTGCATCATCCTCATCCATCACATCTGCTGCCATGGAAAGAAACTCTGCCATTTTTCGGAAAAAAGTTCCAAATGGCTCTTTTACTGTGTTTTCCGTTATGATCTCACGGATTCTTGTTTCCGCCAATTCATAACGCTCTTTCATACATTCGTCCAATTTCTCATCTCCCATCTTATTTCTCATCATCGATCACGTGCCCCATGGCAATGTGCTTGTCGATCAGTTCTTTCATATATTCCCAGATTGCTTCTGAACCTTCTCCTGTTTTCCTGTTCCGCTTGTAGATCTGGCTCTTTTTTACCTGATGTTCTTCCCAGCTCTTTCCGTTAGAAGCATCATTAAGGAAAAGCGGCTGGCAGTTGTCCAGAACATGGGCAAATTTCGCTTCCGGTGTTTCGTAAGCCTCGAATTCCTCCCAGAGTTCTTTAAGCCATGTTCCCTGTTCCTCCGGAAGAAGCCCGTAAATCCGCTCTGCCGCCTTGCGCTCCCTTGCATCTTTTGTCTGCGCACCTTTTTCATCGTAGGCATAGGTATCTCCTGCGTTGATCTCTACAAGATCATGAGTCAGTACCATAGGAATTACTTTTCCAAGATCCACCTCTTCATTGGAGTATTCTTTCAAAAGCACTGCCATCAGTGCCAGATGCCAGGAATGTTCCGCATCATTCTCTTTTCTGTTTCCGTCAGCAAGATATGTCTGACGAAAGATATTCTTGACTTTATCTACTTCCAGAATAAAATCAAGCTGTTTTTTTAAACGTTCTTTTTCATCCATCTGATCATACTCCTGATAAAAAAAGTCCCAGCCAAATAACCATGATCACACCGTTTAAGATGGACCCGATCATGCTGGTTCTGTGTTTTCGGTTTTCTTCTGAAAAACTTGAAAGCCCCATTGCGAAGCCGTATACAGAAAGAAGCATTGCAAAAAAGCCTGTACCTCCGATAAGCCCGCCCATTTTTCCATCAAGAAAAAGTTCAAGCACCACTGCCGCAGCAAATAGCCCGAAGGAAGCAGCTGCCAGGCCGACTGACAGCTTACCCCTGGCCGCTTCTCTCTTTTTTGCAAATGCATATCTATATCTTCTTGCCATTATGTTTTCTCCTAAAAATTTCGCAGACTGCATAGATTCCATATCCCAGTGCTGCGCCCAGAGTATTCAGTATCATATCATCCACATCAAAACATCCAACCTTCGTGATAAGCTGGATCACCTCCACACTCAGGCTGATGCAGAATCCAGATAAAATGATAAAAAATCCGTTTCTCATTCTTCTGGCAATCACCGGAAGAACGAATCCATAGGGTACAAATCCCAGCACATTCCCGAAAATGTTTGTAAAAAGCGCAAACATTCCCAGTTGTTCCCTGTATGTCCAGAAACGTCTTATTTCCACAAACGGGACAAGATTATAACGGTATTCTCTCTCCGCCTGTGCTACCCGTCCATATCCTTCCGAAAAGAACAGAAGGTATACCAGGATAAGAACATACAGTACAAAAAAAACTGTGCCGAGTTTTTTCACCCTGCGTTTTGTCCCTTTATTCAATAGTCTCCCCTGCTTAAATAATCCGAAAAGCCACACGAAGCTGCGTGCGGCTTTTCAGTTATCTCTTTATATCAATATGTCTGATTTTCTTTTGAGCAGTCTCGCACCGTTTACGATCATCAGAATTCCTGTGACAAGCCCCGTCACCAGAACGACAATACCAAGTGCAAGGCTTCCTGCCCCGCTGCTCGCCATGGTTTTATATATTTTTTCATTCATGAGCTGTGTCCTCCCAGTTCAAGCGGACATTCGGAATCCGCGGCTCTCTTATTACATAGGCATTGTATAGTGCATTATTATTCTGCACCATATTCCTCATAATATGCATCAATGGCAGCTTTCAGCTTGTCATCGATCACAACACGACCTTTATACTCTTTATTATAGAGATGCTCTACAACCTCAGCCATAGTTACGATAGCTGTTGTCTCAAGGCCATATTTCTCCTCAATCTCCTTCAGGGCACTCTTGGTTCCCTGTCCGCGCTCCATACGGTCAACAGAAACAACAAGACCGATAGGATTTACGTCTCCCTGTGTCTTGATGATCGGAAGTGTCTCCTGAATGGAAGTTCCGGCTGTTGTAACATCCTCGATAATCACAACCTTATCTCCATCCTGAATCGGGCTTCCAAGAAGAATTCCCTTATCTCCGTGATCCTTGACTTCTTTACGGTTGGAGCAGTAACGGATATCCTTACCATACATCTCACTGATCTCCATTGTTGCTGCTACAGAAAGGGGAATACCCTTGTAAGCCGGTCCGAAAAGCACATCAAAATCAAGACCGAATTTGCTCTCGATTGCTTTTGCATAGTACTGGCCAAGTTTACGCAGCTGTGCACCTGTACGGTAAAATCCTGTATTTACAAAAAACGGGGTCTTTCTTCCTGACTTGGTAACAAAATCTCCAAATTTCAGGACATTGCAGTCGATCATAAATTCAATAAATTCCTGCTTATACTGTTCCATTTGTATAATCCTCCATATTTTCTCATATGCTTCAGAGCGAATCTGTATTCCGTTCTGCTATATAATAAACATAAGCACATCACTGATATCGGGTTTATTCTAACATATGTGTAACAGAATTGCAATTCTGCTGACAGCACACAATTATTTCACAACACCGATCAGCTCATTGATATCTTCCACATTCTGTTTTTCAAGGAATGTCTGGATTCCTTCCACGATCTCCTCAGTTGCATAAGGATTGAAAAAATTAGCTGTTCCTACAGAAACTGCTGTTGCCCCTGCCATGATAAATTCAAGTGCATCCTCAGCAGTTGCGATTCCACCCATTCCGATGATCGGAAGAGATACTGCATTGGCAACCTGATATACCATGCGGACTGCTACTGGTTTTACAGCCGGGCCGGACATTCCACCGGTCTTATTCGCCAGGGCAAAAGTACGTCTGTTAATATCGATTTTCATACCTGTCAGTGTATTGATCAGAGAAAGAACATCTGCACCGCCGGCTTCTGCCGCTTTTGCCATCTCTGTAATATCCGTTACATTTGGGCTCAGCTTCATGATCACCGGCTGCTTTGCATATTTTTTTACTTCTTTTGTAATGTCCTCAAGAGCTTTTGGATTCTGACCGAAAGCGATTCCGCCTTCCTTAACATTCGGACAGGAAACATTAATCTCCAGCATATCTACCGGCTCATTTCCAAGACGTTCTACAACCTCGCAGTAATCCTTTGTGGATTTTCCGCAGACATTGACAATAATTTTTGTATCATATTTCCTGAGAAACGGAATGTCCCTCTCACAGAAAACATCAATTCCCGGATTCTGAAGCCCGATGGCATTGAGCATCCCGGAAGCAGTTTCTGTTACTCTTGGTGTTGGATTTCCCGGCCATGGTACATTGGCTACGCCCTTTGTTACAACTGCACCAAGTTTATTTAAATCTACAAATTCACTGTACTCCGTTCCGGAACCAAATGTTCCGGAAGCTGTCATCACCGGATTTTTAAGTTCTACGCCGGCAAGATTTACATTCATTTTGCTCATAACTCTACCTCCGTGCTTAAAAATACCGGTCCGTCCTTGCAGACTCTCTTATTGTGTACATGAGAGTGAGAATCCACGTCTTTGGACTTACACACACAGGCCAGACATGCACCTACACCGCAGGCCATTCGCTCTTCCATGGAAATCCAGCACGGAATCCCTTTCTCAAGGGCATAAGCCTTGATTGCGCGGAGCATCGGTGCAGGACCGCAGGCAAAGATCGCATCTGCCTCAAGACCATTCTCTCGGATCGCATCCATAACATTTCCCTTTGTTCCGGCAGATCCATCCTCTGTTGCCACATATACGTCACCGTAAGCTTCGAATTCTTTATTTAAAAACAGCTCATCTCTGTACCCGAGAACCATTGTTTTCTCTGCATCCAGCTGTTTCGCTGTCTCAAGCATTGGCGGGATTCCGATTCCTCCGCCCATGAGAAATACTTTTTTTCCTTTGACTGCATCCAGCGGAAATCCGTTTCCAAGAGGCCCAAGTGTCTCGATAGGTACCCCTGCATGAAGTCCGGAAAATTCTTCTGTACCGGTTCCCCTGCCTGTAACACGGTATACCAGTCTCAGCTTTTCTTCTTCCTTATCAATCTCACAGAGACTGATCGGCCTGGGAAGAAGCTTGCTTCCGTCACGGCTGTAAAGAGAGACAAACTGTCCCGGAACTGCGTTCTTCGCGATCTCACCTGCATTCAGCCACATACTGTAGATATCTTTTCCAATACATTCCTGACTGATGATCTTACAGGATCTTTTTGTTTTTTTGATTTCTGATGTGCTCATATGATGCCTCCTGTTTTATCTGTTCTCCAATGCGCCGCTGATATCTGCGATCATGTCTTTTACAGCCTGTCTGGAAGCATCTGCATAATTCTCTGCGCCAAATTCTTTATATTTTTCCTGTTTGTATGCAGCAATGATTCCTCTGGAGGAGTTTACGATAGCACCAAGTCCGTCCTCATTGAAGAAATGAACAAGATCTGCACCTTTTCCGCCCTGTGCACCGTATCCAGGAACAAGGATAAATGTTTTTGGCATGATCTTTCTTAATACTTTACCCATTTCCGGATAAGTTGCTCCAACAACTGCGCCAACATAGCTGTAGCCGTCACCCATGAGCTCATCACCCCACTGTGCAACTTTTTCACCAACCAGCTCATACAGCGGACGACCGTCGATCTCGCGGTCCTGAAACTCACCGCTTGACGGGTTGGATGTCTTAACCAGTACAAAGATACCCTTCTTCTCTTCCTTGCAGATATCCATGAAAGGTTTCACACCATCAGATCCAAGATATGGATTGACTGTTGCAAAATCTTCGTCAAAACCTGCATATTTCTTGGAGCCAACCTGCACATGGCCAAGATGTCCTACTGCATAAGCTGCAGATGTGGAACCGATATCACCACGTTTGATATCTCCAATTACTACCAGATCTTTTGCCTTACAGTAATCTACTGTTTTCTTGTATGCAACCAGTCCCGGGATTCCAAACTGCTCATACATTGCGATCTGCGGCTTTACTGCCGGGATCAGATCATATGTTGCATCTACGATTCCCTTATTGTACTGCCAGATTGCCTCTGCTGCACCTTCCAGTGTCTCACCGAATTCTGCAAAAGCTTTCTTCTGGATATGTTCCGGAATATAGTTCAGCATAGGATCCAGTCCTACAACGATTGGTGCGTTTGTTTTTCGGATGTTGCTGATCAGTTTGTTAATCATAATTATTTCTCCTCCTGGTTTTTAAATACAATTTTTCCGTCACAGATAGTATAAAGAACTTTTCCTTTTACTTTCCAGCCGTCAAACGGTGTGTTATGTCCTTTAGAAACAAATTTTTTCTTATCAATAGCATATTCATGCTCTGTGTCTACGATGATCACATCTGCAGGATGACCTTTCTGCAAAGTACCGCTTTCAAGACCTAAGATCTTCGCAGGATTCAGGCACATCTTCTCTACCATCTGCTTTAGGGTGATCACGTCTTTTTCAACCAGCTCTGTGTAGGTAAGCGGAAGGCTTGTCTCAATTCCCACGATGCCAAATGGTGTGTTCTTCATGGATCCTGTTTTCTCCTGGGCACTGTGCGGTGCATGGTCTGTACTGATCACCTGGATCGTACCGTCCTTAAGGCCCTGTTTCAGCGCTTCCACATCCTTCGGTGTACGAAGAGGCGGATTCATCTTATAATTCGGATCATCTGTCTTAATATCATCAGAAGAAAGAATAAAATGATGCGGGCATACTTCTGCTGTAATGTTGTCGTAGCCTTTTTCTTTTACGAACTTCATCATCTGGGCATCTCCGTATGTGGAGCAGTGGCAGAGGTGAAGATGTACGCCTGTTTCAAGCGCAAGAATGATATCCCTTGCTGTGATAGTATCTTCCACTGCATTGCAGATTCCCGGAAGTCCCAGTCTTCTGGCATTCTCATCATCATTCATACATCCATCACCGCGGAGATCGATATCCTCGCAGTGGTCAAAAAACGGAATACCACATTCCGCCGCAATCTTCATAGCTTCCTTACAAAGTGCTGTATTCATTACAGATTTTCCATCCTCGGAAACAGCCGGAATTCCAGCCTCTGCCATTCCTTTGATGTCTGCAAGTTCTGTTCCTTTCTCGCCTTTCGTGGCAGCCCCGGCCTGAAGTACATGGATACCTGATACCTGTGCAGCCTTGTTATGTACATAATTTACTCTGTCCGGATTGTCGATGGTGGGAGTTGTATTGGGCATGGCAACTACGGTTGTCACACCACCGCGGGCTGCTGCTGCAGAACCGCTCATGATATCTTCCTTATGTGTCTGTCCCGGATCACGGAAATGTACATGAAGATCAATGATTCCCGGCATTACCAAAAGTCCCTTTGCATTGATTACTATGTCGCCGTCTTTCTTCTTCAGTTTCTGTCCAATCTCCGTGATGATTCCGTCTTTCAGATAAATATCGCCTGTTTTATCTGTATCTGTGGCCGCATCCACGATCCGGCCTCCCTGAATCAGAATCCCCATTTATGTTCTCCTCTCATCTTCTTATAGTAGTATTTATAATATATTCTATTATATCATACACGAAAATTCTCTTTTTATAAAGAATTTTTTTACAAAGGATTTCTGAGTGCTTTTGGGCGCGGAAATTGTTGGAATTTTCTCCTTGACATTTCAAAACACGGGTTATATAATCAGAACATGGCAAGATATTTAATGTAAAATCACTAGTTTTTAGAGATTATATTTACATGAATATAGTCTGTAAAATCTGGTGATTTTTTATTATCATCAGAAGGCTATTTTAACTTTTTTATTTCTATGGAGGTAACACAAAATGAACAAGGGAACTGTAAAATGGTTCAACGCAGAAAAAGGTTATGGTTTTATCACAGGTGAGGACGGACAGGACGTATTCGTACACTTCTCCGCTATCAACGGTGAGGGCTTCAAATCTCTCGAGGAGGGACAGGCTGTATCCTACGACTTAACAGAAGGCGCACGCGGAATGCAGGCTGCTAACGTTACAAAGTTATAATTTATCAGATAAATCTATAACCATAAGAAACGTATAAGTCAAACGGGACTGCTCATATGAGTAGTCCCGTTTTTAATATATGATCCGTTCTGATATTTACTGCTGTTTTACCATTGCCGCTTTACATTATTCCCTGCATTAAATATAAAAATCCCCCGGAATGCTGAACCATCCTCCCCAAAAACAAACCATTCTCTGGAGGATAATTTCTGAACACCCCGGGGATTTTCTTATATTTGTTCTTCGCTGACCGCTGCTTATTTTCCAGGCGATCCTGTTATTCTGCACTGTCTGTGGACAGACCGGAAATGTAATCGGTCAGTGCAGAAGTATCCATTACTGTATCTACTTTAACACTGTTCTCCTTAGCCTGGATCTTCGTATAAGCAGAATAGCCAATCCATCCTACAAATAAAGCTGCAATCAGAATCCATGCTGCCATCTCAAGAACAAACTCCGCACGTTCTTTCTTCATGGCACTGGTACGTGTAGATTTGCTATTCTTATATTTATCAACTTTCTTCTGGCTCATTGTCTTTCTCCTTTGCCGGTTCAAATACTTCGTCTATTATAGCACATCTGTTTCCAAAAGAAAAGTAAAGAGTTCACGTTATTATACTGCTACGATCACTCCACCATCGTTGGCATACATACTGCTGACGCCTGCAGTATCCATCACTACGATATTGGCCGGGTTCAGTCTCTCACGAATGGCTTCTTCCAGCATCCTTGCTCTCTCCGGACAGTTGCAGTGTGTAATAGCAACTGTCTTGGACTGGATATTGATTCCTTTCTCACCAATGTGATTTACCATCTTGACGATAGCCTTGTTCATGCCTCTGGCCTGATCCAGCTGGCAGATATTCCCCTCTGGTGTGGATCCCATTACAGGTTTGATCTTTAATGCACTGGCAACCAGAGCCTTCACTCTGCTGAGACGGCCATTCTTACGCAGGGTTTCCAGATTCTCCAGTACAAAAAAAGTGCTCATTTCTTCAATATATTCATCTACTGTACTAATAACCTCTTCAAAAGAAAGTCCCTTATTCTCACATTCAATGATCTTCATAGCGATCAGACTCTCGCCACCGGATGCTGACTTGGAATTAAAAACATGTATCTTCTTTTCAGGATGTTCTTCCAGATACAGATTTTTCCCCAATACTGCACTGTTATAGGAACCACTCAGCTCGGAAGAAAGAGTCACAGCATAAATATGTTCTGCTTCATTCTCATATGCCTTCATATAGCATTCCGGAGACGGACATGCAGATTTCGGGCATTCCGGGCACTCCGCAACTTTTTTCAGAAAGCTCTTCTGATCAAAGGTCTGATCATCTATGATACTCTCATCGCCTACCATCAAGGTAAGCGGTACAGATTCTACTCTCTCGTCCTCTTTCCATTCATTCAAAAGTTCTCCACAGCTATCTATCGTAATCTTATAACTCAATTATATCGTCCTCTTTTCCATTATATGTAGTATTTAATACCACATCTATGGTATCACATAAACACGTATTTGAAAAGAGTTTTTTAAAAAGTCTATTCTTTTTTCTTTATCTGAGCTATAATATCCCTACATGCGATTACAAACGAAAGGAAGTGTAACATGCTGGCACTGAAGATCACCGATATCCGGGATTTTACCAACAAACTTTTTATAGGAGAAGTTTTTGACAAATTCTGTCTGACGGAAGCCTCCATAACTACTTTTAATACTTTTAGTATTGACGGCAGACTTCTGAAAGATTTTTTTGATACAGACAGTTTGAATAAAATCACAGAACATGGACGGACTCACTCACTTTGGAAGGATATCCGACCTTTCTGCTGGTCTGTGATACGTGGGAAGCGCACCCCGCTGAGTTTCAAGATTGTACTTCATTTAAGTCGAAGCGGTGTGGAAGCCGCAGTGCGAAATACAGATATGGGAATTTCTTCTGAACAAATTGACGGCTTATTTTTGAACCTTCAGTTCAAAAACAATAGTCTCCTTTGTACTACCGGACTTTCTCTCCGGACTTTCTCTATGGATAAACGTCCGGAACAGCTATGGGATGACATGATCCTCCATTTCCTTGATCAGAACCAGATACTCTTTGAGCAGCTCTGATCAGGCGCTTTCACTTTCTTCCATTTCAAGCAGATAATATGCCAGCATATCAATAAATTCACTGTTAGTTGGTTTGTAGTTCAGTGAATATCCTGCTATCTCCTCCAGGAACTTTCGATTTCCTTCCCAACAGACATTTACCAGTGTACGGATATCATGCTCTACATTGGTAGGTGTGGATTTATACTTTTTAGCCAGATTCGGATAGATATCTTTTGTGATCCGCAGAGGTTTCTCCTGATAGGTCATTGTCATGCGAATGGCATCTGCTGTAAAAAAATACCCTTTATATTTTGAATTCGCACCAAGCTTTCTTATTAAACCGTATATTTTTTTCATACATTTTCCTCCGCTTTTCTTTTTTTTCGAATATTCCCTCATATATAATACGACTTTTATATATATTTTTCGCTTTCTTCTGAAAATTTATTTTATATATATACTTAAGATAATATTCGAAGGCTGATATGCTACAAATTTTATTTCATTCCCTTATTTTTCTGTTATGCGCAGTATATTACATCAAATCGCAGAAATTGTGTTAAAGATACGCATATTGTATAAAAAATATCTGCTTTTTTCGACATAAAAAAGCCTCTTGTCCATCACCGGACAAGAGACTTTCGAAAAAATCATTTTATTTTGTAAGAACCATCAGAATATCGTTGCTTCTCTTGACGAATTTTGTCATTTCTTCTGGTGAAAGCTGTTTATGACTCATCATAGCCAGATCATAAAGCTGCTCACAGATCACCGGAACATGCTCGGATTCCTGATTCTCAGCTACGAATTTTACAAGTGGATGATTAGCATTAAGTACCAGTACTTCCTGTCCGCCGAACATGTTCGGATCCATTCCGTACATATTATACATCTTCATCATATCCTGCATACGGCGACTCTCCTCCGGAAGAGTGATCATCGCTGCAGTTCCTTCGTTTTTCAGTTTCTCAACTTTCACTTCCAGTTTATCTTTACCGAGGTTCTTGCGGAATACATCTGTCAACGTCTTAACTGTAGTCTCATCTGTCTCGCCGTCCTCACGAAGTTCTTCTGTCAGATCTGCATCAATTCTCTTGAACTGTACAGTCTGATCCTGCTGTTCCAGATGAGAAATAAACTGAGAATCGATCACATGTTTCAGGATCACAGCATCCTTGCCTGCCTCCCGGAACATATTGATATACTGGCTCTGCTGAACCTCATCTGTCACATAATAGATAACTGTCTTCGGAGCTTCCTCCTTCTTGTTTTCCTCAGATGCCTTCTCCTCAGATTCTTTCTCTGCCTCTTTTATCTCTTCTTTCCTGTTCTCTTCAATGCAGTCTTTCAGAGTGAGATATTTGCCATCCAGGTTCTTAAAGAGAATATAATCATTCATCTTCTCTCCGAATTTAGCATCTTTGATGCATCCGAATTTAATGAACGGGCTGATATCATCCCAGTATTTCTCATAGGATTCTCTGTCAGTCTTGCACATTCCAGTAAGCTTATCCGCAACTTTCTTGGTAATATACTCGGAGATTTTTCTTACAAAACCATCATTCTGCAGGGCAGAACGGGAGACATTCAGTGGAAGATCCGGACAGTCGATCACACCTTTGAGAAGGAGCAGGAATTCCGGAATAACTTCTTTGATATTATCTGCGATAAATACCTGGTTGTTGTAAAGTTTGATAGTTCCCTCAATGGAATCATACTCTGTTCTGATCTTCGGGAAATACAGGATACCTTTCAGGTTAAACGGATAATCCATGTTCAGATGGATCCAGAACAGCGGCTCTTTGTAATCCATAAATACCTTGCGGTAAAATTCTTTATACTCTTCATCTGTACATTCATTCGGATGTTTCATCCACAGCGGGTTGGTATCACTTAAGGATACCGGACGTTTATTGATCTTTACTTTATCTTTTGCAGGAGATACTTCTACGACTTCTTTCTCACCTTTATCGTTCTCTTGCTCCTCCGTCTTAGCTTCCTCATGAATGTGCTCAACTACCACATCATCCTCACGGAGATCTGCCTCATCAATTGTCTCATATTCTTGCTCTGCATTAGCTTTGGAAAGGTAGATGTTTACCGGCATAAAAGAACAGTATTTCTCAATAACCTCTCTCATACGGTATTCATTGGCAAACTCCAGGCTCTCTTCATTCAGGAAAAGTGTGATCTCAGTCCCCGGTACTGTCTTATTTCCATCTGCCATCTCGTACTCTGTACCGCCATCACAGGTCCAGTGAACCGGTGCGGAGCCTTCTTTATAGGAAAGTGTATCAATGTGTACTTCATCTGCTACCATAAATGCAGAGTAGAATCCAAGTCCGAAATGTCCGATCATCTGATCATCTGTTGTCTTATCCTTATATTTCTCAAGGAACTCTGTAGCACCGGAAAAAGCGATCTGGGTAATATATTCTTCTACCTCATCTGCTGTCATACCGATACCATTATCAATAAATTTCAGAGTCTTCTGATCCGGATCTACAATAACATTGACAGCTGGCTTGTAACCATCAGGGAATGTGTAATCACCCATAACTTCCAGTTTTCTCAGTTTGGTGATCGCATCACATCCGTTTGAGATCATCTCCCTTACAAAAATATCATGGTCTGAATATAACCACTTCTTGATAATAGGGAAAATATTTTCACTATTGATTGATAAACTTCCATGTTTTGCTGACATGTATGTCACTCTCCTTTTGTTCTTATTCCTTATGTTCCGGCGAACCGGAAACTTGTTTCTGTTTTTTTAATAAATATATACTAATACGACTTTTTGCAAAAGTCAAGCAAAATTTAGCACTCGCCAATTTTGAGTGCTAGCAACAATTTTCACATCTTCTGTTCTACATATCAAAAACATCCCTGCATTTTTCATGCAGGGATGCTGGTTTATCCGTTATCTGTTTTATTTTTTATTTTTTCGGTACACAAGGATTCCGCCAATGCACGCAGCTGCAGCTACAAGAATGATCGCAAATGGAACGATTGGTGTACTATCTCCTGTCTGTACTGCTGATTTCTTATTTGTTCCGGTAACAGAAGGATTTGGTGTAATTGTTGCAGTCACACTAGCTGCCTGTGATACATTAAAAGTAACTTTTTTGGAAGATTCGCTTCCTGTATTCTCCCATTTTGAGCCATTGTATTTCTGCTGCTTAAACGTAACAGCAAGAGTATACTGTCCTGCTTTGCTTACACGGAAAGTAGCAGTATACGGAGCTGCATCCCAGGTACGTGTTTCTGTGATCTTCCAGCTTCCCGGCAGATATCTTGTATCTCCCTTCTTCGGGCTTTCATTATCCATACCTGCGCCAACCGCTGTAAATGTGATCTTGCTGTTTGTATCATACTTGCCATTGGCATCAATACCTGTGATCTTATTCTCTGTTTCTTTGGCCTGAGTACCTTTGTATGCTTTTACTGTGACACTCACGGCAATAACAGTACTGATATTATCCGGATTCTTCACTCCATCCGGAAGTATAACAGTACCTTTGACATTAAAAATCTGCCTGTCAGCAGAAGACGGGTTGTAAGAACAACCTTTTACATCCCATTTTACAGATGCTTTCGTTTCACCTTTTGTTGTTGTGATCTTCACTGTTGATGGAAGTTTCAGTGCCTTCTGAGATTTCTCAGTTCCATTAGGAAGATCCTTGATATCTGATGGCTTTTTGATTCCTGTAAGATTATTGGCAGTAACTGTTTTCTTGGAAACGCTGAAATGAGCATTCACATAGCAGCTTACGTTTCCACTGTTGAAAACACTGATATCTTCCAGATATTCACCCTGAGTAAGTCCGTTCTTAGGCTGTACGGTAAATGTTGCACTGCTGCCTGCGGAAAGCTCCAATGCAGAAAGCTCTCCAATGATATAATAATCACTCCCTGGCTGCTTCAGCGTAATGCTGGTATTTCCTGTATTTGTTACTGTAACAGTCTGCACTGCCGGTGCATTCTTGTATCCTTCTTCAGAAGTTCCAAATTCAAGGCTCTCCGGACTGATGGAGAGATCGTATACAGGCTGTGGTTCTGTCACTGCAAAAGATACAGAAACCGAAGTCAGTGTATTGCCATCAATATCTTTTACACTGATTCTGCCATTGTATTGATTTGCGGAAAGGCCGGTTTTCGGCTGTACTGTAAATGAAGCACTCTCATCAGGATTGATAACTTCTGACGTGATCGTTCCTACTTCATAATTGACAGCTGTCGGCTGTGCCAGACGAACAGCCACAGTGCCTGTGTTGGTGACAGTGATCGTCTTTGCCTCCGGAGCTGTATCATATCCCTGTTCCAGGCTGCCGAAATCCCATTCAGCAGGATCCACACTCACAGATGGCTCCTCTTTAACAGCTTCCTTTACGCTCACCCTGGCAGTTACTGTTGCTCTGGCTGCTTCATCTTCTTCGACAGAAAAAACAATTTCATCTTCATAAGGATTGCTCTGAGCAGAAAGACCCTTCTTCGGCTGTATTGTAAACATCTGCTCTTCTCCGGATGCAAGCTGGATATTTCCCTCTGTTTCCACTGAAGTTACCGGTGTAACATCAAAATGATCCGCTGTCGGCTGTACAAGTGTTACATTTTCTGATCCATCATTACAAATGGTAACTGTACGTGTTTCCAGTTCCTCATATCCTTCTGTCAGGGTATCAAAAGTAAGCTCTGAATTATCATCTGCCACACTGAGCTTATATGTTTTTTCCTGATCTTTTCCGGAATCCGGTATTTCTCCCGGATCTGCGTTCTGAGCCTCTTTTACTGTGAAATCAGCTTCAAAAGATATATTTACTCCTTCTTCTGTTTCATAAGTAATAGTATCTTTGTATTCTCCGACAGAAAGTCCCTCTCTTGGTACTACCCATGCAGTTGTGGTCTCCCCGGCTTTCAGTGGCTGGTCATTGATATCCGCCACCATGAAATGATCCGGCGACATGCTTTTGAAGTTCAGTTCACCAGTTCCGGTATTCTTAATGGAAACATACTGCGCATCCGGAATTACTGTATATCCCTCTTCTGCAGAGCCAAAATCCAGAATACCGCTTCCATCTTCTGTAGTTATTTCTGCGGAATAAGAAAATTCCTGGGAATCTGTGCCAGCTTCCTCACTGCTGTCATTCTGGGATCCGCTGTTTTCTTCGGTCTCACCGGAAGTTTCACCGGCAGCTTCTGTATCAGCACTGTCTGCAGGATCTGTTTCTGAACTGCTGTCTTCTGAATCTGCTGCTTTTTCCGTTTTTCCGGAATCTTTGGCTTCTTCTTTCTTCCGCTCAGCAAAAGCCTTAGCTTCTTCCTCTGTCTCAGAAACCTCATATATTGCAGCTGTAAGGCTTCCGCTGATTCCTTTATCCTCTTTTCCTGTTATCTTAAGGACAATCGGAAGTCCAACTGCGGTCTCATCAATCTTATAGCTCTTATCTGTGCTGACCTCTGTAAGAAGATCTCCATCTTTCAGTGACCATGAAAAATCTACAAGATCATCTGTGATCCCCTCCGGTTTCACTTTTGAATAATCGGCGCTTAATGTTGTTCCAACAGCTGCGCTCCCCTTGATCTTAAGTGTTCCATCCAAAGCTCCTGACGGAGCTGCTGACGCAAACACCACAGACGGAATCAGAGTCATCACCATAAGCACAGCCATCACAATTGCCAGTACTCTGTTTTTCCTCATATTCCTTCCTCCTTTACATCAATTTTTTTCTCCCCGTATCTCTAATTCATACGCAGAGCTCTCTGTTTGCTGATGCAAGTTTATCATATTTAATTTTCTGCAATGTAATTCACGCTTTACGAAGGATTAGTCAGCCTTCCACAATAAGATATTTACCATCCGGAAGTTTGAATACTTCGCTCTCTTCCTCAAGCTCTTTAAAGGAAAGCCCCTCCACGTCAGCTCCCATTCCGTCCAAGTATTTTTTTACATCTTTAAGGGAATCCAGAACAACAGCCATACAGTCCTCCAGGAATGCCTCTGCCTCCTCAAAATCATCTGCTACCGACTCATCAAAAAGCCGGCCTTGGTTTTTCAGAAATGTCTCAACATATTCTTTCTTGTACATATCAAAATATCTCCTTTATATTTCCGCCTGCCTGTATCAGTTTTCGAAGCACCGGCGCAACTTCTTCTGTCTCGTAGGCTGCCGCCTCACGTACACCCTGTTTCGCATGCTTCATGGCAAAGCTGTATTTCACAGATTTCATCATTTCAATATCATTGTATTCGTCACCAAAGGCCACACATTCCTCCGGTCCGATTCCAAAAATTTCCTGGTATTTCCGGATTCCCTTAGCCTTGTTGGTAGTAAACGGGATAAAATCCACCCACGCAAATCCCGATGTAACAACTGTACAGCGATCCCCGAACCGTTCTCTCCAGTAACGGATAGACTCTTCTGTCATTCCATTGCGTTCATAAACTGCCACCTTCATACAGGGGTCTGTGATCTCATCCAGGCTTTCTATGATCCTGCACTGATTTTTTACTTCTTCCACCATCAGATGACGGTAATGCTCTGTTTTTGGCATGATATAATAAAAATCTTTTGTAGAGCAGGAAAACTCAGCGTCTTTTTTCTCATGGATTGCCTCAATGATCTCCATTACAAGATCTTTATCAAAGCTGTCGCAATAAAGAAGCTTCTCATTTTGAATTGCAAGACCGCCGTTTTCACTGATAAATGCCATATCATCCCTTACCGGTAAAAAAAGATTCCGCATATTGGCATACTGTCTTCCGCTGGCTGCCACAAAAAGAATCCCCATATCTTTCAGTTCTTTTATCAGGGAAAAAATCTCCTCCGGAATCGTCTGGCTGCCGCCTGTAAGAAGGGTTCCGTCCAGATCACTGGACACCATCTTAATCATGATTCTTCTCCTTATATACAGAAAGCAGATCCTTCGGGCCACCGGCAATTACATCTGCGCCGTTTCCTTCCAGTTCCGCTCTGTCACGAAATCCCCAGAGTGCGCCAACTGTATACATGCCCGCCGCCTTACCTGTCTTCATATCTGTCTTGGTGTCCCCGATGTACATACATTCTTCTGGTTTTACCCCGAAATTTTCCGCAATCTTTAAAGGGCCGTCCGGTGCCGGTTTTCTGCGGATTCCTTCCTGCTGTCCCATAACTTCGTCAAAAATGTCCCCATACATAGCCTTCACTACTTTCCGTGCGGCAATATGCGGCTTGTTGGAGCAGACTGCCAGCTTCATTCCCTTTGCTTTCAGTTCCTCAACTGTCTCAGGCATATCCTTGTATGGAACCACCTTATATAAAGGATCCTCGTCGAATTTTTTTCGATAGAGCTCTCTTACTTCTTCATAATGAATGAGCTCCGGATCACCAGCATCAATAAGACATCTTTTGATCAGCATGTCTGCACCTTCGCCGCTATAATACCGGAAATTATCTGTCGGCTGAGGTTTCAGTGAGAATTTTTCCATGATCTCATTAGCTACATAAGCCATGGATTCCAGTGTATCTGCAAGTGTTCCGTCCAGGTCAAATATACACGCTTTTATCATTTTTTCATCCTTTCAGGTTTATTCCGTTTTTTTTCGTCTCGTAGATCAGTCTTGCCACAGGCAGGCCTACCACATTGTTGTAGTCTCCCCGGATTCCTTTCACATAGGCTCCCCAGGCCCCTTGAATACCGTAGCTTCCTGCTTTATCCATAGGATCTCCGCTTTCTACGTATGCTGTGATCTCCTCATCTGTTGCCGGGTAAAAAATCACATCTGTACATTCAAAAAATGTAAGGGACTTCCAGCTGCCGTTTTCTTCTGCCAGTATCGTAACGCCTGTATAAACCTGATGTGTATTTCCCTGAAGCATACGGAGCATCTGGACTGCATCTTCTTTGCCGGAAGGCTTTCCTAAAATTCTGCCTTCATAGGATACAATGGTATCGGCACCGATCACTGCAAAACCCTCCGGCACATGACCATTCTGCTTTTCCAGAGCTTTGGCTGTGAACATAGCTTTCTGATAGGAAAGCTCCTCCACGACTTTTGAAGGTTCTGTGCTGGTGATTCGTTCTTCGCCATCAGCTGGCATCACTTCAAATGTTACGCCGACCTGACTTAAAAGTTCCCGTCTCCGCGGAGATGCGGAAGCAAGTACGATTTTTTTCATCTATGTGTTCCTCTCTTTCCTGTGTTACCAGTATAACCTTTTTCCGGGAGAGGTGCAACCGGCAAAAAAATACACCGGGAAATATACATCCCGGCGTATCTGTTAATCTTTATTTGTTTTCTCAGGCTTTCGGCAGTTTGAAAGAACTCTTCAGGGAAACGATACGGTTAAATACCGGTGCACCTTCCCGGGAATCGTGAATGTCTGCACAGAAGAATCCGTTGCGGACGAATTGATAGCTGTCATAGCCTTTTGCTTTGAGAAGTTCCGGCTCTACGTAAGCACTTGTTACAATGAGGGAATTCGGATTTACATTGAGAGATCCGTCTTCCTTATTGTAAACACCTTTTTCCTCATCTACGATGTTCTCGTAAAGTCTCACCTCAACTTTACCTGCATTGGATGCTTCTACCCAGTGAATGGTTCCTTTTACCTTACGGCCATCCTGAGCATTTCCACCCTTGGTTTCAGGATCATATGTGCAGTGTACCACACGGATCGTTCCGTCATCGTCTGCCTCATATCCTGTACAGGTCACGAAATATGCATTCATCAGACGCACTTCATTTCCAATGTAAAGACGTTTATATTTCTTAGGCGGCTCAGCCATGAAATCATCACGCTCGATATAAAGCTCTCCGCTGAAAGGAATCTTTCTGGTACCCAGTTCTTCATTCTCCATGTTGTTCGGGGCTTCCAGATACTCTACCTGTCCTTCCGGATAGTTATCGATCACAAGCTTGATCGGATCAAGAATTGCCATCATACGCGGACGTTTCAGCTTCAGATCCTCACGGATGCAGTACTCAAGCATTGCATAATCAACAGAGCTGTTAGCCTTGGAAACACCGCAGAGTTCTACGAATTTACGGATGGATTCCGGTGTAAATCCACGTCGACGAAGTGCAGCGATGGAAACCAGTCTCGGGTCATCCCAGCCATCTACGATGCCGTCCTCCACAAGTTTTTTGATATAGCGTTTACCGGTAACAACATTGGTCAGATAAAGCTTCGCAAACTCAATCTGTTTCGGTGGATGCGGATACTCCAGTTCTTTTACAACCCAGTCATAAAGCGGTCTGTGATCCTCAAACTCCAGTGTACAGATAGAATGTGTTACGCCTTCAATAGCATCCTCGATCGGATGAGCAAAATCGTACATCGGGTAGATACACCATTTATCACCTGTATTATGGTGTGTCATACGTGCCACACGATAGATAACCGGATCACGCATATTCATATTCGGTGACGCCATATCAATCTTCGCACGGAGAACTTTCTCTCCATCGCCGTATTTACCTTCGCGCATCTCTTCAAAGAGCTGGAGGTTCTCCTCTACTGTACGGTTTCTGTACGGGCTCTCTTTACCTGGTTCTGTAAGGGTTCCTCTGTATTCACGGATCTGATCTGCTGTCAGGTCACATACAAAAGCCTTACCCTTCTTAATAAGCTTCACAGCCGCTTCATACATCTGGTCAAAATAGTCAGATGCAAAGAAAAGTCTGTCTTCCCAGTCTGCTCCGAGCCATTTCACATCAGCCTTGATGGATTCTACAAATTCTGATTTCTCTTTTGTAGGATTGGTATCATCAAAACGAAGATTGAATTTTCCGTTGTATTTCTGAGCCAGTCCATAGTTTAAAAGTATGGATTTCGCATGTCCGATATGAAGATAGCCGTTCGGCTCCGGCGGAAAACGTGTATGCACAGTGTCGTACACACCTTCTGCAAGATCTTTGTCTATAATATTCTCAATAAAATTCTTGGAAACTGTCTCGTTGTCCATTGATCTCCCTCCTAAATATCATCCTGATGTTTTATCTTATCATAAATTTTGAGTTTTTGAAACCCACAAAAACTGTATTTAATTAAAAGTTTTCTTATGTTTTTACATTTTTACTCATGTTTTGTCATGATCGTACATTATTGACACTACTATATCGCAGGAATATAATAAATATGTATTAAATTTCATACATTCTAAGGAGGAAAAAGTTATGAAAAAGCACTTCAAAAAATTTCTGACACTTATTGTAGCTCTGGTAGTAGTTTTATCTGCTGTTCCGGTGTCTGCGAAGACTGTCACTGAAACAATGGCAAAAGAATATGTCTATCTTCAGCCTCGTATTGGCTGCAGCAAAATGGTCGGCTCTTTTCACCCGAAACAGAAAGTCAAATTCGCCTATAACAAAAAAATCGGAAAAGTAAAAACTACCCGAAAAGATCTTTATGGTTACTACTGGTATTCTTTCTATCCAACAAAAGCCGGAAAAACAACAGTTACCACCACATACCTGAACAGCTATGATTCCTACAAAACAACATTTAAGGAAATTGATAAATATCCATTTATTATTTTAAATTATCAGAACCCGGTTTCTTCTTCAAAACTTGGAAATACCCGTATTTCCGGAAGCAGATTTAATAAAACTGATAAAATTTATATGAGTTATAATGCCTACTCCAAAAAAACCCAGACCTTCAAATTAACTCCTAAAAAAGGTTGGATTGTTGATCGTGTCCAGATAAAAGATAAAAAAGGATTTGTTACTAAATCTTTTTATGCCGCTTACGGTGATTACAAGCATGCCGGCAAATTTACTTCTGCTAAAGTACGTGCAACAGGTGGAAAGGGAAATTATATTTTATCCATTTATACACGCAATCAGAAAACAAACGCTTGCGTTGAAACCCAGATTGTTTTCAAATAACAACTGTTTATTTCTCAAAAGATACCGCAAAACATCATTACAGATGCTCTTGCGGTATCTTTTTAATTATCCTATATTTCACATAATACTTAGCAGCCTAATACCTGATGAATTTTTTTCAAAATAAACTGTTGACAATATGCCTTTCATCTGATAATATAAACAACTGTGAGCGGTGCAAACATCGCAAAACAAGCTGCTGTGGCTCAGTCGGTAGAGCGTCGCCTTGGTAAGGCGGAGGTCACGGGTTCGATTCCCGTCAGCAGCTTTATTTTTTGGTTAAATGCTCTAAAAAAACATCCCACAGAATCAATCCGCTTTTATCGGTAATTTCTGTGGGATTTCTTTTTTTATTCCTCTGTGTTGTCTGTCTCGTCTCCGTTCTCAGCAGTTTCCGTCTCTGCTGCTTCTTCTAAAGATTCCTCTGTCTCAGATCCTTCCTCGGAATCCTCCTCAGCTTTATCCTCAACCGATGTTTCTTCTTTCGCTGCATCTACAGTCTCAGATGTTGTCTTATCCCAGTCCTGGAAAACTTCTTTCTCTTCTTTTTCTTCTTTCTTGTCGTCTTCTTCAAAATCGTCAAGATCATCGAAATCATCTTCGAAGTCTTCTTCATACGCTTTCTTTCTTGTCACAAGTGCTACAACTGCACCTGCTGCCGCAGCTGTCAGTGCGCCTACAGCAACCAGTCCCCAATATTTATTGATCTTTGCCATGGTCTTGGTCTCCTTTCTTTTTCCGCTTCTTTTACCCTTTATTGTAATACTTTTATTCTCAAAATGAAAGAGAATCAAGAAGAATTATTCAGAAATATTTTTTTATTTTTTTACGGATTCTGCGCAGTGCATTGTCAATAGATTTAGGTGTTTTCCCCAGGATCTCTGCGATTTCAATGTAGCTATTTCCTTCCAGATACAGATGCAGCACCCGGTTTTCTAGAGAGCTTAAACTCTTTTCCATCTCATTCTCCAAAGCACTTACATTCTCTCTGTCAATAAGGATCGACTCCGGATTATCATGCTCTGCATAAGTATCTCTGAGATCTTCTTCTGTTTCACTGCTGCTCAATGATACATATGTGTTCAACGGCTGATGCTTCTGGCGGTTGGAACTTTTGATTGCACTGTAAATCTGCCTGTCAATGCACAAATTAGCAAAGGACTGAAAAGAAGCCTCCCTGTCCGGCTGGTAATCACGCACTGCCTTAAACAGTCCGATCATACCTTCCTGGATCAGATCATCGGTATCTCCTCCTATGAGGAACATGGCACGGGCCTTTTTTTTGACCAGTCCTTTGTACTTTTCCATAAGATAATCTGCAATAGCGGATTCCCCGGCCCGAAGCCTTCTGATCAGTGTTTCATCCGCTGTTTCATTATATCGGCACATTTTTTCTCCGCACAGCTTCTGCTGTTATATGCTTATTTTGACATTCTCTGTCTTACGATCTCAAAAGCAAGGACTCCTGCAGCTACGGAAGCGTTCAGGGAATCGATATCTCCATTCATCGGGATCGCAGTTGTAAAGTCACATTTTTCTTTCACAAGACGGCTGACGCCGTTTCCTTCGTTTCCGATCACAAGACCGATCGGACCTGTCAGATTCTGTCTGTACATCACTTCACCATCCATATCTGCACAAACGAACCAGATGCCTTTTTCCTTCAGCTCATCAATGGTCTGTCCAAGATTGGCTACTTTGGCTACCGGTGTATAATTCAATGCACCTGCAGAAGTCTTCGCTACTGTAGCTGTCAGACCTACAGCTCTGTGTTTCGGGATGATCACGCCATGAGCTCCTGCAAGATTGGCAGTTCTGATGATAGCTCCAAGATTATGAGGATCTTCGATATTATCAAGAAGAATGATAAAAGGAGCCTCTCCCTTATCTTCTGCTTTCTTCAAGATATCCTCTACTGTGGAATAATCATAAGCTGCTACCTGAGCGATCACTCCCTGATGTGCACCAGTCTCACTCATGGAATCCAGACGTTCCTTTGGAACAAATTTCACAATCGTATCATGCTTTCTGGCCTCTCTTGCGATAGTACGCACCGGACCATCCTGGCATCCATCCAGTATAAAAAGTTTATCTACACATTTACCGGAACGAAATGCCTCAAGAACCGCATTTCTTCCTTCTATCATCTCAGTCAACTTTAAACTCCTCCTTCTCAAGTCCTGCGCGGACCAGTTCCAGTATCCTTGAAAAATCCTCTTTCAGATACAGATATCCCATCAGTGCCTCAAAACCTGTGGCACGTCTGTAATCTGCCATAGTAGCATGTTTCGCCATAGTAGCAGAATGAGCATTTCTTCCCCTGCGGTAAACATTTTTTTCCTCATCTGTCAGAAGCGGCTCAATCGCTTCCATCATTCCAGACTGAGCAGACGCTTTTACAAGGCTGCTGGCTTTTTTATGAAGTCGATTTACCGGACAGTTTGCTTTTTTTACAAGGATTGTCCGGATCACAAGCTCGTAAACACCATCCCCGATATAAGCCAGCGTCAGCGGTGAATAAGTCCGAAGATCTGTATCTTTAAGAGCAAACAGCTCTTTAAGCCGATTTAAGCTCTCTGCCATTTCACACCTTCTCTTGTATCTTTAAGAATGATACCTTTCTTGAGAAGCTCATCACGGATCTCATCTGCTCTCTTGAAGTCTTTTGCTTTTCTTGCAGCCTGACGCTCCTGAATCAGATCTTCGATCTCTTTGTCAAGGATTTCCTCTTTCTTCTCAATCTTCAGACCAAGTACATCACTGAGCTTGAAAAGCTCCTCATAAAGACCGCCTGCAAACTCTTTGGAACTGTTCTCATCTACATTTGTATTTGCGAATTTGACAAGCTCGAAGATTGCAGCCAGGGCATCTGCTGTGTTAAAATCATCATCCATGGCATCTTCAAACTTGGTAACAAAGCCTTCTGCTTCTTTGAGAAGTTCAAGCTCTTCTTCTGTAATGCTCTCTTTGGCTGCATTGTCTTTACGGTCCTTAAGTTTGCCTGCTGCCTCCAGGATACGCTCCAGAGAGTTCTTTGCAGCTTCCATCAGATCTGCACTGAAGTTTAATGGGCTTCTGTAATGTGCATTCAGCATAAAGAAACGAAGCACCTGAAGATCATACTGCTCACCAATCTGGCGGACTGTACGGAAGTTTCCAAGAGATTTGGACATCTTGCGGTTATCGATGTTCAGGAAACCGTTGTGCATCCAGTATCTTGCAAAAATTTTGCCATTGCAGCACTCACTCTGTGCGATCTCATTCTCATGATGCGGAAAAATCAGATCCTCTCCACCTGCATGGATATCGATCTCCTCGCCAAGATATTTCTTGGACATAACGGAACACTCAATATGCCAGCCAGGACGGCCGTCACACCATGGTGACGGCCAGGAAGGCTCGCCCTCTTTCTTCGGTTTCCAGAGTACGAAATCAAGCGGATCTTCTTTCTGATCTTCGCCGGATACTTTCAGGGAACGGAATCCTGACTGAAGATCATCCAGGTTCTTGTGAGAGAGTTTACCGTATTCCTTAAATTTCTTTACGCGGAAGTATACAGTTCCATCTGCTGCCGGATAAGCGTAGCCTTTATCAATGAGAGTCTGGATCATGTCGATCATTCCCTGGATCTCCTGCGTAGCCTGCGGCGCTGTTGTAGCCGGTTTAACATTCATGTCTGCCATATCTTTCTTGCACTCTTTAATATAGCGTGTGGAGACCTCCTCTGCGGAAACTCCTTCCTCAATGGCTTTCTTGATGATCTTGTCATCTACGTCCGTGAAGTTGGATACATAGTTTACTTCGTATCCTTTATATTCCATATATCTTCGTGCCGTATCAAAAATGATCATAGGGCGGGCATTTCCGATATGGATCAGATTATATACAGTAGGTCCGCAGACATACATCTTTACCTTGCCCTCTTCCAGAGGTACGAATTCCTCTTTTCTCCTTGTCAGTGTGTTAAAAATCTTCATGTTACTCTTCCTCCAATTTCCCGATTCTATACAGGGAGCAGATTGCCTGAGAGGAGATTCCCTCTCCCTGTCCTGTAAAACCAAGGCCCTCTTCTGTGGTTGCCTTGATATTCAGCTGTGATATCTCAATTCCAAGTGCCTCTGCAATATTCTCTCTCATCTTTGGAATATGCGGTGCCATCTTCGGCTTCTGGGCAATGATGGTTGCATCGATGTTTCCTACTGCATAACCGTTCTCCTTCAAAAGTCCTGCCACATGCACCAGGAGCTTCACACTGGAAATTCCTTTGTATGCCGGATCTGTGTCCGGAAAATGTTTTCCGATATCGCCTAGAGCTGCTGCTCCCAGAAGCGCATCCATAATGGCATGTATCAGTACATCTGCATCAGAATGTCCCAGAAGACCTTTTTCCCAGGGAATGTTCACTCCGCCAAGAATCAGATCTCTGTCTTCTGTCAGCTTATGTACATCATATCCCATTCCTACTCTCATCAAACCGTTCATCCCTGCCTTTCCTGCAAAAAAATTTTGAAGTCTTTTATCTGTACTTAATATGTCAATAATTTACGGAGTCTCAGAAGGCTCATCCTTCTTCTTGTATACGGTGCAAGTCGGAGACTGTCGGAAACCGCTTCTCCCGGCAATCCAATATCACGGACTCTGCTTACGCACCCGGCCTTGCTCATCATTTCCTGCATATCTGTCACAGCTGGCAGCGCATCAATGATCTGCATGATCTCCGGCAGTGCATCACTGAGCTGTCTTGTGCTGATCGCATCCAGAAGTTCCGGTGCATTCTCCTTCTCGATAGCATTGAGAACACCTTTTTTCCCGAATGTGCTCTGCAGAAATTCCCGGTCTTCCTCTATGTGAGTATGCACTTTACAGGTTTTTCTGCGGATAGCATCTGCAATCTTCTTATATTCAATAAGGGCAACCATGGTTCCTGCTGAAACTTTTTCCCCATGAAGTGCATCCAGATGTCCGTTAAGAACTTCCATATCCCAAAGATGAACAAGATGATGCTCTGCTCCTGATGCTGGTCTGGAATTCCCGGTCATCTGCATGGCAAGCCCTGAAAGTACCAGTGCATACATCAGCTTCTCACAGGCATCTTCCTCTCCTGCTGCAATCTCCTTCAGGTTATCCTTCACCATCCGCAGTGCTCTTGTTTCCAGATTTACCACTTCTGCACAGTAGTATTCATCGGTAAGGAGACTGGATATTTTCCAGTCAGCCAGGGCAATATATTTACCCAAAATGTCCGACACACCTGCTGCTGTAAGTCTCTTCGGTGCTTTTGCAAAAATATCCGTATCTGCAAAAACATAAAGAGGTGCCTCAGCTGTCACTGCTTTCTTCACGCCATTCCACGTCATATCTGCCACTGTAGAAGTAAATCCGTCTGAACTGGCTGCGGTGGGCACAGAAACGAAAGGAATCCGGTACTGATGGGCAACAAATCTGCTGAGGTCATGAATAGTACCTGCACCTACCGCAAGTACAAGATCAATATCCTCTTCCATATAATTTTCCACGATCTCCACAGCTCTCTCATCTGCTTCAAGATCCTCGGCATCCAGGATCAGTACCTGACACCGGTCGTAGATATCTTCCATCAGTTCTTCTGTTACTTTGTAACTGCTGGTGTCACAGATCAGAAGCGGGGAAATATATTCTCTCAGATTTCCGTCTGACATCTCTTCTTCCAGTTTCCCGATAGCTCCCGATTCAATAATGATTTCCTTAACGTCTATGTGGTGCTCCCTCCCGCAGCTGCAAGGTCGGGCAAAATCGTCCGCATCGACTCGCATGTATTTATATCCTCCTGACTTATCTTGATAATTCACAGCGTATTTTATTTTCCGCTGAATGATACAATATTACAGTTTGGTATTATACAGGATTTTTATTTATTACGCAATGATAGAGTTCAACTTGTTTCATCATATAGCAAAAATCCTTTATTTTCAAGGATTTCCGGTGTTTCTACGCCAAACAATGTTTCGTCTGGTTGCGTCTATTTTCTTTTGTTTGTCACAAAAATTGTCATAATAAAAAGCCACGCCCAATAAAGGGAATGGCTCTGATTATTACATTACATTTTCAAGCTTTTTCATTTCATTCTGTACTCTTGCAGCATCTACATGATTGTATATGTTCATTGTAATGCTTATGTCACTATGTCCCATGATCATTTGTAAAACTTTGATATCTAGACCAGCTTCTGCACATCTGGTGCAAAACGTATGTCTCAGCATATGAGGCGTGATCTTTGGCATTTGTTCCTCATGAGTACGATTATACTTTCCTAACGCCCACTGAAAATGTTTTTCCCAATGGAGTGCTACCTCAGGCATATCTTTTTTATCCAGGAATAAGAATCGACTATATCCATCTATAATCGGCTCAACCCTTACTTTTTTACGGTTTTTCACAATCTGTTCAAAACATTCATAAACAAGATTCATTTCTCTGGCAATGTCTGCATCACTCATATCCATAAAATATGATAATAACACAACATTCCTTTTCTTTTCAGTAAGTGTCTGCAGTGCTTCAGCAATCAATGCATCTTTGACTTCTATGTCGTAACCCAGGACCTGAAAACGATGTGTTTCCATTTCATGCTCATCCATTATAAAAAGTCTGCTCAACTCCTTTTCTGATAATTCTGACAACATCACTTCATACTTCTGGCGATATGCCATATGCTTTTCATAATTAATAACTTCACTTTTCAATGCCAGCTTGCACAGAGAATCAAACTGATGTCTGACTGTCTGCTCATCTTGAAAAGAGGATTGCTCCATAAGAGTTCACCTCCTTCCCCGCCGGTAGGCAATAAGCAAAGTTCTTGCTTCCCCTTCACACATATCCCAAACGGATAAGTGCATTTGTCGGGGTGTGGGAAGAAATTTTTAAAAAATTTCTTAATAAATACGAGAAAATTGTTTTTCCTGTATTTTGAGGTATATAAAAAACGTCCTAATGGGTAGTTTTTAGCCCATCGGACGCTATTTATATCAAAAGATAATATTTTGCCATCATTTTTTGTGGCATATAATTCACTTTTTGAGGTAAAGAAATTTATTTGCTTTTTTGAACTATTTATCTATTTCATCCGTCACGTAATGACGGATATGATACCAGACAATAAAATTCTTAATCTTTCCTATACCTCCGGATCTGTTTTACGGAAATTCAGAATTTTATATGTCTTATCAAGCGGATATTCGCAATCCGCTTCGCTACTTGCTCATAACCGAATAACTGCTCCGCAGTTTATCAGAAGGAGTTTGCACTCCTCCTGATACAAGCAAGTCCCCACCCACTGCTTATTGCTTTTCGCAATTGAAGCAAGGGACTTACTTGATTCTGTCAAAAAGTGAAATATCACCCTCTTTTTTAGTGAAATATTAGTTCATTTTCTTTCAATAAAGGGAACTATACACTAAACATGGAGGTGTATCATATGCCAAAACAAACAGATAAAGAACTGGGATTGTTTTTTAAGAACGCCCGACACGAGCAAAAATTGACTTATGAAGAATTAGCTGAAAAAGCAGAAATGTCCAGCCGATATTTAAAGGAAATTGAAAATGGGGGCCGAGTTCCCAGTTTTCATAAAATCAGAAAACTGGTACGCGCTTTAAATGTTCCTCCTGAACCATTGTTTTATCCAAACAATCATACAGATAATCTTGATTATCAACGCCTGCTCATGTACCTGTCAAAATGCAACGATGAGCAAATTACCGCTATCCTTGCCATCGTAGAAGCATACCTGCGCACATACAAAATTCCTACAGACCACGATAAACAAGATCCCTGAAATTCATTTGAATTCTATCTGAATTATTCTGAAGAAGCGGTATGGTTTCCCATACCGCCACTCTTAACGTACATATTTTTCTATCATTCTCTTAACATTTGTGGATTTCTTTATTGCCCCTATATTAATAAGAAACTCAACTACATCCATCATTCCCTGGTAATAAGCCCGCTGCTCCTCTTCATAATGGAAATGTTCTAACTGATCCAGATATTTATTCCAGAAATTCTGCTCACGCTCTGGAATTTTTTCCAGATGTAGTGGCAGCTTCTTTTGTATTTGTTTCAAATTCTTCTCTGCTTCTTTCCATTCTTCCGGCTGTACTGTATATTCTCTTTCTCCGGAATCACAGCGCAATTCCTCAAATAAATTCGACACTGCTTCATAAAATTCATTCATCTTCTTTCCACCTCTCATTAGAATTATTTCTCATTACAGGCAGCGTTATCATTTTCTTATTTCAAAAATCAAATAAACTTTCCAAAACTTCATCTTTAGAAGTATAGTAACAATGTTTTTCCTTAAAATCAATAATAATACTTCATCTTTAGAAACTTTTGAGGATCAGAATGATTATTTATTGGGATAAAAAAACGAACAGTAAAAACAGAATAGGACAACGGGCAAAAGAATTACGAAAGGCTCATAATCTTACTCAGAAAACACTCGCTGCCAAATTACAACTTGCAGGATATGATTTTAATGATCTGGCAATCCTGCGAATTGAACAAGGCACACGTTTCGTTCCCGACTACGAAGTTGTCGCACTGGCCGAAGTATTTAATGTTTCCTGCGAATATCTTCTTGGTCTGACGGACGCTCCTGCAAAATAATTCAATTGTATTGCTGCCCATTCTATGCTAAACTATGGATAGATACTTCTGAACAACATACACTATTTATAAACCGTATGATTGGAGTGATTTCATGGAATTAACAAAAAAAGTCCCTACAACCGATAAAAACCAGGAAAACAATCATCTTCTCCGCATGTTAGACCGGGGAATTGATGATATGGAAGCTGGTCGTGAATTGCCACTGGAAGATGCTTTTCGCAAAATCACAGAATTAAGGGATGCACGAAGAAATGCAAGAATATAAAATTATTTTAACCTGGGAAGCAATTTACGATGTCACAGACATTGCAGATTATATTGAAGAAGAATTCGGCCAGCAACGTGCTGACCGTTTTCAATCTGATCTGAAAGAACAAATGCAGAATTTAAGCCAGTTCAGTACTGCCTTTCCCCGAACTCAAATTCTGTACAGAGGATATTCCATACATAAAAGATCTTTTCCGCCATCTATTATTTTTTATATTATAATGGAAGAAACAAAAGAGATTCATATTCTCCGAGTGTTGCGCCATGAACGAGATTGGGAAAATATCCTGTTGCAAAGATCAACTTATACATATCCAGAATAAATACCCGGAAGCCGATCAGAGATTCTTTCTGAAAGGCTTCCTTTTTAATTACTTCCCACTGTCAATTAAATCATAACTCATATCCAGAAAATCCAGCGTCTTAGCTTCACTGACAGATTCATCCAGAAGAATCGTAATCCAGTGCCGTTTATTCATATGATACCCCGGTAAAAATCCATACGTTTGAATTAACATCCCAACCAGATAAGGGTCACATTTTACATCCAGGATATTAATTTTTCCATCTTCTTCTAATCCCAGTGTTTTCTTTTCCACTGCCATAATTATAGCATACCATTTTCCATTTTTATGTCGAAGCACCGCAGAATCAGGATCTTTTTTCCATAAATATTCCGGTTCAGTTCCATATTGCTCTTTCACATATTGAAAAATTTCTTCACGTTTCAAATTTATCCCTCACTTACGATTTCTTGCTCTGATTATACGCTATCAGGATTATATTCTCAACCACTTCTCACAGTTCTATTTATGTTTTATAGCTTTTGCATAGCCTGCTTTGCAGGCTACACCCCAAAAGAAGCAAGCACTGCCAGTGTCATGACAACTGGCTCATTTTGTCAAATTCCCTTTCCGGTTCATTCTACCAAAATGTATCAGGAAGTATCCCTGGCCCTCTCATATTTTATAATTTCTTAATTTGACGCTTTCACCCAGTCCTGTTAAAATAACTTACAGATACATCTGTCCAAACCAACATAAAACCAAGTACCATAACTGTCATAGCCGAACTGGTTAGACAGTTTTTTTGTACTCTTTTTTATAGAAAAAAACGAATTGGAGGATTTCAATGAGCAAACGTACCAGAATTCATCCCGTACAATTTTATTTGAATGATGACGAACAATACATTTTAGAAGAAAAATATTGTCTTTCCAGAATGAAAAGCAAATCTGCCTTTCTACGGAAAATGATTTTATATGGATTCGTATATGAAGTAGACTACTCTCATATCCGAAAAATGAATACCCTGCTGGGCAATATCGGCAGCAATTTGAATCAGATCACCCATCGTATAAACAGTACCAATACAGTTTACCAAAAGGACCTGGACGATATAAAGGAGTTAATGGAAAAAATATGGCAGTTACAAAAATCCATGGTATCAAAACAACCGTTGATAAAGCAATAGAATACATCTGCAATCCAGATAAAACAGACCAGAAACTATATATTTCTTCCTTTGCCTGCTCTCCTGAAACAGCAGTTCTTGACTTTAAATACACTTTGGATCACACACATGACTGCCGAGATGTGCATAATGCAAATAAGGCATTTCATCTGATTCAGGCATTTTCCCCTGATGAAGTTTCCTATGAAGAAGCCCATCAGATTGGCAAAGAACTTGCGAATCGCTTACTGGAGGGAAAATACTCCTATGTTCTGACAACACACACTGATAAAGGTCATGTACATAACCATTTGATTTTCTGTTCTGCAGATAATATCACTTTTTCTCATTATCATGACTGTAAAAAGAATTACTGGAAAATACGAAATCTCAGCGACACTTTATGTAAAGAACATAACCTGTCCACAATTATGCCAAATGGTAAAAAAGGAATGAAATACAATGAATGGGCTGCAAATAAATCTGAATCCAGTAAAAAAGCGCAGCTGCGAAAAGATATCAACCAGACAATCCGAATCGTTTCCACTTACTCAGAATTTCTTGCATTTATGGAAGCTAAAGGATATGAAATAAAAAACGCAGAATTTGGCGAAAGCAGCAGGAAATACATTACCTTTCGTTCTCCCGATATGTCCCGTCCAGTGCGTGGAAGTGCTAAATCTTTAGGAAAAAATTTTACTAAGGAACGTATCAAAGAACGTATTGAGAATAAACTCCAGAGAACTGCCATTTCTTCTGTTCGCAAGAAGTTAATAGACACCAACGCTCCCAATATAACAGGAAACATCGGCCTTCAGAAATGGGCAAATAAAGAAAATTTAAAAATTGTCTCTGCTGAATATAACAAGATGCTCACACATAACCTACATAATTTTTCAGAACTTGAAGACCGCATAGCCTTGTTACATATGCAGCAAAAAGAGGTAAATACCTCTGTTGTTTCTCTCGAGTCTCAGATACACCATCTTCGAGAAATGCTAAAATATGCCGAACAATATCAAAAAAATAAAATTTATGACGACCATTATAAAAGTTCCAAAGATCCAGATCGTTATTTCCGTAAATATGAATCTCAAATTATCCTTTTCGCTGGTGCCGAGCATATTTTACAGGAAAATGGTATAGACCTGAAACAGCTCAATACCAATAAGTTACAAGCTCAAATTTCAGAGCTTATTTCCAGAAAGAAGTCAATAAATACTCAATATGTTTCCTTTCGGAAAGAAATGAAAGAGTTGGAATTGATACATCAAAACTTGTCCAAGTATCTAAAACCGGATGATCCTGAAATAGAAAAATCTTCCCATAACAAACTTCCTTCTTTGTAAAACCATAATAATAGGCAGCGATTTCACTCGCTGCCTAAATTCCCGTTAAACCGATATCCTACACCTCGTACTGTTTGTATATATAATGGCTGTCCAGGATCATCTTCTATTTTTTCTCTGATATTGCAGATATGTCGCATAACCACATTATAATCACCGGAATAAGGTTCATTCCATACCAGATCATAAACCATTTCTTTTCCAAATATTCTACCTGGACTTTTCGCTAAAAGAAGTAAAATATCATATTCATATTTTGAAAGATGAACATCACTATCATTCTTTTTAACAATTCGTTCCTGTAGATATATTTTTAATTCTCCAAACCTTATAATTTCCGGTATGAATTGGTTTTTATGTTCCCAGCTAGTCAATATGTTTTCACTTATGCTTCCATTAGCATCTGTGATTCTCTCAATAATTTCTATCTTTTTCACCTTTATTGCCTCTACATTATTAATTTTATATTCTATATATCATCTGCCATTTGACTTTTTTCTTCTACAAGTAATATAATATATTTATTACATATGTAGGATTTAGCAGGAGGATTTTATTATGTCACTACCCCAAATTTCAGAAGCCGAATTTGAAGTTATGAAAATTGTATGGAAATATGCTCCCATCAATACAAATGAAATTACAGAAAAACTTACTCTAACTACCAGCTGGAGTCCAAAAACAATTCAAACTCTTATCAAGAGACTTGTTTCCAAAAAAGCTCTTTCCTACGAAAAACAAAGCCGGGTATTTGTCTATACTCCATTAGTCCAAGAAGATGAATATATACGCCAGGAAAGCAATTCTTTTTTAAAGCGATATTATAATGGAAATCTTTCTTCTATGCTGGCTTCTTACCTTGAAGACGATAAGCTCTCTTCAACAGAAATTGATAACTTACGCCATTTATTATCAAAACATCAGAAATAGGAGGTTTTGAATGAGCAACTGGATTATCCACTTTTTAATCAGTAATATCTTCATATGTATTTTTACACTTGTAATAATCGGAACAAAAAAACTTCTGAAAAAATATTTATCTGCGGCTACACAGTACCATCTCTGTTTTCTTTTATTTTTACTACTTGCCGTGCCATTTTTTCCTGTACAGATTCATGGCTCACAACTTTTTTCATGGTTACATTTTTTTCAAACTGACTCAGGACTTAACTCTGGTACCGACACGCTATCCGAACTTACCAGTAATACACAAAATATTTTGTTAAACCAGGTGAATGATTTTTCAGTTTCCATCAGTAGTCAATTTTCTGGAGGCTTGAATACCATACTCTTTCTAATATGGATAACGGGTGTTATGATTATGTCAGTCCTCACCCTTCATTCATTAAACTATGTACGTTCCATAAAAAGATCTGCTCTCCCGCTTCAAAATCAGCAGGTAAAAACTATTTATTACAATTGTTTAAAGGAACTTAAAATCTCTCACCCAGTATCAGTCTACAGTACTGCATTTTTAAAATCACCAGTTTTAATCGGAATAATACATCCCAGAATTTACATTCCCATCCATTTAATTTCCGAACTGAATCCTGATGATATGCGTTTTATGCTGCTACACGAATTACAGCATTACCGTCACAAAGATACATTTATTGGCTTCCTCATGGTCATAAGTAATATACTCTACTGGTTTAACCCTTTTGTGTGGTACACTTTAAAAGAAATTCTCTGTGACCGTGAAATAGCCTGTGATTCTGCTGTATTGCAGATGATTTCTGCTGATGAATACCAAGCTTATGGAACTACACTGATTAATTTTGCAGAAAAAATATCCTCTTTTTCCTCTCCACTGGCAGTTGGAATGTCCGGAAATTTCAGGCAGATGAAACGACGTATTCTCAACATCGCCGTTTTTAGGAAAGAAACTCTTTATCAAAAAATGAGAGCATTGATAATTTATCTGGTCATTAGTGCTGTTTTTATTGGATGTACACCCATTTTATCCATTGATGCCTCTACTCAAAGCGTATATCATTTTAGTGATACAGACAAAAATATCTCCCTGTTAGATATATCCGAAACATTTGGAACATATGATGGATCATTTGTTTTGTATGACAATAATTTGGATTCCTGGAAAATATACGATCTTGAAGAAGCCACCAAACGTATTCCGCCAGAGTCTACCTACAAAATATACGATGCATTATTAGGGTTGGAATCCGGAATCATCACACCAGAACACTCTTCCATGACATGGAATGGTGATGCCTTTCCTTTTCCATCCTGGGAAGCTGATCAGGATTTAAACTCTGCTATGCAAAATTCCGTTAACTGGTATTTCCAGGCAATTGATTCGCAGCTCGGAATTAACAGAGTCCAGGAATTTTTGAATAAAATAGAATATGGAAACCAGACAACCAGTTCAAATCTGGATTTATACTGGTCCGATTTTTCATTAAAAATCTCGCCTTTAGAGCAAGTAACATTATTGAAAAAATTTAACACAAATGAATTCCATCTAAATTCCCAAAATGTATTTTCTGTTAAAAATGCTATAAAAATTGCCAGTACACCTAATGGTAATTTCTACGGAAAAACTGGAACCGGTCGTGTCAACGGACAGGATATCAACGGCTGGTTTATCGGATATGTAGAAACTTCCGATAACAGCTATTATTTTGCAACCAATATCCAAAGTGATTCTAATGCAACTGGAAAAAAAGCATTTGAAATCACTTCTAATATCTTAAAAAAATTACATATATGGAATTAACAAATATGAAAGGGCTGATAGTTGTTATCAGTTCTTTCTTTTTATTCTATATTGATATTTGGGAACTTCTTTCGTACCATTATTCAGAATTTTATTCCCCATATATTTAAAACTCTTATCATCGTTGAACTTAACAGTCAGCTCACTTGTAATAACGGCATCATTACATATAAATGTATCACATACAGCATCAACAACCAGCACATTGTTTCCCTCTCCGCTATCTCTTATTTCAACGACCTCCGGTAAAGATGTTCCAAAATAAGTAGGGCTATAATTTAAACAACCTAATCGTTCCCAGTCATAAGTTTGATGTTCCGAATCAAATACTGCCCATTTTTTAATTTGCTCCGCTGTTATCGGCAAAAACTCCATTATCAGATTTTCAAACTCTTCTGCCGGAATTCCACTTGAGTTACCTGAAAACTCATATCTCTCCCCGTATTTCATTCGATATAAATATTCATATAAACCATTATAATCTAACCCTTCCATATCAGATCTATCCCAATCAGAACATAAAAGATTATTCCCCTGATATCCAAGCAAATACACACACCTCTTTGAAACTTCCCTGCATTCATCACTTAAAGGTTTAATTCTTATCATAGAACTGCCATCAACCGCTTCTGATACTTCCGGATATTTTGGAACACATAGCGTATAACCAAACCAGCCTTTTTCTGTATATTTCCATTCTTCTATCCTTGTATACGAAACATATACAATAGATGGATTGTCGTTCATACCCCAAACAACTTTCACAGCCAACAAATACATATCTGTCCCATCATAATTGAATTTGAGTCTTTCTATCCCACCATCCCTGTTAATCCTATATAAGACGATATCTCCTGGCAGATCCTGTTCTGCCTTGAAAAGAAATTCTTCCATTTTAGAATAATTAGCCATATTTGAATACGGCGCTGATGTAATAACAGGGACATTTTTTTCCTTTAATACTTCCTGCATTTCTTCCATTACTGTCTCAGAAACTACTACATTCGATGAAGTCCCTTTATCCGCCTTTTGATAAATGACTTTCATCTGATTCATAACATTCTTACAATCTTCAATAGCTTCTTCTTTCACGACTTCATCTACTGGCAAATCATATCCTCTTTCTTGTACAGCATAATTCGCAGTTTCCTGTGAAATATATTCTAAATCAGCCCCTTTACATTTTGTATTTCCTATGAAAAAGCATCCCGAAATAAATAAAACGCTCATCATCTTTTTCAGTTTTCTTTTTGTAATCATATCAATTATCTCCATAACATTCCTCCCACTTTTCGTCTGATAATCTTTCTGTATACCAGGTAACCTCTATTTCTGACCTTGATACATAATTGGATACATATTGAAATCTATCTTTATCTAACAGCCGAATGGTTACGCTATGACAAAACGCCTGATCTAATTCTTTTTGTGGCCATACCGCATTTACTTCCAGTGTTATTGTTCCATCTTGATTTTCTATGTAGGAAACAACTTCCGGATATGGAATATATGGTGTGGGAGCAAAATCATATACGATTCCTCTGGTTCGATACCGATATGTCTGTATTTCTGTGTGAAATACCGTTCCTGTCTGCAGTATCTCTGCGCTTATATTAAAATATTTTTGAAATATCGTTTCAAATGATTCTTTTGGGATTTCATAAGTCTTTCCTTCCTTAAATTCATCAGTTTTTTCTTCCATTGAAAGTAAACGATCAAAAACATCATAAAAATTTATTCCATCATAATTTTTTTCACTCCAATTAGAAGTAAACAATTTATTAAGTGTATATCCAAAAGGAAGTATATATTTTCGATTCAACTCCCGACATTTTTTATTTAACGGTGCTACCCGAAAGTCCCGATATCCAGACGGTCCATCATATCCTGCCGGATGATATTCTTCTATAAAGAAATGCCCGTTTTCTGTATATTTCCATGAATTAGCTCTAAACTCATGATAATATGTTTCCTGCCAAGTGTCCTCTTTCCATTTAAAAGAGCTTACTTCAACGTCTATTTTCCCCTGTTTGGTTTTCAGATCATACCGGATAAAATGATCCCCTGCTATAACTTGAAATATAGTAGTTTTTCCATTCTTCTCTTTTTCTGCTTTTTTCAAAAAATCATCTACTTTAATACTTTGAACCATATCCAGCTGATTGTAGGAATCAATTACTGCATATCCATATTTTCCAAAATAATCCATACTTTTTTGTATTGTACTCAGCTCATATAGTGCATTTTCTTTCACAGCATTCTCATATATGTTCCGATAGCCTTCTGCTAGCATTTCACACTCTCTGTAAATTTTTTCTTTCGTATCTTCAATTGTCTTTTTCTGCTCTTTCTTTATGCCACATCCACTACAGACAGCAAGAAAAATAACTCCCACAAATATTTTCCAAATTTTTTTCATATCATTTTCCTCTTACATTTGTAATATTTAAAGGTAAAAATTATTCATTACCAAGATATTCATCCAGTATCGCCTTATCCTTTTCCACCACATAACCGCTTCCTCCAATATCTTTCACATTCTCTACCATACTGATGAGCAAAATAGGATTCTTTGTATCTCTATCTGTAGTAAAAACTGTAAACCAGCCAATTTCTGTTCCAGATGTATCTTCTTTTGTAGCTTTCAGTTCCGCTGTTCCGGTTTTTCCTGCTAATCTAATGTCTTCCCGGCATGCTCCATAACCAGTTCCTTCCGGGTTATTCACTACACCCTCTAACCCCTCCATAACCTCCGAAACAATTTGTGGTGAAAAAGCATCTTTTATCCAGATTTCACTGGAAGTGCTTCCACCATCCGCGTGAAGATATGGCTTTATCATATTTCCATCATTTAGAAAAGCCGTATAAATGCTTGCAAGATGCAAAGGATTTACCAGAATCTGTCCCTGTCCATACCCACTGTCAGCAAGCTGGATTTCTGTTTCTATCTTGTCCATATTAGAATATTGGGACTCTGACATTTTAATATCAAATGGAAGTTCCTGATTAAATCCTATTTGATTTAGAGACTGCATCAGTTGATCCGCACCAATTTTTAATGCTGCTTTTGCAAAATAAATATTATCTGAATAAATAAGCGCATTTTTCAAGATCACAGGTTCATAATCATGAAGTGTAGTCACTGTATAATCTCCCCACGAGGAATCTTTCTGCCACGCCAGACCCTCATTTCCAAAATCGTCATTTGCAGTAAATGCCCCCACTTTTAATCCAATTGCAGCAATTACAGGTTTAAAAGTTGAGCCAGGACACCATGTCTGGCGAAAGCGGTTGTATAAAGGCCTGTCTTCATTTTCATTTAATGCACTCCACTGGCTGTTGTCCATTCCACGTACAAAATCATTATTATCATAAGATGGCGTACTTACCAACGCCAATACTTCCCCTGTATAAGGATTCAAAGCTACAGAACATCCTCTGTCTTCTTTAAATTGTTCATAAAGAGTACTTTGAAGATCACCATCAATCGTAGTATGGATATCTTCTCCATCTTTTCTAGGCTCATATGCAATAACACTTTTTTTATTTCCATTTGCATCTACAATACAGATTTCACACCCATCTGTTCCTTTTAGTTCTTTTTCATAAAGCATTTCCAGTCCAGTCTTTCCAATCACACTGTTTGTACGATACCCTTCCCCTTTATGTTCCTGCAAATCCTCGGCTGTAACCGCCTGTACATACCCTACCAGATGAGAGGCAGCTTCTTTTAGATAATAAGTTCGTACTTTTACATCAGATAACATAATACCTGGAATCTTCAATAATGTGTCCTGCTTTTCTTTTTCTTCCAGAACAGTTTCATCCGGATTCACTGTCAGAAGATCGACCTCTTGTATTTTAGGAATTGTTGCTACTGGTACAAAAGAATCTGCTTTTACCCAATCGGCTTTTAACTTATCCTCAATTTCGTCTGCTCCAATTCCAAGATACTCTGCCAGTTTTTTTATTGTATCTTCCCTGTTCTCCATTCTGCCCGGAACAATTCCTACCGAAGATGCAGTTCCCTCTCCAGCCAGCTGGCGACCATTTCTGTCTAAAATATTTCCTCTTTTTGCCTCTTCTAACGTTACCTGAACTTTATCCGTTGCAGATAACTCTGGAAAAATCAACTGATCCTGCCAGATTAAATGATATCCTGTCCAGTTATGTGAAAATACCGCATTGTTGGTAAATTCTACATTTCCTGCAGCAGTCTGCATATTTGTTATATAGGAAACTGCCGCATTTCCGTTTTCTTTTCTTTTTGCTGTAATATCGGTTATGGACAGATCAGACATCTCAATGCCTTCATATATTTTAGAATTTCGTTCTATAAATTCTTCCTTACTGTTCATGCTGCTTTTTTTCTGATCCAGCATGGCATACATTTGCTCATATTCCCCTTTTTCAATATATTTCATATATTCCATTAGTCTTTTTTCAGGAACATTACGATTCATTATTGTTACAATACCGATTCCACCACCAATCAATATACCGCTAAATAAAACTATTTTTGTGATAATCTTCGTGTGTTTTTTTCTTTTCTTTTTTCTCATATAGTTTTATTTCTCCTTTTTTCGTATTTTCTTAAATATTACACTTGTAATATTTAAACGTCAAGCTTTTTCTTAGGTTTATATATGTAAACAAAAGAAAAGATTTGGATAAAAAAGAAAGGGCATCTCAAAGCTTCTTTGATAAAGAACTTTACGACACCCTGAGGTAATGGTTTCTCCGGATGTTTCCCAAACGCTATAATCACTCTCCAGAAGAACCAAAAACGATTTTTAATTTTCTCTCAGAAAAAAAGAACTACTCTAAATCTGCTGATCTTTGAAATAACCCTGCTCGTTTCTTATAATCACAAACATATTCAGGCAACACATTCTTTGCTGGCAGATTATTATAGCGGAAAACGCAACAAATCCCTTTATTAACTTTTGTTCCATATATTTCCTGTACCAATCCTATTGTTTCATCATCTGAACAAAAGCTCTTCGGAATCTCCCTACAATCCCTGATAATAACGCAAATCTGTTTACTATGTCCTCTCTGTCAGTATACAAGCCAGCTAATCTCTTTATTATAGTATCTAAATACTTCTTCCCAATTCCACTACTCAAAATTTCTTCAGTCTCTGTTTCTGCAGATGTGTTTTTATATCAGCCAGAGTTTCCCTGGCTGAATTCTTCCAATATATACCTGTTAACACTTCTCAATGCTGACACTTTTTCCTTCGCTTCTCATCTTTCACCTGCTATACTGCACTCTGGCTTGAATTCATTCCCCCTCTTCCAGTTCCGATTTATAATCTTCCAAGTGTGCTTTGGATTTTTCTACTTCTTTATTTTCCTGCTCCTGTGCTTTTGCCCTTGCCTGAAACTCTTTCAACGACTGCAGTACAGATTTTTTCAGTTCTCCTTTTTCACCCTTTGCAGGCTCTTTGTTTTGTTCCCGGTTCGGTTCTACTGATACGGATTCTTTCTTGACTGGTGCTTCTGGAACTTCCTGTTTCACTTCCACAGTCTGTTCTGCTTCCTGCACTTTTCCATGTTTCTCATTCAGATACTTTTCCATATCGTTAATTGCTTTCTGTACCAATGGACTTTCCTTATAATGCGGAATCATATCTATCAGTTCCCTGTCTACTCTGTCCCAACACATCAGTTCGTACTCTCCAGAATAATCCTTATCCCCGTCCTACAGGTCAAAACCAATCCCTTTGCCTCCATGCAGTCGATCTGCCGGAATACTTTCATAAATCTTAATCGCTTCTTCCAGAGTAAGATTATTATGGTATTCTCCCATGACCGGAAACTCCATACACTCTGCCACATAAAAAGTAATCGTAGCTTCCGGCTGTTCCTGTTCTGATTGTCTGGTAAAGATAGAAAAGGTTTCTGCATTTTCCAGGCGGGAAAGTAATGACCGGGCAGTTATCACATCACTGTCTATATCAGATTCTTCCGATACTTCAACCAGCCAGTCCTTTAAACACCCTGTTTTCTGATTCAAAATGTCCTCTGTGATTTTCTCCACCTGTTCTTCCCTGTTCTCAACGGTATCTTTATATTCGTAAGTGTCATATTCATAGCTGAAATTATCTAAATCCACCGCCAGCTTTTTGATCTCCTGCTGATCAAGGTAAGCATCTGCTTCCTTCATATATTCTGCCAGAGTGATTCTTTCTTCGGCAATAGGATTGATGTCCACCTTAATACCTGCCATTGCGATGCCATGAGCATTTAATTCATTGAAGAAACTGTCCTCCCGGATATTGCCACGATAAGAAAGCACCACATCAAGGTCAGAATCACCTCTGTAAAGTTCCTCTCTGCTTCTAGAACCATGCACCCTTGCTGCAAGCAGCTCTACTTCATTTTCTAATCCCATATCTTCCAGAATACCCTGTGCGTGATACAAGACACCCCGTTCCACTTCTGCCCTGCTAAGACCATTTAATGCAACCTCATCTCTTCCAATCTCAGAAGTCGCACGAAGTTCACCTGCCTGTAGTAAGTCTTTGGAATGTTGGATGGTCATTGCTTCAAATTCCTTGTAATCCACTTTGACGCACTCCATATCATCCATTCTTTCACTTTTCAAGATTTCATAAGTAGCCTTCTGAACAGATATATCTGGATTATCGTAATCGCCCGCATTGATTTCATGCAGATCAGAATCATAGAAAATGTAAAAATAGCCTTCTTCCGTTTCCTGTACGGTCAGATACCCTTTGCTCTTGGTAAACTGCATTGCAATTCCCTCACAGGTATCTACTGCCTTTTCCCGGTCATAGTCCTCAAAAATACTTGGAGGACAGTTCTTTAATAACTGTGTAAGCTGCATCTGTCGTTCATTCGCTTCTTCCACTTCTGCCATTAAATCTTCATAATCAACGTAAACTGCATTTTCCAGGGACACATCTTCGTCCTCCAGAATATCTTCTATTGCCTGTCGCATAGAAATATCAGGATTGTCATAAACACCACCGTCAATCTCATCGTAATCCAAAGCATAAAAGGTATAATCATATCCTTCCTCTGTTCTCTGGATTGCAAAATACTTATCGTCAATCTTATATGCAAGTTCATCCGGCTCTATTTCCGGCATAAGTCCTTCCACAGAAATCCCTTTCTCCTGCAGATATTCTGAAATAGCTTCCAATGCTCCTGCATCATACCCATTCCGGAGATCTTCGGCTACAAGCTGACCATGTTCCGATACGATAATCCCTGCCACATCTGAACCATACTCATCATGCTCCATGAAGAAGAACTTCTCTCCTGCATACTCTTTTTCATCTACTGTATGCCAGGTTCCATCATGTCCGTCTGCTTCAAATCCTCTGGTATCTGCTGTAATGGTGACTTCCGCTTCATCTAATGCCTGTTCAATCTTCTGCATCCGAATCTCTGCTCTTGCCATGTCAATAAATCCGTCCAACACCGCTGGATGGCTTTCTATCACATAATCCTGATTCAGATTCTTTCCCTGATTGATATTTTCCGGAATTTCGATATGTTCTGCCCAGTCTTTGTTCTGTCTGGAAAATCTGCCATCATAGGAAAGTTCCCGGAGCGTATTCGCTATAACAAACGTCATACGCTCTTTCCCAAACTGTTCCAGCACTTGTCTTGCGGCATCTTCCTTTAAATGCAGTCCATCAAAATTTAATACGATTGCTTCTTCAATAGCTTTCTTACAATCAATGTTGAACTTTCTGGAATCCAGATATGTCTATCAATAAGCAACAAAACAAACATAATAAGCCATATCCCCCATGCGATCCAACAGCCTATTCCTTGATATTGGATATCTATGATTATTCCAATAATAAAAGGAACTGACATAAACATCATTCTTTTTCCATATGCCTTACACATAGCATTCTCATCGTATTTCTTTCGTTCATCCGCTGATTTCATATTATAACCCGACAAGAATTTAGCAGCTTTTCCTTCTGATTTATAAAACCACATTCCAAACAAAAACATAATCACTGCCATCATAAAGTCAAAAACAATATAGAACATATAATACAATTTCTCCTTTCAGCCAATCACTCTTATCTCTTTGAATTTTCTACATTACTCTTCAGCTTTGACCAAACATAGCAAATCAGTATATCCTGACTGCATAAGTAATTGCTTAAAACCAGACATCACTTCTTCTTTTGTATAATTATTATTTTTCAAAAACTCACTATCCTTCTCACTAAGGTATTGGTAGAAAAGAGCTGCTGCCATTACCTCATTTCTGTCTGTATAATCAATGCTATCTAAAAGTATATTCTCTGCTTCGTTAATTTTCCCAGAATCAATCATATCAAGAAAATCTTTCAAATTTTTCCCTGATACTTCATATTTATTTTCTTTTTCAAGTTCAACAGAAACATACTTTTTCCCAAACATTAAAGAAAATAATACTCTTACCATTTCTTTTATCATTCGCATAATATAGTCTTTTTCGTCTGTGAAATACATTTTTCACCTCCATAACTACCGATTTCTCTGTTTCAAAAACTGGAATTTATTTTAATATCCATGGTCAACATGTTGCCATTGTCCGCCATTTGTTCTAACTAAAATCCACTTCCAATCATTGTATGTACTATTTGGATTCAGAGAACCATCTCCTCCAGATGAATCAATATCGAATGAAGATAGCAAAACAATGACTTCATCTGCATTGTTCCTATCTGCCCAATCTTGATGGTCTTTAGAGCTGTCATCCCCTGCATAATAAATTTCTGTAAGAGTACATCCATTCCAGTTGCTCTTAAACTCTTTTTTTATGGTGTCAATAGCAGCTGCAATATCCTCTTCAGAATATATTTCAGATTCTACATTATGCGTGTTTACTTCATTAACACTTCCACCACAAGCACTCAAACTAAATACAAGCAGAATACATAGCATTGCACATACAATCTTTTTCATAATTCACACTACCCCCATCAATTCCGATTTCTCAGTTTCAAAAACTGGAAGTTATAAACATCTTTGCAAATATACCATATCTATTAACTGTACACCACACTC
>NZ_JAAWUO010000020.1 GCF_013304825.1 Blautia schinkii | reverse complement strand
TTCAATTACTTGCATAAATTCGATGGACGCGTCTTATATCCCCATAGCTGAAGCAGGGGGTTTTACGACGCATTGGATAATATTACGATACTTTTTTTACCTTAGAATTAATGGACATAAAGCCTGCTTCAGGATGTCGCGGATAAATATTCTTATACCTGTAAGTACTCAGCACGATTCCCATGAGTCCATAAGAAACTATGATACAGCTTCCTCCGGCTGAAAAAAACGGAAGAAATGTTATTGATTGCGGAAATACGCCAAGATTCTCAAGGACATTTATCAAAAAACTGATGAGAAATACAATTCCGCACCCGCATCCCATCATCATACCCAGCTGATTTTTCTGTCGCAACGCAGTGTTAAAGACTGCAAAAATCAAAACCGCAAGAACACAGCACAAAAGTATAGCTGCAATTATTCCATATACAGATGACAGATAGGTCAGAATGTAATCCGCGTTAAATGCTGGCAGGATTCCCGTTACATCTGATTTGCTTTTCCCGATCAGCTTATTTTGTCTCCAAAGTGAATGCAACATTTTTGTGAGATAATCTGTTTCGCTACCGCTGGAAAACATCGCCTGTATGCGCGCAATTTGATATTCCGCCAGCCTGTTTCTCAGGTACATACCCAGGAAAGCTGCTATGGGCGCGGTCAAAAACACAGCCCAGATTCCACAGATAGTTCTTTTCTTTCTGACAGTAAACCAGTCCTTTTTGATTGCGATCGTCAACATAGTCAGCATAGTTACCAGCATCACACAAGCTGTCCTGAGTGCCGGCAGGCTGTAAACTAATATTACTGGAGCAATCAGCCATAAGATTGCTCTTACCAGTCCCTTATATCCCCACCCATGATATTTATATAAAATTGCTCCATATATGGGGACATAAAACAGCATCAGTTTTTGTACATCCATGCCTCTTCTGCCTCCTGGCAGTGATATAAAAATCCTTGCTCCGTTTACCTGGCCTCCTTCCAATATAACCAGCAAACAGGCGGACAATAAAACAGCTGCAATTATTTTTGAAAATTTTGCCAGTACGGTATAGTCCAGCAGATACAAAATCATCATGACAGCCAGCCCGATCATAACATGAAACACATATCTGTCAGAACCGGCTACCGCATTCTCACTGGCTTTTCCGGAAATCCCTGCATGTATCAGAACACCTGCAATGCTGATAAGTATAATCATTCCCAAAAGTTTCCATGCAGCTTGAGGTCTGTGGATACTGTCAAGAGAGATTCCTGTTTCCACAGGATTCCCCATGTCTCTGACGGCTTCCTTCTCTGCCTGTTCATGATCCATGCCTGCCTTCATGTTTTCCGCAATCTGATCCTCCATATGATCCTGCAGTTCCTGTTTTATGTATGGTCTGGCTTTTGTGCAGCGAATCTGTTCCAGCAATAATTTCAGATATTCATCCATAACTCACACCTCCAGTATAAGCACATTGGTCACTGCTGCAGAATACTCTTTCCATTCCTCTATTTTCTTTTCCAGGAATCCTCTTCCCTGTCTGGTAAGGCTATAATACTTTCTGGTCTTTCCAGCTACATCCTGTTCATATACTGTCAGGAGTCCTTTCTCTTCCAAGCTGTGCAGCAATGGATAAAGAGTTCCAGCCTTCAGCTCAAATACATTCTGAGATTTTTGCCTCAGTGTGTCGATCATCTCATATCCATACATATCCTTTTCAGACAAAAGTTTCATTACAAGCATTGCCATACTTCCTGAAACCAATGCTCTTTCAATAGCCATCTGGTCCACCCCCTTCTTAGAATAAGTTATATATCGGCGCTCTATATATCGGTCATCTATATAATAGATTATTTTACATTATTTGTCAATATATCAATAAAATTTATCAAAACTAATGGCTATTACCATTCATTGATTGTTTCGGTAATTTCCATATTACGTATGCGCTTTGCAGGGGCATAGACAGATACAATAGCAGATATGAAGATAAAGGCAACAACGATTCCAAATCGTAGGATAGGAAAACTCCACTCAATTCCAAAATAATGTGCAATTAGACGATTATATAAAAATCGACTAAGAGGAAGTCCAATACCACATCCAACTATCAAACCAGAAATTGCATAGGTGTACGCTTCCGCAGAAATCATTCGTTTAAGCTGTCTATTATCCATACCAACAGCTCGCATTGCTCCATACTGCTTCATCCGTGCAGATACACTCATGGAGATGCTATTGACGATATTAAACAGCGAGATAATTCCGACAATAGCCAGAAAACCATAACAAACAATTCGTACCGCCAAATAGGTAGCATTATTTTGTTTATTGCTTTCACGCTGATCTGTGATAATAATGTCATCACTTTCAAGGCTTCTAATTTCTGCTATCGTTTCTTCAGTTGCATTTGAATCTAATTGAATTCCAATAAGACCATACTTTGTATTACCCATGATACGGTCAAATGTTTCCTGCGAACAAATAATAATCAAATCATCTCCAAAGAGCCCTTGTGACAGAGTGCAAGTAATCTCTACTTCCTCGCCTGCAAACTGGATAGTATCACCTATACGCAGTGAATTATTTCTATTATATACGGTTGCCACTTTGTTACTGTCCCCATAAACTGTATCCAATGCTCCCTGAGCAATACTTTTTTTTGAGTAATCTAGCAGTGTATCATCATAAGAAACAATGTTGATATGGTCTATCCCTGCTCTTGAAGATGTTGCGGGGATATTTTCCATATAGCTGCTTCCATAAGCATTTGCAACCCCATCTATTTTTTTTATTTCATCGACCAGGCTACGCTCAATATCCAGTTTATTTGCATAACTTGATAATGCTATGTCGGCTGATGTGACATTTTGCGATGGAACAAGCTGCTTTGCAAAGTCTAAAATCACAGAAAAGGAAAAAAACAACATAATAGTTAATGCAAAAGAAGCTGTCATTAAAAACCAGTTTTTCTTTTTTTCAATTGCATGATGGAAACCAAGCGAATTGTCAATTTTCCCTAAGTTAAACTTAATAGCGTGGTTAGCAGAAACTTTATTATCTATATTGCCAGAAACCGCTGATATAGGTGAAACTTTAGCAGCCCGTTTTGCTGGGGATTGCGCCGCTAAAAATACAGTTACCACGCCGACAACCACACCACTGATTAGTCCAACAGGACTGATCTGAAAGACTGGTGTTGTAGAAAATTCTCCACCAATTCCATAATGAAATGTGGCACAAATAATCCAACTAATTATTGTTCCAAAGAACACCCCTATAGGTACCGCTATTTTACACCAGTTCAATGCTTCCAAACGAACAAAGCGGATAATTTGCACATGACTTGCACCAATGCAACGCAACATTCCAAAAAACTGAGTTCGTTGTGCAATCATGCTATTCATGCTGCCAGAAATCATCAATATCCCTGCCAGCAACACTAAAACAAATAGAATTGCTGCTAATCCGTATATACTCTGCATCGCAGTACTGTTACTTTGTCCAGACATACCCATAACACCAGTATTTTCAGAAATACTCTCATCAGGTAATTGGTACTGTGTCTGTAATTCTCTTTTTGCATTTGCTGCTTTTGTTGCACTTTCAAACTGCACATAATAGGTTAACTCATTATTTGTCACTTCGTTTTGTGCCATAACAGAAGTAAATGCATTTTGTGTCAGATAAGAACCTACCAAATAGGTCTGATTGTTATAGTAATTTTCATCATCTGTTCCAAAACCTGATATTGTAAATATTCGATCTCCAGCAGGGGTATGTAAGGTTACTTTATCCCCAAGTTGTACTCCCAAAGCAGTTACAGCATTAGGTGTAAGCATAACTTCCGTATCATTTTCCGGAAATGTTCCTTCTACAATTCCATTTGAAATCTGAACGATATAGGCTTCATCAGTGCCATACAAAACGGTTCGTTTTTTGTTGATTCGGTATGGTTGTTCTCCTTCAAAATTAAATTGAGAGGCTGCACCAACTGCTGTAACATCTGAACGATTACTGATTTCATCCGCATCATCCTGTGAAATATTTTTTATCGCAATGTGCCAGTTTCCATGATTATTTATCATAAAATCACTTTCTGTTCGTATCATCATGTCAGCGACACTGAAAATGGCTGTAACAAGAAACACCGCAATAATAATACACAAAACTGTCATACGATTTTGTTGCTTGCGCACCTTTGCAGAAATGGGGATGAGACTAAGATAGCTTTTCATTCACGGCACCTCCCAAAATCAGTTAAAGCTCCATCCGACACTTGCAATACCCGGTCTGCCGTTTGTGCTATGCTGCGGTTATGGGTAATCATAATGATGGTCTGCTCATATTTTTTCGATGTTTCTTTGAGCAATGCAATAACCTCGCTGCTATTTTGTGAATCCAGATTTCCCGTCGGCTCATCCGCCAGAATCAGAGAAGGGCGGGTAATCAATGCACGTCCAATCGCCACTCTTTGTTGTTGACCACCGGAAAGCTGACTCGGCAGGTGATTTCGGCGCTCTTTCAGATTCAGCACCGCCAATAGTTCTTCCAGATACTTTTTGTCCGGTTTCTGGTAGTCCAGCAACACAGGGAAGATGATATTCTGCTCCACGGTCAGCTCCGGCACAAGGTTGAACGCCTGAAAGATAAAGCCGATATTCCTACGCCGAAACACAGTTAATTTCTTGTCGTTCATGCAAAAAATGTCCTTGCCATCAATCAGCACCTTGCCTGACGTAGGCGTATCCAAGGCGCCGATCATGTTCAGCAGTGTACTTTTGCCAGAACCGGATTCTCCAACGATTGCCACATACTCCCCTTTGGGAACAGAAAAGCTAACATCTTTCAAAGCCTTGACTGCGGTTTCCCCGTTGCCATAGATTTTACAAATATTTTTGACTTCTAACAAGTTCATAGTGCAAACACCTCTTTCTCAATAATTTTGCTGTCGTAAACGGGTGGACTTTCGTTCTCTGTCTACAATGGAAAGAATAGCACCTCAATATTACTGTAACCCTACAACCAGCCTACAATTTTGTAGGAATTGGGAAATTCATTATAAAACTCGTTCCAAGTCCTAATTCGCTTTCTACTTCTATCAGACCCCCATGAGCTTCGATAATTGCTTTTGCCAACGGCAGGCCAAGCCCAATCCCCTGTATATCCTTTGAAAAGCGGCTGCGATAAAACCTCTTAAAGATATGGTATAGGTCTTCTGGATGAATCCCGCACCCGTTATCTTTTACTGTGATTTGAACAGCAGAGGGCAGTACCTTCCATTTGATGTGAATGGTATCACCCTTTTCTGTATGATCCATCGCATTTTTCACAATATTGCCAATCGCTTCGCTCAACCAATCACGGTCACAGAAAAAGGAAATATCATCTGCACCAGATAAGACGATCTCTTTCTGTTCCTGTTTGGCACGATACGCAAAGTGTAGCTCCAAATCCTGCATCATATCCGCCACATTTTCTATTTCCTTTTCAAATGCAATAGAACCAGCATCCAACTTTGTGATTTTGAGAAGGTTTTGCACCAAAACTTCAATACGATCAAGCTCCTGCTCGGACAGATCAGCAAATTCTTTCACAGAGGACACCTCTATATCCTCATCCCGAAGTAGTCCGTTATAAATATTCAAAGCTGCCAGTGGCGTTTTCAGTTGGTGCGAAATGTCGGAGATTGTATTTTTCAAAAACTCCTTCTCTCGCAACTCGTTATCTGCATGAGCATTTAATACTGCTGCTAAAGAATTGATGGAATGAAAAAGGCGGTACAATTCGCCCTCATCATCACATTCAATACGAGCACTGCGATCACCATCAAGATACGCATTGATCTGCGATATTGCCTGCTCCATGATCTGATTTTGCCGATTAAAATATACAAAGCAGACTGCACATACAGCACTATTAGCCAATAGTAGAAGGATTAGCAGTGACAGGGAAAGTCGGTGACAAGACAGCCATAAAAAAAACTCAGCTAAGAGAAATGTGCACCCTAAAATCAGCGAGAGCGAAAGAAATAGATTTTTGATTTCTTTATTTGCAAGTATTTTCATTCTGCACCTCATACGGTAATGTTCCATTTATAACCCATGCCTCGAACAGTCCGGAGCATTTGCGGTTCGCTCGGATTATCCTCAATTTTCATACGAAGCCGACGCATATAGACTGTAAGGGTACTACTGTCGATATAATTTCCATCGCAGTCCCATAGCCTATCCAAAATTTGCTCCTTCGTCAGTACCATATTCGGATTTCGCATAAACAAACAAAGCAGCTTATATTCCACAGCAGTTAAATCCAAAAGTACTCCATTCTTAAAAACCTGTCCTTGCAGCAAAAGAACTTTGATACCATTCGACTGCAATTCCGTATCCATTGCCTGAAAAGAATTTGCGCGACGAAGTAAGGCATTAATCCTTGAAACAAAAACTCCCAGTTTGAACGGTTTTGTAATATAGTCATCACCGCCAATATCCAACCCCATAATGATGCTTGTTTCTTCGTCCGAAGCCGTCAGAAAAATAATCGGCACCTTTGATGTAAGCCGAACTTTTTTGCAAAATTCAAAGCCACAACCGTCCGGCAGAGATACATCCAAGATCAGCAAATCATATTTTCCATCTTTCCACATCCCCTCTGCCTCTTTGAGCGTTCTGGCAATACTCAGTTCAAATCCCTGCTTTTTGAAAACAAAGGATAATCCATTGATAAGGCTTAAATCATCTTCTAAAAGTAATATTTTACTCATCTTTAACTCTCTTTCTGTATATCATTTCATATAATGTGCAGATTGAGTTACCATCATCCAGATGAAGTTGATAGGATTCTGTATATGATTATCTCTACATCTGTCAAGCTAACATTAGTGCCTTTTTATGGCAGTTTCCAGCTCATAGTAACTCTGGCATCCAATCCAACCATTCACCAACATTCAAACTTTTAATATACACTGGGTTTTGCACTCTGAGGCAAAGAAATCTGTATGGATAATCAAAGTTTTTGAGCCGCAAACTTGAGTTTTTCTTATATAAAAAAGTCAAAATAGGATTAATCAGTTTTCTACAACTAGATTAATCCTATTTCATTTTATCCTTCTTTTCGTATGATTATTTTTACAGAAAATTCCAACAGTAGAAAGGATACATGAACAGTATCACAAATTTACTCGAAAATCATTGATGTTCCGGTTTAAGAGTGAACTTTATTATCTGCTATTTTATAATCAAATGTCATATAGCACATTTTTTATTATTTTTCCTGATAATCCCGTCCCAAAAACTTCTTTTTCTTCGTAAAAACGGCCACTTGATGCTCGTCAATATTCATTTGGATTAGTTTTCTCTGCTCTTCACTTTCAATCTTATCGCGGTTTAGCGTAAGAATATATTGAAAATCCTGATATTGTTCTTCTTGTTTATAAAGATAATTCAAACATTGAACAAGTGTATCCTGATCCACATCAAAAATATTATCATGCACTAAAAACAGCGGATGCCTATCTCTCGTATATTGATTAAATAATAATGCCATATCATAAATGAACACCTTTGTTCTATCTACACTATGACTTCCATCATCATAAATGCGAAGAGTCAATTCGACTGGTGTTTTTCTGCGAGCTTTATCAATTGTCTGGATGCTAAACGAACATTCCTTATTTCCCATAATAAATTCATGGATTTGCAAAATAGTATCAGTAAAGTCATCAATGATTTTTTTATTTTGTTCAATCTCATCATCAATTTCCATGAGTTGCTGCGTTTTCTGTAGGTTTAGCATTCTTTTCTTTTTCTCGTTCTTTTGGTATTGTTCGAATAAAAACTTTGTATTTGAAGTGGCTTCTTTCTTTGCTTCGTAAATTTTTAAACTTACTTTTAAATTCTTAAGAATTCCTTTTTTATCAATCACCTTCAGCTTTTCTGAATATTCATCATCCAAAATCCGAATTTGTTCCGCAATATTTTTTAACTGGGACTCCAATTCTTTTGCTTTTTGATTCACCAACATTCTTTGAAATTCTTCTATTTTATTCTTAAATCCTACCACTTCATTCAAAGATTTTACTATAGCATTTCCTAAATCATTCTTAAACTGGTTGTAGACCAATTCGATTTCTCTGTCATCAATTTGTTCCGGTTTTGGCATTTTTCTAATTTTTTCATAATCATAACGCAAAGCCTTTTGCCGTTTTCTCAATTGGTCCAGTAAATCCTCCAATTCAATTAGATCCGCTTCCATAGCATTAAAGCTCTCATTCGTTTTAAAGCTTTCAATCGCATCCTCCAATTTTTGCAATTCATCTTCCAATGCATTGAGCTCCGCTCTGACATCTGAAATTTTCTTTTTCCCGTCCTGCGTCAGTTCTTTTTTTTCTTTCGTAAGGACAGTACTAACTGCCTCAATTTCCCTGATGGTTTCAATTGTATTCTTATAAGCTTCCAGAGAAAATCCCAGCAAATATAAATGAGCACTTAGATCGTCCGGGATCTTTTTTGTCAGGTCATGACATTTTATTATATCTGTAAACTCTGAACGTTCATCCCTCATCAAGATTGAAAAAAGATTTCTAAAACTAGGCACTTTTTTACCATTTAATTTTGAAAAAATAATTCCAGTCAGATAATCTCTTGCGTCCTGAATTTTATCAAAGGAAACTGTTTTCCCCTCCCTGATAAGTATAGGTTTATCTGCTTGTTTGCGGTTTCTTTTTATGGTGACTGTTTCCTGCCCTATATCTAAATCCAGGATTACATTTTCTTCTACTGGGAAAACTTCTTTTGGTATTTTTACAATTCTGGATTTTTCATAATCATTCAGAAAACAAAAATCCAAAAATTCAATACTCATGGATTTTCCAACACCATTTGTCTTTCGGCCTTTTACAGATCTGTCATCGTACTTCTCGCCTAATATAATATTAACTCCATCATGAAAAGTAATTTCTTCAAAAATATTATTTTCAGAATAAAGTCGATTGAGACGAATACGATTTATTTCTTTACCCATATGTTCGCCTCCTCAAACTCAACAATATCAACAGAGTATAAAAAAGAAAGCCCTAAGATCAATTGCCTGCTACTTGTGATTCCGGCTTTTTTTAATGCTTTGGACACATCATATATTGAAATCTTTTCTGCATCTCGCTTTTGTATCTCTTTGAGTATGAGATAACCAATATACATTGCAGAAGATTTTAGTGCATTGCTACTTGTCAGCATCATACTCACTCCCTTCGTTTGGAAATACCCTACATTTAATCATTTCATTGACAAGATAGAATTTTATCGCAGAACGGTCATATTTTTTTCCATTAGTGCTTAATTTTTCTTCAAAATATGTAACCAATTTATTTAAAGCAGCAATGGGGTTATCATGCTCCTCTTCCAAAAATTGTACGCTAATATCCTGCAGATAGAACATAATAATAATGTCCTGAGCTTCATCTATTCCAAGCGTTTCATTCACAATATTCAACGCCTCTCCATAAATTGTATAAAGCGTCGTATACTCCGTAATTAATTTATCCGTAAAATTCTTAAATCTTTTATATATTTTATACTCTGGATCCACCGTTGTTTTACGATCCTTGTTTACTTTTCTATTTTGTGAAATATACTCTATCAAATCTATGATTGTGTCCACTTCTCCCGCCTGTGTTTCTCTCACAGAATAATATTTGTTACACAATTCTTCTGACAGATAATCGCTAATTTTTTTTATTTGCACTGTCTCTAATTCACGAATATCTTTTATTAACTTTTCAACGTCCCAAATATCTCTTGTCTTTTCGAAAGAAAACAGCCCCTGTGTATCAAAATCAGAAGAATATTTTTTCTTCTGCGTCAAAATTAGTACAACCAATCTGTCATATAAATGATACGCTTGATTTTTATTAAATTCCGCTATCGTATGCCTGATTTTTGTACTACTATTGTCTGATGTAACCTGAACTGCTATCCTATTCTTCCGATCAATCAAATCAATTGCTGGAGCATTTTTTTCCAAATGATTTGCATTTTTCAATTCATAACCATAGATAAGATTCAACAACCCAGGAAAGAAGTCTTCCGCAATGATGTTAATATCATAGAGATTTACTGCATTTAAAATAGACACTTCCCGACTTAATAGTGCTAAATTTTCAGCTATAGTTTTTAAATAAACCTCTTTATTTATCATGCTTTTCCACTCTCCTTATTTGTTGCTTGCTTCATTCTAACATATTTTTTACTATATGACTATTGATTTTTCTCGTAAATCGTGATCGCATGAATTGTGCTACCTTTGATTTTCTCCGGATACAAGCCATAGGTATGTGAGTGTACGATGAAAGCAATGTTACTCACCTCGTGATCAACTCGCTTACTTCGAATATGTAACAAAGAATTTATCGTACCAGATAAGGAATGACAAAACCATCCAGATTTTACGGCTGTTATCTTCCTTTTTCTCTTTATGGTCTTTCAGAAGCCGAAGCAGTTCCTCTATATAAAAAAATTCTTCTGCTTCTTTTGGATCCAAAAAAAATAAGAGGGCTGCATCTTACAGCTCTCTTATTTTAAATATACATCCTATAAGCAAAGCGGAATCTGCCATATAGAAGCTATCATAATAGCAACACTGCCTATAAAGGATTGTCCCGGTGTGAAAATAACGGTTGACGGGGAGATAATATTGCTAACACATACCAACAATGCCAATATAAAAGCCGCAAATATCATTTTTTCAATCAGAATCAGGTTTTTACTAATCCAAAATTTTTTCAGATTGATAGACATAGAATATACGGAATAGTATTTATCTGCACGTATTTCTTTTTGATTGGACAAATAGCAAAGAACTGTAATTGTTCCCGGAAGTAAAAAGGAATACCACCAATACAAGGACATATACTGGAATCCAGTAAATCCAGCCATAAGCCAAGCAAAAACTGCTGTAATCAATGGGGCAATTATCAATAATTTATTGAAAAAGGTTCTTCTGAATTTTAAATGTTCTGATTTAAGGTATTTCATACTCTTACATTTCCTTTCTGTTTTTTTTCACAATATCCATGAATAATTTTTCGAGATTTTCTTCAGCATGTAAAACACCTTCATACCCCAAGACACCCTCCGAGATAATGCCGATATGGTCAGCAATCTGCTGTACCTCTGTAAGAATGTGGCTGGAAAGAATTACCGTAATTCCTTTAGAGGGGAAGGAACGAATCAATTCACGGAGTTCTTCTATACCAACAGGATCGAGGCCGTTTGTAGGTTCGTCTAAAATCAGCAGGCGGGGATTGTTTAAAATTGCAATCGCAATTCCCAACCGCTGTTTCATGCCAAGAGAAAATTGTCCTGCCCGTTTCTTTCCGGTATTCGTAAGGCCGACAATATCAAGCGCTTCATGGCAGCGTTTATCCGGTAAGCCGAGAAGCTCCGTCCTCACTTTTAAATTTTCAAATGCAGTCAGGTTCTCATAAAGAGGCGGGGTTTCGATTAAGGTTCCTATGTCATTCAAATCTTTTCAGCGCCAAGCGTGGCCGTCAAACTCAATGCTTCCAGATGTCGGTTTCAAAATGCCTGTTACCATTTTAAGTGTTGTGGACTTTCCGGCTCCGTTTGGTCCCAACAATCCATAGACGGAATTTTTTTCAATATTCAGCGATATGTTATTTACAACTGTCTGCCTGCTGAATGATTTACAGAGATTTGTTGTTTTCAAGATTATACTCATATTTTACACTATCCTTTCTTTTGATTATGCTAAAAGGATAACTGCAAATTTTGAAGATTTCATAAAGAAAATAGAATTTCTTAAATACATAATAGGAAATACTTGTCCACTTCCAGAAGATGCTTTCCAAGCGTATCATGCAGAAGCATCACCCGATAGGTTGAATTTCGATGGTTTTTCAGATAATCTCTGCGAAGAAAACCATACTTGCCAAGTTGCTCCATCTGCTTACCGGATTTATAAGTAAGATCCGGAAGCAGATATCCATTTACATTCGTATACGTTAATTTCATTTTGTTAGCACTCTCCATTTCTCATCATTTTTTGACCACAAATTCACGACATTTACGACAAATCTGACACTGCTTTACAATACCAGACAAAATGACTGATACCCCGGAAAGCCTGTAAAACAGGCACTTTTGGGACACACAAGACAGGACAAAAATCGACTTCCATTATCAAATAAAAAACGCGAATATTCCAGTGCTTAATAAGCCACTGATATTCGCGTTTCTTATTATCCTAACCACTTGAAAGATGGATAGTATCTTACAACAGCTTTCCCCACAATCTGGTCAAATCGCACGAATTTGTTTTTCCATGAACGTGAATCCTTCGAATCATTCCGGTTGTCACCAAGCATGAAATAACAGTTTTCCGGAACTGTATATGGACCATAACTTCCGATCATTTTCTCCGGAATGAAAGAGTCATCCAATGGAGTGGGGGAACCATCAATATAAACTTTCCCATCCTTAATTTCCACTACTTCTCCCGGCAGTCCGATCACTCTTTTGATAAAAAGACGACTTTCATCATCTGGGTATTTGAATATTACAATATCAAATCGCTCCGGGTCCTTGAACTTTTCAGAAATTTCATAACCGAACAGATTAAGATTAATTCCATACGCAAGCCGAAAGCCGAAAAGGCGGTCTTTCACCATAAGTGTTTTTTCCATGGAGGGTGAAGGGATTTTTGCGTTAATCAAAACAACATTATTGATAACCAGAGTAATTGCCACTACTATTACAATCAATTTCACATAGCCTAACAGTTCACGCCAGATTTTCATATTCTCCACCTCACCGTTCTTTATCATTCATATATCTGAACAATCTTTTGTCATATTTTGCTTCCCGGTACCAGCCAATTCCGATCATGACCACGCCTAATACAATGGTAACCGTTCTGACCATTGTATCAGCTGAAAACAGGCAGGTGATTACAATTCCAGTTCCTGCACCTGTAAAAAAGTCAATAACAGACTTTTCCCGTTTCAATGATCCAAGCACTCTTTCTTTATCCATGGTTTTTACCATTTTGACATCTTCCTTTATTAAGACATCGAGAGAAATATCAAAACGGTTGCTGATGTCTATGAGAATCTGCAGATCCGGATAGCTCTTTTCATTTTCCCAATTAGACACAGTCTGTCTCGTAACATGAAATATTTTTCCAAATTCCTCCTGGGTCAGTCCCTTTTCTTTTCGTATTTTTAATATCTGCGTTCCAATGTTCATATTGCTCTGCTCCTGTTCTTCCAATCGGTTTTGCTTTCTCACCTGGATTATATAAAAATTTCTGCCAAATGAAAAGCAATTTACCTTTTACAGCGAAAAAACAGGTATGCAAAGCTTCTTTGACATGGGATTTTTGAAAACAGATTCACGTTTCTCTACCTAATCTGAATCCTTATTTTATCCCCGACAGATGTCCAACCGGATTCTGCAGTGATTTCACCGATAGCTCCATCATAATATGCGCTTTCTTCGGTTCCGTAATCTTCATCCGTTTTATCTGCTGCGTCGGTATTTTCTTTCTGGTCTGTATCGTCTTGAAGCCTTACTTCTGTGGGAGCATCTGCCCCTCCGATAATTTGAGTTTCAACCTGATCCTCTGCATCTGACGGATTTTTTTCCTCCAAAGTATCCTCCGGAACCTCTTCTACCTCTTCTGTAGTCTCACCAATTTCTACAAAATCGTCATCAACCCAGACAGTGTCTGCAGCAGCCATGTAAGGTTCTCTGGTATAAAGCTGTAATTCCAGATAATCGCTGTCAATATCCGGGAGCAAAAGAACCGGGCCGTCAGAATCCAGCTGATACATACCCCAGAAACTGGTTTTAAAACTCCATTGAGATTTACCATCTGCCGAATTACTGCGCAGTTCATACTGTACCTGATTTCCTTTACTGTCTGTCCCCATAAGCATCATCTCATTACCATTATACAGCTTTTCCTCAAGTTCTTCCGGAATTTCTGCCTTAATTATACTTTGCAGTTTATTCATGGAAAAGTCTGTTAATTTTACGATTCCTTCTTCTGTTTTAACAGAAACATCTTCCAGCTTTTTATGAACTGTCTGTTTCATAAGCTCCTCATGGGGAATAGAAAAATCAAACTCAAACTCTACGAAATAATCTTCGCCAAGATTTTCATTTTGATAGGCACCGAGTACCAAATGTACTTCCGGATTTTCTCCCAAATCACCATCAAGGGAAAATCGAGATTCCAGAACAGCATCATAGACATTTTCATCCAGTCCATTATTTAGCAAATCTTCGTCCGAATATGGCAGATGGTGTCCGCTTTCGTATTCTTCAATTTTCTGTCCATTTATTGTAGTTTTCCGATAATCAATGTCAAGCTGTGTATTGGCAAAGGTCCAGGCATCCTGGACATCATCCGTGTCCTTTTGCCCGGAAGATGTTTTTTCTGCATGCACCTTTGTTAACAGAACCCCATTATCCAGAACAACTTCTTTTAATGTTACAGTAATTCCTTTGTCTTCCTTAGAGGTATTCAACACTTCCGTATAAGATTCAATACCTTTTGGGAAACCAAGGGTTTCTCCTATGGACAATGTAATATTTTTTATTGCAGCCTGGATATGTGGATTAGAAAAGATAACAGAACCCAAGGTGACGATCACACAGGCTGCTGCTGCTTTGCTCCACCCTTTTGGTCTCCGGTTTTCCTTTTTTTCACTCCATTCCCGCTCTGCTTCCTCTATATATTTCGGATCAATATTACCAAATTCTTTTGAAAAATCAAACTTTTTCATATGCGTCCTCCTTCTTTTTCCAACAGTTTCAACAGCTTTTTCCGGTTTCTGTATAAATTCATTTTCACGCTTCCCGCTGACATATGATGCCTTTTGGATATTGCAGAAACAGGATCTAAAAACCAGTATCTTCGTACAAAAATATTTCTGTCCTTTGGAGACATTTCTTCCAAAAAACGATTTATGGTTTCCATCAGTTCTTTTTCCGCCAGCTGTTCTTCCACGGTATAAGTTACATTTAGCTGCTCCATTTCCTCCATAACATCTGCCATATGAACATCCGGGCGCTTGCCTGCAAACTTTTTCCTTAAGCGGTCAATACTAAGATTTCTTGTAATCCGACCGCAAAAGTGTGCCAATACAGAAGGATGCGTAGGAGGAATCTGTGACCATACCGAAAACCAGGTATCATTCAGACATTCCTCGGCATCTTCTCTATTCGCCAATAAATTCCAGGCAATCTTGTAGCAATAGGGGTGATACTTAGTACTCAATTCTATAATTCCATTCTCATCTCTTTTCAAAAACAGGTTTATAATTTCATCATCATTCATTTACAGGTTGTCCTCCGAGTTTCTTTAAGATAAAAGTCACTGTCCATAATCTGACCAGCAACAGATAAGGCGCCTTTTTGAATAAAAAAATTTCCATTCATATTATATATCGTAAAAAATAGTGGATGGTAACAAAAAAATTTAATTTTTTCAGTTGAGATCCAAACTACAGTTTTGGTTTTCAGAAGATTACCTTTTAGGGGTAAAAATAATGAAAAGCAGCCGATATTCTCATTTTATATATCATGAGATACCGGCTGCAACTGCTGTTATAAAATATTTTCTTGTTCTGTAGTTTTGTACTTTATACTACAGCATTCATTATAATCACGGTCAAAACACATCCTATAAACTGTCCACAAAACGCATAAAATCTTCTCTTCCTTTTGGTGTGCATTTATAAACTCCGGCCTCTTCCAGCACATGTACAAACACCAGTCCTACTTCTTTTTGAAGAATTGCATGAATGTTCTCTGCATTAATATCCGAATATTTTTTCAGCAATTCTTTCACCCAGACCTCATGCTTTGCTATTTTTTCATTTGAAGAAATATCTTTTCCAGATAAAATGTATTCCTCTAAATTGTCTGATATTCAAGTCGTTGAGTCGCTCTTGAAAGCAAAACCGTATTACACTTGTAAAAAAGGTCTGCCGCTTCTGCACTCAGATCTTTTTGCAAGTGTAATATTCTACATATTCCTGAACTATCCTTATGGAGTAACATATCACTGATATGGACAAACAGATACCTTTCGACGATCAATCAGTCTATTAATTGTTTTAGTACCAACATCAAATTGAATCAATTTCTTTATATAACTTTATTAGTTGCCTAAGCAAATTTTCATATTCTTTTATTGTCTCATCCGAATTAGACTCTTTTACTATATCCTTGTCATTTCGTAGATTAGAAATTTCAAATGGGTATTGGTTCAATAATTTGATTGTTTCTTTGCAATTTGGGATTAATTGATTTCTTTTATTATATGGAATCGCATTTATGCGTTCTCTTAAATTATGCCGCAGATTGTATGCAAGCCAGTCTGCCGTATCAAAAAAAGCACGATATTCATGTCCATATGCTTTCTCAAGGTTTCCTTTGATATAAGAATAGTAATCGTATCCCTCCGGCACTTTTTTGGTTGTGCTTGCAAAAATCCTTACAATATGATCATATGCATCCCGGTGCTCTTTTAATGGCTGAATCAATGCATCCCCATTTTCTGATATTTCTTCGGCTGTAAGTAGATAAATTTGGGTTTTTTGATGTAATTGATATATCTTTTTCCACAACAGCCCAATCTCATCGTTTTGCATTAGATTAAAAACATTTTGTTCAGCCATTTAAAATACCCCGCTATTGAATTAATGAATTTTTAACTTTGACTCCTTTTCCCTCATTACCAGAAACGATTTTTCATCTAGAATACGGTCACCAAAAATCCGCCAGGATCCACGTCGCTTTATTCGGTACGCTTTAATAGTGGAGATTTTTCCGTTTTCACAGTCTCTTGAAAAAAATTTCCTATATTTAAAAGTTTCTATTATCCCCCATAGAGTTCCTGCAACTATAAAAAAAAGAAGTACTGCTACAGCTTCAATCATAAATATTCTCCTTATCATCCCAGTTACATGCATCGTCACAATCGGACTGCATCCCAAGGTCTTTTGGTTCGATCACATTTCTTACACTACTACCTGCACTATATTTTTCTCTTCTGTAAATTATGCTAAGATGAACAAATATTTCTCTGTAAAGTAACAAAAGAATAAATCCAACAAATATACAGGATAGTAATATAACTCCTTTCCTAGATGCCACAGATTGCAATTGTGGATTTCCAAGGAAGCAAACTGCTGAAATTGCGCTTCCTGATTTGCCTTTCCATTTAAGAACAATGAGTCGAAAGCATCCAAAACCGTAAAATCTTTCAGATTTCCACCCACATACTCCTTAAACTCTTCCTCCAATAATCCGAAAGTTTCTATACAAACAAATAGAGTTTTATCATAAAAATCCCAAATACCATTGTCAACGGATTTTTCGTATATTTATATTTTTACCGTCTCATAACCAACTCTCTCACTTCGAACATGTAGCAAAAAATCTATCATACCAGATAAGGAATGTCAAAACTGTCCAGATTTTACGGCTGTTATCTGCCTTTTTCTCTTTGTGCTCTTTCAGAAGTAAAAGAAGCTTATCTGTATGAAAAAACTCTTCTGCTTCTTTCGAGGTAAATAACTCCTTTACCCTCTGATACCAGTCATCCTGCCGCAGCCACACACGGATTGGAATTGGAAAACCAAGTTTCCTACGTTCATCGGTTTCCTGTGGAAGAAATTCTGAAACAGCTTTACGGAAAATATATTTGGTTGTACCCGCTGCAATCTTGGCTTCCTTCGGAAGCTTTGCTGCAAAGTCAAAAACTTCTTTATCCAGAAATGGTACCCTGACTTCCAATGAATGTGCCATGCTCATTTTATCTGCTTTCTGCAAAATATCGCCAGGAAGCCAGTATCTCAGATCTACAGACTGCATTTTTTCCATGTCTCGAAGTGATCCTCTGTTTTCTGACTCAAGTTCTTCAAAAAATGGTCTTAAATATTCCTGTGTGGAAGGTCCTGTTACTTTATTTTTCAAAATCTGCGCTTTCTCTTTTTCACGGTAAATATATGCATTTCCGATGAAACGTTCTTCCACTTTCATTCCTGCACGGATAAGGAAATCTCGTCCCTTCACATCCGGCAGCTTTGCAGCCAGTTTTCCAATTACACGTCTGACACCAAATGGAATCCAGGCAATTTTTTTCAATGATTCCGGTTCTCTGTAAATATTATATCCACCGAAAAGCTCGTCTGCTCCTTCTCCGGAAAGAACAACCTTGACATGACCTGCAGCCTCTTTTGAGAGAAAGTAGAGTGCAACGGCAGAAGCATCAGCAAGGGGCTCATCCATATGATACATAACATCTGGAAGGGCATCCCAGAATTCCTGCTTGGATATGATTTTCACATGGTGTTTTAAACCAGCTTTTTCTGCCACTTTGGCAGCTTTGTTTACTTCACTATATCGGTCTCCCTCATCGAATCCCACTGTAAATGCCTGATCTGCACCAGAGGAAGAAGCCAGATAACCGGAATCCACTCCCCCGGATAAAAACGCGCCAACTTCCACATCACTTAACATATGGTGCTCCACTGAATCCTTTAAATTCTCTGCAAGCTGATTCCGCAGCTGCTCCATATTCGTCTTACGGTCCCATTGGCCTGGTGCAAGCTTTGTTTTGAAATAAGTCTTTATCTCATAGTTTCCGTTTTTATATAAAAGCATATGACCTGGCATAAGCTTATAAATCCCCCTGAAAAAAGTTTCTTCCAGAGGGGAATATTGAAATGACAAATACTGCTCCAGTGCCTTCTGATTTACTTTCCTTTCATAGCCTGGAAATGCAAGGATGCTCTTAATTTCAGAAGCAAATACAAAGTGTCCATCTATTTCGGCATAGTACACAGGCTTAATTCCAAAAAAATCCCTTGCAAGCATCAAACTCTGCTCCTGTTCATTCCATACAGCAAATCCAAACATTCCCCTGAGCTTATCCAGTGCCTTCTCCCCATACTGCTGAATAGTATTTATCAGAACCTCCGTGTCAGAATGGGTACAGAAAGAAATGCCGAAAGCCTCAAGTTCTGCCCGCAGTTCCTTATAATTATAGATTTCTCCATTAAAAACAATATGAAGGTTTCCGTCCGCACTTTCCATAGGCTGCTGCCCATCTTCTAAATCAATAATACTAAGTCTTCGAAAGCCCATCGTGATCTTCTCCCTGCAAAAAGAGCCCTCACTATCCGGACCCCTATGCTCAATGGCTTTCATCATCCTTTCAATTACTGTCTTCTGATCCTGTCTGTAACCTGTAAATCCACAAATTCCGCACATTTTATCCTCCGTATCTATTTGATGTAGTTTATACGCTGCAGCAACTTTTTTATCACAAGTGAATCCCACATGGTCACATCGTAATCATAGTGGTCTGTAAGTCTGCGCCTCAGCTTGTGTTCTCCCTTCTTTTTCTACTTTTGTAGAAATCACCTCTAATTCTACATCTGTAGAATTAGAAAGTCAATCCCATTTTCTACAATTGCAGAATCTATGTCATATATTTGATTGCCCGTCATGACATACCCCAATGACTCAGATCTTACAGATTTACAAACGGTATGAATGCCTCACCGCTGATAAAATGAAAAGCCGGAAAAACGGTCTTTTGTTACAGAGCCATTTTTCCGACTGTATAGTTACCTATATTTAGTCAACTACCCATCACCTAAAGGTAATGGGCTTGGCAGACTTAGCCAAAAAGAGCCGATATCAGTCTTGCAAAGACCTTGTATCGGTTCTTTTTGTATTTTCTCATTATCTAATTATGGGAGGATTTTTCTGTATCACCGAAAAAACTTTTATCCCCGCACTTCAAGCCATTGGTCAATGTTCCCAAAATGTACCGCCTGCAGGTTATCTACATCAACCAGTTGCGGGAAGCTGTTTCTGATGATCAGGACACCGTTTTCCTTATCCTGTTTTTCTCCACCGCCAGCGATGCCTCCCATGGTCCTATCAAGTGTTAAAACCGTTCCATCTTTATAACGCACCTGGTCAATACTAGTTCTGGCATAAAGATCCATGCCATAGTCCGTACCTGCGTACTCAAATTTGTTTTTTTCATCTTCATACACCTTCATAGCTTCATCATAATCAAGATATAATGACCATAAAAGGGGCGTTACTTCCATTTTTTTCACTGTGATTTCATAACCTCCAAAATCACATTTCCGGTTCACTTCCAGAGTTGTCGGAGGCTTTACTGCACCCAGAGTCCATTTAAAGTCCCATGTTCCATCTGTAATAACAGTCGTATCATAATCTCCTTCCTCCGTAAGATTCTTTAATGTGATTTCTACTGTTTTATTACTCAGATCATAATCACTGTCATAAGATATACAGGCGTTAAAATGTTTAAGATGTGCAGAATTTTGATCTGTTTTCAGTAACACATCCTGTCCTACCCCAGTATTGAAACTTCCAAATCTGTTATCGTCCACTGCATATACTTCTTTTCCATCGATCTTAAAATGTGTCATCTCCTCAAAAGAAGTATGATCAGTCATAGAAATACTGTCATCTGTTTTCACTTCAAAAAAAGCATACAGGAATCCCTGATCCTGAATAGAATCTGTCAGGGTAACCGTCACACCATTTTGTGTTACAGACTGGTCTATATTCTGAATATAGGTTGATTCCTGCAGTGTCTTCTGCTGTTCTTCCGATGGCTCCAGTCTTTTCACCAGGTAATTATTCCATTTAAAGAACTCTTTTGCAGCTACAGTAACAGCCATACCAGTACAAATTACTGCTACTGCAATCAATAATCGGCCACTGATTTTTTTTCTTTTGTATTTTTTATCAACTGAATCCGCCTGTTCAATCTGTTTTAGTGTATCTTCAAATTTATTATGAAAATCCTGTGGTACTTCCGGTGCGATATTATTCCATTTGTTCTCTAACATGACATTTTCCCCTTTCCTGTTATTCTTTTTAATTGCTTGCTGTTTTTCCCAGTTGCCGGTCTTTTCTCTTCTTCGGATAACTGCTCTTTCAAAAACTCTCTTGCACGTGAAAGTCTGCTTTTGATCGTTCCTTCCGGAATATCCAGAGCCTCACTGATCTCTTTCAATGAAAATCCTTCTAAATAATACAATGTTACCAAAACCCTCAGATCCTCCGGAAGTTCCATAATCGCCATATACAGATGACTGTATCTGTCCTCCTCAGTCATTTTCATATTGTCCATATATTCTTCATATGGAATAACATTTTTTCTTTTCCGAAGAATCCCTTTGCATTCATTGATCAATATCCTTGTGATCCATGTTCGGAAATATTTTTCTTTCTTTAAAGTGGGAAGTTTTTCATATGCCTTAAGAATTGTTTCCTGCACAGCATCCCCACAATCAGAGTCATTCTTCAGAATGGACTTTGATATATGATACAGCATGGCTTCTGCATCCCGAACCTCCTTAATAAATACATCTTTTGTCATAACTTTGTCTTCTCCTTTTGTCCAGCTGGATTACTACTCATGTTTACTTTTACACTAATTAGATGCATCGGAAAGGAAATCGGTTCTCATCAAAGTATTTTTTTCCGTTGCCTCTTCCATTGCCAACGAAAGATCCACTTTTTTTAATCTCTGTCCTGTTTGTGCTTTTTATGTAATTCCGTAATATATTCCTCAAGCTTCTCTTTGTCTTGCTCTTCACAGGCGACCAAAACCAAACACTGCTTAGATCAATCCGATATGCTTTTACTGTTTTCTGCCCCGGTTTCTCTGTATATGTGCAATAATTCCAGAAACGGTGCTAATTTATCCGGTAGTTTCATTTTTACTCTCTTACGTTTTTTACATTCTCCGTATTATACTACCATTTCACCAGAATATTTTCAGAAATTTTACAAACAAAAAGATGGACATAAGCAAGATCATACATGACAGAAGCACTCCTTGCATTGCCAATCAGATCCGGATTCGGATATTCATCAACGATGGATACCAGGTTGTGTTTTGTATATCAGCTGCCACAAGGGATGATGACATGATCTTTGCTGTGAAATTCAGGCATAACCTGCCGGATCATGAAGTCTGCCTATCAGTGTTTTTTCGCTGTATAATGTTTTTGCCGTACAGGGTCACTTTCCTTTGTAATGTTTTATGCCAAATTCATTATACATCAGGAAATCCTGTACGATATTTTTTTATAAAAAAGTTGTAAAGTGGTGTATCAATATCATAATTTTCTAAAATTGAAACTTTTTGCGCTTTGACAGGATATATAAGAATGTAAAGGTTAAAAGCTTTTAATTTTTGAAAATATTAAAAAGAAAGTAGGATTGATATGACAGATGAAGAAGAACTTTTGCAGCGTCTCAGGAACAGAGAAAAAAATTCAATAGATGAAGCAATCCGAATTTATACGCCGTATTTGAGTACTGTTTTGTATCATATGGCCGGCAATTCACTGCCGAAAGAGGATATTGAAGAAATTGTGGCAGATGTGTTTGTTGTACTTTGGAAGAATACCGGGAGGATAGATTTGCAGAAAGGTACATTACGGTCATATCTTGCTGCTGTTGCCCGGAATTTTGCTCTGAAACGGATAAACAGAAAGATGGATCATACATCTCTTGAAGATATTGAGCTGTCAGATGGCAAAAATTTCATGGAAGAGAATTTTCACAATAATTATGTATGGGAAACAGTTATGAGCCTTGGCGAACCTGACAGCGAGATTTTTGTAAGGCGGTATAAATTTGATGAAAAAATCAAGGATATTTCAAAAGCAATGGGACTTAATATTTCTACAGTTAAGACCAGACTTTCAAGAGGAAAAAGAAAACTCAGAAAAATGTTATCGGATGCGGAGGAAAAATTATGAGAAGAAAAAATTTGCTTAAAGAATTGGGAATACAAAAACAGGCAGATATTTCCTGCAATGCTCTTGATATTGATACAGAGAATGTCAGACAGAGAGTTTATGCAAAACTTGACTTCGCAGATACAGAAAGGAAGCAAACGACTATGAGATCAAAAAAGAAAATATTACCTTTGTTGATAGCTGCAACACTTACAATTGGAGTTACTGCTATGGCAGCAACAGGAAAGATTTCAATGTGGACAGGTTCATCTGCATCACGTGCTGATTATACATCTCTTCCAACGTCAGAACAGATTACAAAGGATATTGGGTATAGACCGGTATTGATTGATACCTTTGAGAACGGGTACTGCTTCAAAGAGGGCAATATTATAAAAAACAGTTTTAAGGATGGCAATGCAAATGTAATTGAGAATTTTAAATCTGTGTCCTTTGATTATCAGAAGAATGGAGATGTTGTATTGTTTGAACAGCAGAAATTTAACTCAAAACTTACTCCGTCAGGTGATATTATTGCCACTGTAAATGGAACAAATTTGTATTATGTACATTATATAAATAAAGTGGTATCAGATGATTACGAATTGACAGAACAAGATAAAAAAGACCAGTCCAGTGGAAAAGTTGTATTCAGTTACGATGACAGTGCTTCTCAGATTGAAGTCAGTCAGGTTCAAAGCGTTAACTGGAATAAGGATGGCATCCAGTATGATTTGCTGCAAATAGATGGAAAATTATCTGCCGGAGAACTTGCAGATATGGCGAGAGAGGTTATTAATAACAGAAGATAAAGAAAAAAGATGGTGGATTCAGTCCGGTTCACCATCTTTCAGCTGTTCAAACAGATCCGACCATTCTCCGTAGACATATTCGTATTTCCAGCCTGTGTAAGAGGCAAGCTTCTGAAGATATTCATAACTGTAACCGCTCTTTGGGGAATTATCATCCGTTCCTTCCTGGAAATTATGAGAAAAATAATAGCCCACTTTTACAGTTTCCTGTTCTTTAGCAGATACGCTGCCAGTGAAAAAAGCCAACATTCCCATACAGAAAAACAAAGATACTGCGATAAAAAATGACTGATGTACAGATCTGGAAAACAGACGTGCAAAATTCCCTTTTGTACCTCGGTCTGACACTGTTTTGTTCATAGGCCCCCCCCCCGTTAACTACATTATATAAATTTCCCCGATTATTAAATAATAATTATACACTTTAAGACAATATACTGTCATTTTTTATGGAAATCAACTTGTATAAACAACAAACGGAAAGAAAAAAGAATACCGGATTCACGCAATATTTCACATGAATCCGGCATTTATATATGGTATATGATGGCACAGGCATAAAAAACTTTTTTGTTTGAATTTTTTTCAGCTGTGAATAGATTTTCAGTAATTATTTCTCAATACAAATAAATGCTTTTCCCAACAAGTTTATCGCCTTCATATTGTAATTTTATTGAGAAAAACCGTTCTTCCCCTGAAAGCAGCAGATCAAGGAATACTTTATCTCCCTCCCATGCAGGAAGTTCGGGTACTGTGTTTTTATCGATCCAGCAAAGTTCACCTTCATTACATTCGATCAACTCGCCAGTATATCCATCTGCTGTAAAAACACACATAAGTTCTGATTCACATTCATTGTTTATAAACGTTACCAGACCACGGAACTTATATGATGTAAGTGTAAAACCTGTTTCTTCCTTCACTTCACGCACAAGACATTCTTCCGGTGTTTCCTGATCTTCCACATGTCCGCCAACACCGATCCATTTTCCTTGATTCATGTCATTTTGCTTTTTTATTCTGTGAAGCATCAGGTATTGATCGTTGTTTTCTATATAACATAATGTAGTAGTTTTCATCTTTTTTCATATGTTTCAGAAAAAAGCTGTTTACGTAATTCATTTTTTCTGTCTGCTGAGGTGAAAGCTGCTTCGACTGAATTAAGGATGAGCTGCTTCTGCTGCTCTTTTGCAATGCCTGTCAGGGATTCCATGTATTTAAATTCCCTGGACAGGGATGTCCGTTCAATAGCTGGATCATCTGTATTTAATGTTACTTTAAGGCCTCTTTCCAGGAAGGTTTTCAACGGATAAGAAGACATATCTGCAACTGCTTTTGTCTGGCGGTTACTTGTTGGACACATTTCCAGAAAAATTCCGGCATCTTTTACAAGCTGGATCACTTCTTCATTTCCTGCGATACGCACACCGTGTCCAATCCTTGTCGCTCCCATGCGAACCGCTACCCTTACATCATCCGCATCACCAGCTTCGCCTGCATGAATAGTAAACGGGATTTCATCTTTTTTTGCTTTCGCAAAAAGATCCTCATAATCTTCTGTCGGGAAAAGTGCTTCCGCACCTGCAAGGTCAACAGCGACAACGCCCCCATCTTCCACAAGATATTTCCGGGCCAGTTCCAGTGTTTTCAGATTGTCCTGCTGATTGGATTCTCCGCGCATGCAACATAAGATCAGATTACCTGGAATCGGCGATTTTATCAATCCACGCATCGCAGATTGAACAGCATTTTCCTGGGTCATTCCCTTCTGAGTGTGAAGCTGTGGTGCAAATCGAAGTTCTGCATAAATCACGCCGTCTTTATGCATTTCAGAGAGAACAAGATAAACGGCATCTTCCAGTGCTTTTTCTGTCTGGAGCAGAGAAAGCGGCAGCTCAAAACATTTCAGAAAATCATTAAGATCTTGGCAGGAATCCGGTACAGAAAGGAGAGCTGTCAATTCTTTGTCAGTTTTTGCCGGAAGTGTGATCTGCTGCAATGCTGCAAGTTTTTTTGCAATGTCTACGCTAATGCAGCCGTCCAGATGCGCATGAAGGTCGATATAGTGATTTATTCTATTTTCTTTTTTCATAGGAAATAAGTACCTCCCTGTTCTGATTTTTTTCTGTTTTAGCATAAAAAAGAACGTATGAAATTCCACAGTTTACGGAAGCCTGCGTTATTTTCTATGTTTCAGGACTTAATTCCAGATATTATATAGCCTGAGTCACCTCTTTTAACCAGCTTTTTTCATCTTCATCCAGATATGGAGAAATTTTCTCATATACAAGTGCGTGATACTGATTGAGCAAAGCTCTCTCTTCTGCTTCCATCTGTGCCGGGTCGATTCCTTCCAGATCAAAAGGTACCATGGTCAAAGATTCGAATTTCATAAACTGGCCGTATGCTGTCTTTTCCGCTTTTTTGCATACGATCAGGTTTTCGTGGCGGATTCCGAACTCATTTTCTGCGTAGTAACCTGGTTCATCGGAAGTGATCATGCCTTCTTCCAGCACAGGGGCCGGACGGTCTGCAGGATTTTTCCAGCGAAAGCTCTGTGGGCCTTCGTGTACATTGAGAAGATAGCCTACTCCATGACCGGTTCCGTGGTTATAGTCCTCTCCCATTGCCCAGAGCGGACCTCTTGCTATGGAATCCAGATTCAGTCCCGTACATCCGTAACGGAATTTTGCAGCTGCCAGGTTTAAATGTCCCCGAAGCACAGCTGTGAAATATTTCTTCTCCTTTTCTGTGACCGGGCCAAGTACGACGGTGCGGGTAATATCTGTGGTTCCCTCCAGATAATGTCCGCCTGTATCCATCAACACCAGTCCTTTTGGTTCCAGAGGGATATTCGTTTCTTCTGTTGCACCGTAATGGACGATTGCCCCATGAGCACCATAGGCAATGATCGGATCAAAACTGTTCCCAAGGAACTTTTCCTGTTCGGAACGGAAATCATAAAGCTTATCAGCTGCGGAAAGCTCTGTAATCTCCTGTTTTCCAACATTCTTTTTCAGCCAGTGAATAAATTTCACCATTGCAACTCCATCTTTGATATGGGCAATCTTCTCATTTTGGACTTCTGTTTCATTCTTGACAGCTTTCGGAAGAAGCGTCAGGTTTTCTCCGTCCAGGATTGTCACTTTTTCCGGGATATTGCTGATCAGGCGGCTGTTTACATTACTTCTGGAAAGATAGATCTTTTTCTCCCCGGATATTGTCTGCACATAATCATAAATATCATTGTACGGATAAATGGTAACGCCATCAGCAGAAAGTGCCTTTTTTACAGATTCCGGAAAAGCTTTTTCATTGGCAAAAAGGCGGATCTCTTTCTCATCCATCACAAGATAGGAAAGGACTACCGGGCAACAGTGAATATCGTTTCCGCGGATATTTAAAAGCCATGCGATATCATCCAGGGAAGTGAGTACAAAGAGAGATGCGCCTTTTTCTTTTAATTTAGTACGGATCTCCTGGATCTTGTCTTCTCTGGATTTTCCAGCCCATTTCACATCAAGCTCCATCACCTGTTCACAGGAAAGAGACGGACGATTCTGCCAGATTTCACCGATCAGATCCTCGTTTACAGAAAAACGTACCTGCTTTTTCTCCAGATTCTTTTTCAGCTGATCTGCCTCTTCTCCGCTGACTGTACGGCCGTCAAAACCAAGGCACATCCCTTCTTTCAGATTTTCTTCCAGAAATTTATGGATGGTTGGAACATCTGGTTCTCCCATCTTAAAAAGTGTGACGGGTGTTCCCTCTAATTGCTGCGCTGCCTGAATAAAGTATCTTCCATCTGTCCAGAGACCTGCCATATCCTGCATGATCACTACAGTTCCAGCTGAACCGGTAAAACCTGTGATATATTTCCTACATTTAAAATAATCGCCTACATATTCTGAACCGTGGAAATCATCGGTTGGAACAAGATATGCATCAATTCCCTTTTTTTTCATCAGCTTTCGAAGAGCTACGATCCGTTCTGTAACTGTCATAAGTTTTATGCCTCCTCTGTGAAGTTATTTTTTATTGCAAAGCCATGATCCATAGGTCCGCTGCCTTTTCCAAGGTCAAGCATAGCTGCAAGTGCTCCTGAAATATAATCTTTGGCGCGGTTTACGGATTCCTCCATGGAGAATCCTTTTGCAAGGTTGGAAGCAATGGCAGAAGAGAGAGTACATCCTGTTCCATGAGTATTCGGATTGTTAATACGCTTTCCTTCAAACCACCGGTAAGCTCCGTTCACATAGAGCAGATCATTGGCATCATTAAGCTGATGTCCACCTTTGCAAAGAACTGCACAGTGATATTTTTCAGATACCTGGCGGGCTGCTTCGATCATAGCTTCTGCAGTTGTGATCTGCATTCCGGTCAGTACCTCCGTCTCCGGAATGTTCGGAGTCAGAAGATCGGCCAGAGGAAAGAGTTCATTTTTCAGAACATCGACTGCTGCCTCACTGATCAGTCTTGCACCGCTGGTTGCCACCATAACCGGGTCAACTACGATGTTTTTTGCCTTATATCGGCGAAGTTTCCCGGCGATCACCTGGATCAGGTCACTTTCCGAAACCATTCCGATCTTTACTGCGTCCGGAAAAATATCGTTAAAAACAGAATCCAGTTCCTGACCGAGAAATTCAGCTGTTGCATTCTGGATCGCTGCAACACCGGTTGTATTCTGTGCTGTCAGTGCTGTGATAGCACTCATTGCATAGACACCGTTTGCCATCATGGTTTTGATATCAGCCTGGATACCTGCTCCTCCGCTGGAATCGCTGCCTGCTATGGTTAATGCTGTTTTCATATGTATTATCCTCCGTTTTCCGTAAAATCTATTCCATATAATTTAAAAGTTCATTTAAAGACCTGCAGTAAATATCTGCCTTTTTTTTCAGCTGTTCCTGATCCGGTTCTCCGAAAGGATCGAAAATTCCTGCTGTCTGAAAACCTGCATCTCGGGCCGTAATCAAAGCATACAGGGAATCTTCCACAACAAGCGTTCCATTGGGACTGGAATTCAGAGACTTTGCCGCTGTGAGATAAATTTTCGGAGAATATTTGCTCTCTCCGATCTCGCTTGTCGTATAGATCTCTTTCAGATAAGGAAGCAGATGGTTTCGCTCCAGTGCTTTTCTTACATGCTCTCTGGGACTGGATGTAGCTGCCACTACCGGAATTCCCAGCTTATTTATTCTCTGCAAAAGTGCTTCTGCACCTGGTTTGGCTTTCACTTCTTCGAAATAAAAGGTCTGTATTCTGGTTTCCAGTTCCTGTATAATCTCTTCTTCTGAATTTTCAAGAGAAAATGTATCTTTCAGCCAGGCAGCTCCCTGTTCCATACTCATAGAAAAAAGGATCTCATCCATATCCGGAACAGGTGTATATCCATGTTTTACAATAAATCTTCTTCCAAGCTCCTTCCAGATAAAAAGAGAATCCAGAAGCACTCCGTCTATGTCAAAAATAATAGCATTTATCGGGTAAGTCATTTCTTTTATACTCCCTGTTTTGTATACTCTAACAAAAACACGGATATGTCTCTGAGACATATCCGCATCTTATTTTTTTATAATGCTATTATAGTCTGTCAAGGCATGAAATGCAACGGTGAGTTAGCGACCGCTTCGTAAAGCTATTACATCCCCAGATTTATTCTTTGCCGTTAAAGCAGTATGTACATACATTACACGGATCAATCCCGATAGATTCCAGAAGATCATCCAGCCTGTGATAGCGAAGAGTGGTAAAGTTCTGCATCTTGCAGATATCCTGTACCATCTGCTCGTATTTTTCTGTACGTGGATCTGCATATTCATCCAGAATTTCCTGCGGACAGTTGGGACCCTCTCTTTTCTCGATGACCTGACGGGCAATCAGTTCCATCTCGGATTTGGAACGGGAGAAGTTTAAATATTTACACCCATACATGATCGGTGGGCAGGCAGGACGAACATGAACTTCTTTTGCACCGCTTCGGTACAGAAACTCGGTTGTTTCACGGAGCTGGGTTCCACGTACAATAGAATCATCAATGAGAAGAAGTTTCTTATCCTTGATCAGGGCACGTACAGGGATCAGCTTCATCTTGGCGATCAGATTACGCTGGTTCTGATTGGTGGGCATGAAGGATCTTGGCCAGGTCGGTGTATATTTGATAAACGGTCTTGCGTAAGGAATTCCGGATTCATTAGCATAACCGATAGCATGAGCGATACCGGAATCCGGAACACCGGCTACAATATCCGGATGAACAGAATCGCCATCTCTTTTTGCAAGCATGCTTCCACAGCGGTAGCGCATTTCTTCTACATTGACGCCTTCATAAGAAGCTGTCGGATATCCATAGTAAACCCAGAGGAAGGAACAGATCTTCATTTTCTTTCCAGGCTCTACCAGAGTTTTTACACCATCTGCCGTGACAAATACAATTTCTCCAGGTCCAAGTTCCTTATAGTCTTCATATCCCAGGTTGATATAGGCATGGCTTTCAAAAGACAGACAGTAGGAGCCTTCTTTATGACCGATCTCTACCGGAGTACGGCCCATCTTGTCACGGGCTGCATAGATTCCGTCTTTTGTCATAAGAAGTAGTGTCATGGAACCATCGATCAGCTCCTGTACATACTGGATACCCTCCACGAAATTGTCTTTTTCACAGATAAGGGCTGCGATCAGCTCTGTCACATTGACTGTTCCGTTTGTCATTTCCTGAAAATGTACCTTGGTGGTATCATACAACCGTTGCAGAAGTTCGTCATAATTGTTGACCTTTCCCACAAAGGTAAGGGCAAAACTTCCGATTCTGGAACTGAACAGAAGTGGCTGTGGCTCATAATCGGAAATACATCCAATTCCCATGTTACCTTTCATGGAACCTACATCCCCGTCAAATTTTGTACGGAAAGGTGTGTTCTCAATGTTGTGGATGGCACGGTCAAATCCATTTTCACCGTAAACTGCCATTCCGCCGCGACGTGTTCCCAGATGGGAGTGATAATCTACTCCGTAAAAAAGTTCCAGTACGCAGTCTTCTTTTGATGCTACTCCAAAAAATCCGCTCATAATGTGCTCCTCTCTGCTTCCATAGTTTAACGATTCTTTATTTTTCGTACATCCATAATCGTTTTTCAGTATAGCATACGGCACAGAAAAATAACAATTAATTCAGAGGATATTTCGTCTTTTTCAAAATAAATCATAAGGATATTAGCCATATTTATAAAAGATTTCTGCTTTTTCTAATTCCACAGTGCAATAAAAAGATTCAGATATCCGGCAAACGTCAGCCATATAATATACGGAATCATCAGATAGACAGCTTTTTTGGAAAATCCTGCAAATACACGAATACACCAATATACCAGTCCCCACAGAAGAAGCAGCCACAACAGGGCAAATGTATACCAGCCGGCACCAAAAAAGAAAAACGGCCATAAAAAGTTTACCGCAAGCTGAATCCCATATAAAGTAAGTGCCTGGTTTCTGGCTTTGCTTTCCGGTCTGGACGCGACCAGCCAGGATGCAGTTCCCATCATGATAAACAAGATCGTCCACACAACAGGGAACAACCATCCCGGCGGAGATAAAGGTGGTTTGTCAAGCCTGGCAAATACCTTCATTCCATTTCTTGTAAAAAATCCCGAAACTGCACCTGTAGCTAACGGCACTGCTATACAGGTTATCAGCTTTTTGGTTTCTTTCTTCAAAAAACATCCTTCCTTTCCTCTCATCCAATGAGTTTCATGTAAAAGGGTTATTTAACAGCCTGTTATTTTCTGATTTAGTATATTTCCGGAACCTGATTTTTATACATAAAGAAACAGCCCTGCTTTTTACACAGAGCTGCTTTTTTACAAAAAATTTATTAAAGGGATTGGGATTCACTTATTCCTGTGTGATGCCTTTGAACTCGTAGCCGGCTTCTTTGATCACTTCTTCAACCCTGGCCTCATCAACCTTCTCCGGTGCAGTGAATACGGTTGTTCCGCTCTCGTGGGAAGATACCACATCCTCAGCACCAAAAGCTGCCTGGATTGCTTTGTTTACATGTGCCTCACAGTGACCGCACATCATTCCTTCTACATTAACTGTTACTTTTACCATAGTTTTTGTCTCCTTTTCCTGTTTTTTATCTTCTTTATTTTCATCATGACTGATGTTTAAAGTTACCGGATTTTTCAGTGCCTTATCACGGGCTGTGCTATGAACCTTGAAGAGATTCAGTCGAAGTGCATTGGTTACCACGCAGAAGCTTGACAGGCTCATTGCCGCAGCACCGAACATCGGATTCAGTGTCCAGCCGAAGATCGGGATCCATACACCTGCTGCCAGGGGAATACCGATCACATTGTAGAAAAATGCCCAGAAAAGATTCTCGTGGATATTTCTGAGTGTGGCACGGCTCAGACGAACTGCAGCCGGAACATCACTTAAACGGCTCTTCATCAGAACAACATCTGCCGCATCAATGGCAATATCGGTTCCCGCTCCGATGGCAATTCCGATATCTGCTCTTGTAAGTGCAGGTGCATCGTTAATGCCATCGCCTACCATGGCAACCTTTCCCTGTTCTTTCAGAGAACGGATCACACTCTCCTTTCCGTCAGGAAGAACTCCTGCGATCACATCGTCAACGCCAGCCTGCGCCCCGATAGCTCTTGCTGTCCGCTCATTATCACCGGTCAGCATCACCACACGGATTCCCATATTCTGAAGCTCTTTTACCGCACGTGGGCTGTCCTCCTTGATCACATCTGCCACTGCGATGATTCCCAGAAGCTTTCCGTTTCTGGTAAAAAGAAGCGGCGTTTTTCCCTGTTCCGCAAGTGCTTCGGCTTTTGCCTGAAGATCTGACGGAACACGGGTCTGGCTGCTGATAAATTTCATACTTCCGCCTGTCAGCGTGTCATTTCCAAGCACTGCTGAAAGACCGTTACCCGGAAGTGCCTGGAATCCGGTAACCTCTTCCGGAACCAGCTTCTCTTCCTCGGCTTTTTTCAGAACAGCTTTTGCAAGGGGATGCTCGCTTTTTTTCTCCAGGGCACAGGCAAGTGTGAGAAGTTCTTTCTCTGTAATGCTCTGTGCAGGCAGAATATCTGTCACTTCCGGCTGACCGCTTGTGATCGTTCCTGTTTTATCCAGCGCAACGATCTGGACTTTTCCCGCTTCTTCAAGGGAAACCGCTGTTTTAAAGAGGATTCCGTTTTTGGCGCCCATACCGTTTCCTACCATAATGGCAACCGGCGTTGCAAGTCCAAGTGCACACGGGCAGCTGATAACCAGAACAGAAATGCCTCTTGCCAGCGCATAACCAAAGCTCTGTCCGACCAGAAGCCAAATGATCGTCGTGATCACGGCAATGGTAATTACGGCCGGAACGAACACTCCGGAAACACGGTCTGCGATCTTGGCAATGGGAGCTTTTGTAGCGGCTGCATCACTGACCATTTTTATGATCTGGGAAAGTGTGGTATCCTCTCCCACACGGGTAGCTTCACATTTAATGAATCCAGACTGGTTGACTGTTGCTGCGGAAACCATATCTCCGGTTTCTTTATCTACCGGAATACTCTCACCGGTCAGTGCAGATTCATTGACTGCGGTAGTACCTTCCAGGATCACACCATCCACAGGAATGTTCTCACCCGGACGTACAACAAAGATCTCACCTTTCTGTACCTGTTCAATAGGGACGTTAAGTTCCTGCCCGTTTCGTACTACAACTGCTGTTTTCGGTGCCAGCTTCATCAGGCTTTTCAGGGCATCGGTGGTCTTACCCTTTGAGTGGGCTTCCAGCATTTTTCCTACAGTGATCAGTGTCAGGATCATGGCTGCGGATTCAAAATAGAAATCCATCATGTAATTCATGACTGCTGCAGAATCTCCATCTACCTGTGCTCTCGTCATAGCAAACAGTGCATAAACACTCCATACAAAGGATGCCATGGAGCCAAGTGCTACCAGGGTATCCATGTTCGGGGAACGATGCCAGAGACTCTTAAAACCGCTGATAAAGAATTTCTGGTTGATCACCATGATAATTCCTGCAAGAAGCAGCTGTACCAGTCCCATGGCTACATGATTGTCATCAAACCATTTCGGCAGCGGCCATCCCCACATCATATGTCCCATAGAAAAGTACATCAGAACAAGCAGGAATCCGACGGATGCAATGAGACGCCTTTTCAAAACAGGGGTCTCATGATCCTCCAGTGCTTCCTCGGCCGCTGACATGGAAATTTTTTCGCCGGCGGCACCTTTCAGGGAAGCTCCGTAGCCTGCCGCTTCCACTGCCTTTATGATGTCCTGTGCAGATGCGCTTCCCTCCACTCCCATGGAGTTGGTAAGAAGGCTCACCGAACAGCTGGTAACACCGGGAACTTTGGATACGGCTTTTTCTACCCGGGCAGAGCAGGCTGCACAGCTCATACCAGTTACGTTATATTGTTCCATTCTCTCTTAATATCCTCCTAAAATATATTATCCCTATTTCATCAGCTTCTGGAGGGTTGCTACAAGCTCATCGATCGTCTCGTCCTTACCTTCCCGGATATCTCTGGCGACGCAGGTACGGATATGGGTGGCAAGCAGCTCTTTATTAAAAGCATTGACTGCGGCATTGACCGCTGCGGACTGGATCAGGATATCGTTGCAGTAAGCATCATTCTCCATCATTCCTATGATGCCCCTGATCTGTCCTTCAATACGTTTCAGACGGTTGATCAGCTTCTTCTTCTCCTCCTCGGAACGTGCAGTGTGTTTCTCACTGCAGCAGGGACAGGCTTCTTTTTCAGTCACAGGCTGTCACTCCTTTCTCTTTCAAAATACCCTCATGGGGTATTCGCTTTACATGGAACAATATATACCCTCATGGGGTATTTGTCAATACCTGTCAGGAAAAAGTTTTTGTACCTTCCATCAGACAATAGGACAGCTGAAGGATCAGCCGTTCTTTGGGATCGTCAAGATTGATCTTTGTCAATTGGGTGATCCTCTCTATCCTGTAGAAAAGAGAACTTCTGTGTATGAAAAGAGCTTTTGCTGTCTGAAGTGCATTTCGTTCCAGCTTGAGATAGATCTTCAGGGTTTTATACAGCTCCGTATTATTTTTGCTGTCATAATCCTTCAGCACATGCAGAGCATGGGAACACAAAAGCTTCGGCGAAAGATTTTCACCCGCTTCTTCCAGAATGTATTCCAGAAAATATTCGTCAAAGCGGTGACACCAGATCATGCTGTCGTATTTTTCGCCAAGATGAAGCGCTGTTTTTGCCTGAAAATACCCCTGGGGAAGCTGAAAAAAATCTGCAAGTTCTGCACTCGCCCCCATTTTAAATAGTCCTTCTCTTAAAATAATCGCCAGTCCGCTGATCACCTGAGCAACACTGGAATTCTCAAAAGAAAGATTGACGATCACCACGATTCCCTGCTGATAGATAAAGGCCCTGCCTTCCGGAATCTGGGATTCAATATGTCCCAGTGTCGCAACCGAGGAATGCATTTTTTCATCCAGCTGTTCTGCCTCCAGCCGCAGGCAGAGATAACGGTCCGTTCTGTTCCAGTTAAGAAAATACAGAAAGTCCTGAACCTTGGCCGGATCTGAGATCTTTCCATCCAGAAAATCCGTAAAAAAGCGTCGGGTATCTGTTCCCAGATTCAGATGAAACAGATTGTGGTGCTGAATGCAAAGCTCAATAAAATTACCAAGATACTGTAATGCCGCAAAATTCCCAGGATGAAACGCGGTCTGGATCTCATTTACGCACAGCCGCCCCTCATAGCTTCCATTTACCCAGAGATTCCTATACAGGATGCGATACCCCCTGAGATCCTCATTGTAAATATCCGGCCCTTTTGTGGAAAGAGTTCTTAAGTATTCCAGGTCTACTTTAAATTCGTGGATCAGATTTAACGGAACCATCATCCTTCCGGTTCTGGAGTCTCTCTCCCATACAGACATAGGACCTGTTCTGTACGGACAGGCCAGAATATAGAAATTCGTATCATGAGCAAAAAGAGGATTCTTAAATATGGGAACACTTGCTTCCAGCATATTGTCCAGAGGCGCTTCACTATTCAGGGAAAGCTGTAGCTTTCTGTCCCATTCTCTGTATTTCTCAAAGACCTGCTGTGCAGAATTCATGATCCCGGCAAACTGTTCCTGCTGACCTACCATAAGTACAACACAGCTTTCATGAAAATTGTGATAGTCTGTCTGTCCTGCAATAAGAAACGTTCTGTTTTCATAATGACAGAATTCTTCTGTAACCTGTGAGGCAGTCGCAAGATAAATATAATTTTCGGATAAAGTGATTTCTTTCTGAAACAAACGGACACCTGTCAGCCGGTAAGGATCTTCTCTTCCAAACAGGGCAGTCTCTGCAAAAGAATCCGCAAATTCGTCAATCAGAATCTGGCCATTCAAAAGAAACCTTTCGGATATATTGTCATAATCATTACTGTTATTGTGCATTTTTTCTCCTTTTACTTCCTGTCATTTCGATCATTTGTACAATTATAACATAAATATTTATGAAATACAGTATTGTTTTTTGTATAAGTTTACATCTCTGATTGTACAAAACGTCTGAATATATTCATAAAAAATGAAACCCTGTGCGGATTTACGGACCATTTATTCTGCTGTATACTTGTCCCATCAGAAGAAATCCAGGATCACGGGAAAGTGATCCGCAAGTACTCGCGACGTGCTTTATGTGCTTTATTATGAAACCGGAAACTGTTTTTTGGATAACAGGGGGATTTTTATGGGAAATGAAAAAAAAGAAACCGAACGCAAAAAAGGTCTCAGCAACGCACTGAAGTACTTTTTCGGAGTCGGAGACGCAGGCTTTGTCCTGATGAGTAATATCGAAACTTTTTACTTTATGACATTCCTTACTGACCTGGCTCAGTTCAGTGCCGGAATCGCAGGTGTGATCAATTCTGTTTTTACTATTGTAGATGCCTGTCTTTCCTGGCTGTACGGAGGAATTATCAACGGCACGAAAGCAAAAAAATGGGGACGCTACCGTTCCTGGCTGATCCTGGTTCCGTGGATGGTCCCGTTCCTGTACGCATTCATGTTCATCCGCATCAGTGATAACGAGATCTTATCCGCAATCGTGATCATTATCGCATCCATTTCTTCACACGTTGTATGGAATTTCAGTTATGTTGCAAACGCAACACTGATCAGCGTTGTAGGAAAAACTCCTGAGGAAAGAGCAATTCTTGCTTCTTCCCGTGCAACCTGGAATAATGTGGGCGGACTTCTGTTCTCCTATCTGGGACTTCCTTTTGCAACACTGCTGGCAGGCTACGTAGGCGAGAAAAACAAATTTGCAGCTGCCGCGTTCTGTCTGGGCGTACTTATGGTAGTCACCTATTTTGCACATTTCAAAATGACCGAAGGATATGAAGAGATCGAAACAGAAGCTACAGGAAAAGCAAATGACAAGACCAAGGTTTCCATTCCGGAAATGTTTGCTTCTCTTTTCCAGAATCCACCTCTTATGGTCCTGATGCTGGCTGACCTGGCTAAATGGTGTGTAAAATTCGTAACTGCCGCATCTGCAATCTACTATTTCCGCGATGCCATGGGAAATCCGGGATTAATGGTGACTTATACCTTCTGTATCTCTCTCGGTGCGATCATCGGAGCATTTACCATGCGTTTTATCGCAAAAGCACTTTCTTCCCGTACAACCATGATCGTGGCTTACGGCGGTATGGCGGCAGCATTGTTTATGATCTATCTTTTCTATGGAAATGCCTATACAGTTATCGGTCTTATGACTCTGGCACAGGTATTTTATGGAATGGCTTTTGCAGCTTCTCCTGCTCTGTATGCAGATACGGTTGTCTATGCCACATGGAAAAGCGGTAAGGATGCTTCCGGATGGATCATGGGACTTCAGAATCTTCCACTTAAGGTTGCTGTTTTCCTTCGAGGAACCATCTTAAGTGCCTGCCTGGTCGCAGTAGGCTGGAAATCCGGTGTTGTCCTGGAGGGTGCAGCACGCCAGGGAATGACCATTGCTTTCGCACTGGTTCCTGCTATCTTCTGCCTTGTGGGAATGATCCTTCTTCTTGTAGGATTCCGGATCACCAAGGATAAGGTTGCTTTTTATCAGTCAGAGATTGACGCAAGAAAAAACTGATATTTAACAGGATGTTAAACATAAGACATAAATTTTAAGACATTTTTATAAAGGAGGAATTGTTTATGTTATCAGCAAAAGAGAATTTTCTGGAAACGATCAAACCGGACGGAAAACCGGATCGTCTTGTAAAACAATATGAAGGTGCTGTTTTTTATCCGCCTAACCCAGCAGCATCCTATATCCGTGGCAACCGTCATCCGGGTATGGATCCTCTGATCGACCGTTTTGGTACTGAAATCCTGTGGCCTGCAAATCAGGTTGCTGCCATGCCACATGTTACTGATAAAAACAAGGTGATCAGCGACATCACCGAATGGAAGGAACAGCTTGTGATGCCGGATCTTCAGGCAAACTGCTCCGATCCTGCTCTCTGGGAGCCTTTTATCAAAAAAGCTGATGAAATCCGCGCAAACGGTGACCTTGTTATGGCCTTCATGCCTACCGGTGTATTCGAAAGACTTCATTTTCTTATGGGCTTCGAGGATATGCTGATGAATTATCTTCTGGAACCGGAAGATATGATGGATCTCTGTAATGCCATCGGCGAATACCGTTTCCAGTATATGAAGCTGATCGTTGATTATATCAAACCGGATGTAATGCTGTCCCATGATGACTGGGGCTCCAAGCATTCTCTCTTTATCAGCCCGGAAACCTGGCGTGAATTTATCAAGCCACAGTATGCAAAAACCTATAAATACATGAAGGATCATGGTGTGATCGTCATGCATCACGCTGATTCTTTCCTGGAGCCGATCATTGAAGATATGGTAGATCTTGGCATTGATATATGGCAGGGAGCTTTGCCGGAAAATGATATTCCGAAGCTTCAGAAACAGCTGAACGGCAGAATGACTCTGATGGGCGGTATTGATGCTGCCATCGTTGACCGCGCTGATTCCACAGAAGAGGAAATCCGCAAGGAGGTAAGAAGAGCCTGCCAGAGCTATGGCCCTGGTGGTCATTTCATTCCGTGTATCACTTATGGCGGTCCAGGATGCCTGTATAAGCATGTGGACCCGATCATTGATGACGAGATCGATAAATACAACAAAGAAGTTTATGGTGTTTAACCAGACGTCAAATAAACAAGGCAAATAAAAAAAGGAGGCTGATCCGTATATGGTCAGTCTCCTCTTTTTTTATTTTCTGTTCTTATTCTTCTACCATATGGCCAAAATAATAAAATCCTTTGCAGGTGTCAAGACTTACCTTGACATATTTGCCGATCAGCTCCTTCTCTCCCGGAAAGTGGACAAGGAGATTATGCTGGGTACGGCCTGTGAGTGTACCTTTCTCACGGTTTTCATCTTCTACCAGGATCTCCTGAACAGTTCCCTGGAAACGTGAAGAATTCTCCCTGCCTTTTTCCTGCACCAGAGCAAGAAGGCGGCTAAAGCGATCCTTAACAACGTCCTCCGGTACCTGATTCTCCATTCCTGCTGCCGGAGTTCCGCTTCGCTTGGAATAAATAAATGTAAAGGCTGTATCGTAGTTGGCTTTTCTTACTACGTCCAGAGTCTCCAGAAAGTCCTCTTCTGTTTCTCCCGGAAATCCAACCATGATATCAGTTGTCAGAGAGATATCCGGAATCGCTTTACGGATCTTATCTACCAGTAAAAGATATTTCTCTTTATCATAGCGGCGGTTCATCTCTTTTAAAACTCTGCTGCTTCCGGACTGCAGCGGAAGGTGAAGGTGATGACAGATCTTTTTGCTCTCAGCCATGGTCTGGATCAGCTCATCGGAAAGATCTTTCGGATGTGAGGTCATGAAACGGATGCGCCTCAGTCCTTCAATCTTCTCCACTTCTTTGAGGAGCTGGGAAAATGTCACAGGTGTTTCCAGAGTTTTTCCGTAAGAGTTTACATTCTGGCCAAGAAGCATGATCTCAGTTACTCCATCTGCAACCAGTTCCTCGATCTCACGGATAATAGCCTGTGGCTCACGGCTTTTCTCTCGGCCGCGAACATACGGCACGATACAGTAGCTACAGAAGTTATTGCACCCAAACATTACGCTGACACCTGTTTTGAACGGGTATTTGCGGGATGTCGGCATACCCTCTACGATTTCATCGGATTCCTTCCAGATATCAATGATCTGCTCATCTGTCTGCAGTGCCCTGTAAAAAAGTTCAGGGAATTTATGGATGTTGTGGGTTCCGAATACAAGATTTACATATTTATATTCCTTGCTGATCTTCTCCACTACATGATGTTCCTGCATCATGCAGCCAAAAAGTACGATCTTCATATCCGGATGACTGCGCTTAATGCTCTTTAAATGTCCCAGATGTCCATAGATTTTCTGGTTGGCATTCTCACGGACTGTACAGGTGTTAAATACTACGGCATCGGCATCTTCCGTATCTACCATCTCATAGCCCATCTTCTCCATGATAGCTGCAATGGACTCTGTCTGGATGGAGTTCATCTGGCATCCTTCATTCTGGATATGGAAAGTAGGGCGGCGTGTGCTGTTTTCAGCAAGAAGTTCCTTACATTTCTCAATGTACTGAAGCTGAAGCTCTGTTTCTTTATTCTGGCTCAAATTGATTCCTCCAATAAAATTATTTATGTATTCTTATGCGGTATTCTTCGTTAGACAATATCAGACGGGAGCTTAAAGAAACCCCCGTCTGATATATCATACAGAATTTATACTTGTCTGTCAAAGAGTTTTTACAGCAGCGGAGCAAAAACCCTCAGTATATTCTGCATGGCACGTACTGTGATATTCCGTTTCAGACAGAATTCCAGATCAATGCTGCTGCAATACTCAAGTGTCTCCAGAAAATCATTACGGATATCCAGTACCACATCATTCTTATACAGCCATACACCATCCTCAAAATGCAGATAAAGACTTCTATAATCAAGGTTGATGGTTCCCACAACTCCTACTTTGTCATCGCAGACAAAAGATTTTGCATGAAGGAATCCCGGCTGGTATTCGTAGATTTTTACACCGGATTCCAGGAGCTGTTTATAATAAGACTGGGTCAGAAGAAATACCATCTTCTTATCCGGGATGCCAGGTGTCATGATCCGAACATCCACGCCGCTTTTTGCCGCAAGGCAAAGGGCTGTCATCATCTCGTTGTCGATGATCAGATACGGTGTACAGATATAGACATAGTTTTTGGCACGGTTGATGATATTCAGATAAACATTCTCACCTACGACCTCATCATCAAGTGGTGAATCGCAAAATGGTTGTACATAGCCGCTTCCTTCGAATTGTTCCGGATGCCATCTGTGAGGTACATAGTTGCCAAAATCAGAAGAAGTATCTGTTCTGCTAACGATTCCCCACATATAAAGAAACATGGCTGTCATATTCCAGACACCGTCACCTTTAAGCATAACGGCTGTATCTTTCCAGTGCCCGAAACGCTTGCGCTGATTGATGTATTCATCTGCAAGGTTAATTCCACCTGTAAAACCTGTCCAGCCATCGATCACGCAGATCTTGCGGTGGTCACGGTTATTCTGGATAATGTTAAGGATCGGGCGGAAACGATTGAATACTTCACATTTAATTCCATGTTTGCGCATTTCTTCATCATATTTATAAGGCAATGTAGTAAGACAGCCAAATCCGTCATAGATCAGCCGGACATCCACGCCTTCTTTCGCTTTTTTCTCAAGGATGTTCAGGATTGTATGCCACATAACACCGTCATTGATGATAAAATATTCAATGAATATGAAATGTTTCGCCTGTTCAAGCTCATGGACAAGAACCGGGAACATATCGTCTCCTACCTGAAAATATTCTGCAGAAGTGTTCTCGTAAACAGGATATCTGGAATACTTCCATATATATTCTGACTGGATAGCCATGGACTGGTCGTCTTCCATCAGGTGGTTTCTGGTGCTCTCTGAGCCTTCCAGATATTCTGCTGTCTCGTTGATCAGTTTCTGATAATGTTGTTCCATGACTGTTCCAATTCGCGATTTACCGAACAGAAGATACAAGGAAACACCAAAAACCGGAAAAACAAGGATCAGCATTGTCCACGCAAGTTTATAGGAAGGGTTAATCTTCTTGTTTACGATCCAAAGGACAACCAGAAAACCGGCTGCCTGCATTCCGATCGTTACCCATCTGGAATACTCCATGAGACGGAACAATGCGATCAGCAGCCATGCCAGCTGTACGATCAGAGCAAGTGCTACATAAAAAATTCGATTAAACAGTAATTTCAGAAGTGACTGCAATGGTTTGATTATTAGTTTAATGATTAAGTTCATATTTTTTCCCTTTTGTCAAACTGTCTGCTGCTCTTTTTTAATTAAAAATCCCTGACCATATAGCCAGGGATTTTTTTGCGCACAATTAATTATATTTACGTTTTCTTGCGGCTTCAGATTTTTTCTTACGACGAACGCTTGGCTTCTCGTAATGCTCTCTCTTACGGATTTCCTGCTGGATTCCCGCCTTAGCACAGCTTCTCTTGAATCTGCGAAGAGCGCTATCTAAAGTCTCGTTCTCTTTTACGATAACGTTTGACATAGACTCACACCTAACCTCCCTCCAGTTGTAGATTGTGCTAAAATACAACTGTCTGGGTATTTTTCTTGCACGAGTGTTATTATATATCATAACACAAGGTTTCGTCAACAGCTTTTCGCATTTTTTATGAAAAATTTGTCAAAAATGTAAATCTCGAATATTATACTTATTTTGTCAGCTGTTTCTCCAGGATTCCTGCTGCTGCATCCATAGCTTCCTGAGCTTTCTCCGGATTCTTTCCGCCGGCCTGTGCCATGTTCGGACGTCCACCGCCGCCACCGCCAACGATAGCTGCTACTGCCTTGATGAGATTTCCTGCATGAGCTCCCGCTTTCTGAGCTGCATCTGTTGCCATTGCAAGGAGATTTACCTTACCGCCGTTTACTGCAGCAAGAAGGACAACACCTTCGCCGAGCTGTTCTTTCAGCTTGTCACCAAGATCTCTCAGGCCGTTCATATCAACGCCATCAACTTTGGCGGCAAGGAGTTTCACGCCGTTTACTTCAATGACTTTATCCATAACATCACCAAGTGCACTCTGAGCTGCTTTGCTCTTGAGGGACTCGTTCTCGCTCTGAAGTGCTTTTACCTCAGACTGAAGATGGCCGATTTTCTCTACTACCTCAGATGTATTAGCCTTTAATGCTTTTGCTGCCTCATGAAGAAGCTCTTCCTGTTTTCTGTAGTAGTCGATAACAGCTTTGCCTGTCAGTGCCTCAATACGGCGGACACCTGCTGCAATACCGGACTCGGAAACGATTTTAAAGAGCATGATGGAGCTTGTGTTCTTTACATGTGTACCGCCACAGAGCTCTTTGGAGAAGTCACCCATGGATACTACACGTACCTTCTGGTCATATTTCTCACCGAAAAGAGCCATTGCTCCGGATTTCTTGGCCTCTTCCACATCCATGACATCTGTATGGACATCAAGACCTGCCTGGATCTCTTTGTTTACAAGCTCCTCTGCTGCCTGGATTTCCTCAGCTGTCATAGCCTGGAAATGAGCAAAATCAAACCGAAGTCTGTCCGGTGTTACAAGAGAACCCTTCTGCTCTACATGGGAACCCAGAACAGTTTTCAGCGCTTTCTGAAGAAGATGTGTTGCACTGTGGTTTTTCTCTGTATCTTTTCTTGCATCTTCATTTACTTTCAGGGATACTGTCTCGCCTGCGGTGATCATGCCGGACTCCATATGTCCTACATGGCCAAACTTGCCGCCGCGCAGTTTGATGGTGTCCTCAACAACAAATTTACCGTTTGCAGTCTCGATCACACCGGTATCGCCTTCCTGTCCACCCATAGTTGCATAGAAAGGAGTCTGTTCTACAAATACAGTACCTTTCTGTCCTTCTGTGAGAGAATCTGCAATCTCTGTCTCTGTGGTAAGGACAGTTACTTTGGAATCAAAAGTAAGATGATCATAACCAACGAACTCTGTAGTTACATTGACATCAATATCATCATATACAGTTGCATCTGCGCCCATATAGTTAGTTACTTCACGGGCAGTACGTGCTTTGACTCTCTGCTCTTCCATTGCTTTCTGGAAGCCTTCCTCATCAATACCGTAACCTTTTTCCTCAAGGATCTCTTTTGTAAGGTCAAGAGGGAATCCGTAAGTATCATAAAGCTTGAATGCGTTTTCACCGGAAAGAGTTTTCTCGCCAGCTTTCTTCATATCCTCTTCCATATCAGAAAGGATGCGAAGTCCCTGGTCGATGGTCTTGTTGAACTGATTCTCCTCGTTTGTGAGAACACGGAAGATAAACTCCTTCTTCTCCTCAAGTTCCGGATAACCGGCTTTGGAGCTCTCGATCACCTGCGCACTTAATTTTGCAAGGAATGTTCCTTCAATGCCGAGAAGACGTCCGTGACGTGCTGCACGGCGGATCAGACGACGGAGAACATAGCCGCGGCCTTCGTTGGTTGGCATGATTCCATCGGAGATCATAAATGTTGCAGAACGGATATGGTCTGTGATCAGACGGATAGAAACATCGTCTGCATAGTTTTTCTCATATTCTTTATGTGCGATCTCGCAAACAAGATTACGAAGTGCACAGATCGTATCTACATCAAAAATAGAATCTACATCCTGAACAACTACAGCAAGTCGCTCAAGTCCCATACCTGTATCAATGTTCTTCTGCTTCAGTGTTGTATAGTTTCCATTTCCATCATTCTCAAACTGTGTGAAAACGTTGTTCCATACTTCCATGTAGCGGTCACAGTCACAACCTACTGTACATCCTGGTTTACCGCAGCCATATTTTTCCCCACGGTCATAGTAAATCTCAGAACATGGACCACACGGACCTGCACCATGCTCCCAGAAGTTGTCTTCTTTTCCGAAACGGAAAATACGTTCGGCCGGAATTCCGACCTCTTTGTTCCAGATATCGAAGGCTTCATTATCATCCAGATAAATGGATGGATAGAGACGGTTTGCATCAAGTCCTACAACCTCTGTAAGAAACTCCCAGGACCAGTGAATTGCTTCTTTTTTGAAGTAATCACCAAAAGAGAAGTTACCGAGCATTTCAAAGAATGTACCATGGCGTGCAGTTTTACCTACGTTTTCGATATCTCCTGTGCGGATACATTTCTGGCAGGTTGTCACTCTTGTTCTTGGCGGTTTCTCAGCACCTGTGAAATATGGTTTCAGCGGAGCCATACCTGCATTGATCAGAAGAAGACTCTTATCTCCCTGCGGAACCAGGGAAAAGCTTTTCATTACAAGATGTCCCTTGCTTTCCATAAAATCAAGGAACATCTTACGAAGTTCGTTCACTCCGTACTTTTTCATGTTGTTATCCTCCTTGTGTCAGCCCCTTTTTGCAACATTCCCTGATCTTGAAATCTGCATTCGGAAATGCTGCATATACGGGAAATTATTTTACACAGATTTTTTTGAATTTCTTTTTGCCTCGCTTGAGAACGATTCCTTCTCCTGCAAAAGCATCTTTTTCAACAGTGTGATAGATATCTGTAATCTTCTCACCGTCGATGGAGACACCACCCTGCTGAATCGCACGACGACCCTCGGAACGGCTTGGTACCAGCTCTGCTTTTACAAGAAGTGTGATCAGGTCGATTTTTCCTTTCTCATCAAAATCCTCCTCTGCAAGCTCGGTTGTCGGCATATGAGAAGTATCCGCACCTGAAAACAGTGCGCGTGCACCTTCCTGTGCTTTCTTGGCCTCTTCCTCACCGTGTACAAGCTCTGTCAGCTGGTATGCAAGAATCTCTTTTGCTTTGTTCAGCTCGCTTCCTTCCCATTTGGCCATCTCATCGATTTCTTCAAGTGGAAGGAATGTAAGAAGACGCATACATTTGATAACATCTGCATCGTCTACATTTCTCCAGTACTGGTAGAAATCAAACGGAGATGTCTTGTTCGGATCAAGCCATACAGCTCCGGACTGTGTCTTGCCCATCTTCTTGCCCTCAGAGTTGAGAAGCAGTGTGATAGTCATAGCATAAGCATCTTTGCCAAGCTTACGGCGGATCAGCTCTGTTCCGCCAAGCATATTGCTCCACTGGTCATCACCGCCGAACTGCATATTGCAGCCGTATTTCTGGTACAGCATGTAAAAATCGTAGCTCTGCATGATCATGTAGTTGAATTCCAAGAAGCTTAAGCCTCGCTCCATACGCTGTTTGTAACACTCTGCTGTCAGCATACGGTTTACGGAAAAGTGAGCACCTACCTCGCGGAGAAGCTCTACATAATTAAGATTCATAAGCCAGTCAGCATTGTTTACCATAAGAGCTTTTCCATCGGAGAAATCGATGAAACGGCTCATCTGCTGTTTAAAGCAGTCAATATTGTGCTGGATGGTCTCTTTTGTCAGCATCTGACGCATATCGGTTCTTCCGGACGGATCACCGATCATTCCTGTTCCACCGCCAAGAAGGGCGATCGGACGGTTGCCTGCCATCTGCAGTCTCTTCATCAGGCAAAGAGCCATGAAGTGACCTACATGAAGGCTGTCTGCTGTCGGGTCAAAGCCGATATAGAATGTGGCTTTCCCGTTATTTACCATCTCTTTAATCTCATCTTCGTCTGTAACCTGCGCGATCAGGCCACGTGCTTTCAGTTCATCCCAAACTGTCATTGTTCTTTCCTCCTGTATAGCTTTTATGTTTACGCTTTTTTGTTACATAAAGTTTATAATTTACAGTATTAGCGTAAAAAATAAAAATGCCCGGTTCCTGTCCGTTTAGGACGAGAACCGGGTCCCGCGTTACCACCTAAATTTACAGAAAACTCGCATTTCCTGCCTCATAAAGTGAATTTATATCCTTTATGTCAATATATAACAAGATATAAAATCACTTCAGCACAATAACGGGTGCTATCCGTCGCAGCCTATCTGTAAAATCTATATTTCACAGTATTAAATCATGATTCGGTGCGCAGCTCCGGGATGTATTCACGAAAGTTCCACCCTGCGCCTCTCACCTGCCGGCTGCTCTCTGTGGGGTTTTCCCTGGGTTACTTCTTCCCTTCCTCGCCTTTTACTATACTATATGAAGTATACAAACTGCTTTTTTGTTTGTCAAGAAATTTTAATATTGCTTTGACAACTTAAAGCAGCAGAATATAGTTGCTTATTTTACAGAAAACGGCCATTTAAAATTATTATTTCAGGCCTTCATCTACGTAAAGTTCATTGCCATCTGCTGCCGATGTTGCAAGTTGATCGCACCGTTCATTTAACGGATTATCTGCATGTCCTTTAACCCAGTGGAAGTTTACCTGATGCTGTTCTTTGGCCTTTAAAAGGCGTTTCCAGAGATCTACATTCTTTACATCTTCATTCTTTCCGCGTTTCCAGTTCTTCCTGAGCCAGGAATCGATCCAGTGCTGGTTAAAAGCATCTACCAGATATTTGGAATCAGAATAGAGATCCACCTGGCAGGGACGTGTAAGAGCTTCCAGTGCCACAATGGCTGCCATCAGTTCCATTCGATTGTTCGTAGTTTTCCGATACCCTCTTGATAATTCTCTTTCGTGAAGCTGTCCTTTGGTGTCAATATACTGAAGAACTGCTCCATAGCCGCCTGGTCCGTCAGGATTTCCACGGGCTGCACCGTCTGTATAGATTTTCACCTGCATATAATCTACTCCTTGAATCTAAATTGAATATAAAGCAGACATTTTCATTCCACTTTAATATATATTCTATTTTTATTAATTTACAGTATTGATTTCTATCCGATTATACCTGTCCTATCTCTTCTGTGCAAGAATTTTTTTCCAGACACCTGTGTGCTCAAATTCTACTGCTGCGTTTCCGGCATCCTTCACAAGTTCAGGATCGTATCCCAGCATATCCAGAAGACGAATTGCATTCCTTGTTGTGGCTCTTCCCCGCTGAAGCAGATAATTAAACACTATCTCCCTGTCTTTGACTTCTTCTTTGAAATGATAATTTCTATAAATACCATCCAGAATATAGGAAAGCTCAATATCATGGGTCGCCGCAAAAGGCAGCATCCAGTTTCCGCGAAGTACATTAAGAATCTGAGAAGAAGCTGCAATACGTTCAATTGTATTCGTTCCTCTTAACACTTCATCAATCACACAGAGAAGAGGCTCTTTTTTACGGCTTTCATCCAGAATCCGTTTCAGGGAGCGAATCTCTACGATAAAATAACTCTCACCACTGCTGATATCATCTCTTAGTGCCATGGAAGTCATGACCTTGAGAAATGGCATATGGCAGGATGATGCTGTACAGGTGTGGATCGTCTGTGCCAGAATGCCGTTGATAGCCACATTTTTAAGAAAAGTGGACTTGCCGGAGGCATTGGAACCAGTGATCAGCGTTCCTCCCTCTGCTGTAATGCTGTTGGCCACCGGATTAGAGATCAGCGGATGATAGAGAGCTTCTGTTTCCAGGCGTACTGGTTGATGATCCTCTTCTTTCCAGAGTATAAACTCCGGGTTACACCACTCAGGCAGTATCCGACGGAAAGAAGCAATGGAGATCAGTGCGTCCAGCTCTCCGATATTGTCGATCAGGTTCATGATCTGTCCTGTTTTATCCTGAACTTCTTTCAGCACGGAATTATACATTAAAATATCAACATGAAAAACCATCCGCACATAACTCATAAAAATCTGAAACGGATCTCCGGAGTCTGCATTTTTACTGGTAAGCATAACAGCTTTTTTCCGAAAACGGCCGAATTCTTTTTTCCCTTCTCTGATAGCATCCATCTGTTTTTTGACTTCCGGCCAGTCCACAGTCTGCATATCGTCTGCTGCTCCCAGCATTTTCAGAAGATGATTAAAACAGTCCAGATAGGCTTCCATGACCTTCTGACCGATACTTGCATAATAAATGACAATATTTGCGATCATCAGACAGATAAATACAAGAAAACCTGCCATCGGATACATCGGAAGCAAAATAAAAAGACTTGAAAGAAGTGCTGCAAGCATGACAATATGGATTTTAAGATCAATAACCGGAGCATCTTTTAATGCCAGAACTGTATCTGACAGGGAACCGATCCTAGTTTTTCCGACAGAAGCTAACATCAGCTGGAGTTCTGTGCGTTCCTGCTCATGAGTATCGAAAAATCTTATCTCTTTTTCCCGTTCTTCCAGTATTTTTTTATCAAAAGCAGGTCTTCGGAGCATATCATAAAGAACATCTTCACCAGGCGAAGAAACTGTCTGATTCATCTGCATGAAAACACGGTCCATATCCAGATCGTTCCATGTAATATCATCAATACAAAAACCGGCACTTTCTTTTCTGCGGAAATAGTGAGAAATCCGTTCCAGATCATCCGGAGAATATTCCCGTTCAGGAACCTTGCCAAATATCCTGCGAATACGGTTCCGCTGTATTTTTTTCCATTTATGGTTATTCCATGCTATTAAAACGACAAACAGCAGAACAATGCCTGCTGCCCATATGATCACCTGGAAATAAGGATTCATATATGCCCTCCTGTTATGAAGTATGAAAAAATCCCCTGCCTGACACCAGACAGGGAACTGTTTCTTATACCCAGTCTACAAAAAACGTATGATCTTTGTAGACTTCATATTTAACTTTACTAAAATTCAACGGCTGTTTTTTGAAAGCACTGTTCATCATAAAATACATATATTTGAAATCTTTCTGTTTAAATCCTTTTAATGTTCTGGCTTTCCCGTTTTTAACATAATTATTAAAAATAGTCATAGCCTCTCTGGCAGCCTGATATGCAAGAGTACGATTCTCGAAATTGCCATTCAGTCGTTTCAAAAGAGCACCGTCACGGACTACGGAATACTGAGCTGTTGTGCTGCTTCCAATATTTTCGTAGATCACACCACGTATCGTTGATGGAAATTCTTTATCTGTCTTGATCGTACGGTTCAGAACGCAGAGCGCTACCGCTTCCATTCCGATCTTTCCCTGATCCCCCGCCTCGGACTCGCAGAGTGCAGCAAGAAGTTCCTCATCTGTTGTCTTGCCATTGGCAATTCCCGGATGACTCTTATACTCTTTGACCATGGTATAATATCTGGAATTTTTAGTATCGTAAACCTTTACATTTCCATTGCTCAGATTCTTATCCGGATGGGAAGAACTTCCACTATTATTGTCATTTATCTTAACTGAGGCCACTCCGGTTGAAGAAATCGTATAAGTAACTCCGCTAACTGTTACCGTTGTGCTGACGGCCATGGAACCATCTGATTTGAAATAATATTTTTTTCCGCTGATGGTCTTTAAACCGGTAACCATATAACCTGTGTTTTTCTCAAAATAATACTTCTTTTTACTGATAGTCTTCCAACCTGTAGCCATATAGCCAGTATCTGGTTCAAAATAATAATTAATATTCTTGCTGGTATTCTTCAGCCATTTCGTTGCCATTATTCCGGAACCTTTATAAAAATAGCGCCGATGACCTTTGCTGTCTTTCATCCAGCCAGTAACCATAACACCTTCACCGCTCGTAAAATAATATCTATAACCTTTACTGTCCTTCATCCAGCCTCTGGTCAGCTTACCAGTAGCCGGATCAAAGTAGCGTTTATGTTTTTTTGAATCAGTCAGCCATCCTGTTACCATTACGCCTTTTTTACTGGTAAAATAATATGTTTTTTTACCGTTCACATTGAGCCATCCCTTGACCTGGACACCTGTTTTTTTATTGAAATAATATTTATATTTTCCGAGAGTAAGCCAGCCTTTCTGTTTGCTTCCATTACTTTTTATGTAGTAGGTCTTTCCGTTAATGGTTTTAAATCCGGCAGTTGCTGCCTGTACTTCTGTAGCCGAATGCGAAAGGAAAGTACATCCCATCAGAAGCAGCGCGGCCATCATCAGGCCTTTGAACCAGTTCTTTTTTCTGAAACTCTTCATAATTTTCCCCATTCTTTCTGAACCGACGAGAGTATATCGGATCTGTTTCTAAAAATTACAAAATTGTTACATTAGGTTTATTATATCGTAATGAATAAACACTGTCAACTTTTTTGTAACCTGGGACAGACTCCCCTCATATGATGAAGTGTAATCAAATTTTTCGGAGGACTTATCAATGAGTGACTTAGCGGCTACAAACTGTAATGACTGTGGATGCGGCTGTGATTCCGGATGTGGCAATAACTGTGGATGCAACAATGGCTGTGGGTGCAACAATGGCTGTGGATGCAACAATGGATGGGGAACTTCCCTGTTTGGCAGTGGAAACAGCTGCTCCTGCATTCTCTGGATCATCTGCCTGCTTTGCTGCTGCGGAAATAATAATAGCTGCGGATGCAATAACAACAGCTGTAATGATAGCTGCTGGATCATTATCCTTCTTCTGCTGTGTTGCGGAAATAACGGATGTGGATGCTGCTGATTTCTTTTCTCCCAAAAGGGGCAGAGGTTATTTCCTCTGCCCTTTCTGGTCTTGTTTTTTGGCCTCTTCCTGCTCCTTTTTCTTATCTTCCAGACATTTCAGATCTATCTCATAAAAAGCATTTCCATCGATCACAAGCTTCTGCTTTTTTTCAGTTCCCATATCTGTTTCCCTTATTAAAAATTTCTTCTATATATATTATGGCAGTTTTCGTGTTTCTGTCATATTTCTGTTTCAGAAATCATAGATTTCAGGAAAAAGGACTTTTTTATGGAACAGGATTTCATTGCCAGAACTGCCCTGGACGAAATGGTGGAAAGTGACCGAAATCAGATGCTGAAAGCTATGATCCCCTATCTTCCGCCATCAGGTCAGCGGTTTCTGTCCATGTATGCCAAAACCCAGGAGCTTATTAATACTATGACTTTGTTTCAGAATCGCAGTTATTATCCGGATATGCAGGCAGCCAGTGTCTCCGTAAACGATCCTATGGAAATGCTGCAGGATATACGAAAGTGCTGCGGAAGCCAAAACCGCAGACAGATTGATCAGATCACCAATCTTATGGCAACCATACAGATGATGAAGATCATGAATGAAAATCCACCAGGAGGTGATAATCCATGAGTGACGACTGGAAAAAAGACCCCCGCCTTTCCCAGATGGATCCACAAAAACTCTCCATGCTTCAGAATCTGGCGGATCAGGGATTGGGGAAAAATCCTTCAGAACTGCTACCTTTTATTATGGAAGCTGCTTCCAGGGGAAAAAATGCCGGATTGAATTTCAGCTCCCATGAAATTTCCACGATCATAGAAGTGATCAAAATGGGAAAGAATCCGGCAGATGCAGCCAGGCTCGACCGAATCGTAAATCTGATGAAAATGATACAACATTAGTTCTTCTGACCCGGAACAGAACTTTAACTGTTCCGGGAATTATCTGCCTTTTACTTTTTCTTTCTTTTGTACCTGGTACAGTCTGTAAAAATCGGCCAAATCTATAGATAATACTACATAATTCATAGAACATATCCACCATTTTTGTGATATTTTTTTATCATTTTCCCTTTCTTATTGTATTAGTATATGGTATACTTGTCCCTGAAATGAATGATATGCAAAATAGGACTTTATGCGTCAAGTGTTTGGCGAATGGGGAGTTGTCGCCAGAACGAAAAGTACGTCTTACGGTATGAAGTTCGCACCCGTTGCAGCAATATAAGAGAGTATCTCATATTGTGTAGGGCTTTTTTCGACATACGTTCTATTACAATTGGAGATATCTTTTTTTATGCCCAAAAATAAAAAAGACAGTCTCCGAAAGCTGTGATTTTTTTAACAAAATGGAGGTTGTTATTTATGGTAGACAAAGCGAAAGTTGAAGAGGCGATCAAGCTTCTTCTTGAAGGAATCGGCGAAGATGTTGACAGAGAGGGTCTTCAGGGAACACCTGAGCGTATTGCCCGTATGTGTGAAGAAATTTACGGCGGACTTGACAACGAGGCAGACGAATATCTTCAGAAGCAGTTCCATGTAGAAAATAATGAGATGGTTTTGGAAAAAGATATCACTTTTTATTCCATGTGCGAGCATCATCTGATGCCATTTTATGGAAAAGCCCATATTGCCTATATTCCAAACGGCAAAGTTACCGGTTTAAGCAAACTGGCCCGTACAGTAGATGTTTACGCAAGAAGGCCTCAGATCCAGGAGCGTCTTACTGTTCAGATTGCAGATGCATTGGAGAGAGTTCTTGATCCAAAAGGAATTATGGTTATGCTGGAAGCAGAACACACCTGCATGACTATGCGTGGAATCAAAAAACCGGGAAGCAAAACCGTCACAACTGTTACAAGAGGCGAATTTAAAGAAAATATGGAACTTCAGAAACAGTTCCTTGCAATGGTAAAAGACTGATGGACATGGTGAACCAGATCTGGAACCATCCTCTCTATCAGAAAGAGCTCGGGAAACTTCAGATCCTGGAGAAGCACCGAAAGTTCTGCAGACATACACCGGAACATTTTCTGGATGTTGCCAGACTTGCTTACATAGAGGCTCTTGAACAAGCTTATCCTGTCTCAAAGGAAATGATCTACTGCACTGCTCTTCTGCATGATATCGGACGTGCCAGACAGTACGAAGATGGTACGCCGCATGATGAGGCCGGAGCTCTGATCGCAGAACAGATCCTTAACGAACTTGGATTTTACAGGGACGAGATCATGGCTATCGTTTCTGCCATCCGCGGACACCGTGCCCAGAGTGACCAGTCCATACTTGGAAAACTGATCTACACTGCAGACAAGAAATCCAGAAACTGTTTCTCCTGCAAAGCAGAACCGGAATGCTACTGGTCTCCGCAGAAAAAAAATATGACGATCCAATATTAGGAGGTTTTTCCATGAAAATCGGAAATCGTGAATTTGATGTAAAAAATAAAACATATATTATGGGTATTTTGAATGTCACACCGGACTCTTTCTCAGACGGTGGAAAATGGAACGACATGGACAATGCCCTGAGACATACCGAAAGCATGATTGCTGACGGCGCTGATATCCTGGATATCGGCGGTGAATCTACCCGTCCTGGTCACACGCCGGTTGGTGCACAGGAAGAAATCGAGCGCATTCTGCCTGTTATTGAAGCTGTAAAAAAACGTTTTGACATTCCTATCTCTGTAGATACATACAAAGGCAGTGTTGCTGAGGAATCCCTGAAAAACGGCGCTGATCTGATCAACGATATCTGGGGACTGAAATATGATCCTGAGATGGCTCCTGTTATTGCAAAATACAATGCTCCATGCTGTCTGATGCATAATAAAGCTAATACAGAATACAATAATTTCATTGTAGACATGCTTGCTGAGACACAGGAATGCGTCAATATCGCCAAACGTGCCGGCATTGCAGATGATAAGATCATTCTCGATCCTGGCGTTGGATTCGGAAAAAACTATGAGATGAATCTTATGACTATGGATAACCTTGAGCTCTTCCAGAAGCTTGGATATCCTGTTCTTCTCGGTACTTCCAGAAAATCCATGATCGGACTTACCCTTGATCTTCCGGTTGACCAGCGTGTTGAGGGAACTCTTGCGACAACAGTAATCGGCATCATGAAAGGTTGTGCTTTTGTCCGTGTTCATGATATCAAAGAAAATAAACGTGTGATCCAAATGACTGAAGCTATTCTTGGGCGCTAGGAGGAACTGATGGATAAAATCGAAATCAGAGATCTTGAGATTTTTGCAAACCATGGTGTATTTCCGGAAGAAACTGCTCTTGGACAGAAATTTGTAGTTTCTGCAATTATGTATACAGAAACACGCCCGGCAGGGCTTACCGACGATCTCTCTGCTTCTATTAATTATGGAGAAGTCAGTCATATGATCACGGATTTTCTTCAGAAGAACACTTATAAACTGCTGGAAGCTGCTGTGGAAAATCTGGCTGAGATGTTACTGCTCTCTCTTCCGCTTCTTAAAAAGATTACTCTTCGCATAGAGAAACCGTGGGCTCCTGTAAGCCTTCCTCTGAAAACAGTTGCTGTGGAGATCACCCGTGGATGGCATACTGCTTTTATTGCATTTGGTTCTAATATGGGTGACAAGAAAAAGTATCTGGATGATGCGATCCAGGGGCTTCGCGATATGAAGGAAATTGTTGTTGAGAAGGTTTCCGGGTATCTTGTAACGGAACCTTATGGTGGTGTGGAACAGGATGAATTCCTCAACGGTGTTTTGAGAGTCCGTACACTTCTTTCTCCGGAAGATCTTCTTGACAGACTGCATATCCTCGAACAGGCTGCTGACCGAAAGAGGATCGTTCACTGGGGACCGCGGACACTGGATCTTGATATTTTGTTTTATGATAACGAGATCATTGATACAGAAGAATTGCATGTTCCGCATATTGATATGGAAAACCGTGATTTTGTACTGAAGCCTATGGTGGAGATCGCACCGTATTTTCGGCATCCGGTGCTGAACCAGACTATGAGTCAGCTTTTAAAAAAGCTCGATGAGAAAAATTGATAAATTAAATGAACATAAAGCCCGATACAGATGCAAATCAGGACATCTGTATCGGGCTTTTATTGTTTGGTGTTGCTGTTTTGAATGTATTAAATTTGATAAAATGGAAGAGGCTTTTATTTCTGGTTTACCTTGTCAAATTCATCAGTGATCTCTTTGGATGGAGCTTTGGTAAGCAGACTTACTATGATATTTGCAGCAATGGCTACTATAAAAGCCGGAAGAAGTTCATAGATTCCCCAGGCGCCCCCCAGTTTGCTGATTCCGTACTTCCAGATGAATACCATGGAGCCACCGCAGATCATTCCTGCCAGGGCTCCATGCCAGTTAGAACGTCTCCAGAATAGTGCCAGAAGTACCACGGGGCCAAATACAGCTCCGAAGCCTGCCCAGGCAAAGGATACGATGGTGAACACGGAACTGTTCGGATCACGGGCAATAAACATGGCAACTACTGCAATCAGAAGAAGAGTGATCTTATCGGCTACCATGCTTTCTTTTTTGGTTTCTTTATCCTTCAGGATGCTTCCGAGAAGATCGGAAGAAACTGCTGAGGATGCTGCCAGGAGCTGAGAATCTGCAGTTGACATGGTGGACGCAAGGATTCCTGCAAGGATAAGTCCTGCAAGAATTGCTGCAATTACGCCATGTTTACTGAGAAGATCTGCAATCCGAACGATAATTGTCTCAGATGCTGAGCCTTCCAGAAGGTCAAACTCTCCTGCTGCTGTCATTCCAAGTCCCACCACACCGATCAGTACTGCTACTGCCAGTGAGATCACTACCCATGTAGTTGCCACTCTTCTGGAAAGTGTAAGTTTCTCTTCATCTTCAATCGCCATGAAACGAAGAAGAATATGCGGCATTCCGAAATATCCAAGTCCCCATGCAAGCATGGAAATAATATTAAGCAGTGGATATGCCTGTTCTGTTCCGGTTGTCGGATCATATGTAGTAAACATAGTCAGATATCCAGGCAGGGATCTTGCATGGTCTGCAACTGCATCAATACCCCCTGCTGTACTGATCCCAAATACAAATACGATCACAAGTGCGATGGACATGATGATACTCTGGATAAAATCTGTGGTAGAAGCTGCCAGGAATCCTCCCAGTGTGGTATATCCAACGATGACCAGTGCACTGATGATCATGGCCGGCAGATATTTTACACCGAAGAGACTTGCAAAAAGCTTACCACAGGCTGCAAATCCTGAGGCCGTGTACGGGATAAAAAAGATCACGATAAAAATCGCTCCGATAGACTGCAGGATCTTTTTTTCATCTCTGTAGCGGTTACTGAAAAAGGATGGTAATGTGATGGAATTTCCTGCTACATGTGTGTAGCGGCGAATTTTTTTTGCTACAATCCTCCAGTTTACGTAAGTTCCAATTGCAAGACCAATGGCTGTCCAGCCAGCATCTGCAATACCGGTAAGATAAGCAAGTCCCGGCAGACCCATCAGAAGCCAGCTGCTCATGTCAGAAGCCTCTGCACTCATGGCTGTTACAAGCGGACCAAGCTTTCTTCCTCCAAGATAGAAATCAGAGCTGTCATTATTGTTCCTGGAACACAGATAACCTACAAAGAGCATTGCACCCAGGTAGACGATAATGGCTGCCATTATACAAATATGTGCTGTTGTCATTGTTTCTCTCCCTTCCTTTCCGTTATGGAAAGGCGTATTAATTCACCATTTGAGAGTTTTATCTCCTTTTTCCATACCGGATATTTACATATTTATAGATTTTATTATATTAACTTAAGAAAGTAAAGAGTATTTTTGGATTTTTTCACATATTTTTTGTATAAAATTGTATTAATAACAAGAAAAAGGGCTGAACCCCATGTAACGGTACAGCTCTTTTTCAATATATGTGTTTAGTTTTCTTCGATACGCTTCTGTACATCTTCCACTGTATACGCCTCTGTCAGAGCTTTCAGATCATCAGGTGTGGTATCTGTATTGTAAGCCTTGATTACTTTCATCAGATCTGCACAGCTGTATGCATTTTCGTAAATGTCCTGTGTATATCCGTAAAGCTCATTGAAAGAATCTTTATCCGAAGCACTCCAGAACCCCTGGTACAGACGCACTGTATTAGAATCTGCATCATCGGTATTTGCTTCCGGATAACCGGCCATTGCATTGTACAGAATTGCAAAGGCAGGACCACCCATGGATGCATATATACCTGCAATGTAATCAATTTTAGGATTTCCAAAGGAATCCTCTGTGTTGATCTCATCATGGTTTTCCTGGGAGAAGCAGTCAACTGCTCCGATCTTGACATTGGATCCCTGCTCCTCTTCTTTTGCTGTAATAATCTTCATGATCTCATCTACATTGAAGGTACAAAGAACAGCATCATAATTTGCGTCTACAAAAGCATGTTTCAGATTATTGATTCCCTTCGGGGCTGTCATATAGCCAGGACAGATGGTAATGCTGATATCATCCTTTCCTGTATCTACAACAGTTGTTTCCTCAGATACTGCAAGTTTCTCTACATCTTCGGAATAGGTCAGGCCTTCTTTCTCAACAAGACCTTCCAGAACACCGATGGTTCTCTGAAGATGCATATAGTTTCCAGCGGAAGAACCACCTGTCAGTACAATATAATTGCTTGTATCTGAATCTGCAAAATAATCAGCCATATTATAGCCGGCTTCATAGTCTGCCTTTGCATCCGGTCCTACGCTTCCAAGAAAATACTGGCTGCTTTTTATCTTGTCATAATCTTCATCACTGATGTTTCCGGAACCAAGAACATAATACATTTCTTCCTCATCGCAGGTTTCTACGATCTTCTGGATATCCTGTCCATAAAAAGAAATGATCCCGCTCACACCCTGCTGCTTCATTGCGCGGATGAAATCGCACTCATCCTCTGCAGAACTGATATTTCCTGAAAAATAAAACTTAACCGGAAATCCCTGTTGGATGTATTCTCTGTAATAGTTCATGAACATGTTCATTTCCGGGCTGTCCTGATTATATACTACAACACCTATTGTATATTGGATATCTTCATCTTCGCCAGCAGCAGAAACTTTTTTTCCGCCAACTGCAAAAACAGCAAGCAGCAACAGCAGAAAGCCCAATATTTTAAAGTTTTTAAATATCATACTGTTTTTTGCCTTTCTTTATTTCTCAGTTACATAATGGCAGGCAACTTCATGTCCTGCTTCCACTTCTGTAAGTACAGGCCGTGTTGTTTTACATTTTTCCATACAATGTTCGCAACGGTTCTGAAATGGGCAGCCATGAGGAACATCCAGAGGGCTTGGCGCCTCACTCTCAATGCTCTCGATTTTTTTGTCCTGATCCATATGAATGGAAAACTGTGCTCTCAGAAGTGCCTGTGTGTAAGGATGAAGAGATTTTTCTGCAACATCTTCTCCTGGAATTACCTCTACAATATTACCAAGATACATAACTGCGATCTGATGGGCAAAAGAACGGATCAGTGCCAGATCATGACAGATAAACAGCATGCTGATATTCTTCTCTTTCTGAAGACGTACGAGAAGGCGGATGACTGATTCCTGCACGGAAACATCAAGTGCTGAGGTAGCTTCATCACATACCAGGATCTCAGGTTCAAGAGAAAGTGCACGCGCAATGCTGATACGCTGTCTCTGACCACCACTCATGTTATGAGGATATCGATCCACGAAATCTCCGGGAAGCTCTACCATCTCCAGAAGTTCTCTGGCTTTGGATTCTTTTTCGCTTCTTTTCAGTTTTCCGTAATTGATCAGTGGCTCTGTGAGAATATCCACGATCTTCATTTTCGGGTCAAAGGACGCCAGCGGATCCTGGAATACCATCTGCATATTCTGACGGTTCAGCCATGTTTCTTTTTTGGAGAGATTGGAAAGATTTTTCCCATGGTAGAGGATTTCTCCGTTCGTCGGTTTGTCAAGAGAAATGACTATGCGGACAAAGGTTGATTTACCGCAGCCGCTCTCTCCTACAATTCCCAGCGTCTTTCCTTTATAAACATTTAAATTGACATCATTGCAGGCTGTTAAAGTTCTGCCGCCGGAAGCCGGGAACTGTTTTACGATATGTTTCGCACTGAGTACGATATCTGATTCATTAAACATAACGCTGTCCCTCCATTTCCGGCACTGCAGCCAGCAGTTTCTTTGTATAATCACTTGTCGGGTTATTCATGACTTCATCACGGGTTCCCTGATCCACAACTTTTCCGTTCTGCATCACAACCAGCTGATCTGCCATATAAGCTGCAACACCGATATTGTGGGTAACAATAATGATACCTGTACCGAAATCATCACGGAGCTCCATCATCTGACGCACGATCTGCGCCTGTGTGGTAACATCCAGTGCACTGGTAGGCTCATCTGCCAGAAGAAGTTCCGGGTTAAAAGTCATTGCCATAGCAATACCAACTCGCTGGCGCATACCGCCGGAAAGCTGGTGAGGATAGCTTTTCATAATATTTTCCGCGTCAGGAAGACGCATTTTCTGAAGCATGGAGCATCCTTTTTTCCATGCCTCTGCTTTGGATACATCAGTATGTGTGCAAATATACTCCACGTACTGACTTCCGATCTTACGGATCGGGTTCAGGGTTCCCCCACAGTCCTGAAAGATCATGGAAATTCGGGTGCCTCTTAATTTTCTCCATTCATCCTTTGTATTGGAAAGCAGAGATTTTCCGTTGAATTGGATATCACCGGCACTTACCCGGCCGCCCCCGGCAAGTGCGCCGAGAACTGCACGGATAACTGTCGTTTTTCCACTTCCACTCTCTCCTACCACACTGATGATCTCACCTTTCTTCATGGAAAGGTTGAAATGCTCTATAGTAGATGCCTGCTTTCCGTACTGAACGGAAAGATCCTTGATTTCAAGCATAGGTAAACGCTCCTTTACTCGGCAAGAGTGATATCCTTTGTCAGCCAGTAGTAATCCATCGGATACATCTTAACTCCTGTTACCTTCTTGTTGGAGAAAAGATAGGTTGTTTCGTAACCAAAGAATACAGTTGCAGCATCATCCATGATATCCTGCTGAATATCAATGATGAGATCTTTTCTCTTGTCCTCATCAAATGTCTGAGCAAGCTCATCAAGAAGCTTATCAACATCCGGGTTATTATATCCTGCTGTATTGTTTGCAGAGGAGCTGTACCAGTTCTCTCTTAAGTAGTTCTCAGGATCTCCTGTGTTTGCCACCAGCACGTTCCAGATCAGAAGATCATACTGACCGGAATCTCTCATGTCAAGAAGTGTCTCATAACTTACAGTATTCAGATTTACATTGATACCAATCTCTTTCAGGCTGGCCTGTGCTGCCTGTGCGTATACACCAAGCTCGGCACGGCTTGTGTAGATAACAAAATCAAGAACAAGCGGATCTCCGTCAGGAGTCTCTACAAATCCATCACCATCAACATCTTTATATCCGGCTTCATCAAGAATCTTTTTTGCGCCATCCGGATCATAAGCATTCTCGTCCTTCAGGTCATCGAATCCAAAGTCAAGTGTCGGAGGAACCGGTGCTTTACCAGCTGTTGCTCCACCCTCAAGAAGAGTATTACAGTATGTTTCCTTGTCAAGACCACGAAGAAGCGCCTGGCGAAGAGCCTTATCACTGAGTGCATGATCCTCATTCTGGTTCATGAATGCATAGGTGGAACGAAGAGACTGAAGCTCCTGGATATCGTAGTTGTCATTTCCCTCAAACTCAACCAGATTCTCAGTTTTCAGGTTATAAGCGATATCGATCTCACCTGTCTGAAGAGCCATGGAACGTGTTGTCTGGTCATCAACACATTTCAGTGTAACTTTATCAAGAGGAACTTCTCCATCCCAGTAGTTCTCATTCTTTACTACGACACAGGAGTCTGTCGGGCTGAAGGACTCTACTGCGTAAGGTCCTGTACAGATCGGTCCTTCCATTGCGAATGTGGAATCATCTACGTTAGTATCTACAATAAGGAAGAGTGGGTCTGCAAGGCATCCTGCCATGTTTGCGTTAGCTCTGTTCAGATGGAAGATCAGGTTCTGTCCGTCAACCTCAATGCTGTCAAGATCAAAGAACTCCGGAACACGGTCACTTTTTTCAACAGTACGCTCGATGGAAGCTTTTACCATCTCCGGTGTCATGTCGTCTCCGTTGGAAAATTTTACGCCTTCACGGATCTTGAATGTCCATGTTTTACCATCTTCGCTGTTCTCCCACTCTTCTGCAAGACATGGAACAATTTCACCGTTCTCATTGAATTTTGTGAGGCACTCACCGATCGCGTAACGGGATACTACCCAGCTGAAATACTGCTCTGTCGGCTCAAGTGTATCTGCAAAGCTTGTTACTCCGATGGTGATCTCTTTGTCACTGTTTTTGTCACCTTTGGCCTGAGCAACTGTTGTCATGGAAAAAGTCATCATACACGCAAGTGTAGCAGCCAGCACTTTTTTTACTACGTTATTTCTCATTTCATCCTCCTAAAGATAAATAATACTTATTAATTGGTGTTGGTTTGTTACAGAAACTGTTTTAAAATTTTTTAATCCTGGCGCGGATCAAGCACGTCACGGATGCTGTCTCCAAGCATATTGAAAACAACAACGCAGATCACAATAGCAATACCAGGATAGATCATAAGCCATGGCGCTTTTGCCATGTAGGTCCTTCCTTCATTAAGCATAAGTCCCCACTCCGGTGTCGGCGCAGTCGCACCAAATCCCAGGAAAGAAAGAGACGCCAGCTCAAGCATCATGGTTCCGATATCTGCTGCCGCAGTTACCACCATCTGTGTTACCATGTTTGGAAGAACGTGCACAAGAAGAATTTTCCATGTTTTTGTTCCGTTTACCACTGCTGCCTCTATATAAAGACTCTTCTTGACTTTTAAAACCATACTTCTTGCAAGACGGGCATATTTCGTCCAGCTCACAGCCGCGATGGAGATAACGGCATTAACAAGGTTTGGTCCCAGCATACCGGCAATTGCAATAGCCAGTACAAGACCCGGGAAGGAGATCATCATATCTGCAATACGCATAATAACCGCATCAACAATACCGCCAAAATATCCGGCGATAACTCCTAAAAATGTACCAATCACAAAGATCACAGCAACCAGACATAAGGTCATGATCAGAGAAGTTCTTGTTCCGAAGATAACACGGGAAAGAAGATCTCGTCCAAGCTTATCCGTTCCAAACGGATGAGCAGAGCTTGGCTCCTGCAGTGATTCGGTCATAACTGCATCCAGTGGATCATATGGTGAAAGCTGCGGTGCAAAGATAGCAACACCGATCACCAAAAGACCCAGAATAAAGAAAAGAGTGAATTGTTTATTTTCTTTGAATGTTCGTAATACCTTTTTCAATTATCTATCCTCCTTAAGTCTTGGATCAAGATAAGTATAGGACAGATCCACAAGCAGGTTGATGCACATATAAAGGATAGCGATCCAGAGTACATAGCCCTGTACAAGAGGATAGTCACGACAGGAAATTGCTTTTACCGCCATATTTCCCATTCCCGGCCAGTTGTAAATGATCTCTACAACTGCGGTACCTCCAAGGAGACTTCCCAGAGAAAGACCCAGCAGTGTTACCAGCGGAAGCATTACATTAGGAAGAACATGCTTCCAGAGGATCGCACTTTCTTTAATTCCTCGCATTCTTGCACCGGTTACATAATCCTGATGAAGCTCCTCCAGTACTGCACTTCTTACCTGTCTGGTATATTTCGCCGACATGGCAAGTGCAAGGGTCAGAGCCGGAAGAACCATGGCTTTAAAATCAGTACTTCCTCCTGCCACATTGATCCAGCGAAGCTGAACTCCAAAGATACTGAGAAGTATAAGTCCCAGCCAGAAGCTTGGAACAGATACTCCCACGAAAGTAATGCCCCTCACAAAATAATCCGGAAATCGGTTCTGATATACAGCTGCCAGAATTCCCAAAGGTATGGAAATAATGACCATCATCAGAAGTGCCAATAGCGACATTTTAAGTGTAGGCCAGAAACAGGATACCAGTTTGTCTGTTACCGGCATTTTGAAAGAATAGGACTGTCCCATATCTCCTGTAACAACACCCTTCAGCCAGGAACCGTACTGTACAAGAAATGGCTGGTCAAGACCAAGCTCATGTCTTGTCTGTTCCAGAAGCTCCGGTGTAGGAAGATTACCACACTCTGTCAGCATGATCTCCGCAGGATCACCAGGTGACAGGTAGGTCAGTCCAAATGTGAAAAAGCTGATTCCAAATAATACAATTATAATCTGGAGAAATCTTTTTCCAACTTGTTTCTTTGTCACGTTTTACTCCTTTCCTCCTTTGATGCGATTTTAATTCAGTCATCTTTAACTGACTTATCGTAAAATAGTCAGATTATATAGCAACAGGGATTCTATTAGGCAGAAATACATAAGATTTTTAGAAAAATGCACAAAAAAATGCCCGCGACGAAATACCGGGCACAAAAAAGCATGTTTCCTATCTTCCGTAAGAATCATTCCTGGACAATTGCAAGCAGGTCTCCTGACTTAGGCTCCTCACCCTCAGACGCCTTCCCGGTCTCTCCCAGTGGCATTATATCTGAGGATTCCCCATTACAGTGACGGGATCGTACCGGAATTCCACCGGTTTCCCTATTAATCCATGCTGGAACTTGCAATGACTGATATAAAAATCAGCAAAAACTATTAAATTACGAAACTATAAATGAGCAAATTTGAAAAAATGCACAAAATTATCCTGCTAATTTCATA
>NZ_JAAWUO010000001.1 GCF_013304825.1 Blautia schinkii | reverse complement strand
GAGCCATGCAGCTCTGTGCGCTTATGCGGTATTAGCAGCCATTTCTGACTGTTATCCCCCTGTATAAGGCAGGTTACCCACGCGTTACTCACCCGTCCGCCACTAGAAACAATCTAAATCCGCCGAAGCTTCAATAAAAGGTTTCCCGTTCGACTTGCATGTGTTAAGCACGCCGCCAGCGTTCATCCTGAGCCAGGATCAAACTCTCTGATAAAATGTTTGATTCATTTACTCAAGACAACCGTTTGGCTATCTCTCGTTTTACTGCTTTTGGTTTGTTTAAACCGTTCTTTAAATGTAAAGAAATTTTCGAGAATCGTATGTGTTTCACTGTTTAGTTATCAAGGTTTGTTACGTCTGTCTCTCGGACAGCTCGTTTATTTTATCTCATTCTCAACTGCTTGTCAAGAACTTTTTTAATTTTTTTGAAGTGTTTAATCTTCAGAAAAATCAAAGCGGAGAAGGAGGGATTTGAACCCTCGCGCCGCGTTAACGACCTACTCCCTTTCCAGGGGAGCCCCTTCGGCCAGCTTGGGTACTTCTCCAAATTGCCCTACTTACTAAGTAGTTCTGATATTTATCTCTCTGTCGTTCTCAGCGACAGGTGATATTATATCTCGTATCTTTTATGTTGTCAAGTACTTTTTTAACTTTTTTCAAAAGTTTTTATTCTGTATCTGACCAACGGAGAGAGTGGGATTCGAACCCACGCGCCCTTGCGGACAAACGGTTTTCAAGACCGCCTCGTTATGACCACTTCGATATCTCTCCATATAATGTTTCCCAACATTTTTTGTGCTGTTTTGTCAGCGCATGATGTATTCTATCATCAAATATCTTACCTGTCAATAACAAATTTGATATTTTTTTCAAAAAATTGGACATATAGCTTCAATTTCTGCTATATGTCCATATTTACCAGGATTTTCACCCTGTTCTACTCTCTATTTTCCCTCAGAAATGCCTCCGCAACCACCAGATCTTCCGGTGTTGTGATCTTGATATTGCGATAAGAACCTTCTGAAAAACGGATTTTCACCCCGGTTTCATGTTCTGCTACCATGGCATCATCTGTAATTCCGGTCATTTCCTTTTGACGAATGCTGGTATATGCACCATAGATCAGCGGATACTGAAAGATCTGCGGTGTCTGGACAATCCATACACTGCTACGATCCGGAGTTTCACTTACATTACCTTCTGCATCTGATATCTTGACGGTATCTTTGGAAGGCATACCGACAACACTTGCACCGGTTTTGGAAGCTGCTGCAAGTCCTCTTTCAATGATTGCATTATCAATAAATGGTCTGGCTCCGTCATGGATCAGAACATATTCTGTATCTTTACATGCCTGAAGCCCCTCGTATACAGAATCATATCGCTCTTTTCCACCGCATACCACAGCGGAAACCTTTGTGAAGCCGTATTTTCCCACAATTTCCTCTCTGCAATAGGAAACATACTCCTCTCCTGTTACGAGAATGATGTCCCGTATCAGCGGACTTTCCTGAAAACAACGCAGAGAATAACAGAGTACAGGCATTCCGCCCAGCTCCATGAACTGCTTCTGTATCTTACTGTGCATTCTTTTTCCCTGGCCTGCTGCCAGAACAATAGCTGTGTTTCTGCATTCTCCCATGATAATTACCCCGGATTTCCTATCTTTCGCCAAGCTTCAGGTTGGGAACTGCATTAAGATCCCAGCTGTGGCGTGTTCCTCTGATATATTCATAATATGCCGCCACTCCGATCATAGCTGCATTATCTGTACAGAAGATCGGTGACGGACGGTAAAACTTGTAGCCGTGATCCGCACATGCCTTCTCCATAGCTGCACGAAGAGCCCCGTTAGAAGCCACTCCGCCTGCAATCGCAATTTTTTCCATGCCATGGTCAGCTGCTGCCTGCATGGTATGCTCCACCAGTACATCAACAACCGCTTTCTGAAAAGATGCCGCGATATCTGCACGATTCACTTCCTCACCTTTCATCTTCGCGCCGTTTAAGTAGTTGAGAACTGCTGATTTCACACCGCTAAAGCTGAAATCATACGGATTATCGCCAATTTTTGCCCGTGGAAACTCAATGGCCTCCGGATTTCCTTCTTTTGCCAGCTTATCTATCTTCGGGCCGCCCGGATAGCCAAGTCCGATGGCACGAGCCACTTTATCAAAAGCCTCGCCAGCTGCATCATCTCTGGTTCGTCCCAGGATCTCAAACTGCCCATAATCTTTCACAATAACAAGGTGAGTATGTCCACCGGACACGATAGCACAGAGAAATGGAGGTTCCAGATCCGGGTGCTCGATATAATTGGCTGAAACATGTCCTTCAATATGATGCACACCAACAAGGGGCAGATTTTTTGCATAAGCGATTGCCTTGGCCTCTGCCACACCTACAAGAAGTGCGCCAACAAGCCCAGGTCCGTATGTTACGCCGATCGCATCAAGATCATCCAGAGTAACTCCCGCTTCATCCAGAGCTTCCTGTATTACCTGATTGATTCTTTCTATATGATTTCTGGAGGCGATCTCAGGTACGACACCGCCGTAAAGTTTATGGATCTCGATCTGTGATGAGATTACGTTTGATAAGACAGTCCTTCCGTTCTTTATCACGGAGGCTGCTGTTTCATCACAGGAGCTCTCAATACCAAGAATTAATGTATCTTTCATTTTTCAGTCCTCTTCAAAATTCAGTTCCATACTTTTGCCGTCTTTTCCCGGCCATGCCTTCGGAAAGATCTCACGGACTGTATCCATGTAATCATCCGGGCGCACCAGTGACGGACTGTAGTGGGTAAGCCACATTTCATTTACCTTCGCATCGCGTGCCAGAGTTGCAGCTTCACGAAATGTCATGTGCTTGTAGCCTTTTGCTTTTTCGATCTTGTCGTCTTCCCCGTACATTCCCTCGCAGATAAAAAGATCCGAATCTTTTGCATTGCGCAAAATGGATTCCGTTGGTCTGGTATCTGTTGTATAGGTAAGCTTGATTCCTTTTCGCGGCGGCCCAAGCACCATGTCCGGTGTGTAGACTCTGCCCTCATCTTCTACTGTCTGTCCCTTCTGCAGAGGATTCCAGAATTTCAGCGGGATCTCATGCTCTCTGGCACTGTCCGGAGAAAATTTTCCCTGGCGGAGGATCTCGAGGGTATAGCCATAGCAGATTACATTATGGTTTACACGAAACGCAGTGATACGATAACCATTCAGTTCCAGAACTTCCTCCGGCTTCGTGATCTCTATAAATTTTATTTCAAAAGGCAGTTCCGGTGCAATAACGCGAAGTGCGTTCACCACACGCTCAAGCCCTCTTGGTCCTACAAGAGTCAGTGGTTCTGTACGATCCGCATTTCCCATTGTAAGAAGAAGCCCCGGAAGTCCGCTGATATGATCCCCGTGATAATGGGTGAAACAGATCACATCGATGGGCTTGAAACTCCAGCCTTTTTCTTTGATGGCTACCTGTGTTCCCTCTCCGCAGTCGATCATCAAACTGCTGCCGTTATAGCGGGTCATCAGAGCAGTAAGCCATCTACGCGGCAGCGGCATCATTCCACCGCAGCCAAGCAAACAAACATCTAACATTTTTTTCCTCTTTTCCTGTCATTACTTCCCATCTGTACGTGTCATAAGGACAGCGTCCTCCGTGGGGTCTGTATAATAAGCTTTGCGCAGTCCATCCTTCACAAAGCCCTGTCTCTCATAAAGCCTGATTGCAGTTTCATTCCCTGCGCGTACTTCCAGATGGATCATGGTAATGCCCCGCTCACAAGCCAGCCGCACCATACTCTCCATCAGGAAATTCCCGATTCCTTCTCTCTGGCGGTCTTTGCGCACAGCAACATTTGTCACATCGCCCTCATCCAGCACTGTAAGAAGTCCACAGTATCCCAGAATCTGTCCTTTCTCTTCCACAACAAGAAACATTGCATTATCTTTCATAAGGAATGTAAAAAATCCCTCTTTTGTCCAGGGAACGGAAAAAAGCTCTTCTTCGATCTCCATGACCTGATCCAGGTCATCTGCCAGCATCTCCCGCAAGATCATGCTTTTTCACCTTCTGCTTTCAGTTTCCCGGCACGTTCCCGCTCTGCCTGGGACACACGGAGATAGTCCGGCTTATGTTCAGCCGCTGTCTCTGTTCTGCCTTCTTTAACATAAAGAACTCCAAGTGCACCCACTGCGCCCGCTCTCTGTCTGGAAAGGTGAGCCGGTGCAAAAGAATACGGCACATTCAGCTTCTCTGCAATAATATCCTTAAATACAGGCACTCCGTCTCCCAGGAAAGTCACCGGCTCCTGCATTTCATTCAGCATGGAAAGAAGTTCCTCGATTCCCACTGCCATCTGGTCTTTCACAGTTGCAAGCTTATGATCCTCATAACGGTAGATTCCCGTGTATACCTGTTTTCTTCTTGCATCCATGATCGGACAGATCAGTCCATTTACATCATAGAGATTATATGCAAGTGCCTCCACTGTCGGAACTCCCACAAGCGGCTTATCAAGAGCAAGTCCAAGACCCTTGGCTGTGGCAGAACCGATACGAAGTCCTGTAAAAGATCCAGGTCCTTTCGCTACTGCAATGGCATCAATGGTTCCAAGATCAAGCTCTGTCATCTTCACGATCTCATCCAGCATTGGAAGAAGTGTCTGTGAGTGTGTTTTTTTATAATTAACCGTATATTCCGCTACCAGCGTCTCATCCTCCACAACGGCTACGGATGCCACGATACCGGAACTGTCCAGTGCCAAAACTCTCATTTTGTCTCTTCTCCTCTCTCCTCGATAGTAATCTTTCTGTAATCAAATCCCTTGTCAAGATCTTTCTCAATAGTAACTTCGATCCTTTTTTCCGGAAGGATCTCTTCGATCAGTTCTGCCCATTCGATCAGGCAGATTCCCTGCCCGAAAAAGTAATCATCGTATCCGATTTCTTCCATTTCTTCCAGATCTGCGATACGGTATACATCAAAATGATAAAATGGCAGACGGCCGTCTTCATACTCCTGGATAATGGTAAATGTAGGACTGTTCACAGGCTCTGTAATCCCAAGTCCTGCAGCCACACCCTGGGTAAAGACTGTCTTCCCAACTCCAAGGTCGCCTGTCAGTGTGTAGATCTGTCCCGGTTTCGCATTCATTCCGATCTTTCTTCCGGCCTCGAATGTTTCCTCCGGATCATGCGTTTCTATGATCATATTTTCCACCTTTTTCTTGCACAATTATTCTTTGCATATTATAATAGAGCGAACAGCGAAATACAATACTTTTTGAAAAGGAGTGCGAAAACTATGTCTAATCCTATCGTTACTATTACTATGGATAATGGCGATGTAATGAAAGCGGAAATATATCCGGAAGTTGCACCTAATACTGTAAATAACTTTATCAGCCTTGTTAAGAAAGGTTTCTATGACGGACTGATCTTCCACCGTGTTATCAACGGTTTCATGATCCAGGGCGGATGCCCGGACGGAACCGGAATGGGCGGTCCCGGATACAGCATTAAGGGTGAGTTCTCCCAGAACCGTTTCAAGAATGATCTGAAACATACACCAGGCGTTCTCTCCATGGCAAGAGCTATGAATCCGAACTCTGCCGGAAGCCAGTTCTTTATCATGCACAAGGCTGCTCCGCATCTTGACGGAAGCTACGCTGCATTCGGACAGATCATCGAGGGAATGGATGTTGTAAATGCTATTGCTGAGACAGACACTGACTACAGTGACCGTCCTCTTGACGAGCAGAAGATCAAATCCATGACTGTTGAGACTTTTGGCGTGGATTATCCGGAACCTGAGAAATGCTAAGAAGTATTTTTTCCGCAGGAAAACTGTAATTTGTAATATAAGTAAATCCCGGAAAATGGATAGTATATCGTAATATGATATGCCTGTTCACTTACCGGGATTTTTTATATTATCGGAAACTATGGCTATCCGAAAAATCAATATATCGACTATTTCTTATTTATCGAAAGTTTTCACTTCTCCATTGACTTTTGCAAAATAAAGCTCTGCATCTTTTTCAAGTCCGGCTCTTCCGTTGGTTCCTTCTGTGATTGCTTTCTTCACCTCTTCAATCTGGTCATCCGGTACAAGAAGCCTGAGAACCACTTTATCTGTGTATTCAGAATCCAGGATCGGAAGCTTTCTTTCTCCTGCTATGTACTGGATCTTTCCGATTCCTGTATAATCTGCTGTTACCTGAAGGGAGATCCCATGATGTTTTTCGATCACAGTACTTGCTGCAAGTCCGGCCTGCACAGCACCTGAATAGGCACGCACAAGCCCACCGGTTCCAAGAAGCACGCCGCCAAAATATCTTGTCACAACAATTGCCGCATTATAGATTCCTGCACCAAGAAGCACATCCAGCATCGGTCTTCCAGCTGTTCCGGACGGCTCTCCGTCATCGCTGCATCTGGTAGCTTCCCTGTTCATTCCTACAGAATATACATAACAGTTATGCCGTGCATCCCAGTATTTCTTCTTCATTTCTTCGATAAAGGCAAGTGCCTCTTCTTCTGTCTCCACAGGACGGACAGTTGCAATAAAGCGGGATTTCTTCTCAACCAGCTCCCCTTCTCCGCCTTCATATATGGTTTTATAGTGTTCCAGCATATCTTTTATGCCTCCGTTTTTTCTGAGTTTTCGTAACTTACAGTTACCTGTTTTCTTTATTGTATAATAATTGACAGCTTTGCGCAATGTATAAGATATCAATGACTACAGCAATTCTCAGGTTTTCTGTGACCTTCGCTCACACAAAACACCTCGCGGAATATCACTAGTGAATCAATGGTATTCAGATAACGTTTCCTGATTTAATATCGCGATTTGTGAAATTTTTTTTAAGGGTTTATTTAGCATTCCATATTTGATATAATGGAACGGATTATAAAGGAGGAATAACATGAACTACGGAAAAAGATCCACTTCTAAGAAGCGGAATGCTCTGATCTCCCGTACTTCCATGCTGGAAAAAAGAGCTCACGTTTCGTTTATCCGGGTTTTATTTACAGCTCTGATCGCTGTCTGCGTCATGGTTATCTGCCTTGGCATCGGTTCTTTCCGAGGCGTGATCGCCGGTGCACCTGATGTCAATGATGTGGATATTTCACCTCTCGGATATGCAACGTTCCTGTATGATGATCAGGGAACTCAGATGCGGCAGCTTTCAGCACCTACATCCAACCGTCTCCCGGTAGCTCTGGAGCAGATCCCGGTCAGCCTGCAGCATGCAGTGGTGGCTATTGAGGATGAACGTTTTTATGAACATAACGGTATTGATGTCCGGGGTATTGCACGTGCCGGTATGAAAGCAATCACAACCGGTAATTTTTCGGAGGGTGCCAGTACCATCACACAGCAGCTTCTGAAGAACAATGTTTTTACAGACTGGACTAACGAATCCACACAGCTGGAACGTTTTACACGTAAATTTCAGGAACAGTATCTTGCCGTGCAGATTGAGAAAAAATACAGCAAAGATGTGATCCTTGAGAATTACCTGAACACCATCAACCTGGGCGCAGGTTCCTACGGTGTACAGGCTGCATCCAAGAAATATTTTAATAAAGATGTATGGGACCTGAACCTTTCTGAATGTGCCACACTTGCAGGCATCACCCAGAATCCGACCAAGTTCAACCCTATTACAAATCCCAAGGCTAATGCCAAGAGACGTAAGGAAGTCCTGGATCATATGCTGGATCAGAAATATATTTCCCAGGATGAATATACGGCAGCATTAAATGACGATGTTTACTCCCGGATCCAGCTTGCACAGATGGAAAATACAGAGGAAGAAAGCACTGTCTACACATATTTTGAAGATGAAGTTACCAATCAGGTTATCAGCGATCTGATGAACATCAAAGGATATACCAAGACACAGGCTACCAACCTTCTTTACAGCGGCGGTCTGAAGATCATGACTACTCTGGATTCCAATATCCAGCAGATACTGGATGAAGAATATGCAGATCCATCCAACTATCCGGCTGATACTCAGTACGAGCTGGATTATGCACTGACTGTACAGACTCCGTCCGGAGAGCAGGTCAACTACAGCAAGGAAATGCTGCAGCTTTATTTCCGTGATCAGGATCCTGAATTTGACCTTCTTTTCAGTTCTCCTGAAGAAGGACAGCAGTATGTTGACCAATACAAAGCCAATATCCTTGCCGACGGAAGCACTGTTGTTTCCGAACGTGTCAACTTCGCCCCACAGCCGCAGTCTTCCATGACTGTCATCGACCAGCACACCGGATATGTGAAAGCCCTGATCGGCGGCCGCGGCGAAAAAACTGCCAGTCTTACCCTGAACCGTGCAACAGATACAACCAGACAGCCTGGTTCTACTTTCAAGATCGTATCTACCTATGCACCGGCTCTCAATGAAAAAGGGGATACACTGGCAACTACCTTTATGGATGAACCCTATGAATATCCGGACGGTTCTCCGGTCAACAATGCAAGCCGTAGTTACGGCGGCGAGACAACCATCCGTAAAGCGATCCAGAACTCCATCAACGTTGTAGCTGTTAAATGCCTGGAGCAGGTTACTCCTTCTCTTGGTCTTAAATATCTGGATGATTTCGGATTTACCACACTGGCCCACGGAACAGACGCAGATAAGGATGCCAACGGAAATGTATGGAGTGACGCCAACCTTGCAACTGCACTTGGCGGAATTACCAACGGTGTCAAGAACGTTGAGCTCTGTGCCGCTTATGCAGCTATTGCAAACAACGGAAATTATATCAAACCGATCTATTATACACAGATTCTTGATCATGACGGCAATGTTCTCATTGAGAACTCTTCTGTTTCCAGATCCGTCATCAAAGACAGCACAGCCTATCTTCTTACAAGTGCCATGGAAGATGTTGTCAAAAAAGGTACCGGTACAGCCTGCCAGCTTGACAATATGACAGTTGCAGGTAAAACAGGTACTACCGAGGATTACAATGACCTCTGGTTTGTAGGTTATACACCATATTACACATGTGCTGTATGGTCCGGTTATGATAATAATGAGAAGATTCCGGAAGATGCCCGCAATTTCCACAAGAATCTCTGGAAAAAAGTTATGAATCGTATCCACGAAGGACTGGAGGACAAAGATTTCGAAATGCCGGCAAGTGTTGAGAAAGCAAGTGTCTGCTCTGAGACAGGTCTCCTGCCGCGTGCAGGCTGCCCGACTATCACAGAGTACTTCGATATTTCCAGTCTTCCAACTGAATACTGTGATCAGCACTTCTATGAAAGCAGTTATGATTACGATGAAGACTACTATAATGAAGATACAGACACCGACTCAGCAGCAGAAGCAATTCCAAGCGCTGCTCCTGACAGCACGGATAGCACAGACAACGGCGACAGTACAGATAATACGGACAGCACAGATAATGGTTCCGGTGATAATACTGACGATTCCGGAAATGGCGATAATGGTGATGACTCTGGCGGCGGTGACACTGGTGATGATACCGGTGACGATGGCAGCGGTGATGACGGCGGCGGTTCCGAAGAGGACCCTGTAGAATATTACTGATTTCTAAAAAAATACCGGCTCCCGGATGTCAGATATTAATCTGATATCCAGGGGTCGGTATTTTTTTCAGAAATTCACACTTATATTCGTTCAATTACAGAACCATCTTAGCGGCACCGTAGATTCCGGCATCATTACCAAGTGTTGCGATCACGATCGGCGTATCTTTGCAGGATGAAAAAGTATACTCTTTGTAATATTTCCGGATACAGTCGATCAGAGGCTGTCCGGCCTTGGAAACACCGCCGCCGATCACGATAGTCTCCGGATCTGTCACACAGGCAAATATTGCCAGGGAGCCGCCAAGCTGCTCGCCTACTTTCTCCATCGTTGCCACAGCTACCGGATCATTCTCCTTAAATGCGTCCAGAACAGCTTTTGCAGAGATATCATCCATATCGCGGAGAACACTGTTCTCACCGGATGCTGCAAGTTCTTTTTTTGCCATGCGGACAATTCCTGTTGCAGAACCAAACTGCTCCAGACAGCCTTTGTTTCCACAGTTGCAGGACTCTGTCTCATGATGATCCACATTGGCATGTCCGATCTCACCGCCAGCTCCGTGATGTCCTGTTACAATCTTGCCGTCAACAATGATTCCGCCGCCGACACCAGTTCCAAGCGTTACCATGATCACATCCGAGGAACCTGCTGCTGCACCCTTCCATGCCTCACCAAGTGCTGCTACATTGGCATCATTTCCTGCTTTCGCGCGAAGTCCTGTCATTTCTTCCAGCTCGCCTACAACATTCTTATATCCCCAGTAAAGGTTTACTGCACGCGGTACTTCACCTTTGGAGTTCACTGGTCCCGGAACACCGATTCCAACACCTTCTACATCATCTTTGGAAATGCCTTTCTCTTCGATCTTGGCATTTACGGCCGCAGCCACATCCGGAAGGATCTGCTCTCCGTTATTATCCTTGCGAGTCGGGATCTCCCATTTCTCAACAAGAGTTCCGTCTGTGCGGAAAAGTCCGCATTTTACAGTTGTTCCGCCTACATCAATTCCAAAACAATATGTTCTCATTTCTTATCCCCTCTTATTCTTCGTCCTCTGGATTCTCTCTCTTCTTAGCAAGGTTTGCCTGCACACGCTTATACAATGCCTCTGCTGCATTGTATCCCATCTTCTTCTGTCTGTGGTTGACAGCTGCTGCCTCAACAATGATTGCCAGGTTACGACCTGGGCGAATCGGAAGGGAATGGCATACAACCTTGTTTCCAAGATATTCCGTATACTCCTCATGAAGTCCCAAACGGTCATATTCCTTGTCTCTGTCCCACTCCTCAAGCTTGATAACAAGGTCAATAGACTGTGTATCCTTAACGCTCTCTACACCGAACAAAGTCTTTACATCGATGATGCCGATACCACGAAGCTCGATAAAGTGACGTGTGATATCCGGAGCAGATCCTACCAGTGTTACATCACTGACCTTACGTATTTCAACAACATCATCACTGACAAGGCGGTGTCCACGTTTGATCAGCTCCAGGGCTGCCTCACTCTTACCGATTCCGCTCTCACCTGTAATCAGGATACCCTCACCGTAAACATCCACAAGTACTCCATGGATGGAAATGCAAGGAGCAAGCTGTACGCCAAGCCAACGGATGATCTCTGCCATAAAGCTTGAAGTTGTTCTTTCTGTCACGAATGTTGGGACATTATATTTAACAGCCAGATCGATCATATCCTGAGACGGACGTGTCATAGTACTGAAAATAACACATGGGATCTTGCTGGAGATGAAACGCTCATATTTAAAACGTCTCTCCTCCTCATTAAGCTGCATCAGGTACGTATACTCTACATATCCGATAATCTGAACACGCTCATTTGCAAAATGCTCCAGATATCCGGTAAGCTGAAGCGCAGGTCTGTTGATCTCTGCAGTCTTGATCACGATGCCTGACAGGTCGATTTCCGGAGTCAGATTGGTAAGCTCCAGTTCCTGTGCCATCTTTGTCAACTGTACACCCTTCATACTTTTTTATCTCCTTTTCACTGAAAGTTTGCATTCTCACTGCCGTTTTACCGGGGCGTGAGACACCTTATGTTTAATTATACACAATCATGATAAAAACTGCAATGCGGCATCAGGATTTATGGAAAAATTCATACACCTGACGGGCACTTCCTGTGTTCATGCTCTCTGTCTGTGCCAGTTCTTCCTCCGAAGCATCCCGGATATTTTCCACAGATTTGAATTTTCGAAGAAGAGCTTTCCTCCTTGCATCTCCGATTCCGGGGATATCATCCAGAACAGAATGCACCTGTCCCTTGCTTCTGAGGGAACGGTGGTATTCAATGGCAAAACGGTGAGCTTCATCCTGGATTCTTGTGATCAGGCGGAATCCCTCGCTGGATGTGTCAACAGGGATTTCCACATTGTCGTAATACAGGCCCCTTGTTCGATGGTGATCGTCCTTTACCATGCCGCATACAGGAATGCTGATTCCAAGCTTATCCAGAACTTTAAGAGCTATATTTACCTGGCCTCTTCCTCCATCCATAAGGATCAGATCCGGGAGCCTTGCAAAGCTGTCAAATTCACCGTTGCTTTCATGGGTAAATCTTCGGGTCAGAACCTCCTCCATACTTGCATAATCGTTAGGACCCTGAACCCATTTGATCTTGAATTTGCGGTAATCGCTGCGTTTCGGGCGGCCTTTTTCATAAACGACCATGGAACCTACAGACTCAAAACCGCTGATATTGGAGATATCGTAGGCTTCCATACGGACTACACCTTTAAGTCCCAGCCAGTCTTCTACCTCATGGACGGCGCCGATGGTACGTCCTTCTTCTCTCCTGATCCGCTCTCTGTCTTTGGAAAGAACCATGCGGGCATTTTCCAGGGCAAGTTCTACCAGTTTCTCCTTGGTACCTTTCTTCGGGACACGGATATGCACTTTCTGCTTTCTTCTGGCAGTAAGCCATTCTTCGATAATGTCCGCATCCTCGATCTCACTCTGGAGCATGATCTCAGACGGGATAAACGGTGTTCCTGCATAAAACTGCTTCAGGAAGCTTGAGAGCACCTGAGCTTTTGTATCGCCCTTTGCTACCCGGAGATAGAAGTGATCCCTGCCGATCAGCTTGCCATCTCTGATAAAAAATACCTGCACAACCGCATCCTGATCCCTAAGATCTTCACTCTCATCCATAGCTACTGCGATAATATCGCGGTCTTCCCGGCCATATCCTGTGATTTTCTGGCGTTCCCCGATCTTTTGGATACTGCGGATCAGGTCACGGGATTCCATTGCATCCTCGTAACGCATCTCCTCGGAAGCTTTCTGCATTTTCTCTGTAAGCTCGTCAATAGTGGCCTTGAAATCACCATTCAGAAAACGGACCACTTTACTGATGTTTTTACGGTATTCTTCCTGACTGATATATCCCTGACAAGGTGCATCACACTGCTTCATGTGATAATACAGACAAGGTCTGTCCTTTCCTGTATCTCTTGGCAGGGTACGGTTACAGGAACGCACCTGATAAAGCTTTCTCACCAGCTCTATCACATCTTTTACTGCACTGCCGCTTGTGTATGGGCCGAAGTATCTGGCCTTGTCTTTTTTCATTCTTCTGGCAAAAAGCACTCTTGGATATGGCTCATTAACTGTTACCTTGATAAAAGGATAACTCTTGTCATCTTTCAGCATGGTGTTGTATTTCGGACGGTGTTCCTTGATCAGGTTGCATTCCAGAACAAGTGCTTCCAGTTCAGAGTCCGTAATAATGTACTCAAACCTGGTGATATGCGTTACCATCTGCTCAATCTTTGCGCCTTTGTTGCGGCTGCTCTGGAAGTACTGGCGCACACGGTTCTTAAGGCTGACGGCTTTTCCCACGTAGATGATCTCGTCTTTTTCACCATGCATGATATAGACTCCCGGTTTCCCCGGCAGTTTCTTTAATTCTTCCTCAATTATGAACATATACTCTCTCCTGATGCTTATAACTGCTGTTTCCGGTATAATACTGCAAAAACCGGGATCACTCCCGGTTTTTGTATGACCTTGTTTTATGCCTGCGGTCCCGGCTTTTCTTTTGTTTCTGTCTGATCCTGTGCATCACAACTTTGCATCTCAGGATTTTCTGCTGACCGGAGTTCATGTACTACTGCTGTATCAGCCTCCGGTACAGACTCGATCTTTACACTGTCCTGTTTATTGGACACTTCTTTCTCATTCTCGGAAAGCACCAGATCTTCCAGATTCTCAGGAATATCCATTCCCTGCTGTACTGCGCGGAGAATCTTCATAAACTCTTTTCCGGTGATGGTCTCCTTTCGGATCAGATACTCTGCGATCTTATCCATCTCTGTTCTGTGGCTGCCCAGTATTCTCTTGGCCTCCTCATAAGAGTGGTGAAGAAGCTTCATGACCTCATGATCAATCTCTGTTGCTGTATCATCACCGCAGTTTAAAACTGCTCTTCCGCTTAAATACTGATTCTCCTGTGTAGCCAGTCCCATCAGCCCGAATTTCTCAGACATACCATACTGAGTGATCATGGCTCGCGCCACCTTGGTCGCCTGCTCGATATCATTGGCTGCGCCGGTTGTCACCGTGTCAAAAACAATCTCCTCTGCGGCACGTCCGCCGAGATATCCAACCAGCATAGCTTCCAGTTCTTTCTTGGTGTTTAAATATTTCTCTTCCTCCGGAACCTGCATAACGTAGCCGAGAGCTCCCATGGTACGTGGTACAATGGTAATCTTCTGTACAGGCTCTGAATCCTTCTGAAGGGCATTTACCAGAGCGTGTCCAACCTCATGGTAGGAAACGATCCGGCGTTCCTGCTTGCTTAAGATACGGTCTTTCTTCTCTTTACCAACAAGAACTACCTCAACGGACTCCTCAAGATCTTTCTGTGATACAGCCTTACGGCCTTTCTTAACTGCAAGGATCGCTGCCTCATTGATCATATTGGCAAGGTCAGATCCTACTGCTCCGGATGTTGCAAGTGCAATGGTCTCAAAGTCAACCGTCTCATCCAGAAGCACATTCTTGGCATGTACTTTCAGAATATCCACCCGTCCTCGAAGATCCGGTCTGTCTACGATCACGCGTCTGTCAAAACGTCCCGGACGGAGAAGTGCAGGATCAAGAACTTCAGGTCTATTGGTAGCTGCCAGGATCAGAAGACCCTTGGAAGTATCAAATCCATCCATCTCTGCAAGAAGCTGGTTCAGTGTCTGCTCACGCTCATCGTTGCCTCCACCGTAACGGGAATCACGGCTCTTACCAATGGCATCGATCTCATCGATAAACACGATACAAGGAGCATTCTTCTTGGCTTCCTCAAAAAGATCACGGACACGAGATGCACCTACACCTACGAACATCTCCACAAATTCCGAACCGGAAAGTGAGAAGAACGGTACCTGCGCCTCACCTGCAACTGCCTTGGCAAGAAGTGTCTTACCTGTTCCAGGAGGTCCCACAAGAAGGGCGCCTTTCGGAAGCTTCGCTCCGATAGCTGTGTATTTCCCAGGATTGTGAAGGAAATCCACCACTTCCTGAAGAGATTCCTTGGCCTCATCCTGTCCTGCCACATCCTTGAAGGTGACACCTGTTTCTTTCTGAACATAAGCCTTGGCCTTGCTCTTGCCTACGCCCATTCCCATAATACCGCCGCCTTTGTTCATACGGCGCATGGAGAACATCAGGAGCCCAAAAAGAAGCAGTGTCGGCAGTACCACACTTAAGATCATTGCAACAAACTCGCCAAACACATCCGGCGGGTCAGTCTTAAACTTGATGCCCTTACCTTCCAGTCTCTTGGTCAGGGCTGTGCTATCCTCGGTTTTCGTAGTATAGTAGCTCATATCCTCGTACTCGGAATTCTGCTTCTTCGGTACGATCGTCAGTGTACTGGACTGAATCGTTACTTCCTTAACCTGGTCCTTATCCACCATATCGATGAATTTATCATAGGATATCTCACTGCTGTTGTCCTTCAGCATGTTGGTAAACAATGCGAAGCAGACCAGTGTTACCAGGAGGCATATCAGAAAAGCCAGAATCGACTGATGGTTCTTATTGGATCCCTGGTTCTTGGGATCTTTGTTATCAGGCTGTTTCCCGCCCTGATCATTATTCAGTTGATTATTCATTTTTTTCCTCCTCTTGTCATTTCTTTATTATAAAGATAAAACCTGCATAAATCAACCGCGATATTATAAAAATAAAAGGTAAAAAAACTTTACGGGATATTGCCAATGAACGGTAATGTAAAAAAACACATACTGGATATTGCCAGTAAATAGTAAGTTGTAGTATACTGTTCCCAGTGATTTGGAAAATTAAAAGAGGAGAGGAAATCAGACAAATGAAAATAGGTTTTGATAATGACAAATATCTGAAAATGCAGTCAGAACACATCCGGGAACGAATCAGCCAGTTCGGAAACAAGCTTTATCTTGAATTCGGCGGCAAGCTTTTTGACGACTACCATGCCTCCCGTGTTCTTCCGGGCTTTGAACCAGACAGCAAACTCCGCATGCTGATGCAGCTTTCTGATCAGGCGGAGATCGTTATTGTTATCAGTGCCAATGACATTGACAAGAATAAAGTACGCGGCGACCTTGGCATTACCTATGACGAGGATGTTCTTCGTCTCATGGGTGAATTTACAAGCCGTGGCCTCTATGTGGGAAGCGTGTGCATCACACAGTACTCCGGCCAGGAAAGTGCCGATCTCTTCAAGAAACGCCTGGAGAAACTGGGAATCCGTGTTTACAAGCTTTACCTGATCCCTGGATATCCAAGCAACACTTCTTTCATCGTAAGTGATGAGGGATATGGAAAGAATGATTATATCAAGACTACCAGACCCCTGGTTGTGATCACAGCTCCAGGACCCGGAAGCGGAAAGATGGCCACCTGCCTTTCCCAGCTCTACCATGAATATAAACGCGGTGTAAAGGCCGGCTATGCGAAATTTGAGACCTTCCCGATCTGGAACCTCCCGCTGAAGCATCCGGTAAACCTGGCATATGAAGCAGCTACCGCTGATCTTAACGATGTTAATATGATCGACCCGTTCCATTTGGAAGCTTACGGCGAAACAACCGTCAACTATAACCGTGATGTGGAAGTTTTCCCTGTTGTACAGGCAATGTTTGAGAAAATCATGGGAAGCTGTCCTTATAAATCTCCTACTGATATGGGTGTCAATATGGCCGGCAACTGCATTATTGACGATGAAGCCTGCCAGGAAGCATCCCGTCAGGAGATCATCCGCCGTTACTATAAGAGCATGAATGCACTTGTTTCCGGTTCCGGCACTGAAAACGAGGTCCGCAAGATCGAGCTCCTTCTCCAGCAGGCTCACGCAGAACTTCATGACCGCAAGGTCGTTCCTGCTGCCCTGGCAAAAGAAGAAGCAACAGGCGGCCCGGCAGCTGCAATGGAACTTCCGGACGGAAAGATCGTATGCGGAAAAACTTCCGACCTTCTGGGTGCATCTGCAGCTCTTCTCCTCAATGCACTGAAAGAGCTTGCAGGTATTGATCACGAGCTCCACGTGATCTCCCCTGATGCCATCCATCCGATCCAGCAGCTGAAGACCAAATATCTTGGAAGCAAGAACCCTCGCCTTCACATTGATGAGATCCTGATTGCCCTCTCTATGAGTGCTGCCACAAGTGATGCCGCACGTCTTGCCCTGGAGCAGATCCCGAATATTCGCGGATGCCAGGTTCATACTTCTGTTATGCTCTCTGACGTGGATGTGATCAGCTTCCGTAAGCTTGGTGTTGAACTCACCTGCGAAGCAAAAGCTGAGAAAAAACAAAAATAGTATATTTTAAAACGGGCTGTCTATTAGCAGACAGCCCGTTTAATGTTTTGCAGGTATTTACTGAACCGTAACAACTGATATTTTTATTTCTTTTTCGTCTTCGTTTTCGCTGAGATCGAAGTCACCGCCATCCTGTACGGAAACATGGACCTCATACAGAACATCTTCTGAAAGCGTCTCCGGTGTTTCTCCGCTTTCTGTCTGCATATGCCACAAATCCTGCGGTACTTCTTTAAGCGTACCGTCTGTACCATAACCGTAGAGTTTCAGTGCATCTGCGCTACCTGACAGCCCTTTCATCCGAAGTGCAACTGTAGTATTCGGGTGGATATTTTTCACAGTTACCGTACTCAGCCATCCGCAGACGCTGCCCTGACCTCCATCTGCCTCGAATTTTTCCTGGGTCAGCACATTTCTCATTGCCTTGTCCAGATCCACTTTTCGGTAAGGCATTTCCGGCAGATAAACGAATCTGTCCTGAAGTCTTAACAGCTCCAGATATCCGGTCGGGCAGTAAAGTGCATTTCCGCTGTTTCCTGCATACATGCCTATGGCCATATTGTTGTATCCCGGTTTGCTGGAAACATCCATGGAGAATACTGTTTCCCCTGTCTCAAAATCAAGCATGATATACTGCCACATACCTGTTTCCAGATTCTGGACATAACCATAAATATATCCGGTCGCAGTGGAAAGCTTCATCATGGAAGTATCAGACAGATCACTTCTGCACCAAATACTCTTCATTTCATATCCATTCTCTGTCCTGATGGTGTCCACTCGCTCCACACCTGGCATGATCATCTTATTTCCCTGGCTCAGCCAGTTCACATCATAAATATTTGCATAACTCTGAATGGAAGAATCACTGTCCTCTTTTCCGAGATTTGCACTTCCGGCACCAAACCAGTTGCATACAATGGTGCTTACCGTTCCCTCTCCGTTATCATATACGATCGCTGAATTTTCCACAGAAACCTGTTTTTCCTCCGGAAGCTCATCGATCACAGGAAGGCTTGCAACTTTTTCCCCTGTTTTCATATCAACAGCAAGAAGATTCACAGGATTCTGGTTGTCTGTAAACATGACCAGATTATCTGTCATAGACGGAGAGCAGCCGCTGCCCCATGCAAGGCCGCCACCTGTAGTGGCATCTCCCTCCTTGCTTTCTTTTGCGCCAACACTCTCATAAGGAGTCTCCCATACTTTCTGTACTCCATTATCAGCAGAAAACAGATAGCAGTTGAGATTGGTCAGGATTACCGAACCCTCTTTGGAGGAAGCAATACCATTTTCCGCACCCTCACCCGGAGTCAGTTCATATACAAACACAGCATTTGTAAGATCTGCTTCTTCTCCGTTTAAGATAGCATCAATGGCACTGCGGGAAATATAGCCAACTGCCCCCTGCTGTTTCCGGTCAGGATAAATACGAAATCCACCGGTGGCAAACCATAAATTCCCGTCATAGTCAAATACTACAGAAAGAAGGTTCTGATCCAGTGTTTTTCCAAGAACTGCCTCTGCTGCAGCTTTGATATCAATATCCAGTACTTTTTCGAATTCAGGCAGCACATTTCCTTCCTCATCTGTGGCTTTCAGCATCAGCACATGGTTGTTGCTGGTAGGACACACGATCCGGTTGCTCTCATCAACAAAAGAATAGGAGCTCTGAATCACATAGTCACCGCTGTCATGCTGTTTCGGGGAAAAATATCCTTCTGTCTGTGTCTCATCCGCATTGATATCACGGATTGCAAGACCTCCAAGAAGAGGAACCACCGCATGACCGTAAGAATCAAAAAAGATCGCCGGAGATGCGTTTGCATTTACCTTTTCGTAGGAAACATTGATCTCAGGATAAATTCCAACCGGCAGCACTTCGTCCGTACTGTCCGTGTTATAGCAGTCGTGATGGATATTGGCATCAGCTTTTGCCATGTATGGATTCTCAGAAACCACCTTTGAGGAAAGTGGCTTTATGGGAACCTGAGAAGCTTCTTCACTTCCGGATTCTGCCTGAATTTCTGATGCCTGTGATTCTTCCTTCTGCATTTCTTCCGCAGAAACAGTATTTGCCGCATAACCGGAATTAACCGTAAGCATAGCTGTGATCACTGCAAGAATTATCGCTCTTTTTTTCATATCATCTTCCTCCTGAATTAAAAAATTATCTGCTGTGTCCGAAACAGGCAGCAAGTCCTTCCCTGATCTTCTGTTCTTCTACCGGTTCCATGAAGAAATATTCCACCCGCAGTCTGAATGCATGAAGGGAAAAATCAAGGTCACTGCTCCAGATGATCCTGCATCTCGGATACAGAGACCGAAGATGCTCTGCTGCATTGAGTCCTTTCACTCCCGGCAGTATCAGAAGTACAATGGCCGGCACAGTCTTTTGTATCTGTGCAAAAAATTTTTCCTGATCATAATAAACCTGAACCAGCGGAAATATATTTCTTTCAGCGCAGCAATTCAAAATATATTCTGTGTATTCCCGACCACTTTGCGCTTTATCCGTCAATACATCAATGCAATACACAAATCGCCCTCCTTTTCTGTTCGATTTTTTCCTTCACATGTTAACCACATTATAAAAAAATCCTGCCGTTTTTCAATCCATCTGGCACGAAACCACTTAAAATGGCACGAAATTCCAACACAGACCATAGTTTGGCCTGATATTTTATGCTATACTGTTGACAGACAGATAGAGAGGAAAATAGTTATGCGAATTGCGATTGTAGATGATATTCACAGCGAACGGGTGCTCTTGCATACACGGCTGGAAGAACAGCTGACGAAACGTGGTGTTCACGCTGACTTGACTGAATTTGAAAATGGAGAAGCTTTTCTGAAAGCTTCCAGGGAACGGCCTTTCACAGTTTTGTTCCTGGATATTTATATGAATGGGGCAAACGGTGTGGAGATTGCCAGAGAACTTCGAAAATCTGATCCGGATTGTCTTCTGATTTTTACTACAACCTCTACTGACCATGCTCTGGAGGGCTTTAAGGTCCGTGCCCTGCACTATCTTGTAAAACCTTATAACATAAAAGAGCTTTCGGATCTGATCGATGAGATTCTTTCCCGTATTCCTGATTCCGGGAAATATATTGATGTAAAGGTAAACGGAAGTAATATACAGGTTCCTTTCCGCAGCATCATATATGCAGAGCATTTTTCCCATATGATCCATATTCACACGTCAAAAGCAAAAGAGCTTGTTACCAGACAGTCTTTTGAAGCTTTTAACGCTCTTCTGAAAATGGATCCCCGGTTTTATCAGTGCAACCGGGGAATTGTGATCAATCTGGAACACGCTGTTGATTTTGATGGTACGGTATTTGTTATGGATAATGGAAATCAGGTTCCGGTCAGCCAGAAGCTGGCAAAAAATGCCAGACAGACTTTTATGGAATTTCTGTTTCAGAAAAGACATTGAAAAAGCCAGCTGATAGTTTTCTGCATTCTACTGAATCTGAATGCTGCTGCCAACACCTTTTCCGCTGCATTGTTTGGTCACAATGATCTTATTTTCGATCCGATCTTTCAGTTCCGCCACGTGGGAAATGATTCCTACCATACGGTGGCCGTCCGCAAGACTGCTTAAGGCTTTCACTGCCTGAGAAAGAGCCTCTTCATCCAGAGAGCCAAAGCCTTCGTCTACAAACATGGAATCCAGGCGGATGCCTCCTGCGCTGGCCTGGATTTCATCAGAAAGTCCCAGTGCCAGGGACAGGGATGCCTGGAAGGATTCCCCTCCTGAAAGAGTTTTTACACTTCTTTCCGTTCCGTTGTAATGGTCAATAACATTAAGATCAAGACCAGCTTTTTCCTTGCGGTTCTCGCTTTGCTCCTGACGCTTCAGCTCATACTGACCGCTGCTCATGGTCATAAGGCGGACATTGGCTCTTCTGAGGATTCTATCGAAATATGCCATCTGGATATAGGTTTCCAGCTCGATCTTGGCCTTGCCGTTTAAATTGCCGTTGGCTGTATCTGAGAGATTTTTCATCCAGACGTATTCTGCTTCGGCTTTTGTCATCTCTTCCTTCCGTTTCTGTACCTTCCGGAAAATTTCCAGGTTTCCGCTCTGAATGGAAAAAAGTTCTTTTCTTTTTTCTGCCAGTTCTGTTTTCTGCGTTGTACTTTCTGTATACTGCTCCCGAATTTCATCTTCCCGTATCTCCCCGATCTCCTTTTGCTGCTCATCAAGAGTTTTTATCGTGGAAGTTATCCTTGCCTTTTCTGCCTGAAATCTCTCAAAGGTTTCTTTCATCTTTCTGCTGTTTTCTTTTAGATCAATATATTCCTGCTGTTTTTCCCTGATCTCTTTTTCCAGAACTTCTTTTCCTGCCTCCGAATGGACCTGTCTGATTTCTTCTGCTGCATTTTTCTGCTGTTTTTCATTTTCGGATGCTTTTGTTGTAAGCCCGGTCTGTTCCCGGTCACAGGAATTCTTTTTTTCCTGAAGTATATCTTTTTCTTTTTCAAGATTTTCCAGAAGTTTTTCCACTTTTTGCTTTCTTTTTGTGTTTTCCTCTGCTTCCCTGATCTTTCTGTCACTTTCTGTCAAAAGATTTTTGCACTGTTCTTTTTCCCGGTTTATCATGAGGATCATCTGTTTCCATACAGTCCTGAAATCTCCCGCCTGTCCATTTCCATTTTTTGTTTCCTTACGGAATTCCTGGAACTCTTCCAGAAGCTCTTCTGCACCGGACATGATCTGTTTCCAGGAGGCATTGCTCCGTTCCTTTAATTTTCCGGCTTCCAGGCTTTGGTCTGCGGAAATCTTTTCCAGTTTATCCAGTTTGATTTTCTCATTATCCAGTATTTCCGAAGTAACAGTGCGACCTTTGGAGATTATTCTCGGGTGTGGATGGCTTAAAGAACCGCACACCGGGCAGGGCTCATTTTCCTTAAGTTCCTGTGCCAGGATCCCTGCCTGGGCGTCCAGAAAGCTGTGAAAAATCTGCTGATAGTATTCACTCTGCTGCTGTGCTTTTTCATATGCAGCCTGATACTTTTTCTGCTGCTCTTTTGTGGCTTCATAAAGGCCTTTGAATTCCCGCATTTCTGTTTCAAGCCCATTCAGTTCCGACTTTCTCTGTGTCCGTTTTTCCTTCTCTGTTATTGCTTTCTGCAGATCCAGCTGAGAATTTTCCAGCAGGGAACGCTCCTTTTTCAGCTGTTCCATATCTTTATGAAGCTGCTGTTCCTGGCGGATATTTGCTTCCTGTCCGGCTCTGCATTTTTTCAGCTGCATCCTGATTTCATCCAGTTCCTTCTTAAGCTGTTCCAGAACCTGATATTTTTTCAGCTGCTCCTGTTTTTCACGGATCAGAATCCCCAGTGCTTCGCATTTTTGGTCTGCATCTTTATATTTTTCCGCCTCCCCGGAAGCCTTCTCAAGATCCGGAAGAAGCTGCTCAAGCTGCTTCCTGGCAAAATCTTTTTTCTGTTCAAGGTTCCGCTTCTGCGCAGAGAGATGCAGTATATTTTCCATTGTGCGAATCTTCTGATCCACCTCCTGTTCCTGTTTCAGAAGCTCGCTTTCCCTTTTTTCTCCCTGATCAATAAAGCTCTTCAAAATCTCAAGGCTCCGCTCCAGCTTACCTTCGAATTTCCCCTTTTTCAATTCTGCAAATTCCTCTGCTTCTGTCCCTTCTCTCTGCCGGAGCTTCACCCCGTCCAGATACTGTGCAATGCTTCTGCGCATTTCATCATACTCCTTATATCTGGATTGTGCCGCCTCCTTAAGCTTCAGCTGTACCTGCTGATAAATCCCTGTATGAAAGATCTGCCGGAATATCTCCCCTCGCTGCACTGTTCCTGCAAGAAGCAGCTTCTGGAAATCTCCCTGTGCGATCATGGCGATCTGGGTAAACTGCTCGTAGTCAAGTCCAAGCAGTTCTTCGATGGCTCTTGTCACATCTCTTGCCTTTGTCACGGGCTGACGCTCATCTGGATAAATAAGCTGTGCCTCTGCTTTCCGGAGAGTCAGTCCTGTGCCCCTTTTTTTTGGTGCCATATATTCCGGACTTCGAAAGACCTGATATTTTTTTCCCTGATAAGAAAAAACAAGCTCCACAAAAGTCTCCGTGGCAGTGTCTGCATACTTGCTTCGGAACATGGCAGAGTCTCTTACCTGGCCGCTTGCCTGGCCGTAAAGTGCAAAAGTGATTGCATCAAATATAGTAGTTTTTCCAGCTCCCGTATCTCCGGTGATGAGATAAAGGCCACTGTCCCCAAGCCTGGAAAAATCAATCTCTGTTCTGTCTGCATAAGGCCCGAAGGCACTGATGGTCAGTTTTTCCGGTCTCAAATGCTCACCTCCTGTATCTTTCGGATCAAATCTTCTGAAAATTTCCGCTGTTCCTCATTCATAGGCTGGTTATTCTGCAGCTCAAAAAATTCCTGAAAATATTCCAGCTCGGATTTTTTTTCCACTGTCTCCGTTCCGGAGATTTCCTGATTTTCTCTTGTTCTGCGGTTGTCGTATTCCAGCCTCATCAAATTTGGATAAACAGCACGCAGCTTCTGCATTCCGTCCACAATATCCTCCTCATCTGTCAGGGTGATCTGCACATAATCCTCTGTGTTAGTATCCTGATAATTGGCCAGTGAGGTAATCTCCATATATGTGCCCTTCAGCTTTCTCATATCCCGAAAAGGTTTCAGTGGAATCTCCCGCACTTCCAGATCTCCTTTTTCAAAAAGCTCCGCTACAGTCACGGATTTCTGCTGTCCTGCCTCGGAAAAAGAGTATTTCAGCGGTGTTCCGCAATAACGGATCTGATCGTTTCCCACATTCTGGGGACTGTGGATATGCCCAAGTGCCACATAATCAAAGTCCTGAAATACAGACACTTCAATCTGGTCGATTCCTCCAACTGCGATCTCCTCGGAATCACAGCTCATAGCTCCTACTGCAAACTGATGCGCAACCAGAACATTTCGTTTCTTGGTGTCAATGTCCATATGCTCTACTGCAGCCTGTACAGCTTCCTGATAGCTACGGATCTCCTCTGCACCTTCTTCTCCCTGAAGTGCATGGCGTACTACTGCCGGTCTGATAAACGGAAGAAGATGAATCCACACTTCTCCATAACTGTCCATTAAACAGTACTTTTCTGTTTTTCCGTCATATACAGGTGACATGCAGATCCCGCTGCTGCTCATAATGTGGGAGCCAAATGCGATCCTCTCAGCACTGTCATGATTGCCACTGATGGCATAAACCGGTATCTTTCGCTTCGCCAGTCTGGTAAGAAAACTGTCCAGAAGCTGTACGGCCTCCGCAGAGGGAACCGGTCTGTCATAGATATCTCCTGCAAGAAGGACCCCATCCGGTGCTTCTTCATCAATGATACCCAGTATCTGATTTAAAATATATTTCTGATCTTCGATCATGGAAAACTCATTCACTCTTTTTCCAAGATGAAGGTCCGATAAATGGATCAGCTTCATCTATCACCTCCGTCTATCACCCAACCACCAAACAGCTCCGGTTCAAAATCAATATCACAGGCAGCAAGAGCATCTTTTAACTGGTTAAGATTGCTGACTCCTGTTACAGGCACCGTCTGGAACGGCTGATGGAAAAAGTACGCCAGAGACAAAGACTGCAGGCTGTGTCCTGTTTCTTTCTGAAGTTTCAGAAGCTTCTGGTATGTGCGAAGATTTGTCTCATTCCAGTATGATTTTTTTATGCTTTCTGAAAGATCTGCGATCTGTGATTCCATATTCCGCATCCAGAATGTATCTACTTTTTCTGTATAAAGAACTCCCATTTTCTGAAGCTTGGAGAAAAATCCCATAGCAGTGGATGAGAACGGAATGGACGCAGTTTTTGTCTCACAGTGCCATTTATATTCCTCCCTGGAAAATTCTACAAGTGTCGGATCCGGATTGGTGTTTCCTCCCGGATTGATCCCGGCCAGGCTCCACTGGTTGGAAACTGCCGTGATTCCCGGATGATTTCTTTCTTCCAGACATTTCTGGATCTCTTTCAGTCTTTTTGTCCTGTAATTGGAAAATCCGAAATACCGGATTCTTCCTTCTTTCTGCAGTTCTTCCAGAATGTCAACGATTTCCTCTGCCGGTTTCTTCGGATCATCTCTGTGAAGCCAGTAAAAATCAATCACATCCGTTCCAAGTGTACGGCAGCTTTCATCCAGGTCTGTGCGAATGTCTTCTCTGTTTACTCTGCTGCGGCCCTGATCTTCAAAAGAATAATGTGCACCTTTGGTAGCCACGATCACTTTTCCCTGTGTTCCCCGGTCCTTCAGCCATTTTCCTATAATCTGTTCGCTGCAGTTTCCGTGTCCTTCCAGCCACTTGCAGTACACATTAGCTGTATCAATAAAATTTCCGCCTGCCTGCACAAAAGTGTCCAGTACCTTAAAGCTTTTTTCCTGATCCAGTTTATCCCCGAATCCTGCTGTTCCAAGGCAGATACGGCTGACATTCAGATCCGTATTGTTCAGCTGTATATATTTCATTTCAGTAACCTCCTGTATTCTTATATATCTGTTTATAAATCTGTTCCCATTATAACTTTTTTCCCGGAATCCGAACAGAGTGTTTCCTGACTATCCTGCACTATAGCCAAAAAAATCCCCCGGCACATACATGCCGGGGGATCGATATTCTGTTATTTTAACAGTATGATTTATTTGTAAAGTGGTCCATAGTTCTTGCAAGCGCGGAAGTCTGCACCCTCTTTTTCCATACCGAATGCATTCCAAGCTGCCGGACGATAGATATCCTTCTCAGGAACGTTGTGCATGGATACCGGGATTCTCAGCATAGAGCACATTGTGATAAGGTCTGCACCAATGTGTCCGTAGGAGATTGCGCCGTGGTTAGCACCCCAGTTGTTCATTACATCGTAAGCTGTCTTGAACGGTCCCTCTTTGCCATCGCATCTTGGAGCGAACCATGTGCATGGCCATGTGTAGTCTGTACGTTTCCAGAGTTTGTCAGATACCTCTTCCGGAAGAGCTACTGTCCATCCCTCTGCAATCTGAAGAACCGGTCCAAGTCCTTTTACAAGGTTCAGACGGATCATTGTTGCAGGCATCTGGGCACGTGTCTCATAACGGCTGGAATATCCGCCTCCACGGAAGTATCCGTTGTCAGCCATACACCACTCTGTATTCTCCATGATAGCTTTCTGGTCTGCCTCTGTAACATCCCACCACTGTTTCATAACCGGTGTTCCGTCAGCCTCTTTAGCCTGTCCGTTAGCATCCAGGCAGGCAGCACCGGAGTTGATCAGATGAAGGAATCCGCCAGCTTCTTTGGCAACACCCTCAAGGTCATATCCTGTAGCTTTCTTAACTGCCTCCGGGCTCCAGTATGTACGAACATCAGCGAAAATCTGAGCACGTCCTGTAAGGAGTTTCATGAACAGCATTCCAAGTCCGTTGAGAACGTCGTTCTCTGTAGCAAGAATGTACGGCTCACGAGCACCATTCCAGTCAAAGGAAGTGTTCAGCATAGCCTCTGCAAAGTCACCGTTCGGATAGAAGTCTGTCCACTGTCTCTGGCCCTGGAATCCAGCTGCAAGAGCATTGTGTCCGATTGCTTCCTCGGAGAATTCCGGAGCAAGATTGTCACAGCCGTTCATCAGTTCTTTGATGATAACTGCCATCTTAACAACAAACTCGAACTGCTCCTCTTTCTTCTCCGGTGAGAACTGAAGTTCTTCCGGGTTCTTGTCCCAGCCGATCTTGCAGGTTTCTTTTGCCCATTTGAGAGCTTTCTCAAACTCTTCGTGATCGTAGATGCCTTCTGTCATACGACGGATGATCTCTACCTCATCAACAGACTCAACTCTCATTCCAAGATAGGACTCGATGAAATCAGAATCAATGATAGATCCGCCGATACCCATTGTTACAGAACCGATCTGCAGATAGGATTTACCTCTCATGGATGCTGCTGCAACTGCTGCGCGGCCGAATCTTAACAGTTTCTCTTTAACGTCTTCCGGAATAGATGTGTCATCAGCTTCCTGAACGTCATGTCCGTAGATACCGAATGCCGGAAGTCCTTTCTGTGCATGTGTAGCAAGAACGGATGCAAGGTATACAGCACCAGGTCTCTCTGTTCCGTTGAATCCCCATACAGCCTTGATCGTCTGCGGATCCATATCCATTGTCTCAGCACCGTAGCACCAGCATGGTGTAACTGTAAGAGTGATATCTACACCCTCTTTACGGAATTTATCAGCACATGCAGCACTCTCGCCAACACGTCCGATTGTTGTATCAGCGATTACAACCTTTACAGGCTCACCGTTGGAGTATTTCAGGTTCTCCTCGAAAAGCTTGGCTGCGGATTTAGCCATGTTCATTGTCTGGTCTTCCAGAGATCCTCTTACATCCAGTGCTCCTCTACGTCCATCGATTGTCGGTCTGATACCGATAACTGGATAGCTTCCTACTAATCTGCTCTTTGCCATAGTAAAAATTACCTCCTACATATATATTATTCGTTATTAGTATGAACTTGTTTCATAATGCAAAGCATAGATTCCTGCTTCACAATTTGTGTTCAGGCATCCTTTGCCTGATTGATGATTTTATTATACGATTGCATCTTATAAATTACTTGTGTTATAATAGCAAAAAATAGTACAATATTCACTTTTCCATATAAGTTCCTAAAAAATCTATAAAATTTATGAAAGAAGGGTTTTATTTTGCACGATCTTGGAAGAAACGAAGACCGGCTCCGGGGTACCTATGAATTTCCTTTTGAGTTTCACCACATTGACAGCACGCATCCCCGCTACGTCATGTCCTATCACTGGCATGTGGAATGTGAAATCATGCGGATACTCCAGGGCACTCTCACCGTCACTTTAGACGAAAAAAGTTTTACAGCAAAAGCCGGAGATGTGATTTTTGTCAATAGTGGAGTGCTCCATTCCGGAATCCCTCATGATTGTATCTATCAGTGCATTGTTTTTGATATGAACATGTTTCTGAAATTCAATTCTGTCTGTACAGAATACATGCAGAAGCTCAGCCATCAGGAGCTTCTTATTTATCACCATTTTACCGAGAGACATCCGGATATCCGGCAGACCGTCAATTCTCTTTTCGATTCTTTCTGGCAGAAAAAGCCTGGATATGAGCTGATTGTGTTTGGACAATTTTACCACTTTTTCGGATTGGTTTTTGGTAATCATTACTACCTGGAAAGCCTGCGCAAAACCCGCCGTGACTACAAGCGTATCGTCCAGCTGAAGCAGGTCGTTGAATTCATTGAGAAGAACTACGCAAATCCCATCACCCTCCAGGAGCTTTCGGCCTCTGTTTCCATGTCACCGAAATACTTCTGCAGATTTTTTTCCGAGATGACACATCAGACTCCTATGGACTACCTGAACAGGCAGAGGATCGAGCAGGCCTGCTGCCAGCTGGCTACTACTGATGATTCCATTACAGAGATCGCATACCGAAACGGATTTAATGACCTGAGTTATTTTATCCGGACATTTAAAAAATATAAGGGGGTTACACCCGGAAAGTATAAGCGACGATAAAAGACCAAAAGCAGGATTTCGCACACGCATATGCGGAGATCCTGCTTTTTTCAGATTTAAGCTGTCTGGTAATTTATAACTGGCTGCTGCACTGGAGATTGCTTCTCCGTATCTGCGACCAGCATACAGCTATATGTAACTAACACCTCTTTTTTCGGCCTTACAGCAGAAACGCTGTACCGGAACTGATTCCTGCTTCATGGGCAGGCTACGTTCATGTTTAGGAATACACGCTTCTCTTATGTATAAGAAAAAAGCCGGCAGGGCAGATTTTCTGCATGAAAAAGCCGACGCAGATCGTGTATGATTCTGATCACTGTTCCTTCGCGCCTGGGAACAGCAACAGATTATGTCTTAATGGAAAGCGGATACGACCATCCACCTCACTGCTTGCTTCTGACCGACGTAAGTCGATTCCATTTATTTGAAGGGATTCCACGGCTGCATAGAACTCTGCTTGCGAAATGCCTGTACACTGCACCGGAACGTACAGCAGAAATTAGTCCGCAAGGTGTGCACATCCGGCTGTATAATGTCCGCCGGATGTCTCCTGCTTGTCTTATTCTAACAAATGTAACCTTTAAATGCAAGACAATCCGGAACATTTCGCTCTGCATTTTCTGACAGCAAACGGCTCTTTCCTACATATTCTGCACCGCATCAATAAACCTTTTTCCGTATTTTTCGAACTTGTATCTGCCAACTCCTGTCACATTGAACATTTCTTCCTCATTTCCCGGCTTCAGAATGCACATATGAATGAGAGTTTTGTCGGAAAATACCATATATGGAGGAATTTTTTCTTCCCGGGCAATCTCCAGGCGGAGCGCACGGAGCCTCTGAAAAAGCGGCTCGTCCTGTTCTCCAAGTTCCCCTGCGCTAGCCTTTGAAAGGCGGCTGCGCTTCTCTTTTCGCTTTGGTTCCTGTTCTTTCGGCATCTTCATTGTGAGATGTTTTTCCCCGTCAAGAAGGCTCTCTGAGGAACCTGTAAGCTTCACAATCGTATAGCCGTCATCTGTAAGGGCAAGATAGTCACGAAGCACCAGATAATTAAAAATCTGACGCAGCTTACGTGCAGGGATCTTAGCGCAGTCTCCGTATGCAGGATTCTCCTCCATATGGTACTGCCGGATCTTGGCTGTGGATGCACCGCGGATGGTATCCAGGATCACATTGACGCCATAACGCTGGCCGCAGCTCTGCACGCAGCGGACCATAGCTCCGGCTTCCTCTGTGATATCTTTTTCCTCGAATTCTGTCTGGCAGTTCAGGCAGCTTCCGCAGTAGCTTTTTCCATATTCGCCAAAATATTTCAGGATATATTCCCTGAGACAGTCATGGGTAAAACAGTAAAAAGTCATTTGTCTCAGTCTCTCCTGATCCCTCTCTCTTATCAGCTGCTGTGTTGCCGCATCCATCTCCAGATTCTCCTGTCCGCGCTCGATCAGGTACTGGTTAGTGACAACATCCTTGCCGCCATAGAGAAGGATACATTCCGCAGGATCTCCGTCGCGTCCTGCACGGCCCGCCTCCTGATAATAGCCCTCCATGTTTTTCGGCATATTGTAATGAATGACATACCGCACATCCGACTTGTCGATTCCCATTCCGAAAGCATTGGTAGCCACCATCACATGGCATCTGTCGTAGATAAAATCATCCTGATTATTCCTGCGTTCCTCATCAGAAAGGCCTGCATGATACCTGGTTGCGGAAATCCCATCCCGAATCAGTTTTCCGCAGACTTCTTCCACCAGTTTTCTGGTGAGGCAGTAGATAATACCGCTGTCGTCCGGATGCTCCATTATGTAATCATGTACTTCTTTATATTTATCCTTCGGGGTTTTCACTGCAAAGTAAAGATTTTCTCTGTCAAATCCTGTTGTTGTGCAAAAGGGATCTCGAAGGTCCAGAAGTCTTGCAATGTCTTCCCGTACTTCCTTCGTTGCTGTGGCTGTAAATGCACTGATCACCGGTCGCTTCGGAAGCTGTGCCACAAACTCCTCGATCTTAAGATAACTTGGCCGGAAATCCTGTCCCCACTGGGATACACAGTGTGCCTCATCTACTGCGATCATGGAGATATCCGCACTCAGCGCAAAATCCAGAAATGCCTCGGTAGTAAGCCGCTCCGGTGCCACATAAATGACTGGATAACGTCCTGCTTTTGCGTAACGCAAAGCTGTGAAATACTGTCCCTGCGTCAGAGAGCTGTTAAGATAAGCCGCCGAGATTCCTGCCTGGTTCAGGCTCCGAACCTGGTCTTTCATAAGGGAGATCAACGGTGATATTACCAGCGTGATCCCTTTCATCATCAGTGCCGGCACCTGATAGCAGATGGATTTTCCTGCTCCGGTTGGCATCACTGCCAGAACATCTTTTCCTGCAAGAAGTGCATCAATCACTGCTTCCTGCCCTTCTCTGAAAGTATCATACCCGAAGTGGGTCTTTAAAAGTTCCTGTTTCGTCATAAATCGACATGATCCTTTCTTTAATCAAGCGGACAAATCATCCGCATTCGCTGCTTATATATATCCAAATTGCTGCTGTTTTCCGAATGTTTAATTTTAACATATTTTCCGGGTAATTGCCAATTGATCGTAAAAAATCACAAAGTTACCTCTGTGTATTTACCTGCTATAATGATATAAATGAAACAGTCTGTTTATACTGTCCCATTACATTGAACCATGAATTCATATAGTATCCGGTTCTTCTGATCAGTGACAGCCGGAATGCTCAAAAAAGGAGGAGTTATTATGTGTAAAAGAAAAATAAAAACCATCGAGGCAATTTTTTTCCTGCTTCTTTTTTCAGTTATCATGCTCCTGCTTCCACAGGATGCCCACGCTAAAGTCCGGGTAGTGACCAAAGGAACCACTTCCACGATCCGTGATACCGATGGTGTGATCGAAGATGAGTTTTCAGACATTAATTTCCCGATCAACATCAAAAATGCCAAATGCCAAAAACGAATCTATGCCATAACCGTCCGTGTAAGCTTTTATTCTCCTAAAGGAGTCATACCCAAAAGCACCACATTTTCTATTGATGGGATCAATGTAGTTAAGCTGAACACTTCAAATTATACACCACTGGCATACAAAGAGACTTTTTTCACCTACGATGACAACCTGGAGGATGGCTACCTGGAATTCGATTTCGGCAATAAAGAATGTCCGGTGCCTGTAGACTGCGACTATGAAGTTACCATCAAACAGGCAGTTCCGGAAATTTTTATCACCAACAACAATTATCTGACCCAGAGTATCCGAACCGGAAAAACTACTTCAATCGGAATTGAGATTTCTGATCCTTACGTAAAAACCATCAGCAAATCAAAATTCAAGGTTACTTCTTCCAACAGCTCTGTTCTCAAGGTGCAGAGCATCACTCAGGATTCAAAAAAACGTAGCCGTTTCACAGTTACCCTGAAAGGCATGAAAGCCGGATCCGCAAAGATCACTTTATCCTACCCCAAAGCCACAGCCTGTAAACTGACCGGAAAAGTAACATCTCCATCAAAAACCGTAGCAACCTTCCGCGCTTCCAAAACTACGCTTAGGGTTGGCTCCAAAATTACCATGCGTTCCCTCATTAATCTGAAGGGAGGTACCAGTCTGACCATCAAAAATGCAAAATCCAGCAAGCCTTCTTTACTTGCCATTTCCGGAAACTATCTTGTCCCAAAGAAAAAAGGGACAGCCACAGTTACCGCAAAATTAAATGGTGTTAATCGCAAGATCACCATTACCGTATCCGCACCGGCCACCAAACCTACCGCAAAAAATCTGAAGATCAGTGTTGCCGGCATCAAGTACGGCCCTAATGACATGAAAACCTATTATACCTTAAAATTCACCAATACTTCTGCGAAAACCATCACCAAAGCAAAAGTACAGATCACCACAGGCTCCGGTATCTATGACCAGATGTACTGGACAAAAACTCTGACACTGGACCTGAAGCCCGGAAAAACTATGACAAAGACCTATTTTATCCAAAATATGGTTCAGGCACCGGAAAAAAGTGATATTTCCATCAAATGCCTGAAGCTTAACTGGAAGTAAGCTATCCTTCTGTAAAATGTTCACAAAAGGGACGTGCTGCAGTATTGATTTAAAAATCATCACTGCAGCACGTCCCTTTTATTTATGCTCTTTGAGCTGTTTGTACATTTTATTTTTATCCTTTATCCTACAGTACTTCATTCAGAATCTGCAGTCCATACTCCGCGAGGCTGTTATCCTCTTCACCGGTACCACCGCTGATACCAAGACCACCGATAATGGTGTCTCCGACTTTAAGCGGTACTCCACCTCCGAATATTACGATATTGTCGCTCATCTTGCCAAGACCGTAAAACGTCTGGCCCGGCTGTGTCAGTCTGGAAAGCTCCATAGTTGACATTTTTACTGCCACAGATGTGTAGGCCTTTTTTACTGCCATATCAAAGCTTACAAGAAAAGATCCGTCCATCACATGAACCGCAACCGGATTTCCATCCGGGCTGCATACCGCAATTACGGAAGGCTTGTTTCTCCGCAGTGCTTCCTGTTCGATCTTCTCGATCAGATGCTTGGCAGAATCCAAGGTGATACGTCCCTGGATACCCATACGCTTCAGCACTTCCTGGATCATCGCCGTGTTTACTGCCATACTGTCATTCTGTGCCATTGCCGTATTTCCTCCCGCTGTTGTTGTCACAGTTCCTGAAGCCTCTGCCCCAACATTATCCTCAATCCCGGCAGTTTCTGATTTCACAGATCTCTGAACACCTTCAGCAGTTTCTGCATTCTTCTCTCCGATCTTCGCAGCATCCATATATCTTGCCAGCACATAAAAATAATCGGACAGCCGGTTCATGAACTTCTTGGCACCTGTGTCAGACCCAAACTTCACACTCACCAGCGCAAGCTCTCTCTCAGCCCTCCGTGCCACAGCTCTTGTCACATCAATCTCAGCTGCAACTCTGGAATCCCCCGGAAGAATCGGAAGTCTCTCCCCGGAAAAAATTTCTTTCATCCGGCCAATCTCTTCCTCCAGAAGCTCTGTCCGGTCTTCATTCACCTTAAATTCTCTGTTATAAGGATCAGAAACCCCATCCGTAATCTTCTTCAGAGTCTCCGAAATCTTCTCCAGCATCCGGACAACATCCCCGTCCGATACCAGAACCCGCACAAGCCCAATATGACTCATCAGTTCCTCAACTGACCCCATCAGACAAACCCGATCATCCGACTTGGAAACATTCTTCGTATGGGAAAGATCCGTCATCCCCTTATCACCATATCCGGTATAAACCTCCATACCAGCTCAACCTCCCAGCAACACCTGATAAATAAGCCTATCCATATCAGACCAATTTTACAATCCTCGACAATTAATCGGCACAACGTTCAACCCGAAACAATCGCAGCATACAGACAAAAGTCAATACCCTTCCGCCCGCCACAGTCAAGCACTCTAAAAAAAGCCCGAGGGGTGTGCAGAGGGGCCGCGGCTTTGCGGCCCCTTTGCTATTTCTTTGCGATTTCCTTTTCTTTTTAAAAAGACCACAATTTAGTATAAATCTTAACAATATCCTCTTTCTTCGGTACACGCGGATTTGCCGCTGTGCAGGCATCCGCAAGTGCCATATCCGCCATCTTATCAACCGCCGCAAAATATGCATCCGGTGTGATCGTCTTCATCTCTTCGATGGTAAGCGGGATATTCATCTCTTTCTGCATAAACTGAATCCAGTTCACAAGAGATCTTACGCTCATAACTTCGTTATAATTGCTCAGTCCAAGAAGATGTGCAATATTGGAATATCTCTTTACTGCCGGAAGATATTCTTTCTGGCTTCTGCTGCGTTTGTTGATATTTGCATTGTATTCAACAATATGCGGCAACAGCATCGCATTAGCTCTTCCGTGAGGAATATGGAAAATAGCACCCAGCTGATGAGCCATACTGTGAGTGATACCAAGACCTGCTGCATTGAAGGAAAGTCCTGCCAGACAGGATGCTACATGCATTTTCTGTCTTGCATGCATATCATTACCATCAACATACGCACGGTAAAGATATACACCACAGATCTCAATAGATTTCTCGGCAAGTGCAGAAGTAAATTCATTATGATTGATGCTGACATAAGACTCAATTGCATGAGTCAGAACATCCATACCTGTATCTGCTGTGATCGCAGGTGGAACACTGCGTACAAGCTCAGCATCCAGAATCGCCTCATCTGCTGTCAGGCTGTCTGAGATCAGCGGATATTTCACATGTGCTTCTGTATCATTTACAACAGCAAAAGAAGTAACCTCGGAACCTGTGCCACTTGTTGTAGGAATGGCAACCAGCCCAACCTTTCCGTAATTGTTGATCTTCAGGGCAAACTCACGGATTGCCTTGGAAGAATCGATAGCAGAGCCACCGCCTACTGCAACAATCGCTTCCGGCTGATACTGAAGGAATTTTTTGACTCCTTCGGCAATTTTCCCAACCGGTGCATCCGGAACAACATCACAGAAAATATCAAATTCTTTTCCACCTGCCTGAAGCGGTTTTGTGATCATGTCGATCATTCCGCTTTTTACGACAAACGGATCCGTGACAACAAGGACTCTTTTGTATGGAATATCTTTCAGTCTTCCCAGGGCATCAGCTCCAAAGTGGATGGCTGTTTTCATTTCAAATGTATTCATAGAAACTGCTCCCTCTCGTCATACCGTAACACAGTTCTCTTTTGTCTACCTGTGTTCGGATAAAGTAAAGCGGATCTCCGCATTCCGCATACACTGCATGCTCATAAACATAATCATTTCCCGATATATGTTCAGTCTATTTCGGGTAGATGCATTCGATCTTATGATCGCTGAAATGCTTCAGCCATTTTTCAGATGGTTTTTTGTCTGTAATAACCATCTCGATATCCCGCAACTGTCCTGCCACGGAAAAAGCGGTCTGATCAAATTTCGTGCTGTCTACCACCAGAATACGCATTTTTCCGGAATTGATCATGGCTTTTTTTGTTGTTCCAAAAGCTTCTTTGGATTCCATGATCCCCATATCTTCATTTAATGCCTTACAGGAAAAAATAACCTTGTCCACATAGTAAGAGCGGATCACTTCCTCGGTTCTGGCACCAAGAAATGCAAGATATCCCTCCTTCATCACTCCACCGGTTGAAATAATATTCCATCCGGATACATCAGAGAGCTCCAGGAGGATTTCCATTGAATTGGTAACAACTGTGAGACGTTCTTTTTCTTTCAGTGCCTTGGCTACAAAAACTGCAGTTGTGCTGGCATCCAGAAAAATATGATCTCCGTCATTCACCATGGAAGCAGCAATCTCTGCCATCTTCTGCTTTCCCTGTACATTCTGGTTTTTACGAATATTAAATGGTAAATCAATACCGACATCTTCGTTGATCACCGCACCGCCATAACTCTTTGTGGCAAGTCCCTCTTTTTCCAGCTTGTCCAGATCACGGCGGATTGTTTCTTCTGAGACACTGTAAAGCTGGCTTAGTTCACTTACAACAACCCTTTTCTCTTCCTGTAATTTCTCGAGAATCAGATTTCTTCTCTCTAACGCTAGCATAAGATGCCTCCTTTTCAGATGTCATTGCAGGGATATCCTTCAAAAGGATATCCCTCAGATATAAAAAACAATATTAAAGGATCGTATCGATCATTCTCTTGTCCGGATGAGCGATCACTGAGGAATCCATGTACATTCCTTTCTCAGCTACCAGCTCTTTTGCTCTTTCGATAGAAGCCTCTACTGCAGAAACCTCGCCTGTAAGAAGCATGTAGGATTTACCGCACATACCCTTGGCGATACGAAGCTCGATCAGATCAACGATAGCTGTCTTAGCTGCCTGATCTGCTGCTTCAATAATAGATGCTGCATCATAGGTCTCAAGAATTCCCAGGGCACTGATCTCCTCAACCTGTGTGGTTCCGTAGATCGCTGGGAAAATGGACTCATGCGGATTGCCCAGTACAAAGCTGTCAATGCATTTGTCCTCGTATGTTGTTACAGCTGTGTCTACAGCAGCTTTCACTGCGCTTAAATCTCCGGTGATAATTGCAATATATTTTCCCGGACATACTGTCTGCGCCTCCACGATCTCTACTTCAGATGTCTTAACCATGGCATCTGCTGCAGTGATACCAGCTGGTGTGGTTTTAAACTCAATCATTCCGATTGCTCTACTCATTTTGTGCACGTCCTTTCTAATTTCTTGCAATTACAACATGGCGGTCTGTCACTTCTGTAACCTTACCGCTGATGGTTGCATGAATTCCGACACTTAATCCCTGTGCAGGCTGTGCGATCATCTGTCCTTCTGTTACCATATCGCCTACATTTACGATTGCCTGTGCCGGTGCACCGATATGCTGGCTTAAGAGAACCTTTACCTTTGATACGTTTACAAGTTCTTCCTGAAGTGGTGCATCCTTGTCATATCTGGTAAGTCCCAGACGTGCCATCAGGCGCTCTTCAGGAACCTTGCGGTATTCTCTTGACTCCTGTACCGGCTTCGGCTGAACACCCTGAGGTGGTCTGATTCCGGCCTTACGAAGTCCGCCTTTCATATCTGCAAGCAGTGTTCTCGGAGCCAGGCTCTGCGGACACGCATACATCTCGCAGACACCACAGGAGCTGCAGAATGCAGAATTGATATAAGGATTTACATTTCTGAAATCCTGGTTGGATGCTGCCATCATGAACATTGCCGGATCGATCGGGTGTCCCAGATTATGTCTCGGGCAAAGATCCGTACATGTATGGCAGTGACAGCAGATAGATGCTGCTCTCTTCAGATCTATAGAAGAAGTCCGCTGCTTCTTCATAACAATAACATGGTCCTTTGGAAGAACCAGGATTGCGTTCGTTGTTTTTGTAACCGGGTCGGAACCGTTTCCGATACGTCCCATCATCGGGCCGCCAACGAAATATACAGGATCCTTTACAGTTGTACCGCCTGCCTGGGCAACAACCTCTTCCAGTGTACATCCCAGGGGAACTTTCACTGTAACAGGATTCTCGACCTCAGCAACAACGGAAACATATTTGCTTATTACCGGTTTGTGTTCTTCTACCGCGCGGTATACATTGTAGAGAGTCTCTACATTGAATACGGCTACTCCCTGCTCGATCGGCAGTCCTCCTGGCCGTACCACACGTCCGGTTGCTTCATAAATAAGAACAACCTCATCACCCATCGGATAAACCTCATCCAGAAGATGGATCTTAACCCTTGGGAATTCTTCAATATGCTGATTTAAAGCATTGATCGTCTGTACATAAGATTTTTTGATTCCGATAATGGCCTGGGAAGCTCCTACTGTCTCCGCAACCATATCGAATGTTTTCATGATCTCGTATGCGTGCTTCTCCAACAACTGTCTGTGAAGTTTCAGTAATGGTTCGCACTCTGCACAGTTCATGAGAATGATTTCAGCTTTGTCTGTCAGCTTCATGTATGTAGGGAAACCTGCTCCACCTGCTCCGACAACACCATTCTCCTGCATAATTTTCTGTAATTCTTTGATATCCATGGCGTTACTCCAATCCTGCACCGTCATCTACGATTCCGACGATTGCGGCATCTACCGGTGCTGTTTCTACGCCGCAGCCAATTCTTGCTGCGCTTCCTTGTGCCACCAATACATATTCGCCGATTCCTGCACCGATGATATCGATGGCAACAATCTGGCTGTGCTCGGCTTTCATATGATGCACCGGCTCCACGATCATGAATTTATTTCCTATCAGTTTTTCACTTTTTCGTGTGGAAACAATACTTCCAACTACTTTGCCTACGATCATATGAGCCTCCGTTTTTTCTCTATATCCTCTATTAGGGATGCCATTAAGCGGCATCCCCGAAGGAGGAATATTATTTGATTATGGTAACTGTATTGCCTGTGGCAATTCTTGCTGCATTTGCTTCATCTGTATCAATATGCATTTCCAGTGTAAAGCTGTCATCAACACGGATCTTAACCTGATTAAAGATCGTTCCGCGCTCATTGTCAGCTTTGACGGAAACAACATCACCATCATGTACACCCGCAGCCTGGGCATCCTTCGGAGCCATGTGGATGTGACGCATAGCCACAATACATCCCTCTTTCAGATAAATGGCACCTTTCGGTCCGACGATGGCGATCGGTGCACTTCCTGCAAGATCACCGGACATACGTACCGGAACCTTCATTCCCAGCTTGATCGCATCTGTTGCGGAAACCTCAACCTGTGATTTACTGCGGACAGGTCCGAGGATTCTTACATTCTCGATCGCACGGAGCTTCAGTCCCACAATGGTAACTGTTTCGTTGGATGCAAACTGTCCGCCCATCAGATCTTTTTTCTTTGTGAGCTGATAGCCTTCTCCGAACAATGCCTCCACATGCTCCTGTGTCAGGTGAATATGTCTTGCGGAAACTCCGATAGGAACAACGAAACCATTGCCCTTGTCTTCGTTTTTGTTGATCGCATCGATCACCATTTTTGTGATCATTTCAATATTATTCGTTTCCAAGAGTACACCTGCTTTCTTTCGGTTTCATACTGAACTTAACTCAAAACGCACCGGCTCGAAGCCTTAATGGCCCTCAGGCCGGTGCGTCTTGGAACTGATCAGTTAGATTATTTAAGAACCGGAAGGATTTTCTCAACGTCTGTATGAGGTCTCGGGATTACATGTGTAGCTACAAGCTCTCCAAGTCTGGATGCTGCTGCGCTTCCGCTCTCTACTGCAGATTTAACTGCTCCTACATCTCCACGAACCATAACTGTTACGAGACCGGAACCGATCTTCTCTGTTCCTACCAGTGCAACGTTAGCTGCTTTACACATCTGGTCAGCTGCCTCGATAGCTGCTGTAAGTCCTCTTGTCTCAACCATTCCTAATGCTTCCTGTGTCATGATCATATCCTCCTTATGGATTGCTAATGCATTGTATATTTGTTTTGTTTACTTCTGACTTATCTGGTCTGCAGTTTATTTCTTACTGCCCTTTTTGCTTTCCTGCGGTTCTTCCGGTTTCTCCTGTTTCTTCTTCCACCGGCTCGCACTCAGCTCAACCAGTTTGACGATCTCCTCGTGAGGATTAGCAATTACCGCGTAACTGGCAGGTTTCTTAATGGCCTGCTCTACTGCTGCATTTACAGCTGCTGTAACTGCTGATACATCACCTTGTACGATCAGAGTCACCAGTCGTCCGCCCAGCTTACGCTCCCATGACGCCAGCTCAACGTCTGCCGTTTTGCACATGATATCCAGGGCATTAATAGCCGCAACGACACCTGTGATTTCTATAAATCCATATGATTTTCCCATGAGCGAACTCCTTAATTAATTTCTCTTTCTTTCAAAGCCTGAATTAAAGCTTCGGAAGAATTTTCTCAACATCTGTATGAGGTCTCGGGATCACGTGTGTAGCTACGAGCTCTCCAAGTCTGGATGCTGCTGCGCTTCCGCTCTCTACTGCTGCTTTTACAGCGCCTACGTCTCCACGAACCATAACAGTTACAAGACCGGAACCGATCTTCTCTGTTCCTACCAGAGCAACCTCTGCTGCTTTTGTCATTGCATCTGCTGCTTCGATTGCAGCTGTGAGGCCTCTTGTCTCAACCATTCCTAATGCTTCCTGTGCCATGATTCTATCCTCCTGAATCTTACATTCGTTACTTTTTTATCATATATGATTCCGCAACTTTTGTAAAGTTAAGTTCCGAAATCCTCTTAATCTTTATCCAGGGCGCTGATCTTCAGCATTTTCTGTGTACCTGGTTCCGGGTTGGGGATTATGTAATGCTGTACCACACCTGTCATGCTCTCTGCGACCTTCATGCCGGCTTCTACCGCTGCCGTGACATCTGACACGCTTCCGCGGTACTTGATGCAGACAAGAAGCGGTACTGGCAGGCTGTCCGCATTCGCCGGTTTATTCTTATCGAATACCTCCAGGTGGACATTTGCAGCCTTGCACCCGGCGTCAGCTGCCACAAAGGCTGTCGCAAGTCCGAAGACCTCCAGAATTCCTACAGCTTCTGCCATGTTGCTTCTCCTTTCCCGTTAAGGTTATTTGTTAACAACCGCAATCTTAAGACCTGTCATTGACAGGTTCTTCTCAAGTGCCTCGTTGATCTCTTCCAGCGGATACTTGTCAGTGATCAGCTCAGACATTGGAAGTCCGATTGCTTTTGCTCTCTTAAGGAAATCAAATGTTGTTGCATAATCTCTGAGGTTGTATACCCAGGAACCAACAAGGTTGATCTCTTTGGAGCAGAGGTCGAAATGCGGGTTGATGGTTGCATCTCCACCGTTGATGAAGAATCCAAGCTCGCAGAGGCCGCCGCCGTTGCGGATGAATTTGTAGATATTGGAATGAGCATGAGGATTTCCAGTGCACTGGAAAGCGAAATCTGCAAGATGTCCGCCCTGAGCCTCTTTCACAGCCTCAGTAAGTGCCTCAACACCCTTGAAGTTCATAAAGTTTACAGTTGTAGTTGCGCCCATTCTCTTGGCGAATTCAAGACGCTGCTCGTTTCCGTCTACTGCACAGATGTTGTGAACACCCATTGTATGAAGAACGGCGATACAGATCAGACCGATCGGTCCGCAGCCCTGAACAACAACTCTGCTGTTGAATTTCAGGATTCCCGTTGTTTTTGCTCTCTCTACTGCATGTACAAGTACTGCACATGGCTCGATGAGGATACGGGAATCAAGATCCAGATCACTTACATTGAAGAATGTGGAACCGAAGCTTCCGCCTCTGATGAAGATGTAATCAGCGAACCATCCGTTGAATTTAACATCATCGTCCGGAAGAAGTCCGTATACGTCAGCGCCGCCTACGTTTTTCTTGTTGAGGTCGAACATTGTGATTTCCGGATCATCTTTGAAGATCATACATGTAACGATCTTATCTCCGACTTTAACCGGTTTGCCAGCTGTATCAACCTTAACGTTTTTACCCATTTTTACGATCTCGCCGGTTCCCTCATGTCCGAGAACTACCGGAATAAGACCAAACGGATCATTTTTGTACTCATGAGCATCTGTTCCGCAGACACCGCATCCCTCAACCTTAACAAGGATGTCGTCGTCACCAACTTCCGGAAGATCATACTCCTGAAGCTCAAAATGTTTCTTCTCTGTCATCATTGCCACTCTTGCTTTTTTAGGAATTGTATTTCCTGCCGGAGCAGCCGGAGTGCTTGCAGCAGCTGCTGCAGGAGCGTTTCCTGTCATGCCGGAGAGAACCTGTTTAACGATTTCTTCGATATTTACATTGTTCATATCCATGATTTATGTTCCTCCTGATCAACGAATGCAAAGGCTGTCTGTCATTACGCAGCGTCTTCTCTTTGTGAATGTGCTTGCGCTTGTAAGTCCCTCACCTGTACGGCTTGCGATTGTAAATGTACAGAAGCCTTCTCCACCGAATCCAAGTGCGGAATAGGACGGACCGTTCTTTACAAGGATCGCTGTGTCGATTGCTTTCGCATATTTTGTAATGTTATCAATATTCTTGGAATGAATATGTGCGGAATGACGATTGCCATGCTCAAGCCATACAGCCTGCTCTACAGCGTCATCAAAATCCTTTGCTCTTACGATTCCGAGGATCGGCATCATAAGCTCTGTTGTGATAAGCGGATGTTCCTTCGGTCCCTCGAAGATGATGCAGCGGGTATTAGCCGGTGCCTGAACTCCGATCATGGAAAGAAGTGTCTTCGCGTCACGTCCTACACATTTACGGTTCAGCTTGCCGCCTGCAAGTACAGTCTCAACAAGCTTGTCCTGCTCTTCCTTGGATGCAAGGTAGCAGTCATTTTCTGTAAGCATGTAGTGCATTAACTCATCAACTACGGAGGATACTGCAACAACTTCCTTCTCTGCGATACATGGAAGGTTGTTATCGAATGTACATCCGTTTACGATATCCTGAGCTGCCTTACGGATATCAGCAGTATCATCAACCAGTGCCGGCGGGTTTCCTGCTCCTGCACCGATTCCTCTCTTACCAGAGGAAAGAACTGCTGTCACAACACCAGGACCTCCTGTTGCTGCGATCAGATGGATATCTTTATGTTTCATCATAATATTGCTTGTCTCGAGGGTTGGTTTCTCAACTGTGACAGCGATATTATCCGGGCCGCCTGATTCCAGGGAAGCCTCATTTAAAAGATTGATTGCGTAAATAGAAGTTTTAACTGCTGCCGGATGTGGATTGAATACTACTGTATTTCCGCCTGCCAGCATACCCATTGTGTTGCAGAGAACTGTTTCACTTGGGTTAGTGCATGGTGTGATCGCACCGATAACACCAAACGGTCCCATCTCGATCAGAGTCAGTCCTCTGTCTCCGGACCATGCAGTTGTTGTAATGTCTTCTGTTCCAGGTGTCTTGTCTGCTACCAGGTGATGCTTCAGGATCTTATCTCCCACATTACCCATACCAGTTTCCTCAACACCCATACGTGCCAGTACTTCCGCATTTTCTTTGATCTTCTTGCGGATGCAGGTGATGATCTTTTCTCTCTGGTCCATAGACATTGTCTTAACTACCAGCTGAGCCTTCTTGGCTGCTTCGATAGCATCATTCATATCCTTGAAAACGCCATGTTTTCCGGCCGGAGCATCTGCAATCTGCATCTTTGCCATAACTTCCTGTACAATTTCCTGTACCATATTCTCACTTATTGGCATGAGATTGTCCTCCTTAATTATTCCGTCAAAAGATTATTTCAGGCCAAGCTGAGCCATAACCTGTTTTGTGATCTGAGCTACAAGCTCTGCATCGTTGTTAGCCGGTGTTTCTGCTGGAGCAGCTTCTTTATCACAGTCTTTTCCAACGAAATCATACTGATATCCTGGGAACTGTTTGTAATCATCATTGTGGCATGCGCCGCCGCAGTTGTGGCAGTTCTTTCCGTCTTTGTTCAGGCAAAGGCTTGCCGGATGTTTACCTGGCATACCGAATTTACGACGGATAGCGTACAGTTTCTCGATGTTCTCTTTGTCGAATTCCTTCGGGCCACCAAGAAGTTTTGTCTGATACAGAAGCTGTGCGTAGAACTCTACAGACTCCATCTTCATGTATGCAGCGTTAAGGTCTGTGCTCCATGTAAGTGCTCCGTGGTTCTCAAGAAGTACTGCATCGAAATATGGAAGGTATTTCTCAAGGTTATCCGGAATCTCCATTGTGGAAGGTGTACCGTACTCAGCGATCGGAACACATCCAAGAGCGATAACTGCCTCTGGCATGATCGGCTGTGTAAGCGGAATTCCTGCGATTGCGAAAGATGTTGCATAGATCGGATGAGCATGTACAACAGATCCTACGTCCGGTCTCTTCTCATATACTCTCATGTGCATCTTGATCTCAGATGATGGTTTGAATCCCGGGTTAGCCTGGATTACATTACCCTTGCCATCTACTTTACAGATGAACTCTGGTGTCATGAAACCTTTAGATACACCTGTTGGTGTGCAAAGATACTCGTTCTCTGCGATCTTAACAGAAAAGTTTCCGTCATTTGCTGCAACCATGTTACGGTTGTAGATTCTTTTACCGATGTCACAAAGCTGTTTTTTGATTTCAAACTCGTTTACCATGCTTAATTTCCTCCTTGAGCATTGGATTGCACTATTTTGTTTCTGTCAATATTTTACTCCATACCACAGAATAAGTCAAGGGCAATCCGTTGTTTTATGTTGGTTTCTTGTTGCTTTTTATGTTGTTTTTATTGTTTTTTATGTTTTCTTTTGAAAAAGGATCTCATTCTTTATAAAGTGCTGTCTTTCAGCCTCCGATCTGGCAGTCCAGACCGCATACAGCATGTACAGCACCCTTAAGCATCTGCATATGTTCGGCAGTCGGTGGAAGAATTCCTTCCATTAAATAGGGTCTTCCAAGGCCTTCATACTTATCCTGTCCAAGTCTGTGATAAGGAAGCAGATGAATCTTATTTACGCCCGGAAGAGAATCCGCAAATCTGGCGATTGCCTGGATCTCTTCAACAGAATCATTAAATGTAGGAATAACCGGGACACGGATCACAAGCTTTGTTTTTCCATAGAGGGCAACTTTTCTTGCATTCTCCAGCATCAGTCCGTTGGCGCGTCCTGTGAATTCCTTGTGTTTCTCCTGATTCATGTGCTTGATATCCATCAGATATACATCCAGATACGGAAGAACCTGCTCGATCTTTTCCCACGGGGCACAGGCCATACTCTCCACGGCTGTATTGATACCGCGTTCTTTGGCTGCCCGTAGCAGATCTCTGGAAAAATCTGCCTGACACATACATTCACCGCCGGAGAGGGTGATTCCCCCTCCTGAACGGTAATAATATGCACGGTCTTTTTCTACTTCCTCGATCATCTCACGGACTGTCACATCACGGCCGATCACCTTGTCCTCGCCCAGTACTTTCATGTTCTGAATCCTGTACTCCTGCGATTCCGGATTACAGCACCAGCGACAGCGAAGGACACAGCCTTTCAGGAATACGATCGTACGGATTCCCGGACCGTCATGCACCGAATATTTCTGAATATCAAAGATCCTGCCCTTTGTATCCAAATAGTCCATAATTTACCTCTTAAATCCGGTTAAAATCCCTGTTCGGTACGGCGGATGATGTCATCCTGCAGAGAACGGGAAAGAGTTGTAAACAACGCACTGTAACCTGCAACACGTACGACCAGATGTTTATATTTCTCCGGATGTTTCTGTGCATCCAGAAGTGTCTCTCTGTCGACAACGTTAAACTGCATGTGCATACCCTTCTGATCGAAGTATCCACGGATCAGTGCCACGAATTTCTCCAGACCTTCTCTTCCGGCAAGTGCTGACGGATGGAATTTCTGGTTGAACAGTGTACCGTTAGATACAATGAAATGATCCAGACGTGATACAGAAGTAGCTGCCGCTGTCGGTCCCTTCACATCCTTGCCTGCTGACGGGGAAACGCCATCCGCAACAGGTGTATGTGCATAACGGCCATCCGGTGTTGCGCCGGTCTGTTCGCCAAGAGGAACGTTTGCAGATACAGGATAAAGTCCGGCCTGATAATGTCCGCCTCGTGGGTTCATATATTTCTGAAGCGGCTTGGTGTAAGTATAAGCCACATCTCTTGCAAAATAATCCACATCCGGGATATCGTTTCCGAATTTCGGAACCTCCTCGATCATCTTGTGGATCTCTTCGAATCTTGCTTTCTTCTCAGGAGATGGCTCTGTTCCGAGAGCTGCTGTCATAACAGCTGTTGCTGTCTGCTCATTCACACTGATACCGTTCTCCTGAAGCTTCTTCATTACAACGGTAGTGATATCTGCCGCAGACTGTGCATCAATACCCTTGCCATAGTTCCATGCCAGAGCCTCTTTCAGCTCTTCCATGGTCATCTTCTTCTCTTCATATACAAGCTTGCGGATTGCATACAGGGAATCTGCCATGTTGGCAATACCAAATCCCTGAGGACCTGTGAAGTTATAAACAGCTCCTCCTTCCTGAACGGATTTACCACGTTTCAGGCAGTCATCCACCATACATGAAAGGAATGGCAGCGGACATCTCTCCGCATGTGCCACATCAATGGCATTATCGGCATTTACAAGCAGGGAGATGAAATATTCCATCTGTTTCTTATATGCATCATAGAACTCGTCAAAAGTCTTCATCTCTGTGACATCGCCGGTCTGAACACTGATCTGCACCCCTTTGTCCATACCATTGGAGAAAACCATCTCCAGCGGACGGCACATGTTAAAGAATGCAGCATCATGCCAGCCCTCTGTCTTACCTGCTTTCTGCGGTTCTACGCAGCCGATGATATTATATTCTCTGGCATCTGCAAGAGAAAGGCCACGGTTCTGCAGTGCAGGAATGATAACCTCATCATTGTAGTAAGCCGGAAGTCCGATTCCTGTTCTTGTAAGCTCTGCTGCCTTGATCAGGAATTCATGCGGAGATCCGTTCCATACTCTTACTGAAAGAGATGGTGCCGGAAGATGTACATGCATAGATGCCTGGATGCACATAAAGGAGAGATCATTGGTCACATCCTCGCCTTCCTTGTTCTGTCCACCTGCGATCAGGTTCTGGAAAAGGCTGTAGCCTGCAAAGCCTTCTGCGGATGCAGCGTCACGGCATTTATTCAGGTCATTTAATTTAACCCAGATGCAGTCCATCAGTTCCTGGGCAAATTCTCTTGTAAGGTTGCCTGCCTCCATATCACTCTTATAATATGGATACATATACTGGTCAAAACGTCCCGGTGAAATGGAATGTCCGCTGCTCTCCATCTGGATCAGCTGCTGTACAAACCAGAAGGACTGGCATGCTTCGTAGAAGTTGCGTGCACCCTTAGCCGGTACGCGGCTGCAGTTGGATGCGATCTGAAGGAGCTCCTGTTTTCTTGTCGGATCCTGGCACTGATATGCCATCTGCTCTGCAAGCTCGGCATAACGATGTGCATAGTCGATAACCGCCTGACAGCTCATGATAACTGCTTCCAGGAAGCGGGATTTTTTTGCGTAATCGCCATCCCCTACATTGCACTCATCCAGCTCTTTCTGAGCTTTTGCAATGATTCCTTCATAACCGATAGCCAGCACCTCTTCGTATTTAACAGTTACATGACCTACACCATTGTAGAAATAATTTCCCGGTGTGAAGATGTTATGGTCAATAGCAAGAATTGCTTCCGGTGCCATATAGGAGGTTGCCAGTTCGCTGGTTGTCTTACCTTTCCAGTATTTATGTACCTCGCGAAGTTCGGCCTTAGTCTCCTCCGCAATATAGAATGGATCGGCTGTTCTGGTAGCTACTGTGTCCAGCTCATCCTCCAGCCACTGGAAGGAATACTCCGGGAATGTCTGACATCCTCTTGGTGCCAGTGTGCTGCTTCCTACGATCAGTTCCTCATCACGGATGATAATGGGAATATTGTGCAGGATGTGTGCAAAAGCCTTGGCTCTTCTTGTGATGATTGGCTCATCTTCTGTTGCCTTGTAGGATTCTGTGATCAGCTTGGCTCTGGCTGATTCGATCACCGGCATCTTCGCATAGAGGTTATCTACCAGATGGGTGATTCTGTCTGTTTTCGGGATATCTGCTATATGAAATTTCTCCATGATTCTCCTTTCTCACAACCGGTTGTTTCTGGTGATTTTTCCACACTTCCGGCTATGTGCTCATGTAATTTTATTATACCTCACCTGCAATTCAGTGTCAACGAAATCCAACACTCATTTATTGCTGTTTCTGTGGTTTTTATCAATCTGATTATGTCTGTTTTGTTTGTTTTGTGTAAATTTGATATTTTATATATTGACTTTGGTTTTCCGCTCTGCCATACTTGTTTTTATATAGGAAGTTCTTTTATTCTCAGTAAAAAACTCGTTATTTTAACTGTAAAAGAGGTGTTGATTTTATGTATCTTTCCGATATGCACACGCATTCCATTGCCAGCGGCCATGGCACTGAATGTACGATCACCAATATGGCCCGTGCTGCTGCTGCGAAAGGTCTTCGTCTCCTGGGGATCACAGATCATGGACCCGGCACTCTGGCAGCCGGAACTTCTTCTTATTTCCGCAGCCTTACCTACTCTCCCAAAAAGCATTTCGGAGTAGAGCTTCTCTACGGAATCGAACTGAATATCCTCGACAGAAACGGCAGCGTAGACCTGGATCAGGAATTATTATGTAAGCTTGATTATGCCATTGCCAGCATGCATTCCTGGAATTACCGTTGTGGCACCAGAGCCGAAAACACAGAAGCTTTTATCAATGTAATGAAAAACCCCTGTGTGAAGATCCTCGGACATAGTGATAACACTCATTACCCGGTTAATTATGATGTGCTTGCCAGGGCTGCTAAGGAAACCGGCACGATCTTTGAGATCAACGAGGCTTCTCTTGCACCATATGGCTATCGTGGTGATACCAGGGAGAACTGTTTCGAGATCCTTCATTACTGTCGCAAATACCGCCTACCACTGCTTCTTTCCAGCGACAGCCACGGACCGGAACATATCGGCGACTTTACATATGCCGCTGATTTTGTCCATCAGGCCATGTTTCCGGAGAGTCTGATATTAAACAACCAGATTCCGAAGCTGAAAGTATTTCTGCAGACAAGAAAACCGATTTAATTCTGCAAAAAGCCAGCTCTGACATTTTTATCCTGTGTCAGAGCTGGCTTTTATTTTATCTAATGTATTTATTTCTATATCTGTTTTCTTAATACGGTTTCTTCACATTTTCCGTGGAATTTTCCCGCTGTTTACGAACAAGTTCCGCAAGTTCCTTGTACTTGCCTGTGATATACCCGAAATTCTCTTTCTTATGCGGAACCTTACATCTGGAACAGTCCTTAATACCGCTGTCCAGGAAACGGAAATTACCACCGCATTTATCTCCCAGTGCATATAAAGGACAATAGCAGAACAGACAGTTGAAATTATCCGGATCTGCTCCTGTATGGCATGGAAAATATTCACAGTTCTTATGACTGAAATAGGAAAACTCCTTCCCCTCCCAATATGGTTTTGCCATGATCGTTACCTCCTCCCAAGGTTGTACACTCATGATTTTTCCCATAAAAAAAGAGGTAGCGATGCCACCCCGGGGTAGAAATATAATCCGTTCATGAGTGCGCGGAGGGAACGAATGTATCCGGAGTAGTATCGCCTGCCATTTAATCATGTATAATTCATATGAACAGGCGCATTCCATAAAAAAATGCCTACTCTCGTAAAAAAGTAGACAACGTCCCAGGGGTGCGGAGTCCCTGAAATGGTTGTTACACTTTACACGGAAGTTTAACCTCGCCATAACAAGCAGGTTTCCTGGCTCCGGGATCATGGCTTGTCTCTCCTTCTCATACATATGTACAATGGATTATGAGATTCGCTCCTCCGTTACAGTGACCGGATCGCTCAGGTTTCTCACCTGATTCCCTTTTCTGTGAGATTCCGATAATTATCAGATAACTGTCAGACTCCCGCAGCACTTGCTATGTTCAATATGGAATTATACTGACATCATAATAACACCATGTTAATTATATGTCAATATATTTTGAAAACTTTTTTCAAACTTTTCATCAAAAAACATCCCGGCAGAAAACCACCGGGATGCTGTATATTATTGTTATCAGACGGACAAAAGCATCCGCATTTGAACAAAATTATACAAGACGTCTTACAGACACGATTGTTCTGTATGTAGCATCATTGCTGACCTTGATTCCGTCCTGTGAGTTGGATGCATGGACGATCTGTCCGTTGCCCATGTAAATTGCAACGTGTCCACCGTAACAGATCAGATCTCCTGGCTGTGCATCTGCATAGGACACCTCTGTACCTGCATTCTGCTGCTCATAGGATGTTCTCGGAAGGCTGACGCCAAAGTTTGCATATACACTCTGCACAAAACCAGAGCAGTCTGCTCCATTAGTAAGGCTTGTACCGCCCCATACATATGGGTTGCCGACAAACTGTGTTGCATAATTTACAACCGAAGAACCGGAACCACTGCTGTAAGAGGAAGAAGAGCTCTCACTTTCGGAAGAAGATGTATCCTCTGAAGTATCTGCCTCAGAGTAATCACCGTTATCAGAATCAGCGTCTGTGTTGTCTTCTGCTTCATCTGTATTATCAGAGATCACATTTCCATCCTCGTCATACTGAACACCATCGTCCTCACTGTCATCTGTGTCTCCCTCTACATACTCATCATCGTCTTCTGCAGTGTCTTCGTCTGTATTCTCGATCACATCGCCATTCTCATCATACTGAACATCTTCACTCTGATCTTCTTCTGCCTGCTGCTCTTCTGCTTCAGCCTGGCGTCTTGCTTCCTCTTCTGCCTCAGCCTGTGCTCTCGCTGCAGCCTCAGCTTCAGCCTGACGTCTCGCCTCTTCCTCAGCAGCAATACGCTCAGCCTCTAATCTCTGAAGCTCTGCCGTCTGCTCTGCAAGAAGGTTCGCATAATCAGTTGCCTGCTGCTGTGCATAAGCAATCTCATTATCGTAATCTGCGGATGTGGCACGTTTCTCATCCAGCTGTACCTGCAGGTTCTGGGACTCCGCCTCATATTCCTGCTTCATTCCCTCAAGCTCTGCTTTCTCCTGTGTGTACTGTGTCTCCAGGTTGGCTACCTGCTGAATCGTGTTGGAATACTTCTCAAGACTTTTTCTATCCTGCTCATATGTCTTCTGTGTGTACTCAGCTCTTGTAAGAAGCTCTGACAGGTTCTCTGCATTAAGCATCATCTGAAACCATGCATCGTCGCCACCCTTCTCATAAAGATACTGAATACGTTTCTTCATTGCCTCGTACTGCTTCGCCTTGGCGTTCTTAGCCTTCTCAAGGTTAGTCTGTGTAGATGCAATGTCGGCTTCTTTATTGGAGATATCTCCTTCCAGTGTCTGAATAGAAACCATCACGTTTACAAGATTCGCATCAAGAGTAGAAATCTCACCTTCGATCTGGGATTTCTGAGCGGAAAGCTCATCCAATCTGGAGTATGTAGCGTTCAGCTGGTCATTGGTTGCATCCATCTCCTGCTGAAGTGCTGCTTCATCTTCTCTTGTTGCGCTTACGCTGACTACCTGTGCTCCGCTGATGATGAGCGCCAGTGTCAGACATAATATTCTTTTCTTCATGACTGTTCACCCTCACAATCTAATTCTGATTCTATAGCGGCAAAAGTTCTCCGCTGTTTCAAGTTTACTCACGTCTGTTGTTATTTCATTTTTAACAGTCCGTGTAATATTTTTGCAATATCTTGTTTCAATCTTTTTATATATTAACACAGTGTTATTTGGATTGCAAGGATTTTCTATTATTTAGTTTAAAACTTTGTAACATTTATTAATGGTTTTGACATTAAAAAACAGGGGAACCTGACGCATCAAGGATTCCCCTGTTCTGTTTGTTACATATTTTTTTCTTTTGTATCAGCTGTTCTTCTAATTTAGAACAGATCTGCAAGGATCTGATTCGCTGTCTTATTCAGATAGCCTTCCGGATCAGAAAGTGTATTTCTGTTCCATCTGAAGTATGCTCCGTTACGGATATAGTTACCACTTGACTCATGATAGTCATATTTGGTAACTCCAGGATACTTGGCCATATAAGTCTCTGCCAGTGCGATAGCCTGGCTACCATATGTTCCGCTCGGTGTCGGGGTTCCGGAAATCTGAACCCCCGCATTCGGTGTGCAGTGAAGGATCACAACACTCTTATCTGCACACTGTCCGAGAACCATCCATGTATGTCCGCCATTATATCCAATATCTCCAGGATAAAGCTTATATCCGGAGCTTGCAAGCTGCGCCTGTGAAACGATTGTTCCCATTCCTCTGCCTGAATATAAAGATCCGATGCTTCCTGAAACTGTTGTATAGTTCACACCGCCTGATTTATTCTGCATGATCTGATATACAGACCATCCTACATAGCCGGAGCAGTCAAGACCTTTCTGCTCTGTAGCTTCTGTAAGATCCATATAATATTTGTAATTATAAGAACTGGAGTTACTGTCGTACCACTGTTTCCATTTAGGGCTTACGCCCTTTCTGGTTGCATCGGAATCATTATGTCCTCCGCCCCATACATAAAGTGTCTGTCCAACCGGCTTCAACGCATTGGCCAGGAAATTCTTAATAGTTCTGGTTCCTGTGGATGGTGTCGTATTAGGATTATTATTCACCTGCAGAATTCCGCTGCTGTTGAATGTATATTTCTTACCGTCAATAGTCACAGTACCGGTTACCATGATACCAGTAGATGGATTAAAGTAATACTTATATCCCTTGGATGCATTTTCCACCCAGCCAGTTGCCATAACACCGCTGCCACTGTAGAAATAATATGTATTATTTCCAATCTTCTTAAATCCCTTGTACATAGCTCCTGTACTCGGATCAAAGTAACGTTTCTGGGACTTACTGTTTGTTGCCCAACCAGTTGCCATAAAGCACTTACTGGTAAAATACCGGGTAACCTTCTTGGTATCTGTAAGAAATGTGTTCTTGGCAGCAACACCATTGCCACTGTAGAAGTAATACTTCTTCTTGCTAATGGTCGCCCATCTGGTCGTCATGTATCCTGTGCTTGTATTGAAGTAACGGGTGTTCTTCTTACTGTCTGTAAGCCAGCCTGTTGCCATGTATCCTTTGACACCGTTGGCATTATAGAAGTAACGTTTACCCTTTCTGTCCTTGGCCCAGCCTTTTACCTGCACGCCTGTGGAAGCATTGAAGTAATACTTCTTGCCGTTCAGTGTAAGCCATCCCTTAACCTTCTTGCCATTCTTGTAGTAATAAGACTTTCCGCCTTCTGTCTTAAAGCCCTTCTTGGTTGCAGCCTGTACATCTGTTGCAGTTGTGTGTACAGTCGCCCCAGCTGCAAAAAACATCAAGATCAAAAAAAGTCCCCAAAATTTCCATTTCCTGCTTAATTTTCGCATACATACCTTCCTTTGATAGATAATTGATATTTACTATTTCTGAAGTCCGGCTGATCGTTAGCTGCTGAATTCATTACAATTCTGTTACAAATTTACGTCCATATTATATACCATTCTTTACTCTACGTCAACTATTTCCGTTTTTTCCACCATTTGCACATAACTATAACCAGCATTTTGTGATATTTTTACGTAGAAAATCCCCGGGACATCTGATATTCACAGACATTCCGGGGATATGATCATTTAACCAGCGTACAGCTGTTTATAACAGATCTGTTACAGACTCTTACAGGAATTTTTTGCGAAGCTCTGCTCCGTCAAGTGCACTTAAGTATGCAGGTGCAACATCAAATACAGTTTTGCAGCCCTTCTGTCCTTCCTGGTTCATGCGATATGCAGCTCTTGCATAGGCAACGATAACAGAAGATGTGAACTCCGGATTGGAATCCAGTTTCAGGCTGTACTCGATCACATGGCTGTTCTCGTTGTTCCAGCCGGTTTTGCCGCTGCGGATCACAAAGCCGCCGTGCGGGATTCCGCTGTGATCACGGTCAAGCTCTTCCTGGGAGATGAAATGTACAGTTGTATCATACTCATCAAAGTAGTTCGGCATAGTCTTGATCTCTTCCTCGATACGTGCAAGATCAGCACCCTCCTCAGCTACTACAAAGCACTCTCTAGTATGTTTCTGGCGTGTTGTAAGCTCAGGATTCTCTCCGTTTCTTACAGACTCAAGAGCAGCCTCTACAGGAATTGTATACTGTTTTGCGTCTTTTACACCTTTGATACGGCGAACTGCATCGGAATGTCCCTGGCTTACACCCTTGCCCCAGAATGTATAGTCATTTCCATTTGTAAGGATCGCATTTGCATACATGCGGTTCAGGGAGAACATTCCCGGATCCCAGCCTACAGAAATGATTCCTACATGTCCTGTCTCTTCTGCTGCCTTGTCAACATTCGCAAAATGCTCCGGAATTCTCTTATGTGTGTCAAAGCTGTCTACAACATTGAAATATTTTACATATTCCGGTGTCTGAACAGGAAGATCTGTTGCGCTTCCTCCGCAGATGATGAGAACATCAATCTCATCTTTCATTTTCTCAGCATCCTTTACAGAGTACACCTTAGCTGTCTCAGTAAGGATCTTTACAGTCTCCGGATCACGTCTGGTAAATACTGCAACCAGCTCTGTATCCGGATTATGTTTGATGGCGCACTCCACACCGCGGCCCAGATTACCGTAACCTAAAATACCAATTCTTATGCTCATAACGATTTCCTCCTCTTTTTCTTTGCAGATGCAGTTTCAGTCATCTGCAATCTATATCGCAAAACGGGTCTGCAGGATCCGTCTTACAAACTTTTTTAAATCCGCTGCATCAGCAGCAGAAAATACCGCCCGGCCAGCACATGGCACAGGCCATGGTCCTGCAACAGGCATCACACATATCATCCCCTGCTGTGGGCATACCTCCAAAAGGCCCCTGCTGCTGTTGGTACCAGCCGCCTCCGCCTTCCATACGCTGAAGCAGTATACGGTACTGCATGTTGTTCGGTTCCTGGCGGACTGCTTCCCGGATCTGATCCAGGGCTGTCACATTGTTTCCAAGTCCCATATTGGCCATGGCAGCCAGATAATACCACTCACCATTTTTCTGTCCAAGAGAATTCAGTACATTCATAGCTTCCTGATAATGACCGCTCTGTATATAATTGGCGGCTGCACGTCTGCGCATACTCTCCTCATCCTGGTAGGCCGTGGAATTACCATTGCTTCCATAGCCGCCGAATCCGCCGTAATTTCCGTATCCGCCATAATCACTGCCTGAGCTGCTGCCATACTCCCGTTCTTTCATGATCTGTTCGTATGCCTGCTGTACTTCCTTGAATTTCTCCTCAGCCTGATCCTTATTCGGATTGTTGATATTGGCATCCGGATGATACTTCCTGCTGAGTTTGCGGTATGCTTTTTTTATTTCGTCATCAGATGCGTTTCTGGGAACTCCCAGCACACTGTATGGATCTAACATTGTTTTTCTTTCTCCCGTTCTCCCTTGCGCTTCTGTCCGATTGCCGTAAAACGGCACCACACGCCGGAATATAAAATATTTCGGAGGATATCTCCATAACGGATAACAGGAAGTTTCTCGAATTCCCTGCATGCCTCGGAAAGCATCATGACCAGCATCCTGCGGATCTCCTCCTCGAACCCTTCCATCTTATATTTTTTGAGAAACGGATTGTAATTTCCGTTTTCTGCGTCTTTCTCCACATCATCGTAGGCATCCAGGATGTAAATAAATTTTCCCAGGTAAAAGCCCATTCTGCGAAGAGAGGATTCCCACATATCCTCACGAAAAGCCAGAATCTCTTCCATGATCCTGCCGGAGCAGCCGGCTACCAGATCCACATCTGTCTCTCCTTCTTTCTCCAGCCCGGAAAGCTCTGAAAGTGTTTCCTGAATCCTGCGCATTTTCTCCGGATAACCCGACATGTGCTTCCGACCGATATTCTTAAGAAGAGTGGCATAGGCATAACGGAAAGGCTTTCTTTCATCCTGCCAGTCATCCATACACTTATAATAAGAAAGGATCACATTCATATCTGCGCAGTACTCTGTCACTTCGTTTTTCCGCACAGGCTGCGCTTTCAGCGGATGGACGGCACAACGGGATTTTCCCTTTCTGGTAGGCGGCTCATAAAGCCCGCTTAAAAGCAGCACCACAAAGGTCATATCATAGGTCAGGGATACCTGTCCCGGAATCCCGTAACGCTCCCGCAGCTCCCGGCACAGGCCGCAGTAAAAAGAGCGGTACATATCAAAATCTTTGAATTTGATCTCAGGTTTGTTGACTGTCACATATCCAAACATGTCAGCTCCTCTTTACAAATTTCGTATGGCATTTGGGACATTCGATCTCGATTTTTCCCTTGCCTCGTGGAATACGGATCTTCTGTCCGCAGCCCGGACAGGCGTAGATGTGATGAGTTTTTCTCTGTTTCATTAAATTCTTTTCTTTATTGAAACGAAGACGGAGCTTCGATGTCATCTGAAGATATTTCTGGTTCTCTGCATAACGCTGCTGGATATTTCTGGAAAAAATACGGAAATACGCATACACGATAGCCGCGATTCCCAGGAAATCAAGCACACTTCCTACACTGCGGTTTACAATGTTCACAAACATAGTCAGTATGATAAGTGCCAGGGCAACTCCCATCGTAAATCTGGAAAGCTCATCCACACCGTAACGTCCCTGCATAAATTTATTAAATTTGTCTCTCATAAAAATCTGTCTCCTTTACATTTACCTCTCACAATGACAGTTCTTATCTGTCATTGCATACCTGGAAAATGTAGAATTTCAGATAATAGGACTCGTCTGCTGACCAGAGGATCGGATGATCCGGAGCCTGTGTGCGGTATTCTACCTGACGCAGTCTCTTATGAACGTTCTTCGCTGCCTGTCCGATGGTCTGTGTAAAAAGCTCATATGTCATAAAATGAGAACAGGAGCAGGTTGCCAGAAAGCCGCCGTCTTTTACAAGACGCATAGCACGGAGATTGATTTCACGGTATCCTTTTACTGCATTCTTCACAGAGCTTCTGGATTTCGTGAAAGCCGGCGGGTCAAGGATAACCACATCAAACTTCTCACCTTTCTCCTCAAGCTCAGGAAGCAGCTCAAAAACATCCTCGCAGATGAATTTCACTTTCCTGTCCAGCCCGTTAAGTTCTGCGTTGCGTGTTGCCTGCTTTACAGCTGTCTCAGAAGCATCTACACCCGTTACACTCTTAGCCCCTGCAATTCCCGCATTGAGGGCAAAAGATCCTGTATGGGTGAAGCAGTCCAGAACTTTTGCTCCTTTACAGAGTCTCTGGATCGCCAGACGGTTATATTTCTGATCCAGGAAAAATCCTGTTTTCTGTCCGTCTTTGATATCTACTTCGTATTTCACGCCATTTTCTTCGATCTGAACGATGGTCGGAAATTCTTCTCCGATAAATCCCTTGGTAAGTTCCATTCCTTCCTGGCGGCGTACTTTCGCGTCACTTCTCTCATACACGCCTCTGATATGGATCCCGTCTTCTTCCAGGATCTCTCTCAGCACGCGGATAATGGTGTCTTTCAGGCGATCGATTCCCAGAGCCAGGGACTGTACGACAAGAACATCCGAAAACTTGTCCACAACAAGTCCCGGAAGAAAATCAGCCTCACCGAAGATGATACGGCAGCTTCCGGTATCTACCACTTTCCTGCGGTAATCCCATGCGTCACGGACACGCTGTTTCAAAAATTCTTCGTTGATCTCTGTATGTTCGTCTCTGGTAAGCATACGAACCGCGATCTTGGAATTGGTGTTGATAAACCCTCTTCCCATGGGATAACCGTCAAAATCGTGAACCAGCACAATATCTCCGTTATTAAAACTTCCCATGATACTTGAAATTTCATTATCATATACCCATAGGCCTCCTGATTTCAGAAATCTTCCTTCGCCTTTTTTTAATGTTACTACTGCCAGGCTCATAAATTCTACCTTTTCCCTTTCTCATTTCCCGAGGCAGCGCAGAAATAAATTGGATAAATTCCTCTCACTGCCTGTGTATAAACCAATTTAAGGACAATTCTATCACAGAAAAAATCATTTTTCCAGTGCTTACCCAAATCCTTAATATAAATCACAGAAATTTCATAAGCTGCGAACTTGTCCGATTCCTTTAACAGAGTTCCCCGAATACTTATCCGGCAGATATTTTTCTTATATAAAAGACCCGCAGCAGAAGGTTAAAAAACTTCTGCCGCGGGTCATACTTGATTTTTTAATAAAATGCTGTTCTGATATTATTCTGCTGCAGACTCATCTGCTGCAGAATCTGTACTCTCACCATAAAGTCCTGCAAGAAATTTTATAGTGTCTTTATAGAGAGTCTTTTTATCTTCCTCTGTGACATCAGCAAGAAGGGCTTTAGTCTCGTCTGTAACATCTGTATCCTCCTCGGAATCGTCAATACCAAAAAGCTTCTTAAGCTTCTTATCCATCATGTTAAGCTCTGTGCTCTGGTAAGTTTCAGTTCCATCTGCCTCATAGGAATCTGTTCCATTATTGAGGATATCGTAGTAGTCCTTCTCAACTGTAGCAGCCAGATTCTTACCTGTCTGCTCATCCAGTGTCACTGTTGCAGCTTCTTCTGTATTCTCAGTTGCTGCAAGAAGAGAATCTGGATCTCCCTCATACTCTCCTTTTGCAAAAAGTGCAAATTTATCATAATTATTTCTGGCTTCCTCGCTGAGTACAGAAGTATCAGGTTCTGTGCTGTCAGTCTCTGTGGATGCAGCCTCATCAGATGCACTCTCATCAGAGCTGCCGCTTTCGTCAGATGTGCTCTCATCAGAGCTGCCGCTTTCGTCAGATGTGCTCTCATCAGAGCTGCCGCTGTAAGTTCCGTCATCTGTTGCATCCGGGATTCCTGTTCCGTTTCCGTCACTGCTGTCTGAAGAATTATCTGTCTCGATCTCAAGTGTGGGATCTTCTGTAGAACTCTGGATCACATCATCGCCAAGTACGCTGTCATCTACACTGTTTGTGATATCATCTGAATCACCGTCAACCTCTACAGTATCATCTTTGTTCTCTCCGTCCAGAGTATCATCACCTGAAGACGCCTGGCCGGTTGTGTTCTCATTAACCTGCTCCAGAGTTTCTTTTACATCATCGTAATTGTAGCCCTGCTCTGCAATCTTCTCGAGAAGAGATACGATCTTGTCAATCTCCTCCTGGCTTACAGAAACATTGTTCTGCTCTGCCACATTGATAACAATATTCTGGATCTCATCTGCATTCTGAACATTGTTCTGGATCACGTCCATCTTGGACTGGTTTACAACTGTAGTTGCCTCATTCTTTCCAACCTGATCTGCAAGATTTCCGGTAACTACCATCTCTTCGTTTGCAAGTTTTGTCTTGGTCTCGTCAAGCTTCTTTCCACTGGCCTGCTCATATGCCATCTGGATACCTGTAAGAGCACCTGTTCCGGATACTTCCATCGGGCAGGCTGCAACAACTTCACAGTTCTTTACGCCAGATGTGGAAAGTGTGGTTGCGATCATATTACCTGTTACCCAGTTCAGGTTCGCAGTACGTACCTTGATTCCTCCGGACTGTGTAGGCTTCACATATGCACAGCTCAAAGTTCTGGTACCGATCTGAGACTGCGGTGCGATATTGTCCAGATGGTTATGCTCATCCTGATTGGTAATGGTCATGATCTGTACCTGATCAGAACTTACATTAAAATATTTCATCATAGTCTGTTTCTGTGCATCTGTAAGGTCTGCACCAAGTGTTACAACTCTGGCTGCATCTGCCATTACTGGATTTACGCTGCCCGCAACAAGGCATGCACTGCAGAGTAATGCTGCGATCAAATTTCTTTTCTTCATTGAATTTCCCTCCAATTTATGACTTTTCAGGTTAATTGTACTATAGCTTTTTTATAAACTGCTGCTATAAGTTTACTGACGTTTTTTCTGTTTCATATTATAACACAGTTGTATAGATATTTGTAATTAAAAAAAGACCATCTCTGAGAAATGGTCTCTCCAAATGTTACTGTTCACTCCGTTCTCAGTAACACGCTTCGCGATGCACAGAATTTATGCTAATTGCATAAATTCGCGCGGTATGTCTCGGGTTTTCTGTGACCTTCGCTCACAAAAAACACCTCGCGGAACATTGCCAGTGAACAGTAACCTCCAAATACCAAATATCCTGTCGCTCCATATAGATATTATCCGATTTTCTTTAATTTTCCCAACTTTTCCGCTTCTTTCAGCAATTCCTGATTTCCGGCATTCATGGTGCCGAAATCTTTCAGCGGGCAGTAAACTTCCCGACATTTTTTCATGGCTTCCAGTGCCTTCTGATAATTCTCCCGTGAAATGCACTCAAAAGGTTTCTCTGCTATCACCTTACCGGCAAGCTCCCTTGCCACCTGATAATCCGCATCATTGGTATGAAGAACTCCTGTGATAAAAGGAATTCCCTGTCTCTGAAGTTTACGATATACCGGAATCCCACTTCCGTTGCCTCCGATCACAAATATCTCCGGTTCTCCGGATGGCGGCTCCATCTCCACACATCCAAACTCTGCATTATAGCTTCCGCGGGTAATTCCGTAAAGATTCTTAATATAATCTGATGTAAAAATCTCTTCCGGTGCGCCGTATTTTTCAATGTAATCTCCGTGAACACAGATCACCTGATCGGATATCTTCTGGGCAAGATCCAGCTCATGAAGAGACATGATTACTGTCACCTGTTTTTCCAGTACCATCTTTTTGAGGATAGCAAGAAGTTCCAGCTTATGGCGGATATCCAGAAAGGAGGTAGGTTCATCCAGGATAATGATCTCCGGCTCCTGGCAGATTGCTCTCGCCAGAAGGATCCTCTGTCTCTGTCCATCACTGATCGCTGTAAAATCCCGGTCTTTTAAGTCCCATGCGTGAACCATTTCCATTGCATTCTGAACCTTCTTTTTATCCTCCTCAGAAAGAATCCCCAAGGTTCCTGTATAAGGATAACGTCCGGTTGCTACTACATCTTCACATGTCATAAGTTCCGGGCGCATCCGTTCAGTAAGCACAACAGCCAGCTTCCTTGAAACTTCTTTATTTGTCATACGGCTCATTTCAGCCTGTTCCAGATAAACAGTACCACTGATCAGGGAAAGCTGTCTTGTGATGCTTTTCAGTATCGTGGATTTACCAGCTCCGTTTGGGCCGATCAGTGTCAGGATCTCGCCTTTGTTCAGTCTGATATTGATCTCTTTGATCAGCGGTTTTCCATCATAACCTACAGTAAGCTGATCTGTATAGAAAAAATATGATTTCATCTTTTATATCCTCTGTTGTCTGCGAATCATAATATAGATAACCACCGGTGCTCCGAATACCGCCGTTACAGAACTGATGCTGAGCTCTGTCGGTGCAAAAACAGTTCTTGCGATCAGGTCGCAGAACAGACAGAACACCGCACCCCCAAGAAAACAGGCCGGGATTACAAGGATCGGCTTTGCTGTTTTCAGAAGGCTTTTTGCAATGTGGGGAACTGCGATTCCAACGAAGGAGATCGGTCCTGCAAAAGCAGTAACACAGGCAGAGAGAATACTGGAAAGCAGGATCAGAAGAATCCGGAACAGCTTGATATTTACTCCCATATTCTGAGCGTAAGTCTCTCCCAGCTGGTATGCGCTAATGGGTTTTGACATAAAAAATACGATTACCATGGTAATCAGTACCACCACGACCATTGTCCGCACATTGCCCCAGGTCATACCGGAAAAGCTTCCCAGAGACCAGTTGTGGAGGTTGACGATATTGGAATCGTCCGCAAATGTCACCACAAAATCCGTGATGGCTGAGCAAATGTAACCGATCATAACACCACTGATAACCAGCATGGACATGTTGTGGACTTTTTTTGCCACAAGGAGAACAAAGCCCATGGAAATCATGGAACCTGCAAAAGCAGCCAGGATCATGGCTCCGGAACCGATGGATACGGATCTGCTTAAAAGAAAGATCATCAGCAGTGCCACGATCAGCTTGGCTCCGGAAGAAATACCCAGTACAAACGGTCCTGCAATAGGGTTGTTAAAAAATGTCTGCAGCAGAAATCCGGATACAGACAATGCCCCACCCAGGATGATAACTGCCAGAATTCGCGGAAGACGGATCTCCCACACAATATTATAGGAAGTCTGATCTCCCTGACGTTTGAATATGATATTCAGGATCTCATTCACAGAGAGATGGATACTTCCGGAATTTACATTCCATATAAATAAAATTATCAGCAGTACTGCAAGAATCACAAATGAGATTCCGTATCGGACTGCACGTTTTCGGTCGTTCATTTTTCTGTATGTCTCCCTCCGTGTTTATTTATAGCAGATCAGGCGGATCTTCTCAATCCGCCCAATCTGTTTTCCTGGTTTTAATAGTATTTTTATTTATTTCAGACGATGCATATAGGTCAACTCATCCAGAGAATCATCGTCACTGGTAAGCATGGTGTGGATATCCTCGATCATAGTTCCAAGCCCCGTTGTCTCCTGGAAAAGATTTTTACCTGTGCACCAGACATTGCCGTTCTTTACAGCCTTGAAATCTGCAAGAAGCTCGCTCTTGGAAAGAAGTTCATCTATAGTATTCAGCTCTCCGTCAATTGTGCTGTTGTAGATGATATAATCTGCATCTTTCGCTTTCGCGTAAAATTCTTCCATCTGCATATTCATGGTGGAAAGGGCATTATCATTCTCTCCTGTGTCTTCAGGGACATAATTGCCACCTGCAAGAGAAATCATCTCAGAAACATAATCTCCGCTCTTTCGCACATTTACTGCGCCTACAGAGTTGATATAAAAGAACGCTACGGTCTTGTCTGTCTTATCTGCTGTGAGAACTTTATCCAGCTTGTCTGTCTGCTCCTTGAAAACTTTTTCTGCGAGATCTTCTTTTCCAAGGAGAACTGCATAAAGCTTCATCCATTCTGTTCTTCCAAGCGGATGGCTCTCGTAGCTGGAACGCTCTACCATAACAGGGATTCCAAACTGCTCCAGTTTTTCCTGAACTTCCGGATTATGGTGGATCATGGTGGACTCGATTGCCAGATCACAGCCTTCATTTAAGATCAGCTCATAATCCGGTGCACTGTATTTGCCTGCATAGATCATCTTATTCTGTTCCATGGCATCCTTCGCTTCCTGGATATACCATCCGTCCTCTTTTGTACCGGAAAGATTGATGCTGTCGATTCCGTCAATAGCGCGGAAAAGATCCATAGCGGAAGTTGCCACCATATAAATATGATCCAATGGCTGTTTCAGCACTGCGATATCACTGTCCAGGCCTTCCGGAGCTTCTTTTCCCTCCGGAACTACAAGAAACTGTCCTTCCTGATCAATAGTGATCAGTGCGTAGCCGTCATCATAATAGTCTACATTGAACTCTTTCGCATAGGAAAGCTCCATGCTGTGGTCAAAAGTAAGTCCCGGGATATCTGCAGGCGTATGCTCTTTTTCAGCTGCCTGTACGCCTGATGTACAGCCCAGGATAAGAGCTATCGTCAGAAATATGTAGGAGATTATTTTTTTCATTTGTCTGCCTTTTTCATGCTTGAAGAATCAAAATTCAGGGTGTAGTCGATCTCATGAGGAGTGCTCATGGCCACTGTATCTGCAGTCACTTCCATCTCTGCATCAAAAACACTGACCGGAATTTCAAATGTAGAGTTTCCGTCTTTATTTACAGGCTCATATTTCTCACCGTCAACGATCATATAATCGTAATTCGGGCTGCTCCAGATGATGGTCGCTGTCGCTTCTTTGTCCTTGATCTCTACCTTTGCAGGAGATTCCACAGTTGCTTTTCCTGTACCGCCTGTAAGAGTTACTTCTGTCTCATAAGTTCCGTCCTCAAGCTTCAGATCTTTCAGCTTTTTGCCTTTGGATTGTTTATCGTCATCTTTCTCGTCGGAATCATCAGCAGTTTCTGCTGCATCTTCTTTTACCGGATTCTTAATACTTACTTTATGATCATACCATTTACCCTTTTCTCCCAGGATCGCTACATCAAACTCCTCGTCAATGGCAGGTACAGGGATATCAAATCCATACACTTCTTCTGTATAACCATCGCTGTATTTTACAGTATCTGTGGTCGGTTCAATGATATCTGCTCCGTCTTTCTGTGCATCTTCAGCTGTTCCCGCAAACAGATTTACGATTTTCTTGGAAACCAGGCTTACATGGATAGTCATCTCGCCATCTTTGACTGTGAGCTTTCCTTTTTTGTCATTTGCCTCATTTACATGGAACATGCTGCTGTCTGTGTCAAACTCAGCTGTGTAAACGCCATCTTCCAAGGTGTTCTCTTTATCTGTGGATACATCTTTCTCATCAGCTGCTTCTGCATTCTCCCCGGATTCCGTTTTCGCAGAATCACTCTCTGCCAGTACCGGTACGGAGCCAAGCATCAGGGCAGATGCACTTACCATTGCAAGAAGAAGATTTACGTAACGTTTTTTCATGATTGTTTCTCCCTTCCCTGTGACAAGAATCTGCCCGGAAGACAGTCTTTTTGATCTTTCCGGGCAGTTACTTTATTTCTTATATATATCCGCTTCTACACGGATATTCTATACTGTTTATTCTGCGGAATCCTCAGCGGAATCAGCCTCTGTATCTGCTGCTGCATCAGAATCTGCGGACTCATCAGTGCTTCCGATAGAATCGATAGCTGCTTTTGTGTGATCTACATAGATCTGCTCAACTGCTTCGATTCTTCCAAGACCTGCAATCTGAGTGTCAACATTCTCAAAGTTTCCGGATGCTACAAACTGGCTCTTCCAGGAATCCTCGTCATCACCAGCCATATCATTATTAGCGTGGTCTCCTGCAACAACCATCAGCGGACGAAGGACAACATTCTTGTATCCTGCTTCTTTTACTTTCTCGATAACTTTATCGCATGCTGTGTCTTCCGGCTTACCTTCTACAGTACCGATGAAAGCGTTCTTGAATCCAAGGTCTTCCATCTGTGTCTGCATCTGATCATATGTAATATTGGCTGTATGGGATGTACCATGTCCCATGAATACAAATGCAGTGCCAGCCTCAGCTGCTGCATCCATGCTGTCGAATCCGGCTTCTTTACAAGCTTCATCTGTGATTGCCTGAGCAACTGCTTTCTTGTCATCATTGATAACAGTTGCATCATCTCCAACCTCACCAAGCATTGGCTCTGCAATTGCCACAGACTCGAATTTATCTTTATATCCGTTAATAGCTTCTGTCATCTCATCATACTCAGCGCCATGCATCAGATGTGTAGGCTGAACAACAAGATTCTTAACGCCATTCTCTACTGCACGGTCAAGAGCCTGCTGCATGTTGTCGATGTTCTCCTCATCTCTTGCCTCAACATGGTTGATGATGATCTGTGCTGTGAAAGCTCTTCTTACAGACCAGTCCGGATATGCTGCTGCCAGAGCATCCTCGATTCCCTTGATATCCTCAGCACGGCTGTCGTTGAAGGAAGTACCAAAGCTTACAACAAGAAGCTCGTTCTCACCGATCTCATCCTGGTTACGCGGATCGTCTTTGGAAGCATCTCCTGTATCACGTCCGAAGTAATCCGGATCAGCATTCTCGCCTTCTACCAGCTCTTTCTGTGCGTCTGTCAGGGCATCCCATGCTTCTTTAGCTGCCTTGCAGTCCTCATCTGTTGTATCTGTTCTCTCCTGAACATAGATCTTGTCGATCAGTGCTGCTACATTATCAGCTGCTTTCTGATCCTCATCAGAAGCCTCTGTGGTATCAGCTGCCTCAGTATTTTCTTCTGCTGTGGTATCAGCTGCTTCCTCTGTAGCGGAATCATCAGCTGCCATTGCTGTTGTAGCTGCACCCATAGAGCATGTCATGGAAACTGCAAGCATCAGAGCTAACATAGTTTTTCTTTTCATTTCTTATAGTCCTCTTTTCATGTATTTCCAGATAACCAACATGTACAAAAAAGCGGCAGCTTAACGCGGCCGCCTGCTCCTACATAGGATTCTCTGCGCAATACATAAAAAGAAGTTCTGTATTGTTATGGAGAATACAGATTCGTAAACCGCGAATCTAAGATCTCACAATAAGGCAGTTCTCCTGACTTGGTTCAGCGTAGCCTTTCCTTCCCGGTCTCCCAGTGGTTCTCAAAAGCCACTCCCCTTCACAGTGACGGTATCGTTCCGGATTCGCACCGGATTCTCTTTTGCGCATCGGTTCTGATGCAACCTTATCGTTATAACATTTGCACATATTCAATTTAATCTGGTTTCTTCTTTTTTACCACAAAGTTACAAAAATGTCAAGCTTACTGTCGGACTATTCCAAAATCCCCCTCAAAATATTTGTGTTATTGTCAGAATGCTTTCAAATATTCATGCACACCAGGCATACCTATGCATGATATATGTTTTATTTTTATAGAATCTATAATTTCACCTGATCTGCGGTCTCTCTGGTTCAAATTATTTAGTCAGGCGAATATTCTCAATTGAAGCAGGGGACTTACTTGCTTCGATTAAAGTATTCCTGATCAAGATATCTTGCAACATAAACTCCGCTGGCTGATGCGTGGGAAAGAGAATGTGTCACGCCGCTGCAGTCTCCGATAACAAAGAGACCTTTGTGGCAGGTTTCCAGATTCTCATCGATCTCAACTTCCATATTATAGAATTTAACTTCCACACCATAAAGCAAAGTATCATCGTCTGCTGTTCCAGGTGCGATCTTATCCAGTGCATAGATCATCTCAATGATGCCGTCAAGGATACGTTTCGGCATAACAAGGCTTAAATCTCCTGGTGTGGCAGAAAGTGTCGGTGTTACAAAGCTCTCGTCAACACGTGCTTTTGTGCTTCGTCTTCCACGGATCAAATCTCCGAAACGCTGAACCATAACACCGCCGCCAAGCATATTGGAAAGTCTTGCGATACTTTCGCCATATCCGTTGCTGTCGTGGAACGGCTCGGAGAAATGCTTGGATACAAGAAGTGCAAAGTTTGTGTTGTTGGTGTGCTTTGCAGGATCTTCGTAGCTGTGTCCGTTTACTGTGATGATTCCGTTGGTGTTCTCATTAACAACAACACCTCTCGGATTCATACAGAAAGTACGTACCATATCCTCGAATTTCTCTGTTCTGTAAACAATCTTACTCTCATAAAGCTCGTCTGTCAGGCGGCTGAATACCTCTGCCGGAAGCTCCACACGCACACCAATATCCACACGGTTGGAAAGTGTCGGAATCCTAAGATCAGTACATACAGATTCCATCCATTTACTTCCGCTTCGTCCTGCTGAAATGATGCAGTATGTTCCCTCGTAACGCTGGTCACCTGTCAGAACTGCATAACCCTCTTCTGTTTTTTCCACTTTATCAACAGACGCATCAAAATAGAAATCTACATGATCTTTCATTTCATCATAAAGATTCTGAAGAACTACATAGTTGATATCAGTTCCCAGATGACGGACAGAAGCATCCAGAAGATGCAGCCCATTCTGAAGGCAAAGCTTGCGGATCTCACTGTTTGTTGTAGAATAGAGCTTAGTTCCCTCGCCACCATGCATCAGGTTCAGTTTATCTACATACTCCATCAGCTCTGTTGCTGTTTCCCTGCCGATATGCTGATACAAAGTTCCGCCAAACTGGTTGGTGATATTATATTTTCCATCGGAAAAAGCTCCTGCGCCTCCGAATCCTTTCATGATGGCACATGTTTTGCAGTGGATACAGGATTTTACTTTTTTTCCGTCAATTGGACATTTTCTCTTTTCCAGGGGATGACCAGCCTCAAAAACCGCGATCTTTTTCTCCGGATCATTATTCATCAGTTCATAGGCTGCAAAGATTCCTCCAGGACCTGCTCCTACGATCAGTACGTCATATTTCATAAATAAAAGCTCCTTATCTTGTGTTACTTTTATATGTTTCATTTTCACACAAACCCTGTTTATTCTACAACAAGTATCAGCAAAAGTCACCTGTTTTTTTCATGTTTTTCGGGGGTTTTTCAGTTGCTGTAAAATCTGAGGATCCTGAGATTTTTCCCATTGGTTTCCAGGGTGATCGCGCCATTTTTCATGGTGTATTCAATCTGACTTCCGCAGTCTTTCAGACGCTGTATCGTTTCCGGTGACGGATGGCCGTAGGTATTGGTGGATGAACAGGATATGATGGACAGCTCGGGTTTCAGTTTCTTTAAAAATGCCTCTGAGGATGAATATCGTGAACCATGATGGCCGACTTTCAGACAGTCAATATCACTAAGACATCCTGCAGTCAGAAGTTTTTTCTCCGTGTCTGCTCCGATATCCCCTGTAAAAAGCATCCGGAATTCGCCGTATGTAAGTTCCATAACCATAGCCTCCTCATTCACATCTTTTCCCCTGGCCGTACTTTCCGGCCACAGGATCTCAAATGTCGCTGTCCCGGAATGAATGATATCTCCTGTGTTTCCTGTCACTGTTTTTACCCCTGCTTTTTCGGCTGTCCTGGCAAGATCTGTCCAGGCTTCCGGCGGTTCTGACCATCCTGGCAGAACAAGATGACCGGCCCGGATAGTTGTGAGTCCTTTTTCCATATATTCCAGAAGTTCCTGCACACCACTTAAATGGTCTTTATCTGTGTGAGAAATGAAAATTCCGTCCAGATAGGAAATCCCCATACTTTTCAGAGCCGGAAGAAGGCAGTATCTTCCAAGCTCTGATTGGCTGCTGCTTCCTCCATCTATCAGATAATGTTTGTTATCCGGGGTCCGAACCAGGATTCCGTCTCCCTGACCTACGTCCAGACAGGTGATCTTCAGGGTTTCAGATTTAAAGAGATACCCGAAAGACCGAACGCCCAGCGTCAGTATACTCAAGGTCAGGAGAACAATGGCAGCTATACGAAGAATGTGTTGTAATCCCTTTGCCTCTCCCTTTTCCAGTTCTTTTTTCTTCTGATCTGATTCTTTTATATGCTGTCCAATAAACAGTACAGCAATTAATATCATATAATATACCAAAATCTGCCAGAGTTCCGGTTCGCCGCCAATCCAGGTGCACCAGCGGCTTCTTCCGGCCAGTTCACAGAGCTTTTCATATAGAAGCAGGACTCCCTTCGCAGGAAAAATCACAGCTCTGGCTGCCGGAATACTGACAAAGCCAAGAAGCATTGCAGCCACACCTCCTGAGAGAACAACTCCTACACTTGGCAAAACCGCAAGATTCAATATCAGTCCGGCCAGTGATACCTCACCAAAGAATTTCAGCATCACAGGAAGCGTCACAAGCCAAAGAGCCACCGATCCCCAGAAGGCTTTCGTAACCTTTCTCTTTGCTCCTGCGAGAGCGCAAATCCTTTCTGATGCAACACAGATTCCCAGAACACACCCAAATGACAGAAGAAATCCACTGTCCAGCAGATACGCCGGTGACTCTGCCAGGATCATCATGGCAGTGACAGACACTGCGCTTGGCATATCGTAGATCCTTCCTGTGATCCTGGCTCCCATTGCAATGAGAAACATGGTGACAGCCCGCATCGTAGACACACTTCCCCCTGTCATCATCCCATACTGCAGCATCACAGCCAGAGAAAAAATCCCTGCTGGCCAGATACCAAGCCCTGCACGTTTCAGCAGATTATAAAGCCCCATCCCCAGAATACTGATATGCAGTCCGCTGATCGCCAGAATATGTACGATTCCTGCCAGCTGATAACGCATCCGGATCTCCGGGTCCAGGCCTGTTTTCTCCCCAAGAACAATGGCATCAAAAACAGGTGCATCTTTTCCTGCTGTATTTTCCAGGATCTGTCTGCATTTCTCCTTCACCATAAGCATTGCCTGATGATAGCCGGAATATGTGGATGTTTTTTTCAGAAGTACAGCTTTTTTCATAAAATAATAAATATGGCGGCAGGCGTAATACTGACTGCTGTCAAAACCACCCGGATTTGTTGGGCCTTCCACTTCTTTCAGGATTCCTTTTACAAGAATCTGCATCCCAGGCTTCAGCTCTTCTTCTTTTTTCAGAAATACTCTTACATTATTAATTGGAAATTTTTTTGAATGATAGATGAGATATGTTTTTTTCAGATAAACAGACTGGGAGAATTCTGTGCTTTCGTACCGTTCCACCTCCCCGCAGATCTCGGAAGCGGGATGTACTTCAATCCAGGACTGCACACTGGCAGGAAGGGGATTCCCCCTGATAAGAGGAATCCCCGCCAGATCCGCAATGCCAAATGAAAGCATCATCAAAAAACACAGAAGACACATTGGACGTCTTATCATATGTTTCTCCCGTATTATATTTTTTTGCTGTCGGAATGATCAGTTCTCTTTCTTCTTTGCCGCTGAGCTGGCAAGAAGACTGTCATTCCATTCATAAAATTTATAAAGCTGCATATTTTTGCCGAAAGTTACTTCTTTGTTTCCTTCAATGGAAATCTCCACTTTATCCACTCCGGTGGCTGCGATCAGTGTATTTACCACCGAATAAACAGGAATCTCCTCAGAAACATTCAATGCATAATCCTGAAATACAGAATTGTAATCTACATAGCAAATGCCGTTCGCCCTTGTCAGGGAAAGCACTTCTGAGTTCTCCGGGATTGTAGGATAATGGCCTTTTTCCAGAGGGCCGCGCGCCAGCTGTTCCAGAACAACTGTCGCTTTCGGAAGATTTCGTCTGTACCGGACACTTCGCTGTTCTTCCACCAGCTTGTCTCCGTTTTTATTGGTAAAATACAAAGTAAAAGTGTCATAGCTGTATACATCGCCGTCAGAGCCGGAAAACTCCACAAAGGTATCGCCGTTCATAGCTCCGACTTCGTCACCTTTTGTATCTGTGAGAGGTTTTTTCCCAACATAGATTTCTACGGAATCGACTCCCGGAACCTGGACAAATATCTTCACAACTCCTGCTTTTACAAGAAGCTCCCTGGTACGGGACATCTTACCGAAGGCTTCATTGAATTCCAGACGGAGCACGCCGTCATTCACAGAATAGGAAGAAATCTTCACACCGTCAGGAAAAAGTGAGATTCCATCATCTCTTGTCTCACGATTATTCAGACTCTCTGAAAAATCACGGAGCATTACTTCTGCTGATTCTTTTTCAGGAACATATTTCTCCTCTTTCAGCTTTGTTTCTTCATTGTTGATATAGTAAAAACTGTACTGCTGCTCTTCGGTCTCTTTTTTACCTGAGAAGCTTATATACGCTACCATTCCCAGGAGAAGGCACGCAGCAGCCAGACAGATGATCCAGATCGTTTTTTTCATGCGCTACCTCCTAGGATGAGATATAAGACAGCGGAATCTTCACATTGAATGTGGTTCCTTCGCCTTCTTTGCTTGATACCTTGATGGTTCCATGGTGCATGACAATGGAACTTCTGGTGATGGCAAGGCCAAGACCAGTTCCGCCGATCTCCCTGGAATGGGATTTATCCACGCGGTAAAAGCGCTCAAAGATCCTCTCAATGGAATCCTCCGGAATTCCAAGTCCGGAATCTGCTACTGTCACATAAAAATACTTGTAGTCTGCATCCAGCGTTACCCGAACCCAACCTTCATCTACATTGTATTTGATTCCGTTTTCCACAAGGTTGCTGATAGCGAGCGTAAACTTCACCTCGTCCACATCAGCTGTAACCGGACGGAACGAATCCAGTATCAGGGCAATGCTTCTCTGATCTGCAATAGGTCGGAGACGCTTCAGGATATTCTCAAGAAGCTCATTGATATTCATATTGACAATGTTCATGTCTGCTGCTTTTTTGTCCATTTTTACAAGGGAGAGAAGGTCTGTGATGATCTTGTTCTCACGGTCAATCTCCTCTGTAATATCAGAAAGAAATTCCTGATAAAGTTCTTCCGGCACGCCCTGCTGTCCTACCAGGGAATCTGCAAGGACTTTCATGGAAGTCATCGGTGTCTTCAGCTCATGAGACACATTGGATACAAATTCCTGTCTGGATTCATCCAGAATCTTCATTCTGGAAAGCATCTTATTAAATGCCTCCGTAATCAGGGCTGTCTCTGTATAATCCGGAACTGAGATCTCTTCGTTCTGATAACCATCTGTAAGATCTTCGATTGCTTTCGTTACTCTTGCAAAAGGTTTCACAAGCACTGTGGACAAAATATATCCCAGGAAGATCGCCAGCACTACAATGATTCCGATGATCAGGATCCCTTTCTGTTCCAGCTCACGTATGGTCGCTGTTACTTCACTGGATGAAGCCATGATCATCATAGCCCCCTGCACCTGATTCACTTCCGGGCTTTTTACCGGGACTGCCAGAACGATCTTCTGGCTGGCCGAATCATAACGGTAGTCGTCTTCTCCCTTAAAACAATTCACTACTTTCTGGGATACAAGAGTCCTTCCTTCATCCACGCCGTAAGTATCCTTGATAATTCTGAAATCCCTGTCCACAATGAGAATTCTTCCCCCATAGATATTAGACAGCAGCTCCAGCTTGCTGTTTACCGTCTGCGAGCCGGAGTCATTCAGGTAATTCTCTTTGATCAGCAGGTCGCACATGATGTCACAGATATTCTCCATACTCTGCACACGGTTGGCAATGGCCCGGTCTTCATAATTGGCGATCACCATTTCCGTAACAATGACACTTGGTACGATTCCCAGTATGATCAGGATTATCATGATACGAAAGCGAAGACTTTTAAAGAATTTTCCGCTTTTTCTGAATTTCATGGATTATGCCTGAAAATAATATCCTACACCCCATTTGGTGTGTACATATTTCGGCTCACTGGGATTGGCCTCGATCTTTTCTCTCAAACGACGGATATGTACATCTACAGTACGTACATCGCCCGGGTATTCATATCCCCACACGATATTCAGAAGGTTCTCTCTGCTGTATACCTTGTTCGGATTAAATACAAGGAGTTCCAGAACATCGAATTCCTTGGCTGTCAGATTGATCTCTCTCCCGCCAATGAATACGCGACGTCCTTCACAGTCCAGCTTCAGCTCGCCAACTTCAACTGTTTTGGCCTTTTCTTTCTTATCCTGGCTGTTTCCTGCCCGGCGGATGATTGCCTTGATGCGGGCTTTTACTTCCAGAATGTTAAAAGGCTTGGTCACATAATCGTCTGCTCCGTATTCCAGGCCCAGGATCTTATCCATGTCTTCTCCTTTTGCGGTAAGCATGATGATCGGGACATTGGAAAACTCCCGGATCTGCTGACATACCTCAAGGCCATCCATCTTGGGCAGCATCAGGTCAAGAAGAATAATATCATATTCTCCTGCCTTCGCCTTCTCCAGAGCTTCCTCTCCGTCATAGGCGCAGTCTACTTCCATTCCATCCTGCTCCAGACTGAAGCGGAGTCCTTTGACAATCAGTTTCTCGTCGTCTACTACCAATACTTTCCTGCTCATTTAACGCTCCTTATTCTATTGCTATTTTATCCTTGATCTTCTCATAGGTGCCTTCCTTGATGCCGGGAACATTCATAATATCCTCGACGGAAGTAAAAGGGCCGTTCTCTTCCCTGTAAGCGATAATAGCCAGAGCCTTGGACTCCCCTACTCCTGTGAGAGTGGTAAGCTGGGATACGTCAGCTGTGTTCAGATTGATCCTGGAATCGGCAGAACCTCCTGCGCTGTCGGATGTCGGCTGCTGATTATCTCCTGATGCCTTACCGATTTTTGTACTGTCAGTACTGCCTGTACCGTTGACATTATTGTCAGCAATGGTTCCAGTCTGAGTCGTTCCGTCCTGAGTCGGTGGAATCGTCTGGCTGTCCACCTCCTCCCGGGTCGGCACATAGATCTGCTGTCCATCTGAAAGACTCCTTGCGCGGTTAAGATAGCTGACTGCTGCCTCCGGGAGATATCCTCCTGCTTTCTCAATGGCCTGAAATACCCGGCTGTCAGATGAAAGCTCATAGACACCGGGCTCTGCCACTGCACCGCAGACATCTACGTAGATTGTCTCTGGGACATCTCCGGACTCTGACTGTGTACCGGAACTCTTCTGTGAATCGGCTTTCGGCTGCTGCCGGCTTTCCTGCTCAGAGGAATCCTGGCTGTTCTCTTCCTGCTCCAGTTCTTTTTCCAGAAATTCCGAATCCTTGTCCCGGCAGCCTGTCAGTCCTGCAAAGGTCAGGAACATGATCACTGAAAAAATAAGCTGAACATTTCTGATATTTAATTTATTTCTCATGATATGGTGGGCACTCCTTTCCGCTTGTGCAGTGGTAAGTGTCCCCTTACTCATACAAAACCATATCTTATTTTAACGAAATATTACAAATATTACAATACTAATATTTTATTTCCATTTGAAAATCACCACGCCGGCAATGCAGATCAGCATTCCCAAAAGTTTTCTCCACTGAAAATCTGCTTTCTCCACGCCAAAGAGTCCCATCAGTTCTATGAGATACGCAACAGCCAGCTGAGAGATCACGATCAGCATAACTGCCCTGGCAGGGCCTAAGCTTCCCATACTCCTGATTACTGTTATGGTAATAAATGCACCTATCACACCCCCAAGAAGCGTGTATTTATTCTCCACCTGCCACAGTGCGCCAATACTTTCCCGCCCTGTAAAAAGCCAGGCAGCAACACACACCAGAAATGCTGAAAACTGCACCCAGCCAGTTGATACCCACAAACTGGTCTGTTTTGTTACATTTGTGTTAAATACTCCCTGAATACTCATCAAAGCCCCGGAAATCAAAGCCGACAGAAATCCCCACATAAAAAATCCCTCCATATCCATCCGTTCAATAGTTCCGCCGTTATAAAAAGGCGCTGCATGTTCTGCAACGCCTTTACGGTTTCTTATAGTTTATGTGGTTTTTATGAGATTATGCGCATACATCTCTTTTATTTTCCTGAGGTAGATCCTGCCGGAAAAAGCGATATGCGGGAGCTCATAAAATCTGGCGGTTTCCGGGCAGATGGGACGATAGAGGGGATCTGCTATAATGATCTTTGCAGTTTTCAGCCCTTCTTCTATGGACTCCTCACCCCGAATAGCCTGATCCCCTTCCCGGAGAAGCCCTTCTGTGATCTCCAGGGGACAGAGGAGCTGAACTTTTTTTTCATATTTATACTCTATGGCAGCTGCCAGGGAACCCATGGTGACTGGCTCACCGATTACTGTGATGTCGGGCTGAGATGATTCTGTGGAAATGTAGATCACCTGATCCGGAGTTACTTTCCAAAGATCAGGAATTTCCTCGCTGATCCGGCATTCTCCCGTAACTTTTTCCGCCATCTCCGCAAGTGCATCAGATATTTTTTCCACATATCCATCTACAGGTGTCCCCACCAGAAAAGGAGTTCCGAATTTTCCCTTCAGCACATTAGCCGCAGGAATTCCCACTGAGGATACCACCAGATTCACATCTGCTTCACCGGCCTTTGCCAGTGTTTCCAGCGTGTCACCCATGGCCCAGGTGGAAATTATCTCCCAGCCCTGGTTTTCCAGACGTTTTTTCATGATATCTACAATGGATTGCGGGCCGAAATCCAGGGGAGTTACACCCAGAAGATTTAATTTTCGTCTGTTCATTTCTGACTTTATTCCCACACATTTCACAGATTTTCCGGTACTACCAGGGATTTTCTCATCATTAGTTTTTATTGAATGTTCGGATCCTCCCTTGTTCTTCTCTTCTCCTGCTCCTGTAAAATGTTTCGCAATCTCTGCCAGCGCAAGCCCGGCACCGTACACATAATCATGCATTCCACTGGTCGGAACAGAAAAAGCCGGAATTCCCGTCCCCACTGTCAATGCCCTGGCAAGTCCCGGAAAATCGGTTCCATTCATAAAAGGAATCGGCGAACTGGCAAGGGCAATAAATCTCGGCTGCAATTCTTCTGTTGCGTCCTCAATATCCTGAAGAAATTTCTCATCATTTCCCATGATCGCATCAATATCCGTCAGCCCCGAAATAAAGATCAGGCTATCCTGATCGTACCACCGGATCTCATCATGTGTATTATAGGTAGAATTACACCCGGAAGGATCATGCATCACCGTCATTCCCCCCAGCTCATACAAGGCTGAGCAGACACCTGACACATCTGCTGTATAAATTGGTATGATTCGATATGCCTGTCTCATATGCAGCTTTCGCACCCCCATCCTTTTCGCACGATCAGATCTTCCGGATCTTTTTCTGCTTCAAAAGCTTCGATCATCAGCTGAGCAGTCCGGCGGATTCCGTCAAAGCCATAAAGCCCACCACCCTGAACCATATTTACAAAATTCCTGCTTCCGGTAAACCAGGCTGCTTTCTGTCCAATGGCAAGGATCTTATTTTCAGAGCATCGTGTTCTCACACGCATCTCAGGCCGTATCGTTGAGATCAGCTTCAATTCCGGAACATTCTCTTTCAGCCAGAAAAATACGTCTTTTTCCTCCGGACTGATACTGTCCAGATAAATGGACTCTACTTTGAATCCATGGGTCAGCAGAAGCTTTGCCAGCCCCAGCGGTCTTGGATGAAAAAGATAATCCAGTGCGATGGGTGTATCCCCGATAATTTTCTTTGCATGAGAAAGTGCTTCCTCGCAGAACCGGATTTCTTTTTTTATATCCGGACCTGTGATTTCTCCCTTTAATTCTTTCAATTTCTCCAGCAGCTGTTCCTCCTGCCACTGTATTTCCTCATAATCAAAGCTTCCCGGCAGATACAGAAAAGGCCTTCCAAGTCTTTCAGCCTGCTGCTGCACTCCGAATTTTCCTGCCGGGTAACAGTCAATGATCAGGCTTCCTTCTCCCAGTTTCTGATACTCTTCCCATGTTTCACAGGCAGCAGTCTCGCGAAGCTTAAATCCGTTATGCTCTGATATTCTTCTAATATCTGCATCTGCGTCCAGCACAAAATCACTTCCAAGAAGCGTCACACATCCAGGGTCTGCCTCAGCTTCCGGCACTGCATCATACATGGCACGCCGTAACTTCTGGTCTGGTGTGGGACCGGTTTTCTGCATGATCGGGTCCATAAAACATCTCATAAAAAAGATCTCCGGAAAACGGCTTTCCAGCTCTCCATAAATCCGGTCCAGATCACTTCCCAGAAAATGATGCAGACACACTGTAAAAAGCAGAACCGCTTTCGGCTTCTTCGGCAGGCGGTTCAGCACATCTGTCACACCCTCAATGGTAATATCCTCCAGATTCCCGCCCAGAAGATCCTTTTCCTCCACGATCACAAAAGAAAACCTCTCCACCGCATTCATCTCTGCCGCTGTCAGCACAACACCTCGCATACAGTTATCCGCGCAGACATATATCTGCTGTGCCTCCGGAACCAGCATTCCTGTATGTACAATGTTCCAGTTTCCATGAGCAGGAGAATTAAATTCCAATCCCGGCTGAAACGGTGCCGGAAAAGAAGCCTCTCCTATCGTTACCTCTGTTTTCTCCGAAATCGCTCTGATTCCAATTCTTTTTAACATGGAGCTTCCTCCCTGCATGCTTCCAGGATCTGCTCTGCCAATGTCCGATATTCTTCTGCCATCTCACTGTCAGGGTAGACTTCCAGAAGAGTTTTTCCCAGTACTTCTGCTTCCTGCACCAGCTCGCTTCGTGAAAGAGTTCCTATCACCTTCGTATGAAAATCTTCTGCCAGCTCCTGCACTTTTTCTTCCTCCCGCGGCACATTCCGTCTGTTCAGAATGATACCGCCAAGGGAAGCGTAGCCTCTGTTCCGGAAATTTTCCACTGCCATGGCAATGTTCGCGCCTGCATGGATGGCCATATTTTCACCGGAAGTAATGATAAAAACTTTATCTGCATACCCCTTTCGCATTGGCATGGAAAAACCGCCGCACACAACATCTCCCAGTACATCATAAAAAACAATGTCCGGTTTATAAGTCTCATATGCCCCTGTTTCCTGAAGTTTTTCCAGAGCTGTGATGATCCCGCGGCCAGCGCAGCCAAGTCCCGGAGCAGGTCCTCCTGCCTCTACGCATACCACACCGCCATATCCGATCTGCACCATATCTTCAAGCTTCAGATCCTGTCTTTTCTTATTATAAAGATCCAGAACTGTGGAAGCTTCTTTCCCATGGCGGAGCAGGATCGTTGAATCCGCCTTTGGATCACAGCCGATCTGCATCACTTTCATTCCTTTTTCCGCAAGGGCAACTGCCACATTGGAAACTGTTGTGGATTTTCCGATGCCGCCCTTTCCATATACTGCGATTCTGATCATTTTCTGTCCTCCGCCTTTGTGATCACATTAGAATATGCTGTTTTTGCAGAAACACCATTCAGCCGTCCGATCTTTCCGGATAAAGAGCTTATCACATCCTGCGGTGCATCAATGGCAATACTTATAATGTTGATACCTTTTTCCCGATAGGGGATCCCCATTCTCCCGATAATATATTTTCCCGCTTCGTGAAGAAAACGGTTGATATCATCGATCACGTCATTGTTTTCCACAATGATCGAGATCAGTGCCACTCTTGTCTCCATAAGGTCTGGCTCTCCTTTCCGGCATTCCGTATTACTGTCCATTTTATCGTACTCTGCTTCTATCGCTGATTTTTCTCTGCAAAAGGCGAATCTTTCTTCCTGACCGCCTTTCATATTCTGAGCTTATCTGTCAGCAGATTCTCGGCAGCAGCTCGCCGCCAGGCTGCGGAAGCAGTGCCTGGGTTCCGATCTCTGTAGTCATGACGACTTTTCCCGGCTGATCAGCTGTAACTTCACCGATTATGGCTGCATCTTTGGAGTACGGACATTTATGCAGTACTTCCACAATCTTCTCTGCCTCTGATTTCGGAGCCATGATGACCATGCGGCCTTCACATGCAAGATAAAGAGGCTCCAGACCAAGCATACCGCAAACACCTTTTACCCCAGGAGCTACCGGCACTGCTGCCGCATCCAGGCGGATTCCTACATTGCTCTGCCCTGCAATCTCATAGAGAACAGTTCCCACGCCGCCTCTTGTTGCATCACGGATCACATGGATATCATGTGTTGCATCCATCACTTCTTTTACAGTTCCCCAAAGTGGTGCACAGTCGCTTGTCACATCCGCATCAATTCCAAAATCTTCCCTGGCAAGAAGAATGGTACAACCGTGTCTTCCCACATCGCCGGTAACAATAATGGCATCTCCTGGTTTTGCAAGCTCACCGCCTACCTGGACTCCGTCCTGGATCTCTCCCATTCCGGTGGTAGTGATAAATACGCCGTCAACCTGTCCTTTTCCCGCAACTTTCGTGTCACCGGAAACAATCCGGACGCCTGCTTCTTTTGCTGTTTTTTCCATTGCGGACGCGATCTCCTCCAGTTTTTCCATTGGAAAACCTTCTTCGATCACGAATGCACAGGTGAGATACATTGGCTTCGCTCCCATACATGCAAGATCATTGACAGTTCCGCAGATAGAAAGTTTACCGATATTTCCCCCTGGAAAAAATGCCGGCGATACAATAAATCCGTCTGTTGACACAGCCATTTTTCCGGTCGGCGGAACAAGAACTGCCGCATCATCTGCAGTGAGATCCGGGTTTGCAAAATGTGCTTTAAATACTTCATCGATCAGTTCCGAGGTCTGGCGGCCTCCGGCACCGTGAGCCATGGTTACTGTTTTATTGTCCATAATTGTCATCTTCTTTCTATGATATTAATTTCCATACATAAAATACGCAGAACATGCTCCCTCATTTGACACCATACATGCTCCTACCGGATGCTGCGGGGTACAGACTTTTCCAAATACTTTACAATCGGATGGCTTACATTTTCCCTGGAGCACATCGCCGCAGCGGCAGGCCGGATTCGGTTTGCCCTGGATCGGCGGCACTGCATATTTTTTTCTCGCGTCAAAATTTTCCCATTCTTTTTTTAATACAAGTCCTGAGCCTGGGATCACGCCAAGCCCCCTCCATTCGGAATCGCAGGGTTCCATCAGCTCTTCCATCAGCTTCTGTGCCTCCGGACTTCCTTCTTCTTTCACCACACGGGGATAACAGTTCACAAAGAACGGCTTCCCCTCCTGAAAACGTACCAATGCAACAGCCAGTGCAGTTAACAGTTCTTTCGCAGTAAAACCTGCCACCACACCACTGACTCCGTCCTCTGCCAGCTGCTCACAGAGTTTTGTTCCTGTGATAGCATTCACATGTCCGGGATAAAGAAATACATCTGCACTTCCTTTTAACGCCTGGTATGCCTGAGGCATGGTTTTGTTTGCCACAAGAAGGGAATAATTGGAAATACCGTCTTCCTTCGCTTTTTTTACTGAAAGGCATCCTGCCGGTGTGGTGGTCTCAAAGCCCACGGAAAGAAATACCACCTGCTCTTCCGGGTGCTCTGCCGCATACTTTTCCGCGTCAGCAGGGGAATAGACAATACGGATCTTTGCCCCTTGTGCCCTGGCATCTGCAAGACTCTTTTTTGTTCCCGGTACACGGACAAGGTCTCCAAATGTACAGATGGTCGCCTTTTTTTCCAATGCAAGATAAACTGCCTCATCAATAAATCCTACCGGGGTCACGCACACCGGACATCCTGGTCCGGAGATCAGTTCTACCTGGGGTGTAAGAAGCTTACGGATTCCCAGACGGAATATCTCATGTGTATGAGTTCCGCAGACTTCCATGATCCGCACAGGCGGTCCCTGATAACCTTCTATGATCTCTCTTGCTGTTTTCTTCTTCTCTTCCATTACAGCAGTTCCTCCATCAGCTGATCTGTTTCATCTTCGTCATCATCTGTGATCTTTGCAATGGCCACACCAGCATGAACCATTACATAATCACCAGGCTCCAGATCTCCCAGAAGCTGTGCGGAGACTTCACGCTTCGCGCCTCCTGCATCTACAACGGCAGTGCCGTCACTGATCTTTACTACTTTTGCTGATAATCCTACACACATATTTGTGCCTCCTATCGTGTATTTCTGTTCAGATATGCCATCCCATATGCAGCCTGTCCCAGTGCGATTCCTCCATCATTTGGCGGGATCAGGCTATGCTTCAGAACCTGGAAGCCTTTTTTCTGAAGGCCTTCGTCCACCAGTTCCAAAAGCAATCTGTTCTGGAAAACACCACCGCTCAATGCTGCTTTACGGATTCCTGTCTGCCGCTTTGCTTCCTCACAGGCTGCAATGATCTGCTCTGCCAGCTCTGCGTGGAATTCATACGCAAGTTTCCGCGGATCCTCTCCTGCAAGTCTGCTTTCTGTCAGATGGCGAACGATTTCACCAGTATTTAAAATAAATTTCCTCAGATCCTCCGGGGCATCCTCACTATTCTTTGCGAGATCTGCTAAATTGCCGGGGGCTGCCAGATTATCCGTTTCCGGATTCCTCTGCGGACTTTTTCTCCACTCTTCCGCCGCAAACTCCAATGCCGTAGATGCCTCCCCCTCAAAGGTAGAAGCTTTCTGGATTCCCAGGATCGCGCTGACTCCGTCAAAAAGCCTTCCTGCACTTGTAGAAGTTACCGCATTGATCTTACGCTGTGCCATTGTCACCAGAACCTTGCATTCCTGCTCTGTACAAAGTCCGAGTTTTCGGACAGTAGATAACGTTTCCTGCAGACTTCCTGTATTCTGCCAGATCAGGGAAACTGCAATACGCCAGCCTTCTTTTGCTGAAATATCGCCGCCCACCTGGACAAAAGGCTGAATGCTTCCAAGTCTTGTAAATCCCTGATAATCTGCCAGAAGGATCTCCCCTCCCCATATGGTTCCGTCTGTTCCATATCCTGTCCCGTCAAAGGAAACACCAATCACTTTTTCCTCACAGTCATTCTCTGCCATGCAGGATAAAATATGTGCATAATGATGCTGCACTTTCAGAACAGACAGACCCATTTCCTCTGCTACTACTGTAGAATTATATTTCGGGTGAAGATCACAGACAACTATCTCCGGCTGGACTTCCAGAAGCGTTTCCAGCCTTCCCATCGTTTCTTTCAGGGCTTTTACAGTACGAAGATCTTCCAGATCCCCCACATATGGGGATGGATAAAAGCGGTTGTCCACACCAATGCAGAAAGTATTCTTAAGCTCTCCACCTGCTGCGATCACCTGTCCGCTCCATGGTGCGGAAACCATAAACGGAAGCGGTGCATAGCCACGGGAGCGGCGGATCATATACGGCTTCCCCTTATAAAAATCCATCACCGAATCGTCTGCCCGGATGCGGATCTTCCTGTCATGAGAAAGAATGCAGTCACATAAGTGTGAAAGCTCTTCCACCGCTTCCTCATCATCCCGGCAAATCGGTGCACCGGATGTATTACCGCTTGTCATAACCAGAAGTTCCGGCATTTCGATTCCGTCATCATAATGAAAAAGTAAAAACTGAACCGGTGCATAAGGAAGCATCACGCCAACCTTCGGATTTCCCGGGGCGATGCTCTCACAGAGCCCAGGATGTTTGTTATATCCTTTCCCATCCACTTTTTCTGTCTTATCCAGCAGCAGGATCGGTTTCTGATGCCCTGTAAGTATCTTCTCCTGTTCTTCACTGACTTCGCAGATGGCTTTCACTGTCTCAAGATCCTGTGCCATAACCGCAAATGGTTTCATTGGACGGCGTTTCAGTTTTCGCAGTCTTTCTACTGCTTCCTGACTTGTGGCATCACAGCAGAGATGAAAACCGCCGATTCCTTTGATCGCTGCGATTCCGCCGGAAGCGATCACGCGCCTTGTCTCAGTAATTGCTTCCCGCCCCCGCTCTTTTCTTCCGATCAGATACACCTCCGGACCGCAGTCGTTGCAGCAGACAGGCTGTGCATCATAGCGTCTGGTATCCGGATTATTGTACTCGTCTGCACAGGACGGACACATGGGAAATTCTTTCATGCTTGTCCGCTCCCTGTCATAAGGAAGGGAATCCAGGATCGTCAGCCTCGGCCCGCAGCAGGTACAGTTGATAAAAGGATGCAGATACCGCCGGTTTTTCGGATCAAACATTTCTTCTTTACACTCATCACAGATCGCAATATCCGGGGAAACAAAAATCTCGCCTTTCGTTTTCTCGCTTTCAATAATATCAAACTGTCCAAACTCCGGCGCGTCCTCCACAGGCTCCACAAGAAGCTTCAGGATTGCCGCACGCTTCGGCGGTTTCTCCTCGATATCCGAAATAAAACCATCTACGTCCCCCTCTTTTCCCTGGGCAAAAATCTCCACATAAGGTCCCTTGTTGGAAACGCTTCCCCGAATTCCCCTTGCCATGGCATGTCTGCTCACAGTAGGGCGAAATCCCACTCCCTGGACGATCCCGTAAACACGGATCATTTTTGTAATTTCACGCTCCATATATTTCTCCGTTCCCTGTTATTTACCGGCACTTCCCCGACACTGCGAAATGCACCGCATCCACAAATTCTCCGTCAAATCCCGGTGTCATACGCTTCATGCACGGATCTGCAAAGATCACATCAAATCCATTACTCTCTGCCAGTTCGATATAGTCTTCCTCATCTCTCAGAGATACATCCCCCTCCTCAAGAAGATCTTTGTCCATGGAAAACCAGCTGGCCACAGTAACTGCTGCCCCTTCGCCACGCTTCCTGATCTCCGCTCTTATAGAATCCGCGATCACCTGCTGATGCACTACAAGGACTTTTTTCCCTGCATAATCCATATCTGGCACCAGCTCGTCCGCAAGAGGATAACCAGCTTCATAAGGAGTTCCAAAGGTTTTTTTAAGGTACTTCGCACATTCCAAAGCTGCCTGAGAAACTACAATATTCTTCTCCACGGAAGAAGCTTTTTTTACCTCGTCCAGGCCATCACCCATTCCATAGCAAACTGCCGTCAGCCCCTGCGCACGGAATTTCTCTTGGATCTTATCTGATGCGCCAAGATCACTGACATCCTGAGGTGTCATTCCCAGAATCCCGATCCTTCCAGGCTCCACAGGCAGCTTTTCTTTTGCAAACCCCTTAAAAAGCTCCACATAAGCCTTCCGTTCGCCCACATCATAAAGCTCCATTCCGTCCGTATCTACAGTCAGAACAGGTAGTTCTGTCTTTTTCTCGCACATACGCTTCAATGCCTGATAATCCGTTCCGATCACTGCCGGCACCGGTGTTCCGATAATCGCTGCAAAACCTGCTTCTACTTTCTCTGCCGCGTCCACAAGCTTGTCCACCAGCCTGTCATCACGCCCCAGGATGGCATCCATATCCCGAAGTCCTGCACTGAACACCGCGCTTTTCCGTTCAAACCACCTTGGCTCATCAAAACCGCATACATTTCCTGTGCATCCTCCCGCATCACAGATCACGATGATCCCGCCAAGTTCATACAAAACTGACACTGCGCCCGACTGATCCGGTGCGAAAGGTGTCAGATATTTTCGAAGTCCTCTCATTCTTTTTCCCCCTTCACCGTTGCTGTCAGCGTCTCAAACAGCCTTCGCACGCCTGCGTAGCCGTATGGCTGACGATCCTGGTTCCACACTGCATTTGGCTGATCCTGATGATAATAGCCGGCATCCTTTCCTATTGTAATATTCACGCCACTTGAAACCGGATCGTAATACAGCATGGTAGGCTCCATATTGGAAAAAACTCTGGTGTTCGGGCTCAATTTTGCCAGATTCCGTATGTATACAAAATTCTCAGCAGTAATGGTTCCGTAAATCTCCGGCACTTTAAATCCATATCTCACCAGTGCAAGCCCCAGCTCAAACGGATCTCCGTTCATGCACTCCCCAACTGCAAAAACCGCATCCGGACAGTCTTCCCGGAACTGTTCCACTGCTTCCAGTGCTTCTGCCTTATACTTTTTCTGGTCAAAATCAACTCCAAGAACCTGCCCAAGTGCACGGTACTGATTCTCGATCTTATCCATCTGATAAAGTCTTCGAAGCTCAATAAACGGAATCTTCAGCCGGTCATGAAAATCCTCCGCTGCAAACCTGGCTTCCGGATGCAGCACCAGGTTAAAATTAGCCTGGGACATCGTCTGATACTCTTCGTAATCCCTGCATCTGGAAATCTCATGAACAGTCTTCACCCCGGCCTGATGCAAAAGCTCGTAAAGCTCACAGTCATCCACAAGCGGAGAAAAAAATCCAAGAAGATTGACCACATTTCCTTTTTTCTTCTGCGGTTCCAGAAGAGAATACAGAGACTGCCGCACATGGACCATCGGCGGCTTTCTGCCTTCACGGGTCAGCGCGTACATGTAGCATGGCCGCACCGGAATATCTACCTTCTCCTCTGCTTTTCGGCAGACACGCTCCATATCAGTTCCAAGAAGTGCATCCACGCAAGTGATGCAGATCATCACAACAGAAGGCTTTTTCTCACAACAGTCGCAGATCTCCTTTACTGCCTTTGGGATTTTCTTCAGATGACGGCCAGTAACAATATCCGTCTCATCCATCATCAGGTAAAAAAATCTGTCATTGTATTCCGGCATGGAACTGATAAGCGATGTATTTCTGCCACAGCATCCTGGTGCCACAATGAGCATAATAGAGTCCGGCACTGCAAGCCCTGCACGCTTCACGCCGAATCCTTCTGCACCTGGCGAATTAAATGCCAAAGTTGCCGGAGAACTGTAGATCAGATGTTTCCCGGAGATCATCTGAGACGGAATCGCTTCCAGTCCGCCCCGGGCCAGGTCTTCCACTGTTGCAAAATATGCTTCCTTTTTCATACGCCCTCCTTTTTATCTGAATCTGTTTCTGAAACAGCAATGACTTTCTCTACTGCATTTTCTTCTGCAGCTTCACCATCACTTTCTAGCAGCTTTCGCGCCAGCGCAAAAAATTTCTCACTGATCTCAGAACTCCCATCTCCCTCAATCACGGTCTTTCCCTGATCCTCCCAGCGGATGATCTCGTCGCTTCTTGGAATCTCACCGACAATAGGAATATTACTTTTCTCTGCAAAAGCCTGCACTTTCTCAGTCTCATTTTCCACATTCCTGTGGTTCAGCACGATTCCGAAGATTCTTGCATAGCTGCGGTCCTCAAAATTCCTCACAGCACTGGAAATGTTATTGGCCGCATAAAGTGCCATCTTCTCGCCCGATGTAACGATCAGGACTTTTTCTGCATATCCCTCCCGGATCGGTGCTGCAAAACCGCCACACACCACGTCACCAAGCACATCATAAAGTACAACATCCGGCTTCCAGGTCTCAAAAAGCTTCAGATCTTCCAGTAGCTGAAAAGTTGCGATAATTCCTCTTCCTGCACATCCAAGCCCAGGTGTCGGCCCACCCGTCTCAATACAGAGAACACCGCCAAAGCCCTCTTTTGAAATATCTTCCAGTCTCTCCGGCTCCTCATCTTCTTCCCTCATGTAATTCATCACCGGCCGCAGTGGTTCCCCGCCCAGCAGATTGATAGTAGAATCTGCCTTTGGATCACACCCTATCTGTATCACTCTTTTTCCCATGGCTGCAAAAGCTGCCGCCAGGTTGGAAGTCACTGTGGACTTTCCGATGCCGCCTTTTCCGTATATTGCTATCTTCAGCATATAATCCTCCCTTACAGAATACTTCCGCTCCCACAAATTTTTTCATAAAAAAAGCTCTTCCACGCACAAGGTGAAAGAGTCCCGTATTCCACTCACAAAGCATAGCCAAACGGATAAAATCATCCGCATTTGCTATGCAGCTCTGCGCCGAATAGCTGCATAGCAGTTGATTCGGTTAAACTGTGCCAGATGAACAACGATTACCGCTCGGATATTCCTTGCCGTCAAAGTATGTTTCCTGCTGTATTCTGTTTTCATCACACATCATCCGGATAGAAAGAATTTTTTTCATTCCGTCTGAATTTTTCTGTTTTTATTATACAATATCGTTTATTAGTGAGTCAATTGTAACTCTGACTTTTCATACAAAAAAGACCTCTTGCCGAAATATTTTTAAGCATTTCGACGAGAGGTTCTTTCTCTGATCTGCCAGATAAGAAACTCCGGCAAACTTATATTTCCTGTATATCTTTACTGAATAGAAACTACGTGATATCCCCGATCCTCAACGACCTTTTTCAGCTCCTCGTTGGAGATCTCTCTGTCGTAGGAAACCACTGCCTCACCCTTTTTTAGGCTTACTTTTGCTGCCGCACCGTCAATACGGTTGATAGCTCTTGTGACGCTGGCCACACAGTTTTCACAGTGCATTCCTGTGATCTTCATGGTTTTCTCACCAAGCTTGGTTCCATCCAGTTTCTTCTTCGGGATTTCCGGCTTGCTGCCGCCTCCGCAGCAGGTACCTTCGCCCTTCAGATGTTTATATGCACCCTTTCCGGCAAACAACATAATAATAACAACAATGATAATGACAATTGCATTTGCCATGATCTTTCTACCTCCTGGTTACTTCTTCATTGTGCTGCATCCGGAGCAGCCGGAACAATGGCCGGAGCAGCCGCCGCCACAGCCGCCTGTACGTGTATTACCTGCACAGCCGACACAGCTGAGCCCCTGTTTCTTTCTTGAATAGAGATAACTGATCACAAATACGCCATATGCGATCACCAGTGCCAGTACAATAATATCCGCTATCATACTCATATCTGTCACCCTTTCTTTTGCTGTGCAGCCTATGAGCCGCTGCCAGCTTCTGATGAATCCTTTTATAAAAAATTTCATGTTTCTTCAGGTTCATTATAACACAGAAAGCCAGGTATTTATATACCCGGCCTCCTATGTTCTTATCATTCATCTGTTTTCACAGTATCATTTCAAAGCTATCATATGTACCGGATCTTTGCTGTATGACCGGTTATCAATTACTCTGTTGCCTGAACTGATCTTCTTGTAACATCGTTCTGGTTCTTGTACGGATCTGGTCTGAACAGAAGGAAGAGAATGATTGCTACAAAGATCAGAGCTACGATCGTTCCGATTCCAAAGGAACCGGCGCCTGTAACAACCAGGCCGATCTGATATACGCAAAGTGTTACAACATAAGCAAAAATGTTCTGGAAGAGAATTGCAAACCAGAACCATTTTCTGGACTGCATCTCATGTGCCATTGTGGAAATAGCTGCAAGGCACGGAGAATCAAGCAGGTTGAACAGCAGGAAAGAAAATGCTGCTACTGCTGTCGGGAACCATGCTTTGATCGCTGCACCAACAATCATGGTATCTTCTGCATCATCACCAGCTACGTTTGCAAGAACACCCATTGTACTGACGATGGACTCTTTTGCGGAGAATCCGGAGATGGATGCTGCAACCGGCTGCCATTTGCCAAATCCAAGAGGAGCAAAGATCGGAGCAAGGATACCGCCAAGGATAGCCATGATACTGTCGTTGCTGTCCTCAACAAATCCGATTCCGCTTCCTGTATTTCCGATACTGGAAAGGATCCACATGATAACTGTTGCAAGGAAAAGAATTGTACCGGCTTTGATGATGAAGCCTTTCAGTCTCTCCCAAACGTGAAGCAGAACTGTCTTTACAGACGGAATATGGTACTGCGGAAGCTCCATTACAAACGGAGCAGGTTTACCGGAGAACGGTTTTGTTTTCTTCAGGATGATAGCAGATACAAGAACTGCTACAACACCGATGAAGTACATCAGTGGTGTGATGAAACCAGCAGCTACATAGTCACCGGTTGCATAAGCTGTCATGATACCACCCATAAGAGCGATAACAGGAAGTTTTGCACCGCAGGGAATAAATGTTGCTGTCATAATTGTCAGACGACGGTCATTATCAGCCTCGATCGTTTTGGAAGCCATGATTCCAGGGATTCCACAGCCGGAAGAGATAAGGAGCGGAATAAAGCTCTTTCCGGAAAGTCCGAAATGACGGAATACACGGTCCATGACGAATGCGATACGAACCATGTAACCGCAGTCCTCAAGGATGGAAAGGAACAGGAACAGAATCGCCATCTGCGGAACGAATCCAAGCACTGCACCAAGACCACCGATGATACCATCAGATACAAGGCTTACCAGCCAGTCAGCAACGCCAGCATTACCAAGCCCATCCGATACGATACCCTGAATACTTCCAACAAAGCTGTCGTTTGTCCAGTCTGTTACCATAGTACCAACTGTTGTTACAGATACATAATAAACGATGAACATGGTAAGGATAAAGATCGGAAGACCAAGAACACGGTTTGTTACGATACGGTCGATCTTATCGGAAACTGTCATCTTATTTCCGCTTCTCTTAACGTTTGCGGAAACAACCTTCTGGATATACTGATATCTTCCGTCAGTTACGATACTCTCTGTATCATCATCCTCTGCTTTCTCAAGATTGGAAGCGATCTCTTCGATCCTAGACTGTGCAGAAGCCGGAAGGCTCAGTCCTTCTTTTACCTTGCTGTCTCTCTCAAGAAGCTTAACTGCATACCATCTTCTGTTCTCCTGTGAAATCGTCTCAGGAACGAATCCCTCGATCTCGTTTACAGCTTTCTCAACTGCTTTCGGGAACTCCATCTGTTTGGATGGTACTCTGTGCTGGTTAGCACATTTGATCGCCTCATCAACAACCTCCTTAAGGCCTGTTCCCTTAAGAGCAGATGTCTCAACGATCGGGCATCCAAGCGCGGAGCTTAAGCCTTTTACATTGATGTTGATGTTGTTCTTCTTAAGAAGATCCACCATGTTAAGTGCGATAACAACCGGGATACCAATCTCAAGAAGCTGTGTGGCAAGGTACAGGTTTCTCTCGATGTTTGTTGCATCAACAAGATCGATGATCACATCCGGTTTTTCTTTCAGAAGGTAATCACGGCTGACAACCTCCTCAAGTGTATACGGGGAAAGTGAATAGATACCCGGAAGGTCTGTTACTGTTACATCCTTCTGGTTTTTCAGTTTGCCTTCTTTTTTTTCTACAGTAACGCCTGGCCAGTTACCAACGTACTGGTTAGCACCTGTAAGAGCATTGAACATTGTAGTCTTACCACAGTTCGGGTTTCCGGCAAGAGCTATTGTTACAGACATTTTGCATCCTCCTTTTTGTTCAGATCAGAGCCTGCCGCTCTGTCATTTTTCGAAGTTTATTTCTGCTTTACTTCCACACATGCTGCGTCATGCTTACGCAGGGAAAGCTCATAACCTCTGATGGTGATCTCAACCGGATCTCCAAGAGGAGCTACCTTGCGGATATAAACCTCGCTGCCTTTTGTGATTCCCATGTCCATGATACGGCGCTTGTAAGCCGGGTCACCGGTGATTTTGGACACAACTACTGTAGAACCTACTGCTGCATCACGTAAAGTCATTTCTCTTTTCCTCCCTGTTTATATTCCAAATCCATTACTGATCCTCGGCTGCATCAGCCTCCAAAGATCCTGAAAGCTGCCCATCTTGCGGAGCAGTCACAGTAAAACAGGCCTCTCAGGTCTGTCTGCTGTTCATTTGTCATTGAACGTACTCTGCTGTTTACAGATCCGTTCGTAATCTATCCTCAACTGTATTCCTGTACAGTCTTGGGCAAATTCATTACCGGATTACGAGATACAGTGCGATTACACCATAATGTGTCTCGCCATTTCCTTATTGACTGCCACTCTGGAATCCTTGATGTTCACGATCAGGTTACCGTCAAACTGGGAAACGACTGTTACTTCTGCATTCTCCACGAATCCAAGTCCTGCAAGAAATCTTCTTGTATCCTCTGCTCCGGAAATACGTTTGATCGTGCCGGTATCACCTGACTGTAAAAATAAAATCGGCTGCATAGAAGTCCCTCCGTTTCTTCCTATTAATTAACTTCATCTAATTAGTTAATTCTAACTCAAAGGTTAGTTTATACTAAGTTTTTTTAAATGTCAATCCCTAAAATGAAAAAAGTTAATCAAAATTAATTTTTTATAAAAAATATATAAAAAGCTCCTGCAAAAATGTCTCTGCCTTACGGACAGGTGACATTTTGCAGGAGCTCTGTTAGCATTATTTTCAATTCTTTTACGACATGCCTTTGAAAAATCCAGCCGGACGCTGTCTGATTTTAATGTATCTGATCATCCAGAAGTTTCAGGATCAGATTCTCTGTTTCATTGATTCCATAACTTGCACTGTTGATACACAAGTCATAATTATCCGGTTTTCCCCAGTGCGCACCGCCATAGAAATTGTAGTATTTTCTGTGCTGGTTATCCATCTTCTTTAAGAATCGCGTTGCCTGTTTTATATCCATCTTTCTCACATCCATGACATGCTGCACACGGATGGCAAAAGGTGCTGTGATAAACAGACTGATGTGCGGAATGTGATTATTTTTCAGGATTGCATCTGCGCATCGTCCCATAATGATGCAGTCCTCTCTGGAAGCCAGATCACAGATCAGATCACTCATATTGAAAAATACTGCATCCTGTTTCGGAAGGCCATGATATCTGTTAAATTCCCGGAGCCATCCCTTAGGATCAAACCTGTGCTTCTTCTCATATTTATTGAAGTCCGCAAAATATTCCGCATCATTGACTGCGCCTTTTTCTGCTTCAAGCCTTCTTAAAACCTGGTCAAAGATCTCAACATCATAGTAATTGACGCGAAGCTTATCTGCCAGTCCGAATCCGATATCATTACCTGCACTTCCCTGTGTACGGCTGATGCAGATAACAAGATGGTCATTCTCGGAGATCTTCTCTCTCCGCTTGATCATATGGTTCAGCGCCACACGTTCCTTATCCATGATATCCGTAGCAACAAAAGTTTCCGGAAGTGTAAGGATCTCCTGAAAGATCTCGTCATACTTCTTCATCAGACGGCTTTTTTCCTCTTTATCCTTGATGGTTCTGGCCATGTTGCTGATCAGCGCCATCTCGCTTCGAAGAAGATGTCCATCCGGTTTCGTGTACATCAGGGCACTTAAATTCCGGATGGTACTCTCTCTGTCACCGGTAAAGGTACGTCCAAGGGAAGATCCTACGCTTTCATAAACCTCGCCGTCCAGCTCGTAAAGCCTGGTGGCAAGCTCTCTGCATTTCTCTCGAATGTTGTTTTCCTGCATATTGATCCTCCTCCCTTATAAAAAGAATACCAGCATATCGATGATAAACACCGGTACCAGGAAACAAATGGACCAGCCCATGTATCCGAAGAAGGAAGGCATGTTGATACCATTTTCGTCAGAAAGTGTCTTGACCATAAAGTTCGGTGCATTACCGATATATGTATTAGCTCCCATAAATACGGCGCCGCAGGAGATCGCGGAAAGAAGCTTCACAGGAACTGTTCCCAGCGTTGTGGCAATTCCATTTGTAAATCCAAGAGTTCCTGCAGTTGTCAGGAATACAAGATAGGTTGGTGTATTGTCCAGGAAACTGGACAGTGCTCCTGTAGCCCAGAACATCTGATAAGGCTCGGTGATTCCAAGGTTCGGTCCAACTGCTTTCAGAAGCATCAGAGCCGGCTGCATGGTAATAAAGATTCCGATAAAAAGTACCGCAACCTCCTGGATCGCACCCCAGGTAAAATGGTTCCGCACACGGATCTTTTTGTCTGTTGTCTTAAAGGACAAAAACGCAGCTGCAAGGATCAAAATAATCTCGATGATCGACGGATAACTTAAAGTAACCTCACCAAAAATATGGATTCCTTTTACATTTCCGGCTGCATCCTGAAATGCCGGCATACCTGGAAGCATACCACTTAAGATAACACCCACAACGATCATCACAAGAAAAATAATGTTGTGAAGACCTTCGATCTTAAACTCTGTACCAGGCTTGCTGATGTCCGGTTTACGTCCGTCTGCAATATCTCTCTTATAAGAACGCATATCCAGATGATAGAACACAAACAGAAGGATCACCATATTAAAGATCAGTACCGGGAAAAGATGCAGGCTCCAGAAAAACGGAACGCCTCGCATAAATCCCATAAGAAGTGGCGGATCACCGATCGGAGTCAGGCAGCCTCCCATGTTGGATACCATGAAGATAAAGAAGATCATGATATGACCCTTTCTCTTTCTCCAGGAATTCATCTTAATAACAGGACGGACCATCAGCATACTGGCTCCGGTAGTTCCGATACAGCTAGAAAGCAAAGTTCCCAGTGCCAGCAGACCTACATTTACTCTTGGCGAACCCGCAAAATCGCCTTCAACCGTAATGTTACCGGATACACAGAACAATCCGAATAACAGGATAATAAATGTAAGGTAATCATTGATCACGCACTCAAGTACTGTTTCTGCAGTTTTTCCGGCACCGTAAACAACTGCAAACGGAATGATCATAAGAATGATCCAAAATGCAACCACAATCGGCTGATGTGACTCCCACCACTCACCTTTTACCAGAGGCATCACTGCAACGCACAGAAGAAGACCTGCAAAAGGAATACAAAGCCACAGCGGCACAGCTGCTGTTTTCTCACTGTTTCCTGCTGCCCATACACCCACAGGACATGCCAGAAATACTGTCAGAAAAGTACATATGACGGTTAATAATTTTTTCAAAATTTTCACCCCTCACATAAATTTTTTAACCAGAGAAATTATAACATATGGGGTATCAAAATCAACTGTGTGGATGTGCAATTTAAGCTCAGAATCACTCGTTTTTTTGTGCATTTTGTTGGTAGGTGCTTCCCGGTTTTGTTTATTTTTCAACCCATAATCAGATTTTTTGGTATTATATGATATATCTATTATATATTTTTATATATATTGGTAAGCTTAACTATTTCCCGGCAACATAAAAACAGCAGTATCTTACATTCGAAATTTTACTTTTCTCATGAAAAAATACTGCTGCTTTGTTTTCAGGTTTGTTGTTCCTCTGTCTGCTTTTTATACAGCAATTTCAGAACTTTTTCTGTTTATACTTATTCCATGCACTCTGCAAGGATATCAGCCATCTTGTCGATGTCATCTTTTGTGATGACAAGCGGAGGTACAAGACGGAGTACATCGCTTCCTGCTGAGATCACAAGAAGACCTTTTGCAAGGGCTTTCTTTACCACATCGCCCACCGGACGTCCCTTGATCACGATTCCCTGCATGAAACCGCTTCCTCTTCTGGCTTCTGCACAATCATATTTCTCAACAAGTTCATCAAGTTTTTTCTCCAGATACGGAGTTAATCCCTGTACATGGGAAAGGATCTGGTCTTTCTCAAAGATATCGAATACTTTGCTGACCGCTGCACATACGAATGGGTTTCCACCGTATGTAGTTCCATGATCGCCCGGTTCCAGGGATGATGCTGCCGCTTTTTTATTGAGGACAAAAGCACCTACCGGAACACCGCAGCCGAGAGCTTTTGCACAGGTCATGATATCCGGCTGTACGCCGTATGCCTGCCATGCAAAATAATGTCCGGTACGTCCCATACCGCACTGGATCTCGTCCAGGATCAGGATGATATCCTTCTCATCACAGAGCTTGCGAAGACCTTCCAGGAATTCTTTTGTAGCCGGATAAATACCACCCTCGCCCTGTACTGTCTCTGCGATGATCGCACAAGTCTTATCTGTCACCTGGGCTTTTACGCTTTCAAGGTCATTGAAATCTGCAAATTTCACACCACCCATCAGAGGCTCAAACGGCTCTCTGTAATGTGCAGTTCCTGTTACAGAAAGAGCACCGATGCTGCGGCCATGGAAAGAATGGTTCATGGCAATGATCTCATGATCTGCATGTCCATCTCTTGCATAAGCATATTTCTTGGCAGCTTTCAGGGCACCTTCGATTGCCTCTGTACCCGAGTTTGTGAAAAAAGCCTTCTCCATATGACTGGCCTGTACAAGCTTCGCACCTGCATCAATGATCGGCTCATTGTAGTACAGATTGGAAATATGTGTCAGTTTGTCGATCTGGCTTTTAAGAGCTTCATCATATCCAGGATAGTGATATCCAAGAGCATTTACAGCAATACCTGCTGCAAAATCCAGATATTCTTTTCCTTCAGAATCATAAAGGTGACAGCCCTCACCTTTTTCAAATACTACCGGAAAACGGTTATATGTATGAAGAATACTAACTTCGGATTCTTCCATCTGATCATGCATGTTCATTGTAATATTTCTCCCCGTCATCTTTTAAAATTGCAGTACCGATACCTTTGTTTGTAAAGATCTCAAGCAGCAAGCTGTGCGGGATCCTTCCGTCAAGGATATGGACTCTGTTTACACCGTTCTCAATTGCATCAATGCAGTTTTTCAGTTTCGGGATCATACCGCCGCCTACATGTCCATCTGTGATCAACTGCTGCGCCTCGTCTACGCGAAGCTCGGAGATCAGAGTTGATGGATCTTCTGCATCTCTGTAAACACCTTCGATATCTGAAAGGAAAGCAAGTTTCTCTGCATTGACAGCTTCTGCAATGGCGCAGGCTGCATCGTCTGCATTGATATTGTATGTGTCAAAATTCTCATCAAAGCCGATTGGAAATACAATAGGAAGGAAGTCTCTCTCCAGAAGATCCTGAAGGATCTTCGGATTAACTTTTGTTACCTCGCCTACGTAACCGATATCTTCGCCTTTGGAAAGTTTCTTTCTGCACTGCAGAAGGCCGCCGTCCTTACCGCTGACACCAACTGCCTGTACACCGAGAGATTCTACCAGAGTTACCAGTTCTTTGTTTACTTTTGCAAGAACCATCTCTGCGATCTCCATGGTATCTTTGTCTGTTACGCGGAGACCGTTTATAAAACGTGGCTCCATACCGACTTTACCAACCCAGCGGCTGATTTCCTTGCCGCCGCCGTGAACGATGATTGGTTTAAAGCCGACCAGCTTCAGAAGAACTGCGTCCTTGATGACGTTGCGCTTCAGCTCTTCATCAAGCATTGCGCTTCCGCCGTACTTGATAACTACAATCTTGCGGTTAAACCGCTGGATGTATGGAAGGGCCTCAATGAGAACCTCCGCCTTGTCAAGATATTTCTGATTCACCATAGTGGTATCTCCTTTTTTGAAAAATGATATGGTTTGAAAAAGGTTTTTGTGTATGTTGTACTTTTTTCTTTAATTGGTTTTAGTGTTCTCTTGCTGAAGGAGCTGTGAACTAAGTTCCGAATCAATTCCAGCTTGTAAGCTGTGTAACTTTGCGAGGAGGGGAAGCACTCAGAGTTCCAAAGACCGTTTCCCCTCCTCGCGCTCCTCCCCTCTGGCCACGGGAAACGGGCTGTTGCCCGCTTTGCGGGCAAAGCGCCTGTGTGAATGGCTACGAAACACCGTTCGAACACCATTCTACAGGGCTCTTATATTAAGAACGGTAATCTGCATTGATTTTGATATAGTCATAAGTGAGGTCGCATCCCCATGCGGTTGCTGCTGCATCACCCATCTTCATATCAGCAATGGCTGTTACTGCATCTTCGGAGAGGATCTTTGTCGCTTCTTCTTCACTGTATCCTGTGGAAACTCCGTTTTCGATGATCTTGATCTTTCCTGCTTTGCTTTCGAAGTAGAGGTCTACCTTTTCAGGATCGAACTGGACTCCGGAATAACCAAGAGCACAGAGGATTCTGCCCCAGTTGGCATCGTGGCCGTAGATTGCTGCCTTTGTAAGGGATGAAGTCACTACAGACTTACTTAAGGTTACGGCTTCTGCCTTAGTTGCTGCGCCGATAACTTTGACTTCGAAGAGTGCTGTTGCTCCTTCACCGTCTCCTGCGATTTTTTTTGCAAGGGTTGTGTTTACGTAGTTGAGTGCTTTTTTGAACTCTTCATAGTCTGCATTTTTTTCTGTGATCTTCGGGTTGCCGGCCTGGCCGTTTGCCAGAAGAAGGACTGTGTCGTTTGTGGATGTGTCTCCGTCAACGGATACCATATTGTAGGTGTCCTTGATGTCCTCACTGAGTGCTTCCTGAAGAAGTTCTTTGGAGATATCCACATCACTTGTGATAAATCCGAGCATTGTGCACATGTTCGGGTGGATCATTCCTGATCCTTTGCACATACCGCCAACTGTAACTGTTTTTCCGCCGATCTCAATCTCAACAGCTGCTTCTTTTTTCTCGGTGTCTGTTGTCATGATGGCTTTTGCAGCCTCAAGTCCTGCCTCACGGGTTCCTTTAAGATTCGGAGCCATAGCAGTTACACCGTTTGCAATACGATCGATAGGGATCTGCATTCCGATAACACCGGTGGATGCTACCAGCACGCTGTCTTCCGGAATTCCAAGTGCTTTTGCCGCTGCCTCTGCTGTTGCACGGCAGTAGCTAAATCCCTCCTCACCGGTACATGCATTGGCAATTCCGCTGTTGCAGATCACTGCTCTTGCTCCCTGATGATTGTATACAATATCCTGATCCCATCTTACAGGAGCAGCTTTTACCACATTGGTTGTGAAAGTTCCTGCAGCCACGCATGGAACTTCACTGAACACCATAGCCATATCTGTACGGCCTTTATATTTGATCTGTGCAGCTGTTGAGGCAGCCTGAAAACCTTTTGCAGCTGTTACACCGCCATCAATTATCTTCATATTAATCTCCTCTCAACGATGGTGCCTTTTGGCAACCATCACATATATTTATAGTCTGTCTGATTTACGGACACATCGGGATCTGCTTCAGTCCTTCATTCTCATCGAATCCGAACATCAGGTTCATGTTCTGAACTGCCTGTCCTGCTGCACCTTTTACAAGGTTGTCAATTGCTCCCATCATAATGACTCTCTTTGTTCTCGGGTCGATCTTGAAGTTTACGTCTACAAAGTTGCTGCCCTCTACATTTCTTGTCTGCGGGCATACATCTTTGTTCAGCACACGTACAAAAAACTCATCTTTATAATATTTGTCATATGCTGCCTTCACTTCCTCATATGTAACGTCCTTTGTAAGGGAAGCATAAGCTGTCACCAGAATTCCTCTGTTCATCGGAACAAGATGTGGTGTAAAGTTGATCATCACTTCCTGTCCGCAGGCATATCCAAGCTGATCCTCGATCTCCGGAGTATGTCTGTGTGTTGCAACACCATATGCCTTGATGCTCTCATTGACTTCGCAGTAAAGATTCGGAACTTTCGCTCCTCTTCCTGCGCCTGATGTTCCGGACTTGGCATCAATGATGATCGTGTTCGGATCAATAAGACCTTCCTTTAACAATGGGTAAATAGATAATGTAGAACATGTCGGATAACATCCCGGGTTGGCGATCAGTCTTGCCTTCCTGATATCCTCACGGTTGATCTCGCAGAGGCCATAAACAGCTTCCTCAATAAACTGCGGGGATTTGTGCTCGATTCCGTACCATTTCTCATATTTCTTCACATCCTTAATACGAAAATCCGCGCTTAAATCGATCACCTTACATTTAGAAAGGATTTCTTCATTAATAAGGGATGCACACAGACCCTGCGGTGTTGCGGTAAAGATCACATCTACCTCATCTGCAAGTGCTGCCATATTGTCATCCATACATTTGGCATCTACCAGTTTGAAAAAGTTCTGATAAATATCTGCATACTGCTGATCTATATAGCTTCGGGATCCGAACCACTTGATCTCAACATCCTTATGTCCAAGAAGAAGTCTTACGATCTCATTTCCGGCGTATCCTGTAGCACCGATAATTCCTGCTTTAACCATCTTTCACATTCCTCCTCTGCCGTATCTCTTACGGTCTCAGTAAAAAGGCGTTTCTTATGTCCGCCTTGTCAATGGATAGATTATACATCTTCTGTGCATATTATGCAATAGTCATTTTCTTTGATTTTTCACGGTCTTTTCTGTTTTTCTTGTATTTTCTTATAATAATCCTTATTTTATGTTGTATTTTTATGCAAAATTATTTTTATATTTTTCAAATTATCTCTTGCATATTTATAAAATCTGGTGTATATTAAGCCATGTCAACAGGACAGCAGAAAATTTTGTATTGCTGTTCATGAATATTTATTCACTCTGGTAAAGTTATAAAACAGCATAATTTTTCCGGATAAAATTAAAGAAATCTCACCGTCCCGGAAATATTCCGGAACGATACAAAATTCCAAAAAATCTCAGGAGGACATATATTATGAAAGAAAAAGTTGTTTTAGCGTATTCCGGTGGTCTTGATACCACAGCCCTGATCCCGTGGCTGAAAGAAACATTTGACTATGACGTTGTCTGCTGCTGTGTAAACTGCGGACAGGGAAACGAGCTGGACGGTCTTGAAGAAAGAGCCAAAATGTCCGGCGCTTCCAAATTATATATCGAAGATATCGTTGATGAGTTCTGCGATGACTTCATTATGCCATGTGTAGAAGCCGGTGCTGTTTACGAGCATTCTTACCTTCTCGGAACATCCATGGCCCGTCCGGTCATCGCCAAGAAACTTGTTGAGATCGCACGTAAAGAAGGCGCAGTTGCTATCTGCCACGGTGCTACAGGTAAAGGAAATGACCAGATCCGTTTTGAGCTTGGTATTAAAGCTCTTGCTCCTGACATCAAGATCATCGCTCCATGGCGTATGACAGATCTGTGGACCATGCAGTCCCGTGAGGATGAGATCGAATTCTGTAAAGCTCACGGCATCACTCTTCCATTCGATGCAAGCCACAGCTACAGCCGTGACAGAAACCTCTGGCACATCAGCCATGAAGGACTTGAGCTTGAGGATCCATCCCAGGCTCCAAACTATGACGACATGCTTGTATTAAGCGTAACTCCTGAGAAGGCTCCGGATAAAGAAACTGAGATTACCATGACATTTGAGCAGGGTGTTCCGAAGACTCTTAACGGAAAAGCAATGAAGGTTTCCGAAATCATCACAGAGCTTAACAAGCTTGGCGGCGAGAACGGAATCGGTATCGTAGATATCGTTGAGAACCGTGTTGTTGGTATGAAATCCCGTGGTGTTTATGAGACTCCTGGCGGAACAATCCTGATGGCAGCTCATGACCAGCTTGAAGAGCTGATTCTTGACCGTGAAACAATGGAAGCCAAGAAGAAACTTGGCAGCCAGTTTGCACAGGTTGTTTACGAAGGAAAATGGTATACACCTCTTCGTGAGGCTATCCAGGCATTTGTTGAGTCCACTCAGAAATATGTTACAGGTGAAGTTAAATTCAAGCTTTACAAAGGCAACATCATCAAAAATGGTACAACTTCTCCGTACAGCCTTTACAATGAGTCCCTTGCTTCCTTTACAACCGGCGATATGTATGACCACCATGATGCTGACGGATTCATCACATTATTCGGTCTGCCGCTGAAGGTTCGTGCTATGAAGCTTGCAGAAGTTAAGAACAACCAGAATCAGAACTGATTTTGCCGAAGGCTGCTTCGACAGATCATAAAAATGCCCCGGGAAGCTATATAAGTTCCCCGGGGTCTTTTGTTATATATCGCTTCGATCTCATAATAAACGAAAGGATTTTTTATCATGAACTCACAGAAAATGCCTCTGAAAAATTCTCTCTGTCTGCTCCTGGCTGCCACTATCTGGGGAATCGCCTTTGTAGCCCAGAGTGTTGGTATGAAATATGTCGGCCCTTTTACCTTTAACGGCGTGCGTTCCCTGATCGGTGCCGCTGTTCTGGTACCGGTGCTCTTTATCCTGAACCGTTCCGGAAATAATTCATCTGCTGGCACAGATTCCGTAATACCGGACTCCTCATTAGAGCCCTCAAAGAAAGCTTCGTCTGCCACTCCATATAACCGCCGCGACCTGTGGACGGGCGGAATCGCCTGCGGAGCCGCCCTCTTTGCTGCCAGCAGCTTCCAGCAGTTCGGTATCCAGTACACAACTGTCGGAAAAGCCGGTTTTATCACTGCATGCTACATTGTCATTGTCCCGATCATCGGACTTTTCCTGAAAAAGAAATGCAGCCCTTTTATCTGGGCAGCCGTTGTTATGGCTCTGGTCGGACTTTATCTTCTCTGCATCACGGACGGTTTTTCCATTGGACTCGGAGATATTCTGGTGCTGATATGTGCTTTTCTCTTTTCCCTGCACATTCTGGTCATTGATCATTTTTCCCCGAAAGCAGACGGGGTAAAGCTTTCCTGCATCCAGTTTCTGGTCTGCGGAATCCTGTCCATGATCCCGGCTCTGATCCTGGAACACCCTCAGGTTTCCTCTATCCTTACCGCGTGGCTTCCAATCCTGTATGCCGGCATCATGTCCTGTGGTGTTGCCTACACCCTGCAGATTGTAGGCCAGAAAAATGTAAACCCGACAGTAGCTTCCCTGATCCTTTCCCTGGAGTCCTGCATCTCCGTGCTCGCCGGCTGGATGCTCCTTGGACAGAAGCTTTCCTTAAAAGAGCTGATCGGATGCGTCATCATGTTTGCGGCCATAATTCTGGCACAGCTGCCTGAGAAAAACACTGCAAAATAAACTATAGCACTCCCGGAAATCACCTTAAAAAAGAAGTGTATGAAAGTTTTCAGCATCCAACTCTCATACACTTCTTTTTTTATGTAAGCTTACGCTTTTTATTTTGCCTCTGTTTCTTCTTTCTTAACGAATTTATTATAATGTGCCTTGATCTTCTCAAAGCTCTCCTGACTGATATCATGCTCCATCTTGCAGGCATCCTCAAGTGCAATATCGGACGGAACGCCAAGTCCCTCAAGCATCTTGGAAAGGACTGTATGACGCTCATAGATCTGGTTGGCGATCTCTGCGCCTTTCTCCAGAAGTGTTACAGTGCCGTAACGGTCCATTGCAATATAACCATCCTCACGGAGAAGTTTCATCGCGTGGCTGACACTTGGCTTGGAAACGCCAAGTCTGGTAGCAATATCAATAGAACGGACCCCTCCGCCTTTCTTGGATAAAACCAGAATTGATTCCAGATAATCCTCTGCTGACTGTCTGATTTCCATATAAAATCCTCCCTCACATAAATTCCAGCGGATAAAAATCCGCGTTCACTGCTTTTTTTATAACCGAATATCTGCTTTTCTCACTGTTTATTGCTTTTCGCAATCCCACAGAAACCTGCCTGATCCGGTTATCCTATATAACCCTATAGCAGTTCCAGGGTTCATCGACTCTGCTGCAACAAGGGATCTGAATCACACATTATTTCTCTATTTTACAGGTGAATATTAACTTTTAATATACCGCTTAACCCGAATTATGTCAAGCTTTTCACACACATTTATCTTGACATTAAAAATATTTTCCCTGATAATAATATCTGGACAATACATCTGTTCTGTAGCAGCTCTTATTTTTTCTGAGGTGCTATCTTTTTGAACAGTAGAAGAAAGGAGTTTTTTTTATGCTCAAAACCCTGTTGGCCCAGGTCAGGGAATTTAAAAAGGCATCATTTCTCACGCCTTTTTTTATGATCCTCGAAGTTCTCTTTGAGACTCTGATCCCCCTGTCCATGGCTTCCATTATTGATAAAGGTGTGGAAGTCGGAAATATCGGCCATATCTATCGGATGGGTGCAATTATGACAGCTCTTGCCCTGTGCGGCCTGTGGGCCGGTGTCATGGGCGGAAAATACGGAGCACTGGCATCAACCGGCTTTGCCAGAAACCTCCGGAAAGCCATGTACACCAACATCCAGACCTTTTCTTTTTCTAACATCGACAAGTACAGCACTGCCGGTCTGATCACCCGTCTTACAACAGACGTCACCAATCTGCAGAATGCCTATCAGATGATCCTGCGCATGTGCACCCGTGCACCGGCCAGCCTGATCTGTGCCATGGTCATGGCATTTCTTATCAATGCGAAGCTTGCAAGCATCTATCTTGTTGCAGTTATCTTCCTTGGAGGCTGCCTGATCTTTATCATGCGAAAAGCTACTGTATATTTCCAGGCCGTATTCCGTAAATATGACGACCTGAACGCAAGTGTACAGGAAAATATCGGTGCTGTCCGTGTTGTCAAGGCTTACGTCCGTGAAGATTACGAAATCAGTAAATTCCAGAAAGCCTGCAATAAAGTATACGAAATGTTCTTAAGCGCTGAAAAGATCGTTGTCATGAACATGCCTCTGATGCAGTTTACTGTTTATGCCTGTATCCTTGGTATCAGCTGGCTTGGAGCCAAAATGATCGTAGGAAGCTCTCTGACTACAGGTGAACTTATGAGTCTCCTCACCTACTGCATGAATATTCTCATGAGTCTTATGATGCTTTCCATGGTTTTTGTTATGGTAACAATGAGTATTGCAAGTGCGGAACGTGTCACAGAAGTTATCAATGACACCGCTGACATTACAGACCCGGAGAATCCTGTAACAGAAGTCCCGGACGGAAGCATTACTTTTGACCATGTTGACTTCAGCTACAAAAAAGACAGCAAAGAGCCTGTTCTCAAAGACATCAATATCTCAATCCGTTCCGGCGAAACTATCGGAATCATCGGCGGTACGGGAAGTGCCAAGTCCAGCCTTGTAAACCTGATCAGCCGTCTTTATGACGTAACTGACGGTTCGGTTTGCGTGGGTGGCATTGATGTCCGTAAATACCATCTGGAAACTCTGAGAAACCAGGTTTCCGTAGTCCTTCAGAAAAACGTACTTTTCTCAGGAACCATTCTTGAAAATCTCCGCTGGGGTGACAAAAACGCCACAGAGGAAGAATGCCGCCGTGCATGCCAGCTTGCCTGTGCCGATGATTTCATCGAAAAAATGCCGGATAAATACAACACCTTCATTGAACAGGGTGGTTCCAATGTTTCCGGTGGCCAGAAACAGCGTCTCTGTATTGCACGTGCCCTTCTAAAGAAGCCTAAGATACTGATCCTGGACGACTCCACAAGTGCAGTTGATACAGCCACTGACGCAAGGATCCGACGTGCTTTTGCAGAAGAGATCCCGGATACTACCAAGCTGATCATCGCACAGCGCATCTCCAGTATCCAGAATGCTGACCGCATTATTGTCATGGATAACGGTACAGTCAACGGTTTCGGCACTCACGAGGAGCTTCTTAAGACCAATGCTATCTATCAGGAAGTATTTAATTCACAGACCGGCGGTGCCGGTGATTTTGACGAGGGAGGTGAGCCGGCTTGAAGAAACAGAATATGAAAAATCCTGGCGGTCCTGGTCCGAAAGGTATGGGAACACCTGAACAGCCGGGTAAGCTTCTCGGACGTCTTGCCCGCTATATTTTAAAAAGCTACAGTATTCATATCGTAATTGTTGTGATCTGTATTTTTGTCAGCGTTCTGGCTAATGTCCAGGGAACCATGTTCATGAAAACTCTGATCGACCAGTACATCACACCGCTTCTCAAGGCAGATACACCGGACTTCGGTCCTCTGACTGCCGCAATCGCACGTGTGGCATGCTTTTACGCCATCGGCGTTATTGCTACTTATACCTATAACCGCATTATGATCAATGTTTCCCAGGGAAGCCTGCGCAACCTGCGTAACGATATGTTCGCAAAAATGGAAACTCTTCCGATCAAATATTTCGACACACACGCACATGGCGATATCATGTCTATCTACACGAATGATATCGATACCCTGCGCCAGATGATCAGTCAGAGTTTCCCACAGCTGCTCTCCAGCGTGATCACCATTGTCAGCGTTTTTATCAGCATGCTGATCCTGAATATACCACTTACTGTTGTTACTCTTATCATGGTTGCCGTTATGCTTACCGCCAGCCGTAAGCTCGCAGGCTTAAGCGGAAAATATTTCCTGGAGCAGCAGACCAATCTCGGCATTGTCAACGGTTATATCGAAGAGATGATGGAAGGCCAGAAAGTTGTCAAGGTCTTCTGCCATGAAGATGAAAGTATCGAGAAATTCAATGAGCTAAACGACCAGCTTTTTACCAGCGCAGACAACGCCAACCGTTTCGCCAACATCCTGATGCCTGTTGTTGCTCAGCTTGGAAATGTCAGCTATGTAGTCTGTGCTATTGTAGGCGGTATTCTGGCAATCAACGGAATCGGCAATTTCACCCTTGGAGGACTTGCCAGCTTCCTGACTTTCAACAAGAGCTTCAACATGCCGATCAACCAGGTCAGCCAGCAGTTCAACAGTATTGTTATGGCTCTTGCAGGTGCCAAACGTATCTTTGATCTCCTGGATGAAAAACCGGAAGCAGATGAAGGTTATGTTACTCTTGTCAATGCCAGAGAAGAAAACGGCGTTCTCACAGAATCCGATAAGCGTACCGGACGCTGGGCATGGAAGCATTTCCACAAGGCAGAAGGCACCACGGATTATATTGAACTGAAAGGTGACATGGTTCTGGAGGATGTTGATTTCGGTTACAATTCCAATAAAATCGTTCTTCACGATATCAATATGTATGCACAGCCCGGCCAGAAGATCGCTTTCGTAGGCTCCACCGGTGCAGGAAAAACCACCATCACCAATCTTCTGAACCGTTTTTATGATATTCAGAAAGGCAAGATCCGCTACGATGGTATCAACATCACCAAGATCAAAAAAGACGATCTCCGCCGTTCCATGGGTATTGTTCTTCAGGATACCAACCTGTTCACTGCAACCGTTATGGAAAACATCCGCTACGGTAAACTGGATGCTACAGATGAAGAGGTTATTGCTGCCGCAAAGCTTGCCAATGCAGACGGTTTTATCCGCAGACTTCCCCAGGGTTATAACACGCTTCTGCGAGGAAACGGCGCAAACCTGAGCCAGGGACAGCGTCAGCTTCTATCCATCGCCCGTGCAGCTGTTGCTGACCCGCCTGTTCTGATCCTGGATGAAGCTACCAGTTCCATTGATACCCGTACCGAGAAGCTGGTTCAGGATGGCATGGATAAGCTGATGGAAGGCAGAACGACTTTTGTTATCGCCCACCGTCTTTCCACTGTCCGCAACAGTGACTGTATCATGGTTCTGGAACAGGGACATATTATCGAACGTGGTTCCCATGAGGAGCTGCTTGCGCAGAAAGGACGGTATTACCAGCTGTATAATGGCTGATCCCGTACCACAGTTATTGTCACATAAAAAACATGCAGGATACATCTTTTCCAGATGGTTCTGCATGTTTTTTATATACTCCGGGATCATATGTGTTATAATTTTTCTGTTATTTTTCCGGTTCATTCTCTTCGCTTAATATTTTATTCACTTTAAATATGATAATACTGAACTGAGTTGAGCTGAAAAATAATTTTGTAAAATTTTCAGAAAGGAGTTTCTGCAGTATCTTAAATTTTTGAGCTGCTGCAGACCATTTATATATGAAACAGGCTGAAGAATATTACTACGGCAGAATGCCGAAGGATAAACAGAATACATACCGGGCAATGCTGGCAGGACTTATGGATCTTTCTGATGAGATCCTGCTGCCCCAGGTCCCTACTACTGACGGAAACTGGCTCTATGACGTTTTTTTTCAGCTTCGTCTGGATCATCCGGAGATCTTCTGGGCTGTGGGATTTAAATACCGTCATTATAAGGATTCTCCCAACCTCATCCTGATCCCCGAATACATTTTTGACAAAAACAAAATCCGCGAGCACAAGAAAGCTCTGCACGCCCGCGTAGAGAAGCTTGTACGCCCTGCAGCGAAGTTTTCGGAATGGGATAAGGAAAAATATGTCCACGACTTTATCTGCGAAAATATCCGCTATGACAAACTGAAAAAGCCATACTCCCATGAGATCATCGGACCTCTTGGCCATGGTGTCGGCGTCTGTGAGGGAATCGCCAAATCCGTAAAAATTCTCTGCGATGCCCTCGGAGTCTGGTGTGTTATCGCCATCTGCGGAAATAATCCCGAAAAAGGTATCAAATACCGCCATACCTGGAACATTGTCCGAATCAACGGACAATATTATCATCTGGATGCCACTTTTGACAATACACTTGGCAGAAACGAGGATGATTCTGTCAGTATCCGCTACGATTATTTTAATCTGGATGACAAAAACATCTTCCGTGACCATGAGCCACTGATCGCTCCTGCTCCCGCCTGCCCGGACGGCAGCCACTCCTACTACCGCGAAAAAAAGCTTTCTTTCACCAAAATCGAAGATGTTTACAAGCGTGCTCTGCAGGCTGCCAGAAAAGGCCGTGAATTCACTTTTCACTGGAGAGGCAGTTATCTCACCCGCGAAGTCCTTGCAGATCTTGTCGACCAGATCCAGGCCGCAGGAAAGACCCGCGATAAAAAAGCCATCATTACACTTAACTGGCCCCAGGCCATACTGAGATTCCACTTCACAGATCAGCAGGCTGAGGACAAGGTATTTATTGAGGAAGTAAATGAAGGTGAGAAATTATAAAACCATGAAGACCTTCTGTAAATTTCAGAATTTACAGAAGGTCTTCATGTGATTGTTTATTGATGCGGATAACAGGACTTGAACCTGCACGGTTGCCCACTGGTACCTAAAACCAGCGCGTCTGCCAATTCCGCCATATCCGCATATGTCATTTCTTCAGACATGAATTATTACAACAAAAGATATTTTACAGGAAATTCTCAAATAACGCAAGGACATATTCAAAATTGATACAAGTAATTTCTCAATAAAAGTCCCCGTAATAAAATGTAACCACCTGTGCAAAAAAATTACAAAAACCAGAAAACCCGCATAAAACAGGTTTTTCGGACAAAAAAAGCACTGTCAGCTCGACAGTGCTTTTAAAATTCGATGAGGCATCGGGGATTCGAACCCCGGACAACTTGATTAAAAGTCAAGTGCTCTACCGACTGAGCTAATACCCCATAAGGACTGGGCTAGCTGGATTCGAACCAGCGAATGCAGCAGTCAAAGTGCTGTGCCTTACCGCTTGGCGATAGCCCAATGGGCGAAGGGTGGATACAGGGATTCGAACCCTGGGCCTCCAGAGCCACAATCTGGCGCGCTAACCAACTGCGCTATACCCACCACAGCGTGCCTGAAGGGATTCGAACCCCCGACCCACGGCTTAGAAGGCCGTTGCTCTATCCAGCTGAGCTACAGACACATGCTCTCTTTTCAGAGAAGCGGGTGATGGGAATCGAACCCACGTATCCAGCTTGGAAGGCTGGTGTTCTACCATTGAACTACACCCGCATGCTTGCGGTAATAAGTTTACAGCAGTCGGGGTGACAGGATTCGAACCTGCGGCCTCCTGGTCCCAAACCAGGCGCTCTAGCCAAACTGAGCCACACCCCGATATACCATTTACTTATGGTCTTTATTAAGTTGTTGTCGTTTTTGTTTCTCTTGCCTGACGACAAGTGATATTATATAATAGCGATCTACAAATGTCAACACTTTTTTTGAATTTTTTTAAAAAAACTTTTTTTCACGTTTTTTCCGTCTATTCAAAGGTTTTCTTGTCATTTGCGACTTGCTTATGTTATCATATTCCTGATAATAAAGTCAAGAAGAAAATCTGGAAAATTAAGGAGATGTTTTTATGGATATAAAACTATTTCAGCAGAAACTTAACGAAATCTGTGAGATCGCGGAGGAGAACGGCAAACAGCTCTCCCAGCAGCAGATCCGTGAACATTTCGATGAATCTGACCTGAATACTTCACAGCTCGTGAAGATCCTGCAGTATCTTAAATTGAAAGGAATTACTATCGAAGGCGCAGAAAAAGCTGCCGGTGCTTCTGTGCCTGATGCTGCAAGCACCCGGAATGCAAAGCAGGAAGAATTTCCCGGTACCCGTACAGCTCTTACAACAGAGGAACAGGCGTATCTCAGGGATTATATGGAGAGTTTTTCACCGGAAGGACTTGATTCCGAAGACCTCTCTTCTCTCTTCCAGGCCTTTGCCGATGGCGACACTGCTGCCGAGGGTGAACTTACACAGTTCTACATGGCTCAGGCAGCCCAGATGGCAGCTGAACTGAACTGCGAGGAGATTTATCTGGCTGACCTGATCCAGGAGGCGAATCTGGCACTTCTAGCTGCTCTCAAAGAATCTGAGCCGCTGGTGAAAGACGATACCTGGATGCGCGGCCGTATCCGCAGCGGAATCCTTCATGCCATTGAAGAACAGACACAGCAGAAATTCCGCGATGATTATCTTGTATCCAAGGTAGAAAACCTGGAATCCGCGGTAAAAGAACTCACAGACGATGATGACACCACCAGGTTCACCATCGATGAGCTTGCCGTGATCCTGGATATGAACGTAGACGAAATCCGGGATGTGCTTCGCCTTACCGGAGATGATAAATAATCAGTATCACAGTAAAGCGGACATTCGCAATCCGCTTCGCTACTTGCTCATGAACGCAGTCGCTTCGCGATCTGTCAGTGGAAGCTTTCAACTCCCACTGACATAAGCATCCCCCCTCACCCGCCGCTTAGTGCTCCGCGCACTTGAAGTGGGGGAATGCTTATCTGCGTTCAAAAACAGCGACGGAGATGCTTTTTTCTCTGCCGCTGTTTTTATTTTTACATAACAGTAGTTTCACCATTTACACTGGATCAGATAACTGATCATATTATATTACAGATACCGGATCTCCACATTCATCTTTCCATTCCCGTCTGTCTCCAGCACCGCATAGCTTGGCCTGCGGCCTCTTTGTCTCGGAAATGCCAGACTTCCCGGATTTACAAGAAGAATTCCGTCTTCTGTCTCCAGCACTGGCATGTGTATATGTCCGAAAAATGCCGCGTTACAGCCGCGCTGTTTTGCCGCATCTGCAAGCTGGTCAAAAGCCATGGACACTCCATAATAATGTCCATGTGTCACCAGTACTTTATTTTCCTCAATATCGATCACTTCTTCTCTGGGAAGATCTGAGAAAAAGTCATTATTCCCGGAAACAATGCTGCAGGGACATTCCGCAAGAGCTTCGATATAGAACTCCCGTCCTTCCACATCTCCGCAGTGTACCAGCATGTCAAAAGGTGCTTCCCTGTTCACTGCCAGTTCCAGGTTTTCGTCTCTTCCGTGGGTGTCACTTACGATCAGTACCTTCATACCAGCTCTTCCTTTATCATGCGAAGAGCTTTTCCCCGGTGGCTGATCTTGTTCTTCTCTTCCATGGAAAGCTCTGCAGATGTGCATCCATATTCCGGAAGATAAAAGATCGGATCATATCCGAAACCGTTCTCCCCTTTTTCCTCATATCCAATGCGGCCTTCCATGGCAGCACGTACTGTCTTTCTTCTTCCATCCGGAAAAGCTGCTGCAATGGCACAGACGAATCTTGCTGTACGCTTCTCATCCGGCACACCATCCAATCTCTCAACCAGATTTGCATTCTTAATATGATAGGAAGTATCTTCGCCCATATAACGCGCAGAATAAATACCCGGCTCTTTGTTTAGAAAGTCGATCTCAAGCCCGGAATCATCAGCCAGCACGATCTCGCCGGTCATCTTACAGATGGCCTCAGCCTTGATCATGGCATTCTCCTCGAAGCTTTTTCCATTCTCATCAATGTCTGCATGGATTCCGGCATCCTTCAGGGAAAGGATCTCAAGAAACGGATCTGCCAGGATCCTGCGGATCTCTTTCATTTTCCCCTCATTTCCGGTGGCAAAAATAATCTTTTTCATTATTTCATACTTCCTTTCTTTGGCGGACGCGGTCCAAGGAACTGATAATAGTAGGTTTTCATCATTCCGTTGTAGATTTTTCTGTTCTTATCAGCCTTCCGTCCGATATCATTCTCAGCTTTATCATAAGCAGTGATCAGATACATGGACCAGCGATCCAGACGCTCATAGCTCTCTCCGATCTCGCGGTAAAGTGCCGGAAGATTGGCCTTATCCTCGATTCGCTCACCATATGGTGGATTTGTCACAATAAAACCAAAAGGCTTGGAATGGCGGAGTTCGCTCACCGGACGCTGCTGGAAATGGATCAGCCTGTCCACTCCTGCCATTTTTGCATTGGCGCGAGCTGCTTTGATGGCTGCCGCATCAATGTCAAAACCCTGGATATCTGTCTCAATGTCAAGATTTACCCTGTCTCCGGCTTCCTCTCTGGCGTCTTCCCAGCATTCCTTCGGAATCAGATGTTCCCAGTTTTCAGCCAGAAAATGACGGTTCATTCCAGGTGCTATGTCCGCCGCCATCATAGCTGCCTCGATCGGGAAGGTACCGCTTCCGCAAAACGGGTCTACCAGAATGCGGTCTTTTTTCCATGGGGTAAGCATCAAAAGTGCACTGGCAAGTGTCTCTGTGATCGGCGCTTTGACCGTCATCTGACGGTATCCCCTCTTATGAAGAGAAACACCTGATGTGTCGATTCCGATCAGTGCGATATCTTTCATAAATGCCACTCGGATTGGGAATTCCGGACCGTCTTCCGGGAACCAGGATATTCCGTAAATGCCTTTGAGACGTTCTACGATGGCTTTTTTCATAATGGACTGGATATCGGACGGACTGAACAGCTTACTCTTGATGGAGTTTGCCTTGGCTACCCAGAATTTTCCATTCTTCGGTATGTAATTCTCCCATGGAAGAGCCTTGGTTTTCTCAAAAAGCTCATCAAAAGTCTCTGCCTTTACCTCGCCTACTTTCAGCAGTACACGCTCCGTTGTCCGCAGGAACATATTAGCATCTGCCACACCCTGAGCATCAGCCTGAAAAGTTACTCTTCCGTCTTCCACCTTGGTCACGTCGTATCCAAGATCCAGTATCTCTCGTTTCAGTACCGCCTCTGTTCCGAAATGGCAGGGCGCAGTTAATTCCCACAGATTCATAAAATAATCTCCCGTACTGTATTTCCTTCAAAGTCTTTGATCGTAAAAATTCCGTTCTCATATACCGCATAAGTTGGTGGATTGCCTTCTTTCGGGATAGACACGGAGCCAGGATTCAGAAGGATGTAATTTCCCATATTCTCTGCTTTCAGCACATGTGTATGGCCATGGATAAGGATGTCGCCGTCCATCATTGGCGGAAGGTGATCTTTATTGTAGACATGGCCGTGTGTTGCATAGAAAGTTTTTCCATCAAGAGCCAGGATACAGTAGTCTGCCATTACCGGAAACTCCAGTACCATCTGGTCTACCTCTGCCTCGCAGTTTCCGCGTACTGCATAGATCTGGTTTTTTCTCTCATTTAAAAGGCGGATGACTTCCTTTGGTGCGTATTCCTTCGGAAGATCATTTCTCGGTCCATGATAAAGCAGATCTCCCAGAAGTACCAGTCTCTCCGCCTTCTCTTCGTCATATGCTTTCAGCATTTTCCGGCAATAATATGCCGAACCATGTACATCTGACGCAAACATATATTTCATAATCTTTTCTCCTTGTGATTTTTGTTGATTTTCTATTTCTGTTCTTTACATTATCATGATTTCATTTAAAATACAAGATTTGTTGTTTTATCCACTCACAAGATTTCTTCCTCTATATGCCGCAAAACCGCCAATTACGGATCTGGTACGGCAGCCTTGTCTTGCCAGATTCCTGGCTGCCTGCATGCTGGCTCCTCCACGGTCACAGTAAAAAACAAGCGTTTTATCTCGCGGAAACCGATACTTCTGATCCTGTTTTTTCTCAAGATATTCTTCCAGCTCACTGTATGGGATGTTTATTGCATTCCGGACATGTCCCTTCCTGTAGGAAGCCAGGTCCCGGAGATCTATAATAATGGCGTCACTTCGCTCCACATAATAGTCCAGCATTTTCGCAGAGATAGTTTCGATCTGAAACATGGAAAAAACTCCTCTTTTTGCTATATTATATGGTATGTTCAAGAAGAAGGTTCCCTGTAGAAAAAGCAGGAAAAAGCTTACTTCTGGCTTTTCCCTGCTTCAATCGGATAGATGTCAGACGGATATTTGCAATCTGTACATTTTCACCTTATTCTTTATTTGTCCAAAATTCCCTCCGGCAGATCAATATCTGTCAGATTCGCTGTTTTTCTCAGATTCGTATTCATCGGACGTTTTGTTTCCGTAACTGTTGCCATAGCTGTTTTTGGATTTGTTCTTAGAACTGTTTTTTCCGCAGTTTCTGGAATCACTTTCCCCGAAATTTTTGCCCGCATAGTTTGATTCGTTTCTGTTTGTTTCATAATTTTTTGCCATTTGAATTTACCTCCTGATGAAGTTGATTTTGTGGCTTTTTAAACGTTTATCAAACATTTTTGCCACTTTTTATTACAGGAATTAGTATCCCAAAAAGTTTGGAGATTATTCGCCAAAATCATATTGCTTTTTTTTCCAGTTTATATTATAATCATTCTTGTAAAAAGAATTTACCCTTCAAAAATTTTTTTTACATAACCCCTTATTTAATTATTTATACTCCCCTCGAAACACCCGGTAGCTCCCCTACCGGGTGTTTCTCTATACAAAAACAAGCCGCCGGGTGACGCTCATAAGTTCATTCCGGCAGCTTGTTTTTTTATCCGTTGATAGGATTCACATGCACCATACAGTGCTTTACATCTTTGAATTTGTTCTCGATCGTATGATGTACATTTTCCGCAATATCATGTGCATCGCGAAGGGAAATATTTCCATCTGCTGCGATCTCGATATCCACATATATCTTGGATCCGAAAAGGCGGGTTTTAAGAAGGTCTACTCTTCTGACTCCCGGTACCCTGAGGATCTCTCTCTTCATGGATTCCTCGGTTTTTGCATCACAGGAATGATCTACCATCTTGTCAATGGCATCCCTGAAAATATCGATGGATGCCTTTGCGATCATAAAGCAGATCACAATGCTGGCGATCGGATCCAGGATCGGATATCCCAGTCTTGCTCCGAAAATACCGATAAACGCTCCTATGGAGGAAAGCGCATCCGAACGATGATGCCATGCATCTGCCATCAGGGCTCCTGAATTGATCTTCTTTGCAGCACCTCTTGTATACCAGAACATCCACTCTTTTACCACAATGGATACCACTGCTGCAATCAGTGCAAGTGTTCCCGGAATGGCAATTGTTCCACCGGATGTGCTTTTTACAATGTCACGGGCACCGGTAACTCCGATTCCAAGACCTGTTACAAGCAGCATTCCTGCAAGGACAATGGAAGAAACACACTCCATTCTTTCATGTCCGTACTGATGCTCTTTGTCTGATTTCTTTGCAGAAAGGCGGACACCGATAATTACGATGAAGGTGCTTCCCACATCTGATGCAGAATGAATGGCATCAGAGATCATTGCTCCTGAATGTGCCACAATACCTGCGATCAGTTTAAATACAGATAATAAAAGGTTTACCAGAATACTGATCCCGGATACCTTCATTGCTGTCTGCTGTTCCCATGAAGCTGTTTTTTCTGTATCATGTATAATTGTTTTGTTTTCTGTGTGTTCCATAAACAGGACCTCCTTTTAAATATATGATCAGGTTCTTCTTATGGCACAACATTTCCCGTGAAAAAACCGACGGTTTCTTCACTACTCGCTGCAGTGCGATTTTCCGCCGGTGTTCTTTCTTTTATATATATGGATATCTCAGCTTCTACCATCTGTACCATCCATATTTTTGCAGTAAAAAAGACATACCTGCGAAACATACACTGTCCCGCAGATATGTCTGAAAGCAAAGTCACATTCCATATCCGCTGCCACTTCCTGCGGCCCGGCCCCATGCCTTCGAATAAATATTTTCGATTCCGAAAGGCATCGCCTGCTCAGTTTGTACTGTTGATCTCGCATCCTGTTCGAATGTAATGCAGTGCAAAGAGAATTTTTGCAGTCTTACGGGTCTCCCGCTCAACTTCCCAGAAAGGATACACCCTGTACCCTTTGTTAGTCAAGCCAAAGATTTTTTATTTTACAGATGGATAGTTTGTCAAAAAAATCGGGAGCGGATAAATCCGCTCCCGGTTAAGTCTACGATCTGTATTCAGTTGGAATGACTGATTATGCCTGCGGGCCAGCAGCAACGAGTGCTTTACCAGCTGCATTTCCCTCATATTTAGCAAAGTTCTTAACGAATCTTGCAGCAAGATCTTTGGCCTTTGTCTCCCACTCTGCAGCATCTGCATATGTGTCACGTGGGTCAAGGATTGCAGGATCTACGCCCGGAAGCTCTGTCGGAACCTCGAAGTTGAAGAACGGAATGCTCTTTGTAGAAGCTTTAAGGATAGATCCGTCAAGGATAGCATCGATGATACCACGAGTATCTTTGATGGAGATACGTTTTCCTGTTCCATTCCATCCTGTATTAACGAGGTATGCTTTCGCACCGCTCTTCTCCATTCTCTTAACGAGCTCCTCAGCATATTTTGTCGGATGAAGCTCAAGGAATGCCTGTCCGAAGCAAGCGGAGAATGTAGGAGTAGGCTCTGTGATTCCACGCTCTGTACCAGCAAGTTTAGCTGTGAATCCGGAAAGGAAGTAGTACTGTGTCTGCTCCGGTGTCAGGATAGATACTGGAGGAAGTACGCCGAATGCATCTGCGGACAGGAAGATAACCTCTTTAGCTGCCGGTGCAGAAGATACAGGGCGAACAATGTTCTCGATGTGGTTGATCGGGTAGGAAACACGTGTGTTCTCTGTTACGCTCTTGTCAGCGAAGTCGATCTTGCCCTCAGCATCAAGTGTTACGTTCTCAAGAAGAGCGTTTCTCTTGATCGCATTGTAGATGTCCGGCTCAGACTCTTTGTCAAGGTTGATAACCTTAGCGTAGCATCCGCCCTCGAAGTTGAATACTCCGTTGTCATCCCAGCCATGCTCGTCATCACCGATCAGGAGACGCTTAGGATCTGTGGAAAGTGTTGTCTTACCTGTTCCGGAAAGACCGAAGAAGATTGCTGTGTTCTCTCCGTTAAGGTCTGTGTTTGCAGAGCAGTGCATGGAAGCGATGCCCTTAAGCGGCAGATAGTAGTTCATCATGGAGAACATACCTTTCTTCATCTCTCCACCGTACCATGTATTAACGATAACCTGCTCACGGCTTGTAATGTTGAACATTACAGCTGTCTCAGAGTTAAGTCCTAATTCTTTGTAGTTCTCAACTTTAGCCTTGGATGCGTTGTAAACAACGAAATCCGGCTCAAAGTTCTCAAGCTCCTCAGCTGTCGGCTGAATGAACATGTTTGTTACGAAGTGTGCCTGCCATGCAACCTCAACGATGAAACGGATAGCCATACGTGTGTCTTTGTTAGCTCCGCAGAATGCATCTACTACGAAAAGTTTCTTGTTGGAAAGCTCCTTCTTGGCAAGATCTTTAACTGCATTCCATGCTTCCTGAGTTGCCGGATGGTTATCGTTCTTGTACTCATCGGATGTCCACCAAACTGTGTCCTTGGAGTTCTCATCCATAACGATGTATTTATCTTTAGGAGAACGTCCTGTGTAGATACCTGTCATTACATTGACAGCACCAAGCTCGCTGACCTGACCTTTCTCAAAGCCCTCAAGCTCCGGTTTGGTCTCTTCCTCAAATAATGTCTCGTAGGAAGGATTGTACACGATCTCAGTTGTTCCGGTAATACCATACTTTGTTAAATCGATTTTTGCCATCTTAACATTTACCTCTCTTCTTTAATAGTAATTATGATAGCCACCTACTGCTGCAGGTTTTTGTCATCCTGCCATAGGAATTGGTCATTCCAACATCCCTATCCACAATTATACATAAATTGTACGTAAAAGCAACCAAAAAAATTCATTTTCCGCAAAAAAATGATAAATCTTTAACAGTGACGTTTTGGTACTGTCAGATTTTACTCCATCTACACTTGACTTTTTCAGAATAATGGCTACAATATATCTGATTATAGTTATTATATATATTTATAATAGCAACTATATGATTTTAATATATAGAAAGAAGTGATTTCTATGTCAGATATTCTGATCAAACGTAATCATATGGAAATCCCCTGGCACAACTACGTAAGTACCAGGAGCAGCCAACCCATTACCGAAGCTTCTCTTTCCGAAAAAGCTTCCCTGATCGGCCGTACAGGCATGATGCTTCTCTCCTGTGGAACCGGTGCCTGGCGGGTACGGAGTTCCATGAATACATTGTCAGAAGCACTTGGCATCACCTGCTCCGCAGATATCGGACTGATGTCTATAAGCTACACCTGCTTTGACGGTGAGAGCAGTTTTTCCCATGCCCTTAGTCTGACTACCACCGGCGTAAATACTTCCAGGCTGAACAGGCTGGAACATTTTGTCAGTGATTTTCCTGCGGAAGGTATCCATATGAGCGGTGAAGCACTGCACAGTCAGTTAGATGAGATTGAGCGAATCCACGGGCTTTATTCCCCTGCAGCCCTGGGACTGGCTTCTGCACTGGCCTGTGGTGCATTTACTTTTCTTCTGGGCGGTGGCCCACTGGAGATGATCCTGGCTTTTGCAGGCGCAGGTATCGGAAACGCCATCCGCTGCAAGCTTGGCAAGCATCATTTTACCCTTTTTATGTGCATTGCAGTTTCTGTTTCCTCCGCCTGTCTTGTATATGCAGGTTTCCTGAAACTGGCAGAGCTTCTGTTCCACATTTCCGTCCAGCATGAGGCCGGATACATCTGTTCCATGCTGTTTATCATTCCGGGCTTTCCGTTTATCACAAGCGGGATCGACCTTGCCAAGCTGGATATGCGTTCCGGACTGGAACGACTGGCCTACGCCATTATTGTTGTAATGGTGGCTGCTGTCTCTGCCTGGCTGATGGCACTGCTTCTTCATCTGAAGCCTGTGGATTTCCTGCCTCTGAAGCTTTCGGCAGCTCAGAGGATCCTGTTCCGGCTTCTGGCAAGCTTCTGCGGGGTATTCGGCTTTTCAGTCATGTTCAACAGTCCTTTCCGACTTGCCGCAACTGCCGCCTTCATTGGTGCACTGTCCAACACCTTCCGGCTGGAGCTTGTTGATCTTGCCGGTTTCCCACCTGCCGCTGCAGCTTTTCTCGGAGCACTGACAGCCGGACTTCTGGCTTCCCTCATCAAAACAAAAGTGGGATATCCCAGGATTTCCATTACCGTACCATCCATTGTGATCATGGTTCCCGGGCTTTATCTCTACCGGGCGATCTACAATCTGGGGATCATGTCCCTGAATGTTTCCGCCTCCTGGTTTGCAGCTGCGATCCTGATCATCGTTGCTCTTCCTCTGGGCCTTATTTTCGCCAGGATTCTTACAGACAAAATGTTCCGCTACTGCACCTGATGGGCATACAAAAAGGACTGCTTTCTGTAGCTTCCGGTCATCAACTATCCTTCTGATAACCGGAGCAATACAAAAGCAGTCCTTTTTTGTACACTCTATTTCATTACGATCTCATCAGCGATCCCGATCATTTTTTCCAGGCGGTCCGCAAATTTATGGATGGGGAGAAAAACGCCCAGTCCGTCATAACGTTTTCCACCATCCTCCACAGAATCCTGCCCATAATACACAAAAGCTCTTGGAAGCTTCTTCTGAATTGCCATCATGATATCCCATACAGCCGCATAGGCCTGTGCCTCCGTTTCTTTTTCCTTTACGCTGTCCGGAAGCTCATACACCAGCAGCACACCGATATGTTCGCCCATTTTGTACTCTTCTACTTCCATGGTAGCTTCATCATAGGCATGTCGCTTCCGGTAGCCATACGCCAGATACATCTTTACACCAGGTTTCTCCCTGTATATCCTGCGGAACCGGTCGTAATCCCTGTCACTTACATGGATTCCCTTTTCCCGCAGAAAATTTCCTTTTTCATCTGTGAGAAACACCGGATTCTCCTGTCCATCTGCATTGAACCTGAACGGTGCCAGAAAAGAATTGCGCAGAAGATCAAACATACTGTTCTGGCAGATCGCCATAAGGAGAGCTGTCAGATCACGGTTTTTATATGCGTCCAGCAATGCATAAGCGAATTTTTCCGGAGGAAGATATCCGCATTCTATGTCTGTATCCGCATCCATGGATTCATAGAAGGTCTCCGTCAGCCGTCTGCACGCCTCCGGATCCTTCAGGATCTTTTCAAATAAAAGCTCCGCCTTTTCCTCTCTTGGGAATAATGTGCTGTTTTCCACAATTCCTCACCCTTTCTAATCTCTATGTTTACTGGAAAACATCAGAATAAAGCTGAGCAGAAGCAAAACATCCGATACCCAGATTGCCGGGATCCCCAGCCTCATGGACAGATTTCCTCCGCCACCGGCTCCAATGGCAAAAAAGAAAATTATTCCGAAATAATAAAGAGCCTGCTTCAGCTGTTCCGGACGTTTTTCACGACAATACACGGACAACGCCGCCGTGCCGCTTCGTAAATTTCCGATGCACATAGTGCTTGCATAGGAATAACCGCCCACCTTCCGGAAGGTCTGTACCTGCATGGCGCAGGAAAAGGATACCAGTACGGTTGCCAGCATATCCAATTCTCCCGGCATAAATCCCACAACAAAAAGGATCAGGATCTCGATCAGCAGGATCATCTGCCTCCAGTGAAGTTTTTTTGCATATTTAAAGGTACTCTGGATCCGCTCCGCCGCTACAACACCAATGGCAAAGGCTAAAACAGGGAACAGGTACCTTAAGCCCTCTCCCCACTGTCCTGTCATAAAATTTTGGCTCATCAGAACCACGTTGCCTGTCTGGGCGTTGGAAAACACCTCATCTCTTGTAAAGTATGTGTAGGCATCCTGAAATCCGCCGGACATTGCCAGAAATACACTTGTGATAAAAGCTTCTGACATCTGCCGGTCTGCGCTCTGCAGCTTTCTGCCTCCTGAAACCACTCTAAATCACTCCTGTCATTGATTTTTTTCCTCGGGTGTATTATAGTTTGCTCAGAAGCAAATGTAAAAAGTATTATTAATATCGTAAACATATTAAAATCATATTATAAGACGGAGAACACACATGATCACTTACGACTACTATCGAATTTTCTATTATGTAGCCCAGTATAAGAGCTTTACCAAGGCAGCAAGAGCTCTTCACAACAACCAGCCAAATATCACCCGCTGTATGAACAACCTGGAGCAGGAGCTGAAATGTACTCTCTTTCTCCGCTCCAACAAGGGAATCGCACTTACACCGGAAGGCCGCCAGCTTTATGAACACGTTGCCCTGGCTTTTGAGCAGCTTTCCATCGGTGAGGAGGAGATCCGCCAGAACGGTGAGCTGGAGCATGGTCTGGTTTCCATCGGTGCCAGCGAAAATGCCCTGCGTCTGATCCTTCTGGAAAAGCTGGAGCTGTTCCGCGAGCAATATCCTCATGTGCGCCTGCGCCTCTTCAACCATTCTACTCCACAGGCTGTACAGGCACTGAAGAATTATGCGGTGGATTTCGCCATTGTCACCACTCCGATTTCCATCCGCAAGCCTTTACAGAAAAAAAGTCTCCTGCGTTACCGGGAGATTCTTGTGTGCGGAAGCAAATATAAGGATCTGACTACTGCCCCCATCAGCATCCATGAGCTCCAGGACCTGCCCTTTGTGGGTCTTGCGGAAGGGACCAGCACCAGAGAAATGTATATGAATTACTTTATGGAAAACCGTGTTTCTTTTCATCCTGACATCGAGGCAGCAACTACAGACCAGGTTCTTCCCATGATCGTCCATAATCTGGGAATCGGCTTTTATCCGGAACCACTTGCTCAGGAAGTGATCGATGACGGGAAGGTTTTTGCCCTTCAGCTTAAGGAGCCGCTCCCCCAGAGGGAGGTCTGCCTAGTCACAAACAGCAGTACTACAATGAGTACTGCTGTCAAAAAAGCCATTGAATTTATTGTGTAAATCTCTGAGACTGCTCAGCCATTTATGTTTACTGCTCCACTGTCCTCTCAATATGCATGGCAAGATAACCAATTTCAATAGGATCCAGCTCTTTACCCAGGCTTTTGCCCAGGCTCTTACATACATCCTCCGCGATCCTGTAGGATTCCGGATATTTTTCTTCTATATAATCATTCATATCCAGCTTCAGTGTCTCCCCTGTGGAGACACGGGCTACCATATATTTAATATGGTTCATCATACGGTTGTAGGACAGGGAGATCACATCGATCTTCTTACCTGTAGCCATCTCGATCATGGCGATACATTCCCGGACAGCTCTTGCTGTCTGCATGGCTACGGACACCTTCTCATCTCCCAGTGCAGAGTGAATATGAAGTGCCACATATCCCACCTCATGATCATCGATCTCAATGTCCATTTGTTCTTTCAGGATTTTCTTCAGTACCTCCGCCACCTTGAATTCGCTGTAAAAAAGCACCTTGATATCATCAGTCAGGGGATTGCTGATCTGTTCATGATTACGAATACGCCCCACTGCAAAAGAGATATGATCAGCCAGCGGAAAAATAATTCCTTTATCTATAGTATCCCCGAAGGTCTTCTCCGCTTCTCTTAATATCTCATCTGCGATCTCCAGAAATTCCGGTGCCACGCTCTTTGCCAGTTCTTTTGCTGAGCCACGTTCCGTCTCCTGAGCCAGCCTGTAAAGGGTACAGTCTGCCGGAGCCTCAAAACGCTGGCTGACCTTCTTTCCGAATCCAACCCCCTTCCCCAGAAGCACATATTCCTGGTTTTCTTCCATATTTATGGCAATGATGCCGTTATTATTCAATACCTTGCTCACTCTGTACATCTTTTTTCCCCACCATTTTTATATATCCTGCTGCTTTTCCACATTCCACCACTGTCTGCCCCGGATTTTCAGTCAACATTTTTGTCTGCAGCTGTTGATTTTCTTTATCGTAACAGAATCTGTCTTTTGTGTAAAGTCCTTCTGACGGACAGTTGTTTTCTTTGCTACAGGAAAAGCGCGCCCGGGCATTAGGCGCGCTTTTCACAAAAACAATCCTCTATATTATTGCTGAAAAATTTCCTATTCTTCCACAGTCTCCACTGCGAACAGCGGCTCTCCTGCCTTGATCTCTCCATTTGCAAGAAGGCGTACTCTCTGGTTATCCTCGATCTCTGTGCAGAGGATCGGAGAACATAAGGACGGAGCGTTTTCTGTGAGATACGGGATGTCGATCTTCATCAGCGGCTCGCCTTTTTTCACATGCTGTCCCTGCTCTACCAGGATCTCGAAGCCTTTTCCTTCCAGCTTTACAGTGTCAATGCCTATATGAAGAAGCATTGGAAGATCTGTATCTGTCTGGAATCCGATGGCATGCTTTGTGTCAAAAATAAACTCTACCTCGCCGTCTTCCGGAGCACAGATCACCGGATCCTTCGGTGTGACTACCGCACCCTCTCCCATCATTCCTTCTGCGAAGCCTTCATCCGGTGCTGTGGAAAGGTCTGCTGCAATACCGGTTACCGGGCTGTAGACGATAGCTGTTCTGAGAACCTTTTTCTCCTGCTGCGTGTTGGCTTCGGATGTCGGAGCTGTATTCTGAGCAGCCTCACCTGTACTTTCTGCTGTATGCTCTGTATCAGACTGAGCCTGATTTTCTGCATTGTCTGTTACTGCCTCATTTGCGCCTTCAAAATATTCATTCGGCGCTGTCTCCAGATAATCCTCCAGTTTAGACTTGATCACAGTTACCTGCGGACCGTAGATGATCTGGATACCCTGGCCCTTTTTCACGATTCCTCTGGAGCCTGTTGTTTTCAGAATGTCGTCGTTGACTCTTGCAGCATCATGGACAGTGATACGAAGTCTTGTTGCACAGCAGTCCACATCGCTGATGTTTTTCTTTCCGCCAAGACCGGCAGTGATTGCTTCGCTTACCGGATCTGCGGATGTGCTTCCTGCTGCTTCACCGGATTTACCGGCTTCTTTTCTTGCGTTTACATCTGCTTTTGTGTAAAGCTTTGTTTCTGTGTCGTCATCCTCACGTCCCGGAGTCTTGAAATCGAACTTTTTGATCAGGAAAGTAAAGATCACATAGTAGAGAATAAAGTAAATGATACCAACCGGGATAATTCTGAGCCAGCTTGTCTTTTCATTTCCCTGAAGGATTCCGAACAGGAACAAATCAAGAAAACCGCCTGAGAACGTAAGTCCTACCGCAATGTTCAGCATATGTGCGATCATATAAGCCGCACCTGCAAGAACAACCTGTACTGCAAACAGTGCAGGAGCTACAAACAGGAAGGAGAACTCCAGTGGCTCTGTGATTCCTGTAAGCATACATGCAAGAGCTGCGGAAAGAAGAAGTCCACCTGCTGCTTTTTTCTTCTCAGGCTTTGCACAGCGGTACATGGCAAGAGCTGCTCCCGGAAGACCGAAGATCATGAAAATAAACTCTCCGGAAAAATATCTTGTTGCATCTGCGCTGAAATGTGCTACATTTGCGGAATCCGCAAGCTGGGCGAAAAAGATGTTCTGTCCGCCCTGTACCATCTGGCCTGCAACCTCCATGGTTCCGCCAACGGCTGTCTGCCAGAATGGCATATAAAATACGTGATGAAGTCCGAAGGGGATCAGCGCACGTTTAATAATACCAAAGATCAGGGTTCCGATATAGCCGCTGCCTGTTACAAGACCGCCCAGAGCATAAATGCCGTTCTGAACTGCCGGCCATACGAAATACATCAGGATTCCCACAAACATATATACAATGGTGGAAATGATGGGCACAAATCTGGAACCGCCGAAGAAGGAAAGTGCGTTTGGAAGCACGATCTTATGAAAACGGTTGTGCAAAGCTGCAACACCAAGGCCGACGATGATACCGCCAAACACACCCATCTGTAAGGACTGGATGCCGCAGACAGAGGTTACAGTACCTTCCAGAACGCTTTTTGCGATCTGTCCGTCTGCTGTGATCTTACCATTTACTACCAGCATACCATTGATGGCTACATTCATAACGAAGTAAGCGATCAGTGCAGAAAGAGCTGCTACCTCTTTCTCTTTTTTTGCCATACCGATGGCCACACCTACTGCAAAGATCAGCGGCAGGTTATCAAATACCGCGCTTCCGACTTTGTTCATAATGATCAGGAGTGCATGTAAAATCGTTCCGTCTCCCAGAATCTTCTGAAGTCCGTAGGTTGCAATGGTTGTTTCATTTGTGAAGGAACTGCCGAATCCAAGAAGCAGGCCTGCCACAGGAAGGATTGCTATGGGAAGCATAAAGGAACGTCCCACTCGCTGCAAAACTCCGAAAATCTTGTCTTTCATGTTTTCTCTCCTTTTCTTTCGACGTTTTGGAGCGGGAGTCTTTTAAGTGGGCAACAAAAAAAGACACCAACCCCCATAAACGTCAAATAAAAATAATAACATTTATGACTGGTTAATGCCTGCTTATCAGTTACACACCAAATCTGAAATACACTATACGGGGTTTGTTCTTCTGTGTCAAGGAGTAATTTGAATTTTTCGTAAAAAATCCGGTACGGCTATTATTCACCGGCAAACGATATGTGCCGGACGAACCCGAAATTCCCTGGCTTGACTTTATTCTTTCTTATGTTAAGATGAACATAGACTGTCTGACTGCGATATTTTTTCCGTGTTCAGACCATACATTTCATAAAAACGGAGGTACTTTTTCCGATGAATACCATCAAGAAATTCATCCACTACTACGGCCCGTACAAAGCGGTCTTTTTTATTGACCTGATCTGTGCAGCCGTTATCAGTCTGGTAGATCTTGCTTATCCCCAGATTCTTCGTACTATGACAAAAACTCTCTTTACACAGGATAAGAATGTTATTCTTCATGCCCTCCCTGTGATTGCAGCTTCTCTTTTTGTTATGTACATTGTGCAGAGTCTCTGCAAATATTATGTAACCTGTCAGGGACATATGATGGGTGCAAAGATGGAACGTGATATGCGCCGGGAGCTTTTTGACCATTACCAGGAGCTGTCTTTTTCCTATTACAGCAGGAATAATTCCGGTCAGATGATGAGCAAACTGGTCAGTGACCTTTTTGACATTTCCGAGTTTGCACATCATGGTCCTGAAAATCTTTTTATCTCTCTGGTAAAGATTGTCGGTGCTTTTATCTTCCTGTTCTTTATCAACAGGAAGCTTGCACTGCCTCTGATCCTCCTGGTGATCGTGATGTTTGTTTTTTCTTTTCGTCAGAATGCCAAAATGCAGGAAACCTTCATGGAAAACCGTCGTAAGATCGGAGATGTAAATGCCAGTCTTCAGGATACGCTTTCCGGAATCCGCGTAGTACAGTCCTTCGCAAACGAGGACATCGAGCGTGCCAAATTTAAGAAAAGTAATGAGGCATTCCTTGTTTCCAAAAGAGATAATTATCACTGCATGGGAAGCTTCATGAGTTCTAATCTTTTCTTCCAGGGTATGATGTACCTGGTAACTCTGGTTTACGGTGGCTATCTGATTGCCCAGGGTGAAATGCAGACTTCAGATCTTGCCATGTATGCCCTGTATATCGGAATCTTTATCAGCCCCATCCAGATTCTGGTAGAGCTTGTGGAAATGATGCAGAAGGGTCTTTCCGGTTTCCGCCGTTTCCTGGATGTGATGGAAACAGAATCCGAGATCAGGGATGCAGACAACGCTGTTGAGCTTACGGATGTGAAAGGACATGTGCGTTACGACCATGTTTCTTTTCATTACAGTGATGATGAAACTCCTGTGCTTTCCGATATCTCTATTGATATTCCGGCTGGAAAATCCATTGCCCTGGTGGGACCTTCCGGAAGCGGAAAAACCACGATCTGCTCTCTCCTTCCCAGATTCTATGATGTGACCGGCGGTTCCATTACTGTAGACGGAAAGGATATCCGCGGGCTGACTCTTAAGAGCCTTCGAAGCCAGATCGGTATGGTACAGCAGGATGTCTATCTTTTTGACGGAACCATCAAGGATAATATTGCCTACGGAAAGCCCGGAGCTTCCGATGAGGAGATCATTAATGCCGCCAAATGTGCAAGTATCCATGACTTTATCATGGAGCTGCCGGATGGATATGACACTTATGTGGGAGAACGTGGCACACGCCTTTCCGGCGGACAGAAGCAGCGGATCTCCATTGCCCGTGTATTCCTTAAGAATCCTCCGATCCTGATCCTGGATGAGGCCACCAGTGCACTGGATAACGAAAGTGAACGTTGGATCCAGAAGAGTCTGGAGGAACTTTCAAAAAATCGTACTACCATTACGATCGCACACCGATTGTCTACAATACGCGATGCGGATGAGATCATTGTGATCACGGAGGATGGTATCGCCGAGAGAGGCACTCATGCTGAGCTGCTTGAGAAGAATGGATTGTATGCTGCGTATTACAATATGTAAATAAGATACGAGGGAGGGTCATCTCAGAGTTGCGAAGCCCGAAGACCCTCCCTCGAGCTCCCTCCCTCTTGGGCACGCCTGATTCATCAAGACAGAATGGGCTGAATGATGACTGTGACGTACGGACGTGGGAGGCGCTTCGCTGTCCCACTGGATGTAGCAATATATAAAAACTGCCGCACACGCTGTGTCTGGATTATGGCACAGAGTCTGCGACAGTTTTTTTTAATGAACTTTGTGAATATTTCTTCTGTATTACAATTACAGCAGATAAACCGGAAGCTCATCCTTGATTCCTACCGGCTGGTTGTTGTCCGGCTCGTCTTTCTTTGGGGTGAGGAACTTGGCCTGAAGTTCATCAGCGTTTCCTCCACTGATCACATTCTGAGCTACGGTTCCTGTTGTGGTTTCTGCGGCGACTGTTTTCTTAGCTGCAGTTTTTCGTGTTGTCGTCTTTCTGGTGGTTGTTTTCTTTGCTGTTGTTTTTGTTGTGGCTGCTTTCCTTGCTGTGGTTTTTGCTGCTGTCTTTTTGGCAGGAGCTTTCGCTGCTGTTTTCTTTACAGTTGTTTTTTCTGCTGCTTTTTCCTCTGTTTCAGCTTTTACCTCTGCTGCTTTAACCTGGGCCTCTTTTACCTCTGTAACTTTCTCTTCTGTCTTTGCTGTTTTCTCTGCATTTACTGCTCTTGCGATGCTTGCTTTACCTACTGACACGATCCATTACCTCCTCTGCCAATGCTATGTATTCTTTTGCGCTGCGGCTGCTTTTTTTGAATTCCACAACCGGCTCGCTGCTGTCCTGTGACCATTCGATAGAGCTGTCCACACGGATAAAGGATTCGAAAAGATAGATTCCCTCCATCTCTTTGAGAGTCTCCATGGTCTGTTTGAAATAATTCTTTCTGGCATCTGCCTTTGTCACAACGATTCCCAGGACCTGAAGGGCCGGAGCGATCTCACGTACCTCATTCAGGAAATCGAACATATTTGCAAGACCAAACATCCCCCACGGGCTTGCCTCCACCGGAACCAGAACGTAATCCGATGCGCACAGGATATTCATCACCCAGCCGCCAAGAGTCGGCGGTGCATCAATAAGAATGTAATCGTACACCCCGGAATCCTTGATCTTCTGCAGACATTTCCGCAGGATAAATTCTCTCTGCCATTTCGTAAAAAGCTCATATTCCACGGAGCTCATCAGCGTGGATGACGGAACCAGATCCAGATTCTCATACTTCGTATGCACGATAAAATCGCTGAGATCCGACTGATGACCAATGGCATAGTAGAGATTTTTTTCCCCGGCAGCCATTTTCAGAACTTCTTCTTCATCAAAAAATGAAAGGGAAAGATTCAGCTGCATATCGCCGTCCACAAGAAGAACCTTCTTCCCCATACCGGCCAGTGCCGCACCTACATTGGAACAGCTGGTGGACTTTCCGCTGCCGCCCTTATTATTCGCAAAACAAATCGTCACTGTATTTCCCATCACAGCCTCCCGACAACACAAAATCGTAAATCACTAACTTTCCCTTATTATAATATAACGCTCCCCTAAAAACAAGCATATCACCCATAAAACCACAAAATCTGGCAAAAAACTCTCACATAAAACAACAACAAAAAAAGAATCCTGTTGCGGAACAATTTCCTATGCAAAAAAGCAGCAGACTTCAAATCTTTCCGAAAGCCTGCTGCTAAACTTCATTCATTTTTATTATTTTACGATAAAGGATTTTCTCTTACTTACAACATCAAAGATAACGGCTGCAAGAAGAACCATACCTTTGACAACCTTCTGGATATTCTGGTCAATACCCATGATACTCATACCAAGGTTCAGAACACCCATAAGGAGGGCACCAATGATAACACCGGGAACTGTACCGGTACCGCCATAAGCAGAAGCACCACCGATGAAACATGCACCGATCGCATCCATCTCGAAGTTTGTACCTGCCTGTGGGTTGGATGAGTTCAGTCTGGCCATTGTCACCATACCTGCAATAGCTGCCAGAAGGCCCATGTTCAGGTAAGCAAGGAAATAAACCTTGTTTGTATCAATACCGGAAAGCTTTGTTGCCTTCTCATTACCGCCAACTGCATAAAAATAACGACCTGTTGTAGTCTTGGAAGCAATGTATGTATAGATTGCGATGATCACTGCAACCCAGAGAAGGGAATTCGGGATACCTTTGTACTGAGCAAGTCTGAACATGAATGCAAGAACAACTACACAGATCAGAACCATCTTCACTGCAACACCACCGAAAGACTCAACACTGTAGCCTTTTTTTGCACGGTCTGCACGGTTTTTCATAACAAGTGCAACATAGACGATGCAGACAATAATGCCAACTACGAAACATGTTCTGTTAAATCCTTCACCTCCACCAAGGAAGTCCGGAATATAGTTATTGAACAGAGCCAGATAAGCATCCGGCATCGGAGCCAGGGTCTGTCCTTCCAGAACTACGTTGGAAAGGCCACGAAAAGCAAGCATACCTGCCAGAGTAACAATAAATGGAGGAATTCGTACATAAGCGATCCAGAATCCCTGCCATGCACCAATGGCAATACCCACAAGAAGCATCACAATCATAGTGAGATACGGGTTCATACTGTTGAGAACCATCATCTTACCACCGACAGCAGCAACAAAGCATACAACAGAACCAACTGACAGATCGATGTTACCACCTGTTAAAATACAGAACAGCATACCGGTTGCAAGAATAAATACATATGCATTCTGGGCTACCAGGTTATTTACATTCTGCGGAAGAAGCATAACGCCCTTTGTGTTCACAGAAAACATGATCACAACAAATACCAGAACAATGACCATGGTATATTTTTTTAATATTTCTGAAAAACTAATCTTTTTCTCCATCTTCTTACTCTCCTTTACCTGACTTCACGATCCTGGACATGATCAGCTCAGATGTAGCTTCCTCACCACTTACCTCTCCTACGAATCTGCCCTCGTTCATGATATAGATTCTGTCTGACATTCCAAGCACTTCCGGAAGCTCAGAAGAGATCATGATCACAGATTTTCCTGCTGCGACCAGGTCATTGATGATACAGTAGATTTCATATTTGGCACCTACATCAATACCCCTTGTAGGTTCATCCAAAATCAGAATATCCGGCTCTGCAAACATCCATTTTGCAAGAAGAACCTTCTGCTGATTACCACCGCTCAGGTTTCCGACATTCTGCTCAACTGTCGGGCACTTGGTTTTCAGTTTCTTCCTGTATTCCTCAGCAACTGCGTATTCTTTGTCCGTATCGATCACTTTTCCATTACTGATGCCCGACATGTTTGCAAGTGTAGTGTTCATCTTTATGGACTTGGAAAGGATCAGTCCGTTTCCTTTTCGATCCTCTGTAACATAGGCGAGCTTGTTGTCAATAGCCTCCTGAACTGTATTCAGCTTCACTTCTTTTCCGTTCATGAACACCTGTCCGGAAATTTTAGTTCCATAGCTCTTGCCAAAAATACTCATAGCCAGTTCTGTACGTCCGGCTCCCATCAGTCCTGAAATACCGACAACCTCACCTTTATGTACTTTAAAGGATACGTTATTTACCACCTTACGTTCTGTATACAGCGGATGATAAACATTCCAGTTTTTAACCTCCATGGAAACATCGCCGATCTTTACATTTGGACGTTTCGGGAACCTGTCTGTCATCTCACGTCCAACCATTCCCTGAATGATCCTCTGCTCAGAAAAATCGTCTTTCTTTTTATCCAGTGTTTCAATGGTAGATCCATCTCGGATAACTGTGATCTTATCTGCTACATAGGAGATTTCATTTAATTTATGGGAAATGATGATAGACGTCATTCCCTGCTTCTTGAATTTCAGAAGAAGATCCAGAAGAGCTTTGGAATCATCTTCATTCAGTGATGCGGTAGGCTCATCCAGAATGAGCAGCTTTGCATTCTTTGCAAGTGCCTTTGCGATCTCAACCAGCTGCTGTTTACCTACACCAATATCCTTGATCAAAGTTCTGGAGGATTCCTCCAGTCCTACTATTTTCAAATATTTATCTGCTTCTCCATAAGTTTCATTCCAGTTGATGGAAAAGCTTTTGCCTCTTTCATTACCCAGATACATGTTCTCCCCGATGGTCATATACGGGATCAGAGCAAGTTCCTGGTGGATGATTACAATTCCTTTATGTTCACTGTCCTTGATAGTGTTAAACTTACAGATCTCACCATCATAAATAATATTTCCTTCATACGAACCGTACGGATAAATACCACTTAATACATTCATCAATGTAGATTTACCGGCACCGTTTTCACCTACCAGTGCGTGGATCTCGCCTTCCTCGACCTGGAGATTAACATTATCCAGTGCCTTTACACCTGGGAAAGTTTTGGTGATATTTTTCATTTCCAGAAGTATCTTAGCCAACTCAATTTCCCTCCCTTTCCACTGTTCATGCAGGCGGTTATATTCCCCGCCTGCATGTGATAAATTTCTTTCTTGAAAATTCTGATTATTTGATCTGATCCTCTGTGTAGTATCCGGAGTCGATCAGGATTTCTTTGTAGTTATCTGTTGTAACAACAACCGGATCGCAAAGGTATGTCGGGATGACACCTGTTCCGTTATCATAGGATTTTGTATCGTTCACTTCCGGCTCCTCACCTTTCATGATGGAGTCAACCATTTTTACTACTGCAGATGCAAGAGCTCTTGTATCTTTGAATACAGACATTGCCTGTTTTCCTGCTACAAGGTTCTTAACGTTTGGTGTGTCACAGTCCTGACCGGTGATGATCGGATATTCTCCTGTGTAGGAAGCTGCCAGTGCATTCTCAACACCAAGTGCCGTGGAATCATTGGAGCAGAGAACTGCGTCAAGATTTGTTCCGTCAGAGTAGTTACCTGCGATGATAGTATCCATTCTGTCCTGTGCTTTTGCACTGTCCCAGTTTGCGGTAGCAACCTGCTCGAACTCTGTCTGTCCGGATTTTACTACCAGCTTACCGTCATCGATGTATTTCTGGAGAACATCCATTGCACCACCGAAGAAGAAGTTACAGTTGTTATCACCAGGATCTCCTGTGAACAGCTCAATATTGAATGGTCCGTCCTGATTGTCAAGATCCAGTGCATCTACCAGGTACTCGCCCTGTTTCTGACCTACTTTGTAGTTATCAAATGTTGCATAATAGGTTACTGCATCGGAATTCATAAGAAGACGGTCATAAGAGATAACCGGAATTCCTTTTTCTTTGGCCTGTTTCAGAGGCTCGCCAAGGCTGCTTCCATCGATGGATGCCACAACCAGAAGGTCGCATCCGTTTGCTACCTGGTTCTCAAGCTGGGAAACCTGTGTGCTTACATCATTGGATGCATACTGAAGGTCTACCTCATATCCTGCTGCCTCCAGCTCTTTCTTCATGTTATCGCCATCCTGGTTCCATCTCTGGAGATCCTTGGTCGGCATGGTAACACCGATCAGTTTCTTGTCTGCTGCCTGTGCTGTTGCTGCCGGAACTACCACCATACCAGCTACCATTGTTGCGCAAAGAAGTGCAGATACCATTTTTCTTTTCATTGTAAAATCCTCCGTTTCATTATTTGTTTTTGGAATCACGTTTCCTTTGATGATGTTACTATAGCACAGGACTGTCTGGACATAGTTGGCAAGGACAGAGACATTTTTTTGCAAAAGAAAAATGCCCTGCATCAGGCAAGACATTTTTGCACCAAAAATCTGCTATTGATTTTTGTCATAATTGTGTATTATTGCGCATATGGATACACTGCCACATTACTTGCAGAATTTCACCGCCACATATATGCCGGTATGCAATCTGTTCTGCATTACTCTGTATCGTAATCTATATTGAGATATACTTCATCTCGTCTGTGGAAACCGCCGTCAATGATCACCTCATCAATATTATCCCTTGTAACGGCAACCGGTTCCAGCACCTTCGCCGGGATATCATAGCTTCCATCGCTCATGGTATCTGTCACATCTGACGAAATCTTTCCCTCTTCTGCCATCTTCACCGCATATTCAGCTGCCTGGCGTGCCAGATCTTCGATAGATTTAAATGCTGTCATGTACTGGGTTCCTTCCACAATACGCTGACATGCAGCCAGATCACCATCCTGGCCTACCACGATCACCTGTCCGGCAAGCTGGTTTTCCGCAAGAACCTGTATCACCTGGCTGGCAATATCATCATTTCCGCACATGATTCCCTTTACATCAGGATATTCTTCCAGTGCTTCCTCCACATAATCAGCTGCCAGCTCTGCGATCCAGCCCTCACAGTTGGCTTCGTAAACTACCTTCAGAGCACTATTTTTCAGAGTGTCTTCAAATCCCTCTTTTACCATGTCTACATTGTTATCTGAAGCAGATCCCTGGATCATAAAAATCTTTCCGCCATCAGGGATTGCTTCCATCATGGACTGTGCCATGACCTCTCCGACTTTCCGGTTATCAAAGGAAATATACATGTCTGTATCCGCATCATTTACCATGCGGTCATAGGAGATCACCCTGATTCCTACATTGTGGGCACGCTCCACGGCCTCAGATAATGCTTTGCAGTCTCTGGCAATGATCACGATCACGTCCATATGCTTCTTGATAAAATAGTCGATCTGGCTGATCTGCTCTTTTGTATCTGCTCCCGCATCCTGAACATTCACTTCCGCTCCCAGCTCCCTTGCTGTTGCCACGAATACATCCCTGTCACGGATCCACCTCTCAATAACAAAAGAATCCACTGTAAGACCGATCTGAATTTTCTTTTCTACTCCGTCTTCCTCTGTATCTATTTCCTGCGTAGCTGCCTGCTCTGTTTTTTCGGAAGTGCAGCCACTTAGCATCAATGTCAGCAAACACAGTAAAATCAACAGCTTCCTGATCATTTTCCCCCCGCTCATATTGTCTACCTCAACCTCTCTCTGAATTCACTTGGTGTCACGCCTTCGTATTTCTTGAATATCCTGCTGAAATAATTGGGGTCGCTGTATCCGGATTCCGCACAGATTTCCTTGATGGAAAGCCCTGAATCCTTGAGAAGTTCTCTTGCATTCCGAAGCCGCACTTCTGTAAGATACTCGATAAAATTTCCTCCGGTCTCCTGCTTAAAAAGCTTGCTGAAATAATAAGGGCTGATATCCACCTCCCGTGATACCTCATCCAGTGAAATATCTTTTTTGTAATTGTCCCGAATATAGGACTTTGCTTTTTCAATAATGGAAACCGCTTCTTTTTCCCTTGCGCTTTCCATGTTGCTGCAAATTTCTGATGTTTTGCCCAGGAACCATTTTTTTATCCCTTCTATGTCTGTATATTCCTGAATCTCATGAATATAATTTCTGCGGTAGCTGATCGCATATTTCACGGTACCTGCAAAAAAAGCCTTTTTTTCCACTCCCATCACAAGCTCCAGAATCTTGATGCGCATGTCCTCCAGATCTACTCCCTGCTGCTTCTCCATCCACCGGATAAATTCCTCGGCACAGCTTAAAGCTCCTGCCACATCCTTATCCATCACCCGCTTTTCATAGCGACGTTCCAGATCTCTTGGATATTCGCCGTCATATTTCTGTGCAGCCGGAACATCCTCAATATGTATCACATGGCTGGTACTTTCCCGAAGTGCGATCATGGCCTCCTTGAAGGATTCTTTCATGGTGCTTCCCATCTCCTTCACCCGGCCGATACCACAGCGAAATTTACTGTCAATCCTGCTTTCCAGCTTATGTACCATGTTTCTGGTTCTTGTTACAACCTCCACACGTTCCTCATAGGACTCCCTGGAATTACGGTACGGAACAAGCAGTACAATACGGTTTCCCATAATAGGTCCTACCAGACATTCAAAAAATCCCTGAGCGATTTCCCGGAATGTGGAATAAAATTTGTTTGCCTTCACACTGGCCCCCACTGCATTTGTAAGAACGCCATTTTCCGTAGAATCACCGAATTCAGCCACGATCATATATCCGTATTCTTCCCGGATATCCAGAAGCTCCCTGTAATTATCCTGGTATGTCTGAAAATCATCCTGCAGAAGAATATTATTGATATATCCGCTTTCGATCATAGGCACAACTGTTTCCAGCTTTTCACGGATACGGAGATCGTCGCTTCGCTTCTGTCTTGTGGAATCTACCCTTTCCATAGCTTTGGAGCATATTTCCAGAATCACCTTTTTGTTTACCGGCTTGGTAAGAAATTCCATAACTCCGAGATTTACCGCTTCCTTGGCATAATTAAATTTATCATAGGCTGTAATTATTACAAAGACCACAGATCTGTTAAATTTCTGAATTTCCCGGATTGCCTGGATTCCGCTTAAGCCCGGCATCTGAATATCCATAAAGCAGATATCCGGCGGATATTTCTCCGCCTCTTCCACAACCACACGGCCTGTCTTGGCTGTGTGGATCTCACATTCATTTCCATAATTGGAACTTATAATATTTTTCAGGGATTCCAGCATGATCCCTTCGTCATCAGCAAGCAGGATTCTGTACATTTTTTTCACTCCTCTCCAGAGGAATATTGATCACTACCTCTGTTCCCATTCCTTCACCTTCACTGTATATCTCCATCAATCCGTCACACTCATAATACAGTTCCAGACGGCTGATCACATTGTTCATTCCGATTCCCGTGGAATCACCCTCGCCCGAACTGCTGTGGACTTTTTTGGACAGGACTCTTTCTATCTGTTCTCTGGTCATTCCCAGTCCGTTATCTAGGACACTGATCTCAATATGATCGTCCCATCGCTCCACGCTGAGATTAATATGTCCCTCCCAGTCAATATTCCGTATTCCATGATTAACTGCGTTTTCCACAACCGGCTGCAGGATCATACTGGGAACACGCACATTTCCCACATCACATTCCACTTTTTTTGAAAAATGGATATCTCCGGCAAACCGCACGTTCAGAATATAAATGTAATTATCCACGGCCTCCAATTCTTCCTCAAGCGTCGCATCTTCCTCACCCTTCTTTACATTGTAGCGAAAAAAATCTGCCATCTTTTCCACAAAGATGCTGGTTTTTTCTGCATCCTCCATCATAGCAAGCTGTACTCCTGCATTTAAGGAATTAAAAAGGAAATGCGGGTTGATCTGAGACTGGAGATACTTAAGCTGCGCTTCCTTGAGATGTGTTTCCATCAAAAGCTCCCGCTCTATCATCTGCTGTTCTTTTTCCATGCCGGCCTTTGTCCTGGCAATGTAAAGACTAAGATTCTCCACCATGGTATTAAAAGCTCTTGTTACCTCTCCAAGCTCATCCCTGGAATCTGTCGGGGGCATCTTTACATTAAAATTCCCCTGACCTACCAGCTGTGCAGTTTCCGCCATATTGGTCAGCGGCAGGAACATCTCCCTTGTTGCTGTGATCAGAAGGAACATTCCACAGACCACCACCAGAAGCATGATCACCATATTACTGATCTCCAGATATCTCATAACCGCCCGGAGAGCTGCATAGGTCTGGGAATTTTCTTTAAAAAGCTGCTTGTTCAGCTCATCCATAGAACTCTGGATATAACTGTAAAGCTCAAGGCTTTTATCATATTCCTGCTTATATTTTTCCACATTCCTGCCTCTCTTGGCAGCTACAGTTCCTGCTGTACAGGAAAGATATGCTTCCGACATCTTACGTATCTTCTTCTCCAGAAGTTTCACGGAATCATCAATATTCTGTTCATTTAACTCCTCCAGCTCCTGCCTGTATTTCGCCTCATTCTGATAGTAATCCATTAATGCCTGAGAATTTTTTACCTTCAGATACTGGTACATGCTGTCCTGCACATCGTCAAAAACCTGCCCAAGCTCTGTGATCTGGGCATTACTGGCATACACATCGTCCATCTCCTGCATGGAGTTGTTGATCCGCGCATAAAACAGCATATTGATGCTGAACAGTAAAAGTGCCAGCACTCCAACCTCCAGCATGATCTTGCTTACAAGAGAAAAGTCACTCCAACGGATTTTTTTCATCTGTGACTGCCTCCCTCCTCATCTTCTCCACTGCTGTTTTGTCAAGAAAATTAATGTCTACGTTATAGAAAGAATTGGTTCTTCCATCTTCTATATAGCTGGTAACTGCCTCCACGCTGTACTGTCCCAGCTGGGTCGTGTCCACATCACAGGTAACTGAAATGACACCTTTTTCTACTGCTGCAAGGATATCCTCAGATGTATAGTAACCGATGATCTCCACCTTTCCTGCAAGATTAAAATCCAGAACTGCCTGTCTTGCACACTCCGTTGTCTCTTCATCCATGCACACCAGGATATCCGGAATATTCCGCTTCTGCTGAAAAATATCAGTAACTGCCTCCTCTGTCTCAAAGGTTCCTGTTGACAGAAGATTCCTTCCCTTGATCTCAATATCCGCAGAACCGACCGCTGTCTGAACTGCATTACTGATCTGGGTATATATCTGACTTTCATTCATATCGTCAATATCCCGTTTCTGCAGGATCAGGATCTTCTTCGTGTTCTCATTCACATATCTGGCAACAATTTCCCCGTAAGCCATGCCAAGCTGATAATCGCTGACTCCCACAAAGCTCTGGCGGCGGCTGTGCACCGCATCACTCATGACTGTAACTACCGGTATTCCGTTTCTTACTGCAGTATTGATTGCTTCTTCCAGACCGGCTTCTCCATTATACTGCAGGATAATACCATCCGCCTTGGCCGCAATGCTCATATTCATATAATCAAGTTTATTATAGGATGTTTCTCTATCCGACCCCATGATCTCAAGCAGTACATTATTGGAAGCTGCTTTTTTCTTCGCACTGTCATATACTGCCTGCCAAAACTGGGAATCAGGGCTATCCACAATCATGTCGTACTGGTATTTATATATTTTCTCTTCCTGTTCATCCAACCCTGCTTTTTCACTGATTCCTCTGTAATAGGATTCTCCTGTCATATAAGTAAGTACTATCACGGCAGCAAAAACCAGCAGGATGCAAGCTGATTTCTTTTTCATAATACACTCCATTCTGTTTCACAAAACATTCCGGGTTTCAGTTTATCATAATTTCACAGAAAAGTCACTGTTTGACATGGATTTTCTGTGCACTTTCATGTTATATTAATAACCATAAACCTACCAAAGGAGGGTGTACTTATGACAAATGCAACCAAGCTTGCCCTGGAAGAATCCCTGAAACATCTGCTTCTTAAGAAGCCTTTAGATAAGATAACCATCAACGACCTTACCACTGACTGCGGAATCAGCCGCATGACTTTTTACTATCATTTCAAGGATATCTATGATCTTGTGGAGTGGTGTTGTCTGGAAGATGCCAGAATTGCCCTTCAGGGCAAAAAAACCTCTTCCACCTGGCATGAAGGGCTTCTACAGATCTTTGATGCCGTGATGGAAAACAAGCCATTTATCTTAAATGTATACCGCTGCGTGGGACGGGAACAAATCGAGAATTATCTGTTCCAGCTTACCTGCAATCTTCTTATGGGCGTGGTAACAGAAAGATCAAAAGACATCCCCATCACGGATAAACAGAAAATTTTTATCGCAGATCTGTATAAATACAGCTTTGTAGGGATCATGCTGGACTGGATCAAAAACGGCATGCGTGAAGATTATCGCGGGATCGCGGATGATACCGCAACTGCACTATACGGAAGCATCGACAACGCCATCCGTAATTTTGCCGCCAGAAACAAAACTGCAGAAATGCATACAGAATAAAAACTTATCAAAACAGACATAATGATAAAAAACTGAACACTTTCGGTGTTTTGTAAATAGAATCTTTTTTCCGGATGGGCTATCATAGCATCAACAGCAACAAAGAACAGTTAATCCGATACAAACAGGTATCTCATTTATGAAAGGTGGATGTCATATGTCAGATAAAAAAGGATTCATGGGACTTGCAGCACTTGCAGCAGCCGGAGCCGGCGCAGCCATACTGATGAAAAAAACAAAAGAGATCAATGAAGAGGAAACTTTACATGTAAAGAAAACTACCGAAAATTACCGCAATACAGAGCGCGGAAAATATGACAAAAACAGTAAAGGAATTTATTACTCCAACGGTAACTACGAAGCTTTTGCCCGCCCTGAGAAACCGGAAGGTATTGATGATAAACATGCCTATATCGTAGGAAGCGGTCTTGCTTCCCTTGCGGCTGCCTGCTTCCTTGTAAGAGATGCACAGATGCCTGGTGAACACATCCACATTCTGGAAGCCATGGATATCGCCGGCGGTGCCTGCGACGGAATCTATGATCCGTCAAGAGGCTACATTATGCGCGGCGGCCGTGAGATGGAGAACCATTTTGAATGTCTGTGGGATCTTTTCCACAGTATTCCTTCCCTTGAAAAACCGGGTGCTTCCGTTCTGGATGAATTCTACTGGCTGAATAAGCATGATCCGAACTACTCTCTCTGCCGTGCAACTGTGAACCGTGGCCAGGATGCACATACAGACGGCAAGTTCAATCTGAGCCAGAAAGGCTGTATGGAAATCATGAAGCTGTTCATGACCAAAGATGAGGATCTCTACGATAAGACTATTGAAGATGTATTTGACGATGAGGTGTTTAATTCCACCTTCTGGCTGTACTGGCGCACCATGTTTGCTTTTGAAAACTGGCACAGTGCACTTGAGATGAAGCTTTACTTCCAGCGTTTTATCCATCATATCGCAGGCCTTCCGGATTTCAGTGCCCTGAAATTCACGAAATATAATCAGTACGAATCTCTGATTCTTCCTATGAAGAAATATCTGGAGGACGCAGGTGTTGACTTCCAGTTCAACACAGAAGTCACAAATGTTATCTTTGATTTCAAGGATGGCAAAAAGACCGCTTCTGCTATTGAGTGCAAAGTAAAAGGCGTTGAGCAGGGTATCCTTCTCACAGAAAATGATCTTGTTTTCGTCACAAACGGAAGCTGTACAGAGGGCACGATCTACGGTGATCAGAACCATGCACCGAATGGTGATGCAGAGGTACGTACCAGCGGAGTATGGTCCCTGTGGAAAAATATCGCAGCTCAGGATCCGTCTTTCGGACATCCGGAGAAATTCTGCTCAGACATTGCCAAGACCAACTGGGAATCTGCTACCGTCACCACACTGGATGACCGTATCATCCCTTATATCACTAACATCTGTCAGCGTGATCCACGTACCGGCAAGGTCGTTACCGGTGGTATCGTAAGCTGCCAGGATTCCAAATGGCTCTTAAGCTGGACCATCAACCGTCAGGGACAGTTCAAGGAGCAAGATCCTGATAAAGTCTGCGTATGGGTTTACGGACTTTTCACAGATGTTCCCGGCGACTATATCAAGAAGCCGATGAAAGACTGCACAGGTAAAGAGATCACTGCAGAGTGGCTGTACCACCTTGGTGTTCCGGTGGATCAGATCGATGATATGGCTGAGAACAGTGCGATCTGCGTTCCGACCATGATGCCTTATATCACAGCTTTCTTCATGCCGCGTGCCAAAGGTGACCGCCCGGATGTTATCCCGGATGGCTGTGTGAACTTCGCATTCCTCGGACAGTTTGCCGAAACTCCGCGTGATACTGTTTTCACTACAGAATATTCTGTACGTACTGCAATGGAGGCTGTATATGGCCTCACTGGTGTAGACCGTGGTGTTCCGGAAGTATGGGGAAGTGTTTACGATATCCGTGAGCTTCTGGACAGCTCCGTGAAACTGATGGACGGCAAATCTCCTCTTGAGATCCAGCTCCCCGGACCTCTGAATGCACTGAAGAAGCCTCTTCTGAATGTTGTGAAGGGAACTGTGGTTGAGAAAGTACTGCGGGATCATAATGTTCTGAAGGATTATATGTAAGATATACAGCCCGCCAGGCAGATATTCTCAATTCAAAATTTGAAATTTGAAAACAGTAATTGAGCCTCAGGTTCTATTTGTGCAGCAATCCCCCGGAAATACTTCTCGTGCGGTATTTCCGGGGGATTATTTATTTTCCGATACTATTTTCCCAGTGTTTCATTCATACTTCCGGACCGGAAGCCCTGAAGATCCAATGTTACGTAGGAGAATCCCAGAGTGCAGAATTTCTCTGTGATCTTTGTTCTTGTCTCATTATCTGCAATTTTCAGGATATCCTCTTCCGGGACTTCGATCCTCGCCATTGTTCCATGAATGCGTACGCGGAACTGGTGGAAGCCAAGCTCCATCAGAAACTGCTCAGCCTGGTCTACCATGTGAAGTTTTTCCTCAGTAATGGTTTCACCGTATACAAATCTGGATGCAAGACAGGCAAAGGACGGCTTGTTCCAGGTTGGAAGGTTCATGTGCTTTGACAGCTCACGGATCTCTTCTTTATAGAGGTCTGCTTCCTGAAGAGGACTTCGCACGCCAAGCTCCTGGATGGCTCTTTTTCCCGGGCGATAATCGCCTAAGTCATCCATGTTGGAGCCTTCTGCGATCATATTCATATTATGCGCTTTCGCTGCTTCCCAGAGTTTTGTGAAAATGGCTTTTTTGCAGATGTAGCAGCGGTCCGGTGGATTCTGCCGAAATCCCGGGATCTCAAATTCATTGATCCTGCAGACTTCCTGGCAGATGTGGTTCTCCTGGCAAAATTCCTCCGTTTCTTTCAGCTCTCTGTCTGTGAAAGAGCAGGGGCATGCAGTGATGGCCATAGCCTTGTCACCAAGTGTTTCCTGTGCAGCTTTCAGCAGAAATGTGGAATCTACACCGCCGGAAAATGCTACAGCTACGCTTCCAAGAGAATGAATGATATCCTGGAGTTTTCTGTATTTTTTTTCAAGTATGATGTTGTCTGTTTCTGGCATGTGTTATGTTACCTCGCACTTCCGGTCTTTTCTTTTTACTTCATAAAAAATTACATTTCGATCACATCAAGATCATCCGGAACAAACAGATTTCCGTGATAATACTCTCTGCCTTCTGCTCCGTAAAGTTCTTTACGATTCTTAATGTTCTTATCCTCTGTGTGATACAGTACAAGATTCTTTACGCCAAGCTGCTGGGCAAGCTCGCTGGCATCCTTAACTGTGGAATGATGTTTCTCATAAGGATTGAAGATGTCACGCTGTCCATACAGGCAAAATGCTTCGTGAAACATCCAGTCGCTGCCTTTCGCATATTTCTCCTCGCATTCGTTGTATGGCTCATCTCCGCAGCATGTCAGCACCTTGTTATCTCCGTAGATCATCTGGAAACCGAACTGTTTCGCCTTGGTAGAACCGATATCGAAAAATGTTATTTTCTTATTGAGAATCGTTTTCTCTTCGCCGTCTTTTATCTCGATCAGATGAAGTCTATCACCGATGTACTGTGTCTCTTTCTTGTTGAGAAGCTTAAATGCCATGTCTTTCAGAAGTCCGATTACTTCGTCATGTGCGTAGATATTGGCCTCGCCCTGATAAGCACCCTTCTTCATGTTCTGGCAGATAATTCGGATCACCCAAACAATTCCCATGATATGGTCAACATGCTTATGTGTAACAAAGATCTCATGAACATCCATCAGATCTACGCCTGCTTTCTTAAGCTGGGAAAGCACAGTGTTTCCACCGCCGCCGTCAACCAGAAAATGGCCGTACTCATCGCTGAGCACGAAGCATGTATTATAGCACTCCGTTACCAGTGCGTTGCCTGTTCCAAGCATGGTTAATTTCATTATTTTTTCTCCTCCTGTATATCACAGCGAATTTCTGCAGTTAGCCACCTGCTGCTCTTTCGCTGTCCGACTGGCTGTAATCTGTTGTAACGTATGTACTTACTATTAACAGCCTGGTATTTTTATTTTCTGTGTTTTTCGTGTCTCATGATACCATTAAGGAAAAATATTTTCAATAAAATTTTCACTGATCATCTCATGAACCAAAGGGCTGGAAATGGCATATTCTCTCTTACGTTATCACCTTTGTTCCACGGTACATTTTCCTGTCTTCTTTTCTGCCTTCTTCTCTTCCTGCCTCAAGTACCTCTGCTTTTGCAAATTCATATACGGATTCCTTCCATCTTTTTGCCATAGGCAACACCTGCTGTTTTGCAGGAGTGGAAGAACATTTTGGGCATATAAAAAGCAGGTGCTATCACATGTCATCCATGTCTGCTCCTGCTTTTTATCATTTGATATATTTTTTATTTAATCTTCTTCAGCTCATACTCTCTTGTTCCCAGGCCGATCTTTTCTGCCTGGTCCAGAGTTGCTTTCCATTCTACATTAGGGTTGGAATCTTTGAAATGATCGTGATGACAGTGCCATCCTGGCTCTGCCAGATGCTCTCCAAGCTGGCTGTTTTCGATCGGCGTTGCCTTGAGACAGGCATCTGCACATGCCTGATCCAGAGCTACCGGGTCAAAGCTTGCGAACATTCCGATATCCGGAAGGATCGGCGCATCGTTCTCACCGTGGCAGTCGCAGTTCGGGCTGATATCCTGTACCAGTGCAATATGAAAATGTGGACGGCCATGACAGACAGCCTGTGCATACTCAGCCATCTTGCGGTCAAGCATTTCATTAGCACTGCTATTCGGATTGTAAACAGCATCAAAACTGCAGGCTCCGATACAGCGGCCACAGCCCTTGCATTTATCATAATCAATAACTGCTTTTTTGTTTACATAAGTAATGGCATCACTTCCACATTCTTTCGCGCAGCGTTTGCATCCACGACAGACTTCTTCGTTGATGGCAGGTTTACCGCTGGCATGCTGCTGCATCTTTCCTGCACGGCTTCCGCAGCCCATACCGATATTTTTCAGAGCACCGCCGAATCCTGTTGACTCATGCCCTTTAAAGTGACTGAGACTGATAAAAATATCCGCATCCATGATCGCATGTCCGATCAGCGCAGTTTTGCAGTATTCTCCGTTTACTACCGGAACCTCTATCTCATCTGTTCCTCGAAGTCCATCTCCAATAATGATCTGGCAGCCTGTAGTAATGGTATTAAAACCATTGAGGTTTGCACAGTCCAGATGCTCCAGAGCATTCTTTCTGCTTCCTGGGTAAAGAGTGTTGCAGTCTGTCAGAAATGGCAGCCCGCCCTGTTCTTTGCAGAGATCTGCCACAGCTTTTGCATAGTTCGGGCGAAGAAATGCCAGGTTTCCCAGCTCACCGAAATGCATCTTAATGGCTACAAATTTTCCGTCCATGTCAATGTCTCTGATTCCGGCAGCAACACAGAGTTTTTTCAGCTTATCAAGCTGGCTGGTTCCCACAGGACAACGAAAATCTGTAAAATAAACTGTTGATTTTTCCATTGTGATGTTTTCTCCTTATTTAATATCACTTGCTGCCTTTTATTCAATCATCTCTATCTCTGTCTTAAAATACTGTTCCTGAAAACTTACCTGTGCCATGATTTCCTCGGCCGTCATAGTCATGTTTTCCGGTACTGCCACCCATTTATCTTCCACATCATTAAGACGGTGGATAACAGCGATGATTTTACCTGTAAATTCCTTTATCTGGTAATCCACGCCCAGAACATATACATCCTGTTCCTCGCCATCCGGAGCAATGATTCCTTCTATGTATCCATAATTTACCGGATAGAAAAGCTCCTTGTGCTCCGGATGGTAAGTATTCATCGGACGATCGATCACGACATGTACGATCTGGCCTGGAGCCGGTTTCTTTTCATGATCTGTCTGTTTCATTTATATTCCTCTGATTTCATTTTCATTATTCCTGTAAATCAAAGATTTATATTTCAATCCGTTCTGCTCTTTACCAGATCCTGGATTCTACAGCCGCACGCTCAATGCCAAGGCCTTTCATATACCGATTCATGAACGCATCAAATCCCTTCACACCTTCTGCTTCCGGTGCCAGTGTACTTCCTTCATTTCCTTTGAAGACATTTTCATCCAGAAAATCAGCAAGATCTTCACCATCATTTTTGTTAATGAGATAAGATGCCAAGATCGCGATTCCCCAGGCTCCGCCTTCTCCTGCGGTTGACATAACGGAAACCGGTGCATTCACTGCATCTGCAAGGATCTGCTGGCCAACACCTTTTGTCTTAAAGAGGCCGCCATGTCCAAGAAGCTTGTCGATCTTCACATGCTCCTGATTAAGAAGGATATCAAGACCTACACGCATAGCTCCAAGACAGGTATAAAGATTGTTTCTCATAAAATTGGCAAGTGTAAATTTGCTCTCCGGAGAGCGGACAAACAGAGGACGTCCCTCCTCAAAGCCAGTCATATGCTCACCTGAGAAATAACAATAGGAAAGAAGTCCGCCACAGTCAGGATCTCCCTCCATTGCTTTATTGTAAAGTGTTCCGAACAATTTGTCCATATCCACTTCCATGCCCATTGCTTCCATAAATTCCTTAAACACATTCACCCAGGCATTCAAATCAGATGTGCAGTTGTTGGAATGTGCCATGGCAACCGGATCACCGGCAGGTGTTGTGACCATATCGATCTCTTTGTACGGTTTGGAAAGGGCTTTTTCCAGGACGATCATGGCAAATACAGAAGTTCCTGCTGAAACATTTCCTGTCCGCTGACGCACACTGTTTGTGGCAACCATACCGGTTCCTGCGTCTCCCTCAGGCGGACACATCGGGATTCCTGCTTTCAGTCTGCCGGTTACATCAAGAAGCTTTGCTCCTTCTTCTGTAAGAGTACCCGCATCCTGTCCTGCAACCATAACCTCCGGCATGATATCGCGGAGTTTCCATGGGAATCCATAAGGAGCTACCAGCTCATCAAATTTCTTCACCATCTCCTCATTGTAGTCTTTTGTTTCGCTGTCGATGGGGAACATACCTGCCGCATCACCGATACCCAGAACTCTTTTTCCGGTAAGCTTCCAGTGTACATAGGCTTCCAGAGTTGTGATATAATCAATATCTTTCACATGCTCCTCGCCGTTTAAGATCGCCTGGTACAGATGTGCAATGCTCCATCTCTGAGGGATATTATAATGGAAAAGTTCTCCAAGTTTCTCAGATGCCTCACCTGTGATATTGTTTCTCCATGTGCGGAACGGAACCATCAGCTCGCCTGCTTTGTTAAACGGCATATATCCGTGCATCATGGCACTGACTCCAAAAGCCCCTACGCTTGTCAGCTCCACTCCATATTTTTCCCGGACATCTTTTGCCATATCCTGATAGCTGGCCTGGAGACCTTTCCAGATTTCCTCCAGGCTGTATGTCCAGATACCATCCACATACTGATTCTCCCATCCGTAACCGCCGGATGCGATAGGCTGGTTCTTATCATCAACCAGAACTGCCTTGATCCTTGTAGAACCAAACTCGATTCCAAGTGCTGTGCGGTTCTCAAGAATCGCTGTTTTTGCCTCATTTGCTCCCATTGTAAAAATCCTCCCGTATTATTTGCTGAAATACATATCCCAATTATAATATTCCTGTGAAAAAACATCAACATTTTACATCATAAAAAGGCCGGAACATCCATTTTAATGATCCGGCCTGTCTATTCAGAAAACTGCTCGGGAGTCCCCTGACATACCTTTCATTTAGCGGTACATCTTCATATAATCTCCATGTGCCTCGATCAGCTCATCACACATTGCCTGGATATCTTTGATATTCAGCTCTGCACCTGTGTGAGGATCCATCATAGCTGCCTGATAGATCTTCTGGCGGTCTTTGGTCACTGCTGCCTCAATAGCAAGGAGCTGCGGGCTGACATTGGATGAGTTCATAGCTGCCAGCTGTGTAGGAAGCTTGCCCACTTTTACCGGGTGTACACCGGTTCCGTCAATATAACATGGAACCTCTACGCAGGCATCTGACGGAAGGTTGTCGATATAACCGTTGTTAAGAACGTTTCCACCAATCTTGTACGGTGTGTTTGTAACAACAGCCTCCATGATGTAGGAAGCATACTCTTTACTTCTCTCATGGCCGATCTTGCCGTCTTTGAGGATATCCTCACGCTCTTTTTCCCAACCCTCGATCTGTTTGATACATCTTCTCGGATATTCGTCAAGTGGAATATTGAATTCCTCGATCATCTCCGGATATCTGGATTTGATAAAGAACGGATTGTACTCTGCATTGTGCTCACTGGACTCTGTGCAGTAGTAGCCAAGATGACGGATGTACTCATAACGTACCATATCCTCATGTTTCTCACCGGAAGTATTCTTCTCCTCTGCAATTCTGCGGATCTCCGGGTACAGATCGTTTCCGTCTTTATCATGGATTTCAAGAAGCCATGCCATATGGTTGATACCTGCGATCAGCTCGGTACGTCCCTCAAGCTTGTCTTCCATTCCCATTCCCTCAAGAAGCTTCTGGGAGCAGACCTGAACGCTGTGGCAGAGACCTACTGTACGGATCTTTGTGAAGCGCTGCATATAACCGGTAAGCATTGCCATCGGATTGGAATAGTTCAGGAACAGAGTGTTCGGGCAGACCTCTTCCATGTCCCGGGCAAACTCTTCCAGAACCGGAATGGTACGAAGTGCACGCATGATTCCACCGATTCCCAGAGTATCTGCGATTGTCTGTTTGATGCCGTATTTCTTCGGGATCTCAAAGTCTGTTACTGTACATGGCTCATAACCGCCTACCTGAATGGCATTAACTACGAAATCCGCATCGCGAAGTGCATCTTTACGGTTCTCGGCACCAAGATAGGTTTTGATCACTGCGCGGTCCTCGTTTACGTTGTGATTGATGGCACTTAAGATAATTCTGGAATCCTCCAGTCTCTTCTCGTCAATATCATAAAGTGCGATCTCGCTCTCGCGAAGTGCCGGTGTGCACATACAGTCTCCAAGTACATTTCTTGCGAAAACCGTGCTTCCAGCTCCCATGAATGTAATTTTGATCATGTTCGTTTCCTCCTGTTCTCTTTATTAGATCTCTTATCCGGAATTGTTATATTTTTCTTTAAAATTCCTGATTTTCTGCTATTTCTGCGGTGCAGTCCCGCTTCGTTTTCCTTGTGAGCTTATCATACTACCGGAAACTTGTTTAAAATATGTACTTTGATGTTAATAATTGTTGTTTTGTTGCATGAGATACCCAGAAGTAATTTTCTATAACATTTCTTATGACATAAAAAACTCTCTGCCCGATACCAGAATTTTATATATTCTGGCACAGACAGAGAGTTTTTTTCTTCGTGAAATATATCACAGGCTCAGGCCTCAGATTCCGTATAATCGCCCTTCTTTCCATTCACTACAAGTCTTCTCTTTTCTTCCTTGTATTCTCTCGGACTTCTTCCTGTTCTTGCCTTGAATACCTTGGAAAAAGCCAGCGGATCTCCATACCCTACTCTTGCAGCTACTTCACTGACCTGAATATCTCCGTTTTTCAGAAGAGTTTTCGCCTTCTCAATGCGAAGATTCATAAGATATTCCTGCGGCGAGCATCCAAGGCTTTTTTTAAATGAACTGGTAAGATAGCTCCGGTTGACGCCAATGCGGTCTGCCAGCTCATTGATCTTCAGCCTCTTGTCAAAGTTGGCTGCAATGTAATCCACTGCCTGCTCCACATAAACGGAATTTGGATATCTGTGGGATGGAAGAAGCTTGCCTTCTCTCAAACATGCATCCCGGTTATCTGTGATCAGGTCAGAAAAAAGAAGCAGCAGAAGTCCGTTTCGTTTCAGCTCATTTTCAAAAACGAGCTTGTTGGTCCGTACCATTGCATCAATATACTTCGCAGCATTTTCCATGCAGTGGATCCTTCGGACCGGATTTTCCCGGCTGAAACCACTTACATGAATCACTTCCTCGGCAATCATTCCCTCAAATCCTACCCAGCGGTACGTCCAGGGATTGTCCATGTCTGCCTCATACCAGGCCTCCACACCGGGTGGGATCAGAAATGCTTCTCCACCGGTCAGATGATACTGATAGCCATCCATCTCAAAAACCCCGGTTCCGGATTCCACGATATGAAGTACATGAGAGATCCTTTTATTTGGTCCAAATCGATGTCCCGGATCACAGCTTTCCCACCCACAGTAAGTAAGACAGAGATCCACCGCACCTTTCTTTAAATTCTCCAGACATTTATAGCTGTCTGAGTTTGTAAAACCAACTGTATGAAGCAACTTTTCACCTCCCTGATATTCTGCGTTCTTTTTTTCAGATCAAACGGATATCCGTAATCTACAGCTCTGTTCAGACAGCCGGCAACTCAGCAACAGACCGCCATATCCGGCGGTCTGTCTGTACCAGCTAACTGTTCTGCAGCCGATCCGATCAACCCTCTGCCTCAATTGTATACAATACAGAATGGAAATCACCGTTTGTCTTGTTGCAGTAGTCACGATCAACCGGGATTCCTGCATACATCAATTCATTTCCATATGCTTTCAGGCACTTATCTTCCCATTCTACTCTGTAGAGCTGATCCTCGTCAAGACCTTTGAAGCGCAGACGCATCCAGGAAGCATTAACCTTGTTCAGTCTCTCATAATAACCGGCAACTGCCTGTTTCTTATCCCTGGAAACAACCATCCACGCAGTATCATTTCCTTCGAACGGACTTAAGATACGGTAAAAATCACCCTCCACCTGAATCAGGTCACGGTGTTTCTTCATGAATTCAACCTGTGCCTTTACCTCATCGATCTCTTTGGCACTTAAAAGGTTCAGATCCAGCTCATAGCCAAAGGTTCCGAAATATGCCACATTTGCTCTTGTGGAAAGCGGTGTGGTACGGTGCAGCTGATGATTCGGTACTGCCGATACATGAGATCCCATGCTGACGATCGGATAGACAAAGGAGGTACCGTACTGGATCTTTTCTCTCTCAGCAGCATCGGTATCATCACTGGTCCATGTCTGCGGTGCAAAATACAGCATTCCCGGATCAAATCTTGCTCCGCCGCTTGCGCAGGATTCAAAGAGGATGTCAGGGAATCTCTCTGTCAGTCTTGTATACAGCTCATAAACACCAAGGATATATTTATGCATGGTCTTACCCTGATCTGCTGCAGATGCGCCGCGGCTGAAAGGCTCAGACATGTAACGGTTCATATCCCATTTAATGTAGGAAATGGAAGATTCCTCGATAACCTTGGAGATGGAATCATAAATGAAATCCACAACCTCAGGTCTGGAAAAATCAAGAACGTGCTGATGTCTTGAGTGAGACTCAAAACGGTCCGGTGCTCCGATGAGCCAGTCCGGATGTGCTCTGTAGCAGTCACTGTTCTTGTTTACCATCTCAAGCTCTACCCAGAGACCGAATTTCAGGCCCATCTCCTCGATCTTACGGGAAAGTCCGGAAATTCCGTTTGGAAGCTTATTCTTATTTACGAACCAGTCACCAAGGCCCTGGTAATCATCATTTCTTGTTCCAAACCATCCGTCATCCAGAACGAACAGCTCTACCCCAACCTCTTTGGCTTTTTTTGCAATATTGAGGATTTTTTCCTCATCAAAATCAAAATAGGTTGCTTCCCAGTTATTAAGAAGGATCGGGCGTGCATGGTTTCTCCATTTTCCACGCATCAGGCGGTCACGGTACAGTCTGTGGTAAGCCTGGCTCATTCCATTTAAGCCCTTATCACTGTATACCATAACAACCTCCGGAGTCTGAAATTCTTCATCTCTGGAAAGCTCCCAGGAAAAGCCCTGAGGATTGATTCCCATCATAACTCGTGTCATCTCATAGGTGGAAACCTCAACCTGTGCAAGGAAGCTGCCGCTGTACACAAAGCTGAAGCCGAAAACCTCGCCTGTGTCTTCTGTTGTATGAGGACGTTTCAGTGCGATAAACGGATTCTGCTCAGAGCTGGAACCGGTTCCTGCAAGGCTCTGTACAGCCTGTGTCCCCATCTCAAGTTTGCGTGTTTTTACATAACGCTCACGTGCCCACGCACCGGAAAGATGGATCATCTCATAATCCATATCCGGAAACTCCACTGCTGCACTCATCACATTCTCAAGCCGGATCCTCTGATCCCCTTTCTGAACAAGGCGTGCGCTTCTTGTGATCACCGGATAATCCTCATATACGGAATATGTAAGAATAAGATCTGTATCCATCACAGAATCATGAAGTGTGATATCCAGAGATGTTGCTTCCTCATCACTTTCTGTATAAGTTGCCGGAAGACCTGCAAGCTTCTTCTTGCCACCATAGATCTCATGAGAAACATATTTGAAATCTACGATCTCGCTTCCGTTCTCCTGACGAACAGTAAGGGCAGGGTTTCTGTAATCACCGGTTCCGTAAACAGGATACTCCTGTTTGGTATACTGCATGGAAAGAAGTCCTGGCTCCGGAACACATACAGCCATCAGGGAACGCATGATCTCCTCGTGGAGATAGCTGAAATCCTCTTTATCGCGGATGGCTTTTCCATAGTAAAGATTCTCCATCTGGCCATTTTCCATGATACAGGTGATGTAGCTTAAATGTTTGTTATAAATGTGGAATGTCTTTGATCCCTCGTGAAATTTGATCGGCATAATTTTCTCCTTTTTTTGTTTACTTCGATAAAAATACCGCTGACAACCTCAATAACCAAATGCTCAGTTATATACATTGTCAGCGGTCTTGTATTACCTTATGTAATATTTCTGATTACAGTTTTCCACCGCTGGTAGCAATACCTTCGATAAACTGTTTCTGGAAGATCATGTAGATCACGATCATCGGAATGCAGGCGATCAGAGATGCAGCCATCAGTTCCGGGAATTTGGATACGTACTGGCCCTGCATCTTTGCAAGTGCGGAAGAAAGTACCAGCATATCCTTATCTGTATTAACGATCATCGGCCACATCAGGTCTTTGAATGCGAATACAGCTGTGAAAATTCCAAGTGCGACCATACTGGATCTTGTAAGTGGTGCCATGATGTAAAGGAAGGTCTGACCGATGTTACATCCGTCAAGTCTGGCAGCCTCCTCCAGATCCTTCGGCAATCCCATATATCCCTGTCTCAGAAGGAAAGTACCGAATGCAGTAACAATACCTGGGAATACAAGGGCAAAGATCGTATTCAGCATACCCATCTTGCTGACCATCAGGTACTGCGGGATGATGAAAATCTGTACCGGAACCATCATCTGGAACAGTACAAGACCGAAGCAAAGATCACGGCCCTTGAAGTTCAGTCGTCCAAATGCATAGCCTGCCATAGTTGCTGTAAGAACCGCACACACTACTCGGAAGAAGATCAGAAGCAGTGTATTCTTGTACAGAAGCAGGAAGTTCATGTTATTGATAACAGAAATAAATGCGTCTTTTCTCCATATTTTCGGGAAAATGGTGAAAGGATCTACAGATGTTGCTTCAGTTACAGTTTTAAAAGCTGTCAGGATCATCCAGATAAATGGCACAAGCATCGTTATGGACACAATGATCAGTATGACATGTATTAAAATAGTGGTTAATTTCTTTTTTGTTTCCATACTATCCATGGTTAATCCCCCTTTTTAGTTGTAGAATACCCATTTCTTCTGACCGATCATCTGGAATACTGTCAGGATCATGGTGATAATAAGAAGTACTACTACGATCGTAGCGCCGTATCCCATGTTCTTATTGATAAATGCATATTTATAGAACAGGTAAACCAGTGACTGAGTCTTGGTAAGTGCCGGGTTTGACTTGTCAATAACCATATAGATCAGGTCGAATACCTGAAGGGATCCGATCACACGGGTAACAAGCACGAAGAAAATGGTTGGTGAAAGAAGCGGGACCGTGATGTTAAAGAATGCATTCACGCCTGTTGCACCGTCAATGGATGCTGCTTCATAATAATCTCTCGGGATTTCCTGAAGTCCTGACAGGAAAAGAACCATATTGTAACCGATGATAGACCATACACCGATGATCGCAACTGCAAATACTGCAATTTTCGGATTAGAAACCCAGTTTACATGAACATGGAAAACGTTATTGATAAGACCATAATCAGAGTTGAACAGCCATCTCCATACCATGGCTACCGCTGCCGGAGCTGCTACCATCGGGAGGAAGATGATGGTTCTGTAAATAGAACGGCCCTTCATCTTTCTGTTAAGAAGTACTGCAAGAACAAGTGCGATGACAATGGAAAAAGGAACCTCCACGATCGCATATTTGAATGTGTTGATCAGTGCCTGCCAGATCTCTTTATCTGCAAAAACCTTCTGATAGTTCTGTAAACCGATAAAGATATTTCCTTTACCAAAATCTCCTGTTTTGAAAAAGCTCTGGTAAATAGTCTGGAAGATCGGAATGATGTTCAATACGATCAGTCCGATGGTTGTTGGGAGAATAAACAGCCAGCCCCAGAGGAACTCACTGCGCTCTCTCTTTGTCCGTGCCTGTGACTTGGTAGTTTTAGCCATAAGAATCACTCCTTCTATTCCTTCTATGTATGAGGCCGCTGCACCTGAGTGCGGCGGCCCCTCTCATTACTGCACTTAATTATCGGTGTTTCTTAATGCTTACTCCTCAGCCAGCTTCTCGTTCATCTGATCAGCCATCTGCTTGCAAGCCTCTTCCATTGTGATGTCGCCTGTGTATACGCCCTTAAGGATCTCGTTGTCCTCGTTCTCCCATGTTACAGTAGATTTGGAGTATGGACGGATCTCCATGTCATCCATCATGTTCAGATAAGCCTGAAGGTTGAAGTCTGCGGATTTAGCCCATGCATCAGATGTATCTTTGTATGCACTCATTGTAACACCAAGCTCAGCCTGTTTCTCCTGAGCCTCTTTGGATCCGAGGTACTCGATCAGCTGCCAAGCTTCGTCTGTGTGCTCACCGGAAGCAGATGCTGCCCATCCAAGTCCGTTATATAAGGAAGCTCTTCTGCCTGTCTCAGCGTTTTTAGGAAGCTCTACACAATCACAGTTAGCTGCTGTGTACTCGTTCTCTTTAAATGCTGCAAGCATCCAGGAGCCCTGGCATGTCATAGCGATCTTGCCAGCCTCGAAAAGTACGTCCTCGTTGTTCTCGGACATTGTCTCAAGAGACGGGATCACGCCATCCTTGATCCATCCTTCCAGTGTCTGCATAGCTGCGATCGTCTTCTCATCATCCCAGCCGGATTTTGTCTTGTCATCGCTGATGATGTATCCGCCGTTATCATAGATCAGGTTGTAGTATCCGGCCTGGTTGTTATCATTTCTCATTGCGAGACCGTACTGGGAACCATCATCCTTAGTAAGCTTCTTAGCTGCCTCTGTAACATCATCCCATGTCCAGTCAGCTGTCGGATAATCAAGTCCTGCCTCGTCAAATAATGTCTTGTTGTACCAGAGAGCGATTGTATCTATATCCTTCGGTACTGCATAATATTTATCATCGTATGTATACAGTCCCCAGATATCCTCCGGATAGTTCTCCGGATCGATCAGATCGCTGTCTTTGATCTTATCGGTCAGATCAAGAAGCATATCGTTGGACATGTATCTCTGACTCTCGTTGGAGTGCATCCAGAATACGTCCGGAAGGGAACCACCCTGTGCACCGGCCTCGAGCATTGTCCAGTACTCATCCCATTTAACAACGGAAATCTCTGTCTTGATTCCTGTCTTCTCTGTGAAGTCTGCGAGAATTTCTTTGATTCCCGGCTCCTGGTTGGTGTCCCAGATGGATACGGAAAGTGTAACATCGTCACCTTTTGCATATACCGGAACTGCTGTCATTACCATGGCACCTGCTAACAATAATGCTGCTACTCTTTTAAAATTCATAACTTCTTCCTCCTTTTAAATCTTTCTTATTTTCCCTCTTTCTTTGGTCAGTTTTTATATTTTTTCACGCCCCTGACCGTTGATATTATTATAATTGCACATGGAAAAATGATAAATGGATTATTGTCATTTCAATATGGAAAAATGTTATTATTTGTTCATTTTATCTATTTTTTGTTCATACTTTGTTAATTATCCGTCATTTTTTTCCTGTATTTTTATGTTTTTTTATATTTTCCCATAATTTCCACTATTTTTGAGTATGTTTTGAAACCATTTTGTTTCTTTATGGCAAAACCAACATTTTTACATGTCTGTTTTTGTATGTTTTTACTAACTCAAAACATGTACAAATGTCATTTGACGAAAAAATTGTTTTCCCGTTCCTAACATAATTCCATGCGTGCCATTATTTCTACATATGCACGCAAAGTTCCATGTTTTTTATTCAGTCCCATAAAATGTGCTGTATCCTCCTGTTTTCCCTCAAAAGATTTTCAGCCACACCGGTTTTCTCACAGTCAGACGGGTATTTACGATCCGCATTCACAGCGAAGCGTATTACTGTTCACTCTGTGGCCAGAACACACTTTATAATGCACAGGATACTTATCTGTGTTCCCTCTCTTTACACACAGTCGAAAACTGTGCTAAGATTACCTGTATCGGACTTTACAACTGTGGTCTGTTTTTCATTTTTATATTTCTATATAAGGAGGTATTTCGTTATGAATCTTTTGAATGAAGATAATGTTGTTCATGTATTTCTCAACAAACTGGGCGACATCGTGATCGCCAATCTTCTTTTTATTCTCTGCAGTATTCCGGTGATCACCATCGGGCCGTCACTGACTGCCCTTTATCACTGCATGATGCGTACAGTAAAGGGGAATAACAACGGCACGACGAAAACATTTTTCAGAGCTTTTAAGGAAAACTTCAAACAGTCACTGATCGTATGGCTGCTGATCCTTGCTGCCGGAGCCGTGATCATCCTGAATATACGTTTCCTGCTCCATGCAGAAGGAAGTGCTGCACATATGCTCTTTTATCTTTCTGTGGGAGTCCTGACTCTGCTGATTATTTTTACTTTATACATCTTCCCGGTGATTGCAACCTTTGCCAATACGCTGGGAGCACTTTGCAGAAATGCATTTCTGCTGGCATTTATGCATTTTCCCACAACGATCGCCATTGCAGTGATCACGATCTTTCCATTATATATGACTTATCTTGATGTAAAGCTGCAGCCACTTTACGTATGCTGCTGGTTTTTCTTCGGATTTGGACTTGTAGCTTTTATCAATTCGATGCTTTTGTATCGTTTTTTTAAGAAACTGCTTCCTCCGGAGGAGGATATTACACTTTTGTGACAAAAAACAGGAGGCCCAGTCAAATGAAAAAAGAACCCAACCCCCAGCACGCTCTTTCCGTCTACTTCTGCGGTCAGGAAGACTGTGGCCCGAACCACTCCTTCGGTCCAGCCATGCGCCCACACTACCTCCTCCACGTGATCTTCCACGGCAAAGGCATCTACCAGTGCAGCGGCCACACCTACCATCTGAAAGCAGGTGATGCTTTTCTCATCCGTCCAATGGACTCCATCTACTACCGCGCTGACAGCTCCGAACCCTGGAGCTATGCCTGGGCGGGCTTTGACGGCTCTACCTGCAAAGAAATCCTGAAACAAACCATATTTTCCGACTCTCTCATCTTCACCCCGGAAACACCCTCCCTGAAAAACAGCCTCCTTACCCACATGCAAAACCTCCTTGACACCTTTTCCGAAAACAACGGAAACGGCCTTGCCTCCGCAGGAAACCTCCTCCTGATGCTATCCGTCATGCAAAAAAAGCCTTCCGAAAGCAGAACCGACATCTCAACCCTCTACTTTCAGCAAGCTTCCGAATACATCAGGAACAATTACGCCTACCCTATCCATATCTCTGACGTGGCACGCTACGTAGGAATCGAACGTTCCTACCTTTACCGTATCTTTATGGAACACGAAAACACATCACCAAAACAATATCTCCTGAAACACCGCCTCCAGATGGCAGCCCAGCTTCTCTGTTCTTCCTCCTGCACAATCACAGAAGCAGCACTCTCCTGCGGTTTCCGGGACGCCCCATCCTTCTGCAACTATTTCCGACAGGGAACCGGCTACACTCCAAAGGAATTCCGCAAATCCTACAGCGGAACTATCTACATCTGACCAGATACCTGCACTCCGTCATTTTTCTGCCTGATGAAAGATAATATCTCTTAACTGCAGACAGTCCGGAACAATTTCATAACAGCAAAAAAGACAGAAACCATCCTGCAGACTCTGCAAATGATCTCCGTCTTTTATTTTTTTCCTGAAAAGAAATGCTTGATAAACACATACAAAACAATAATAAAAGCAAACACATAACCAAAGGCACCCAACGCCGGAATCCCCCACAGCTTTGGTTTCATATCCGTAGTACAGATAATGCTGGAACTGATCAGAAGTGCCATCACCCACAACCCCATCACAATATTCCGCACCAGCCGGCGCAAAAGCCACGCCAGATCATCCGAGGCATGAAGATCCAGATTGATCTTCGTCTGCCCTTTCATACAGCCCTGAAGAAAATCTGCTGCCAGAGAAGGAATATCCACTGCACGTTTCAGGGACCAGGCAAGATTTTTTCCTTCTTTTTTTATCTCACGCTTCCAGTTCCCGTTGCTGAACAACTGCTCCTTGAGCCTTGCTGCGGCAATCTGTGTCATATTGATCTCCGGGCAGATCTCAGCCAGAACCCCTTCAACATGGGTCAGTCCTCGCGCAAGCATGGTCAGTCCGTGAGGCATCATGATCTTATTCTCCTTCATGACCTCCATCAGATCCACCATGACTTCTGCCACATCAATGTTTCCCATATCTGCAGTACCGTATTTATCCATAAGTCCACGGATATCCTCATAAAGCTTGCTGGAATCCGGTTTGCCTTTAAACTCACCAAGAGCCAGGACTGCATCCTGGATCTTGCCTATATTGTTCATGGCAACACCTTCGATGGCTTCGCTGATCAACTGGCGGTCACGCTCCGTCAGCCGTCCCATCATTCCCATGTCGATCCAGACGATTTTTCCCTCCTGGATCCTTACGTTTCCTGGATGCGGGTCTGCGTGGAAAAAGCCGTCCTCCATCACCTGTTTGATAAAATTATCCACATATTTCGTTCCGACCTCATTAAGATCATAACCATTGGCCAGAAGATCAGCCTTATCATTGATAGCAAAACCGTCAATATATTCCATCACAAGAATATGCGGCGAAATATACTCACGGTATAGGATCGGCACTTTCACAAAAACCACATCTTTGTTCTTTTTTGCAAATTCTGCCATGTTTGCAGCTTCCGTCAGGAAATTCATCTCCTCCTGGGTCACAGTCCACAGTTCACTTAAGACCATGTTCAAATCCACCATACCCTTAATGCTCACCGGTGGCATCAGACGTACAGCCTTGTGCATCAGACCGATATCCCTGGCCATGGTTTCATAGATTCCTTTTCGCTGAACCTTGATCACAACCTCTTCGCCTGTTTTCAACGTGGCCCGATGCACCTGGGCAATCGATGCTGCTCCCAGAGGTTTCTGCTCAATATACTGAAATTCTGCCTGCCACGGACAGCCCATGGACTCTTCCAGTACCTCGATCACCTGGGAAAAAGGCATCGGCGGTACATCAGAGCAGAGCTTCATCAGCTCATCACAGTATCTCTTTGGAAGAATATCAGAACGGAGGGACATGATCTGACCCAACTTGATATAAGTTGGGCCCAGATCTTCCAGTATGAGCCGGAGCTTCTCAGGAGAAACGCCCCGGGTGATTGCATGCTTTTTCAGAACGGCTGTGATCTCTCTCAGCCGTTCTCCATATCCGTTATTTTCTTTCTTCTCCTGTTCTTCTCTGCCCATAAGCTTCTCCGTTTACTGCTTCGTCTGCGTTGTCGTTTAGTCAATCGGATATTTACGATCCGCAGTCGGTTACTCTGCTGCTTGTTCTTCGCTCCCGGTATCTTCTGCATTTTCTGTTTCCGCAGAAGCTTCCTGTACAACTTCCTCTGCCGGTTCTTCTGTTGTCTCGGCTTTCTCCTCAGCAGCCTCGGCCTGCATGCGCTCGATCTGCGTCTTCACAGCAGCCAGCTGCTCCGGTGTCAGCCTGGAAATCGTTGCCTTCAGTTCTTCCTGATCATTCTTTCTGGCTGCAGATTCCTTTACAGAATCAGCAGCTGTCTTAACCGTTGATTTGATGTTATGCTTCAGCTCCTGATTAAGAACCTTACCCTGTTCAACCGTAAGCTCACCCTTTTTTACCAGTTCATCCAGAATTTCTTTGGATTTCTCTGCTGTCACTGCTGCTGTACCAATACCCACCAGTAAAATTTTCTTCAGTCCTTCACCTAATTCCATAATATTTTCTCCTTTCCTGAAACAAAAGTTTTCTGTTCCTGTCATATTCCCAGAAAAGCAAGTCCCTTGGGAACAAAAATGATCAATCCGACGATCGCTGCCATGATCGCTGCGATCAGTACTGCTCCGGCTGCTGTGTCCTTGGCGATCTTTGCCAGAGGGTGACGTTCCTCTGTGACCAGATCCACAACAGCTTCCACTGCCGTATTCACCAGTTCCAGCGCCATCACCATTCCGAACAGTCCTAGGCAGATGCACCAATCTGTCACGGAAATCCCAAGGATCAGTCCTGCGATCACCACAAGCGCTGCCACCATACAGTGGATCTTCATATTTCTTTCCTTGCGGATGCAGGTAAAAATCCCCTGAAACGCATATCCGAAGCTTTTATACAGCGGATCCTTCTTTCTGCCTGCCATGTTCCTCACCTGATTTCCTGTTTGAATTATTCCCTCCAACGGGAAGTATGGGATTATTATAACAAGTTTGTAGTAATATTTCCAGTATTCCGGAAAATTTATGAATATTTAAGGAGTATATGTGGTTATTCACAGATAACTGTTTAAGCGGATAAAAGCATCCGCATTCGGTTAAACCACACATACTCCTGATCCTGTTGTATATTCTGTAAAATTTTCGGATATCCTGAAGTATTTTTCCGGATATATACGAATGTCACATATTATTCCACATTTTTCAGTGCTTCATCCATAGGCACATGACGGATCCTCCGGAATTCCAGCACTGCTACCACTGCATAGGCTGCGATTCCGATCCCCATCATTTTCACATAGATCATGGGATCCACCCACATGGTGATCCATCCCGAAATACTGGAAAGCATCATCTCTCTGAATAGCACTTCCATGATCTGCCGTTCAACCGGAAGGCTTAACAACAGGCAGAACATCACCACAAATGATGTAGAAAGTATATACAAACGACTGATCTCGCCATTTGTATAACCCAGGATCTTGGTCATGGAAATCGACTGGGCATTTTTTTCGATGATAACCTTGGAAAGCAGATAGATCACCACCAGAAAAATGATCACGGAAAATCCATACATCATTCCCATCATATCTCCCATGGAAACATCTAGCTGCCTGGATATTTTTGTAAGAGCTTCCAGGTCAATGACAGAACCGATATATTTTGAAGGGATATCCCTGATCTCTGTATCGGAAAAATATCCTCCAAAGTGATCATCCCCAAGATCAAACGCCTCATTCAGCTTATCACGTTCCATAAATACACAGAGGCTTGCCGCATAATCATAGATCCCATCTACTTTAAAGGAATACTCATCCTTCTCGTATTTTTCCTTCAAAGTTATGGTATCCCCCTCCTTGATCCGGAATTTATCTGCATAAGCACTGGAAATATAAACACCCTCTCCCGAAAGATCTGCACGGATATACTTGCTATCCGGCTCTACACCATAGAGAGTGATCTCCTCACTTTTATATTTACCAGGCATAGTATTCAGGGAATATGCAGAAAATTTTTCTGCATCCTTATTATCCGTTCTGGTATCCATATAATATTCCATAAGAGAACTCATGGCATCCGCTTTATTTCCTGAATAGGCACTTGCCGGAACCGAAAGCATGTACTGGTATTTCGCCAGCATATTTTCCTGGATCTCAAGCTGATAATGATCCAGCGTAGACGGAAGAAGCATTCCGAAAAACAGCAGCAGATTTGCGAAAATAACTCCCACAAACAGCACCAAATAACTGCTGACATTCTGAAAGATCACCCGGAGGCGAAATCTGGAAAAAATTCCTATCTTCGGGCTTAAATACACTGCACGTTTCTGTTTTTTACCGGAAAAATCCCTTCGCAGGAACTTCAGAGGCGAAAGCTGCAGGCGGTACCTGAGCACCGCATGATCGATCAGTATCATAATGATGACCGGAACTACAGTTGTCAGAAGAAAGGCATCTGCATTCCATACGGTCACATAAGTCGGCAGACTATAGCTCCCGTAATACATGTCTGCACATACACCCTTAAATACGGTATATCCAAGAATATTTCCGATCAGGGCACCTGCCAGCGTGACCAAAACCGGAAGCGTTATATAATGAAGGATCAGCTCCCGTCTGGTATAACCGGATGCACGTAACGTACCGATAACACCGGCTTCCTTTCGGATCGTATTGCTAATGGTAATTCCAAACACAAAAGCCATGATCACGATCACAATATAAAGAAGCGTGATGACCATTGCCCTGTCTCCGCCCATATCATCGCCGGTGAAAATGATCGCCTGGTTAAGATAACGTGGGACAAAGGCTTCCAGGGCTACCACTTTGCCGATATCTTCCATGAGATTTTCGGAAATCTTCTTCTCCTCTTTTTCGTTTTTTGGCTGATGATCATATATCCATGCATAATTGTACCGGAGCTTTTCCTGATCCAGGTTTTCAAATTCCTCCGGAGTTACGATCGCCACACCAAACTTTACAGAATCAAACATGGAATCATTATTATTCTGAAACAGGGCACTGTAATCCGAAAGTGCCACCAGGCCTGTGATCTTCCAGGATTTTTCACCTCTGATCAGGGTATCTCCTACCTTAAGACTGTTGTTATCCGCATACATACGGTCAATGGCGATCTCGCCCTGCCCTGACGGCATTTCTCCCTTCATCAGGCAGACCTTATTCACCTTCTCACGGTTTTTAAAAAAACGCATGGTGCTTCCGTTATCCAGATCTTCTTCTATATAGTAGTTCGCATAAAGCTTAACACCGGCAGCTTCAATATCCTTCCACTGAGAACTGTAAATCTTTTCCGCAGTACGGAAATTTCCGTTTTCGATGTTATATTTATCAAAGCTCTCATTATAAGCCTTCAGCATGCTTCCATCGGCTACCAGAAAGCCGGACACAAACCCGATGGTCAGTACCATCAGCAGGAAAACCACCAGATATTTTCCAAATTCCCCTTTCAGTTCTCTGGGGATACGCTTACGTAAAGGATTCTTCATAATGCCCCCTTACCATTCCAGGTCAGCAGCCGGAATCTTCTGCTCATTCTGATAGTTTCTGCGAATCATACCGTCACGAAGCTTTACCACACGGTCTGCCATATCCTTGATGGCATCGTTGTGAGTAACCATGACTATGGTATTTCCGTATTTGTGATTGAGTGTTTCAATCAGCTTCAGGATTTCCTTGGAGGTGTTGTAATCCAGCGCACCGGTAGGCTCATCGCAAAGCAGAATATCCGGATTTTTTACAATGGCACGGCCAATGGCGGTTCTCTGCTGCTGGCCTCCCGAAAGCTGGTTCGGAAGCTTCCGCTGATGTTCATAAAGTCCCAGTGTCTCCAGCAGCTCATCCACATCCAGCGGTCTGTCACTTAAATAAGCACCAACTTCAATATTCTCCCTCACAGTCAGATTGGGGATCAGATTATACATCTGAAAAATATATCCAAGATGTTTTCTGCGGTAGAGAGAAAGCTTCTTTTCCTTCATATCCCCCAGCTGTTCTCCCTGAATGGTAATGCTGCCTGCATCTGCTCCGTCAATGCCGCCGATGATATTTAACAGAGTAGATTTTCCGGAACCGGACGGTCCCAGAAGCACACAGAATTCTCCCTTTTCAATTTCCAGATCGATCCCCTTTAGAACATCTACGTAGCTCTCTCCTGCCCCGAAGGATTTTTTTATTCCTTTTATTTCCAGAAACATAAACCTCTCCTTCCATTCCTGTTCATTTCTTTTTTATATATGAATACAAATATATGTTAGTTCAGACTTACTCTTTTGTCAAGAAGCAGACTTATTTTTGTATTTTTTCCATATATCTATATGCGCTGTATCAGTCCGGCTCTTGCCAAAATCCGATAAAACATATATAATGGAGAAGTATCTGTATATTTTTAACCAAATAATCTTATTTTTAAAGGAGTGAATATTGAAAGTGGACCCCAGCGACACTTACCAGATAATCATATTACTTATTCTGCTGGCATTGTCAGCCTTTTTCTCATCTAACGAAACCGCGCTGATGTCGGTAAACAAGATCCGTCTCCGCTCTCTTGCAGACGAAGGAAACAAGCGTGCAGCCATGGCTCTCGATATCCTGGAGAACCAGACTCCCAAGCTTCTCAGTGCGATTCTCATCGGAAACAACATTGTGAACATTTCGGCTTCTTCCCTTGCAACCACACTTGCATACAGCTTTGGCGGCTATATGGTCAGCATCGTAACGGTGATCCTGACGGTTCTGATCCTGATCTTCGGCGAGATCACCCCCAAGAACTACGCAACCATTAACTCTGAAAAGATCACCCTCCGCTATATCCCGGTCTTTAAATTTCTTATGACCATCATGACACCGGTGATCTTTATCATCAATCTCTTTTCAAGAGGTGTGATGCGCCTGATGCGTGTGGATCCGGATGCAGCCGACAAGGCCATGACCGAGGAGGAGCTTCGTACCATCGTGGACGTCAGCCACGAGGACGGTGTCATTGAATCCGACGAAAAAGAAATGATCTACAATGTGTTTGATCTTGGAGATGCCACAGCCAAGGATATCATGGTTCCAAGAGTACATGTTACCTTTGCAGATGTGGAATCCACCTATGATGAACTAATCGATATTTTCCGCGAGGATAAGTTCACACGTCTGCCGGTTTATAAGGACAGCCAGAATAACATTGTGGGAATCATCAACATGAAGGATCTTCTTCTTTACGACAAAAATGAGGAATTTGTTATCGATCATTTCCTCCGAAAGCCGCATTTCACTTACGAAACAAAAAGCATTTCCGATCTTCTTGTGGAAATGAAGGACTCCACCTTCAACATTGCCATTGTACTGGATGAATACGGTGATATGGCCGGATTGATCACACTGGAGGACATCCTGGAGGAGATCGTGGGCGAGATCCATGACGAATACGATGAGAAGGAGGACGAGCTTGTCCAGAAAATTTCCGACCGGGAATACATCATCGAAGGCTCCATGCATCTGGATGACGTAAATGATCATCTGGGTACGGAACTGGATTCCGAGGATTACGATTCCCTGGGTGGATTTATCATCGAACATCTGGATCGTCTGCCTGTTGCCGGTGACGAAGTGATCACCGAGGACGGAATCCATCTGATCGTAGAAAAGCTGGATAAGAACCGTATCGAGAAAGTGCATGTCTACCTTCCGGAAAAAGAGCCTGAAACACCGGAAAATACCGAATCCTGAGTAAGCAGGCTCCAACTCCGTAACAATAAACAGCTGATGTACCGGAAAATACTTAATATTTAATACTTAATATCATCCATATCGGAACTGTTATCGGAATTCCCGGCTCACCCATTGAGCCATCATGATTTCTGATTGACAGTTCCGATATTTTATATTATAATAATATAAAATTTTTATCTATATTTACTAAATGCAATGACAGGGAGTAGTACATAGTCTCCGGATGCCCAGAGAGAAGATGGCCGGTGAGAATCTTCGTGACAGAGCTATGGAAGTAGCCCTCGAGCAGTGGACTGAACCATGAATTTTCATGCAGTAGGCTCCAACGTTATTCCTACGTTACAGGGAAGCAGTATATTTGTACTGACAGAGAGCAGAGTTTTACCTCTGAAAACAGGTGGTACCGCGGAATCATCCGTCCTGAGCATATTTATTCGATATGCCGGGACTTTTTTATTGGAAAAAATATTCCGTGGCAACCCTTATCTGCTTAACTATCCACATCACCAAAGGAGGGAACCAATTCATGAAACAGATTTCCGGAAACAAATTGCTTGTAAAAGCCTTAAAAGAAGAAGGCGTTGATGTTCTGTTCGGTTATCCTGGTGCCTGCACCATTGATATCAGCGACGAATTATATAAACAGAGCGACATTGACATCATCCTGCCGCGCCATGAGCAGGCCCTCGTCCATGAAGCTGACGCCTACGCCAGAACAACCGGAAAAGTCGGCGTATGCCTCGTTACCAGCGGCCCTGGTGCCACCAACCTTGTGACAGGTCTTGCAACTGCCAACTACGACAGCGTTCCACTTGTATGCTTCACCGGCCAGGTAGCCCGTCACCTGATCGGAAACGATGCTTTCCAGGAGGTTGATATCGTAGGAATCACAAGAAGCATTACAAAATACGGAGTAACCGTCCGTAATCGTGAAGATCTTGGCCGTATTATCAAAGAAGCATTCTACATTGCACGTACCGGACGCCCCGGCCCTGTTCTCATCGACCTTCCGAAAGATGTGATGGCAGAGCTTGGAAGTGCCGAGTATCCTAAAAGCGTCAATATCCGTGGCTACAAGCCGAATACCAGCGTTCACATTGGTCAGCTGAAACGAGCTCTCAAAATGCTCCAGAAGGCAAAGAAGCCTCTGTTTCTTGCAGGTGGCGGTGTGATCATCTCCCGCGCGCAGGAGATTTTTACTCAGGTTGTTGAGAAAACTCAGGTTCCGGTTGTTACTACTGTTATGGGACGTGGCGCGATTTCTACCAGAAACCCTCTGTTTATCGGAAATCTTGGCATGCACGGTGCTTATGCTGCGAACATGGCAGTCAATGAATGTGATCTCCTTTTCTCCATCGGAACGCGTTTCAATGACCGTATCACAGGCAAGCTCCATGAATTTGCACCGCATGCACAGATCGTCCACATTGATATTGATACTGCTTCTATTTCCAGAAACATCCATGTTGATATTCCGATCGTTGCTGACGCAAAAGAAGCCATAACCAAGATGAACGAATATGTTCAGGAATGCAGCACCGACAAATGGCTGAAACAGGTCCAGGAATGGAAAGAAGAACATCCGCTCACCATGAAAGACCGTGGTATGATGGGGCCTCTGGATATCATCGGCGAGATCAACCGTCAGTTTGATAAAGCAATTCTTGTTACAGATGTTGGACAGCATCAGATGCTTGTAAGCCAGTATGCGGACATCACCGAGAACCGTCAGCTGATCATGTCCGGCGGACTTGGAACCATGGGTTACGGCCTTCCAGGTGCTATCGGTGCAAAGATTGGAAATCCAGACACACCTGTCATCTCTGTTTCCGGTGACGGCGGCATGCAGATGAATATCCAGGAGCTTGCCACCGCTGTTCTGGAAGAGCTTCCGATCATCTGCTGCATTTTTAATAATGAATATCTGGGAATGGTCCGCCAGTGGCAGAAACTTTTCTATGGAAAACGCTACGCTATGACAAACTTAAAAGCCGGTGCCCTCTCCCGCCGTACAGAAGGCCAGGAGTATCCGGAATACACACCAGATTTCATCCGTCTTGCAGAAAGCTATGGGGCAAAAGGTATCCGCGTAACTGAAAAAGATCAGATTGCGGCTGCTTTCGAAGAGGCTAAGAAGAATACAAAAGCTCCTACGATCATCGAATTTATCATTGATCCGGAGGAAATGGTTTACCCGATGGTTAAGCCGGGTGGTACTCTGGCTGATCTGATCATGGATTGTTAGGAGGAATGAAAAATGGATAAAGGAATGAAAAAAAGATGGATCTCTCTTTACGTTGAAAACCAGGTTGGTGTTCTTTCCAAGATTTCCGGTCTTTTCTCCGGAAAGTCCTATAACCTGGACAGTCTTACAGTTGGAACTACTGAAGACCCGACCGTTTCACGAATGACTATCGCTACTGTCAGTGATGATGAGACTTTTGAGCAGATCAAAAAACAGCTGAACCGTATGATCGAGGTTATCAAGGTCATTGACTTTACAGATGTATTTGTCCGTATGAAAGAGATTCTTTATATCAAAGTCAAAGGCTGCTCACCGGAAGATAAAGTGGAACTCTTCCAGATTGCCGAAACTTTCAAGGCCCGTGTCATCGACTACGGCAAAGACAGCCTGCTCCTGGAATTCGTCCAGACCGCAACCAAAAACGACGCAGTCATCAAGCTTATCAAAGAAGAGTTCAAGCATATCGAAGTTGTCCGCGGCGGAAGTGTCGGAATTGAGTCCATCAGCATGATGGAGAGGTAAAAACTGAATAATACTCCGACAGAAAAACACGGGGCTGATGCTTTAACGATTAATAAATCGTGAGAGAGTATGAAATTTTTCTGTAAAATAATGTTTAGAAGGTTCTTCTATGATACAATAAATATCATTAGGAGGACCTTTTGTTATGGCAAGACAAAAGAAACCTGTACATCGAGTACAAATGACCGAAGGAAAACGAGACATCATCCATCAGCTCCTGGAAGAATACGGACGTCTCCAAGAGTAACGAATAAACTGGCGAATAAGACGGGCGGAAAAACGCCTGCTCTTGACATGCCATTCAACAACTGTTATATATAAAACAAGGGTGAGACGCCTGATTTTCAGACTTACCACCCTTACATATCATAGAAGAATCTTATTTACAGACTTTTTCTCACAGTCTCGGAGAATTTTTACAGCCCCGAGTTTGTTCATATACCTTCATTATTTCTGCATAAATTCAAACACCGCCTCTTTCGTCGGAATCGCAGGGATTCCCCCTCTCTTTTGCACACACAATCCAGCAACTGCATTTCCCAAAACAGCACACTTTTTGATTTCTTCCCATTCCATTTTTTCAACATTCTTATTCATGGAAAGGATACTGCATAATACGCCTCCCCAGAATGAATCACCTGCCCCAGTCGTGTCGACCGCATGTATCTGAAATGCTTTGATGATTTCTTTTCTGCTTTTTGTCGCCATAAGAACGCCCTGTTCTCCCAATGTAATGGCAACCAGCTTTGGTCCCATGGCAAGGAGTTGATCTGCAGCCTGCTCATAACTTTTCGCCTCTGTCAACAGAGTACTCTCTTCATCCGATACCTTCATGACATCTACCAATTCTATGACAGATCTCATTTTTTTCACTGCATCCTCTTTGCTCTTCCAAAGAGACGGTCGATAATTTGGATCATAGGAAATAAGTACACCCGCTGCTTTTGCCATTTTTACCGCTTCGATCGTTGTACTTTCTGCCGGTTCATCTGTCAGCGATAATGATCCAAAATGAAAAACTCTACAACCTGAAATTAATGTCTGATCCAGTTCTTCTTTTTTTAGCTGTGTATCTGCACCCGGTTTTCTTGCAAAAGAAAAATTTCGTTCTCCATTTTCACCGATTTCCACAAATGCCAACGTTGTAAAATAACCCGGGTCTTCAACAATAGCATCTGTATTGATTCCTTCCTTTTGCAATGTCTTCTTTAAAAATTTACCATGCATATCGTTTCCAACTTTTCCAATAAAAGATGTGTGATACCCAAAGTGGCTTGCAACAGTTAGAAGATTTGCCGGAGCACCTCCGGGATTCTGTTCGAACAATTTCCTCCCATCCTGACTATGTCCTGCTTCCGTAAAATCAATCAGCAATTCTCCCAATGCCACGATATCAACTTTTTCTTCCATTTTTCAGTTCCTCCACAATCTCGTTATAACGTTTTTTATTTAACCGGTAGAAAAATAATACAACCGCAGTCACAATCCAAAGTGCACCTGGAATCGTCGTAAATGCATGTTTCATAATTGAAAGTACAGTTGCATTTTGTGTCTGATTTGCAATATAACCATATTTTCCAAGTAATCCTGCTAAAAGTGCTGTTCCAACTGCCATTCCGATTTTATTTCCAAGTGAAATAAATGCATACTGAAAGCCGTCATTTCTAAGTCCGGTTTTCCACTCCCCATATTCCACACAGTCTGGAATAATTGCATAGATTGCGGTATTAAATCCAGAGAAGAAAAACTGTGTGAGACCAGATAATGCATAAAAAATAGCTGGTGATTCTTTGGCATTGAAGAAAAACATAGACAACATTGAAATTCCTGTAAATAAAGCAAAGAGAGATGCTGTTCTTCCTTTGTTATTCAACTTGCGGAATACTGGTTGAAAACAGGCTGCCCCGATGATAGAAGGAATAATGATGCACATCGAATAAGTTGTGTAGTAGGAGGCATTCCCTTCCACATATGTAAAATAATACAGAATATCTGCGTTTCTACCATATAATGTAAATCCAAACAATATCTGTCCTACCAATGCAAGAAGATATGGTCTATTCTGCATGACTGCTTTCAACTGAACCTTTACAGAAATTTTTTCTTTTTCCGGAGTGATCACTGCCTCTTTCGTCTTCGCAAAGCAGAAGAAATGACAGGCTGTAAAAATACATCCATATATGACCGCAACCGTCAGATATCCTGTCTTTGCACTATGACTGCCGAATTTGCTGAGCAGTGGAACTGTGATAATATTTAACACCCCAATTGCAATCATCGCTGCAACCGAACGGGATGTATTTATTTTTGCACGTTCATCAATATCCTGTGTCATAGCACCACACAAGGTTCCATACGGAATATTCACACAGGTATACCCCAAAACCAGCAGACAATATGTAATTACCATATAAATGATCTTTCCATTCTGCGGCCAGTCGGGTCTTGCCCAGAACGTCATAACAAGAAGAATCGCTGTAATTGGTGCCGCTACTAACAGCCATGGACGGTACCGTCCCCATCTCGATTTTGTTTTATCCGTAAGTCCCCCGACGATTGGATCATTGATTGCATCCCAGAATCTTGAAAAAAGCATAAGTGCTGAAACAGCCGCCATACTGATTCCGAACACGTCTGTATAAAATATCATCAGAAAATTACTGACGAACATCCAGCTGAAATTACATCCAACATCACCAAACCCATATGCAATCTTACTGATCAGCGGTACTTTTCCATTTTTGTTTTCGCTTCCCATATGTCCCTCCTATTTTTATCAGAGTTTCTGACAGAACTCTATTCTTTCCTCATTTGGTCCCTTAATCATAAAAAACTTCACACCATTTTCCCAAAATGGTAGTTCTTCGATTCCGTCTGTAATAATTGTGTATTTTTCATTGCGGATTTTCTGATACATACTTTCAATATCTTCCACATCAAGTGCAACATGTTGGTATGCACCGTCTGACATTGCCGCCTGCCCATTTTCAAAAGTCTCTATACAGTAATTTTCTATCTGTAAAAATGCCACTTTTTCCCCTGCTTTTTCATTATAAGACTGCATAATCACTTCAAATCCAAGACTCTTATAAAACTCAACTGTTTTCTGTAAATCGTTTGTCGGAAGCCCGACATGGGCAACTCCGACAATTCCATATTTATTTTCCATATACGCTCCTTACTTTTCACTGACATTGATAATTACTTTCATCGTTGTCTCACGGTTATCATCAATATACTGGTATGCCTTCAGATAATCTTTAAAAGCAAATGTCTTTGAGATAAGCGGTTTCAAATGCACTTTGCCCTCATTTACCAGTCTGATTCCATCTATATAATCATCATGGCGGTACATCATCGTGCTCTTAATGTCAAGTTCGTGGTCATTTGCCACTGCAAGATCTACTTCTGCCATTCCTGCAAAAACAGCCACCAGTACGATCGTGCTTCCTTTTCTTGCATATTTAATTGCCTGTCCCATTGTGATATTGTTTCCAGCACAGTCGTAGATTACATCCGCCTTATCCGGTCCAAATGCTTCGATCATTGCCTCACCGAAGTCTTTATTTTTGGTATTCACACACACATCAATTCCACATTCTTTTGCCTTTGCCAGTCTAAGATCACTGATATCTGTGATCATCACTTTCGCTGCCCCCATTCCTTTTGCTGCCTGTGCCACGAGATTTCCAATCGGTCCTGCTCCAAGAACTGCAATATTCATGCCAGCTACATCACCTATCTGTTTTACACCATGAACTGCCACAGCAAGAGGTTCAATCATAGCGCCTTCTTCATAGGACATATCTTCTGGAATAGGTGTTACTTTCGATGCATCCACTGCAAAATACTCAGATGCTGTTCCTGTCGTCTGAAATCCCATTACTTTTAATTCCTCACAGAGATTATACTTTCCATGACGACATGGATAGCAATGTCCACAATATACCTGAGGCTCTATCGTCACCTTCTGTCCCACATGAAACTCTGTGACATTTTTTCCAAGTTCTGTGATCTCACCTGAAACCTCATGTCCCTGTGTTACCGGATATTTTGTAAACGGATGTTTTCCATGATAAACATGAATATCTGATCCACAGACACCAATATTCATAATCTTTACCAACACCTGATTTTCCTTTACCTCCGGAACCGGAACCTCTCTGAAAATAATTTCTCCTGGATTTGTCATTACCTGCTGTAACATAATTGTTTCCTCCTTTTTATGTTGTTTTATTTTGTGTTTTATAAAATATTTTATTAAAGTAATTATATTATTGCCATGTAAACACAATTTGTCAATATGTTTTTTCATATTTTTATATATTTCATAATTTTAAAACACATTTTTTGTATATTTTTCACAATTAACACGCAAAAAAACGGAAAGGAAACCGTAGTTACTGTTTTCTTTCCGTTTTTTACTATAATATCTTTTTTTAATTTTACACAACTTCTCGTTTTTCCCACATATAAAGCGGACATCCTCATTCGCTTTGTAACCTGTCAGTGGGAGCTTTTAACTCCAACAAACTAAACATCCCCTTACCCTACACGTAATGCCCTACGCACCAGATGCGGTGTACTGCTTATCTGAGTTCAAAAAATTTACAATTCTACCATATGTTTTGTAAAAAAGTATTTCGCGGCTCCAACAGCCGACGCTTCTTTCTTATACGAACAATTTTTCAAGTATGAAACATCATGCTCAAAGCCATTATATGCCATCACTTTTTCTCCCAGTGGTATCATATAATCTGACAATACACCTCCCACATCACCTCCTAGTATGATATCCATATCATAAGCCATCCGCAAATTTGATATCAAAACAGCAAGATGATCCAGATACTCATTCCATGTCTGCAAAATTTTTTCATCACCACTTTCAATTTTTTCCATAAATGCATCCAGTGACTGCCTGTTATCTTGTGTCAGTACACTTGCAGCACAATATGCATCTGCACATCCTGATTTACCACAATAACACTTTCTTCCACCGGGAACGAGTATCATGTGACCAAACTCCCCTGCTTTCTGGTTCTGCCCTCGAAACAGCTTTCCATCTATGCAGAATGCACCTCCTAAGGTGTGGTTCAAAGACAGATATATCGCATTTGGATACTTTTGCTTTTTTTCTGCAAGCATTGCAGCATTAGCATCGTTTTCAAAATATACTGGAATTTCCAAAGCCTGCTCTAAAAAGCGCAGACTATAATTCTCTATACCTAAAGCATGAGATTTTAAAACAATCCGTTCTTTCTGATCAATAATTCCTGGAATCGCCACTCCAATCCCAAGTAGCGTATCCTTCGCTAATTCGCCTTCAAGAAAAGTTTTGACCTTTTGTGCCACCTCTGTACAATAGGATAATTCTGCCGTAAATTTTAAACGGATGCGATCTTTTTTTATAATCTCATCTCCAAGATTTACTAATACCATTTCTATATGATTCGCTGTAATCAAAATTCCCATTGCATGACAGTATGACTTATTAATACCTATACTTTTTGCCTTCCTTCCACCGGTTGAAGCATATTCCCCAGTTTCTTCCAACACCCTTTTTTCTAACAAGTCATTCACATTTGCTAACACAGTCGGCATACTCAAGTTTAACTCTTTTGCGATTCCCGCCTTGGATGTAACATGATTGTCTAGCACATAATTAATTATTTTTTTTCTTGTTATATTTTTTTTATCTTTATTTTCCGTTTTCTTACCCTCTTTTATCAAATATATTATAAAAGAATTATATGCTTTTTTATTCTTCTTGTAAAGTAATGTTTTATAATAAATCTCCGACAGAATTTATCTTATAAACAGCAAAAAGCTCCCGAAGGAGCTTTCCACGCTTTAGATATACACCAATTCTTTTAACACAATCTCTTGTGGCTTCTGTCGGGACAAAAGAACTACCGTCTCAACATGAGTATCAAATCAAAACATATCCCCACAAAATTACGGCAATATGGGCAATATTTATACAGTAGTAAGACCGCTCGTACATCCCTTGTCCCACAAAATTATGAATAAATTTGTAGTCATAATCAAAATTCTAAATTTTCACTTAAAATATTTATACTCAAAAACACATTATCAGAATAATCATCTTTATATTGTATCATGTGTCTTACCATAAACTCCCAATATTTGTTTATTCAATGAATAATAGTTAGGTCGAAAATATGTTACAGGGTTTAAAGACTCATGTAAATTTGTTCCACTTATATGCTCATCAACTAATTTTTCAACTACTCTTGCCACTATTAAATGATGGCTTCCCAACTCTAATACTCTTTCTACTTCACATTCAATATTTATTGGACACTCTAGTATTAAGGGAACATCTATCATTTTTCCTGGAATTTTTGTTAAATTACATTCTCTAAACTTATCATGATTTTTACCCGAAAATGTTCCACAATAATCTGCTATTTCCAGAAGATTTTCGTTAATAATATTTGCGGTAAAACATCCTGAATTGCATATAAGATTATATGAAAATCTTGTTGGTTTTACTGAAATAGTTATATATTCTGGATGAGAACATGCTATACCAGACCAAGAAACGGTAAATACATTTTCTTCATTACCAAATTTTGAAGTTATCAGCAAGATAGGGCACGGATATAATAATAATTTGTCTTGTAATTTCTTTTTCATCTTATCTTTCCCTTTCACTTTTTTCCGAGATTTTATAAAAATACCAGCTCATTATTATATATAAAACAGATAAAATTACCATTATTACAATTGCCCACATTTTATTATCCATAAAACCGATTATACCAATTCCGACAGTTATTGCAAAACCAAAAATTGACTGGAAAAGGGTATTTAATTTAGCTGAAGAAGTTTTCCTCTCTAATAAAGACTTTTTCTTTGGCTTTAAACGCTTTATACACTCTTGAGTTCTCTCATCATATTGCTTTCTATCGCTAGATTTAATTACAGGCAATTTATATCTATCTTCCAAAGCGAATGTGCCATTGTATGGATTTTCATTGTGATTTGTCTTTTCAACAATAAGTTGCGCTAATTTTTGATATGGGAATATCTTTAATACGGTATTTGAATTATTTTTAATCTGTAAAGCAGCAATTGAGTTTATTCCACTTGAAAATTTCTCTTGTGTACAATGAACCGATAATCCAAAACGAGAAAAAGTACTCCTCCCACTAATTCTACCAATTAAATCACCAACCAAATTTATTCTTTCTAAGGTATCGACGAATAATAATGCTCCTGGTTTTAAATCATAGCCAGTTTCAGCATTTAATTGCACTTCCTCAAAATATTTCTCAAAATTTTCATCCGAAAGAGTATTAACAAACTGATAATCATTTGATAAAATATAACCTTTATTATTAATTCTTAAGTCTATTGAATCATTTCCTATTTGTTCAATTGAAAAGTCATCGTAAATTGTGGTTATTAAAATGCTATCCTCACCTATATGATTTTTTAAATCCTCCTCAGAAGTACGCAAAATGCTCATTATTCCTGTCTTATCTATTACCATTTTTTCTTTCTCCTTCTATGTAATTTATAATAACATTGCACTTTTTTTCTATGGGCAACTCTTCTGGTATTAATTCGATGTTCATAAACTCAGCTAGGCTCGAATTAATAGTTTTCAAATATGCACTTTTAGTAGTCTTTAACCATTTTAATGATTTTTTATTTGAATCTCTAATTTGTCCCTTTTTGGGGTCTACATCAAGTATAAATACTTTCTGTGGGAATAATTTTACTTCAAAAAAAAGTAATATTGTCAACAGCCTGTTATTTTCTAAAGCTTTAGGATAGAAATAGCATATATTACTTAAAAAACATCTATCCATAATTATAATTTTATCTCTACTTTTATTATTAATTTTAAATAAAATATAGTTTTTGTAACTAAGTAATAAATATATAGGAACTTGCAACATATAAAATTTCTGCATAATTGCACTTGACACTATCCTATCTATAAACTTTCCTTTATGAGTTCGTTTATAAACTATACTTTTTTCGCCAAAGTAACGACAAATTTCATTAATTAATGTTGTTTTACCTGATCCATCTATACCCTCTATAGCCACAACAATTTGACTTTTATTCAACTAATTCCTCCTTTAACCCAATATTATAGATATCACTTTAAATAACTCCATAATATCTCAAAGCATCCTTTATCGCTTCCACTTTCTCTGCCGTTGGATGCTTCCTCGGCTGTTTCAATTCTTCTACCGCATTAGGAGCATCACACATCGGCAAGCCTAAATCTCTCTTTACCTCTGCGATATATGTGGTATGTACTTTGAAGCCGTATTTAGCTTCTATGTACTCCTTTATCATTTTGTAGGTCACTCGTTCTTTGGGCTTATAGCTTTCCGCTCTTTTAGCAATATTATCAAGGGGAACTTTTCCCTCACCCTCGCCAAACTCAACTTTTACGTTGATATGTCCGTCTGGCTTTTTGTGGGAAAGCAGTACGACCGTCTCCACATGAACTCCCTGACAGAACTGATCAACTGCACAGGCGTTGGTCATCTCGTATCCGGCTTCATAAAATGCCGGAAGGTCTCTCACAAGGCTTGTAACCTTGCAGGAAATGTATACGATCTGGTCTACTCCGTAAGCCAGGATCTTTGGAAGGGCTTTAGGGTGAACGCCATCTCTTGGTGGATCAAGGATGATCATATCCGGTTTCTCCGGCACCTCGTCCAGAACCTTCAGCACGTCTCCGGCAATAAAACGACAGTTATTGATGCTGTTAAGTGCAGCGTTTTCTCTGGCGGCTTTTACCGCATCTTCCACGATCTCCACACCGATCACCTCGCTGGCAACGGACGCCGCAAGCTGGGCAATGGTGCCGGTTCCGCTGTAAAGATCAAACACCACCTTATCTCTGGTATCTCCTACATATTCCCGCACTTTGGAGTAAAGGATCTCCGCAGCCAGGGAATTTGGCTGAAAGAAGGAAAATGTACTGATCTTAAATTTCAGCCCAAGAAGTTCTTCATAGAAATAATCCTTTCCATAAAGGATCTTCGTCTCATCGCTTTGTACCACGTCAGATAAAGAATCATTTAAAATGTGCATGATTCCCACGATCTTACCTTCCAGCGGAAGTGTGAGAAGCTGCTCTTTCAGAGACTCCAGATCATATTCTTCCTGGGTAGTCGTTACCACATGCACCAGGATCTCGCCGCTTGTCACACCTCGTCGTATGAGAAGATGGCGGAGATATCCTACATGCTGAAGCTTCTTATAAAAACTGGCATTTCGTTCCAGGAAAAACTCCCGCACACAGACAAGGATCTTCGTCATATCCGGATGCACCAGCTTACAGTCATCCGTGTTCAGGATATCGTAAGTGCTGCCCTTCTTATGAAGCCCAAGGGACAGCGGCCCATCCTTATACTCATCCCCAAAGGAAAACTCCATCTTATTGCGGTACCCGAACTCAATGGGACTGCCGTAGATCCCATCCCAGTGATATAAATGCTCTGTAGCCTCAGCTTCTTCTGTCCCATCACCGTTCTTCCCGATCTTAGCCAGGCTCTCTCTTACTGCCCCATCCAGAAGTTCTCTCACCTGACGCTCCTTCATCTCCTTCTGTGCCTCATAGCTCATGGTCTGGTACATACAGCCGCCGCATGCCGGAAACTCCTGACAGGCAGGTTCTCTTGTTTCCAGGGGAGATTTCTCCAGGACCTCCAGAAGACGTCCTTCCGCCCGGCCGGAACGTTTCTTATTGATCATAAACCGGACTTTCTGTCCCGGGATTCCGTTTTTTACAATTACTTTCTGGTCATCAACCCAAACAAAACCTTTGTTTGGAAATTCCACTTTTTCTATAATACCTTCGTAAATTTCACCTTTTTTCATAAATCCTCTTTCTGTTTTATAACCAGCAGACAATAATTCGAACATTCAGGATCCTCTTTACTGTCTGCTCATGAACGCCAGCGTTTCACGGTCCGTCTTCAAAAATCAAGCCCCGGTATCGCGCCGGGGCTTCAATTATCCGCTTCTCATATTCATACATAACAGACAGCCATTCTGCTCTGCTCAAAACAGCCTCTGCAGCGAAAGTTCTTACTCTTCCTCATCCTCGAAATAATCATCGAAATCATCATCAAAATCCTCTTCGAAATCTTCCAGATAATCCGGAGCGAAGAAACGGTATACTGCAAATGCAATACCTGCAACAGCTGCAACTGCACCGATGATCGCCAGTACCCAAAGGACTGTGTTCTTGTCTTTCTCTTCTTCTTTCTTCTTCAATGTTGCAAGCAGCTCTTCAAGTTTTGTTGTATTGAAATTCATAACACTGCACCATCCTTTCTTTCTGTTCGGCTGTACTTTCTGTCAGTAAATCTACAGCGCAGCGTTTTTTGAGGTCGCTGCACCCGAGCCTTTTTTAATGTCCTTATTATACCACCATATGTCTGGTTTTACCAGAACTTACACAAATTTTCGCAGAAACATTCTGTAAAAAAATCGCCGTATTTCTGGCATTTCCGGAAAGATACGGCGGTTTTCTCTTATTCTTTATGGGTTCCTCGGATCACTTTGATCCCGCGTTCTTCTATCAGACCGCAGATCTGTGTTATCCGCGGACATTCCTTTTTTTCCTCATTCAGACGGCATACCCCGACATGGATGACGCTGATCTTTTCACTGACCAGCCGGTCTGCCTTTTCCAAAATCCCCTCATCTTCAGCAGGTTCTTTTTCATTGGTTTCTTTGCATCCGTTGCATGTCATCACAGCTGCCAGAATCGTATCTTCCGGATAGCCGGAAAAAAAATCTCTTCTTTCCCGAAATGCAGACAGACATCCTGCCCTGGTACACACATCATTAGAATTAAGGCATGTCAAAATCCCGATCTTTTTCATCTTTTTCCCTCTATGCATCCCGCCTCACAGCCAGAATCATAAAAACAAAATATGCATCTTTCCGCGGCTGTCGTAAACGATCTCCGCTTCTACTTTATAGATCCTGCGGATCAGCTCCGGGGTCAAGACTTCTTCCGGCGTTCCGTAACCTTCCAGAACTCCGTCCTTCAGTACATAGATCTTATCACAGTATGCTGCTGCAATATTCAGATCGTGAATAGCGGAGATCACGGTTACATTAAGTTTTTTCACCAACTCCATCAGCATGATCTGGTGGGTAATGTCCAGATGATTGGTAGGCTCATCCAGAATCAGTGCAGAGGTCTGCTGGGCAAGTGCTCTTGCCAGGATCACCCTCTGCTGCTCTCCTCCGGAAAGAGTGGAAAAGGTACGGTCTGCAAACGCCTCCATCTGTACGGTTTTCAGCGCTTCATCCACGATCTGGTAATCTTTTGCATTGTCCCGTTCCAGAGTCTTTTTATGAGGCGCACGCCCCATAAGAACCACCTCGCGGACCGTAAAATCAAAATTATAATAATTGTGCTGTGCCACCACGGCCATTTTTTTCGCAGAGCTTCGAACACTCATGGAATGAAGCTCCTCGCCGTCCAGATACACGGCTCCTGCGTCTGGTTTCAGAATACGGTAAATGCATTTCAGCAAAGTGGATTTTCCGCTTCCGTTTGGTCCGATGATTCCTACCAGTTCCTTATCCTGGGATTCCATGGAGATTCCCTTCAGGATCTGTCTGGCGTGAAAGCCAACCTGAATATTTTCTGTGGTGATCTTCATTACCGGGCACCTCCGAATCCATAGGATTTCCGCACAAGCAGATAAATAAAGCAGGGAGCACCGATAATGGATACCAGCACACCGATGGGCATCTCGGAATTTTTAAGGATCACACGACATGCCACATCGCACCAGATCAGAAACGATGCACCAAGAAGCGCACTTAAGGGGAGCAGTTTTCTGTGATCTGTTCCAAAAAGGATCCGGACCACATGAGGGATCACCAGTCCCACAAATCCGATCACACCGGCACAGTACACGGCAAATCCGATCATAACAGAAGCAACGATCAGATAAAAAGTCCGCAGTCTGTGCAGATCTGTTCCAAGGGTAATGGATACGTCATCTCCCAGAAGCATCAGATTCAGGTTCCGGTACTGCGTCCAGAAAACAGCCACGCACACCAGCGTAACCGGAAGCATTACACCCACTCTGGTCCAGCTTGCTCCGGCAAGACTTCCCATGCTCCACTTCATAACTTCTGTTGCCGCATTTTTGTCATTGGTAATATAAATGACAAAATTGGAAAAAGCAGAACAGACTGCGCTGACCGCCATTCCCGCAAGGATCAGTTTTGCGGAAGTTGCCTTTCCACCCATGTTTGCAATGGCGATCACCGCAAAAGAAGTGATCATCGCGCCAATGAAAGCTGTGATTCCCACAGAGTTTCCGCCAAGAAAGCTTCCGATTCCAAGCATGATGGCCAGTGTGGCACCCAGAGATGCACCAGATGAGATACCCAGCACATACGGGTCTGCCAGCGGGTTCTGCACGATAGCCTGCATCACCACGCCGCACACGGAAAGAGACATTCCAACTGCCAGAGCCAGAAGGACTCTAGGCAGCCGGATCAGCCACACAACATCATGAACTGCGCCTTCCGCATAGGCGGACAGACTTTTTATATGAAACAATTTATAAGCGATAACGCTGTATACATCCTTCAGTGACAGATCCGCATTTCCAAAAGTGATGGCTGCAAGTATGGAAAAAATAAGGAATCCTGCAAGTCCGATGAGAACTGCCACATACATGGATGTTCTGAGCACCTTATCTTTTTTTCTCTGTGAAGCTGTTTCTTTCACTGCATTTTCTCCGATCAGTCAAGATTTACGTCCGGATATAATCCCTTTGCAAAAGTTTCGATTCCGTCCTGGGTACGTGTTGCACTTGCATACATCTCACTGAGCATGATCGGGTAAACACGTCCGTTCTTTACTGCGTCAAGGCTCTTCAGGGACTCATCATCCTGGATCACTGCAAGCTGGCTGTTCTTAACAGTTTCCGGATCATCTCCTGCATATGGCATGTAAACCACAAAGATCACGTCAGGGTTGGCTGCGATGATATCCTCTTTTCCAACGGTGGAAGCATCCGGGTTTGCAAGAGTTGCGCCTAACTGTGTTACCATATCTCCGCCAAGGCTCTTTACGCCATAGTTTGTGATGTCATCTCCAAGAGGCTCCAATACCATTACGCTTGGTTTGTCTTTTACATCTGCAGTTGCAGTAAGAGTTTTGTCGATCACTGCTTTTGCATCATCAACGATAGCCTGCGCTTTGTCCTGTACATCGAAGATCTTTCCGATATTTAAGATATCTGTGAATTCATTTTCCAGTGTTCTGTCGCCGTCCGGACGAGTATTGGTGTTGTAGTAGGTGTTGCAGCCTTTGTCGATCCAGTCTGTTACATTTCCCAGATTCTTATCAGAGAAAAGAGAGCTCCAGGATAAGATCATGTCCGGCTCCAGCATTGTTACAGTTTCAAGGGATGGGGTAAATTCGTCAAGATAATTTGTTTTTGAGAATGCTTCTTTGAGATCTTCCGGAACTTCATTATCAAGACCTGCGGTAGCTACCAGGTGGTCTTCCAGACCAAGTGCGAGCATAGTCTCAATGCTTCCCTGATATACAGCAAGGACTTTTTCCGGTGCTTTTTCATAAGTGGTTTCGATTTCGTTTCCATCGTAATCATAGGTTGTGATGGTCAGAGGATATTCTGTCTTGGTTGCCTCTGCGGAAGAATCTTCGGTGTCTGCAGACTCTGTACTGTCTTCTGCTGCCGGCTGGTTGTCTTCCTTGATGGTCTCGGAGTCTGCTCTCTCTGCGGCATAAACAGCCGGAGCTGCAGATACGGTCATTGCCGCTGCCATTACCATTGCCATGATTCTTGTGGATACATACTTGTTTTTCATTTCATTTCCTCTCTTTTTGCCTGTTTTATCTCCTGTTGCCTATGGGTAACCGAAAAGATGGGGCTTCATAAAATCTGCACGGAACACTTTGTACGGAAGCTCCCACTTACATACTGTCAAGCAGGTTTCCTGACTTACAGACTCAGAAAAAACTCCGCAAAATAAAAACTGATACACCATTCATCTTTTAACCGATCATGAATGATGTATCAGAATTTTCTCCAGAATCTCTCTGACATCGGGATTTCGCCTTCTCACATGAGTTTCTGCAATGGCATGTGAAATCCCTTCTTCTGTATACAGTGGCCGCAACCGCTCAGGCTTTTTACCCGATTCCCTCTCACAGTATCCGGCAGCATATGTGCCGGTGATACTGTTCACTTCACAGCAATTCAATTACGCTGATACTAATTCTAGCATACCGGTTTTCCAATTACAACCTTGAGGCCGGATTTTTACAGTTTTTTGCAGAAATAGTCTGCCCGGAGAGATCCCTCTCAGATCTTTTTCAGCTTGGCAAAACCGGCGAACATCTTCTTTACACCGACTTTATCGAAGTCAACCGTAACCTCGTAATCTCTTCCGCCTTCGGTAATATTCTTCACGATACCAACACCGAATTTCACATGGCGTACCGTATCTCCCACGCCGTAGTCCAGACTGGAAGCCTTGGTAACTGTAAAATCCTTCTTCTGCAGACTGCTTTTTGCCTGGAAATTCATTTTCATCTGGGCATAGGCACTCTTTGGCGACATGATGTTCTCTACCTGCGGCTTTTTCTCCTGAATGGTATGTCCCAGATCTACCAGCTCCCGCGGTACCTCCCTCACAAAACGTGATACTTTATTATACTGTGTCTCACCACGGATCATCCTCTGCCTTGCACAGGTAAGCGTCAGGTTCTTCATGGCTCTTGTGATTCCTACATAGCAGAGTCTTCTCTCCTCTTCAATATCAGAAGGATCTCCTGACCAGATAGACGCATATCCCGGGAAAACTCCATCCTCCATTCCCACCATAAATACATTTGGAAACTCCAGACCTTTGGCACTGTGGAGCGTCATAAGAAGTACATAATCCTGATCCGGGTCAACAGAATCAATATCAGCCACCAGCGCGATCTCCTCCAGAAAAGCTGAAAGTGTAGCCTGCTGTCCGGCTTCTTCCATGGCTTCCTGGAAAGATTCTGTCTTGGATATCAGCTCATCGATATTTTCGATCCTTGCCTGGGCTTCTTCTGTTTTCTCAGCTTCAAGCTCCTTCACATAACCAGTCATCTCAATAACTTCTTCCAGGGTTTCACGGACTGTATAAGCCTCTGCCTTGCTCTTTAATCCCTGGATAAAGGAAACAAAATCATTGATCTTGGAAGCAGCACGTCCAATGGACGGCACTTCCTCCACCACGCGGAGCGCATCATAGAAGCTTAAATTCATATTGTCCGCATAATCCTGGACACGACCGATACTGGTAGCTCCGATTCCACGCTTCGGCACATTTAAGATTCTGCGCACTGCAAGATCATCACTTGCATTATCAATAGTCTTGAGGTAACTCAAAAGATCCTTGATCTCCTTGCGCGCATAGAAATTAACCCCACCAACGATCTTGTAAGGAACATTCGCCAGGAGGAATTTTTCCTCAAAAAGACGTGACTGGGCATTGGTTCTGTAAAGTACCGCACAGTCCTTGTACTGGAATCTGCCGCTCCTGCGTCCCTGCATGATCTCACCGGTTACATACTCCGCTTCCTCGAAACCATTGTTGAACTGACGGAAATGGACTTTATCCCCCTCTTCGTTCTCTGTCCAGAGAGTTTTTTCCTTACGCTCTGTATTGTGGACGATCACCTCATTGGCTGCGTTAAGGATATTCTGGGTAGAACGGTAATTCTGCTCCAGGCGCACTACCTTTGCTTCCGGGAAAACCTTTTCAAAGCCCAGAATGTTCCCTATATTAGCTCCGCGGAAACGGTAAATGGACTGATCATCATCACCTACAACGCAGAGATTCTTGTATTTCCCAGCAAGAAGGCTTACAAATTTAAACTGTGCTGTGTTTGTATCCTGATACTCATCTACCATGATATAGCGGAAACGCTCCTGATAATAATCCAGGATGTCCGGATTATGCTGAAAAAGCTCCACAGTCTTCACGATCAGGTCATCAAAATCCAGGGCATTGTTTCCGCGGAGAATGGACTGATATTCCTTGTACATTCCTGCGATTTTCCGTGCATCCGGGTCACTTCCTGCGTTCAGTTCCATCTCCTCCGGAGTGATCAGCTCATCTTTGGCATGAGAGATCTCGCCAAGCACAGCTCTCTCTTTATAAATCTTCGTATTGATATTGAACTTCCGGAAAATTTCCTTCATGACAGTCTTCTGGTCGTCTGCATCATAGATTGTAAAATTACTGCTGAATCCAAGCACCTCGATATGTCTGCGAAGAATCCTGACGCATGCGGAATGAAAAGTGGAAACCCAGACACTCTCTGCGCCCATTCCGGCAATCTTGTTCACACGCTCACGCATCTCACCGGCAGCCTTGTTGGTAAAGGTGATGGCCAGGATATTCCATGGATTAACCTCTTTTTCTTCCATTAAGTAGGCGATCCTGTGGGTCAGCACTCTTGTCTTGCCGGAACCTGCTCCTGCAAGGATAAGAAGCGGTCCCTCTGTATGTACGGCAGCTTCCCTCTGCATGGGATTTAATGTATCCAAAGCTTCATGTATACTCATTTTAATCTCCATTTCTTTTTCCATATGAACAGTATCTATATACTATCATGACTTTTCCCCATGGTAAACCCACAACATCAAATTCCTTTTTCCGGTAAAAAAAGTTTCTTTACAAGTAGTATTTAAAACTATATAATAGGGAGCAGAGGTGATAATACGATGACAAATAATGAAAAAGAGATGATGAACAGCATTTTTGCAAAAATTGCTGAACTTGATTATATAAAACCTGATGAGATTCCGAATATCAATCTGTACATGGATCAGGTGACAACTTTTATGGAAGAGAATCTTGCTTCCACCAAGCGTCACGAGGATGACAAGATCCTGACCAAGACCATGATCAACAATTACGCGAAGAACAAGCTTCTCCCGCCGCCTGAGAAGAAGCGTTACTCCCGTGAGCATCTGCTGATGCTGATCTTTATCTACTATTTTAAGAATATCCTTTCCATCAGCGATATCCAGACTCTTCTCGGACCTATCACGGAGAAATATTTTAAATCCATGACAGAGAAGGACATGACTTACATCTACCAGGAAGTTTTCAGCATGGAACAGACACAGATCCGCTATCTGGAAAAAGATCTCATGCGCCGCTTCAAGAGTGCAGGTGAGATCTTCGAAGACGCAGATCCGGAGGACAGGGAATTTCTTCATCAGTTTTCTTTCATCTGCCTTTTAAGTTTTGACGTTTACATGAAAAAGATGATCATTGAGAACATGATCGATCATATGAACTCATCCAAAGGCGATGGCACATCCAAAAAAGAGAAATAAAGAAGAAAAGAGACAGACCATCACGCCTGTCTCTTTTTTACGTTATCGCAGTCTCTGCTGTCGCTGTTACAGCCGACATACATTACTCTGCTTTATCGTTCTTCTCTTCATCGTTCTTTTTCATACGTGCAAATACCATCTCATACCCGTCATTTCCATAATTCAGAGAACGGTTCACACGGCTGATCGTAGCTGTGGAAGCCCCTGTCTTCTCTGAGATATCAAGGTATGTACGCTTGTCAGTGAGCATCTTCGCTACTTCGAAGCGCTGAGATAATGAAAGCAGCTCATTGATGGTACAAACATCCTCAAAAAATGTATAGCACTCTTCTTTATCCTTCAGGCACAGGATCGCTTCAAACAGGTGATCCACGGCCTCCGTCCTGATTTTTTTACTCATTGTTACGCTCCTTTAGATTACATAGTTTTTCATCTGATATAATACTGATATTTTAACACTCTAAATCGTGATAAGCAAGCCTTTTACGGAAATTTAATAAACTATTTCATTAAATTGTCTTTGTATGGCGGACACTTGCTCTTATTCGTCCAATCTTCATCTAATCTATTTGGGGTTTGCTTTTTCTGCTCTGATTGGTTATACTTAAAATAATATCTTCAAAAAGAAAAGAAAGAAAAGGAGACTTACCAAATGAACCGTTTTTTTAACATGGACAATAAGTTCTTCGTGTTCATGGGACGTGTGGCAGACCTTATTCTTCTGAATATCCTCTGCATTCTCTGCTGTATTCCGATCGTTACGGCCGGAGCTTCCATCACAGCACTTTACTACGTCACACTGAAGATGGCAAGAGACGAAGAATCCTATATTATCCGAAGCTTTTTCCGCTCCTTCAAACAGAATTTTAAACAGGCCACCATCATTAATGTAATCCTGCTGCTCACAGGTGCAGTCCTGTTTATCGATCTTCGAATCGCAAAAGGCGGAAGCGGAATGCTGTACAAGGGTCTTTTCACATTATTTATCGCATTCGCTATTATCTATGCGCTGATCCTTCTGTACATTTATCCGATCCTTGCCAAGTTTTTCAACTCCATCAAAAATACTTTTGTGAACTCATTTCTGATGTCGATCCGTCACCTTCCGCAGACGGCCCTGATGCTTGTGATCTCAGCATCACCGATTTTGCTTCTGTGGCTTTTCGCTTATGTGAGCTTCGCACAGGTGACATCTATCCTGATCATGCTTTTTGTGCTGATGGGATTCTCAACACTGGCTTACTGGAAATCGAAGATCTTTGTTAAGATTTTTGATAACTACATACCAGCTGATGAAGAAGCACCAAAGAACGAGCCTGATCAGGCATGATGAAACGCTGGAACGATAAACCGTATCATTCCCTGGACTACATGCTCCGGGAACGGTACGGTGAGAAGGTCTACCGGGTAGCCCTGAACGGAGGCATGTCCTGCCCTAACCGTGACGGCACCCTTGGAAAAAAAGGCTGCATTTTCTGCAGCCAGGGAGGAAGCGGTGATTTTGCTGCAAGCGCATCTCTTTCTATCACGGAACAGATCGACACCCAGATCGCAAGCCTTTCTTCCAAAAGACCGATTCATAAATATATCGCCTATTTCCAGGCATATACAAATACTTACGCTCCTGTGGAATATCTTAAGAAAATTTTTACAGAAGCGATCTCTCACCCGGATATCGTGGCACTGTCCATCGGAACAAGGCCTGACTGTCTGGGCGATGATGTGATGGAGCTTCTTTATTCTCTTAATCAGATCAAACCTGTGTGGGTCGAACTGGGGCTTCAGACCATCCATGAAAAAACAGCCAGATACATCCGGCGCGGTTATTCGCTTTCCTGCTTTGATGATGCAGTAAACAGGCTTCGGGCAGGAGGGATCGAAGTGGTCGTCCACACGATTCTGGGGCTTCCAGGCGAAAATCCTGACGACATTCTGGAAACCATTTCCTACCTGGATCAAATGGATATCCAGGGGATCAAGCTCCAGCTTCTCCACGTGCTTAAGGGCACAGATCTTGCCGGAGATTATGAAGCAGGGCTTTTCCGGACATATGACAGGGAAGAATACCTGGATCTTGTGATCCACTGTCTGGAACATTTACGGCAGGATATTGTCATTCACCGCGTAACCGGAGATGGTCCGAAAGATCTGCTTATTGCACCTTTATGGGCCAGCCGCAAGCGCGAAGTTTTAAATCTTCTTCACCACAGAATGAAGGAGCGCGAAAGTTTTCAGGGAAAAGCCCTCGAAGCTCTTTCCCTCAGCCAGTAAAAAGGAGGATTCTTATGGCATCACCTTTTACAACATACAAGCTTATTATCTTATATATGCTACAGAATTCCGAAGGGGATCTCACCAACTCACAGATCACTGATTTTATCCTGGACAGGAAATATACCAATTATTTCCAGCTTCAGCAGGCTATTTCCGAGCTTGTAGAGGCAGATCTGATTGAGATGTCTTCCCAATCCAACCGTTCCTACTACCGACTGACCGGTGAAGGACGGAATACCTTGAAATATTTTTCCAGGGAACTCTCTTCTGATATAAAGAAAGAAGTGGAAGAATATCTCAATACCCTGCACTGCAAGATTGAGGAACATCTTCTCACACCTGCTGACTACTATCCTACCAAAGAGGGAAGTTATTCCGTGCGCTGCCGTATTATTGAGAACGATGTCAATATGGTTGACCTGAGCATCAATGTTCCCAATCTGGCTGCTGCACAGTCTGTATGTGAGAGCTGGCCCTACAAATATCAGAACGTTTACGACAAAATAATGGAGGAGCTTCTTTAAGAAAGCTCCTCCATTTTTTTCATAAATCAAGACTACCCTCTCTGTCTCTTATTCTGCTTCATCATGTATCTTCTTCATGTGTTCTTTTAATTTTTTCTCATATCCCATATCACTGAGTTCATAGAAATGTTCTCCTTCGATCTCAGATGGTAGATACTGCTGATTTACATAATGATTTCGATAATTGTGGGCGTATTTGTAGCCGATGCCATGTCCGAGGCTTTCGTGTCCGCCATAATGGGCATCCTGGAGATGCACAGGAACTGTGGTCTTCTTCGCCTTTACACAGCGCATGGCCTCCTGAATGGCATTCACTGCAGAATTGCTCTTCGGTGCACAGGCCATGTAGGTAACAGCCTGGGAAAGGATGATCTGGGATTCCGGCATCCCTACCCGCTCCACAGCCTGTGCCGCTGCTGCTGCCACGCAGAGAGCCTGTGGATCTGCATTTCCGATATCCTCGGAGGCCAGTATCATGATCCTTCTTGCAATAAACTTCACATCTTCCCCTGCGTAAAGCATTTTTGCCAGATAATAAACTGCCGCATCCGGGTCTGAGCCACGCATGCTTTTAATAAATGCAGAAATAATATCATAATGATTGTCACCGTTCTTATCATAACGCACCACACGCTTCTGAATGCACTCAGAAGCCACGTCAATGGTCAGATGGATCTTCCCGTCCTCTGACCTGGGTGTTGTAAGGATTCCCAGTTCTACGGCGTTTAAGGCGCTTCTGGCGTCTCCTCCTGCCATATCTGCCAGAAACTCCAGGGCATCCTCATCAATCACAGCATCATAACTCCCCATTCCTCTTTCCGGATCGTTCACTGCCCGCCTGATCAGTTCCTTCACTTCCGGGATCTCCAGAGCCTTCAGCTCAAAGATGATAGATCTGGAAAGGAGCGCGCCGTTTACCTCAAAATATGGATTCTCAGTTGTAGCTCCGATAAGTATGATGGTTCCGTCCTCCACAAAAGGAAGGAGATAATCCTGCTGGCCTTTGTTGAAACGATGGATCTCATCGATAAAAAGGATCGTTTTCTTTCCATACATGCCAAGATCATCCTGGGCCTGCTTCACTACAGCTTCCATGTCTTTCTTGCCTGCTACCGTTGCGTTAATCTGGGTGAAATTCGCGCTTGTGGTATTGGCGATAACTTTTGCCAGTGTAGTCTTTCCTGTTCCCGGAGGGCCGTAAAAAATAACTGAAGTCAGTTTATCGGCTTTAATGGCGCGATACAGCAATTTATCTTTTCCCACGATATGCTGCTGCCCTACCACCTCATCCAGAGTTCTCGGGCGCAGTCTGGATGCAAGCGGGGATTCCTGATCCAGAGTTTTTGATTTCGCATATTCAAATAAATCCATATTATTCTCTCCTGATACAAATAAGGGGTCTGCTGCACCCCTGTTCTGTCTGAAAACCGCCATATAAATACAGCTGCTGATAAGTTCTTTATTCTTAATATTACCTGCTTATATAAAAAAAAGCAATCGTTTCCTGAAGTCTGCACTGCCGGCATGTTACCACGTGTTACTGTTCCCTCTGTTCTCAGCAACATGCTTCGCGATATACGAAAATCCTGCTTTACGTGATTTCGCGCTGCAATTCTACATCACCAGCAGCTCATCCGCAGTCACCAGATCATACCCTTGCTCTGTGAGCATGTCTGCAATCTGCAATGCTGCTTCTACTGAACTTGAAAAGCTGTCATGCATCAGAATAATGGAGCCATCCTTCACTTCCCGCTGAACGATATTTTCCACAGACTGCACATTCTTCGATTTCCAGTCCAGAGTATCCACATCCCAGAATACAGGCAGCATGGTAACACAGAGCTCCAGATCCTTCGGCCAGGCTCCATAGGGCGGACGAAGATACATGGGATACTCTCCTGTAATCTCATAGATCTCATTATTTGTCTTTATGATCTGCTGGCAGGCCTGATCATTGGGAAGCTTATCAAGCTGTACGTGATCATAGGTGTGATTGCCGATGAGATGGCCGTCTCTCTGCATCTGCGTTACGATTTCCTCATTTCCCCGGATATTTTTCCCCATAAGAAAAAATGTGGCATGGATCCCCCGCTTCCGCAGACCATCCAGAAGCAGCGGTGTATATGTTGCATGAGGTCCGTCATCAAAGGTAAGAGCCGCACGTGGACGATCCTCTTTTTCACTCCTGTCAGAGGCTGTCTCCGCCACCGATTCTGCTTCTTTTTTTCCGTACTGCGCCACCACCAGCCGGAGCATCCCCTTACCGGCGATCATTCTGGCCATCTGCATCCGAAATGCACTGTCTGAGATTTTTCCATATCCGCTGAGCAGGATCAGTACCACTGCCATTACACAGAAATATTTTTTTCGCTTATCCATATTTCCCGCCGGATCAAATATACTTTTCCACAATATATGAAAAAATCCCCGGGAAAAGACTTTCTGCTCTTCTTTCCCGGGGAATATTCTCTGATATATGTCTTATTTCTTCAGGATCTCAAGTGCGCTCTCGATCTCCTCCACACATTTCTCATAACCAAGGGTACCGTTATCCAGGCACAGATTATATTTCGTCATGTCTGCCCAGTCAACACCCATGAAACGTTTGCAGAAATCTTCTTTACGCTTGTCATCCTTCTGCATGAATTTCTCAATATCCTTTGTAGTTCCGCTGAGCTTCTTACTTGCCTCACGGATACGGAAATCCCAGTCTCCGTAAACAAACACACGGAGAACATTCGGATAATCTTTCAGGATCATGTTTGCACAACGTCCGATGATCACACAGGACTCTGTTTCTGCCAGATGACGGATCACCTTCGCCTGATAATTAAACAGGTTCTCATCGGATGTGAAAGCCTTACTCTGCGGTGGGATCAGCTCACCCTTGTAGATTCCGGACTTTGCAAAAAATCTCTGCTTGGTGCTGACATTTTCATCTGCCCGTCCAAAAAGCTCCTGGCGGATACCGCTCTCATCGGATGCCATACGAATGATATCCTTATCATAGTAAGAAATCCCTAATTTCTTTGCAAGCTTCTCTCCGATGGTACGTCCGCCGCTTCCATACTGTCTTGCAATGGTAATTACGAAATTATCCATGATCTTCCCCCTACTCTCCAAGATATGCCTTCTGAACAGCTTCGTCATTCAGAAGATCCTGGGCCTTTCCATCCATGGTGATGCTTCCCGTCTCAAGAACATAAGCACGATCAGCAATAGAAAGTGCTTTCTTCGCATTCTGCTCAACAAGAAGTACGGTTGTACCGCTTTCGCTTACCTCACGGATGATATCAAAAATCTCATTTACAAAGATTGGTGACAGACCCATGGACGGCTCATCCATCAGGATGATCCTCGGTTTGCTCATCAGTGCACGCCCCATGGCAAGCATCTGCTGCTCACCACCGGAAAGAGTTCCTGCACGCTGTCCTTTACGTTCTTCCAGACGCGGAAATCTCTTGTATACACCGGCAAGGCTCTCTGCGATCTCTGCCTTGTCTTTTCTTGTGTAAGCTCCAAGAAGAAGATTCTCATAAACGGACATATCCGCAAATACTCGTCTTCCTTCCGGAACGTGTGCCATTCCCATTTCTACGATCTTATGGGCTGGTGTTCTTGTGAGGTCTTTTCCCTCAAACACAATGCTTCCGGACTTCGGAGAAAGAATTCCGGTAAGTGTCTGAAGTGTGGTTGTCTTTCCGGCGCCATTGGCACCGATCAGCGCAATAACCTCTCCCTGATTTACATGAAAAGAAATTCCCTTCAGGGCCTGGATCACACCATAGTAAACCTGGAGGTCTTTTACTTCCAACATTGCCATTGTCTCGTCCTCCTTATTCTCCCAGATATGCAGTAATAACAGTCGGGTCTTTCAGTACTGTGGATGTCTCACCCTGGATCAGTACCTGACCGAAATTCAGAACAGTCAGTTCCTCACAGATGCCGCCAACCAGTTTCATATCATGCTCAATAAGAAGCACTGTCATATCAAAATGCTCACGCACAAAACGGATAGTATCCATCAGTTCCTGTGTCTCATTAGGATTCATACCGGCTGCCGGCTCATCCAGAAGAAGAAGCTTCGGCTCTGTGGCAAGTGCTCTGGCGATCTCAAGCTTACGCTGTTTACCATAAGGCAGGTTGCCGGCCAATGTGTCAGCTTCTTTATCCAGGTCAAAAACCTTCAGGATCTCCATCGCTCTCTCGTTCATCTCTTTTTCCACCTTATAGTATTTCGGCAGTCTTAAGATCCCGGTCAGTGTGGAGTATGGATGATGATTGTGAAGTCCTACTTTTACATTGTCAAGAACAGGCATATCCTTGAAAAGACGGATGTTCTGGAAGGTTCTTGCGATTCCGGCCTTGTTGATTTCAATGGTGCTTTTTCCTGTGATATCCTGGCCGTCAAGTTTGATGATTCCTTCTGTTGGTTTGTATACCCCTGTGAGAAGGTTGAATACAGTTGTCTTACCGGCTCCGTTAGGTCCGATGAGGCCATAGAGCTGTCCTTTCTCAATGGTCATGTTAAAGCCGTCAACAGCACGAAGACCGCCGAACTGGATAGACAGATTATTTACTTCCAGCATTGCCATGATCAGGCCACCTCCTTTTTCTCTTTTTTGCCTTTAAATTTCTCTACCATGCGTGCTCTCCAGTCTCTCGCCGCCGGTGCCCAGTTAAAGAGCATCATGATGATCAGTACGATAGCATAGATCAGCATACGGTAGTTTGCGAATCCACGGAGAAGCTCAGGCAGTGCATAGAGGATAATTGTTGCAATGATAGATCCTCTGATATTTCCGATTCCTCCAAGTACTACATACACAAGTACCAGAATGGACATATTGTAATCGAATACAGAAACCTTAAGAAGAGAAAGGTTATGTGCATACAGCACACCTGCAACTCCTGCAAGGGCTGCAGAAATGGTAAATGCCAGCAGCTTATATCTGGTGATATTGATTCCTACAGACTCCGCTGCAATACGGTTATCCCTGGTTGACATAATAGCACGTCCGCTTCTGGAGTTTACAAGGTTCTGTACAATAAACAATGTGAGAAGAAGCAGGATCACGCCGATCAGGAAAAAGTAATTCTTGATATCTTTATAAAGAGTTGCTGTTCCCGAAATACCAAGAGCGCCTTTTAAGATCTGCTTTCCGCCGGCTTCCAGATGAAGACCGGCTGCACTTGTTGCAACGTGAAGTCCTTTGTCATCCACGCCAATGTAAAGTACATTGATCAGGTTCTTGATGATCTCACCAAAAGCCAGTGTAACAATAGCCAGGTAGTCACCGCGGAGACGAAGTACCGGAATACCGATGATCACACCGAACAGTGCTGCAACTGCTGCACCTACAAGGATTGCAAGGATAAAGCGAGGAACCTGCGGAATGGAGTCTGCAGCAACCTGTGAAAACAGGGCACTGGAAAAAGCTCCCACGCACATGAAGCCCGCATGTCCAAGGCTCAGCTCACCGGAAAAACCGACTACCAGGTTCAGGGAAACTGATGCAATGGTATAAACACAAAGGGGAACAAGAAGTCCCATAAGAAGTCTGGAAAGATTTCCAGTTGAGGAAAGTGCCTGTACGATCACAAAGAGTACAATGACAATTCCGTAGTTGATCATATTATTTCTTGTTGTTTTGTTTTTCATATTCTTCATATCGGCCACCTTACACTTTCTCCTGGATGTTCTTACCGAACAATCCGGTCGGTTTTACAAGAAGCACGACGATCAGGACTGCAAACACAATGGCATCTGCAACCTGGGAAGAAATATAAGCTTTTCCGAAGATCTCGATGATTCCCAGAAGGATGCCGCCGACCATAGCTCCCGGAATCGAACCGATTCCACCGAATACAGCAGCTACGAAAGCTTTGATACCAGGCATGGCTCCTGTGTACGGAGTCAGTGTCGGATAAGTCTGACAGAGCAGAAGGCCTGCGATCGCTGCAAGTCCGGAACCGATGGCAAATGTGAGGGAAATTGTCGCATTGACGTTAACTCCCATCAGCTGTGCTGCATCTCTGTCCTCGGAAACCGCCTGCATGGCACGGCCAGGTTTTGTCTTTTTTACAAAGAGGGAAAGTCCCACCATGATGATGATACATGCAAGGATGGTTACGATGGTGATTCCCTTGATGGTAAGCTCACCGTCAAACAGTGTGATGGACGGAACTTTGATAACAGCTACGAAACTCTTGGCATCTGCGCCGAAGATCAGAAGTGCCAGGTTCTGAAGCAGATAACTGACACCGATAGCCGTGATAAGAACGGCCAGGTTTGAGGAAGCTTTTCTAAGTGGACTGTAAGCTACCTTCTCAATGACAACACCAAGCAGTGTACAGATCACAACGGAAAGGATCACTGCAAGAATCGGTGACATACCGCCTCTTGTGATACAGGTAAGAATGATATAAGCTCCTACCATAATAACATCTCCGTGTGCGAAGTTCAGCATCTTGGCAATACCGTAAACCATGGTATATCCAAGCGCAATGATCGCATAGATACTGCCAAGACTGATGCCGTCTTTCAAATAAGATATAAAACTCATAACGCACCTCTTTTAATTGTTTATTGATAAGGGAAAAAGGGGACGGTTCCCACTAAAGGTGACCGTCCCCTGACCCCTAACGTTAACAGAAATTACTTATTTCATCTCTACATAAGCACCGTCTTTGATCTCGAATGCTTTCGGCTCTTTATCACACTCGCCATCCTCGGTCCATTTTGCTTTTCCGGTAAGTCCGTCAAGCTCGATGTTTGCCATGGATGCGCTCATTGCTGCACTGATGTCTGCATTTTCCATATCTGGTGTGATCTTTGCATCGTCAGCTGCAAGCTGCATTGCGTAAAGTACATCATATGTATCTGCCGCAAACTGGTTCGGGATCTCACCGTTGTGAGCATCGCCGTATGCTTTTACGAAGTTCTGGCTCTTCTCATCTGTGGATGTTGCGGAGAATGGTGTCAGGAGCATAACACCCTCTGCAAGGGATTTATCGAAGTTCTCTACATTGAGGATACCATCCATGCCATCTACACCAAAGAATTTAATGTCAAGTCCTGCCTCAGATGCCTGCTGAAGGATCAGCGCATTGTCGGAATAGTAGTTCGGAAGGAAAAGAAGCTCAGCGCCGCTCTTCTTGATCTTTGCAAGCTGTACAGAATAGTCTGTGTTGCTGTCTGTTGTGTAAGCCTCATCTGCAACTACTTCAAGTCCGTCATCAGCTGCTGCTGCAACGAATGCGTCATGTACACCGGAGTTGTAGTCAGCAGCGGAATCATAAAGTACTGCTACTTTCGTTGCAAGTTTGTGCTCGGAAATGTACTGAGCAGATTTGGTTCCCTGTGCCGGGTCTGTGAAGCACATACGGAACTCGTTTGTTCCTGCTGTGATACAGTCAAGTGCTGTTGCGGAGGGTGTGAAGAGGAATGTATCCTCAGCTGCCTCAGCTCCTACTGCGATACAGGAACCGGATGTTACAGTTCCACAGAGCATCTGCATTCCTTTATCGATCAGGTCATTGTATGCGTTAACAGCCTTCTCCGGATCTCCTTGGTCATCACCTGCGTCAAGAATCTCTACTTTATATCCGTTGAATCCACCGTTCTCGTTGATCTCATCAGCTGCGATCTTGGCTGCGTTGTATACGTTGGTACCGTACTGTGCGTAATCACCTGTCATCGGTCCGATCACACCGATCTTAAATGTCTCATCTGCTGCAAAAACTGATGTAGGCATCATCATAGCTGCTGTCATCGCTGCTGCTGATGCAACGCCGATTACTTTCTTCCAATTCTTCATAATAATCTCTCCTCCTGCGCTTTGTCGCGTTACTAATGTTTAATGGTAAAATTATAGCATCGCATATTTTTTATTTCAAGGGCAAATTTAGTTATCTGTTGTTTTTCGTCTGATTGCACAACGCGGACACTTGTCCGCTGTACAGCTTGTGTCGTTTTTCGGCAAATTGTCTGAATTTTTTCGCACAAAAAAATCCAGGGAAAACTCCCTGGACTTCTTCGTCTCTTAATACTTTACTTATGCGATTGCTTTCTTAGCGATCTCAGCAAGTGCTGTGAAGCCTGCTGCATCGTTAACTGCCATCTCTGCAAGCATCTTTCTGTTGATGTCGATGTTTGCAACTTTAAGGCCGTGCATCATTTTGCTGTAGGAAAGTCCGTTCATTCTTGCAGCTGCGTTGATACGGGCGATCCAGAGCTGTCTGAACTGACGTTTCTTCTGTTTTCTTCCTGCATAGGAGCTTGTAAGAGCTCTCATTACAGACTGTTTTGCTACTCTATACTGTTTGGAACGGGCTCCTCTGTAGCCTTTTGCCAGTTTTAATGTACGGTTATGTCTTTTCTTTGCGTTTAATCCGCCTTTAATTCTTGCCATTTCTTAATTCTCCTCCTGCTCGTCTTCTCTATCTTATAAATATGGTAATGCTTTCTTCATGCTCTTTACGTTAGTAGAATCAACAACAGTAGATTTTCTCAGATTTCTCTTTCTCTTCTGAGATTTCTTTGTAAGGATATGGCTCTTGTAGGCTTTATTTCTTACTAATTTTCCTGTACCTGTTTTTTTAAAGCGCTTTGCTGCTGCTCTGCAAGTTTTAATTTTTGGCATTATGAATTCCTCCTTGATTTGGTACTTCTAAATTTTATATAACATCCCGTTCTGCCCGGCTGTTGCCGTGAAGACTGAGATATCTACCGTTTCTCAGTCAGAAACATTGTCATGCTTCTGCCTTCTACCTTCGGAGCCTTCTCTACAGTCGCTATATCGGACAGAAGATCTGCGAAGTCGTCAAGCACATGCTTGCTGCTGGACATATGTGCCATCTCTCTTCCGCGGAAACGAAGTGTAACCTTAACTCTGTCACCCTTGCTAAGGAACTTTCTTGCTGCATTTACCTTCGTCTTTAAATCGTTCGTATCAATGTTCGGGGAAAGACGCACTTCTTTGACATCGATGGTTTTCTGCTTTTTTCTGGCCTCTTTTTCTTTTCTGGCAAGCTCGTAACGGTATTTACCGTAATCAATGATCTTGCATACCGGCGGTTTCGCCTGTGGGGCAATCTTTACAAGGTCAAGTCCTGCCTCCTGTGCTTTCGCCATCGCTTCTCTGGCGGACACGATTCCAAGCTGTGCTCCGTCCGGACCAATCAAGCGTACCTCTCTGTCTCTGATCTGTTCGTTAATCATTAAACCGCTAATTGTTGTACACCTCCATGAACATGATAGAATTAATTTTTTCTTTCTCAACACTGTGCCGGGATCTCTTCCTGCACAAAAAAAGCGCAGACAGATGTCCACACTTCAAATAATTACACCTGCGCACTGACAGTTTATCCGTTCGCAGTACTGTGCAATATTGACCTGAGTCGTTTTCCAAAACGCTGAGGTGAGAGTGAACTCTGCTTTCTTTTCGCTACGTACTTTATGAGAATACCATGGTGTTTATGATTTGTCAACTGTTTTTTATTATATTTTTATACTTTTTTGACCGCAGCTTTTTACTTGAAAAGGGGGGAAGCTCTTTTGTCAGCTCCTCCTGCTGCTGCGATTTTTTTGAAATATTTCTTATTTACCATAATCATGCACCTCCACTGTTCTGTTAAGTACAATTACTCTTCTGAAATTATATACTTATTATATCAGTTATACTCTTTCGCCAGCTCTTTCTTGAAAATTTTTTTCTCATATACATATTTTTTGTATTTTGAGACATACTTCTTTCTGTGGAGCAATACATGGTTCTTCTGTGCTTTGTTCCGCAAATCTATTATCAGGAGGAAAATACTATGACACTTTTAAAATGTTCCGCACACAACTGCTGTTACAACAAGGATTCCCTCTGTTCCAAAGGTTCCATCAATGTAGAGGGTTCAGAAGCACGCTCTGCAGATGATACTGCCTGTGAAAGTTTCCGAAATAAGGATAGTGCTGCTGTCAATTTTGCTGATTCCGGCTGTGGCTGTGAAAGCATCAACATTGACTGCAAAGCGCACAACTGTACCTACAACGAACACTGTAAATGTAGCGCTGTCTCCATTAATGTAGCTGGCGACAATGCCCACCGCTGCTGCGATACAAAATGCGATACATTTGAATGTAAGTGCTGATATCAACTGACAGCAGAGTCGTCTTATATGGCGTCTCTGCTGTTTTTTTGCATCAAAATAAGCCGCATGCAAAAATAGCATACGGCTTATCATATTTCTTATTATTTATCTATTCTTAAGAAAATCCGGAATCTGAATGTCTTTCTTCTGTACAGTGCTTGTCGGTGCCTTGGAATTGAACTGTGTGGAGTTCATATTCGGAAGACTGAAGCTCGGCATGTTAAAATTCATGCTCGGTGCAGGTGACGGACTTGTCTTCTTAGCTGTTCCGAAAACAGAATTGGAAGCTCTGTTTCCAAATGGAGATGCCTGAAGATTGTTGTCTGTAAGTCCTGTAGCAATAACAGTGATCCTTGCATAATCCGCAACAGAATCATCATACATAGCACCAAAGATGATGTTCGCATCCTCGCCTGTAAGCTCCTGAACATAGCTTGCAGCATCGTTGGCATCCATAAGGGAAATATCACCGGAAATGTTGATGATAACATGTGTTGCTCCCTTGATGGTTGTCTCAAGAAGCGGAGAAGATACAGCCTGCTGTACAGCCTCCATAGCCTTGTCATCGCCTCTTGCCTCGCCGATACCGATGTGAGCGATTCCCTTGTCAGTCATAACTGTCTGTACGTCTGCAAAGTCAAGGTTGATCAGTGCCGGCAGATTGATCAGGTCTGTGATTCCCTGAACTGCCTGCTGAAGAACCTCATCAGCCTTACGCAGTGCTTCCGGCATTGTTGTTCTTCTGTCAACGATCTCGAGTAACTTGTCATTTGGGATGACAATTAAAGTATCAACTGCTTTCTTCAGATTTTCAATTCCTGCAAGTGCATTATTCATACGGGTCTTCGCTTCAAAGCGGAATGGCTTGGTAACAACACCGACAGTCAGGATACCCATCTCTTTCGCTGCGCCAGCGATTACAGGAGCAGCTCCTGTACCTGTTCCGCCACCCATACCACAGGTAACGAAAACCATGTCAGCTCCTTCGATGATCTTCTTAACTTCCTCGATGCTCTCCTCAGCAGCCTTCTGGCCAACCTCCGGCTGCGCGCCGGCGCCGAGACCCTTAGTAATTTTTTCGCCAATCTGAAGTACAGTCGGAGCTTTACACAGAGTCAGAGCCTGTTTATCAGTATTGACACCTACAAACTCAACTCCACCAATGGCTTCTTCCACCATTCTGTTTACTGCGTTATTACCTGCGCCGCCTACTCCAATTACAATAATCTTCGCAGAAGACTCAGCCTCATTCGTCATTATCTCTAACAATGTACTTCCTCCTTTATTTCTAACCTGATATCCGATTCAGTGTAATTTATTCCAAGCTACATATACACATAGATATATCATATATTTTTTTGAGTAATTAATCAACCACTAATTTTGTTTTTTTATACTTTTTTTACTAAATTTCGGCACTGTTTCTATTAACGTGAAGGTTTGCGAAACAATCTCTGGCAAAATGTCCAAAGGTTTCCAGACCGTTTTTCGAAAGAACTCTTTCCTAATTATAATATGCCGATAAACCAAAAAAACACCCGGGAATTTGAAACCCGGGTGCTGTCAGGCGAACAAAATCATCCGTATCTGATTGATCTGTAGTTTTGTTATTCCCATTCCGAATCGCTGGTGTAATCTCCGTTGTCACTGTAGCTGTCTGCCTCATCACTATATCCGGAATCAGTTTCTTCACCGGAATAATCGTCAGTATCGCCGGTGTCGTAACTCTGCTCTCCGCTGTCACCGGTGTCTGTACTGTCAGAATTACTTTCGTTCCCGGAAGTGCCTCCATCTTCCGATGCACCAGAACTGTCAGCTTCATCTGAATTCTGTGCATCTTCCACAGATCCTACATAATTGCCGTCTCGGTCATACTCGCTGGCTCCATCGTAGCTTCCGTCCTCACGGTATCCACCTGTCCAGCTGCCATTGGCAGCCATGCTCTCCTCAGTTGGTGCAGGTCCTACATAATTCATATCGGCATCATACTCGCCGGTTCCTGTGTAATCGCCTTCCTCATCATATCCGCCGACCCACTTGGAAAGTGCATATTCCAGATCTGTCTGCGGCTTGGCTCCCACATAGTTTCCGTTCTCATCGTACTCGCCTTCACCTGTATAATTGCCTTCCTCGTCATATCCGCCTGTCCAGGTTTCGGAAGAATCTGAAGTTTCATCCTTCTCCTGCTCCAGAGTGATCATCTTGGAATTATCATTTACATTCTCAGCATGAAGGATTCCCTTCTTATCAGAAATCAGCGGAAGGATTGCAAGCACCCTGGTCATCTTGTCTTCCAAGTATTCATCCTTCCCAAGCTTCACTGTGATATCACCGTAGAGCAGGCTGATCTGTCCGTCATCACTGAACTCAATATGATCCGGAATCTTATCGTTCTTCTGAAATATGGTGGACAATGCCACCGCTGTATTCATAACCATCTTATCTTTAATCGGAAGTTCTTCATTGTAGATCACATGTTTCACCTTGATTCCATCAAAAAATGGAATCTTCTCATTTCTCTCTGTAGCACTCTCAATGAATGTTCCGTTCCTGTCAAAATAAATGTAGCTGTCCAGATATGGAATACAGCCTACAATATCTTTTTCTTTTACGCTGACACAGATGGTGTGCCTGTTCAGTCTGGTGACAGTGTAGCCTTTCACAAACGGAACATCTTTTGTATTTTTTTTAGTATAGATTATGGGAGCCAGAATAGAGTTCGATGCCATCGGTCCTCTGAGAACCATTTTTTTAATCTGCTTTTCTGAGTAATGGCTGCTTCCCATCACCTGTACTTCATCAACCTGATAATACGTAAAAAAGAAAATAACACCTGCCAGCAGCAGAACCACGATCAGTCCTGTAATTTTCAGCTGATTTTTTTTTGATAGTTTCATAAAGTTCCTCTGTCCTTTATCAAAAGACCGCCCAGTGCGGTCAGGTCTTCGCAGATATGCTCATAACCTCTTTCAATGAAACGGCAGCCCCGGACTTTTGTTGTTCCGCCGGCAGCAAGAGCTGCAATCACCAGTGCAGCACCGCCACGAAGTTCCTGAGCTTCCACTGTGCATCCCGTAAGCGGATATCCGCCATGGATCACTGCCACGCCATTCCGGATTCTGATATCTGCACCCATGCGGCACAGCCATGGAGCTGTCTTATATCTGTCTTCAAATATCTTCTCACGGATTCTGCTCTCACCTGATATCGTGACCAGTACTGCCATCGCCGGCGACTGCAGATCCGTAGGAAACCCCGGGTACACTTCCGTTTCCAGAAGCTTCAGCGGATTACCCGTATTTTTTCCGTTGACTATTAGTTTACCACCAAAAATATCATATTGTCCACCCATTTTCCGATATACTTCCAGGATTCCGTCCATTTCTCCTAAAGGTGGATTCTCTATTATGATCTCCCCGCGGGTGGCTGCTGCTGCCAGAAGATAGGTTCCGGCAACGATCCGGTCAGGCGGTATCACCCCGTCTCCCGGCCGCAGAGATTCCACGCCCTCAATGCAGATAATATTTTTTTCCGAAAAAAATATCTTCGCGCCCATTCCGTTCAGGTAACTGCACAGCCATCCGATCTCCGGCTCACAGGCACACCCCCTTAAAACCGTTCTGCCCTCTGCAAGCACTGCTGCCAGGATTCCCTGCTCCGTAGCCCCCACACTGCTTTTTGAAAAAAATATCTCCGCACCTTTCAGTTTTCCACAGGATGCTCTGATCTCTGTACCGTTTTCCACGATTTTCGCGCCAAGGCTGCGCAAAACTTTTATATGAAGATCAACCGGACGTTTTCCGATGACGCACCCGCCGGGATAGCCTGTGCTGGCCTTGTGGTTCCGCCCAAGCATCGCCCCCAGAAGGATCACGGAAGACCGCATTTTTCCCGAAAAATCTGCTGGTATCACAGTGCCGTCAGCCTGACTGCAATCCAGATAGAGGTCATGACCCTGCCACCAGGTTACAGCCCCCAGCTCCCGGAGGATTTTTTCCATGAGAAATACATCTGCAATCCTTGGGCAGCCGCGAAGCACACTGATTCCTTCACTTAAAAGAGCTGCTGCCATCATTGGCAGAGCTGCATTTTTTGAGCCCTGGATCTTTACGGTTCCATTCAGTGGTCTTCCTCCGGTTACGATGATCTCATCGATCTCATTCAAGTCTTCCACTCCTAAAAAAGGGCCTCTTGCTTTTTATTCTATGTAATTATTCCTCTTCTGTGACTGCTGACGCTTAAGGCCAGCCCCATCTCTCCCATCAGAAAAACCACAGATGTTCCGCCGTAGCTCACAAAGGGCAGCGTAATTCCTGTATTCGGGATCGTGTTTGTAACAACTGCGATATTAAGGATTACCTGTATTGCCATATGTGCCATGATTCCTGCACACAAAAGTGTTCCTTCCAGATCCCGGCAGTCAAGTGCAAGAACGCAGAGCCGCCACATCAGAAGAACAAACAGAAAGATCAGTAAAAAAGCCCCGAAGATTCCGGTTTCCTCGCACACAATTGAAAAAATCATATCATTCTGAGCTTCCGGCACAAATCCCAGTTTCTGCAGACTGTTTCCTAAGCCTCTGCCAAAAATTCCTCCGCTCCCAATAGCATATAAGCCCTGTATGGTCTGAAATCCTTTTTCATATTTTTCCGGATCACGCCAGATGGCCAGGCGTTCCAGACGGTAGCTCTCTGCAGCAAGAAATACAGCAATAAATCCGATGCCCGCACTTCCCAGTGCAAGGAACTGGAGATATCTTGGATTCGCCACAAAAATAAGCACAACACCGATTCCCAGAATGATCACCGCCGTACTTAAGTTGTTGGAACCAACCAGCCCCACTACCGGAAGCAGGGTCAGCATTGTTCTTGCCATAAACCAGAAGCCTGTTGTCTTCTTTTTTGTCCTGCTGATCTGCCATACCAGAAAAAGGATCACTGCCATTTTTGAGAATTCTGAGGGCTGAAAGGATAAAGGACCCAGATTGAGCCATCGCCTGGAACCATTGATCTCCTGTCCGAAAATAAGGACTGCCGTTGAAAGAAGCAACGAGAGAAGGTACGCTGCCGGAGCCAGAACAACCGGCAGATGGTAGTCCGTTTTTGCCACCAGATACATAACAAGCAGCCCCAATGCTGTAGCAAAGAGCTGCTTCTTAAAATAATAGGCAGAGTCGTGGAAACGTACTCTGCCATTATATTCGCTTGCCGAAAAAAGTGCCGCCAGGCCAAAGACTACGAGAATCAGTACCAGTGCCACAAGAACCGTATCTGTCTTTCCGGTCTGTTTCAGTTCTGCCTTCATAACTCCGGCCTCCAAAGCGGTCTCTTATTTCAGCATATGTATTTATTTCTGTTGTTATTACAGCTCTCTGACATACTCCTTGAACATATCACCACGCTGCTCATAATTATCAAACTGTCCCCAGCTTGCGCAGGCCGGTGAAAGAAGAACTGCATCTCCAGGGTTGGCCTTCTCGGCACAGACCTTAACTGCTTCTTTCAGATCTTCGCAGAGAATAATGTCTGTAAATCCAAGACGCTCTGCTGCTGCTTTGATCTTCTCTTTTGTCTGACCGATGAGAACAAGATAGCGTACTTTTCCATCGAAAGACTGGATCCACTCGTCATAGCTGGATTCTTTATCATAGCCGCCGCCGATCAGGAGGGTCGGGCGGTTCATAGCCTGAATTCCCTTGATCGCTGCATCCGGGTTGGTTCCCTTAGAATCATTGTAGTAGGCAACTCCGTTCTTCTCTGTCACATACTCGATCCTGTGAGGAACTGCCACGAATTCACAGACGCTCTTATGAATGCTCTCAACAGAAACTCCTGCATAATACGCCATAGCTGCTGCTGCCATTACATTCTCGTGGTTATGGCGGCCAAGGATCTTAAGTTCACCTGTCTTAACGATCGGGATCTCTTCTGTCTCAGTTTTCAGGATGATCTGATCTCCGTCAAGATAGATACCCTGCTCAAGCTTTCGAAGGCTTGAGAAATACACAACCTTCGGTACAATGTTCTCACCAAATTTGCGGAGTACTTCGTCCTCATAATTCAGAACGCAGACATCTTCCGGTCCCTGGTTTCTGGTGATCAGCTCTTTCACACGGATGTACTCTTCCATTGTATGATGTCTGTTCAGGTGATCCTCTGTAATGTTCAGGATTGCACTTACCTTCGGTCGGAACTGATCGATAGTCTCAAGCTGGAAACTGCTGATCTCCGCAACTGTCACAGAATCATCCCTCATCTCAAGTGATTTCGATGTATATGCAGTTCCGATATTTCCTACAACAAATGCAGATTCACGGGCATCTCCCATGATCTTGCCAAGAAGTGCTGTTGTTGTTGTCTTACCGTTAGTTCCTGTAATCGCAAGAACTTCACCTTTACCTGTACGGTATGCAAGCTCCACTTCACTCCAGACCGGAAGGCCTTTTTCATAAAATTTCTTTACCAGCGGAAGATCTGTTGGAACTCCGGGGCTTAATACTACAAGATCAAGGCTGTCAAGCTCTCCTTCCGGAAAATCTCCCGCCCAGATCTCAGGCTGATATCTGCCATTTGTTTTATGTAAAACAGCTTCTTTGTCAAGGTCTGCATTTCCGTCATAGATTACCGGCTGCGCACCAACGCTGCCAAGCAGATCAGCTGCACCGATACCGCTTTTTCCGGCTCCGAATACGAGAACCTTTTTTGATTTTAAATCCATTGTTCTGTTCCTCCTTATAATGCCAGGAGAGCGATCAGGCACATAATGGCTGTTACAACAGAGAACACTGCAACCACCCGTGTCTCAGACCACCCGCAAAGCTCGAAATGATGGTGGATAGGTGCCATCTTGAAAATTCTTTTTCCATGTGTTGCCTTGAAATAGGATACCTGGATCATAACGGAAAGCACCTCGATGAGATAGATCAGTCCTACCAGGATAATAAACAGCGGCATCTGCATTGCATAAGCCACTCCGGCAACAAAACCGCCAAGTGCCAGGGAACCGGTATCCCCCATGAACACCTTGGCAGGGTATACATTGAACAGAAGGAAGCCCATAAGGCTGCCCACTACCGCACATGTGATAGGCTCAACACCGCTGCCCAGTCCCAGTGAAACAACAGTGAAAAATACTGCAACGATCAATGTAACGCTGGATGCCAGTCCGTCAAGTCCATCTGTAAAGTTTACTCCGTTTACAGTACCGATGACTGCAAAGAACAGTACCGGAACAGCGAACCATCCAAGATTCAGGTAATGACCGCTCCAGAACGGGATCCTCATAGTCAGGGATACATTGGAGTAATTCACAAGATAAAAAGCAAATACTGCTGTCACAACGATCTGCAGAGCCATCTTCTGCCATGGCAAAAGTCCATCAGAACGTTTCAGGACTACTTTCAGGTAATCATCCAGAAATCCGATCAGTCCAAATCCCAGAGTCAGGAAAAGTACCGGAATGATCATCGGATAATCCTTGATATAAAACAGTGATGTTACGGTCGTCGCAATAAGGAAGATCACACCGCCCATGGTTGGTGTACCATTCTTCTTCAGGTGGGACTGTACGCCCAGCTCTCTCTCTGTCTGTCCCATTTTAAGTCTTCTTAAAAACGGGATAACAACCGGTCCTAATACAAGGCTGATCGCAAATGAGATCAGCACAGGGATCACTACATGAAACTCCATCCTCACACCTCTTTAATTCTTTCGTTTTTTTATAGTTCCTCACCAGTATAAAGCTTTTCTTTTCATTAATCAAGTGCTGACTTTCCGCCTTGTCTGGTTTCCTCCTGAGCTGTTTTTTCGATTCCAAGATATGGAAGTATATTTTCAAAAATACTCCGGATCACCGGGGCTGCGATAATTCCTCCATAATACATTCCCTGGGGATTGTGGATGATGCAAAGCCCCAGTACTGTAGGATTCTCCGCAGGTGCAAACCCTAAGAATGAGGAAATATACCTTCCGGAACCTCTGGGAAGTGTCTGTGAAGTTGCTGTTTTTCCACCGATGGAGTACCCTTCAATACCTGCATTTTTTCCGGAACCTTGGGAGACTACTTTTTCCAGAACTGATCGCACTGTTTTGGATGTTTCTTCTGATAGGATTCCTGTTTCCACCGGATATTCCAGCGTGTTTATCTGCGTTCCGTCTGCACTTTCCACACTGATCCCGAAGTGGGGCGTGATCCTGTTCCCACCGTTGATGATAGAACTGACCGTAGTTGCAAGCTGAACCGGCGTGATCTGGAAGGACTGGCCAAAAGATACTGTGGCGAGTTCCACCTCGCCCATATTTTTCGGATTGTGCATAATGGTTCCTGCCTCACCCGGAAGATCGATTCCTGTTTTTTTCAGAAGACCAAACTGTTTGAAATATTTATAATATCTGTCAACTCCAAGGCGCAGACCCACCTCAATAAAAACCGGATTGCAGGAGTTCTGTGCTCCTTCCACAAAATTCTGTGCTCCGTGCCCGGTCCGTTTGGCGCAATGGATACGCCGATCCTCCACCACTTTATACCCCGGACAGAAAAAACGATCTTCTGTTGAAACCACGCCTGCTTCCAGACCTGCTGCCATGGTGATAATCTTAAACGTGGAACCTGGCTCATATGTATCATTCAGGCAGGGGTTGCGCCACATCCGGTTGAGAAGATCCTGTTTGCTGCTTTCTGAATCCGTGCCGGTCACTGTTTCTTCTGCTGTATTCAACGTAAACGGATCATTCAGATCAAACTCCGGCACATTGACGCACGCATAGATCTCCCCGTTCTGCGGATTCATAAGAAGAACAGAAACCCTCTCTGCCTGCTTCTCCTCCATCACCTTCAAAGCTGCCTGCTGCACATACTCCTGGATACTGATATCCAGACTGGTTCGCAAGGTGTCTCCTGCAACCGGCTCTTTCCGCCGCTCTCCTGTCCCGTCCAGCTCCACTCCCCTGGCATCTGTAACTGTGAGGATTTTTCCCGGCTGTCCTGCAAGGATCTCATCATATTTTACTTCCAGCCCAATGATTCCCTGATTATCTCCCCCTGTAAATCCCAGAACCTTGGATGCCAGAGAACCATATGGATAATATCTCCTGTAATCCTCATCCACTTTCACCCCATTCAGAGCATATTCACGGATGGCATCTCCGATGGTTTTGTCTACATTTGTTTTAATTCTTTCAATAGAAGAAACTTTCTCGACTTTTTTGCGTATCATCTCTTCATCCATAGATAGCTGCTCTGTCAAAACCCTGATTACTTTTTCCGGTTCTTTAATCTGACTGTGGATCACGGAAATTGTACAGACAGTCCGGTTATCTGCCAGAACATTTCCTTTCACATCCAGGATCTTGCCTCTGGCTGCTTTGATATCACGTTCCCTCTCATGAAGATCATCTGCTTTCTGGATATAATAATCCGACTGGACACCCATAAGATAAACAAGTCTTGTCGCCAGCCCAATAAGAAGCAGGACACAGCCTGCAAAAATCACCCAGATCTTTTTCCTGTGAAAAACCATTGTCCGGATCATAAAAAAATCCCTCTCAGAGATCGTCACTGTAATATATGACGTTCCCCTGAGAGGGTATTCAGATTCTTTATTCCAGACCAGCTTCTTCATTGGTCAGGCCATCGCTCTGCATATCGTTATTGTCCTCTGTATCCTCCTCTGAATCTTCTTCCGGCGGACTCGGAACATCTTCGTTAGAGATGGCTTCCTTCTGGCCGTCTGCGGCAGATCCTGTTGCAGAATCACTGATTCCATTGAAAATATCCCACAGCTCTGTAGTAGGAACTTCCCCGTCCTCTGCTTCATCCGGCTGTACATTCAGATACGGAAGTGCTTCAGAAAGGATTCCCTGCGCAATATACTGTGCATAAGTACTGCTGGCCTGATCCTCTACATTCGGCTCATCTACAACAACATAAATCACAAGTGCAGGATCATCCACCGGTGCAAAACCGATGAAAGAAACCAGATATTTACCATTGCCTCGCGGCAGCTTCTCAGCTGTACCTGTCTTACCACCTGAACTGTATCCCTGAACCTTGGATGTACGGCTGGTACCATGATCCACACTGGCTGCCATATAAGAACGGATATTTGCGGAAATCTTCTCGGAAATAGTCTGCTTCATCAGTGTCGGAGAGATCGTCTTCACAACTCCGCCGCTGCTGTCCTTGATCTTCGTCACTAGATGCGGCTGATAGTAATAACCACCGTTGATAACAGAACATATGGCATTGATCTCCTGGATCATAGTCAGTGTATAACCCTGTCCGAAAGCCGAGCATGCAAGCTCTGTCTCGCCCATAGTCTCGCTGGTATGAACAACACCGCTGCCTTCATTAGGAAGGTCAATACCGGTTCTGGTGCCAAAGTTAAAAGTACTCTGAGTCTTGAGGAAATTGTCTTTACCCATCCTGGCTGCGATCTGCATCATACCATCGTTGCAGGAATTGGCAATAACATCCGCAAGTGCCTCCGTTCCATGTGCATCCGGCCATACCGCACATTTGATAAATGTGCTGGAGCCCTCTGCGCCAAAAGACTGCCCTCCATCGCAAACAAAATTATCTGTCTCAGATATTGCGCCCATCTCAAGTGCAGAACCCATAACGATAGGCTTGACAACAGATCCCGGCTCATAGGCATCTGTTACACAGAAGTTACTCCACATGCCATTCAGTGCTTCCACAGTCTGTTCATCATTCATGGCTGCGATCTCACTCTCCGAATAAATATTGGAAAGATCTCTCGGATTGTTCAGATCATAACGGTCGCCGCCGTCCATAGCCATGATCTCTCCGGTTTTTGGATCTTCAATGATAACGCCTACATTCTTGGCTCCCATCTTCTTCTCAAAAGTATTTACATACTTCTCAACAATCTGCTGTAGCCCAAGATCAAGGGAAATCTCAATACTCTTGCCGTCTGTTGGCTCAATAATGGTCTGCTCAACATCAGAATTATTGTTGATGTATCCGTACTGTCTTCCGTCAACACCGGTAAGTGTGGCATTGTAATATCCTTCAAGTCCGGCATCTGCAACATCTCTGGAAAGTGTAAATCCAATAGTATCACAGGCTGTCTCATTAAAAGGATAAGTCCTCAGATAATCCTCTTCGAACCATACGCCTGTGATATTGGAACGTTCCTTAAGCTGTGTTTTTGTCAGTCCGCTGTCTTCGCCCGGATTCTCATATTCCTCAAAGGCCTTCTTATCATCCATGGATATCTGTTTCTTCACGATCTGATACTGGCTTTCTTTGGTCGCATCATCCGTAAGAAGATTGCGCATCTCTGCTTCATCCAACCCCAGAACTTCTACAAGAGCCTTGATAGTAGGCTCAACAGTGTCCTGATCCTCATTAATCTCCAGGCAGTCAAGGATCACATTATAAACCTTATTGCTGGTTGCCAGAATGTTTCCGTTTCGGTCATAAATATCGCCTCGTTTCGCCGGAAGCGTCTGGTTCTCATATTTCTGCTGTGCCTGACTTAATACCTGTTTCCGGTATTTACTACCACTTGTAGCATTAATATAGGTAATTCTCGCCACCAAACCGACTAAAGCCAGCAACACTAAAGAAAATAGTACTGCCAGCTTTTTTTTCATTTTGTAATTTATTTTTTTTACAGGCCTGCGCCTTCTTGTACTCAATCGATCACCTCTGTAATATCTGTCACTTATGTGTGTCTACATCCTGATACTGTCTCACATAACTGTTTCCTTCTGTTGTATAGGTCTGTATCTGATCTTCTGAAGGATATTTCATTCCCAGTTCACCGATTGCTTTCTTCTTGATCTCACTGATATCTACATTCGATGTTACCTGACTGTAATATGCGTCATTATCTTCCTTGAGCTGTGCAAGTTCTGATTCCAGATTGGCAACATTCTTCATACTTGCCGTAATCTCTGATTTTACCTGCAGAAAATTGATGCAGGTAAAAAGCACTGCAATGGAAACTGCTGTGAGAAACATAACGAAGCCCTTGTTCATGGCCATCGCTTTCTCTCTGTTTCGCTGTGCCTGCCTACTCACCACCTGTTTCGCAGGTGTGGCAGGAACTGCTGATTTCTTCTGTTCTCTCTCCTGCGCCAGCCTTCGTCTTTCCTTAATATCGGGCAGATCAGTTCTTCGAGGAGCTTCCTGCAGCCGTTTTACCGCATTTCCCTGAATGTACACATCTCTCGAGTGTCTTACGGTATTCGGATTTCTTCTGGCGGTTGTTCCTCTTCCTGTCTTAGCCATTTGCCTACCTTCCATCCTTTATTTAAAACATTTTTCTTTCAAAGATGCGGAGTTTCGCACTTTTGGACCTTGGATTCTCCTCCATTTCCTCTTTACCTGGCAAAATCGGTTTCCTTGTGATCACCTTGCCTTTGGATTCCTTACCGCATACGCAGACCGGAAAATCCGGCGGGCATGTACAGGGATTCTCATTTTTGCGGAAAATGGTCTTCACGATCCTGTCCTCCAGAGAATGGAAAGTAATGATACAGATCCTTCCTCCATCGTTCAGAAGATCGATCATTCCGTCAAGAGAATCTCTTAGCACATCAAGCTCTCTGTTCAGCTCAATGCGGATCGCCTGAAAAGTTCTCTTGGCCGGATGTCCTCCTGTAGCCTGTATTTTCATAGGGATCGCTCCCCTTATAATCTCTGTCAGTTCCCCGGTTGTCCGAATCGGTGCCTGCTCTCTGGCAGCCACAATATGTTTCGCTATATTCCTGGCGAATTTATCCTCGCCGTAATCGCGGATAATACGGTAAAGTTCCTTCTCATCATAGCCATTGACAATATCTCCGGCTGTACGGCTCTGCCTTCTGTCCATTCTCATGTCCAGAGGTGAATCGTATCTGTAGGAAAAGCCTCTCTCTTCATTATCCAGCTGATAAGATGACACTCCTAAATCTAACAGGATCCCGTCCACTTTATCAATGCCACGGGATCTCAGCTCATCTGCCATGTAACAATAATTGCTGCGAATGATTGTCACCTGGTTAAAGGCTGACAGCCGTTCACTCGCAGCAATTATCGCATCCTGGTCTTGATCTATGCCAATAAATCTCCCCTTGGCAGAAAGTTTCTTACACACCTCTGTGGCGTGCCCCGCTCCTCCTAAAGTGCCATCCACATAGATTCCATCGGGTTTCACCCTTAAACCCTCGATGGTTTCATTGAGTAATACAGATTTATGTTTAAATTCCATATCCATCTCCTGTGGGATTTCTACCTGCGCGTTGCTCAAATGACGATTCCAATGTTCTGCATGCTCTCGGCAATGCTGTCCATATCATCATAATTGCAGTTCTCGCTCCACTTCTCCTTGCTCCAGACCTCAATCCGGTTCAGATTACCCGTAAGCACCACATCCTTATCCAGACCAGCGAATTCGCGCAGCGTCTGCGGTACGAGAATTCTCCCCTGCTTGTCCAGCTGGCATGTTGTTGCTCCGGCTACAAAGAAACGTGAAAAGGTTCTTGCGTCTTTATTTGTAAGTGGTAATGCTCTGAGTTTCTCTTCAAAGGCAACCCATTCATCCATCGGATAAATAGAAAGGCAACCATCGAGCCCTCTTGTCAGTACGAACTCTTCCCCTAAGAGTTCCCTGAACCTGGAGGGAATGATCAGACGCCCCTTCGCGTCGATCGTGTGATTATACTCGCCCATGAACATGAAACCCACCTACTCTCTTGAAACACGATTCTCCCCTTCGTGTTTCCAGGGTACAAATGGTGTGTTCTGCCACTCATCTCCATTTGCTACCACTATTCACCACTTTCTACCACTTATGTAATCATTCTAAACTATTTACCCTGAAAAAACAAGTGCATATCCAAGTTTTTTTTAATTTCATGAAATATCCACAGGGGGTTTTTTAAGCATATCAGATTTATAGGCATTATTATGAAATAAAAAAGCTTCCGGGCTGTTCCCGAAAGCTTTTTTTTAACTGTATGTTCTGTTATTTTATGACATTTTAAAGGCCTTTGAACACAAAGGAAAATTCCATTTTTCCATCTGTATTCAGAAGGTATTCCGGATGGGTATGCGCACCCCAGCTGTCGTCTCCGCCTACACCCATCTGGTCTTTTGCAGCGCGCACTACTGTGTAGTGTACCTCCGGCAGTTCATATGGATGCATGGCATTTTCCATCTCATGCGGTGTGTACGGCAGCGCAGAGAACATCATCGGGCCATTGTTTTTGTCCATCTCAAAGAGCATTCCTCTGCCCTTTCTGTCAGTGATGCTTGCCCAGCGGACTCCCTCTTTGTTGCCGCATTCCTGAGGTACAAGATAACGCGCCATATTGTCTGATACAGAGTTTTCATAAATGCCAAGTTTTGCACCATGCTTTCTGTCTGAATAAGTTTCTGCCGGTCCAAGACCGTACCATTTCACATGATCATAATCTGCATTGAATTTAAAGAGAACACCAAACTCCGGCATGTCTCCCAGCTCTTTCACAGGATCATATGTCAGAGTTGTTTTCACTCTTCCATCGCCAAACACTTCGTATGCCAGACGGCACTCGCTGACCGGTGTGGTAGGCATCAGATATTTAAAAGCGACCTCTACACTGTTTTCATGAACTGTTGTCTCCGGTGCATTGGACGGTGCATATCTCTCTTTGCTCCTAAAATCTTTGTGTGTTGCATACATACTTGCGATCTTCCACTGTGCATAGCGCATTGGCATCAGGTTTCCGCAGTCGTTATCTGTAGGTGCTCTCCAGAAATTCGGCTTCGGGATCGCCTCGATCATCTCTCTTCCTGCATATTTATACGAAACCAGCCCTCCGTTAAGTACTGAGAACATCACCTGGAAATTCTCTCCTCGGACACCGATGTTGTGAAGGCTTTTTACAAGCTCAACGCCGCATTCAGAAAGTTTTCCGGTTTCTTCGATCTGGTACACATACTGGCCGAAGGCAACCTCATGTCCTGCTTCAGCCCAGAGTGTTTTTTTCTTCAGAAGGAAAGATACCGTTACTGTATACTCTCCCGGTCGGGTCTGTTTTCCAAATGGAAGTACGTAGTTATTTTCGCTTAACGGATCTACGGATGTTTCCAATATCTCTGTACGAAGGACATGTCCGTTCTTTGCAAGTGTTACCTCACAGTCAAAAGTATCAGTATTTACAAAAAGGTTCTTGTTGATGACTTTAACGGAATTCTCACTTACCTGTGCAGTGATATTCTGGTAATTGAATTTTACTTCCTGCATCTTCGGGGAAGCATCTCTGTTCCCGCCGTATGCAATACCGTTTCCGCTGAAATTGTAGTCTGTCGGACGCTCTCCGAAATCGCCGCCGTAAGCCTGGAACTCTTTTCCGTAGCGGTCTTTTTTGTAGATGGACTGGTCAATGTAATCCCAGATAAAGCCGCCCTGATATTTCGGCTCTGTGTCTGTGAGATCTGTATATTTATGCATTGCACCACAGGAATTTCCCATTGCGTGAGTGTATTCGCAGCAGATAAACGGCTTGCTGTCATCCTCTGCAAGGAATTTCTTAATTGCATCTACAGACGGATACATCTGGCTTTCCATATCACTGGTATCATTATATCTTCGGTCATGGATAACACCTTCGTAGTGCACAAGTCTGGTGGGATCGTTCTTGCGGTAGAACTCTGACATCTCGAAGATATCTTTTCCGCCGAAAGATTCATTTCCGCAGGACCAGATCAGGATCGCCGGGTGGTTTTTATCCCTCTGATACATGGAATTTACACGGTCCAGCATCATGCCAAGCCACTCCGGTTTGTCGTAAGGTACCACATCCGTGTAATCCTTTGTAAACTCTGCAATATCCCAGGAACCGTGTGACTCCAGATTGTTCTCCGCGATCATGTAAAGTCCGTACTCATCGCAGAGACGGTAGATCGGTGAAGCATCCGGATAATGACAGGTACGGATGGCATTGATATTGTTCTGCTTCATGGTGATGATGTCCTTGAGCAGTTCCTCCTCAGATACATGTCTTCCTGTAATGGAGCTGAACTCATGTCGGTTTACGCCCTTAAATACAATACGTTTGCCATTGAGTGTCATAATTCCGTCCTTCATCTCAAAACGGCGGAATCCAACTCTCTCAGGGATGATCTCCTGAAGTGTTCCTTCTCTGTCATAGACTTCCATTTCCAGATCATAGAGCTGTGGGTCTTCTGCACTCCAGAGAACCGGGTCCGGGATCTCCCAAGTATATGTATTCTTTCCTCTGAGATCTTTTTCCTCTGAAAAAAGGATCTCACCTTTTCCGGAAAGTGTAACCTTGATTTTTCCTTCTCCCCAGGTATCTGTAGTAAGCTCCAGGGTGGCACTCTTTAATGTTTCGTCCGGAACCGCACGGATCTGCAGATCATATACATGTACTTCCGGCACTGTATAAAGATATACATCTCTGTAAATTCCGGAGAAGCGGTAAAAATCCTGATCCTCACACCAGCTGCTTGCTGTCCATTTGAATACCTGGACAGCCAGTTTGTTCTCTCCGTCCTTCAGATATTCTGTCAGTTCGAATTCTGATGGGGTAAAAGAGTCCTCGCTGTATCCCACAAAGCTTCCGTTGAGCCATAAAGCAAGTCCGCTCTCTGCTCCCTGGAAGGAAATGAAAACTCTTTTTCCTTTCATGTTCTCCGGCACGTAAAAATATTTCACATAGCTGGCTACCGGATTGAAACGCTCCGGAATCTGACCCGGGTGAAGTTCCTCATGGCCTTCCCACGGATACTGGACATTTGCATACTGCGGAACATCGTATCCTTCCATCTGGATATGTGCAGGCACATAAATATCTTCCCAGTCTTTGCAGGAATAAGCCTCTGTCTCAAAGCCCTGGATCGTTCCGGCATAGTTCGGTGCATACTGGAATTTCCAGAGGCCGTTCATATCATAGCGGTAAGAAGTCTCACCATCTTCTCTCTCTTCCTCAGAACGGTAGTAAGTATGGTCAGAATGTGCCGCCATTCTTCCATCACAGAAATACTGAGGATCTTTTACCAGTGAATAATCGAATTTTTTCATTGCTTCCTCCTGTTTGAATCTTTAATTAGTTTCTTTCGCTCTTTTTTTCCTGTTGATATAGTTATTATAGTATAATCCGACGGATTATGGTATAATATGTTTCACCAAAATATATAACATTCAGAAACAGGTGAATACAATGTCAATTTATTTCAGAAATACCCCCGTCAGTGCTCCGTTTATCTTTGAATCTCTCGGCAACCACTGGAAGCAGGATACCGTACTCCGTCCGGGCGGATACCCTTACTATCATTATCTCCAGACAGAAAAAGGCTGCGGACGCATAGAAGTACAGGGAGAAAATTATTCTCTTGGTGCTAACGAAGGAATTCTTATAGCCCCCAATGTTCCCCATTCCTATCACAGGGATTCCACTACATGGATCACCATGTTTGCCACATTTACAGGCACTCTGGCAGGAAGCATTCCTTCCATGACGGAGAATCACGATGTTATTTTTATTGAGAAAGAACAGGGAGAGCATATTCAGAAGCTGATCTCCAATGCTCTCCGTAAATACCACCAGCCCAGCCCGGATCTGAAATCTCTTTCCTCGGACTGCTACAGCCTTCTGCTGAATTTCTCGGACTGTGCAGCTTCCCCGAAGATCCAGGAGAATCCTCTTTATCAGAGATACGTAGTTCCTGTAATAAAAGAAATTGAAACGAACTACCAGCTGGAACTCACAGCTGCTGAGCTGAGTCAGAGCGTATTTGTTTCTCCGCAGTATCTTTCCAGGATTTTCCGTCGTTTTTTGGGATGTTCTGTATATGAATACGTTACCATGTACCGAATCAGCAGAGCCAGAGAGCTTCTTTTATCCAATCCGCACATGAAAATCCAGGATATTGCCGGAGCTGTGGGCTTCTCCGATGCCAGCCACTTTATTGCCATGTTCCGTAAGATCACAGGAATAACGCCTCTGGATTTCAGGAAGATGTATTAGCAGCTTATGCGATTGACAAAAAAATCCGGCAGGAAATCTCTATTGAGTTAAATAACTCATGAATTTCCTGCCGGATTTTAATTTATCTCAGCTTTCGTAATACAGCTCAAGAATACGGTCAACTCTCTGACTGATCTCCAGATTCTTCAGCAGGTCGCTCCTGCTCATGATCTGGCTGTCCATCTTGCTGCGTTCCTTCTGCAGCTGCTGAAGCAGTGCTGCTCTTCGGGATTCTCTCGTTTCCCGCGGTATCTTGTTCTGGTTCATTCTTCTCTCCCTGTACAGTCTCTGTTTTTACAGGTTCTGCTGTGTTTTCTCTCTTCTCTGCTGCTTCCCGTTCCGCCTGATAGTCTTTCTCCATTCTGCGCATCCTGGCTGCAGCACGTTTCCTTGTCATAATACATCTTACTGTAACGATCACTGTACATACAACGAAGAGTATGCCTGAAATGACCAGTGAAACATCAATTTCTGTTCCCGGAAAAAATATTTTGTCTGTGCGGAACCACTGAACCACAAATCTTCCCAGTCCATAGCCGGCCAGATATCTCAGAAAAATCTCTCCCTGAAATACTTTTTTTCTAAGGTGCATCATAAGAATCAGAAGCAGCAACAGGCACCAGAGGCTCTCATAAAGGAACATCGGCTGAACCAGAACGCAGGCTGAACCACCCACAGTTTCCAGATTCTCACGCATCTTCGTTGTCACCTCACCAGCTCTTACCGCAGTCAGCGGAAGCTGCATGGAAAGGACATTATCAGCGTATTCTCCAAAAGATTCCCTGTTAAAGAAACATCCCCACTTTCCTATTATCTGTCCGATGAGAACTCCCATACATGCAATATCTGCCATCTGCCAGAAAGATTTCCGGCGGATGTGGCAATACAGTACTCCACCGATCACGCCGCCCAAAAGTGCCCCGTAGAACATCATTCCTCCGGAACGGACATTCAGGATCTGACCCGGATCATTCTTATAAAGGCTCCATGAGAAAGCCACGTAAAAAAGCCGCGCTCCGATCACACCGGTAATCAGCGTTACAATCGCCAGATCCAGGCATGCGTCTGCATCTTCATGGTTCCTTCGGGCTTCTAGCACTGCAAAAAAGATACCCAGGAGCATTCCTGCCGCGATCAAAATCCCGTAAATCGTTATCTCAAATCCAAAAATTTCAAAAGATCTCGGCACATAGTCCAAAACCAGATTCAGTCCTGGAAACCGAATTGACATATCCATAAAATCACCTGTTTATTATACGTTGAAACGGAACAAGATCACATCTCCATCCTGAACAACATAGTCTTTTCCTTCCATGCGGACAAGACCTTTCTCCCTGGCTCCTGCGTAAGAACCGCAATCCAGAAGATCCTGATAATTCACGACCTCAGCTTTAATAAATCCACGCTCAAAGTCTGTATGGATCTTACCGGCTGCCTGCGGTGCCTTTGTTCCGATCTTGATGGTCCATGCTCTTGTCTCGTCCTCACCTGCTGTCAGGAAACTCATAAGTCCAAGAAGATGATAGCTTGCGCGTACAAGTTTCTCAAGGCCGGACTCTGTAAGTCCAAGATCCTCAAGGAACATCTTTCTCTCATCTTCATCAAGCTCAGAGATCTCTTCCTCGATCTGAGCACAGATTACAAATACCTCACTGTTCTGTCCGGCTGCATATTCGCGTACAGCCTGAACATGACTGTTGTTCCCGCCGTCATCTGCAATATCATCCTCTGCAACATTTGCAGCATAGATCACAGGTTTTGCAGTAAGAAGGTTGTATGTTGCAAGCCATGCATCCTCATCCTCGTTCTCTGTCTCAAGAGTGATGGCAAGATTGCCCTCCTCAAGGTGTGCTTTTACTCTCTCAAGGAATGTAAGCTCTTTGGCTGCTTCCTTATCCATCCGTGCTGTCTTTGTAACCTTGGCAATTCTTCTCTCCAGAATCTCAAGATCTGAGAAAACAAGCTCCAGGTTGATCGTTTCAATATCGCGAATCGGATCAATATTTCCGTCTACATGGACAACATTGGAATCTTCGAAGCATCTTACAACATGAACGATAGCATCTACCTCACGGATGTTTGCAAGGAACTGGTTTCCAAGTCCTTCACCCTTGGATGCGCCTTTTACAAGTCCTGCGATATCAACGAACTCGATAACTGCAGGTGTCACTTTCTTGGATTTATAGAAATCGCCAAGAAGGTTCAGTCTCTCATCCGGCACTGTTACAACACCTACGTTTGGGTCGATGGTACAGAACGGATAGTTTGCTGATTCTGCTCCGGCCTTTGTCAGTGAATTAAATAATGTACTTTTTCCTACGTTAGGAAGTCCTACAATTCCTAATTTCATTTCTCTGTATTTCTCCTTTAAATATATAGATTTTACGGTAATTTCAGATACCTCCTGATATCAGACGGGTCATTTGCAGAGCCATTATGCTTCTTTGAGGGTATCTGCTACTTTCAGTATTTTTGCCTTTCTCATCTTACCATACACAGGTAGAATACGCAACCCACCGTACTTTCAGATTTATTTCTGCCGGCTTCGCCAGCCAAAGCAGCTCACAGAACACTGCCGGTGATCCGTAACCGTACACTAATCTCTTGACATGATCATAAGCAGCTGACCGCTGTCATACGTGATTTCTGCCGTCTCTTCTGCGATTTCATTGCTGACTGTGAGGCCGCTGTCCGCAACTGTAAGACGATATTTATTCAACGGATATTTAAATCCCTTCAAGGTCAGTCCGTCCACATCACCGCCAACAGTAAAAAACGAAACATATTTTCCAAACTGGGAATCCCGTTTCAGCACAGTTCCGCTTTCAGCCAGAGTTATGTAATTCCACTGATCCGCAATGGAAATATGCACACCTTTATCTTTTCCCATGGAAAGCAATCCCAGATTGGCCAGAACATGATCCAGTCTTGTCCCGGTCGCACCGAAGATCAGTATATCCCTGGCCCCTTTTTCTATGATGTGATTGACTGCTGACTGAGTATCGGAATCATCTTTCTCCGGGCAAAGCCTGATGATCTCAAGATCTGAAAGGCTTCTCATATAGGCTTCCCCTTCTTCGGAAAGACTGTCAAAATCTCCCACTGCAAGATCTGGTGTGATCTCCGGATTTCTCATAAACCACTCCAGGCCTTTGTCTGCCGCTACCAGCTTCAGGCTCTCTCTTTTACCCTCTTCAATTCTTTTTTTCAAAAAACCGAGGGCAAAACCATCCTGGATATTGCCCCCGCTCATTACTATCGTATCAATCATTTTCAGTCCAGCTTTTCTTTGATATTGTGAATCCTGTCTGTGATATGTCTTACATTGGCTGCCACATCTCCCTTAAATACCCAGGAGCCTGCAACCATAAAGTTGGCGCCGGCACGCATAACCGTTTCAAGTGTATCATCATTGATACCACCGTCCACCTGGATATCAACGTCCAGATCTTCCTCGTCAATAAGCTCACGAAGCTCCTGGATCTTTTCAGTGCACTCGTCCATGTATTTCTGTCCACCGAATCCCGGCTGAACAGTCATCACAAGCACCATATCCACATCTTCGAGAAGATGGCTGATGTCATTTACCGGTGTGGATGGCTTAATGGAAACTGCCGCTTTTACTCCTGCTGCCCTGATCTGCTCCAGTGTACGTTCCAGATCCTCACAGGCCTCTGCATGAACTGTAATGGAATCTGCTCCACACTCTACAAAATCACGTATATATCTCTCCGGTTCTGTTACCATCAAATGTACGTCGAAAAACATGTTGGATTCTTTTCGGATTGATTTGATCACCGGCATTCCAAAGGATATGCTCGGAACAAAATCTCCATCCATAACATCAATATGCAGATATTCCACGCCTTCTTTTTCCAGAATTTTAATCTGTTCTCCCAGTCGGTTAAAATCTGCTGATAAAATCGACGGGCACAATCGGTATTCCATGACTCAGTATCTCCTTTTCTCTTTTAATTCCTGGTGCAGCTCCAGATAATCTTCATACCGGAGTCTGCTGATCTTATTGTTCTCAAGGGCTTCCTTCACGGCACAGCCCGGTTCGTGTATATGACGACAGCCCTGGAAACGGCACTGGTCTTCATATCTCCGGAACTCCGGGAAATAATCCTTCAGTTCCTGTTCCTCCATGTTCTCAATATACAGGGAGGAAAATCCCGGTGTATCCACAAGAAATGTGTCCTGTGCCACCGGTATGATCTGTGCATGGCGGGTGGTGTGCTTACCCCTCTTCAGCTTACGGCTGATCTCGCCGGTCTCCATCTCCACTTCTTCCTGAAGGGAATTGGTAAGAGAAGATTTACCAACGCCGGAAGGCCCTGCTACTACCGTAGTTTTGCCTTTCAGCACCTCTTCGATCTCGCCGAGACCTTCGCCTTTCAGCGCACTTGACATGATCACCTGATAACCGCAGCTCTGGTATGTCTCACAGAGAAATTCCAGGTCTTCCGCTGTTGCCAGATCTTTTTTATTAAAACAGATGACGGCCGGAACATCCTCCCTCTCCATCATAATGAGAAAGCGGTCAAGGAGCATGAAATTGGGCTTCGGGTTATCCATGGCAAAGATCACCAGTGCCTGATCCACATTAGCTACTGCCGGACGGATCAGGGAATTCTTACGTTTATGGATCTCTGTCACGCTGCCTTCCAGCTCTTTTTCATCCAGAACTGTAATGTCCACGTTGTCACCGACCAGGGGCTTGAACTTATCCTTGCGGAAAATACCCTTGGCTCTGCATTCATATGTATTGCCGTCTTCTGCATATACATAGTAGAATCCGGCAATACCTTTTATAATTTTACCCTGCATATCACTCAGCTTTCTTGAAAGTGACTGTGTAGGTTCCAAGCTGCTGATAATCTCCGTTTACCTGCTCATAGAGATAAATGGTACCGCTTGTCACACCCTCAGCACCGGAAATATCCAGCTGGTACGGGAAGCTTACATTCTGACCGTTAATGATAGTAGACGCTTTCGGCTCTCCATTTACATCCTGGATCAGTTCCAGACGGATTGCTCCTCCGTTATATCCAGACGGAGTATCCAGAGTCTGTGTACATTTCCAGCCGGTATTAGCATTATCTGCAGTGCTTGTTGTGCTGTCTGCGGATACTGTACTGTCTGTAGCAGCAGTACTATCTGATGCTGTACTCTCTGAAGATGCTGTACTGTCTGCTGCGGATGCACTGTCTGCAGATGCTGTACTGTCTGCTGCCGGTGCCTTATCTCCGGAGCTGATCGTAATATAGACCGGCTGATCCGGATCTGCTGCTGTATAAGCTTCCGGATCCTGTGCAATAACAGTACCTGCTGCTTCTGTACTCTGCTGCTCTGTGATCTGAATATCAATAAATTTACCTAAAGTGGTAAGTGCATCATCCTTGGTCATTCCAACAACACTTGGAACTTCCGCATTATCACCATAATCAACACCTCTGCTGACTGTCAGTGTTACAGAAGAACCGCCCTGTACAGAAGTACCTGCTGCCGGCTCAACATTATATACATATCCAGGATCTACAAGTGCATATCCATTATCATCTGTATCGCTGTATTCTTTCTGAACAGTTACCTGAAGACCAAGATCTTCCAGTGTCTGCTGCGCATCAATACCTGTGCGTCCGTCCAGATCCGGAATTGTAACCTGTGCTGTTCCTGTACTTACCCAGTATTTCACAGTTGTATTCTCTGCAACCTGTGTTCCTGCAGCTGTCTCCTGACGTGAGATCTTGCCTTTCTCCTGATCGGACGCTTCCTCCCCGGCCATCTGTACGCCAAGATGTGCGTCATTTGCAAGAGTCTTAGCCTCTTCCTCAGTCTTTCCTACAAGATTCGGAACTATTGCCATTGTTGTGCCGGAAGTATCTTCTGTCTGTTCTTTCTGCGTATCATTTGTCTTACCGCCAGTTCCGAAAAGACCAGCTGCACGTCCAAGTACGACCACCAGAACGATCAGAAGCACTGCTCCTCCGATGAGAGCTGCAATCGTCAGTGCTCTTCCGGAACCGTGTTTCTTTTTCTTTTCGGATTTATGACTGGATTTCGGCTGATAATCATCCTCTGCATCATCGTAATCGTTATCATCGTATTGCTCTTTCTCAAGAGCTTCGATCTCCTGCTTGAGACTCTGCTTCGGTGTGTTCTTGATCTCACCAAGCTCTTCCTCTGAGATCACAACTGTCTTGGCATCATTGTCCACAGTAGCAAGCTTTACAAAATCTCCCTGCGGATCGATCAGTGAATGTTTCAGATCTGCGATCACATCTTCCATCCGGCTGTATCTGCGGTCAACACTCTTCTGTGTACATTTCAGGATGATCTGCTCCAGGCTGTACGGAAGATCCGGTGTGTAAACACTTGGCGGAACCATTTCTTCCTGCAGATGCTTGATGGCAATAGCAACTGTTGTATCCCCGTCAAAAGGAACTCTTCCTGTAACCATCTCATACAAAGTGATTCCAAGAGAATAGATGTCACTCTTCTCATCGCTGTATCCGCCTCTTACCTGCTCAGGTGAACTGTAATGAACAGATCCCATAACATTGGAGCTGATCGTATTGGAGGAAGCAGCTCTTGCGATTCCGAAATCCGTGACCTTTACCTTACCATCTGTTGAAATGATAATGTTCTGAGGCTTCACATCTCTGTGAACGATCCCGTGGCTGTGTGCTGCTTCCAGTCCCATTGACACCTGAATGGCAATACTTGTTGCTTCTTTAATAGAAAGCTTGCCTTTCTTGGAGATATACTCCTTCAGGGTGATTCCCTCGATCAGTTCCATTACAATGTAATAAACACCACCATCATCACCTACATCAAAAACATTGACAATATTCGGATGTGTCAGCCCGGCTGCTGCCTGAGCCTCACTTCTGAATTTCCTGATAAATGTGGTATCTTCCCGAAACTCCGGTTTCAGGACTTTCACTGCCACAAAGCGGTTGAGCTTATGATCCATAGCCTTATAGACATCTGCCATTCCGCCAGTTCCGATTTTTCCTACAATCTCATAGCGTTCGGCTATGATCATTCCCGTCTTCAACATGTTTTCACCTCATTCGTGAATGGTTCTACCAGTACGATTGCAATATTATCCTTACCACCATTCTGATTTGCTTCCCGAAGGAGCGCATTGCCCTTCTGATCAATATCTGCTTCCGGATCGGATATGATCTCCTGAATTTTGGAATCTTCCACCATATTGCTCAGACCATCCGAACACATCAGGATCGTACAGTCTTTCTCAAGCTTCAGATCAAAGAAATCAACATCCACCGTTTTCTCTGCGCCAAGTGCCCTTGTAATAATATTCTTATCCGGATGATTACGTGCTTCCTCCTCACTGATCTCACCCATTCTGACCATCTCCTGAACCAGAGAATGATCTTTGGTAATCTGTCGGATTTCATCACTGATCACATACAAGCGGCTGTCGCCAACATTGGCAATATAGGCATACTGATCTACAATAGTCGCTACCACCATAGTGGTTCCCATGCCCCGGAGATTTGCATCTTCCTGCGCACGGTTTCTGATCTCCGTATTGGCAGCTTCAATGGCATGACGAATGACCTTCACCGGATTGTAATCCGCGTCTTCACGGATTTCATCCACAAGGATCCGTACTGCATGTGAGGATGCATAGTCACCGGCGTTATGGCCTCCCATTCCGTCTGCGACTGTGAAAAGGTTAGGCAGATTTCCTACCGGACCTTCGGACACAAATACGTAGTCCTGATTCATCTTCCGCTTCTGCCCTACATCAGTAGCTGAGTATATCCTCATGTCACTTCTCGCTTTCTGTTTTTTCCATGTAACTTTTTCTTAGCTGTCCACAGGCACCGTCAATGTCGCTGCCCATTTCCCTTCTAATAGTAACATTAATTCCGTATTTTTCAAGTTTTATTTTAAAATTCTCAACAGCCTGTCGAGTAGAACGGACATAGGACCGTTCCTTAATAGGATTTACAGGAATCAGATTTACATGGCAGTTGATCCCCCGGATGCGTCCTGCAAGCTGTTTTGCATCTGCCTCGCCGTCATTTACCCCGGCCACAAGACTGTACTCAAATGTAATACGTCGTCCTGTCTTGTCAAAGTAATTCCGGCAGGCATCTAAGACCTCATCCATGGAGTATTTATTCGCTATAGGCATCAGTTCCCGGCGTTTCTCATCATTTGGTGCATGAAGAGAAAGTGCCAGTGTGATCTGAAGTTTCTCCTCTGCAAGATCATACATCTTAGGTACGATGCCACAGGTAGAAACCGTTATATTACGCTGGCTGATGCCAAGCCCGTTCTCATCTGTCAGGATCTTTATGAAACGGATCAGATTATCATAATTATCCATCGGCTCACCGGTTCCCATCACAACTACATTGGCAACGCGCTCACCGGTATCTGCCTGTATCCTGTAAATCTGATCCAACATCTCAGACGGTTTCAGGCATCTGGTAAGCCCTCCGATGGTGGAGGCACAGAACCGGCAGCCCATACGGCAGCCAACCTGTGAGGAAATGCACACCGAATTTCCATGATGATATCTCATAAGAACACTCTCGATCACATTTCCATCTTCCAGCTGAAACAGATACTTTCTTGTTTCGTCAATTTTCGATATCCTTACATCAGCCTGGATCAGAGCTGTGATCGGATAAACCGAAAGCTTTTCCCGAAGGCTTTTGGAAAGATTCGTCATTTCATCCCAGGAGGTAACAAGCTGCTGGTGCAGCCATGCGTAGATCTGTTTTGCCCGGAAAGGCTTCTCACCGATCTCAGTCATCAGATTTTTCAGTTCCTCCAGTGTCATGGATTTTATATCTGTCATTTTGTGTTATTTCCTTCTGAATCTGGCAATGAAGAATCCATCCGTCTTATGTATTCCCGGAAGGAGCTGCAGATAACCAAGTTTGGTTGACTTGCAGTGAAGCTCCTCCGGAAGATACGGATCCAGGCTTTCCAGCCTGTACGGGTAATTCTTCAGAAACCATAATACGTTTTCTTCGTTCTCTTCTCTTGCGATGGTACATGTGCTAAAAATCAGTGTTCCATCCGGCTTCACATACTTCGCAGCCTTGTCCAGAATCTTTCTCTGAAGCATAACAATCTCTTCCTGTTTCTGCGGAGTTGCCCTGTATTTGATCTCAGGCTTCTTTCCGATTACGCCGTATCCCGAGCATGGGACATCTGCGATCACAATATCTGCCTTCTCTTCAGAATCCGGATCATAAATGGTAGCATCCTGCACTTTTGCTTCCACATTGATCACACCTGTTCTCTGGATATTTTCCTCAATAAGATCAGCCTTGTACTGGCTTACATCCCTGGCATCCACATTACCATAATCGCCCATCTTATCTGCCACATGGATACTCTTTCCGCCAGGTGCTGCGCACATATCGATAATGTAGTCACCTTTTTTCGGACTGGCAGCCTCTGCCACCATCATGGAACTTACATCCTGCACCAGTATCTGTCCCTGGAGAAAAACATCCAGCGTCAGAATATGATTGTAATCTGAAATCTTCAGTGCATATGGCAGATATGGAGCCTGCTCCACAGTAACTCCCTGTGATCTGAGACTTGTAACAATGGCTTTTTTTGATGCCCTGTGCGTACGGCACCGCACTGTAAGCGGTCTCTCTGTAAGAAAATCTTCCAGGATCTTTTCCGTGGTCTTCACTCCATAGGCATCAATCCATTTATTCACCAGATATTCCGGCATGGAATATTTCACGGAAAGATACCGTACCTCATTCTCTTCTCTGGAAGGAAGCTCCAGATTCTTTAACTCCCTGGCGATCGTGCGGAGAACACCATTTACAAAAGGCTTCAGGTTGTAGAAGCCTTTCCGCTGGGCAAGCTTCACAGCCTCATTGCACACTGCACTGTCCGGAACACTGTCCATAAATTTCAGCTGATAAACACCGCTTCGGAGGATCTCCCTGATCTGCGGTTTCATTTTATTTACGGAAACCTTGGAAAAAGAATCGATCACATAATCAATATAAATCCGATATTCCAGAGTTCCCTCACACACTCTCGTAATAAAGCTTCTCTCCTGTTTCGGAAGAAACTGGTATTTGGAAAGAGCATTGCGGATCGCGATGTGGCTGTGCTCTCCTTCCTCCTCGATTTGTAACAGGATCTCAAGGATCAGTTCTCTTGTATTCACTCCGCTGCTAATCACGGTCTCTACCTCCTGCAAGGATAATCAGTCTCAGAAGCTGAAGAATGGATGATGCAAGAGCTGCCACATATGTAAGTGCAGCTGCTGTCAGCACCTTTCTTGCTCCTTTTTTCTCGTCAGTGCCTAAAATACCGGTAGTCTCCAGCATTGTAAGTGCTCTGGAGGAGGCATTGATCTCAACCGGAAGAGTTACCAGCTGGAAAAGTACTGCAAGTGAAAACAATGCAATTCCAAGCGTAACCAGCGGATGAATGGAAAAGATCAGTCCGGCGATAAACAGCGGCCAGGAAAGCTGTGAGCCGATATTCGCAGCCGGCACGATCGCAGAACGGATATTCAAAGGTGCATAATTGGTTGCATCCTGGATCGCATGTCCGCACTCATGTGCTGCCACGCCAACTGCTGCCAGAGAGTTTCTTCCATAAATATCCTCAGAAAGCGAAACTGTTTTCGTCCGTGGATCATAATGGTCTGTCAGGCTTCCTCTTATCGGAACAACCTGTACATCTGTGATCCCTGCTGCCCGGAGAATCCGCTGTGCTGCCTCCGCACCGGTAATCCCGGAATGATTCCTCACTTTCTTATATACTGCAAAAGTACTCTTAAGTTTTGCAGATGCGGCAAGGGAAAGAATCATTCCGATTACAAGCAGGAGCACTGTAGGGTCCATCCCATATCCATAATAACCATATCCGTACATTATTCATCACTCCCTGGAATCTGAAAACATGTCTCCTGGTTTCAACTGACATCCGCGCAGAAAAGCATCTGCTTCCATACGTTTCTTGCCTTCCAGCTGTACTTCGTGAAGTACCAGTACATCCTGTCCGCAGGCTACGTGGATACCATCTTTATCTGTGCTCACAACGGTACCCGGTATCTCTTTAACCTCTGCCTGCTCAACGGAACTCCTCCATACTTTAAGAGTTTTTCCATTGATAAAGGTAAATGCACTTGGCCATGGATTTAAACCACGCACAAGACGTTCCAGTTCCCGAGCACTTTTTGAAAAATCCAGAAGTCCCATTTTCTTTGAGATCATAGCTGCATATGGTGTCGGACTCTCCTCCGGCTGTTTCTCATATACAGCTGTTCCGTCAAAAATAGTCGGCAGCGTCTGAATCAGAAGCTCTGCTCCTGCCTCTGCCAGCTTGTCAAAAAGACTTCCACCTGTCTCATCTTTCGCAAGCGGCACCACGATCCTGGAGATCATATCTCCGGTATCCAGGCCGGTTCCCATCTGCATGAGGGTAACGCCGGATTCTTTTTCCCCGTCAATAACTGCCTGCTGGATCGGTGCTGCTCCGCGGTATTTCGGAAGTAAGGATGCGTGGATATTGATACATCCGAATTTCGGCATCTCCAGAATACTCTTCGGTATGATCTGTCCAAAAGCTGCTACAATAATGATATCCGGTGCAATTTTTGCAAGTTTTTCCACAAATTCCGGATCACGCACCTTCACAGGCTGCAGGACCGGAATGTCATGTTTCAGTGCTTCTTCTTTTACAGGGGTAAACATCATGGTTTTGCCTCTGCCCTTAGGCTTATCCGGCTGTGTGATCACAGCCTCAACCTCATATCCGTTCTTTACCAGTGCAGCAAGAGGTGCAACTGCAAAGTCCGGAGTTCCCATATAAACAATTTTCATATTATCCCGCCTTTAGTCTTCTTCGTCGTAGTCGTAAGTTACCTTGTGAAGTTCTCCCTCTACAAGTTCTGTGTACATTTTCCCATCGAGATGGTCAATCTCATGGCAGAATGCTCTGGCAAGAAGCTCCTCGCCTTCGTAGATCACTTCTTCCATGTTTACGTCAAGTGCTTTTACTTTCACATAGTTCGGACGCGTTACCTGTCCTGCCATTCCCGGAACACTTAAGCATCCCTCATCACCTGTCTGCTCACCACTTGTCTCTAGGATCTCCGGATTGATAAGAACGATCGGGCCTTCTCCCACATCGATCACAACGATACGTTTCAGGATTCCTACCTGCGGTGCTGCCAGACCTACACCCATTGCATCATACATGGTATCCAGCATGTCTGTGATCAGCTCACTGATCTTTGGTGTCATTTCCTCTACAGGACGGGATTTTTTGGTCAGTACAGGATCTCCCTCTACTCTGATTGTTCTAAGTGCCATTTTTTCTTCTCCTTTTCATTTCAGATGATAAGCTTCTGCCGGCTGTCCTGCCTTATCAGCTCATATCAAATTGTATGTATATTTTCCGGAAACCGGAATTTATCTCTATATACTGCTCAAGCTTCTCTCTTACTGCCGTGAGAAAAGCCATGTCCACGTTTTTCAGATGGAGCACCTGGCGGTATACATCCTTCACTTTTCCCACAGATGCTGCTGCAGGACCGATCATGTGAAGTTCCTCTTTCGGACTTACCCTGCAGATAAAAGCTTCTATATAATACATGGCTTTTTTCAGAAGTTCTTCATCCTGGCAGGCGCCAAAAATCGTCATTATATGTGCTGCGGGCGGATAATCCATAAGCAACCGGTAGCCCATTTCTTCTTTATAAAATTCAGCGTAATCCTGGGTAGCTGCTGCCCTGATACTGTAGTGTTCAGGCTGATAAGTCTGTATCACCGCATGCCCTGGCTTCACTCCGCGGCCTGCACGCCCTACGGCCTGGGTAAGAAGCTGAAATGTCCGCTCTCCGCAGTGATAATCATCCATATTCAGGGAAAGATCCGCTGCGATCACACCAACCAGCGTCACATCCGGAAAATCATGACCCTTGACGATCATCTGGGTTCCCACCAGAATATCTGCTTCATGCCTGGAAAAAGCTGCCAGGATCTTCTCATAGCTGTCCTTTGTCCTTGTGGTATCAAAATCCATCCGAAGGACTCTTGCCTCCGGAAAATCCTTCTCAAGAACCTTCTCGATCTGCTGAGTTCCTGCCTTAAATCCTCCGATGTGAGGGGATCCGCAGGAAGGACAGACCTGTGGCTTCACCGTCTCATAGCCGCAGTAATGGCAGATCAGGCGGCGGCCATTATGCTCACTTAAAGACACATCACAATGCGGACATTTCATCACATGGCCGCAGGCACGGCAGGAAACAAATCCCGCATACCCTCTTCTGTTGAGAAAAAGCATGGCCTGCTCTTTCTTTCGGAGAGTTTCACTTAAAGAAGCTTTCAGTTCCATACTCAGAACAGAACGGTTTCCTTTCTTTAATTCTTCCCTCAAATCCACGATTGATACCTGCGGAAGAGGTCTTTCTTCATAACGGGCATTCAATTTCACCAGAAGATACTCCCCGCTTTCTGCACGGCTGTAAGCAGAAAGTGATGGTGTAGCTGATCCCATCACCACATTCGCATGCTCCATCCGGGCCCTCTGGATGGCGGTTTCCCTTGCATGGTACCGCGGTGTATTCTCACTTTTGTAGGTAGACTCATGTTCCTCATCAATAACGATCAGTCCCAGATTGGAAAATGGTGTAAAAAGTGCAGATCTTGGCCCTACCATCACCTGCACTTCACCACGTTTCGCTCTTTTAAACTGATCGTAACGCTCTCCCTGGGAAAGTCTGGAATTTAAGACTGACACCTTATCTCCGAACATGGCATAAAATCGCCGCACAGTCTGATAGGTGAGGGCAATCTCCGGGATCAGGACAATAGCCTGTTTTCCCTCCTGTATCACCTGCTGGATCAGCCGCATGTACACCTGAGTCTTGCCACTTCCCGTAACTCCGAAAAGAAGTACCGGCCTCGGTTCCTGTTCCTTCCATTCCCTGAATATCTGCTTAACTGCCACATTCTGTTCCGCATTCAGACATAATTCACAGTCTTCTTTTACAAGATCAGCCTGATTCGGAATCCTGTACATTTCCTGATTCTCTAAGCGGATCATACCTTTTTTTTCAAAAAAATCAAGAACCGATGCACCTGCGCCAAGTTCCTTCGAGGCATAAGTATATTCCAGTCTTCCGGCTTCCAGTATCGCCCGGAGGAAACGTTCTCTTGCCCTGAACCGGCTGCCGGAGAGTTCTTCCAGTAGCTCTTCCGCAGCCTGTCTTTCTCCGCAGAAAAAAATCAGCCGCTTTTCTTTTGCACGTATCTTGTCCTTTACAGGAAGAACGGTTTTAAGAGCCTGGATCATGGTTGAACCATAAGTCTCCTTCATCCAGGCAGCCAGGGCGATGAGACGTGATTCTGTTGTCTCATCATCTGTAGACACGCTCTGGATCATCTTAATCCTGGAAGTATCATATTTGGCTTTTTCTGTGACTCCGATCACATAACCTTTCCGAAGCGTGTTGCCCTTCCCAAACGGAACGGTGACAACAACGCCCGGCTTTATCTCCTGTTCCAGTTCATCCGGGATCCGGTACTGAAAATCCCGGTCAACTTTCTCATGAGAAATATCAATGATCACATCTGCATAGGTCATGCGTTTACGCTTTCCTGTCTTCTTCCAGAATTTCCTGAATCAGCACACGCTCATCCATCGGATATTTTTTGCCCTTGATCTCCTGATAATCTTCGTGTCCTTTTCCTGCGAGGACAATGATATCTCCCGGCTCACCATGATGGATAGCATAGGCGATCGCCTCTTTACGATCCGGGATCTCCACAAATTTACCATCTGTCTTGGCCATTCCCACTTTAATATCGTCAATAATAGCCTGCGGTTCTTCATCTCTCGGATTATCAGAAGTAATGATGGTAAGGTCTGCCATTCTTCCGGAAACCTCGCCCATTTCATAACGACGGAGTTTGGAACGGTTTCCTCCGCAGCCGAACAGGCATACCAGTCTGTGAGGATTATATTCTTTCAATGTGCCAAGAAGGCTCTCAAGTGCCATTGCATTGTGGGCATAATCGATCATCAGAGTAAACTCATCAGATACCTTGATCATCTCGATACGCCCTTTGACCCTGGCTACCTTGAGAGCTTTGACGATGTTCTCCTCAGATACCCTGAAATGACGGCAGATTGCAATAGCTGTCAGGGAATTGTAGATACTGAACTTACCTGGAATGTCGATCTCTACTGGGAAGTCGAGAAGGCCTTTTACATGGTAGGAAATTCCCAGATATCCCTTTCTTCCTACAAGTTTCGCATCCTCAGCGCAAAGATCTGCTTTTTCGGAAAAGCCGTATGTTTCAAGCTCGCAGGTATGTCCTTCGATGATCTTCTCAAAATGCTCATCATCTCTGTTCACGATGCCCACCTTACATTGTTTGAGAAGCATGGATTTACAGTGAAGATAATCATCAAAATCCTTATGCTCATTCGGTCCGATATGGTCTGGCTCGATATTGGTAAAAATACCGAAATCAAAGATAAATCCCTGTGTTCTGTGAAGCATCAGTCCCTGTGAAGATACCTCCATAACAACAGCATCGCAGCCTGCTTCTACCATATCATGAAAATATTTCTGCACCATGTAGGATTCCGGTGTTGTGTTAGCTGCCGGAATATGTTTCTCACCGATGATCGCCTCGATAGTTCCGATCAGGCCAACCTTATATCCTGCATTCTCAAGAATGGATTTCACCATGTATGTTGTGGTTGTTTTTCCCTTGGTTCCGGTGATTCCGATGGTTTTCAGCTTTCGGGCCGGATGTCCGAACCATGCAGCGGAAATAAATGCCATTGCATAACGTGTGTCCTCTACCTGGATCACAGTCACATCAGCAGGAGCTTCTACCGGTTCCTCCACGATAAGGGTTTTGGCTCCTTTGGCAATTACATCCGGTACGAATTTATGGCCGTCCACCACAGCACCTCTGATGCAGATAAAAAGGCTTCCTTCTTCCACCTTGCGGGAATCATATACAACAGAGGTTACCTCCTGCTCTGTATTCCCCTGAAGGCATTTGTATTCAAGATGTTCCAATAAGGATAAAAGTTTCATTTCTTCTCCTCCATTTCCCCCTTTTTCTGCCTGTTTCTGTGACAGCGGAAAGCGGGAAGACATGCTGGTTTTTGATTTATATACATACCATATAGAATAGCACACCTCCCCCCTGTTTTCAACGTTTCTTTCCCCGGAAATGGCTTGTCCATGGCATATCCCGATACTTTCTGTGAAGCCAGAATCCGCCAAGTATGGTAATTCCTGCTGCAAGTAACAACAGGGTAAAAAACTCTGTCCTCGTATTATCGCCGGTCTTTGGATGAGAAGACACACTTCTGGCCTGGGATTCATTCTGAACTGCTGCATGGTTTTGTTCTTCTGAATATCTTTCCAGTTGTGACTGTTCCTGCTGCTCTGTTGGTGCTGCTGTTACAGCCCCTCCTTCTACTGTGATCTGCGCAGATGCTTCAACAACCCGCTCTCCTGTTTCCTGGCTTGTGACTGTTACCTGATTCAGAAGCTTCTGATTCACAGATTTCTCCGGGATCTTTACAACTGCCTGGAGGAAAACTGCTTCTCCCGGAGCGATCTGCGGAATCAGAGCTTTCGTTTTTGTGCGGTTCAATGTAATACCTTCCTGCTCCACAAACTGAGCCTGGATTCCTTCTGCCTGAAAACGCTCGGTTCCTACAACTGAATGAAGTGTTTTTTCTCCTGTGTTGACAATGCAGATCTGATAAGTTACCATTTCTCCAGGTTCCGCTTTTTCTTTATCTGCTGTTTTCTTTACCGTAAAATCAGCTTTCAGTGCCTGTAGTTCATCTGTAACCGATACAGTTCTTGTAATGGCTGCATCCGGTTTTTCTTTTATGGTGGCAGTTGCTTCTATTTTATGCTCCAGAGGTTTCTCCTGCTCATTTTCCAGCGGAGCCAGAACGTACAGAGCTCTGCTTTCACCAGCCTTTAATGTAAAGATCTCTGCCTTGTCCCCTTCTGTCCGGAAATTTCCAGAATTTGAACCCTCCTTGTTCTCCCACCGCTGAATAATCTTCGGACAGGAAAACGTACTGGTAAGATGAACATCTGTAAGATCCAGTTTTCCTGTATTAGTCAGGTCGATCCTGTATCGGATAGTCTTTCCGGCTTTCATTTCTTTCGTTTCGGAGGCCACCGCCACATTCATATCTGCCTGAGCAGCTTCCACATCCAGCGATGGTGAAATTCCTTCTGCCAGTATCTGTGTCTCCTCATTTTCTTCCATAAGAAGAAAGGTTCCAGCACCGTTTCGGTCTTTTTTCAGAGGTTCATCCTGAACAAGGCTGTAACCGGATGCCTCTGCCGGATAACGGTATTCTTCCCGCAAAGTCAGTGGAATGCGCAGAGAAAGAGCTTCTTCCGGCATATTTTCCGTGTCTATCTTATATTCCAGTTTCATGATCTCTGTATTTTTTCCCTTTTGATTCTTTATGGTAATTGGTGTAACAGATATATCTCCCGGAAGCTCCGAGATTTCCGCAAAAAAATATTCTGAGATGTATGTGACAAGTGTCAGTTTCTTCTGCGCCGCCTCCGGAGCTGGAATTTCTTCTGAAACTGCAGTATCTTCCGGGGCTATGGCAGGGATTCCTCCTTCTGATGGTTCTGCATACTCTGTTTTTTCTACAGCTTCTCCGCCGGCCGCTTCTCCCTCCTGTGGGCTCGCACCCGTTTCCTCCTGCTCTTCATTCTCCTGCTGTACTGTTTCCCCGGATGCCAGCTCCTCCACGTACTCATATTCTTCCTCCCTTTCCTGATCCTGATCGGTACGTTCCTCGTCTTCCTGCTCCTTGTCAGTACTCTCCATATCTTTCATGGCTTCTCTCTGCTCCAGCCAGCCTCTGAGTCGTTCCACCCGAATCTGTAGTTCTGCTTTTCCATTCTCTCTGTCTGTCCAGCTTCCAATCTGACCAATTGAAATATTTACATCTGTCAGATCTGCACTTTTTACAGTTTCCGGCTGGAATCCTGCACCTAATACAGCCCCTGCAGCGGCAGCGGCGATCCCGATTCTTCGTATCTGTCTCCATATTCTGTTTTTCATCGAAATTCTCCCATCTCTGTTTCACAGCATGATATCTGCGGATTGCTCCGATTTATACAGTTTTCACAATCCTCATATCATTTTTACACATAGTTTCCATATCACAGCTTACTTTTCCACAGACAAAGGCATCCCTCCCTGAAAAATCGGTGCATAACCGCCGGTGATTCTGTTAATTTCTAAATACAGTGAATTTTTGCATCGAACTGATGCGTGAATGTTTCCCGCAGAACGCGGAAATAAGACCTCTTTAATGTAACACATTCTCTGATATCGTGCAACTGCATATAAAAAATATAAAGTTTGTTTAAACTTTCTTTATAAATTTTCGATTTCTTTTAGAATGCCGACATAATTTAAACATATTTCATCTATATAATAGAACTTGGATAGATGAAAAACCACTCTCTATCTCCCCCCTCAAAAAAATAGTAGGAAATGAGCCGTCTGAGAAATCAGACGGTTTTTCCTTTGTCCCACATTACAGTCTGACATACAGCCTGTTTGCAGTCAGGCTGATATTCACACTCCGCATTCGCCACATAACTCTACACCGAATAGCTGCTTCACAGTTTATCAGTTAAAATTGTATTGCATTTCCCACATGGGTCTTTTATAATAAATATAATAATGTCAGGGCAGAAAATCTTTTGTCCCGACCTGATCGCGGCTTGTTCCGCAGCAGTTCAATTTTAAAGAGAAATGAGGTATTTCCTATGAGCGAAAAAACCGTAGTAGTTGCATTAGGCCACCGAGCACTTGGTACCACACTCCCTGAGCAGAAAACAGCCACACGTCTCGCAGCAAAAGCGATCGCAGACCTGGTAGAAGAAGGAACCCGCGTGGTAATTTCCCACAGCAACGGTCCGCAGGTAGGGATGATCCACACCGCAATGAATGAATTCGGCAAGGCGCATCCTGATTATACATTTGCACCAATGTCTGTCTGCTCTGCCATGAGCCAGGGTTACATCGGCTATGACCTTCAGAACGCCATTCGTACGGAACTGATTTCCAGAGGAATTTTCAAGCCGGTAAGCACAGTTCTTACACAGGTTGTCATCGATCCATATGATGAGGCTTTTGCTGAACCTGAGAAGGTCATCGGTCGTGTTCTCAACGCTGAAGAAGCTGAGGCCGAAGAAGAGAAAGGTAACTTTGTTACAAAAGTTGGCGACGGCCAGTACAGACGAATCCTTGCAGCACCGAAACCGCAGAAGATCGTTGAAATCGAAACAGTGAAGGTTCTTTCCCAGGCTGAGCAGATCGTTATCGCAGCAGGCGGCGGCGGAATCCCGGTTCTTGAGCAGGGCGCACAGCTAAACGGTGCCAGTGCCATCATCGAGAAAGACCGGGCAGCCGGACTTCTTGCCGAGGAGCTGAATGCAGATACCCTGATGATCCTCACAAGTGTTGAGAAAGTAAGCCTTGACCATGAGACAGATCATGAGTCCTATCTGGATACTATCTCCACAGATGATGCGAAGAAATATATTGCAGACAACCAGTTCGCACCTGGTTCCATGCTTCCTAAGATCGAAGCAGGCGTTTCCTTCGTTGAGAAAGGAAACGGACGTCGTACCATCATCACAGATATGGCCCATGCAAAAGATGGTTACTGCGAGAAGACAGGAACTATCATTAAATAAATCTCTGAATATAAAAAAATCCCATGCCCGGATCAAGAGTAAATCCTTGATCAGCGCATGGGATTTTTTATATTATTATTGAATAAAGCACAAACACAACCGCCTCTGTGACCGACCTGTATATTACATAGATTTTCTTTCAGCGATCTCCGCCATCTTCGCCTCATTCAGACGTGTATCACCATGCACACGGCTGTAGGAAAGATATCCGTTCATACGATCGATCTTAGTCAGGTTTCTGGAACCGCATACAGGGCATACGTCCATCTCAAGCTCCTCGTGACCACAGTCGTCACAGTATGCAAGAGAAAGATTTACTCCCTCATAATATCCCAGATCCATGGCTCTGCGGATCAGAGTACGGATCGCTTCTTTATTATATCCGATCGGATAACGTACATACTGAATCTTACCGCCATTGCAAAGCTCCCAGAAACGTCCCTCAAGATCCTGCTTCTCGATGGGAGTCACATCCTCAGTTACATGACAATGGAAACTGTTGCTCACATACGGTCTGTCGGAAACGCCTTCGATAATTCCGTACATCTTACGGAACTGCTCTACCTGCAGGCCGCAAAGACTCTCTGCCGGAGTTCCGTAGATCGCATAAAGATAACCGTCCTCTTTCTTATACTCGTTTACCTTGTTATTGATATATCTCAGAACTTCCAGAGCAAACTCACCATCTTCTGCGATAGATTTGCCATTGTAAAGCTCCTGCAGCTCATTCAGTGCTGTAATACCGAAGGAAGCTGTCATTGGCTTCAGGATCTTACCGATTTTTTCATTTGGTTTCAGATGTCCGCCATAGAAACCACCCTCGCAATATGCAAGCGGATTTGTAGAAGCACGCATCTGTCCCAGGTATTCATAAGTGCGGATATGCAGGTTACGGATCATCTCAAGATAGAAATCCAGAACCTCGTAAAAATCTCTGCTCTCTGCTCTGGCTTTCGCAAGGATCATAGGCAGATGAAGACTCACTGCACCAATGTTAAAACGTCCTACAAAAACAGGTGTATCATTCTCATCAGCCGGCTCCATTCCTCCGCGCTCATACCATGGGCTTAAGAAAGCACGGCATCCCATGGGGCTGATAACTTTCTTATATTTCTTGTACATACTGGAGATGTAGCCTGCACCTGACATGGAAAGCCAGTCCGGATACATGGTCTTGGAGGAACACTCCACACCAGCCTCAAAAATATCCTCACAGCATTTTCCAGGGCCATGGATCTCCTTGTCATAAAGGAACACGATCTTAGGGAAAAGCACCGGCTTCTTATGACCTGTCTTACCCTGTCCGCCCTGATGGACTTTCAGGAGAGAAACAGTACACATCTTCTCAAACTGCTCAGTCCCCAGTCCCAAAGTCACTGTAACAAACGGATAATCGCCTCTGGAAGAACCAACCGTATTCAGCTTGTACTCAATTCCCTGCCATCCCTGGTCGTACTCTCTTCGTACTTTATCAAGAGCATACTCTATTGCTTTCTCCTCGCGGCCCTTCCAGCTCTCATCGGAGTATTTCATAAATTCGGAAATATATTTATCATAGCTCTTCTTGGCATATGGCGCAAGGATCTTATCTACCTCCGGCACTGTAAATCCACCGTACTGCTGTGCTGCTGTACTGAGGATAATATCACCCATAACATCAAAAGCAGTATCCAGAGTCTTAGGCTCGTTATACCATACATTACCCATCTCAAAACCACCGCGCAGAACAGCAGCTACATCAAAGAGACAGCAGTTCATGGTATCCAGACGTGCTGACTGATCATGAATATAAATATAGCCATCCTTACATGCCTGAAGCTCGTTGCGGTTCATAAAGAATTTACGGTAAAGCTCCTTGTTCAGCTCATTAAAGATCAGACTTCTCTTGGTAGCTACAAGTGCACTGTCTGTATTGGCATTACTCTTGTCTCCAATGTAACGGATTGCCTGACTCTTGGTATAGACGTCATCCATCATATGAATGAAATCCAGCTTATAATTACGGTAATCGCGATAGCTCTTGGCTACAGCCGGGTTCACACGCTCCAGGGCACCCTCTACGATATTGTGCATCTCCTGGATCTCGATCTCATTTTTTCCAAGGGAATCTGCATGCTCCTGGGCAAATCTGCAGATAAAATCCTTCTCCTCATCTGAAAAAGTATAAAGTATACGCTCTGCTGACTTATTCACGGCAGCCACGATCTTCAGAGGATTGAACTCCTCTCTTGTCCCGTCTTTCTTAATCACATATATCATGACTCATCTCTCCCGATACTATATATAGTACTATAGTTCTCTATATCTTGATTTTTCTCTATATATTGTGCTAGGCATGAGTATACCACAGCTGGCATGAAAAGAAAAGGGGGTATTTCTGTATACAAGAAAATACAGACTCTTAGTACTGCCTGATCTCACTGCGGAAATATTCTTACAAATTTGTTCCGATCCAGTCAATAATAGTATCCAGCAATCCCGGAATTGCACAAAGCAGACCGATGATCAGCCATATGATCCAGCCTTTCCCGCCGGATTTCCGGCTGATATTTCCGCTTCTGCTGTTCTGCCTGTCCACGTTTCCTGTATTTCGATTCCCGTTCGTATTCCGGTTTTCTCTTCCACCACGCTGCACTGTTTTGCTCCCAGGCTGCTCATACTGCCGCATCAGATCACGCACTTTAGCTGAAGCGTGCTTATAATGTACCTCCCTAGGCTCATTAAGGTGATACAGTATTTCATCATTTCTATAAGGCATCCCACACAATGAACACCTTCCATTTATAACCTTTCCTCCGCAAATCTGACATTTCTCAGCCATAAACAACCTCCATTCGGTCTGTCAGAACAGACATTTTAAAATAATTCTCTTTTTTCCAGTATATCACACCAGACCTTTAATACCCAGTATTTTTCCTGAATTCAAAGCCAGACTTCCCTCTCCCCTTATTGCCACTCCCCCCATTTTCTGCTATAATACCACACAGAGCAAACAAGCAAAAAAATCATCAGGAGGACCGATAATGAATACAATCACAATCCCCGCAACCTATCATGCAGACCTGAACCTCCATGATACACAGATTGCGATCAAAACTGTAAAAGATTTCTTTCAGCAGACACTCTCCCAGAAGCTCAATCTTCTCCGGGTATCCGCACCGACTTTCGTAGCACCGGAATCCGGTCTTAACGATAACCTGAATGGTGTGGAGCGTCCTGTAAGTTTTGATATCAAAGCTATCGAAGGCAGCAACGCTGAAATCGTACACTCCCTGGCCAAGTGGAAACGCTACGCACTGAAGAAATACGGTTTTTCTCACGGAGAAGGACTTTACACAGATATGGTAGCAATCCGCCGCGATGAAGATCTTGACAATATCCACTCTGTTTATGTAGATCAGTGGGACTGGGAGAAGATCATCTCCAGGGAAGAGCGTTCCGTAGAAACCCTTAAGGAAACTGTACGCAATATCTACAGCGTCCTTCGTAAAACTGAGAAATACATGGCAGTACAGTACGATTACATCGAAGAGATCCTTCCGAAAGATATTTTCTTTATCACAACCCAGGAACTTCTTGATATGTATCCGGACTGCACACCGAAGGAACGCGAATACAGGATCACCCGTGAAAAAGGTGCTGTATTCCTTATGAAAGTCGGCAAAACTCTCACAAACGGAGAGCGTCACGACGGACGTGCCCCGGACTACGATGACTGGGAACTGAACGGCGATATCCTGGTATATTATCCTGTACTTGATATTGCCCTGGAGCTTTCCTCCATGGGAATCCGTGTTGATGAGGACGCACTTGACCGTCAGCTCACAGAAGCAGGCTGCAATGACAGAAGAGAGCTTCCTTTCCAGAAAGCAATCCTTAACAGGGAACTTCCATACACCATCGGCGGTGGAATCGGCCAGTCCCGAATCTGCATGTTTTTCCTTCGCAAAGCACACATCGGTGAAGTTCATGTATCTCTCTGGCCAAAAGAGATCACAGATGCTGCTGAGGCACACGGACTTCAGCTTCTGTAAAACAGCTCAGAGAAATGAGGTGATAACGTGAACATTCTGTTTTTTCTGATTCCCAAAAGCGAAGTTGCCTACATCTTCGAAGATGAAACACTTCGCCAGACCCTGGAAAAAATGGAGCATCGCAAATACTCCTGCATCCCGATTCTTACCATGGACGGTAAATATCTTGGAACAATCTCAGAGGGCGATCTTCTGTGGGGAATGCGCCACGCTGATATCCATGATATCAAAGAGACTGAAGGAGTTCCTGTTATGGCGATTCCACGCCGTGCAACCTATAAGCCGGTGCACGCAGACTCCAATATGGAAGATCTTCTGGACCGCGCTATTAATCAGAATTTTGTTCCGGTTGTAGATGACCAGGGTTCTTTTATCGGAATCATAACCAGAAAGTCAATCATCAAATACTGCTACAACGAAATGAAGGCAGCACAGAAATCCGAAGACGAAAAAAACGGATAATTTTCGTTTTCAGCAGTCTGTCAGCTGCATGCAAAAAGGATGGCATTCATTTTCCGTTATACAATAATACGGAAAATGCTGCCATCCTTTTTATTTCCGGTTTCCACCGGACATTCATCTTTCACTCTTAAAAAAATCCTGCTTCACTCTGACACTCTATATCACTTTTACAATATTAAGTTTTTCATCTGCAAGCACAATATCTGCCTTCTTTCCCGGTACAAGAGATCCCACTTCATCATATATTCCAATACTTCTGGCTGGATTCCTGGTTGCCGCAAACACTGCTGCCCGCTCCGGCACTCCCATTGCGATCACACATCTCATACATTCATACAGACTGGTAGCAGAGCCGGCAATGGTTCCGTCCTCCAGCACTGCCTTCCTGTCCTTCACAGTCACCTTCTGTCCGCCAAGCTCATAAAATCCATTTGCCATTCCTGCAGCCATCATGGAATCACTGATCAGTACTATACGTTCTTCTCCAAACATACGAAATGTATTACGTACTACTGCCGGATCAATATGAATACCATCGCCGATCATCTCAACCATACATTCCGGATCATCAGCAGCCGCACAGACTACCCCCGGTGCACGATGTCCCATATCATTCATTGCATTGTAAAGATGGGTCACATGATGAGCACCGCTCTTCATGGCAGAAGCTGCACAGTCATAATCAGCATCTGTATGACCTATGGAGATCACTACATCATCCTTCAACTCCCGGATAAACGTCTCTGCCCCCTCCATATTCGGTGCCACGGTAACAACACGTATCCTGCCGCCGGATGCTTTCTGGCACTCCCTGAAAAAATCAATATCCGGTTTTCGGATATATTTTTCAACGTGTGCACCTTTTTTTACCGGATCAAGAAAAGGTCCTTCCATGTTCAGTCCGACGATTCGAGCACAATCCGCATCCGGTTTCACTGCATCTGCGGAAGCAAATATCCGTATCAGCATATCAATAGGCAGCGTCATGGAAGTAGGACAGTAAGATGTAATACCCTGGGATTTTTCATACCTGAGAATTTCTTTCAGACCAGTGGCATCTGCATCTGAAAAATCATGCCCGACTGCACCATGGCTGTGAATATCAACAAGTCCCGGCAGTACCTTTAACCCGGCCGCATCAATTTCTTCTTTTTCCGAAACCTCTGTCCCGCAGTCAACGATTCTTCCATTTTCCACATAGAGATCCATTCTCCGATAAGTGCCATCCTCCTGAAAAACATTTCCGTTTCTGATGATCATAGTTCTTCTTTTCCCCTCTCCGCAGTTCTCTCATGCTCTGTGCTTATAAAAGTCCTTTTTCTCTGATAATCCCCAAAGCCTCTTCATCTGCCACAACAGTAAGATCCGGGTGCAGCTGCAGGATAGACGCAGGCACATTCGGCGTAATAGGTCCATACAATGAATTATACAATGCTTCTGCCTTACCCGCTCCTGTGGCTATGAGAAGAATTTTTTTTGCAGCCATGATGTTCTTGATTCCCATGGTATATGCCTGTTTCGGAACCTCATCCATGCTGTCAAAAAATCTGGCATTCGCCCTGATGGTACTTTCTGTCAGATCCACACAATGGGTTTCTTTCTCAAAAGCCGATCCGGGCTCATTGAAGCCGATATGTCCGTTTCCCCCGATTCCCAGAAGCTGCATGTCCACACCACCGGTTTCACGGATAACCTCATTGTATTGTGCGCACGCCTTCTCACTGTCTTCTTCCAGACCATCCGGCACAAAAGTTCTTGCCTTGTCAATATTTACATGGTCAAAAAGGTTCCTGTTCATAAAATAGCGGTAACTCTGGTCATTGTCTCCTGAAAGTCCCTTATATTCATCCAGATTCACAGTTGTCACCTTTGAAAAATCCAGATCCCCTTTTCTGTACCATTCTGCCAGCTGTGCATACATGCCTACAGGCGTGGAACCTGTAGCCAGACCGAGAACTGCATCCGGTTTCATGATAATCTGTGCAGACATAATATTGGCTGCCTTTCTGCTTACATCCTGATAATCTTTTCCTGCGTAAATAACCATATTTTTATTTCCCCCTTTTATATTTTTTGCTGTTTACGCCCAAATTTTGTAAAATACAATCCCATATTTTAATCGCTGCTGTTCACTCCGTGACCAGCAGCACTCTTCGCAAAGCAAACTTGATTCCCGGGGTTTCTGTGACCTTCTCCTACATAAAAACTCCGCAGAATATTGCCTGCGAATAATAGCATCATTATACCATATACTGTACTACAAAAAAAGCCGATATTTTCCGTTCTGCATACAATACAGTTCACGAAAAGCACCGGCTTTTGGATTTTTTTATAATGTTTTTGAAAGGAACTCACGAAGTCGTTTGTTCTTTGGATTTGCAAAAAACTCTTTCGGAGAATTCTCCTCCTGGATCTTCCCTTCATCGATAAAAAGAACTCTTGTTGCCACTTCACGGGCAAATCCCATCTCATGTGTTACCACTACCATGGTCATGCCGGATTTTGCAAGCTCCTGCATCAGTTCCAGAACCTCACCGACCATCTCCGGGTCAAGGGCAGATGTTGGCTCATCAAAAAGCATCACATCCGGATTCATAGCCAGGGATCTTGCAATGGCAATACGCTGCTTCTGACCGCCGGAAAGCATATCCGGATAGGAATCTGCCTTATCCGGAAGACCGACACGCTTCAGAAGCTCCAGAGCTGTTTTCTCTGCCTCTTCTTTGCTCATCAGCTTCAGAGTTACCGGCGCAAGCATAATGTTCTCTTTTACAGTCTTGTGAGGGAACAGGTTAAACTGCTGGAACACCATTCCGATCTTCTGACGGTGACGGTTGATATCCACCTTCGGATCTGTGATGTCTGTTCCTTCGAAGAGGATTTTTCCCCCGGTAGGCTCCTCCAGAAGATTCAGGGAACGGAGGAATGTGGATTTACCGCAGCCGGATGGTCCGATGATGGCTACTACTTCACCCCTGCGGATCTGTGTGGTAATTCCGTTGAGAACCTGATTACCGCCATAGGCCTTTTCAAGTCCCTGCACATCAAGAAGTACTTCATTACTTACGCTCATTGGTTCTCAGCCTCCTCTCAAGTTTTCCTACAAGGTAGGTAAGGAAGCAAACGATCACAAGATAGATCGCTGCTACTGCCAGCAATGGAAAAAGTGCGCTGTATGTCTGGCTTCGGATAATATCACCGCCACGGGTCAGATCTGTAAGACCGATGTAACCACTGATGGATGTCTCTTTTAAGAGAACGATCAGCTCATTTCCAAGTGCAGGAAGAATATTTTTGACTGCCTGCGGAAGAATGATCTTCGTCATAGTCTGTGTATAATTAAGGCCCAGGCTTCGGCCTGCCTCAAACTGTCCCTGGTCAATGGACATGATACCGGAACGGACGATCTCAGCTACGTATGCAGCGGAGTTCATACCGAATGCAATAATAGCAACTACGATCTTACCTGGATCTACAGTTGCAAAAATAACATAGTAAACGATCAGCAGCTGTACCATGGTTGGTGTACCGCGGATCACTGTCAGGTAAACTCTGCAGATTGCATTGAGGATCTTAAGCTTACCTGTTTTATCATGTGTGGAACGGACAATGGCGATCACAAATCCAAGGAAAATACCAAGCAGAACCGCAAAGAATGTGATTATGATGGTGTTTTTCAGACCGGATACAATGAACTGCCAGCGATTGTCGTCCAGAAAGTTAAACTGAAACTGTTCAATAAGACTCAAAATTTCCACCCTTTCCAAAATTACAGGTTCCAGACTCCGGAAATGCCCCCGGATATCCGGAACCTGAATTCAGTTCTTATAATTTTCTGTCAGAAAAATCTCTTTATTTCTGTACAATGATAACCTGTTCTGCTGTTGTGTATGGATCTGTGAAATCAACGCTCTTCTTACGGTCTTCTGTTACAGTCATTCCTGCTGCACCGAAATCTGCTTTTCCGGATTTAACCGCATTTACGATGGCGTCAAACTCCATATCCTCGATCTTCAGCTCATATCCAAGTTTATCGCAGACAGCCTGAGCGATATCAGCATCAATACCTACGATATTATCTCCGTCATAGTATTCGTATGGCTGGAATGTTGCGTTAGTTGCCATTGTAAGAGTTCCCTTGGAATGATCTGCATCCTTCGGAGACTCATATGGTGTCTTACCAGCGTCATCACCGATGTAGTTATCTCTGATGGAATCCAGTGTTCCCTCATCCTTCAGCTCCTTCAGTGCTTCATTGAACTCTTTCGTCAGATCTTCATTGTCTTTGGAAAGACAGATTGCATACTCCTCTTTGTCAAAAACATCCTCAATGATATCAAGGTCGTCGTTTTTCTCAACAAATTTCTTAGCCGGCTCGCTGTCGATAACTACACAGTCAACTTTACCCTGTTTCAGAGCAAGAACTGCATCGTTTCCTTTATTGTATCTCTCTACTGTTGCATCCTTGATGTCTGTTGCAAGTGTATCACCTGTTGTTCCAAGCTGAACACCGATCTTCTTACCTTCCAGATCATCTGCACTTTTAATCTCATCTGCTGCAAAAACAGCGGATGTCATGGATACTGTCATAGCTGCTGCAAGTGCAAGTGCCATAAATTTTCTCTTCATTTTTTTCTTCCTCCTGAATTTTGTGTACATCGCGAAAGGGGCTGCTTTCTTACAAAGCCAAAGCAGCACATTTCGCGATGCACAGCATAATTATGCAATGTTATGCATATTGCTTTGTTTTATGATACCATGTTTTCAATAAAATGCAAGCACCGAAAACCTATATCCAGGATTTTTTCTTTCCAATCCATGGTAAAATTCACTTTTCGATAACAATTATCCAGTATACTATAATACCAGAGGAAGAAATTGAAACACTGTTCACTCCGCAGCCGGCCAATATTCCCGGAATGTTTTTACAGTAAGGGCTTGTGCTCCTGCGGAAAAACCAAGTATAATAGTCTGGAATAAGGAGGTTATTATTATGAAATTCACGAAAATGCACGGCATTGGAAACGATTATGTATATGTAAACTGTTTTGAGGAGACTGTCAAGGATCCGTCAGCTGTAGCGAAATTTGTCAGCGACCGCCACTTTGGCATCGGTTCCGACGGTCTGATCCTGATCCGCCCGTCCGAGATCGCAGACTGCGAGATGGATATGTACAACCTGGATGGTTCCCAGGGTGCAATGTGCGGAAACGGAATCCGCTGCGTTGCCAAATATGTCTACGATCACGGTATTGTGGACAAGACATCCTTAAGCATTGCCACAAGAAGCGGTATTAAATATGTAGATCTCACCATCCGCGACGGCAAGGCTTCCATGGTAAAAGTCAACATGGGCTCCCCGATCCTTACTGCAAAAGAGATCCCTGTCGTTGCTGAGACTGAACAGGTCATCAATGCGCCTATCACTGTGGATGGAAAAGAATACCGCATGACTGCTGTTTCCATGGGTAATCCTCATGCGATCATTTATGTAGATGATGTAGACAGCCTTGATCTGGAAAAAATCGGCCCTTCTTTTGAGAATCACGTATGCTTCCCTGACAGGGTCAACACGGAATTTGTCCAGCTGATCGACCGCAATACTGTGAAGATGCGTGTCTGGGAGCGTGGCTCCGGTGAGACACTGGCCTGCGGTACAGGTGCCTGCGCAGTAGCTGTTTCCTCCATACTCAACGACAAAGTGGACGGCACAAAACCGGTAACTGTACAGCTTCTCGGCGGTAACTTAAGCATTTCCTGGGAAAGAGACGAAAACCTCGTATACATGACCGGACCTGCAACTACAGTGTTCGACGGAGAAATTGATCTTGGTTTTCTTGGTGAATAAATGATAAAGGGAGAAAGCCTTCAAATGCTTTCTCCCATACTTTAGAGACAATTACTTATTGCCGATCCAGATATTTTTAAGTATTCTTTGTTAAAACTTCGTTCTCTCAGATAAATACCAGCACCCGCTCCACAATAAACACTGCCGCGCATGCCAGCAGTGCCACTGTGATCAGGCTCTTTTCCTTATATGCTGCGATGAGGGCTACGAAGAAGCCTGCTGCGCCGGAGATGATGCTGTCTGTGGCTTTGAGGATGGCCGGGAAAGTCATTGCTGCCAGACAGGCGTATGGTACATAGTACAGAAAGGACTTGATAAACGGGCTTCTGATCTCATTTTTTGCAAGAGCAAGGGGCAGCATACGGATCAGGTAGGTGACTGCTGCCATCACCAGGATATAGAGATATACATTATGACTCATGAGATGCTTCCTCCTTCTCTTCCACCGGGCAGAAATAAGCTGCCAGACCTGCAACCAGCAGTGTTGTAATGATGATCATAAATCCGGAAGATACCTGCTTCAGCACAGGAATCACCGCAAAGATAGTGCTGACTGCCATGGAAGCCACAACAACACCAAGAACAGATTTGCTCTTCTTGGATGGTGGAATGATGATCGCCAGGAACATTCCGTAAATAGCCACGCTCAGTGCACTGAGCATAAAATCCGGAAGAAGGCTTCCTGAAATACCGCCCACCAGGGTTCCCAAAGTCCATCCAGGGATCGCTACACACATAGCTCCGTAATTATAAAATACGCTGACTTTTCCCTCCTGGGCCGCACTGATCCCGAAGATCTCATCTGTGATTCCGAATGCAGCGATGTACTTCAGGATACCTGATTCCTCACGCCGGAATTTCTGCGACAGGGAAAAAGACATCAGACAATACCTGAGGTTGATCACCAACTGGGTCATAGCCATCTCCCACATGGAACCCCCTGCAAAAATAATATCCAGTCCTGCAAACTGCCCAGCTGATGTCAGGTTGGTCAGCGAGATAAGAACTGCCTGCCAGATACTTAAACCTCCGGCAACGGCCATCATGCCAAAGGTGAACGACACTGCAAAATATCCCAATGCAATGGGAATGCCATCCTTCATACCTTTTCTGAAACTTTCTCTTTTCATCGATTTCCTCCATTGTATGTACGTCCGCCAGGCAGATGAGATCATCTGCGTTTACGGCCCGACCCAGAATTCTATGTAGTCATAAACCTGGTTGTACACGTAAATAAGAGCGTGCCTGGAAACTTTTTTCTGCTTCCTGACACGCTCTTTTATTGTAGCATTGCCATATCAAAACTTCAATACTTCACAGCAAAATGCGATACTTCATTCCTGAATTTCCTTTTTTATTTCTCTTCTTCTGCTCCGTCCGGATTCACAAGGCGATTGAGAACTTTGAAGCCGTTGTTGCGGAGTACGCTCTCTGCAACCAGAAGATCTTCACAGTGCATGATCGCTACCGGGACTTTCAGGCCCCTGTGGAAGAAGGTGTAAATGTAGTGAAGGTTTACATTGCTGTCGCCCATAACGCTTAAGAGCTTGTCCAGACCGCCGATCTCGTCCTGAAGGTCTACAAGGATCGCCTGTGTGATACGTGTCATGTAGCCATTCTCAGCCATGATCTTGTCTGCTTTTTCCGGTGCATCACATACCATACGGAAGTTTGCGAATTCCGGAGCGTCAAAGCAGCCAAAGCCGTAGATGTCGATCTGATTCTCCGCAAGGATCTTAGTTACTTTCTGAAGACTTCCAGGGGTGTTTTCTACAAAAACGATGTTCTGTTTTACCATAATCTATTCCTCATTTCTATATAGTTTTTCTTTCCCAAAGGAGGAGTTTTGTTACATTTTACAGGCCTTTTCAATGTTTAACAGCAGCGTGCCCGGAAAAAGGGAACGCAAAAGGAAAATGATCTCCGGGTATCCCCCTGCCGCACACAGCAACCACGTTTTATATTTGCGCGTTAAAGCGTAACGCTTTCAATCATTAAATTCAAGTATCAGTATATCATACACCCACAAAATGTCAATTACAAATTAAAAAAACATACAAAAAGCCGGACACACATCCCTCGACATGTGCCCAGTCTTTGCCTTGCGAATCTTAACAATCCACTACATTTCATGTATGCAATACAATCAGAAAACTTACCGTTTCATTTGAAACAAAACAATTCTACGCTAATCCAAGACCTCACGTCTATGAACGCACCCAATTGCAGTTGCCTATGAAGACCTCAGTCAAGTTCTTCATCCACATACTTCTGAATATTAGAAGCATTCACATACTTCTTAACCTGTGCCCCGTCAGTGATCACCAGAGTCGGAGCCTGGCGGATCCCATACTGTTTGACAAGCTCCGGATTCTGCTCTGCGTCGATGATCTCCAGCTCTTCACCTTCCAGCATCTTTTTTGCCATACGGCAGTTCGGGCAGGTGCTTGTTGTAAACAGATACTTATGAGATGCAACCGGCTGGATCTCAACCTCGTCACCTTTCATGGTCATCACACTGGTATGAACCTTTTTCAGCTGTGAATGTGTGATATCATAAAGCGTACGGTTCTTATACTCCTGAGTCTTACCGTCATTCCAGTTCTGTACAGGACGGTAATATCCTGTGATACGGCTGTAGACCTCAGCCTTCTTGCCGCATTTCGGACAGGTAAAGTGCTCTCCGCTGATGTAACCATGCTCCTGACATACAGAATATGTAGGAGAAATGGTGTAATACGGCAGGCGATAGTTCTCTGCGATCTTACGTACAAGAGAAGCTGCTGCTTTCCAGTCCGGAAGCTTCTCGCCAAGAAATGCGTGGAATACAGTTCCTGATGTATACAATGTCTGCAGATCATCCTGGATATCCAGTGCGTCAAAAATATCCGCAGTATAGTCAACAGGCAGATGAGAGCTGTTTGTATAATACGGTGTGTCGCCCTCTTTTCCTGCTGTCAGAATGTCCGGATAACGCTTTCTGTCATGCTTTGCAAGACGGTAAGCTGTAGACTCCGCAGGTGTTGCCTCCAGGTTGAAAAGTTCTCCCGGATACTGCTCCTGGTAGTCAGACAAACGGTTTCTCATATGCTCCAGGACTTCCTTTGTAAACTTCTGGGTTGCAGGATCTGTCATATCCTTCTTAAGCCAGCATGCGTTCAGACCGGCCTCGTTCATTCCCACAAGACCAATGGTGGAAAAATGATTATCAAAGCTTCCAAGATATCTCCTGGTATACGGATACAATCCCTCATCAAGAAGCTTGCTGATCACATCTCTCTTAATGTGAAGAGATCTTGCGGAAATATCCATCATTCTGTCCAAACGGCGGTAAAACTCCTGAGGACTTTTTGACAGATATGCGATACGCGGCATGTTGATGGTAACAACGCCTACAGAACCTGTACTCTCACCGGAACCGAAGAAACCACCGCTCTTTTTGCGAAGCTCACGGAGATCCAGGCGGAGACGGCAGCACATACTGCGGATGTCGCTTGGTTTCATATCGCTGTTGATATAGTTGGAAAAATACGGAGTACCGTACTTGGATGTCATTTCAAAAAGAAGTCTGTTGTTCTCAGTGTCAGACCAGTCAAACTCTTTAGTGATGGAATAAGTCGGGATTGGATACTGGAATCCACGGCCGTTGGCATCGCCCTCGATCATGGTCTCAATAAATGCCTTATTGACCATATCCATCTCTCTCTTACAGTCTTTATACTTGAAATCCATATCCCTGCCGCCTACAATAGCAGGAAGCTCTGCAAGATCATCCGGAACTGTCCAGTCCAGTGTAATATTTGAGAACGGTGCTTGTGTTCCCCATCGGCTCGGTGTATTTACCCCGTAAACAAAAGCCTCGATACATTTCTTAACCTCCGGATAGGAAAGATTGTCTGCCTTTACAAAAGGAGCCAGATACGTATCAAAAGATGAAAATGCCTGTGCCCCGGCCCACTCATTCTGCATGATCCCCAGGAAATTCACCATCTGGTTGCAGAGCACGCTTAAATGCTTCGCAGGTGCGGAAGTGATCTTGCCCTCGATCCCGCCAAGTCCCTCACGAATCAGCTGTTTCAGTGACCAGCCTGCACAGTAGCCTGTAAGCATGGAAAGATCATGGATATGGATATCTGCATTCCTGTGTGCCTCTGCGATCTCATTATCATAAATCTCAGACAGCCAGTAATTGGCAGTTACTGCACCGGAATTGCTTAAGATCAGTCCTCCTACGGAATAGGTGACAGTTGAGTTCTCTTTTACACGCCAGTCTTCAACCTTCACATAGCTGTTTACGATCTCTTTATAATCAAGGATGGTAGATTTCATATTGCGGATCTTCTCACGCTGTTTACGATACAGGATATAAGCCTTGGCAACATCGGAATATCCTGCCTGGATCAGTACATTCTCCACACTGTCCTGGATATCCTCTACTGAAATTCGATTGTTCTCGATCTTATTCTGAAAATCTGCAGTAACACGAAGCCCCAGAAGATCGATCATATCCGGGCTGTAATTCTTGCCCTTCGCATCGAATGCCTTGTCAATGGCTGCGGTGATCTTTCCCATTTTAAATCCATCCAGTTCGCCGTCTCTTTTTACTACCTGAAACATAAAAAATGCCTCCCTCACACATGTATATATAAAGTGTTTTTGATCACTGATCAGACCTCATCCAGTGACGTTTTTCCAAAAACGCTGTAGGCTCATTGTATCAGACCGGCACCTTTGCGTCAACACAAAAAGTACCATATATAGTGTCCATTTTGTTCACGGTACTATATATGGTACTAAGTTAATTATTCAACATTATGTTACTTTCGGATAGATTTCACGGGGAATCCTCGCTTTTACAGCAATTCCGCCCTCTGTATACTCCTCGAAAAGAAGCTGTCCGTACTCACGGATCAGCTGGATCTGACCAGCTTCTGAATACGGAAAAAGCCGCTCCATATAGATCTGTCCCTCTGCCAGAATCCTGGAAAGGAGTTCCTTAAATTCGCCGAGTCCCTCTCCTGTTCTTGCAGAAATCTTCAAGGTATGATCTGCACGAAGATCCCGGAGACTCTCCCCCGCTGCTTTGTCCTGCTTGTTAAAAAGCGTGATCGTTTTTTTGCCAAGGGCACCTAATTCTTTCAGGGTCTCATACACAATGTGCATCTGCATTTCTGCCTGAGGATTGGACGCGTCCACCACATGGATGATATAATCCGCGTATTTTGCCTCCTCCAGGGTACTCTTAAAAGCCTCTACCAGATTGTGTGGAAGTTTTCGGATAAATCCTACAGTATCCGTAAGAAGCAGCTGCTGCCCGTCATCCAGGGTCAAAAGCCGCGTTGTAGGATCAAGTGTTGCAAATAGCTTGTCTTCAGAAAGCACGGAAGCTCCTGTCAGCGTATTCAGAAGTGTGGATTTACCTGCATTTGTATATCCCACAATGGCAGCTGTCTTAAGATTACCTACCGCTCTTCTGGAACGGATCAGCTCTCTGTGCTTCTCTACCTGGGAAAGCTCCTGCTTCAATGCTGAGATCCTGTTTCGGATCAGACGTCGGTCTGTCTCCAGCTTCTTCTCACCAGGACCTCTTGTTCCAATTCCGCCGCCAAGACGGGAAAGAGAGGATCGAAGTCCTACCAGTCTTGCTGAACGGTAACGAAGCTGCGCCAGTTCGACCTGGATCTTACCTTCACTTGTCACTGCCCGCTTTGCAAAAATATCAAGGATCAGCAAGGTTCTGTCCATAACCTTGCATTCCAGCTCACGTTCCAGATTGTTCATCTGGGCAGGAGAAAGCTCATCATCACAGATCACACCATTGGCATTTAACGCATAGAGAAGGCCTTTTACCTCATCGATCTTACCTTTGCCGATATAAGTTCCCGGATGGACGGCCTCACGGTTCTGAATGATCCTGCCTGCCACCGCTGCTCCGGCTGTAGCTGCAAGCTCTCCAAGCTCGTCCAGGGATTCCTCCATATCATCACCAATACTGGCCTGCACGCCGATCAGGATGACTCGATCCTGTATCTCGTCAAAATATTCCATATCAGCCCTCCGAAGATGTTCTGGTTTTCAGAAAAGCCAGCTCTTTTTTTGCTGCGGAGTCTTCCGGGAACATATCAATATATTCCTTGACCTTGGTCAGTGCTGTAGCAAAATCGAGTTTTTTCTCATAAGTTACGATCTCATTGAACAAAAGACTCTGCATCTCATCGGTTGTAGCTGTCGGCAGACCTTTGGTAATATTATCAAGAGCAGAATCATAATCTTCGTTCCTGATATCACACAGTGCAAGTCCGTTATAACCTTTTGCTGAATCACCTGCCGCTGAAATATACTGTGTATACATGGCTTTTGCATTATCCACATCGTCCTGTGCCAGATACACCATACCCAGAAGAAGTAATGCCTCTGTATTATCCTTTTTGGAGGCTTCCAGAAGTTCTTTTTTCGCATTACTGTAATCTTCCATATAGTAGTAGACACGGCCTCTGTCGCAGTGATCCTTGGCATCCTTCGCCTCAGAGGAAAGTGCAGCTTCCAGATATCTGGTTCCGTCTGCTTCCATATCTTTATCAAGATATGCCTCATAGATCTGGATTGCCATATCGTAGGTAGAATTCTCACCGTAAGCCTGCTTAAAGTTAGATGCAGCTTCCTCGTAGGAATCCATGGCAAGCGCAACCTTTCCGGTGAGGAAATAACTGCCGGCATCCATTTCAAAATCTTCTCCAAGAGTCTGACAGTCTGCCATTGCGTCTTCATACTTACCGGATTTCAGCTCTGCTGTTGCCCTGTAGGAAAGAATATCCTTGCGCAGACTTTTGCTTACTTTGTCACAATTCAGTGCATCTGTAAAGCTGGATATCGCGTCATCATACTTGCCCAGACGGAGACTTGCAATACCTGCACCGCGGTAAGACTGTGCAGGTTTTACCCCGTTTTGAATAGAAGTCTGGTATTCTTCTAGTGCATATTTATAGCTGCCCTGGGAAAGATCTTTTCCTGCCTGCTCATATATTTTTGTTTTTTCGCTGCCGCAGCCGCCCAGGAGAAGAGCTCCTGTCACGGCCGCGAGAATCAATACTGTCTTTGTATTTTTCATGAAATTCCTTATTCTACAACAAGCCCTTCGGCTTCCATTACATCAACAACACTGTCTACATATTTATGGCAGAGTTCATCTGTTCCTGCTTCTACCATTACACGGATCAGCGGCTCTGTACCACTCTCACGCACCAGGATACGTCCGTCATTTCCAAGAGCCTCTGCTGTAGCCTCGATGGCAGCTTTCACCTTCTCATTGTCCAGTGCTGTCTTCTTGTCAGAAACACGCACATTGCGCAAAAGCTGCGGATAAACCTTCATTTCCTTCGCAAGGTCACAAAGTGTAGCTTTCTTATCCACGCAGGCCTCCATGATCATCAGGGAAGTGAGGATTCCGTCACCTGTAGCAGAATAACGGCTGAAAATAATATGTCCGGACTGCTCGCCACCGATGCTGTAATTATTTTCCATCATATTCTCAGCAACATATTTGTCACCAACTGCTGTCTGCTCGTAATCAATGCCCTCACGCTCAAGCGATTTATAAAGACCAAGGTTTGACATAACAGTTGTAACAACTGTATTTCCGTTAAGCTGGCCTTTCTCTCTGAGATATTTGCCGCATACATACATGATCTTGTCGCCGTCGATGATATTTCCACGGTGGTCTACTGCGATACATCTGTCTGCATCACCATCGTATGCAAAACCGATATCCAGTCCTTTATCGATCACATACTGTCTCAGAACTTCAATATGTGTGGAGCCGCAGCCACGGTTAATGTTGGTTCCGTCCGGCTCATTGTTGATCACATAAGTTTTTGCACGAAGTGCATCAAAAACACTCTTGGCAATAGCTGAAGAGCTTCCGTTGGAGCAGTCCAGACCAACCTTGATGTTCTTGAAATCATGGCATGGGATAGAAATCAGATGTCCGATATAACGGTTTCTTCCGGATGCAAAATCAACGGTACGGCCGATATCCTCGCCTGTTGCCATCGGAAGCTCCTCAATCTCTCCGTCAAGATATGCCTCAATGCGTTCCTCGATCTCTGCTGAAATTTTCTGACCATTCTCATTGAGAACCTTGATTCCGTTATCATTAAACGGATTATGGCTTGCGGAGATCATAATACCGCAGTCAAAATCCTCTGTACGTACTACATAAGATACACTTGGTGTAGTAGTTACATGAAGCAGATACGCATCTGCACCGGATGCAGTCAGTCCTGCTGCCAGTGCATACTCAAACATATAACTGCTTCTTCTTGTATCTTTGCCGATCACGATCTTTGCCTTATGATCTCTGCCATAGTACCATCCAAGGTAACGGCCTACGCGAAATGCGTGATCTGCTGTAAGTTTTACATTTGCCTCACCACGAAAACCATCTGTTCCAAAATATTTGCCCATAATGTTCTCCTTTATTAGTGATACAGTCCTTCCGGATAAACGCCCTCATCTGTCAGTTTCTTAAATGCCGCCTGCACAGATGCTTTATCTTCCTGATATGTCACACCGAACCACTCATCTTTTGTCTCAAGTACATCTACGGCTGCCTCACCGGAGTGGATCAGCTGGTCGATCAGTTCCGGAAGAAGATACTCTTTCTTGATATCGCCCTCTTTGATTCCGCCAAGGAATTCTACGAAGCCTTTTTCAAGGATCTCCATGAATTCCGGTGTCAGTCCCCACATGTTCATGGAAACAAGGCTCCTGGTATCCAGTGTCTCTGCTGTACCATCGTCATTTCTTGTCTCGGCACCATCAGCTGTCTTAAAGATATTGTGTGTCTCAGTTACGCCAACAAGCTTGCCGTCCTCGATATGGCACACACCTCTTGTAACGCTTCCGTTGTCACTTAATGTATTTCCAAGTCGGAAACCTGCCATGCAGATATGCATCGGGCCATCCTGCGGATGATCCTGTACAAGATAATCATGTACTTTAACATATGCTTCTTTTCCATAGTAGTCATCTGCATTTATTACAGCAAATGGCTCGGAAAGAACCTTCTTCGCTGCCAGTACAGCGTGTCCTGTTCCCCATGGTTTGGTACGGTCTGCCGGTTTCCTGAAATCTCCCGGAAGGTCATTGATCTCCTGGAATGCATAAGCAACTTCTGTGATCTTCTCAATACGGTCACCGATGACTCTGCGGAACTCATCTTCGATATCTTTACGGATGATAAATACCACTTTGTTGAATCCTGCTTCCAGTGCATCATGGATGGAATAGTCCATAATGATCTCACCCTTCGGTCCTACCGGTGCAAGCTGCTTGATACCTTTTCCAAAACGACTTCCGATTCCTGCCGCCATGATTACCAGTGCTGTCTTCTTCATATTACGTTTCCTCCTGATTATTATAATTTATACAATTCTTTATCTGTAACCGTTACTGTTCACCCCGTGACCAGTAAATTACTCCTGTTCATTAAGCTTAGTCAGCTTCACTGCCTGGTCCGCTGCGATCAGGCTGTCAATAATCTCATCCAGGTCACCGTTTAAGATATTTTCCAGACGGTGAAGAGTTAACTTGATTCTGTGGTCTGTCACACGTCCCTGCGGGAAATTGTAGGTACGGATCTTTTCAGAACGGTCGCCTGTACCGATCTGGCTTCTTCTTGCCTCTGCTTCTGCATCATGCTGCTTGGCAAGTTCCATCTCATACAGACGGGAACGAAGTACACGAAGTGCCTTGTCCTTGTTCTTAAGCTGAGATTTCTCATCCTGGCAGGAAATTACGATTCCTGTAGGAATATGAGTAAGACGTACAGCAGAGTCTGTTGTGTTGACACACTGACCGCCGTTTCCGGATGCACGGAATACATCGAACTTACACTCATTGAGATCCAGATGGAAATCAATTTCCTCTGCCTCAGGCATAATTGCTACTGTACAGGTTGAAGTATGGATTCTTCCGCCGGACTCAGTCTCCGGCACACGCTGTACACGATGTACACCACTCTCATACTTCAGTCTGGAATATGCACCCTCACCTTTGATCATGAAAGTAACTTCCTTGAAACCGCCGATCCCGTTTTCATTGAGACTGAGCATCTCTGTTTTCCAGCGGCGGGACTCTGCATATTTCACATACATACGGTAGATCTCAGCTGCAAAAAGTGCTGCCTCATCACCGCCTGCACCTCCGCGGATCTCAACGATAACGTTCTTACTGTCATTAGGGTCCTTCGGAAGAAGAAGGATCTTCAGTTCATGCTCCAGCTCCTCCACTCTCTTCTTTGCGTCAGAAAGCTCTTCTTTCAGCATCTCACGCATTTCCTCGTCCTTCTCGCTCTCCAGCATGGAAAGACTGTCCTCGATGGTCTCTTTATTCTTCTTATATTCTTTATATGCGTCTACGATTGGCTGCAGGTCGCTCTGCTCTTTCATCAGCTTCTGAAAATGTGCAGGATCATCGGTTACTCCCGGTTCTCCAAGCTCATTGAGAAGCTCCTCAAAGCGCACCAGCAGATCATCCAGTTTATCAAACATGTATTTCCTCCTGTTTCTGATACCTGTAAATCACAATTTTTATTCTTACAGCGGCTTCTGCCCGATCACTACACGGTCAAGGCCCGGAAGGTCTTTTATTACCTGAACCTGTTCAAAACCAGCTGTCTTCATCATCCCACTGACTGCCGCACCTTGAGTGCAGCCGATCTCATACAGAAGCCATCCACCCGGACGCAGATATTTTCCGGCTTCCGCAGTAATATTTCTGTAAAAATAAAGCCCGTCTTCCCTGCCGTCAAGTGCCCCTCTCGGGTCATGAAGGCGAACCTCTTCCATCAGTGTCTCAATTTCTTCTGTTGCTATATAAGGCGGATTTGAAATAAGGATATCATATTTTCCGCCCTCTTTTCCACCTTTTTTGTAAAAATACGGTGCTGAAAATGTATCACTTTCCACAAATTCTGCCCGTTTCTCCACACCCAGATCCTTTGCATTCTTTTTTGCCACAGCAAGAGCTTCCGGTGAGATATCTGCGCCGGCACCTTTTGCATCTTCCCTTTCCAGAAGAAGGCTTATAAGAATGCAGCCGGAACCTGTGCACATATCCAGGATCTCCGGTTCTTTCATACTGTTCATACATTTCAGTGCTTCTTCCACAAGTGTCTCTGTGTCCTGTCTGGGAATCAGTACATTCTGGTTTACATAAAATTCATATCCCATAAAAAAAGCCTGATGAGTCAGCTGCTGTACAGGAATATGGCCTGCACGCCTGCCGATCAGCTTAAGATACTCTGCTGCGATCTCATCAGACACCGGTTCATCTCCATGTGCAAAATAGTATGCCCGATTTATTCCGGTCTTAAATTCCAGAAGGAGCCAGGCATCCAGCCCGGCTTCTTCCAGTCCATTTTCTTTTAGTATGTTCGTTCCTTTTTTCAGAAGGGACTCAAGATTCTGCATTTTCTGTCTCCTCTGTCTCATAGGGGATATCCAGGTCGAATTCCTCTTTCAGATAAGCTCTCCAGTCAAAAACCGCCTCAACAGCCTTGATGGCTACTTCTGCCATATCTGCTGTCGGCTCTTTGGTTGTAAATTTCTGCATGGCAAGACCCGGCTTACTCATGATATCTGCAAACCTGCTGTCTGTTCTTCCTGCCCACTGGATGATCTCAAAAGAAATTCCCGCAACTACCGGTACCATAAGAAGTCTTCCGAACAGTCTTACCCAGTAAACCGGCACCAGTACAAACACGAAATGCAGCACAATACTTACCAGCATAACCAGGAACAGAAAGCTTGTTCCACAGCGTTTATGAAGTCTGGAACTCTTCAGCACATTCTCAACAGTCAGCGGAAGTCCGTGCTCCACACAGTTGATGCACTTGTGCTCCGCGCCATGATACATAAATGTCCTCTGGATATCCTTCATTCTGGAGATCAGAAACATATATCCCATAAACAGTGCCAGCTTCACAAAAGCCTCCACAACTGTAACCATAAACTCTGACGCGCCTACCTTGCGGATCAGACTGGCCAGTATGTAAGGCAGAAACATAAAAGCTGCCACAGACACAACCATGGAAACAGCTACTGTCACATAAAGCAGCCACTTAAACTGCCTGTCTTCTTTGGCCTTTTTCGCGGAACGCTCCTCTTCAGTAAGCTGCTTATTCTTTCTGGCAGCTTCTTCATCTTCCTCATCTCCTGCGATCTCTGCAGAATACATCAGGCATTTCGTTCCAACCACAAGAGAATCCACAAAACTTACCACACCACGGATGATGGGCTTCTTCAGAAATGAATGATTCCCAAAGGTGCATTTATAATCCTCTACTTTCAGCTCGATCTCCTGATCCGGACGTCGCACTGCAATAGAATATTTGTCCTTGTGGCGCATCATGATGCCTTCCATGACTGCCTGGCCGCCAATATTCGATGATTTCATTCATTCTCTCCTGCACAGCCTGAAAATAAAAAATATTTTCAGTTAAAGAAAGGTTGAGATTTCCCAACCTCAACCTTCTCATTTCCTGTATTCGTAATAATTACTTATTCAGGCCGTATTTCTTATTGAACTTATCGATACGTCCACGAGCCTGTGTAGCCTTCTGCTGTCCTGTGTAGAACGGATGGCATTTGGAACAGATCTCAACATGGATGTCCTCTTTAGTGGAACCTGTTACGAAAGTGTTTCCGCAGTTGCAGGTTACAGTTGCCTGATAGTAGTTCGGATGGATTCCTTCTCTCATGATTTTCACCTCTCTATATAATTTAATATTATTCGTATACATTTGACGAATTCCATTTTAAACAGCTTGCTAAGTATAACACAGCTTTTATCAAAATGCAAGGACTTTATAAAAATTTCTGTTTTCTTACTGTCTGCACCAGTTCTGCATTGGTCCTTGTTCTGGCAAAGGTGTTCAGGATCTGCTCTACTGCCTCATCGGACTTCATTCCGTTGAGGGCTTTCCTCATAATATAGACAGCTTCCTGTTCTTCTTTGCTGAGAAGGAGATCCTCTCTTCTTGTACCGGATTTCTGGATGTCGATAGCCGGGAATACCCGTTTTTCCTGGAGTTTACGGTCAAGGACAAGCTCCATGTTGCCGGTTCCTTTGAACTCCTCGTAGATCACATCATCCATCTTGCTTCCTGTGTCTACAAGAGCAGTTGCCAGGATGGTCAGGCTTCCGCCCTCACGCATATTGCGGGCTGCACCAAAAAATCTCTTCGGCATATGAAGTGCTGCCGGATCAAGGCCGCCGGATAAAGTTCTGCCGCTTGGCGGGATGATCAGGTTATACGCTCTGGCTAATCTGGTGATGGAATCCAGAAGGATGATAACATCCTGCTTATGTTCTACCAGACGGCGGGCACGCTCCACGACCATCTCGGAAACTCTTTTATGATGCTCCGGAAGTTCATCAAAAGTAGAATAGATCACTTCCACATTCGGTCCCTGGATCGCTTCTTTGATATCTGTAACCTCCTCTGGGCGCTCATCGATCAGAAGGATGATCAGATGAGTGTCACGGTTGTTCTTGAGAAGGGATTTGGCCACATCTTTAAGAAGGGTTGTCTTACCTGCCTTAGGCGGAGATACGATCATGCCTCGCTGGCCTTTACCGATGGGGCTGATAAGGTCTACGATGCGCATGGCCGTTGTTCCGCCTGCACGTTCCATTACAAGACGCTCATTCGGAAAGATCGGCGTCATATCCTCAAAATTGTATCTTCTCTGGCCCTCGCTTGGATGGAAGCCGTTTATGGAAGATACATAGAGAAGTGCACTGAACTTCTCACCCTGAGTCTTAATACGGATATTTCCCTGGATGATATCGCCTGTCTTCAGATTAAAACGGCGGATCTGGGATGGGGAAACATAGATATCGTTCTCTCCCGGAAGATAATTCTCACAGCGGATAAAACCGTAGCCGTCCGGAAGTACCTCAAGGATTCCGTCAGCCTTCTCGCCGCTGTCCAGCTGTACAGATTCAGACTGAGTATTCTCACGGCTGACTCCGTCCCTGTTGCAGCCTTCGCGGTTTCCATTATCTCTGCTATATCCCTCTCTGTTATATTCTCTGCGGACAGTTCTGTGCTCCTGCTCATTCTTATCTGCACGATATTCCGTACGGTATTCTCTTCTCTCCTGCACACCTTCTGATGTCTGACGTGTGCGGTATTCTGCAGTGCTTCCCTCGTGATTCTTCTCCCGGAATGTGCCCTCTTTCACAGTGCTTTCTCCCGGAGTATTTTCTTTCGAGCTTTTTTCTTCCTGAGTATTGCTATTAAAGGTATTCCGGGTGCTTTCTTTAGGGGTGTGATCCTCAGATGTGTTCTTCAATACTTCAGCAGGATTCCCCTTTGCACTCTCTTTCGCGTCTTCCTCCAGCATTCTCTCGATCAGTGCCGGTTTTCTCAAAGTGGAAATACCTTTCATACCTCTTGCCTTCGCCAGATCTTTCAGTACGGCCAGAGATAATGATTCATATTTTTCTCTCATAAATAAATCCTCTATTCTTAAATCTTATAAATTGTAATTTATAAATGGAATCAGATGCAGCCTGACATGGCTGCACGTTTTTTTGAATGAAGCATGTTTTTCGCTTAGTTTTAATTATACACGCCTTACTGTTTCTATTGCAAGAAATATTTATCGACATTTTTTCGCCATTCTCGGGTTTTCTGTTACCATTCATTGCAAGGTTTCTGTCTTTTTTTCCATAATCTGCTATACTGTTTTCTATAAAAAGCAGCGAAAATCGCTCTGTAAACAGGAGATAGGCTATTCCGGAGATATCAGGCATGCCTGGATCGATGTATATATCCGTACAAAAGGCTTGGTCACGAAAGCTATCTCTTTTGAGGGAGACACCTGGAAATTTTAGAAATTTTACTTATATGTCAAAAACTCCCCTGCTGTCAGCTCATATAGCCAACATGCAGGGGATCTTTCATAGGCGGGAATTTTATATTCCGCTCTGCCACATACTTATGAATATAATCTGTCACATTTCTGCTTTCAGTCAATCGGATATTCGCAATCCGCTTTCGCTACTTGCTCATAACCGAATAACTGCTCCGCAGTTTATCAGGAGGGGCTTGTACCCCTCCTGATACAAGTAAGTCCCACCCACTGCTTATTGCTCCTCGCAATTGAAGCAGGGGACTTCCTTGATTCAGTTAATGTACCACATTTCCCACAATTCCATAGGAAACAACATACATGATAACAGTTGCCATCACCAGGCCGCAAAAGATAGCGATAGATGATTTCTTGATATCCACCTCGAGAAGAGATGCGATCAGAGATCCTGTCCAGGCGCCTGTACCCGGCAACGGGATTCCTACGAACAACAGAAGCCCAAGGAATTCATATCTCTTGATCTGATCACTTTTTCCCATAGCTCTGTTCTCCAGCTTAACGATCAGACCTCTGAAAAGCTTCGTCTTTTTTAACCATTTAAATATCTGCCTGATAAAAAGCAGAATAAACGGGATCGGAATAATATTTCCCGCAATACAGATCGGGATCGCCTTTACAGCCGGAATCTTCAGAAGTGATGCAGCCAGAAGACCGCCTCGAAGCTCCAGGATCGGGATCATGGAAATGATGAACACCGCACCCTCCGGAGAAATAAACTGTGAAAGGTGGGTTGAAAACCACTGTACAAGTACTTCCATAGTACCTCCTTCTTATTTCAGATATTCTGTCAGAAACTCGATCAGTTTCTTCATCTCCTCATCGGTACCGATGGTAATACGGAGATGGTTGTCGATTCTGTCCTTCGGAAAATATCTCACATAGATATGTTTCTCTCTGAGAGCTTCAAAGAGCTCTTTTGCAGGACAGCTCTCATGTGTGGCAAAGATAAAATTCGCCTTGGAATCCTGGAAAGAAAAACCAAGCTTCTTAAGTTCTGTTTTTGTCCATTCTCTTGTTGCAATGATCTTATTGCAGCTCTCCTCAAAATATGCCTTATCTTCCATAGATGCCACACCTGCTGCAATAGTAGTGCGGTCCATTGTGTAGGAGTTGAAAGAATACTTCACATCATTCAGATACCTGATCAGCTCCGGATTTCCGAATGCATATCCAATACGCATTCCTGCAAGAGATCTGGACTTGGAAAAGGTCTGCACAACAAGAAGATTATCATACTTCTCAATCAGAGGAAGTGCGGATACAGAACCAAAATCCACATAGGCCTCATCTACGATCACGATACTTTCCGGATTTTTTGCCACGATTTCCTCAATCTCAGAAAGCGGCATCTCTACACCTGTCGGTGCATTTGGATTCGGAAATACGATTCCGCCATTCTCACGCAGGTAGTCTTCCTTACGGATATGAAACTCCTCATCCAATGCCAGACGCTCATAAGGAATACGAAAAAGCTCTGCCCATACATCATAAAATGAGTATGTAATATCCGGAAACAGAATCGGCTTTTCCGAATTAAAAAATGTCAGGAAACACATGGCCAGAACATCGTCTGAACCAACACCTGTGAATACCTGCTCATCTTTCAGCCCGTAAAATCCGGCAATACTGTGTACAAGGTCTCCTGCTGTCGGATCCGGATAAAGTCTCAGCGTATCTGTATCAAGGTTCTCAAGAGCCTTCTCTACGCCTGGTGCCGGTGAATATGGATTCTCATTTGTATTCAGTTTGATCATACCGCTCTCATTTGGCTGTTCACCTGGAGTATACGGCACGACTTTTCGTATATTTGCTTCCCATGGTTTCATGCTGGCTTAGACCTCCTATCAGTTATTGTTCGTCTCACTCTTTGCTATTGTACTCACTGGAGAGACATTTGTCAAAGGGTAATACCACCTTCCCGGCAGCAAAAAGACACCCGTACCGGGTTACAGAGTACGGGTGTCTGATATATTTTCTTAATGAAGGGCTGTTTTGGTTTGTATCAGGCGTTTAAAATCAGATACGTGCTACGCCTGTTGCTTTTGCAGCTTCAGCTACAGCTTTTGCTACAGCCGGTCCGACTCTCTTGTCGAATGCCTTCGGGATGATGTACTCAGGAGAAAGCTCCTCATCTGTAATCAGATCTGCAAGTGCTTTGGAAGCTGCGATCTTCATCTCATCGTTGATATCACTTGCTCTTACATCGAATGCACCACGGAAGATTCCAGGGAATGCAAGAACGTTATTGATCTGGTTCGGGAAGTCACTTCTTCCTGTGGAGATAACCTTTGCTCCGCCTGCTTTTGCGTCATCCGGGAAAATCTCCGGTATCGGGTTTGCGCATGCAAAGATGATGGCATCCTTGTTCATTGTCTTAACCATCTCTGTTGTAACTGCTCCAGGAGCGGAAACGCCGATAAATACATCAGCACCAACCAGCATCTCTGCAAGAGTGCCCTGTTTCTTCTGAAGGTTTGTGAGCTTGCTCATCTCTTCCTTAACCGGGTTCATTCCTTCTGTACGTCCCTCATAGATAGCACCCTTTCTGTCGCAGAGTGTAACATCCTTAAAGCCTGCTTTCAGAAGAAGTCTGCAGATGGAAATAGCAGCTGCACCTGCACCGTTCATAACGATACGAACATCCTCTTTCTTCTTTCCGACAACCTTCAGAGCGTTTGTCAGACCTGCAAGTGTGATAACTGCAGTTCCGTGCTGGTCATCATGGAAGATCGGAATATCACATTTCTCTTTCAGTTTTTTCTCGATCTCGAAGCATCTTGGAGCAGAGATATCCTCAAGGTTTACACCACCGAAGGATCCGGAGATCATATAAATAGTATTTACGATCTCGTCTACATCATGGCTCTTAATGCAAAGCGGGAATGCGTCTACATCACCGAATGCCTTGAAAAGTACACATTTACCTTCCATTACAGGCATACCGGCTTCCGGTCCGATATCACCAAGACCAAGAACTGCAGAACCGTCTGTTACAACAAGACACATATTCCATCTTCTTGTAAGCTCGTAGGATTTATTGATATCTTTCTGGATCTCAAGGCAAGGCTGAGCTACACCTGGTGTATATGCAAGAGAAAGGTCGTCTTTATTCTCAACCGGTACTCTTGTAACAACCTCAATCTTACCTTTCCAATCTCCGTGCAGTCTTAATGACTCTTTTGCATAATCCATTTTCTTTTCCTCCTTGGATAATTATGGTATATTTCATTTCAAAAGGATTACCTAAATTAATAATTACCATTGAAGAATTTACTGTCCTTCGGAAGCTCATAGCCTTCAAAATAAGAGCCAAAATCAAGCTTCAGATAACTGCAGAGATCAGCAAGCTCTACCATGGTATTGTCGTTGACCGGAATGCCATTCTCTTTTCTGTCTTTTTCAGCAGCTACCTCTTTCTCGCCGTGTGTATAGATTCTGTCCTGACCGTCTGCCTTCGGACTCTCCCGAAGTGCCTCAAGGTATTCTGAAAAATGTTTACGGATCGCATCCGGATCTCCGAATGCCGCCGGGTTGATCGCCATAAATCCATGGCAGATACCAGTCTTATCCGGGAATGTACAGCACTTGTCGGAGGTAACGCCCATGGAAAGAATAGAGCTGAACAGCTCACAGAGCATTCCATAGCCATATCCCTTGTGGCTTCCGCTGACTTCCTCGTTTCCACCAAGAGGCATGATTCCGCCGCCCTTCTTGGCTACGATGTTTGCAAGTACATCCGGTGCATTATTGCTGGCATGACCGTTTTTGTCAAGTGCCCAGCCATCCGGAAGAGGCTTGCCCATCTTATTATACATTTCCAGTTTACCTCTGGTTACAACTGTTGTGGAACAGTCAAAGAAAAACGGATACGGATCTGCAGGCATGGAAACTGCGATCGGGTTGGAGCCCAGCATAGCCTTTCTTCCAAAAGTCGGTACCATGATCGCCTCGGAGTTGGTACATGCCATTCCAAGAAGGCCTTCATGGCAGGCCATGTTCGCATAATATCCTGCAATACCGAAATGGTTGGAATTTCGTACACTTACGATTCCCACACCAGTTGTCTTTGCCTTCTCAATTGCCTTTTCCATGGCAAAATGGCTGATCAGCTGGCCCATTCCGTTATGTCCGTCTATCACAGCAGAAATCGGTGTCTCAAAAACAACTTCCGGTTTCGCCTGGGGATGAATAGTCCCCTTCTCGATTCCTTTATGGTAACGAACCATCCTCTGCATTCCGTGGCTCTCGATCCCATACAGATCGGCAGTCAGAAGAACATCTTTAATGATATTTCCTTCTTCCTCAGAAAAGCCAAACGCTTTGAAAACATCTCCGCAGAAATGGTTCAGTGTGTCATAATTCCATTTTACATATCCCATAATCGCAAGTCCTTTCTCCTGATATTTCCGGCAGGTTACTGCCCGCTCTGTGGCCTGCAGCATATTTATATGATACTGCAGGGGTACAGTAACCTTCATCCTGTGCTGTCTCGTCTTATGCTGTCTCAACTTGTGCTGTCTCGTCTTACGTTGTCTCATCTCATGCTGTCTCGTCTCATGTTGTCTCGTCTCATGAAGCCTTCAGGATGCTGCCATAATATCAAACTTTTTGGTATTACCAATACAGTCCCTATTATAGCACTCGGTCTTACCAAAATCAATAGTGGTCTTACCAGATTAACGGGATTTTTACTGAAATTTTATTTATTTTTTTCAGATGGATCAGCGATGAAATACAAGGCTGTTCTCTCCCCGCTGCTGTGCGATCTCCAGTATATATTTCTCAATAGTTTCCATATGTTCACGCATCAGCTTCTCCGCCTGATTCCGATCTCCGGAAATAATAGCTTCCACCAGCCTTCTGTGCTGGTCATCCACCTCCAGAGCGGAATTATGTTTCTGCATAATATAGGCTCGGGTGCCGGAAATGATCTCCTCTGTCAGCTGCGCTGCCGCATCCAGGACATTATAGATCATAGGATTCCCTGCAATCCTGCCGATCTTCGTATGAAGCTCCTTATCAAGACCTGCACGGGCTTTCTCATCCTCTGCACTCTCCAGCTGTGCCAAAATGGAACGCAGATCTAATGCGTCCTTCTCTGTACAATTCCCGGCTGCAAGAAGAGCTGCTTCCTGCTCCAGTGCTGAACGAAGCTCCTGTACCTGCTGTACATGGCTGTTATTCAGCTGAAAAAGAAGGGCCAGTGGTGCAGAAAGCCACTGATCCATATTCTCAGTGATATAGTTGGCTCCACCGCGGACCGTTGTGACAATTCCCATCAGTTCCAGTGCCCGCAGGACTTCACGAACAGCAGGTCTGGAAACTCCCAGTGATTCTGCCATAACACGTTCCGCAGGTAAAGTATCCCCTGGCTTCAGTTCTCCCCGCCGGATATTTTCTATGATCTGCACTAATATTCCGTCAAATGCTCGTTCTTCTGTAATTTTTGTAAACATGTCGTCCGTTTCGGCCGCCTTCCTTTATTATTGTGTTGCCTTTCATTACATAAAAATCCCGGAATATAGACAGGTGGATATTTACCGTCCACAGTCGATATACAGCCCTGCATCGGATAATTATTCCACAGCCGTTGGAGTAGTCTGTGCAATTTGACTATTTACCCCCTCTATTTTCCGGACCTTTATAGTAAATATAATACGATAATTCACCAATTTAATCAATAGTAAATAACAAATTGGTCAGACATATTATTTTATTCCATTATTGAGAATATTTTCCACTTCCTCCATCTGACCCAGAAGCATTTTCTGTCGGTCATCAAAAAGAAGGCCTTTATTATGCCTGTAATACTGGTCAGAACCGTTCTCCCGAATGAACCAGAGACTATAATAGTTGGCGTTCAGTTCTGTGATAAATGCCACCATTTCCTGGCTGTCTCCAAAGGCCGCTTCCATAAAGTCGAAGACGTTCTGAAGAGTAAGAGATATCTCGTCAGTTCGGTTTTCGTAGGCTTCGGTTTCGGATTCAAAGAGGGCTTTGACAAACTCATAGTTCCTGTTTGACGATGGATCCTCCGATTCTGCTGCAACACTTCTGCCTCCTGCCAGCTCTGAACCTGATCCGGTTGATTCCGGTCCAATTGATCCCGAGGTTGATTTCGATCCGGACGCATTTTCAAAGAATGACACAACACGTTTCTGTATACGCTCCTGCTGTTTTGTAAGAAGCTCACTCTTTTTGTCCTTTTCAAAATCCACCTCTGCTTTTTCCAGGAGATTTTTTGCTGTAAGGCCATCCTGATTTTCTCTGAAGTACACCATATAATCATACAGTTTCGTGAGATAGGCATCAGTAAGACAGCATTCTGTAAAAAGCTCGCTTAGCTTTCCGTTGAGAAGGCTTACAATGCTCAGATGCTCATCCAGGGAGGCCGTGCGGATCTTGCCCAGAGTAATGGAATCCCACTTTCCTTTCAGGATGTCCTCTACTTTATAGTCCGTTCTGTACTTATAATAGAGAGCCAGATAGCTGGCGAAATCCTTTGCGATCATCCTGTGCTGGATGTACTGGCTGACTACCTCACGGTCTACGGTTTTTCCAAGGATCTCATAAACCTGGATCAGACGGGAAAGATCCTCCCAGCCTCTGGCTGTTGCAAAGATCTTTCCATCTACAGTATTCTCCACCCTGTAGAAATTTTTTCTGCGAAGCTCCAGATAGGAGATCACCGCCGGATGAATTCCCTGCTGATAGGCGTATTCCTTCCATACATCAAAGTCTGCCTCCACATCGATCTTCTTGATACGGTCCAGAGTGACCACATCGAATTCCCGAACGGATTTGTTATATTCTGGCGGGTTGCCTGCTGTGACGATCACCCAGCCTTCCGGCACCTTCTGGTTTCCGAAGGTTTTTCCCTGAAGGAACTGCAGCATCATCGGCGCTAGTGTTTCAGATACACAGTTGATCTCATCAATGAACAGGATGCCTTCTTTCAGATCTGTTTTTTCCATTTTGTCGTAAACGGACGAAATGATCTCACTCATGGTATATTCCGTGACAGAAAATTCTTCCTCACCATAATTCTTTTTTACAATAAAAGGAAGTCCCACAGCACTCTGCCTGGTGTGGTGGGTAATGGTATAGGAAACAAGAGCAATCCCGCATTCCCTTGCTATCTGTTCCATAATCTGTGTCTTTCCGATTCCCGGAGGGCCCATAAGAAGGATCGGTCTCTGTCGGATCGCCGGGATCCGGTACTCACCGAATTCGTCCTTTGAAAGATATGCTTCTATGGAATCTCTGATCTCCTGCTTTGCTCGTTTTATGTTCATGGTATTCTCCTTTTCACGGCATATAAAAAACTGCCTGCAGGATCCTCCGCCTAAAACGGGTTGCCTTGCGCGACATCTGCAAAAAATATGCCTGAATCCAATGATAAATCGAAAATTGAATTCAGGCAAGTTTTTCACTACTATATAATTTTTTTTATTCTGCTGTCAGTGTGTGTATCAGGTTCAGAATACGTCCCGCACACATTCTGACAACTTCTTCCGAAAGCTTTCCGTCTTCAAAAGCTTTTCGGATATTTTCTGCGTCGGCTGCATTACCAGGCATGATAATATCATTTCCTGCTGTCACGCATTTCCACGGAATACTTCCATCTTCCGGAACCGTTGTATTCCAGTCTGACATGATCACACCGTCAAATCCCCATTCTTTTCGGGCAATGGCTGTACAGAGATCAACACTGTTTGCAGCATGGACACCATTCAGTAAATTATAGGAAGACATGATTGCCACTGGTCTGCTTTCTTTAACTGCAATCTCAAAACCACGCAGGTAAATTTCCCTAAGGGCACGTTCTGATACCTGTGCATCTACGCCCATACGATTATCTTCCTGATTGTTGCAGGCAAAATGCTTAACGGTAACACCGCAGCCAGGTCTGCTCTGCACTCCTTTTGTCATGGCTGCTGCCATGGTTCCGGAAAGCAGCGGATCTTCGGAATAATACTCAAAATTTCTGCCGCACAGAGGGTTTCTCTGAATATTAAGACCAGGTGCTAGCCAGAGATCTATGTGGAATTCTTCCATTTCTTCTGCCACTGCTATTCCAACTTTTTCCACAAGGGCAGTATCCCAGGTCTGAGCCAGTGCAGTTCCAACAGGAAATGCCGTACAGAACTGATAATATCTGTCTGCGTTTTCGTGAGTCTCATCTGTTCTCAGGTATCCGTTTTCCAGAGATCCAAGGACACCGATTCCATATACTGTGTCTGTTTCTCTGTCTACTTCATAATTCTGCTGAAGTCTCAGTCCTGCCGGCCCATCGGCCATGATCAGTGGGGAAACGCCATATTGCTCATAAAGAGCAGCCGTGGTCTCACCGGCAGAACCAGGAACACGGATTCCTGCCGCCCCCAGATTACTGGAGATTCCAGCAATATTCCCATAAAACAGCGGGAGCAGATCCTTTGCAGGAATCTTATTTTCCGGTTGGCAGGTGCATTCTGTTCTCTTCTCTGGTTCAGGATAATAGATATATCTTCCAATCTTCTCATTCTCTGCCTTCTCTTTCCATTTCAGAGTTCTGGCAGAAAGATTCTGGCAGTCATAAACTTCTTCAGTAATATCAGTCTGGTTCTCAAGGATATTCGTTTTATCCAGGATCACACTCTCTGGCACTCCAAGCATTGCAGCCAGCGTAAGCGATGCAATGCTGTTTCCGACCCAGACAGCATAATAACCTTTTTCAGCAATCCAGGCATGCTGCTCTTCGGAAAAATATGCCAGTGTCTTTCTGTCGATCCTGATTTTCAGCAGTTCTTTTTCCCCCGGCTTCAGAAGTTTTGTTTTTGCAAAGCCAGCCAGTCGACGGTATTCCTTTCCTGATTCATCCTGTGGAAGAGACACATAGACCTGCACGACCTCTTTTCCCGAAAAAGTTTCTCCTGTATTCGTTACCTCTGCTTCAACTTCAACGCCATCCCCTGATGTTTTCATCCCATGGAAGCGTATCTGCATTTCTGTGTAAGAAAGTCCATATCCAAACGGAAACAGCGGTTTTACACCAAAAGTATCAAAATAACGATATCCTGTATAAATTCCTTCCCTGTACTCTTCTCTTTCAAGCTTGCCATTAAGATAGCTGTATTCCTCTGCACACGGATAATCCTCATACCTTCTGGCCCATGTTGCAGTCAGCTTGCCGCCTGGAGTTACCTTTCCCAGAAGGACATTGGCGAGGGCAAGTCCGCCTCTTTGTCCAAGCTGGGAAATATTCAGGACAGCACAGATATTTTCTGTTTCTTCCAGAATATCTGTCAGTTCTACCGGACCGCCGGAATTCAGGATAAGTACTGTAGGAATCTTCTGTGCATCAAGGAACCGGATATCCTCCCGCTCCCGTCTGCTCAGATAATAATCTCCCTCGACCCTGCGCCTATCCTTTCCCTCACCGGAAATCCTGCTTACCACATAGATTGCTGTCTGGGCATCGACAGTATCTTCTGCTGTGACTGCACGGCCTTCCGGCATTGCAAAGGGATTTTCCGCATAGGCATCAAAAGGATTTTCCACAAACTTTGCTTCTTCCAGTATTTTTTCTTTCCATGCCCGGCGTGCTTCTGCGTATATTGACTCATAATTGGCCAGCCATTTCTCGCTTACGATCTGAATACCGCTTTCTTTCAGTCCCTGATAAATAGAAATGTTACTTCTGTTATTCACATCACCGGAACCTGTTCCGCCTTTCACTGTCTTTCCCGCACCGGCGCCGTATAAACCTATTTTCGTGGAAATATTCAGAGGGAGTATTTTTTTATCATTTTTCAGCAGTACAATACCCTCCTCTGCTGCTTTTTCCGAAAGAAGACCGTTTCGTATTTCACGGTCTGACATGCTGTGTTTCTTTGTTCCGCTGTGTTTCCATTTCTTAACTGTCATATCTTACCTGCTACCTTTTGTTATTCTTTTACGCCTCCAAGTGTCACTCCTGCGATGATAAACTTGGAAAGAAGGAGATATACGATAATGATCGGCACAATGGCAACTGTGATCATCATGTAAATCTTACCCATATCAAAATTCATATAATCTGCTCCACGAAGTGTTGCAATCAGGATTGGAACAGTCATCTTGCTTTTAGACTGGATAACCAGAGCAGGAACGAAATAATTGTTCCAGGAGCCTACAAATGTAAAAATCGCCTGTACAGCGATTGCCGGCTTCATGATTGGCAGGACAATACTGTTGAAAGTACGGAACTCTCCGGAGCCGTCAATTCTGGCTGCTTCTACCAGTGACATCGGCAGTGAGGACTGCAGATAGCTGTACATAAAATAGAATACGGCCGGTGACGCAACAGACGGAATGATCAACGGAAGCAGGGAATCATATAATCCCATCTTTGTGATCAGACGAAGGAAGCCCATTGCAGTTACCTGTGTCGGCATGACGAGGATCGCCATGATAAATGTAAACGCTACATTCCTTGCCTTGAAATCATAGGCATAAAGACCATATGCTGTCAGTGAGGAAAAATATGTACATAATACTGCACTGCATCCGGACACGATAATACTGTTAAGAATTCCCCTGAACATCGGAAAGCTTCCGTCATTTGCAACATTCATCAGGTTTTTCCAGAAATATTTTCCAGGAAGAGCAGAAAATCCCTTCTGAAGCTCTGCATGAGAATGAGACGCATTCACGATCAGTACATAAAAGAAAAAGAGACACATAAAGGAAAGAATAATAAGTACCACATGTGCCACGATACTTCTGATCCTGCTGGCTGTCTTATCTTTCATCATTTTGTTTTTCTCCTTTCTGCTCTTGCTCTCTTTTTCGCTGCTTTCTTAGATCCGTCCGGATCATTGTCGTTAGTCATACGATATACAAAGAAGCAGAGGATTGCACTGATAATAAACAGGTATACAGACAATGCTCCGGCCATACCATAATTCTTGCTCTTCAGATGGCTGTTCAGGAACATAATCAGTGTCATGGATGTTCTGTCCGGATTACCCTGTCCGTTTGTGAGAATCTGCGGTACATCAAACATCTGAAGGCCACCGATGATGGAAGTGATCAGAGTATAGGAAAGAATCGGACGAATCAGTGGAAGCGTAATATAGACGAAACGCTGAATGCTGTTGCATCCGTCCAGATCCGATGCTTCAAAAATATCCATACTGATTCCCATTACTGCTGCCATCAGCATGATGGTCGTGTTTCCGAACCACATCAGGAAATTCATGAAACCTACCAATGATCTTGTTCCCAGAACAGAGCCCAGAAAATCAATCGGTTCCTTTATCCAGCCCAGTGAACACAAAATGGAGTTTACAGGTCCGTTTGTGGAAAACATGGTAAAAAACAGAAGTGCAAATGCTGATGCCATGATCAGGTTCGGCAGATAAATTACAACCTTAAAAAACTGCTTACCATGAAGCTTCAGCCTGGCATCAGTAAACCAGCATGCAAGCACCAGTGCAACAACAATCTGCGGAACAAATCCGATCACCCAAAGGATCAGTGTATTCAGTCCGTATTTCAGCATGTCAGAATGCAGAAGACTGACATAATTGGCAAGTCCTATAAAATTAGGACCAATCTGCTTGATTCCAGAACGGAAATATTCAAAAAAGCTGTATCTCACTGTATCAAACAGCGGAATCAGCGAAAAGATAAAATAGATCACAAAAAACGGAAGAATAAATATGTATCCCCATTTTCCGTAATTAACGCTCTTTTTCTTCATAATGCTCTTCCTTTCCAGCAAACTGCAGGATCCAAAGATCCTGCAGCATCAACAATTATCCTCATGTGGTATTTATTCCGGCCACTGGATCTCTGTGATCTCCGGATAACGCTCCTGAATAGCTGTCTCAAAGTTGGCTTTTGCTTTGTCAAAGTCTACTTTACCCTGGAAGTAATCACTGAAAGCGTTCTGGATCAACTCTACACAACCCTGGTCATATGCGGAAAGCGGTGCGATCTTGATATTCTCTGCAACCGGTGCAAAATACTCAAACGGGTTCTGTCCACCAAGGAAATCAGATGCGAAATCTGCATTTGTAGCTGCATCTTTCATACCGGATTTTGTATTTGTAAAATCAGAGTATTCTTTGGAAATCTTAAGAAGATTATCCTGATTTCCCGTCATTGCCAGAATAATATCTTTGACATGTTCCGGATTATCTGTTCCTGTTGCAGCCTGAATGTAAGAGCCACCCCAGTTGTATTCCTGCGGAGGATTTGTAACAGCCCAGTCACCTTCTGCTCCATCCCAGTTTGGTTTCAGAGTAAAGTCGATACCCCATGCCGGGAAGAGGAATGCGAATACCTTGGACCCAGAACTCATTGCCTTGTTCCAGTCATCGTTCCACTGACCTTTTACAGTTTTGTTAAGATAACCTGCATCCAGCCACTCTTTGGAATCTTTTACCCAGTCCATGATCTTTGAATCTACTTTGATCACAGAATCACCGGACTCTACCCACGGATTCTCAATGCTGTTTCCATATAAACGAAAAGTGTCTGCATAAGAAGCAAATGTATAATATCCTTTTTCTTTCAGCTGAGCTGCTGATTCTTTAGCTGTATCCCAGTCTTTCATCTTCTCGCCAACTTCTTTCGGGTCATCAGTACCGAAAACATCTTTCGCAATGTCACGACGATATACAAGGACACCCGGGCAGCACTGCCATGTGGCGCCTCTCTGTACTCCATCCGCATCAGAAGCTGTTGTTTTCGTGAAATCATACTGATCTGCAAGATCCTTGTCCGGATCAATGCCAAGATCAGTAAGAGGCATTGCAACATCTGCATCTTTGTCTGTATATTTGAACACATAATCTGTCTCAGAAAGGAACATGTCTACCTTATCATCTGCACTTGCATCAGCCTGGTTGAGAAGTGCCTCATCCAGTTTCTGCTGATATACGCCATCCTGGTTCGGATTTACGATCCAGTGGATCTCTGTACCATCTTTCAGTTTTGTAACTGTACCATCTTTGGAAGTGGACTCTACTTCCGGATAAATAGCTTCCAGTCTCTGACGGAACTCATCATTCCAGGAATAAATATTGATCACTTTTCCCTCATCCGATCCTTTTGCAGATACACAGCTTACATTTGCTGCCATCATTCCACAAACCATTGCTGCTGCAAGGATCATAGATACCGCTCTTTTTTTCATAGTATAAATCCTCCTTTTTCTGTAGCATCCCCGATGCTTTACCTTTGATGATGAAAATATACCATTTTTTTATCTGCGATTATATTATTAATCTTAACAAAATGTCAGATTCATGTCATAATATAAAAAACCAACACATTCCTTAAACATCAACATATAAGGAGGATATCAATATGTCCATTTCCCAAGACTGGATTACTAATGAGCTGAAAGATACAGAACCGGAAGCTCTTCATCGCTCTCCCTCTGTGGAATATTCTTTTTACAATGCCGTAAGAGCCGGTGATATGGAAACTGTAAACAAAAACTGCGAGGAAGACTCTTTTCTTCATCTGAAGGGAACCGGTATCCTCTCCAAAAATCCTCTGACCAACCTGAAGTATCATTTCGTTGTCACTACTGCCATGCTCACCCGTTACTGTATTGACGGTGGACTGGAGCCTGAACAGGCATATCGTCTCAGCGATTTTTACATTCTGAAAATGGATTCCTGCACCACTGTACGCCAGATTGCAGATCTGCATCATATTATGGCCAGAGATTTTACCGGAAAAATGATCCTCCAGAAAAAAAGCTCTATTCTTTCCAGACCGGTCATGCAATGCGTGGACTATATTTACGGTCACATTAAAGAGCGTATCACCATTCAGGATCTGTCAGAACATACCGGACTCTCTCCCAGTTATCTGTCCAGAGTATTCAAACAGAATCTTGGAGTATCCATAAGTGATTACATCCGCGAGAAAAAAATCGAAAAAGCCACTCACCTGCTCCGATACTCTGATAAAGCAGTAGTTGATATCGCCAATTATCTGAATTTCTCTTCACAGAGTCATTTTATCCAGATCTTTGAAAACTTCACCGGCCTTACCCCAAAGAAGTACCGTGACAAATATTACAAATCCATGTGGTAAACATCTTTATTATTATGGCTGATATTTTTATCAGCATCAAAAACGACATCCCGCAGCTTTTTACAACTGTGGGATGCCGTTTTCCTATTGATACTTCTGTTTCTGTAATTTAACAATTATGTATAACCGATTTCGGTTACATCAGTTCCACTTTGATCCTGTGTGTTTCTTTTACAGAAAGCTTTTCGAGCAGTTCCCGATCTATACGTACACAGGTACTCTGTTTGTTTTTCATTTCCTGTTCATCGCACCATACTGTTTTTATTTTATATTCTGAAGGAAGTTTTTTCTCCGGATTGCAGATACAGATTTCCAGCTTTCTTCCGGCAAATTCCATAGTAAGAGATGCCTGTCCATTCTCATTATACTGCTCCGGCATCAGTGCCGGCGCGATCACCAGATCTCCAAGATCTCCTCTGACGCCAAATACCTCTGTGATCATAGTCAGCATATACCAGCTTGCAGCACCGGTAAGATATGCATACAATCCTCTTCCCTGATTATCAAAATATTCCGGAATTCCAGGATACATCCTGCTGTTCTCAAAATCCATGGCAGCGTCCAGAAGCGTTTCCAGAACCTTATGTCCTTCTTTTGCATAGCCGTTTTTATACAGTGCATTGCCATACATAACAGCCATATGGGAAAATACCGCTCCGTTTTCCTTTTCTCCATAAGCAAATCCGAACATTCTTCCCAGATCAAATTTTTCTTCATGGAAATTGGTATTCAGGCGATATCCTCCTGCCTGACGGTCAAAAAGATATTTATCCGCACTTTTACAGATAGACTCAATCTGATCTTTCTGTGCAGTTTTACTCATGATTGCAAATACCTGACTGGTAAGCATCATACGTACCTGGCTGTTTTCTGCCCTTTCCACAGGACGTTTATGATCATCATAATATCCGTTGAACCAGCCGTTTTCTCCGTCTTTTACCCATTCTCTTCTGCGGATGTTTTCCATCATCCAGTCTGCCTTTTCATCCAGATTCCGGCTAAGCTGGTCCAGACGGATCACAATAGTATTTCCGCTGATATCATGTGCACATTTTTCTGTGTACTGTCTCAGAAGCTGCTGTTTTTTCTCCGGGCTTTCATAAAGCTCACGGTCTCCGGTAAACAGGATTTCCATTTCTTCCGCAACTTCAATCCTGTCAAACATTTCCTTTTCCTGAAGTTTTCTCAGATATTCTGCGATGTTCTTCATATTTCCAGCATATGCACAGGTAAATGCCACACTCTCACCATTTTCCCATGCCATATCCATGGCATCGTTCCAGTCTGCCCCGTGAAGTTTCATCTCGTTGTGCTCTCCTACATCATAAAAAGCACAGATATTTTCCAGCAAAATGTGTTCCAGAACCGTTCCGTAATAAATCTCACCGGATTCTGTTTTCTGATTTTCTCCATAGGCACTGCTCCATTTTTCATCATGCGCAGTTCCTCTTTTTGTCTGAAGATCCTTGAAATATGGAATCTTCTCAAAAAGGACATTCATATCCCCGGTCTGATCCATATAAAGCTGCGTTGTCACAAATGGCCAGAAAGCATGATCCATCCACACACGGGCAATGTTGTTACGGTCTGCGATAAATTCACCCTGTCTGTTTCCGATGATCGTGGCATTGGTTCCATCGATGCGTACTCCACCGTAATTATCGACGATCATCTGACGTACAACAGAAGGCTCCATGATCAGAAGTGCCAGACAGTCCTGCCAGAGATCACGCCAGCCTCTTCCACCTTTTCCATAATCATGATACGGGAGGAATGAACAACCGTAAATTCTTCTTAATATCGGCTGGAAACAGATCCATTTCAGATAATTATCTCTGTCCTCATCACCTGTCTCAAAAGAAACATTCACTTTTTCTGTCCAGTGTTTTTTTACATGTTCAAATTCTCTTGCAACCTGTTTTTCAGTTCTGTAAAACCGTGCAGTCTCCTCCGGCAGCTGATTTCTTTCAGATATTCCCGCTGTCACAACATATACAGCTGTTTCATGTGGTCTCAGAACCCTGGATGCAAAACGAATACCACCGACAGCTTCCTTTCCTTCAATTTCTGTTCCTGCCGGAACACCTTTTTTCTCTTCTCTGACCACCTCCGGAATCAGGAAAGAACCGCCTTCTCCGATAAACATTTCCACATCAGGATAAAAGCTTTCCGGTTCCGTTCCCTCGCCTTCAGATCCATATACAAAATATGCAGTATTATTCTTCTGATGACCTCTTTCATCAAAAGAAAGCACCGGTTTTACTTCAACACCGTACTCCGTTGTTCTTATCCTGTGCAAAAGGGAAGTCACATGCCTGTGATCTCTGAGATTGTCTGCACTTCTTCCATATACAGGTATTACAGCAACCGGTGTGATCTCCTGTTCTTCCTCTTCAATATTGGTAATCTTTACAAGATGGACCTCCGCATCACCTTTCACTGTCACAAAAGACAAAATCTCTGACTGAAGTCCGTATTTCTCAGAAGTTCTGTGCAGCTTCTGCCACATAAATCCGGCTTCCAGGCTGCTTTTATCCTGTTTATCAGTATATTTCTGAAATTCCTGTTCTGCCGAAACTCCGCATGCTGACCAGTAACCTTTTCCTTTTATCTTGCACCAGAAATTTCTGGTGTTTCGATTATTATGAAGATTCTCAATGCTTACCGGTTCCAGCAGAAAATGATTCTGATCCAGTTTGCTGTCTCCTCCCAGAGAAGGGGTGATCGCGGATTTCAATCCGTTTTCTCCGGCCAGAGGTATATATAAACCGTTGTAATTCTCCGGATTTTCTATGGAAAAGCTTCCATTTTTATCCTGAAATTTTATATATTTCATTCTGTGATCTCCTTCCTGCCAAAATAAAACGGTATTTATATTCCATTTTACTTTGTATTCATAAATGTGATCTCCTCGCAATTTATATCCATTATGTCATGACATATAGAATTCAATTTCTGTCTCACCGGTAAGTTTCTCCTGCGGAATATAATTACCCGGAAGTTCTTCTCCATTTACATAGAGTTTTTTACATCCGGCTTCCACATGTCCCGGATTCTTCACAGTGATATGGAGATGACATCCACGGAAATCCTTGCTTATCTCAAACTTCTCCCATTCTTTTGGAATCGATGGTGCTATACGTAAGCCATAGAAATCCGGACGCATGCCAAGAATTCCTTCTACACATCCTACCATCACAGTAGATGCTGTTCCTGTCAGCCAGTGCACATGAGATCGTCCGAAATTCGGGCTTGCTTTTCCTTCTGTAAACTGTCCATAGCAGTATGGCTCCAGCTGTCTGATCTCAGCCCTGTCATTCTGCGCTGCCGGAGCATTCTCCAGGAAATAATTAAATGCACGCTCACCATGTCCGCAAAGTGCTTCTGCCAGAATGAGCCATCCCTGTGACTGTGAAAAGATTCCCGCATTTTCCTTTGTTCCTGCATTGTAGATAACCGCAAGTGCTCCGTCAAAAGCATTTGCATGATATGGAGGATCCATAAGGATTGCACCGTATTCTGTATTCAATCTTTCATAAACCATTTGAAGAGCCAGATCTGCCTGCCGCTCTGTTGCAAGGCCGCTGATCACAGCCCAGCTCTGTGGATTCAGCCACATATTTGCCTCCGGGTCAGTTCTCTTTCCGATAACCTCTCCCCGCTCCGTAAACCCACGGATAAAACGATCTTCATTCCAACAGAGTTCCTGGATCAATTTTCCAAGCTGCTCTTGTTTTTCTTCCAGGTATTTTATATATTTTTCATCTTTTTTGTACTTTGCAAACTCTTTCAGGATAGTCATTGCATAATAGAACTGTAATGCAACGAAAGTAGATTCCCCATCCTTTCCAAGTCTCAGACAATCATTCCAGTCTGCATAAAGTCCGGCCGGCATTCCATGTCTGCCAAGATGGTTCATGGAGAAGTCAATAGCTCTTTTCAGATGCTCATATACAGTTCCTTCATCCCTGTTTGCAAACGGGATCACTTCATCGATGAATGCAAAATTTCCTGTCTCTGAAATATATTTGTATACAGTAGGGAACAGCCAGAGTGCATCATCTGCGCGGTATGCCGGATGACCGGTTTCCTGTACATAGGACGCATCATCCGGTGTATCCTCATGTCCCGGATTATGTGTGAATTTCACAAGTGGAAGACCGCCGCCGTTATCTACCTGTGCTGACAGCATGAAACGGATCTTATCCAGTGCCATTTGGGGTGCAAGATGGATCACACCCTGGATATCCTGTACAGTATCACGGTATCCATATCCGTTACGAAGTCCGCAATAAGTAAAAGATGCTGCACGTGACCAGATAAATGTCATAAAACAGTTATATGCGTTCCATGTATTGATCATGGTATCGAATTCCGGACTTGGTGTTCTGATCTGAAAATGTGCAAGCTGTCCGTGCCAGTAACTGATCAGTTCTTCAAGCTCCACCGCGCATGTTTTTTCACAGTCTGCATAATGTGCTATAATCTCCGCTGCTTCATTATCCTCCTTCATTCCTGCCAGAAAAGCCATTTCCCGACTTTCTCCCGGTTCCAGAGTAATTACAGCTGAAAGAGCTCCACAGCTGTTTTCATTATAATTTCCCTCATTACATAATACACCGGCTTCAACCCCTGCCGGATTGTTGTATCCGTGATATCTTCCAAGGAATTTTTCCCTGTCACCACACCAGGAAGAAACCTTCTCTCCAGCCAGGCCGAAGAATCGGTTGAACACGTTCTTGTTATCAACCTCTTCCCCATCCTTAAGGCCGTCCAGATTCGCATGGATCATCTGACGTACACGATCTCCACAGAATACTGTTCTTGTAATATACTGGGAATACTGCAGATTCACCTGATCCTGTTCATAATTGCTGTTATTTGTAAACTCTGCATATCCGGTCACACTGATCTCACGTTTTTTGTCTGAGCAGTTGGTAACTTTCAGATTCCATACCTCGTAGGACTGCCCAAGCGGTACATAGTATCTCACCTCTGAATGTATCTCGCTGTAATCTGCCATCATTTTAGTATAGGCTGTGCCATGATGACATTCACTTTTATACTCACTGAGATCTTTGCCAACCGGCTGCCAGGATGCTGACCAATAATCTTTTGTGTCATTATCCCTGAGATAAATATATCTTCCCGGCTGATCAAACTGATTAAAAATATATCTCAGGATTCTGCCGTTCGCCCCGGATTTTGCAAAGCTGTATCCCCCTGCATTATTGGAAACGATTGCTCCGTATTCCGGCGATCCCAAATAATTCACCCACGGAGCAGGTGTGTCCGGCCTGGTAATCACATATTCCTTTTTTTCTTCATCAAAATACCCATATCTCATGCCATACAATCTCCTGTTCTGTATATTTTCCGTAACATTGTCTGTTGTTACCTATTTTCTACACTATAACTGATATGCAGATAGCAATATACAAAATAAAAGATTAAAATATCAGATTCATGACATAAGATATGGACATAATTGTTTACAATTCTTCCTCCGTGATCACCAGCTTCATGGCCCAGGCCGGGATATCCACATCCTCAGGCTCCTGCTCCATAAATACAAATGCTGTCCGGTATGGCGGCATCTTTGCCGGAAAAATCCCGTATCCGTCTGTAAAATACACCAGGCCCTTAAGATTTTCAAACTCACGTTTTTCCATCAGCTCTTCCACATAAGCAAAAGCCGGACGGAAATCTGTACCTCCATCACCGTAAAGTTCCAGGCTGTTCATATACTCCTGCAATTCCTCTGCACCGGTGATCTTTACATCCGAATGCACCTTCTCATCACACTGGATAATATGTATATTTACCTTCTGGAAAAAATTCCCGCTGTCGCTTAAGATCCCATAGGTTTCCTCCAGAAATCTCTGTACCAGTTCTCCTGAACAGGACATGGAGGTATCGATCACAATGACAAATTCCGAAACTTTTTTCACTTCTCTGGTTTCCAGGGGTTCGATCAGCGGCATATTCCCGTAAAGGGAAAGCCCGTAGGTATAAAAATTATAATCAAAGCTGTCCGGGTCTACAGTCAGTTCTTCCCGAAATACTGCAAATTTCCGCAGAAATTCCCGATAATCGTATTGTTCCCGGTTCTCTATTTTCAGCTGGTCCAGAAAATCTCCGTCCTGCTCTCCCGCCTCTCTGGAAAAAGTCCCAAGATCTGTCTCGATCCCATCGCTGATATCTCCCCATTTTTTACTCATCAGGGGATTGGGTTTCCGGTCGGGCTGCTGGTTTGCCCAGTATTTATGGTCGTCCACGTAGAATTCTTTTTCCAGCTGTGCCAGTTCTTTTTCCTTTAGAAATTTTTCTTTCAGAATCTTGTAGATTCTTTCTGCATTCAGCGTTTTCTTTTCCTTTTCCAGAATACGGTAGGTTTCCCTCCGGAGAAGACTTCTGGAATATCGGACTGAGCGGTGATAGATCCCGTCGATCATATGCTCCACTGCTATATCACAGCTTAAATTCCACAGACGCTTCTCTATTCCCGGCTTCCCGAAGTGCCGGAAAATGCAGTGAAATACCATGTGGAGATATCCTCGGTTCACAAGAATCCTGTTTTCTTTATAAAGCCCGCCAAGCTGCGCCGGATGGAAGTATATCACAGCCCCGTCTGTTCCAAATGGACTGACCGAGCCATCCATCCGATAAATAAAACTGCTCAGCGCCACGTCCAGAAAACGCATGCCAAGATACAGCTCGTCTCTTGCTGCCTGAAGAATGCTGCTGCCGATGTCCTGGAGACGCTGGGCTGCCTCCTGGGAGTTGGATCCCTGACCGGGCAGGAAGTTATTTTTATTTTTTTCAGTTGTTTCTATGCCTTTCAGGATTTCCACCTCCTCTGATCTGCTGTTGCAGTTCTTTTTTCATTAATTTACCATTATTGTTTACACATAATCTCATAATTCACTTGTAGCTTATTTTTCTCATATTCTCTCTGACACTCTATAAACTTAATTTTTCTGCATAAAGCAAATGTTCGCATGCCATTCTACGCAAGATCTCCTCAATTTGTCATCAGGCTCTTCCAACTTACAGCTGAAATTTCTTCCTCCGTCTCGCTGGCCGCCCATCATTTTCTGTCTCCCCGGCATCCTTCTGCTCTTCCTTCAGCATCCAGCTGCGTTCATTCATCAGAAATGCGGAAATCTCCATATCCTTCTTCCCGGCCGCCACATCAATACTATGTTCCAGGCCCTCTCTGTTCCAGAGTTTTTCCCGAGAAAGCAGCTCCAGACCATTTAAGCTTCCGCTTTCCACCAGAAATCCCCCGATATCCTTAAGATTTCCCCGGATATAATCCTCATACTGCTTCTTCGCCTTTTCGCTCAGCTGCCACGGATAACGAAGCCGCCCGAAGCTCATATCCACCAGGACCTCCAGCTTATCCATCACCACTGCCATATCAAACAGGCTGTCATACTCCGCGAAATCCAGTTCTTTATTATAGAAGCATTGCCGGTAATTGGTCCCTGAGCCATGATACTCCGTAAACAAAATTCTCGCAGGCGTGTTCTCCACCGCCTCATCGTAATGCTCCGGAAAAACCATATGCGCACGTTTTTCACCTGTCTCGCCATTTTCATACAGAAAATCCACATCGATCTTCTGCCACAGCTCACCGAGGATCTCCTTTGCACAGGACTTGAACCCTTTTTTCTGATGGATCACAAGCTCCTTCAGCCCGCTGCAGCCCGTAAACGCCCCGGTTCCCACCTGCATCAGCGTATCCGAAAATTCCAGCCGTTCCAGTTTTTTGCATCCATAAAAAATATATCTTCCGATTTCCTTCAGCGTATCTGGAAAAACGATTTCCTGCACTTCTTCTCCGGCAAGAAGTCTCTCTTCTCCGAACGAAACTACATCTTCGCTCTCCCAGGTTTCTGCATCTTCTTCTCCATCCTTGTGTGCGGAAAATGCATACGGCGCCGCACTGACTACCGGAAGACCATTGATCTCTTCCGGCAGCACCACCCGGCTGTCTGTTCCGTAACAACGGATAATTTCTATTGTATTATTTTTGACTCTGTAATGTATTTTCATAATTCTCCATCATACCAAGAAACAGATACCCGAAATCCATTTCCCGTTTTTATTCTTCAGAAATCATCTCATCTACTGCTGATCCTGATCTTCTATAGCACATCTGCATTTCATTGTAGTCTCATTATCCATTTCATGCAAGAAATTTTCCCATGTCCCTATAGCAATCCTCTAAAATAATGCATCTTAATCCAGCCCATCAGAATGTGAAATCCTGCGTCAGATATCTTTGCCGTGCGTAAATTCTTTCTGATACATAAAACAGCCCGTCAGACATACGATGATCTTTAATTCATCTGATATCTGACAGGCTGTATGCAACACAAAATGAACATCTGCATTATACTCTGTTTCACACCCATGAGCACAACTTTATTTACTTCTTATAAGTACTGGCTAAACTCCACTTTCTCCTTATTCGGGCCTTCAATGGTAAAGAACTTCACGCCATTCTCCCAGAACGGCAGGAAATGGACTTCATCATTGGTAGTATTCAGTCCGGCTGCTGTTACCAGCTCGTGGACTTTCTCCACATCCTTCACATCAATGGCAACATGGTCAATGGCGCCGGATTCCATTTTTGCAGCTTTGTTCTCGTACGTCTCGATCACAAGATTTCCAAGCTTCAGGAAAGCAACCTTCTCATTGGCAGCCTCGTTCACTGTCTGAAAAGCGATCTCAAATCCCAGTGCTTCATAAAATTTAATGGTTGTCTCAATGTCATTGGTCGGCACACCTACGTGCTGAATTCCGTTCATCTGATCTTTTAAATTCATTTCAAAACCCCATCCTTTCATAAATCTGACATGCTCATAAACACAATCGCTTCGCAATTTAGATATAACTCTGCTACAGGTTTATGAATACGATTCCTCTGCAATTCTGCGTTCCACCTGTGCAAGTTCCGGCATTGCCGGGATCGCACCTTTTTTCTCCACGCATAGACTGGCCACTGCATTACCGAAACGGGCAAATCCCTTCAGTTCCTCCTGTGTCAGCTCGTCCGGCTGTTTCTCTGATGTGCTGACCTTATACAGGAATCCTCCCCAGAAGGAATCACCGGCTCCGTTTGTATCCGCAATCTGTTTCACTGAAAATCCCGGCACCATACAGCCTCCATCTTTGCTGTAAATATAAGCTCCTTCACCGCCAAGAGTAACTGCCACAACCTTCACGCCCTGCTCATACAGTATCTTCGCTGCTTCCCGGACATCCTTATGATCTGTCAGAAGCTCGGTTTCCTCATCTGAAATCTTCATGAGATCCACATAGGGTACCAGACTTCTCATATGTTTTTTGGCAATTTTTTCATCCGGCCACAGAGATGCACGGTAATTGGGATCGTAAGAAATCACGCTGCCCTTGTTTTTCGCTCTTTTTACCGCATAAAACGTGGTATCTCTTGCAGGCTGATCAGTCAGGGACAGTGATCCAACATGAAAAATATGGGTATGATCCAGCACATCCACGTCCACTTCTTCCTTCTGGATCTTCGTATCCGCTCCCGGTTTTCTTGCAAAAGAGAAAGTCCTCTCTCCGGTCTCGCTGACTTCCACAAAAGCCAGTGTAGTAAAATAATTTTCGTCCAGAAGCATACCCTTGGTATCCACGCTTTCTTTCTCAAGAACAGATTTCAGGAACTTTCCGTGCATGTCTTTTCCTGCTTTACCGATAAATGCCGTATGAGCTCCCAGTCTGCTGGCTGCAACTGCAACATTGGCTGGTGCACCGCCCGGATTTCTGGCATACAGCATCTGTCCGTCCTCATTAATATCCCGAGAAGTAAAATCGATCAGGATCTCACCAAAGGTTGTGATATCATAGATGGATCTTTTCACAGCATCTCCTGTGTCCACAAGAAGGTTCTGATCAAGCAGCTGAAAAAGGATCTTCTCACATTCTTTCTCATTATCTGTATGTACATGAAGCTCTCCCCCGTCAAACTCAGGCATACTTAAGACCCCAAGCATAGACTTTGCATTTACAACATAACGGCCATAACATAATTCTACATCACATGGGATGGATTCTGCAATACTTACCAACTTTCTTGCATTCTGCATTGTGCCTAAAATTACTTTTACTATCATTTTTGTCCACTCTCCTATGCAAACAGGCTGATCACAACAGCACAAACCAGGCCTGTTACTCCTACGATAGTTTCCATCATTGTCCAGGATTTTAAGGTTGTTTTTTCATCAATCTCCAGAAGAGAGCTTACCAGCCAGAATCCGGAATCATTTACATGGCTGAATGCGGTTGCACCACCGTTGATAGCACAGACCATTGCTGCCAGATAAACCGGTGACAGGTCTGCAACTCCGGGCATAGCGGCCATAATTCCTGCTGCCATTGTCATAGCCACAACTGCCGCACCAACAGATGCACGGATCAGAGCTGCAATAAGAAATGCGACCAGTACAAGCGGAAGTCCGCTTTTTTCCAGGGCAGGTCCTATAATGTTTCCCATACCGCAGTCCTGCAGCACCCAGCGGATGATACCTCCACCTGTGATAACCAGAAGAATCTGTCCTGTAGGCTTCAGAGAACGATCCAGGATTTTCTTAAGCTGCTCTCCATTATAGCCCTGCTTCTTTCCAAGAAAATACATGGCAAGCAATACTGCTATGATCAGTGCCACAAATGGTGTTCCCAGAAATTCCAGAACAGGACGTGCCGCGTCGATTCCCGGAATGTATTCAGAAACTGTATTGCACAGGATCAGTACCAGCGGAACAAGAATGATACATAATACTGTAGAAAATTTCGGCAGATTGGCTTCTTCCTCCTCACGTACCTCCTGGATATTGGAGGGCAGCCCTGTATTGATCTTTTTGCCGATAAATTTGGACCATAAGATTCCTGCAAAGATCAGGGATAAAATACCCACAGGCACACCCACCGCGATCATCACTCCGAGATCCACATTCAGCATATTTGCCACCAAAACAGATCCTGCTGATGGCGGAATGAATGCAAAACCGGTGGCAAGGCCCGCAAGAAGCGGGATCACATAATATAAAGTAGATTTCTTTGTTTTCTTCGCAAGTCCGAATGCCAGAGGAATCAGGATCACAACGCCAGCCTCAAAAAACACGGTGGTTCCAACCACAAGCCCTGTGATTCCAAGAGCGATTCCTGCCTTTTTTTCACCAAATTTGCTTACCAGTGTCTGGGCAACGCACTGTGCGCCGCCGGACACTTCCAATATCCCACCGAACAGAGAGCCCAGTCCGATCAGGAGTATGATTCCCTGTAAGGTTTCTCCTGCGCCGTTTTCCACAGTGCTTACCAGCGTTGGAACCGGCATTCCGGCACCAAGCCCGATAACCAGTGCAGCGATCAGCAGGGATAAAACCGGGTGGATCTTAAATTTTATGATAAGTAACAATAATAATAAAATCCCTGCTGCTGCCGCGATCAACAGTCTTAACGGATCTGCCGCAAATACCGGTTCTGTCATCTTTCCATTTACCTCATTTCTCTTTATTCAATACTTACATAGACTATTTTCGTAACCCTGGTTTTATTTTACGTATTTATGAATAGTTGCCTTTACAGCTCCTGGGCCTGCGATCATCTCACGGAACATATCCTCGATCTTCTCTCCGACACCATCTTTATAAAGATCTGTGAAGAACAGTCTCTCATTGGAAAGGATCGGCTTCAGCTGATCCTTAAAGGTCTCCGGTTTTCCGATCACGATATCGCCAAGCTGCTCTGTGATCTCCTCATTCATCGGGTCCGGTGCAAGCTCAAATTTATTTCCTTCATCATCTACAGCCAGCATGTATCTCAGCCATCCTGCGATTCCAAGCGGGATTGCTGTCAGCCTGGAAGCATCTCCAAATTTCTTCACATATGCTTTTACAGTCTCACCGAAACGGATACCTACCATCTGGGACACATCTACAGCCAGACGGAGGTTGGTGTCTCCAAGATACTCATTCGGGAAACGGTCATTGAAAAGCTCATCCACAAATGCCTGTGGGGAAAGGATTCCTGGATCTGCAACTACCGGAAGTCCCTCGTCATAAGCAACCATACGGGCCATTTTCATCATATCTTCGTTGGTGTTCAGCATATGTGCAAAGAGATCATATCCAAGTACCACACCAAGAGGGCCGGTTGCGGAATGTACCGGATTCAGGCAGACGGTTACTTTCATTCTTTCAGAGAGATTGACGGTATTTCTGTCCGCCATGTATACGCCGAAGCCCTTTTCCAGAGCAGGGCGTTCGTTGGGGAAGCTGTCCTCAATAACAAGATACTGTGGCTTCTCAGCATTAACAAATGGTGCGATGTATGTTTTCTTTCCTGTGATCACCGGCTGCATATCTTCAACTCCAAGGTTCTCAAGGTCTGCTGCGATCTGTTCGCTTGGACGAGGTGTGATTTTGTCGATCATGGTCCACGGGAATGCAACCACCTTCTCATCCGTTACATAATCTACGAAGCCATCATCTACAAAGCCCGCTTTATGCCATTCTTCTGTCATAGTCAGCACAGACTCACGAAGCTTGGCACCGTTCTGTGAGCAGTTGTCCATGGATACCAGGGCGATCGGATATTTCCCTGCTTTATATCTCTCATTCAGCATAGCCACAAGGACTGCCATTGCTCCCGTTGCCTTATCCGGACCGTTTTTAATATCCGCTTCCACAAATGGGAACCATGTTCCGTCTGCTTTCCGGAGTGCATAACCCTTTTCTGTGATAGTGAAGGAAACCAGCTGCAGGGATTTAGCTGTGAAGATCTCCTTCAGACGATTCCACTGTACTGCATCAGAAGACTGTGCTTTCACTGCTTCTGCAAGTGCCCCAAGAACTTTGTACTCACGGGTTCCGTCACCGTGAAGGATAACATTTAAACCAAGATTGTCGTATGGATCGTAAATCTTGTCTACTACATCATAATCAAAGGTTTCTACACATGTGATCCCTCTGTCAAGAACTCCCTCTTCCAGAAGACCATCTGCGATGCCGCCGATAAATACACGGAAAATATTTCCGATTCCGAAATGTACCCAGCCTGGCTCCTTCTTCGCTTTCTCAGTAACTGCCTCTACATCGTATCCCGGAAGATTGATGCCTGCCTTTGTCCAGGCTTCACGTTCTTTGATTCCATTTCTTGTTAATTTCATAATCTTGAACCTCCCTGTTTTCTTCTATTTCGTCATCGTTTGAGTTTTTACTTATGCTTATGTCTTAACTGTAAGTAGAGTATAGAACTATTTTTTCAAAAAATCCATTGACAAAACACCTAATTTTGTTCTTATATTTTTGTTTACTTTTACTTATGCACAAGACATATATCCTTTGCCAATCCATATACTGTTACTTATTATTCCTCGAAAAAACTTTTGTTCTGCTCTGCTTCATGCGCTGACATTGCATTTCCTGCAAATTTATACTAAAATACATTTAAAACTTAAACATATCTATAATTACTTTTATCAGGAGAATCTCATGAGTGAAAAAGGATTAACCACCATCAATTTAAAGAAAATAAACCGCTCCAAGGTTTACCAATATATATACCAAACACACCAGACTTCCAAAATGCAGATCGTCCAGGACCTTCAGATGGGGCTTTCCACAGTAAGCCAGAACCTGAACCTGCTGGAAAAAGAAGGGCTTATTGACAGAAACGGATATTTTGATTCCACGGGCGGAAGGAAGGCACAGGCCATCCAGATTGCCTCGGATTTTCGAATTTCCATTGGCATCGGGATCCTGAAAAACATGTTCCATATCACAGCCATCGACTTATATGGAAATGCTTTTTATACAGAAACCATTGCTCTTCCCTATTCCAACACAGAAGAGTATTACAGACAGCTGACCAATAAAGTACGGGAATTCATCGCAGAGAATCACTATCCGGAAGAAAAGATTCTAGGCGTTTCCATCGCCACACAGGGGATCACTTCTCCGGATAATTCCACTGTGATCTATGGAAACATCATGAACAATACCGGCATGAAGCTGGAGGATTTTTCCCGGCATCTTCCTTACCCCTGCCATCTGGAACACGATTCCAAATCCGCCGCTTTTCTGGAGCTGTGGAATCACCCGGAGCTTGACAGTGCTGTCGTGTTCCTTCTGAACCGAAACCTGGGCGGTGCCATTATCACCAACCATCAGATCCATCAGGGAAGCTCCATGCACAGCGGAACACTTGAGCATATGTGCGTGAACCCGGACGGTCCTTTATGTTACTGTGGAAACCGTGGCTGTCTGGAGACCTACTGCTCTGCCAATGCTCTGGAACAGTCTGCGGGGATGCCTGTGAAGGAATTTTTCACGCTGCTCCGCGAAAAAAAATCTCCCCGGCTTGCTGAGCACTGGGAAGATTACCTGAACCATCTGGCCTTTGCCATGAAAAATCTGAACCTGATCATCGATGCGCCGATCATCATCAGCGGATATCTGGCACCTTATTTTACGGAAGAAGACATCACTTATTTGCTGGAACACATCAACACAGGCGCACCCTTTACCTTGAATAAAGATCAGATCCTGGTCGGTACCCACGGGCAATATACACCTGCCATTGGTGCAGCTTTATATTATGTGGAGAAATTTATACAGAGCGTATGAATACAGGCAGCTTCACCTAAACCGCCCAAAAAAAGCATGTCATACACAGCCAGACGGATATAACTTGATCCGCTTTGTAGTAAAGTATAACATGCTTTTTTTATTTTACTTATTATTTTTTCAGGTCTTTCAGCAGCTGCCCGATCTTTGACACAAACAGATCAAAGGCCACATTATTCTTACCGCTGTTGATCACAATATCTGCTTTCGCCCGTGTAGGCTCCACATACAGATAATGCATCGGTTTTACTGTGGTAAGATACTGATCGATGATTCCGTTTAAATCCCGTCCACGTTCCTCCACATCTCTGGAGATCCGTCTTAAGATCCTCTCATCTGCATCTGCTTCCACATAAACCTTGATATCCAGAAGATCTCGGATACGGGGATCTGCAAGAAGCAGGATTCCCTCTACCAGAATGACCGGTCTTGGTTCGATCTTCAGCACTTTGTCGGAGCGGTTGTGCTGACTGTAATCGTATACCGGACATTGGATGGTTTTGCCCGCTTTGAGTTCTTTCAGCTGCTCTACCAGAAGATCGGTTTCCAGTGAATCCGGATGATCGTAATTCACCTTCACACGTTCCTCAAAAGGAATTCCGTCCTGTCTGCGGTAGTAATTATCATGATAGATCACCACCACATCATCTCCGAAATGCTTCTTAAGTCTGTTTGTAAATGTAGATTTACCGGAGCCTGATCCTCCGGCGATTCCGATAATAATACTTTCCATCGTCTTTTTACCTCTTAAGCTCAAATTCTTCCGGCTTGAATCCCGGGCTATGATACAGAGAAACTTTTTCTTACACAAAAGCTGCCCGGTCGGTGTGCATCTCCTGCATCCGGTTCCGGACAGCTTTTCTGATTATTTTTTATAAAGCAATCGTTCTGATCAGATCTCAGCCTGCTCCAGAAGTGCCGGGATCTTGGACTCCCATCCAAGTGCCATGATATGTACACCCTGACAGTATGGCTTACACTCTTTGATGATACGTGCAGCGATCTCAACACCTGTGATACCGGCTTTTGTTTTCTCTTTGTCTGCTTTCAGCTCCTCGATCATCTCATCCGGAACATGGATGCCGGCTACGTTGTTGTTCATGAACTTAGCCATTCCGGCAGATTTCGGAATGATGATACCAACCTGTACAGGTTTTCCGAACTGTTTTGCTTTTTCCATAAATTTGATGAATTTCTCCGGCTCAAATACAGCCTGTGTCTGGAAGTAGTCTGCACCTGCAGCAACCTTTCTTTCCATCTTTGCAAGCTGAGCGTCAACGGAATCGCTGCATGGAGATACAACGGCACCCTTGGAGAATTTCGGAGGCTCTCCAACCAGCTGGTTTCCTCCAAGATCTACACCGGACTCAAGAAGCTGTACTGTATGAAGAAGAGATACAGAATCAAGATCGAATACCGGTTTTGCCTGCGGATGATCGCCCATCTTCGTATGGTCACCTGTCAGACAGAGGATGTTCTCAATACCAAGCATAGCAGCACTTAAAAGGTCAGATTCCAGTGCGATACGATTTCTGTCACGGCATGCAAGCTGGAAGATCGGGTCCATACCGGCATCTTTGAGCACTTTACACATTGCAAGAGATCCAAGACGCATAACAGAAGACTGGTTATCTGTTACATTTACTGCATGAACGCCTTTCAGGTAAGTTTTGGCTTCTTCTACCAGTTCATCTACATGGATTCCTTTTGGCGGTCCTACTTCTGCAGAAACTACAAATTCACCACGGTCAAATAATTCTTTCATTTTCATATTATATTTGCTCCAATCATTTAAAATTTGGGGTACGGTCCACCAGCTCTGCTGTACACATCGCGGAATACTTCCGGTGAACCGTATCATAATTTAATTTGGCTTCTTAATAAATCTTTGCTTATTATTTCACTTCATCATCTGTAGCAAAATTATGAACCTGTGTCGGACATTTCAGCACATCAAGGCGTCCGATTTCTTTCAGACGTCTGTAGATACGCTCCCATCCGCACTCCATGTCACTGTCCACTTCGCATTTACCATTCTTGGAACCGCCGCACTGGCCGTTAACAAGGCTCTTGGAACATGCTGTGATCGGACAGATTCCGCCGGTAAGATTCAGATAACACTCACCGCACTGATCACATTTATATTCCAGTGGTGTTACACCCTGGAAACCAGGTACCGGGTATGTATCGCAGGCTGCGCATACCATCTTGTCTTCCAGATATTCTGCGATAGTCTGTACACCAACGCCACAGGAGAATACCAGAACCAGATCTGCTTCCCTGATCTTATCCATATGTTTCTGAAGACGTAACTGCATATTTTCCGGATTACAGATATAATCCGTTGTCATGATCCCTGTCACATTTCCTTCAGCGGAAAGCTCCTTCTGAAGTTCAACAGCTTCTTTTTCCGGAAAACGAACTTCCTTGCATCCATGGCAGTTAATGATAAAAACTTTCTTTCCGGCTGCCAGTGATACGATAGTTTCTTTTGCTTTTAACTGGGTAATCAACATATCACTTCATCCCCCTTACTGCATTTTTTCCGGCTTTGATACTGTTAATGATCGGAATCTTGGAAGAACAGATATACTGACAGCATCTGCACTCAACACAGTCCATGATATTCATGTCTTTCATGCCCTGCCAGTTTTCTTCTTTCGCATATTTCACGAAATACAGAGGAGAAAGTTCCATCGGACATACATCCACGCAGCGTCCGCACTTGATACATGGCTGCTCTTTGGTCTCATCTGTATCAATGGCGATGATACCGTTGGAGCCCTTCATCATAGGTACTTCCAGGGTATTCAGAGGGAATCCCATCATCGGTCCGCCCATCTTGACCAGAACATCGTCATCTGTAAATCCACCGCAGTAATCGATCAGCTCTTTTACGCTGGTACCGATCTTGATGATAAAGTTGCCAGGATTCTTGATCTTCTCGCCTGTTACGGTTGCAACACGCTCGATCAATGGCATACCCTTCTGGATCGCATCGGAAATTGCCTTTACGGTACTGATATTATCTACAATAACGCCAACATCTGCCGGAAGGCCGCCGCTTGGAACCTTTCTGCCCATGACGCGCTTGATGAGAGTTTTCTCAGCACCCTGCGGGTATTTGGTTCTTGCAACAAAAACTTCCATATTTCCGATATCGGCAACTTTTTCCTGCATTAATTCGATCGCATCCTGCTTGTTATCCTCGATGACAATGATGCCCTTCTCAGCACCTGTTGTCTTGAGGATCGCTTTCAGACCGAAAATAATGTCATCTGCAAACTCAAGGAGAACCTTGTGGTCTGCTGTTAAATATGGCTCACATTCGCATCCATTGAGTAGAATGGTATCAACTGGTTTGGCTGGTTTCAGTTTGACACAGGTCGGGAAGCCTGCACCACCCATACCAACGATTCCTGCTTCTTTTACAATCTCAATGATCTCATCCGGAGTCAGATTATCAAGGTCACCATGTGGCTGTACGGATTCGTGCAGAGTATTTTTTCCATCCGATTCAATGACAACAGCCATGACTTCACTGCCTCTTGTGCCATGCATACGTGGCTCAACGGCAACTACGGTTCCGCTTACGCTGGAGTGTACCGGTGCGCTGATAAATCCGGCAGCTTCGCCGATCTTCTGTCCAACCTTTACAGTGTCGCCTACTTCTACGATCGGGTTGGCAGGTGCACCGAGATGCTGGGACATGGAGATCACAACAGTCTTCGGATCCGGGAATTTCTTCAGATCGATATGCTCGCTGAATTCCTTGTGCTCTGACGGATGAACGCCGCCATAATATCCGTTCAGTCTGTCTTCTCTGATAGACTTCACGTAATCGTTGATCACCTTGAAGTTAACCTTGGAGTAATCACGTACCTGTACCGGCTGATTCAGGAACTCTTCCAGACGACCCTGTTTTGCCAGTCTCTGGTAGATCTTTTCCCATGCACAGTCCTTATTAGGGTCTACTTCGCATTTACCGTTCTTTGCTCCGCCGCACTGTCCGTTAACAAGACTCTTGGAACAGTCGACGATAGGACAGACGCCTCCGGTAACGTTCAGATAGCACTGCGCACATGCATCACAGCTCTTTTTGGTAAGTGCCATGCCGTGATGGCCTCTGTAGTTAAGTGTGTTACTTGCTGCGATCACCGGCTTGCCGGCCAGATCCGCAACAGTCTGGATACCAAGACCACAGGAGATCACAACTACATTCTCTGTACCTTCCGGCAGCAGATCCTGTAATTTTCTTTCTGTGTGCATCTTGTTACACAGAAAATCAAATTTCGCACTGCCTGTGACGGTTTTTCCCTGCTCCGCAGCAAATTTCAGGAACTCTCCGCAATCTGGTTCGTCAACAGTTTCAAATTCTTTGAAACACTTGTTGCAGGCGATCACAAACAGATTGTCTCTGCCACTCAGCACTGAGGTAAGTTCATCGCTGCTTTTCAGCTTGTACTTAGTATAGTTTTCCAATTGCTCACCTTCCTTATGAAATATTTGAACCTGTATACTTATCACTTTTATCCTTTCTTTCCCCTCTGCACTGTTAAGAAAAAAACAATAAATTTTCGATAATCTGGTTCTATAATTACTGTCTATATAAATGTAGCACAAAGCACTCATTTTATCCAGATATTATTGTATATTTTCATCAAAAAAAATGGCTTTTTTATAAAATATAGTTTTTATAAAGCGAAAAAAAAATGTTATTTTTTAAACATTATTGTTATTTTTTTAGCATAACCAACAATTTAAATCCTTCCCATTACAACCTCATTCATGAGCAATCTACTATTCTTTTTCTTCTTTCCCTCACAAAGCTTTTGTCATTGAATAAGACGCTGTCCGCAATACTCACAATTACTCAGACGGCCTTTTATTACCTGATTCTTTGCGCCACAGCCCGGACAGGTAACTGTTATATAAATCTTTTCATTTACGCGTCTGTTTGGTGCGGTAATCATAATAAATTTTCCTTCTCTGTCTACCTGGATATTTCTGATATATCCCCCGGCAATAAATTTTTCAAGTTTTTTTACTGCCCCTTTTCCCATCTCCTGCTCAAGCTTCTCAAATGAAACTGTATTCTGGGCATAAGATTCAAACCAGATAGCGATTTCTCCGGCTTTTTTCTTTTTCAATGCTTTCTGGATTCCCCTGAAAGTCGGATACAGAAACAACAGGCCAAGTATAACCTCTGTTGCTGCCATTCCCCATCGTCCCTCACCAATATACTTCTCCGATGCCCCAATGGCTCCCAGGGAAAAAAGTATACAGAAGCCACAAAGAACCCATTTCAGTTTTCCCAGTATTCCTGCTTTTTTATTCTTTTCTGTCAAAAAATCATTCATGCTTACTTCCTCTTTCTCTGATCGATCAAACTTCTGTGATATATTGGTGATTCTTCCGTCATCTCACACCAAACTCCTTCTTTCAGCCGGCTCCCAGCAGAAGCCATGCATCACCTGACGGATCATAGTAATAGACCACATTGTCTCCTACTGCATAATAATTTTCTTTTGTAAAATGATCCTCATGATCTGTTCCCAGAACAAATACCGGACAGTTTTTCCCCTCAATATACTCCTCAGTGCCTGTATACCACAAAGACATTCCAAGACCGAGATAATAGCTGACTTCATCTGTTTGCGAAAGCTGTTCCCGGGCAATCCTTATATCTAATTCCGTATCGTACTCTTCCTGAGCATACATGGAAAAGTCATAACAATAGGCTTCCTTTGCAAGATGTCCATCCTTTAATGACACCATTGGATGGTATTGCACATTCATATTCTGTTTCTGCACAGAAACCATCACAGTGGAATGAATCTCACTCATATTGCATCGCAGGATGATGACTTCATTCTCCTGTCCCATATACCATGGAGCATTCAGATCATCCGAATATTCCCCTTCTTCCGCAGCCTGAGCCGGATAGATACTGATCCTGCAATCATCCCCCGGAACAACGGCATAAATTTCAAAGCCTCCTGCATCAACAACTGTCCCATCCTGTAAAAACGGATATGCCGCTGCCAGTTCTTCCTGTCTGGTATATTCAAGTATCTCTGAAGCATCTGCAGCTTCATTTGTATATCCAAGAAATGCTATTCCGACCTGACATTCATTTTCCCTGATGATGTCCTGCAGAATTGCCAGGTTTTCTTCTGCCCCGGGCGTTTTGGCAGACACTTCTCTCATACCTTCACCATGCATGCCAAAAGAAAACAATACTACACAAACACATGCAGCAACAGAAATTTTTTTCATACTCTTATCTCCTCCTTTCTGTCAGGATATGTCTCTCTGCATTCTGCAGTTTTTCTATTTCAGTGTGGTTACAATCAATTTACTTTCCAGTGCAGCTGCTATCAGATCTTCTTTACAGCTGTATCCTGCCTTGGCAATCATTTCCTGGAAATTCCACCTTACCCCGGAAGTAGAGCAATCCATTCTTTTCGCGATCTCTGAATATGACATTCCCTGGATGTACAGGCGCAGCATCTCCAGCTGTCTCGGACTGATATCACCACTTGTGATCCAGTTAAGCTCTACCTTCGGTGTTACATCAGGAAATACGCGCTCGCCATTTAAGGTTCTGTAAATCACACTCTTTATTTCCTCTTCACTGTGATCCTTATACCAGAGACTGTCTGCACATCCGCTTTTTGCTCTTTCCAGCACCTTTGGATCGATCAGGGAGGTGACAACCAGCACCTTTGTATACGGATACTTCTCCCTGATCATTTTTCCTGCACTCAGCCCATCATGATTATGAAACGTCTGCACATCCATAATCACAAGATCAATTACCGCATAATCACAGATTTTTACAGCTTCACGGGCATCCGTGACTGTCTGGACATGTCGAAATTCCGGTTCCTGCATAATAATATATTCAAAATATTTCTGCATGATCTTCTGATCTTCTACTATCAATACCCGTACCATCGAATCTCATCCTTTCCGCCAGCGGCATCTTCAATATCAGACAAAACTCAGGGGAAAAAGAAACCTGCATCCTGCATTTCTCTGCTTCAACCGCTTTTCTCAGTGCAGACAAGCCACCGCCTTCTTCTGAATTTTTTTCAGGTACATCTCCATCATTGGTGATCCGTATATTATATTCATTTGCACATTTGTCTATCTTCACAAAAACAACACTGCCATGGGCATGCCTGGCACAGTTTGTCACACATTCACGGATTGCTCTGTCTGCCAGAAGCCTGTAAGCTGGATACATAGGAACGTTTCCACTGATCTGAACCGAAATTCCAATTTCTTCTGCATGTTTAATCGTATCCTCATACAGCTTTTCCATACTCTCAACTGCAGAACCGGTAAGAATATAAACCAGATGTTTCAATGCAGACAACTGTTTATCCATTTTATCCTGATTTTCTTTTCTTTCCAGTATTCTGCGTATTAGCAGAAGACTTCGGCCGAAGCTGTCATGAACCTGCATTTTCATGGCAAGTGTCTCCTGCTCTCTGATTTTATCTCCGATTTTTTCGTACATTTCCTCCAGCTTATGGTTCAGAATCGCCAGCTTTTCATTATTTGCCCTGATTTTTTCACCATTATAATATATTTCTGATACATTAACTGCAATTGTCTGACGGTATCCCGCAAAATCCGGCTCCTGCAGACGATATTCCTGGAACATCCAGACAGAAGCATCCGGAAAATAAAACACGTCACTGTCTCTGCTCAGTCTGAAAAAACCTTCCGCTGCCGGCTCATCATCAATCGCTTTTCGCAGTGTATCATAATCCTGCAGATAAGAACCCGTCATTACTTTGCACAATTCCTGCATCTTGGTATTGCATAAAATGATCCTTCCGAATGAATCCGAAAAACATACTCCGCAGGGAACGTCATCCACAGCTTCATTTACAGACCAATATGACAAGGAATGACTATATCTGCGTCTCTCGCTCCAGATTGCCCGGCAAAGATAAAATGTCAATGCAATAATCACTGCCGTTAAAAGACTAACCGGATAATCCTGAAGCATTGGATGATATGCACTTTCTCCCAGGCAATATCTGTGATCATTCATTAAAAGAAACATAAGGAAAAAGGAAACCAAAAAAACAGTCATTGCCGTTATAATTTTCTTTTTTCCGGAAAAACCGGTAATTCTTGTCAGCAGGAGAATAAATTCCAGAATCAGGCAGATTTCAAGAAGAATCATCAGGAAATTCTGCATTGCCATGCCACATTCCACAAAACTTTTCATCTGATGTCTTCCTTTCTTAATACGATACAACTAACAAACCATTCGTTTTCATCTTCCTGCTGCACTTTTAATTCCGGTCTTTCTGACATTAAAACACCCAGATCTGTTTCTGATACAATATGAACGGAAATCCGAAGAGCATCATCGATCTGTGACACCCGGTAAAATACAGACTGCATAACATCAGATAACCGTTCCACAAGCCATTCAAAGGTATCATAGCATTTTAGTATATCCTCTGCATTCAGCTGCACATTCCCTTTTTCCACGTAATACGCAGCCCGGATCCTACATAATTTTAAACTATCACAGGATTCCGCCAGACTTTGTCTTAGGTCTTCCATTGTAAGCAGATTTCTATCTGACGTATATTGTGTCAATACCAGATTTTTTCTCCGCTTCAAATAAGTACCAACCACTACAATTTTGCCGAGGATCCAATCATATTGTTCCCTTGATTCCGTCCTTTCCAGTTCATCCATCAGCTGTGACAGCAATTCCAGCTGTCCGGCAGTCTGATTCTGTATCATATTTAACAGGCGATTCTGTTCTTCTGCCTTTCTCCGTTCAGCCTCTTTCTGATAGGTTTTCTGCAGCAGTCTGTTTCTGGTCGTCAGTTCTTCCTGCTGTTCCCGAATATCCTGATATTGGTCCAACAATACTGAAATATCTTCCGACCAAAACAGATGTCCTCCTCTTATAGGAATGTGATTGATCCGGATTCCCTCTTCCTGCACAAATGATCTGTCAATAATAATTGCTCGCAGTTCAGGCGTAAGCTCAGGAAAATTCCCGGAATGATAATAACGCTGAAAAGAATAATCTGTGATTTCTGCATCCAGGCCTCCGGAAGTCTGGAATAATTCAAAATATCGACTGTTCGTCTGTATCAATCCGCACAATATACAGCCCTGATAAATTGCAGCCATTAAAAGGCAGCATACTGCCGTCATATCTCCTGCAATGACTTTGATAAAAGGCAGACGGAAAATGTTTCCGATATTCCATCCCAGAAGTAATATTCCCGGAATAAGCGGCATCCAGAACTGTTTCTTTCCCGGAATTCTGCTTTTTCTGATCAGAATAATTTCCATCCCTGTCAGACAGAGCAACATCCATGCCTGAATCACCATAAAAAGAATTCCATAGCTATAATCCATATCCGAAAACGGGGGCTGTTTGGAAAAGCGAAACACCAGCTGATGCAAATCGTTTGTAAAAACACTTACAATTAATACTGCCGCCACAATCAACAGCATTATGATTTTTCTGACTGTTTTCTCTTCATCCTTTTCAACAAAAAACAGTGCTGCTGACAAACCCAAAACCGGAATCAGAATCATCGGAACATAATACAGATACCAACAGATATGTTCTCCCAGAGGTTCATAAAAAATATGAAACTTTACTGTTCTTATGAAAAACCAGAACACCATCAGGCAGCCAATTCCAGTCAGACACCTGCGCATTTTTTTATGTACTACATGCTTTTCCAGATAAATCACCCAGGCACAGTACATGCCCTGATAAATACAGTTACGACACTGGTCTGCAAGATTTCTCATAAAAACATTTTCCGATTTCACCAGTCTGCAGATATAAGCCAGCAACACGCTTATCAGAATTACCCCATATGACAGCGTCCTCTTTTTGCTGTATTTCATAAAAATTCCTTTCTTGTCAATGCACTTTTGTAAATATTATACTGTAAAAGCTTTTACTGTCATATAGTTTTCATTAAATTTATTTATTTTCAGCAAGAAACAAGATCTTTCTTAAAATGGTCTCTGCATACCACAGTATTCACAAAACCTTCCCGTATTTTCTGCACCACACTGACATTTCCATGAACTGCCTTCCGACTGCCTTCCCACATTCATATTCATCCCTGTCATTCCCGGCTGCATTCCTTCGTTCATATTCATCCCTGCCATTCCCGGCTGCATTCCGGCTGCATTTGGTGTCAGTGCAGCAATTATCTGGTATCCTGTCTGCTCCACTTCCATCAGTTCGGCTCTTCTTTCACTGCTTATGGAGAAAGTATTCAATCGAAAATCCATATCATCAAACCAGGGTGTATTGACCCGGATACGCATGGTATAATCAAACTCATAGTTATATACCGGTGGCTGATAGCTTACGGTCTTTCCATCCTTTGTATATGTTTCCTCATTCTGCTGTCGATCCACCTCTACTCTGCACTGTACAACAGCTGATAAAGGAACTATATCCGGATTTTCACTGATATCCAGTTTTCGTGCAACAGTAAAGTTGTTCTTATGATCATCAATAAAAACAGTATAGTTTCTGGTATTGATCTGACGGGTTATGCAAAAGTCCATTACCGCCTTTTTGTTTTTTTCGCGATATTCCAACTGACGTTTTATATCCTCTACCGTACTGTTACGCCGCTCCTCAAACCATGGCGATAATTTTCTGGCACAATTTTTACACAGATTTCCGTCATCTAATTTTCTATTTCCCAGTAAACCTATTTTTTCTCCGCAGATATCACAGATCTTCTTATCAAATAATCCCATACCATACCTCTCTCTCCTTGACATAATTGTGTTCTTGTTTATCTTCATAATACGTGTATACTCAAATATTTACACTAGCATTTCTGACAGTAACTGAGCCCATATCGTTATCCGTGTTACTATTGGTAGTGTCTCTCCATGTATATGCTCCATACCAGGTGGTGAAAGATCCTGACCGTATCATAGCGACAAAAAAAACAGCCTGTATTTCTACAAGCTGTTCTTTGTCTATCTCACACTGCTTTCGCACTTTTTCCTCAGCATTTATTTTATTTACAGTCCGCAGGATTCCAGGAATCATTATCCAGTTTGTTCAGCATTTCCTTCAGCTCAACTGTATATGCCACCTTTACATCGCTGTCTTTTTTGACGATAAATTCAGATAGTCCATATTCTGAGCCGTTGTCTGCCCAGTCATATGTATATCCCAGTCTCGTCCATGGATATTTCCCGTCAAAATAACTGGAGATAATATTTGAATCAAACCATTCTTTATAGTCCTCATCAACTTCTTCTGAAAATGCATCTGTCATTTCTATTGTTCCGATATCTGAGACATATGCCGGGCGGAAAACGTCTTCCGGTTTTACCCACATAGCCGTAAAATAATCGGATTCATTATCCGGGCGCAGACCGATGAGTTCTTTTATTCTTGTCTGCCAGTCTGTCACATTCTCTTTATTTTTCTGATACCAATCTTCCAGTTCGCCGCCTGTAAACGTCCATACATTTCCCCATTCCAGTTTTACATCTGCGCCATCCGGATAACTGTCAGGATATTTATGAAATGTATAAAGAAGGATTCTGCCATCCTGATCGTAAACAGCATATGGTTGTCCCTCCTCCAGACTTACTACGGGAAGGATTTCATCCTTATCAATGATCATTGCATCTTCAACCGCATCATCGAAGAGAATCTGCTGATCCGTTTCACTTTCTGCTGAAATATCTGTTTCTTCTGCATGAACGCTTACCGTTGTTTTGCCTGACAATATAATTGCAGAAATCAGGATGCTGTTCACGATCATTATTTTCCATAATTTATTTTTCATATATTATCTTTCCTTTCTGTATAAATATGAAAATATTTAGTTCACATTTGATGGATAAATCTCAGTAATGGTCGGTGCCATCCACGTCTCCAGGGCGTCCATATCGGGCGTATAGATACGCATAAACAGATGGAAGCCTCCAGCACCCACAGGAAGCCAGTTTGTGGTGTCCTTTGGGGCATCTTCAGACAAAATAATATCAACGGAACCATCATCATTTGCCTGTAAACCGGAACGGTCATTTATGCAGTAACGATCAATAGGATTATCGATCAGGAAATCATCGTCCCCATATGCAGTCACAGACCAGAATCCCCCTTCAAGAACCTGCGGATAGCTTTCGAAATGAAGAATATATGATTTTTCTCCTGTGAGAGTATTTCCATCCGCATCCTGCTCTATCTTTGGATACAGCGCAACTTCAACTGTATTGGCACCAAGCCCTGCAAGAGCTACCAGTGCACGATAAGCATATTCTGTATTGAAATCTCCGATCGGTTCACCAAAATAGTCCCACTGACCAAGCTTTTTTGAGAATTTCTGGCCCTCTTTGATAAGCTTTAGCCGAACTTCTGTCAGCATTGTCTTCCAGTTTTCTGCAACATCACCGGTAAGAACAGAAGTGTCAAATTCCATACCAGGACCTATATTCACAGCTGCTATTTTTTCAAGCATTTCCTTATCTGCAGCTGCCGGAGGATTTTTTACCATCAACTCATTGGCCTTATTAAAAAATGTGATCGGATCCATGGAAAGAACCTTATCAACAGGAATATAATCATTCTCTTCGCTGTAGCTTCCCCTCGGAGGTTCATAAGTGTCTCCGGATATATAATCGGAAAGCGGCATAAGTTTCATTTTTTCCTGGATGGCATACACATTTGGAAGATCCTCTTCTCCTGATAAAACGATTCTGGTGATGGACCATGCCATAGATGTAGGAACATCTATACGGGTAACTCCCTCAGGCAGTTCCCCTTCCCACGTAGAAAGAGTAATTGCATATGCACCAGCCTTATCAAGAACCGCGGCAGTATTTGTCCATCCATCCAGTACCTGAACCTTACAAAAACGATCTGTTTCCGGAAGCTCATAGACCATCGGTTCCTCGCTCAGATCATACCATACCTGTGAATAAATCGTATCCACATTAGGAGTTACCACATTCCTGAATTGTGCATTTGCCAGTGCAACACTGTGTATAAACTGATTTACAGGTGCTTTTCCGGTAACAGCCTCCTCTGTGTTTGTTGCCGAAGTCTCAGTCGCATCCATAAGCACCAGTGGAAATGCATAAACATAAGCATCTTCCACAGTCTCCCATATATTTTCATCTGTCTCACTGTCAGCAACTGCTGCAAATACCTGCACATTGCTGGAATAGCCTGACAGCACCAATGCTGCGCTGGCTATAAGGGCTGCAAATCTTTTCATATCCATATCCTCCTGTAACCATTTATGATTTTTCGAAAATTCTCTAGCCACTCGCTTTACTCCATAAAAATTTTATGGCTCGATAATATTAAAATATTTATACTCTGAGGTAACAGTAACCGCATCCATCAATCGTGTCAGGCAGGTCTCATCACCCTCCTGCTGTATCAAAGCTGCAACATTCTCCGCGTTTTTCTGAACAATAGACAGCAATCCGGCACGTTTGGTAGTCCATGTCACATCAGCATCCGCATCCTGTGTATCTTTCTGATAAAGAAGTACGCCATTTTTCACACGGAGTACATAATTACCTTCCGGTAATATAAGATTTGCTGTAAATGTCAGATCCGGAACCTTCGTTGTATCTACAAGAATTCCCAGATAATCCAAAATCATTTCAGGTGTCATATGTGAAACAACATCACCGGTACCCTTACCTCGCGTTGCATCATCGGTATTTGTACCATTTCGCAGCTCCTGTGCAGCACAAAGGTAAGCACTGCGCCATGGACCTGATTCTGCCTGATATCCCAATTGCTCCAATGCATCCGCACACAGATAACGTGCATCCGTATTTTCCGGATCAGCAAAAACCAGCGTGTTGGTAATCTGGGCTACCCACTGATATTCTCCCTTGGCAAAATCTTCTTTTGCTTTTTCAAGAACCGCATCTGTATCACCGAAATATTCTACCAGCTTTTGGGCATAATCCGATGGTGTAAGTTCAGCAAGATGGACAGGATTACCATCATACCAGCCCATGTATTTCTCATATACTGCCTTCGAATTATGAGAAACTGTGCCATAATACTGACGGGTATACCAGACTTTCTCCAGTTCCTCGGGAAGCTGGATCATATTGGCAATCTCTGTTTCCGTATAACCTTCATTAATATAAAGCAATGTCTGGTCGTTAATAAACTTATATACAGCTGCAGTATTGGTCATATATTCCTGAATAGTATCATTTCCCCAATGTGGCCAGTTATGGGACTGGAATACCACCTCTGCCTTATCACCATAAAGAGCCAGAGATTCCATGATGTACTCTGCCCATGCGTTTCCGTCACGCACCTGGGCTCCACGGAGTGTATACAGATTATGGAGTGTTCCTGTACAGTTTTCAGCCATCCACAAAGCATTTTTCGATCCAATCCAGAAGTTCATCTCTGCCGGTGCTTCGGTTCCCGGAGTAAGCTGGAATTCAATTTCCACTCCATCAATAGTATGCTTCTCACCAGTTTGTGTGATTTCAAGTGTAGGAGAAATATAACTTGTGTTGCCCTTGGACTGTCCCATACCAATACCAATGGCAAGGGATCCTGTTTCACCACCCTCAAGCATTGTTCCATACTGGTAACTTGCCCTTCGTCCCATAGCAGTACCTGCATAAATATTCTCGCTGACAGCATACTTCTCAAAGCCTTCCGGTGCGATTACCTGCACATTGCCGGCTTGTACCTCTTCTTCTGAAACAATTCCCTTGACTCCACCGAAATGATCAACATGGGAATGGCTGTAAATCACTGCCTTTACAGGAAAAGTGCCTAGATTCTCTTCTACCAGAGCAAAGGCCGCTTGTGCACACTCTACACTCATCAACGGATCTACTACAATCCATCCTGTATCACCTTTTATGAATGTGACATTGGACATATCATAGCCACGCACCTGATAAATTCCATCAGTTACTTCAAAAAGGCCATAAATATGGTTCAACTGTGTGTCTCTCCAAAGGCTGGGATTCGCTGTATCCGGAGCGTCCTGATCCAGAAAAGCATATGCCGTCTGACTCCATACAACCTTCCCGTTTTCATCACAAATATCCAGAGTATCCGAAGAAGCAAGCAGACCTTTGGTCGCATTCTCAAACTCTGTAGTATCTTCAAAATCCAGCAATGCCTAGACTTCCTGATTTGCATCAATTGTATACTGGGTAGCCGGTTTGCTTTCCGCTGTTAATTCTGATGCTGCAATTGCGGTTGAACTGCCACAGACAGTCATGGTAAATGCCAATGCGGCGGTAATTAAGGCTGTTACTTTTTTCTTTTCATGATATCTTCCCCCTTTATCTTATAAAAATTTCAAATATTCTCTGCTGTCTGATATTTCCTTCAGTGCTTGCTTAGTAATTTGTTTATATAATAAAATGTCGCTTTATTCCAGTAATAGACATGGAACCAAACGACATCCAAGTGGCTTAAAGCAACATGTTTTTAGTTATTTTGTACAACTTCCCAGGTATGTATTCCATATTTCATGGACATTGTTGCTAGTATCAACTGCCTTAATCGTATCCAGATCAAACAAGATACAGACACAATGCCCCTTAAATGTAGGAAAACAAATTACCTTCAGGGTTCTGTCCACTTCCGGGCTATAATCCATAAGTTCCAATACTTCTCCATAAAGTGCCGAACGTTCATAACTTCGCAGCCATTTCGAATCCATATTGGCAAACAGACTTCTAAAAGATTTTCCCAACAGCTGATCCAGTGGAAGCTTTTCTAATCTGGCAAGTTCCTGATTTGCATAACGGAAAATCCAGTCTACCGCATGTCTTTCTTCATTAAACATTATTTCTATATCCGTAAATGCAATAGGCAGATATTCAAAAGAACTATAATGGCGGCAATATTCTTCTTCTGTAGCCGGAATACCTTTTTTTCCAAAAGCGTGAATCATTTTTTTCTGCTTTTCCTGAATCTCAAACACTATTTGTTTTTTCTTACGAACAGTATATAACAATTCTTCTCCATCGCTGAGATTTACCGTATCCGTCACATCATGGACAGCCTTTACAGACACAATACAGCCTCTGTGTATTTTTACAAATTCTTCCTTTAATAATCCTTCCAGATTTTTCAAGGTAACCCGCGTCTCGTATACTCTTCCCCCAACTATATGAATCTCCGCAATTTTTCCGTGCATTATAATATAAAGAATCATATCCGAATCCAAAGTTACATTTTTTCTATCTGAAGTTATATTAATAAGTCCCATTCTCGTTATCCTCACATCCCGTTCTGGCATTACTGCACTTATTATATCAGCTTCCCTCTGATAATGGTTATAAAAATTTTATATTTCTCATATTTCAGGAATACTCCCTGAAACGCAGAGTATCCCCCATCCCACCTCCACATTCGGATACTCCTCATACCCGCCCACTCTCTGCGCACCTTTCCGCAGGTAGGCCTTTACCTTTTCCCCATAAAGAAACGGATCATTTCCTTTCACGATTCCCCACTCCATAAGCAGTGCTGCGCTTCCGCTGACAAAGGGTGCCGCAAAGGAGGTTCCGGTAACAGTGGCGTAGCCTCCACCGGGAACCGGGGCGGAGACGGATACGCCGGGAGCTGCGAGGTCAGGCTTCCGGATCGGCAGGAACTGACTTCCCCTTCCGGAAAAATCTGCGTAGGCATTCAGTCTGGAATCATAAGCTCCAACAGAAATAACTTTTCCGGCAGTGGAAGGAATCGTCAGGGTTCCCACTGCCCGAGGAAAATAAAATCCGGTTCCGCGGTTCAGTACATTTCCGCCCGGCAGCCATAGAAAATACTGACCGGAACGCACATGTTTTCCACTTAAAAGAACTTTCCAGACACCGCTGTCCACATAATTACCCACAGGAATGAAATCTATGTAGATCTCCTGAGACAGCTGATAGGGACCAGGTTTTCCATAATAGATCAGAAGCTCTGTATTTTCCAGCAGATGTCGCTGTGGGCCCAGCCTTTCATATAATGGACCGATCCGTTCTCTGGACGGACTTTCCAGATAAATTTCCATCTCATCTTCATAATCCTTCCATAACTGTACATTCAATGTGGGCTCAAAAGCTCCCACCGCCAACTGGATTTCTTCTGTTTTCCCCTGCTGCAGGATTCCGCCTGCATGCCAAGGCTGGCTGCCGTTATTCCCGGTTCCTGTAACGATCACAGTCCGCCCTATGGCCGCAACAGTATCAATGTAATTTTCCAGAAGGGAATCCCCTCTGTGTGTTCATTATAACTAGGGGAAAATTACTGTAAAAAAATTTGCAGTCTTTACACTGCCTGTTTTTCTACCGGATAAGGCGACTGATACTTAAATACAATATCAATGCTCTTATCTCCATTCACAACAATTTTTTCAATCAATTCTGTCACAATTTCTCTTGTCACTTCGGATAATGTTCCATACTTGATAAATTTCTCTATCCAGTTTTCATAAGATTCTTCTGCCTCTCCAAAGCTGTCTTTCTCTTGTTCTGCCAACTGAATCTTCGCCCTGATATCTTTATCCTGCTTTTCATATTCTGCCTTATAGGAGAGATATTCTTCTTTATCCAGAACACCATCTACATAATTTTCGTAAGTTTTCTTTTTATACTTTTGGACAGCCGCAAGTTCTTTTTGTAACCGTTCAATCTGCTGGTCTGCTTCTGCACATCGTCTCTGCACCTCCTTCTTCCTATCTGCTACTTTTAATATTTCATCCTTATCACTTTCTTTCAGTGCCAGTTCCGCTTGTCTTTGGATTTCATTTTTTACAATAGAATCCAATACTTCTTTTTTAATGAAATGAGAATAACAAACTGTGTTTCCTTTTTTGTGATAGGTACCGCACTCATAACCGTCCCGACAAGTAACCCTCTGGAAATTATATCCGCAATCTCCACAAACAATAATTCCTGCGTATGGATTTACCTTTCTCACTTCGCTATTAAATCCCGGTGTCCGTGTTCTTTTCTTCATAAGTTCCTGTACCTGCTCAAAAGTATCTTTGCTAATAATTGCTTCGTGCATTCCTTCCACAATATACTGCTGTTCCTCTGGAATATATTGATACTTTTCCACTTTATAGGATATCTTTTCTGATTTATGCTGTACCATAGCCCCTGTATAAACTCTGTTTCGCAAAATTACATTGATCGTAGGATATGCCCAGCCCTTTGCACCCGCTTTTTCTAATGCATTGGCATATTTCAATCCCTGCACCTTTCTCTTATACTCTGACGGTGTCAGAATTCCTTCCTGATTCAGTTTCTTTGCAATACCATCCCTGGAATATCCTTCCAAACTCATATAAAAGATTCTCCGTACCACTTTAGCTGCTTCTTCATCTACAAGAAAATGATGCTTATCTGCCGGATCTTTTACATATCCATATGGGGCAAACCCAGACATAAACTGTCCCCGTTTCTTCTGGGCGGTCAATGCACCTCTGATTTTCTTAGATATATCACGACTATACATATCATTAAACAACGTCTTAAACTGTGCCAATTCTTCATTACTGTGATGAACAGAATCCACGCCATCCAAAATTGCAATATAACGCACACCCAAAGATGGAAAAACACGCTCAATATAGTTACTGGTTTCAATATGTTCACGCCCAAGCCGGGAAATATCTTTCGTAATAACGCCTTGAATTTTCCCTTTGTAGATATCCTCCATCATCCGCTGAAATTCCGGTCTATTCGCAAAATAAAGCCCCGAATAACCGTCATCAATATAAATATCTGCGATTTCCAGATCCTCTGATTTAGTCACATACTCACGAATCAGTTTCATCTGATTTTCAATACTCTCACTAACTTTATTCTCTCCATCATCCTTCGACAGACGACAATATACACCCATCTGATACATCATATCACCCCATCTTTCTCAAGTATTCTATCTGGTGAACTCTCTACTGAAGCAAACTTAAAATATATATCTATTTTCTGCTCTGGATATACATAAATTTTATCAACTAACTCCACAAGCGCTTCTCTGGTAAGCTGCTTTACCGTTATTCTTCTGCGATTAAAGTGCTCCAACCATATCTTTGTTTCATTGACCGCCGCCCGCTGCCTTTGCTCTTCATGGTTCAGTTCTGATAATTCTTTTTGATATTTCTGATTCTCTGTTTCATACATCTGTTTTAATTCCAGATATTCCTCTTTGGAAAGTACTTCATCCATAAACTGTTCATATGCTCGTTTCCGGTATTCCAGATTTCTTTCTATTTTTGCCTGCAATTTTGCAATTTTACCATCCAGTTCCGGCTGTTTCTGTCTGATCTGAGTTTCCAGATTCTTCATATCCATCTTCATCTGTTTCAATTGCTGGTTGATTGCAAATACAACCAGTTCATCCAGCTTTTCAAATGTAATATGATTCAGCTCACAGTAATTCTGCCCCTGCTTCTGATGAAAACCACACATATATCCGTCATAGTCTTTATGAGATGCCAGATAACGTTTTCGCATGGCTGTTTTACATTTCCCACAAAAGAGCAGTCCCACATATTTATGTGGTTCATTGTTTTTATCAAAATAGGAAACTCTGCGCCCCTTTCTTATTTGCTGAACCCTATCAAACTCTTCTTTAGAAATGATTGCCTCATGTGCATCCGGCACCAGCTCCATTTCTTCCAGGGGAATTGCCTTTTTGTATTTCAGCTTATAAGACGGTCTTTCATGTTTCCGAATCACAACCGCCCCAGTATAGACCGGATTCTTTAAAATTCCACTTACAGTAGACGATGTCCACAGACCTTTTCCCGAATCCCATACATAATTGGTTTTTAAAACTTCCTTTTTATATTTTGCGGGACAAGGGATTTCATCTTCATTCAAAGTCCTGCAAATAACCGTACAGCCAAATCCATTTTGATACATTCTGTAAATTCTTCGAACAACCTCGGCTGCATAAGGATCAATTTCCAGATGATTATGAATTGTTTTACTTTTCACATATCCAAAGGGGGGCTGTTTCGGAGTATATTCGCCCATACTTCTTTTGGTCTGAATCGTTGTCTTAATCTTTCTGGATGTATCTCTCAAATACATATCATTCAGCAAAGTTTTTATTTCTAACATTTCATCATAAGTTCCAACGGCTGAATCATAATTATCCAGAATCGAAACAATCCGAATCTGTTTCTCCGGGAAATATTTGCCTAGATAATAGTTGGTATCAATATGTTCTCTTCCAAGTCGAGATACGTCCTTAAAAATCACCATATTGATAACACCAAGCTCAATATCTGCCAGCATCCTCCGAAATTCAGTTCTTTCAAAATTACTTCCAGAAGCCCCATCGTCTACATAAACTTTTTTCTCTGCAATATCTTTATTCTCTGCAATATAATCTCTTGCCATCTGAATCTGAGAGTGAATACTATTGCTGTATTCACCCTCTTTATTTTGCTCTTCAATGGAAATTCGGCAATAAATTCCTGCCTGATACATTCTATCCCTCTTTTCATCGGTCTTGCGTAGTCATTGTCTTTAATTGTCTTTATTTTACAACAAGAACTTAAGAAAATCAACCTGCAATTTTTCGTTCAGTAAGATTCTGAATGCACTGGATCAATGTCTTTTCCCCATTAAAATGCACTCGAATCTGATATCCTGCATGTTCATAGCTTACATTCTCTTTTTGGATTTCTTTTTTTGTATCCAGAACTTCTACAGAATCAAATAACGTATTCATGCTATATGCCTCCTTCAGCATACAGTTCTCTCTACATCCTATGCCGGCAGGATTGTACAAAAGTTCTGTATGAATTGAATTCGGCTTTCGAAAGCCTGATTACATTCTAAAATTATTCTGCACCAATCACATTGAATTGAAATTGACCGCAGATTGAGTTTTTAAGATTCATTTTCTTCCTATACAGTATCAATTCCTATTGTCCGGAACATTTGTTCGTGTTATAATAAAAAGACTTTAAGAATATAAAACACGAAAACCAAAGGAGGGATTTCTGTTGGAACGATGTGATTTTTCTTCTATTAGCACATGCCTAAAAAATCAAATCAGTGAAAGCAATCAGATGAACCAACCTGATTTTTTATACGAATTATTTGAAGATTTTATGAATGATCCGATAAATGAAGATTTTTCTATGGATAATGGTCTAATTTGCCGCTGGATAACCGGACAAGCAAAAATCAGTCCCAAAATAACCTCATATTATGCAAAACCCAGCAATCAGAAAAAACTGGCAACAACCATTCAGCGGAACTTACTTCCCTTAATGGCAGACTGCAACATGGTTATACAGGACATTTACACGTTATTCATACAGGACGATACGATTTCGGATACAAAAAAGCAGGAACTTGTATCTCTATATAAACCTTCTGATTCAAGGCTGTTGTTTTTAGCAAAAGTACTTTCTTTTGGTATGGAACGGCAATTTATTAAACGTGATACAAGAAATCAAAAACTGATTGCAGGAGGTGTTCTATCTCCGATTGTTCTGGATTACATTATGGACAGCGAAGTCCCAAAACCATGCCGTCATTTTCTAGGAAGAGAAGAAGAACTGGATGAACTCCATACTTTGTTTGAAGAGAACCGACATATATTTCTTTATGGAATTGCCGGAATTGGAAAAAGCGAGCTTGCTAAAGCCTATGCAAAGCAATACAGAAAACAGTACACCAATATTCTCTATATGGAATACACCGGTAATCTATATCAAGATATTGTAGACATGGATTTTATTGATGATCCACCAGAAATCAGTGAGCAGGAACGTTTTCAAAGACATAACCGTTTCTTACGCTCTTTGAAATCTGATACACTGCTGATCATAGACAATTTTAATGTCACATCCACACAGGACAGTTGCCTGTCAGTCGTATTAAAATACCGTTGCCGGGTTTTATTTACAACCAGAAGCCAACTGTCTGAATACTGTAGTTTTCAATTAAAAGAACTGAAAGATATACCCACTCTTTTTCAACTGACATCTGTATTTTATTCAGAAGCAGAGGAAAACCGGGCAATCGTAGAAAAAATCATAGAAACTGTACACTACCATACTTTTGCTGTCGAACTGGCAGCCAAACTTCTGGAAAATGGAATTTTAACTCCAGAGCAATTATTGATAAAACTTCAAGAGGAAAAGGCTTCTCTTCATAATGAAGATAAGATTAAAGTAATGAAAGATGGTCAGAGCAAAAAAGCCACCTATTACAACCATATCCATACCCTGTTTTCGTTATACTCCTTATCACGGAAACAGCAGGATATTATGTGCAATATGTGTTTTATGCCTTCATCTGGTATTTCTGCCCGTATATTTTCCAAATGGCTGGAGCTGCCTACTTTAAATGACGTGAATGATCTGATCGAGACAGGTTTTGTACAGTCAAGTCTCCGGCATACTATTTCTCTGCATCCAATGATTCAGGAAATTGCAGTTTCCGAGACCGCACCTTCTGTTACAAGCTGCCACACGTTATTGGATTCTCTGCAAAAAATATGTTTGATGCATGGCATTGAAGTTAGCTATTATAAAAAATTATTTCAAACAGTAGAAAACATCATGCTTTTCATTGAAAAGGACGATATTCCCCAATACCTGTTATTTTTAGAAGATGTTTTTCCATATATGGAGAAGTACCACTATCAAAAGGGTATGAAAAAAATCATCCAGGAACTACAGCATTTTATAAAAGCAAATACTTACGGGACTGCATCTGACCGTGCCTTACTATTGGATTATCAGGCAACTCTGGAACCCAAAACAGAAAAAGCGATAAAATTAGAAAAAGAAGCACTTGCTCAAATAAAAGAAACCACAAAAGAAAATGCCCACCTGGTTTCCAACCTCCATTCCAATCTTGGAGGGCTTTACCGAATCAACGGACAACTTGATCTCGCTAAAAGGCACATGAAAATGGGTATCTCTCTTTTACAACAATACCAGCTTCTTTATACTAATGACAGTATTCCTCAGATTAATAATTATGCTGTCCTCTTAATTGAAATACAAGAACCTGACCTTGCCCTGTCTGCTCTTCAGAAATTAGCACAGATTATCAAAGAATATAATTCAAACCACTGTTTGGATTATGCCCAGGTACAGGAATCCCTTGGAAGTATCTGCCTGATCACTGCAAATATTTCGCAAGCGAAAACCCATTTTAAAAAAGCCTTGAAAATTTATGAGGATATATGGGCAGACGAACCCGAATTGATTGAAGAAAAATATCAAGCAATTCAAGAATTGTATCCACAAGCTGGAATTGCTCTGGCAAAAAGTATTCTTCTCACCAAGCACTAACGGTTCCTACAAACACTTGTAAAATATATTGCCTCAATAATGTAAACGCCTAGTTTTGAGATACACTCCAAGACTAGGCGCTTGTCCATTTCCATTTTTTCTTAGACATGGAGCGTTTACATAAGGATCACTTTTCTTTTTTTGACACTTTTCGCTCCTCCTATCTCAAATTTTTTATAGTCTAGGTATATTGCCTTCATCAATGCCTGAGAACTTGTAAATATGCTCCTCTGCTTGTTCAATCTGCGATACATTACAATCATCTCGTCATCAACCTACTGTTTGATACAATATGTCAAATGCATAGTGGCTCAGTTCTATTAGAAATTTATATCTCTAACTCCGCACCAATTCTAAAATTCCTTTTGAAAGGCGATATACTTATTTGTCTTATAAGCAGTGGGTGTATAAACGTTATGAATGATGAACCCAAAAGGCAACAGATAATCCCTGGAAAATACTTTTTATATTCACACAACATTTTACAAATTCGATACCATGTTTTCCCATTTTCTCTCATATCCAATTGCCATCCTCACTATTCGTTAAGCAAAATATTGACAAACAAGCTCATATATATCCTCTATATTGTAAGTTATTCCTATTCGATCTTCTGCATACAATTCATACATATTATTTTTACGCACAATATACATATCTATATCTGATGCCTTACTACTTTCAAATATTTCTTCCTCTTGATTCAAAAGAATAATATCAGGTTCATAAGCTATATATACTGTATAAAGGATATCGTTCAATGACTCATTGGAATCGTCATAATATTCTAAAGGAATTACATTTTCATCTAAAGGATTTTTCTGCAGATTTATTGCGTAATAACCGTTCTGACTAAACATCACTTTTAGCTGTATCATTTCCTCGTAATCTAAATCAATACCGGCAATTACCGGTATCTCTATATTGGTTTTATCCCTTATTACATTTTCTAGTATATCCGGATAATCAGATTTATGCGTTGCTATAGTCATCAAAAAGTCCATAACATCATCAAATCCTGCTGTGGGCTTTCTGTTTAAATATGTAGCAATATGTCCAGTGACAACAGGAGCCGCATAACTATTGGCTTGATTTACGATCCCATTCCACGAAAAATTTGCTATAATAGAATTCTCAATATTATAACCTTTTTGTTCTTGAAACAGAATTTGACCATTTCCCAAAAGACCATAACGATCCTGCCTGACACCAAAAACACCTGGATATGCAGCTGGATAAGTCTTTATATTTCTGTTATGATATGCTGCTACTATAATCGCATCAGCATCAAGTAATCTTTTTATTTGAATCCATAAGGGTTTAATATCAAAATAATTGATTGTTCCAAGACTCATGTGAATTAACTTTATTTTATTTTGAATACACCATTCCAAAGCTTCCAGCAAAACTGTGATCTGTGTTGTTCCTGCAGAGTCAGTCACATTCAAGTCCCATAATTCTATATCACTACATATGCTTGTGATAATTCCGACGCATACAGCGCCATGGAATGATTTATCGTCTTTATACTCACTTGGATCGCATTTAGAAGCCAAAAAAGATTTATGAACAATCCTTTGATTCCTGTTATTTCTCATATGATAAGGTATACCGTTATCAATCAATGCGAGCTTAATCATTTGCACTATTCCTATTCTTACCTGTTATATATCCAAGCCAAATATCGCATATTTATTATTCTCATGATAAACCTTGTAATTCTATGGTCAATAAAAATTCAAGTGTCGCTGAACCCTAATATGCTTCTCCAATCACACTGCCATCATAAGCATTGATCACATAAGAAAGCTCCTGTAGAGAATTTCCACCAATACTTTCCCTGACAGTAAAAATCCATGCTGGAACCAACCATGCGTGTTTCGGCTCCTGATAGGCTGTGGTATAAGTATACTGCAATTTTGCGTTTACCACATCATACTCCAGTGCGGTAGTGTCGTTGGCAGACTGGCCTTTTCCGGAATACCAATAAAAAATCTGATCTGTCAGCTTTGCCTGTATTTTTTCAAAAGGCAGAAGCTTTGTATTTTCCGTCACCGTACAGACTTCTTCCGATATCCCATCCCATTTAAAATATTTAATTCCTTCCTCTGTTATCAGAATAGAGATTGTTTCTACCTGGAACGGAGGCACATAACTATCCACTGTTTCTTCCGCAACCACGCCATCAGGAACTGAAGTAATACCCTCTACACTTTTCGAAAAACAATACAGATATCCCGGTAATCCTCTATCCAGATCTCCCTGCCACAAAGCATCACTACCAAGTCCCAGACCATTGCGCTCTGAACATGCGCCATTCGGGAACCACACGGTACGATCAGAATCTACAAGGCCCATTCCATCGATACCTAAATCCTCTAAAACTTGTTCTGCCTGTTCCTTTCCATCTTCCTCTGTAAAGGTGATCTTGTCCATGCACTTTCGATACGCATCTGCCAGTTCATGAAATTTCTCTGTATAGCCGTTGGTATCCATGCCAAAGCTACTGTAATACTCACTCTGCATTTCCTCAGTTTCTATTGTTTCTTCTTCTATAAAATTAGAACCCTCCATCCAGAGAAAACTACTGTCATTGTCAATTTCCTGATTATACCGCTCTGCTTCTATATATGCCTTCCTGTCCTCGCCCACATCTGCAGTAAAATAATCCTCTGTATCTGTGTTTTCCAATTCAGTACTCATCCAACTCCGTGCCGCTTCCACACCGTGATCCTCTGTTTTTTTTTGAAATTTTATCTCCATCTTTTCCGGTGCAGACGCTTCATCCGGTGCAAGCTCCATCCCCTCTCGGGTTGCGTTTTGAATCCCTGCAATCGATGTAGAATATGCTGATTGCAAGTAACTTCCTTCCTTGCTGGAAATCCTGTCTAACACTTCCTGATACGCATCCTTTGTCACCATCTGTGGCATATATAGTTCCTCACCGTCCGTAAAATAATCAATCAATCCATTCAGTTCTTCCTGCGTTAACTCGTGATTTTGCATCTCTATGACTGGAAGATTGCCAATGCTTTGTTCGCCCAACTTAATATCTGCCTGGATAACCACACGGTCGTTGCTTTTCTTTTCTTCAAATTTCCAATGCGTTGGAACATTTGTCTCTCTCTTTTCTCCTTTTTTAAGAGGTTCACAGACAGCCGCCTCGCTAATCCCATCCACTTTGCTGACTACCGAACTCTCCTCTGGTGTTTCCTGACAGCTGGAAAGAATAATACACAACGCACCTACCATAATTGCTAGAACACTTTTTTTCATTTTTCCTCCATATATCTTATAGAATTGTCGCTTTTTCACGAAACTTCAATTATAAACTCTTTAACTTATAAATACCTTCCTGACACTATTAACGTTTTCGTATATTTTTTAGAAACAGACTACCTTATTTATTTTAATGTATAAGGCAGTCTGTTCTATGTACTAGTAACTATAACTTGTTCCCCCGTATTTTTATTTTATCTGCGTCAGGACACCTGCATCCATCTCACAGATCGTATCGCAGAGCCATTCGATCTCCAGCATGTTATGTGCTGCGATAAGAATAGTCTTCCCTCGTTCCTTTAATCCCCGCAAAAGCTCGCAGACCTCTCCTGCCCCCTGCTTGTCCAGACCATTAAAAGGCTCGTCCAATATCAAAAGCTCCGGATCTTCCATGATTGCCTGTGCGATACCAAGACGTTCACGCATTCCAAGAGAATACTGTCCTACCTTCTTTTTAGACAGAGGATCAAGCCCTAGGGCACGCATCGTCGCCCTCACATCGTCATCGGAAATACGGTGTTTCAGAGACGCCAGTCTCTTTAAATTCGCAAAACCGCTGAGATCCAGAAAGAAGCCAGGGTTTTCAATGATAATGCCTACGGAATCTGGAAAGTCCAGCTCCTTCCCGATCTGTTTTCCCCCTACGAGCACTGTGCCGCTCTCAGGTTGTAAAAATCCACAGATGCATTTAAACATTACGGTTTTCCCTGAACCGTTAAACCCCATAATCCCATGAATCTTCCCTTTTTCAAAATCATGGGTAATGTTCTTTAATACTTTTTCTTTTTGAAAGGATTTTGTCAGTCCCTTCAACCTGATTGCATATTCCATTTTGCCCTCCATTTATTCGTTTGTCTGCGTAAAAGAGAAATTATAGCCCTTAATTCGGACGGCTGACAAGCCGATCAGCGCTATGATTAATATTGCAAATATGAACATGCTCATCCCGATCCCTGGCAGGTAATCATAACCAAAGCTGTGCATGGGAAAGGTAGCTTGGTTCAACGGAGACAGCCAGCCGCAGAACACGTTCGCCCTATATTCCTGACTTTCTGTAAAATGAAACAGTTTCCGGAAAACATCTGGGTTCAGCAGGAGCCCATACAGACTGACTGCAAAAGCACCGATCACCCCTGCCATATTTCCCGCAGCCAGATTTAAAAACAACATGAGAACTGCGATAAAAAGAGTATATAAAAGTACAAGTCCAAACACTATTGCTGCGCACATATAAGGAGTTGAGCTTTCCATTGTTTTTATGGAAACAGGAACGGTTATGCTCTCCCCACCGCCATAGCCCAACATTGCCGCTGTTTCGCTCCACACATTTCCCGTAAAGGAAAAGGGAGCTCCCATAATTCCAAGCATCACAGCCAAAAAAATATTATAGATCACAGTCGCCAGGATCACATAGATAATCTGACCCGCAAGCCATATCTTCCGTTTTGTGCGTACAAGCCAATACGGAGTTGCCTGACTGATAAATGGCATGTCCGCAAAGAGCAGGATTAAAAGCAGGGAGGACAGCATAACAGAGGATGCATCCCCATATGTCCAAATAAACGGCTCGAATACCTGAAGGATTGTCTCATATTTTATCGCATGGGAAATAATCTGATCCGACAGCATCAGACATAATATAGCTGCCAAAATAAAGGTCATCCAGATCCTCGGACTTTTTTTCCATCCATAGAAATTCTGGCCTGCAATCCAAAAAGCCTGTTTAATATCACGCATACCGCAACCTTCTTTCTATTGCGCACATAAAGATCAGTGCCGTTAAAAAACTTCCAACCGCTAATATAGCAATGCAGAAGATATCATTGTAGTAAATAGACGCCGCCCAATAGCGGGGACTCAGAAAGAATGCTTTTTGATAGTAACGCTCCTGAAATACGGTCAGGACATAATAAAGAATAAAAGGAACGGCATAGGACATATAGCGATTTTTTGTTATGACAGCCGACGTACCGCCAATTAGCGCCCAAAAAGCGCCATTTAAAAACAATCTCAGAAAGCTTACCGCCGTTCTGCCCACAAGCACTGCCATCTCATAATTTCCGTCAATCAGAGAAGGATACTGACCGAACCTCAGTATACAGATTACAAGAAGGAACACCATGGCTAAAAAAGCTGTCAAACCTCCGGAGACCAACAATCCTGCTGCTTTTCCTACGAGATACTGTTTTCTCCCTGAACGGATATAACTGAACAGAAAAAAACGACTGTGCAGCTCAGCCTCCGTATTCTCTCCACCCGCAAAAGCAACGGCAATGGGAACAAACAGAAGCATATTAACGCTGTTCATACAATAGGTGTATGCTACGAACCAGCCTGGTCCTTCTGCAGATCCGCCTGCATTTATGATCTTCTGCAACATCTCATGCTCAGACATCAGGGTAGCCGAAACGATTAGAAAAATCCCCAAAATAAAGCGAATGCTTCGAATATTGTTTTTTATGTCCGTTGCCAACACATTTCTCATACGCTTTTCTCCTCACTTCAAACAGCTATAGACTTGATTTTTTTATTTTTATAAAATCCTAGTTTTTTGCAATAATATCACTATTTGTATAAAACTACACTCCTTATCAAACAACAGTTAAGGACTTGCAAAAACTGTTGTTCCTACTGAAAGCATTGCAACAGCTGTAAAAATTGATAATATTTTAAATTTTCTATTATTCTAAGTTCTACAAATACATAAGCCGCCAGTTAAGTACGATTAGTTTTATTATAATTCAATAAATTCCATCCAACTTTCCACATTTTATTGTATAATTTTACTATTTATATAATAACATGTCAACATTTAATGAACGTTTATAACAAAAAAATGCAGGGCTATAAAAAACTAAAGAAATTGCTCTATTTTACAAAATTATATCCTATTTTTCAATTCCAACTCAATTTTCCCTCAATGTCTTTTTCCTCCAACTTTCGTATGCTTATCTCACAGCAAAGCAGTACCACACCGGTACAGCCTGCTGAATTAATCAATACGAAAATGGAGGTGTTTTTTATGCGAGAACTCAGAAACACAAAAATCATTGCTGTAGATCACGGCTACGGCAACATGAAAACAGCAAATACCGTCACACCAACCGGAATCAAAGCCTATGAAACAGAACCCATCTTCACCGGGAATATTCTGGAATATAACGGCATTTACTACCGGATTGGCGAAGGACACAAAGAATTTATCCCAGATAAAGCTATGGACGAAGAATATTATCTTCTAACTCTCATGGCGATTGCAAGGGAACTGAATGTCTTTTCCATCCGTGAAGCAGACGTTCATCTGGCTGCCGGGCTTCCTCTGACATGGATCAGAAACCAGAGAGAAGATTTCCGTTCCTATCTGCTCCAGAATCCAGAAGTCCATTACCGATTTAACAGCAAAGAGTATCATCTCCGTTTTGTGGGATGCAGCCTTTACCCGCAGGGATATCCGGCTATCGTAAACCGACTTGGAGATTTCAAGGGGACAAATCTTCTTGCAGATATCGGCAACGGAACCATGAACATTCTGTATATCAATAATAAGAAAGCACAGGAAAGCCGGTGCTGGACAGAAAAGTTTGGCGTAAACCAATGCATGATTGCCGCTAAAAACGCTGTTCTGGACAACTTCGGAGTAAAGATTGAAGAATCTACCGTAGAGCAGATTCTGCGGTTTGGAACCGCTGACATTTCAGCGTCTTATCTGGATTGTATTACTGCTGTTGCCAGACAGTATGTCACAGATATTTTTGCCACGCTCCGCAAATATGAATACAATCCTGGCCTGATGCGCCTGTATGTGGTCGGAGGCGGTGGATGCCTGATCCGTAACTTTGGAGCGTATGACAAATCACGAGTTACCATCCTTGATGATATCTGTGCCACTGCCAAAGGTTATGAATCTCTGGCTTATATGAGCCTGAAAAGGAGGGGATAAGCCATGCAGAACCATATCCGCAACACAAACCTGCGATTTAATCTGGACAAAGACCAGCAGCGGAGAGCCTGGGAATATTTACAGACGATGGACAGACAGAATTTTAAATCTTACAGCCAGGTAATCTCCCTTGCACTGGTCGATTATTTTGACCGCTACTACCGCACTCAGGCTGATCCCTATCTGGAAACAAGGGAACGGGAAGAACTTTTTGTGAAACAGATTGTAGAAGCAGTAGAACACAGCCTGAAACAGTCATTGCCGATTTTTCTGTCCGGGCTGACTGCAGGCATGTTGGAAAGGGAATCCCCCATCAGGATGCCCTTTCCAGCTCCTGAAAAAGAACAGCCGGATCGTGATATAGACTGGGATTTTCTTGGAGAATAAACCATTGTGATTGGAGGTGAACACATGACGGACTTTCTGACAGCAGACACAAGCCTGCCATCTTATATGATGTTTCCCCGTTTTCTTCTGGACATGGAAATAAACGAAACTGCCAAAATGCTTTATATGATCCTGCTCGACCGTGCAAGGCTTTCCCAGAAAAATGAGGGCTGGTCAGATACAAATGGTCATGTGTTCCTCTACTTTACGATTGAAGCACTGGCAGAAGTTCTCCACAAAAGCCAGATGACGGTGAAAACTGCTCTGGCAGTACTGGAAAAACAAGAGCTTATCTTCCGAAAACGGCAGGGACCCGGACACCCTAATCGGATCTATGTAAAAATCCCGAAAGAAACCCTCAGCAATACAGACAGAATTCTTTCCTCAAGACAGACAGAAAACTGTCCTATTGACAGACAGGATTCTTTCCCTGATACAGACAGAAAACTGTCCAGTAATAAGAAAGAGATAAAAAAGAACCATTTAACAATAAGAGGGAGTAAAGAGCCACGCTCACCCTATGGAACATTTCAAAATGTTTTTCTGTCAGAGACGGAGCTGGAAAATATCCGGCAGACAATCCCTGACTGGCAGGACTATATGGAACGCTTATCCGGTTATATGGCTTCTACCGGAAAGCAATACCAAAACCATGCAGCTACCATCATCCGTTGGGCAAGACAGGATCATCCTGTTTCCCGGCAACGAAATTATGAAAGTGAGGAATACGAAACATTATGACAACATTTACAGAAAAACCAACAGCTATCACACCAAACAGAGAGCTTCAGTCTGATGAATATTTTAACGAAACAAATCACCTGATCTACTGTTCCAAATGCAATACGCCAAGACAGTGCAGGCATGAATTACAGGGAAAGGTTCTTATTCCTTCCATCCGCTGTAAGTGCCAGCAGGAGATCTTTGAACAGGAGGAAGCCCAGAGAAAACTTCATGAAAAGCAAATGGAAATAGAGCATCTCAAAACCAGCGGCTTACAGGACAAATCACTTTATGACTACACCTTTGCCAAAGATAACGGCAGCAATCCGGAAATGAAACTTGCACACAATTATGTAAGTAACTGGGAAGAGATGAAAGCAAACGCTTCCGGACTTCTCATCTGGGGCGATGTCGGTACTGGAAAATCTTTCTTTGCAGGCTGCATTGCCAATGCCCTTCTGGAAAAAGGCGTCCCGGTACTGATGACCAACTTTTCCCGGATTCTGAATACCCTTACCGGAATGCATTTTGAAGACAGGAATCAGTTCATCCACAGCTTAAACCGCTACAGCCTTCTGATCATTGATGACCTCGGAATTGAACGGAACTCTGACTTTGCACTGGAACAGGTATTCAATGTGATTGACAGCCGTTACCGCAGTAAAAAGCCCCTGATCATAACAACCAATCTCACTTTATCAGAGCTGAATAACGCCGCTGATATCGCACACAAGCGAATTTATGACCGGATTCTGGAGAGATGTGTTCCCATCCGTATCAATAACCGGAATATCCGTCAGGACAATGCAACAGCTAATTTAAAAAAAACGAAAAAAATTCTGTTAGATAATCACACTTCAAACCAGAGTTGAAACAAAGCAGCATCGCACAATAACTATTTTTCACTGACAGTAGTACTACTTTCTTTTCTTATTTATCACCAGAGACATGCCACTGTCAGTTATCTAAAACTATAGTACTAAACCACAAGATTTTAAAACTAAATCGCCCGGATACGGGCATAAAAAGGAGGTGCCAGATATGGCAAATAAAAGAATTATGACACCAGAAGAAAAAGTGCTTTTACAGGCAAAACACAGACTGGAAGAAATCGAAGCAAGAAACCGTAAAAAGGAACGTAATGCCAGAACACGCAGATTGATTCAAGAAGGAGCGATTCTGGAAAGCATTGCTCCACATATTAAAGAAATGGATTTAGATACCCTAAAGCGGGAGCTGATGCTCCGGCTAAGAGGAATGTAAATACACAAGTTCTACTCCCGAAGGGCGCACTTACTCACCACCCGATAAATCGGGCGGTGGTATCCCCTACGGGGCTCGTGCGCTCTGCCGAGGGCTATCCGCTGTTGCAGGCAACATCGAAAGGAGGTGCCAGATATGGCAATTTATCATATGCAAGCCAAGGTCGTCAGCCGTGGTTCCGGGCGGTCTGCTGTCGCTGCATCTGCTTATATGAGCTGTAGCCGCATATACAATGATTACGATGGCATCCAGCATGACTACACCCGAAAACATGGACTGATCTATCAGGAAGTAATGCTTCCCCCTATGGCTCCGCCTAAATGGAAAAACCGGGAGCAACTCTGGAATGCTGTAGAAGCTGCTGAAAAAACAAAAGACAGCCGACTGGCAAGAGAATTTGTTGTCGCACTCCCTATTGAGTTGGATAAAGACAGCAATATTTCTCTTCTTCAGAATTTTATTCAAAAGAATTTTGTAGATATGGGAATGTGTGCCGATTTCGCCATTCACGATACAGATGGTCACAATCCCCATGCACACATTCTACTTACTGTCCGTCCATTAAACGAAAACGGAACATGGCAGTATAAAACCGAAAAAGAATATCTATGCATCAAAGATGGAGAGGAAAAGGGATTTACTGCTTCTGAATTTAAGGATGCTCAGAAAGAGGGCTGGGAAAAACAGTATCGTTATAAAGCTGGGAAAAAGAAAGTATATCTGACTCCCTCGGCAGCACAGGAGAAAGGTTATGAACGTATCGACAAACATCCAAAAAGCACCCGGTATGGCAGACAAAACCCGATTTCCGAACAATGGAACAGTGAGGAACAGCTCTGCCTCTGGAGAGCAAACTGGGCAGATGCCGTAAATAAAATGCTTGCCCTTAATCAGATAAATGCCGCCATTGATCACCGCAGTTTTGCAGCTCAGGGAATCACTGAACAGCCAACCATCCACGAAGGCTACATTGCCCAGAATATGGAAAAGAAAGGCATGATAGCAGACCGGTGTGAAATCAACCGTCGGGTTCGTGCGGATAACAGAATACTACGGGAATTAAAAACACAGATAAAAAAATTGGTTCAAGCTGTCGAAAAATCTATTCCGGTAATTGCAGAAACATTAGAAGCAATCCGCAATCATATGATTTTTACACAATATCATTTACTTCATAATGAAATGCAAAAAGAAGTGGTCCATGACTGGATGCAGCATTTTCGTCCTATCCTAAATAAATATGATACCATTAAGAAAAAGCTCAAAGCGAAAGTTACTGAAAAGAAAGAACTAAATGTGCAAAAAAGTAAAACCAGTATTCTAAATCCTTTCCAGCATATAAAGTTAAACCAGCAGCTTACAACCGTAACAGAAGAAATCGAGGAACTGAAATCTGCCAAAGAACAGCTGCTGTTTCAGGCTGAATGCTCCACAGAGAAAGATATGGCGAGCCTTTCCAGAAAATACGACCAGATGGATAAGAATCTGGATATTCTCGATTCTCAGGATATGGCTCTCAAAGAGCAGCTTGAAAAAGATGCTGTCGCTTTCCAAGAGGAAAAACTCCGGCCTAAACCAGAGCAATATACAGAATTACTGGATGCCAGAATCCAGATACGACCTACTTTCCGAGAGAAACTGATTGAGCAGCTCAAAGGTACTTTTGGTGAATATTATGACTATCACTATCGTGATATCGCAACCCATGAAGTGGATGATCTCAATATGGAAGATCCCTATAGCTTCTCTCATCGTACCTGGGAACTTGAATATCAGAGGAAACAGGAATTGCAAAAAAAACATCCTGTTCAATCCAGGCAAAAATCGCACAACACAGAACTATAATGTTTAAACTACTAATATAAAAAATATCCCGTTTTCTCAAAACAGTTATATTGCTTCATCCCAATAATTCACAAACTGCTAACCACCGAGCAAAAGTGAGGCACAAAGTGCGTAAGCATAATTTGATTTCTTTCCGCTTACGCACTCTCTTTTTATCTTGAGCAAAAAATTCCTACTTTGTAAAGCCAACAAATGGGGTTTGGGGGGCTCCCAAAGTGCGTTTGGATATCCAAACGCTATGCTTGCAAAACCAGTTCCACTAATTTCCCTCGATACTCCCTTCTTCTAAAATCAATGATAATTATAACATTGCCAATTTTGTAAAGTAATAATCAACTTAAAATATAGACGACAAACAATAAAACCATGATACTGTTACAAAAAGCAGTAGCATGGTTTCTTTATATTTCATTATAGATTTTCTCTATCTATCATATTTTCTATTGTTTCTGAGAAACAACACTCTTTCAAATCAATACTTTTGTCCATCTTCACAAGATTTGTATATTTCTCATCTGTATAGTGTTTTGATATTACAGCAAATACTTTATATGTAGGCTGTGCTGTTACATCTCTGATGTCCTTTTTCAGCAATGTGTTCGGTACATTTAATTTCGTATTTTTATCTTTTACGAAGCCAATACAACCACATATATTCCCGGCAGCTTTTTCTGTATATAATTTCGGTCCTCGATCTGTAAATTCTCCTATCATTGTTACGTTTTTCTTAATAAGCATCATACGTTCCAATATATCCAATTTTTGCCCCGTAGAGCCATCTTTTGCAAAAACAAAATCATTTTCTGTTAATCGCTTATCCAGGCATTTCTGGTAAAAATGAATTGCAGAAGCTGTCTCTTTTTTATTCAATCGAACTCCTGTCAAATGTAAAAAATTGTATCTATGGAAAACAACTTCATATCCCTGTACAGATGACAAAATCTTATTACTTTCCTGTAATTGCTTATTCACCTCTTTCGGTAAGCCATATAGGAACAAAACCTTCTGATCCTCAAGATGTTCTTTATATAGTTGTGCCGCTTTTGTCATAATCTGAATTGCACGTCTTTTGTCCATAACTTAATCCTTATCCCATAAAATTTAGAGAAGGGAATGTTCACGCCGCAGCACTAAACATTCCCTTCTCATGGTTGATTTTTCCGTTGTCTGCCAACCTCCAGCACCTTCGTCTGGAAAATATCAGGTTTTTCCGTTGCCTGCCAACCTCCGACACCTTCGTTCGGAAAACGTATCAGATTTTAGGTGTCAACCCACCGCTGATGCACAGCTTTTCTAATTACATTTTACACGAACTATGTGGAAAATGCAATTACAATTTTATCTTATGATGCCCTGCTACATTTTATACACTATTTATCTTACATTTCATTCTTGATAAATTATCTCTTTATCCACAATCTCCCTCGCACATACTTGTATATTGTTCATTCTTCCTATCCATTCCAAGACATTTTCCACCTTTAGCTGTTCTGTAATGCCTTGTGCCTGTTTCATCTGTTCTACAAGTCTTTCAAAGCGTTCCTGTGCCTGTTCTTCTATATCAGCCAAATAACCATTCAGCCTGCCGCTTGTAAGCATATTCAGATATAGCAATCTGCGGTATTCCTTCAAATACCGCAAATGTCTTTGTCCCCATACACCGACAACCCTTTGTTCTTCTTCCTTCGGTAAGGTAAGAGCAGGGATAAGATAATCCCCATGTCTGATATAAGTACCGCCCATCTCTTCAAAAATTGTTTTCTTCATTGTCTGTTCTACCTTTCTTATCGTTCTCTATTCATAGATTTTCTTTACGACCGTTCCAATTTTACAGTAACAATAATTCTTCAATTTTCAGTTCACATTGCCCCTCCCGAAGAAGTATGATAGAATAATTCTATTAAATTGAATCGGAGGTGCCACATGGCTATCAGTTCCAACAATATTCAGGTCTATACTACTTTGTCCAAAGAACTGGTTGCTGAGATTGATAAGGATGCAAAAGCGAACTATCGTACACGTTCCCAGCAGATTAACATGATCCTGACCGAGTATTATAAGACTCAAACAACAACCAAACATGAATCCGAGTAAAACACTGAATTGCCTGAAAACACAGGAAATATCAGTGTTTTCTTATGTTTTCCCTTAATTATAAGGTTCATGTGACCCATAATTATTCCCAAAACTGATATTGATAGCAATCGGCCGCCCCAAAGACAATGACTGACGCACCAAATAATCAATTCCCTGTATCAGTTCGGTTGTTCTTGGGAAAGAATTTTCTCTGGGAATCCCCATTTTTACCACTATCAGGTCACTCTCATAAGCTACTCCCTGATTGACTCCATCGGAAGCTCTCCCATTTCCTGCCGCGATTCCCAGCACAGAGGTTCCATGTCCACTGTAATCCCCAGATGGAACAAGGCGCCTGCCCTGGTTTTCTCCAAGTGCAAGCGCCTCATCTATTTCTTCTTTCGTATATTCTGTTCCTGTCACATATCCCTGCGGTGGTTTTCCCGGGATACTCTGGTCCCACAGCCGCAAAATCCTGCTGCTTCCATCTGCATTTCTGAAATCCGTGTGATAATAATCAACTCCGGAATCGACTATACCTATCAGAATTCCTTTTCCTGTCAGCCCGTCTCTGCCAGTCTGCACTGTTCGGATACAGCTGGCACCCTTTGCCTGAAACAATTCAAAATACAACCGTTTTGGCTTCTCCATAAATTCCACCTGCGCTCTGTGGGAATACTTATCAATCTCACTTTCCGGCAAAGTTACCACTGCATAGCCGCCTAACAGTGGCACTACCTGAATTCCATTTCCAGCCAGGCCACTTTCCGGTCCGCTGTACTTTATGATCACATCCCATAGCCTGGTTGCAGGATCATATCCTACATTAAGATTTCCCGACTTTCTACGCTCCTGTGGGGTTGCATCCATTGCAAGATTTAAAAGGTTATCTATTTTCTGGTCTGCCATAAATGATTCCTTTTCATTGCACACTTACTTATATTATATGTATTCTATGCGAATTGCGAGAGCTACTTCATGGCAAAGCAACTTCTTAAAGGCGCAACTATTATTTTAGGATCTTCACTTCTATCAGCATTCCAAAATCCATAGCAATCCTCGTAAATAATGCATTTAAGACAGTTCAGCAGAGTGCGAAAGACGCGGTCATAAAAACCATTCCATCTTCTCCCTCACATCCGCATGCTTCAGATAACTAACATTAAATTCTCTGACTATGGACTCACCCTTCAGTGTAAAGATTCCAAGCTCCGGGTCGCTTTTGGCAAGTACTTCATATACAAATGAGATTCCATACCCGGACTTGATCAGATCGATGATCATCTTAAAGCTGGAAATACATAGGTATTTCATGGGTTGAGTAGACGCACCCCTTGCGGTCGTACGCCCCTCGCAGAATCCGGACTTGCGGCTTTCCCGCATCCGGCTCTTTACGAAACGAATCGTTCACATTTATCAATCGTATATACTGACATATATTCTTGCTCTTACTAACGGGTAACTGTTATCAATCATATTCAGAAACTCTACCCAGTTGTAGCTTTTCTTCTGGCTTCTTCTGTTCAGCCAGTAGAAAAGGCTTTTCATAACATTATAACGAAATGCTGTGATTCTCTCTGAATTGTCAGTGATGCCATAGTAATGGAAATAACCAGTCAGTATCTCATTAAGCTTGGAAATGATTTCTTTTACTCTCAAAGTCCGCATGCTGCCTATCAGCCTGTGAACCTCTTTACATTTCTTTGCAAATTTCTTCTTGCTGGTTGTCGGGCATACCTTCCTTTTACACACTACGGAAGGAAAATGCAGGTTCTCAGCTTACAAATATTTCTGCATATCATCCCGCAGATTCTCTTCCATTCCAATAAGCTTCTTTGCAATGGAAATACTTTCGGACGACGCATCTTTGCATTGGTGCATGGCTTCTGTGATAGACTGGGTTCCCATGTTGCAGCCATTCATGATGATCTTAACCGCCTGTTTATTCTCATCTTCTCCGGTCATCATTTTTACACCTGTCGTCATCCACGAAAATGTGGATACCATAACACCCGGTTCTTTCTCCGGCTGGCCTGCGCGAAGAAGTATTTTGGAAATTTCCTCTTCCAGTTCCTTGTGTTTTGAACAGGATTTTTCAATCGTTGCTGCGATTTTGGCATCTGTCACATGATGCTGTACCTGTTCCATGCTCTCAATTCCCATCTTGCATCCGACACTGCATTCTTCTAACAGTTTCTTTGTGCTGTTGTCCATGTCTGTCCTCCTGTATAAAAATTTACTTTCTACATGGAAGATAGTATACGTACTTTTTGACTATTTATGTATCTTTCCCGTTACTGGGTACGGAGTGTATAGTGGTTCAGTTGTCAAGACAAAAATCTAAGCTTTTTATAATGAACTGATATATGTAACTGAGTAGGGGAGAAAATCCCCCCTTAGGCCGCATGATTATCCAGTAACAGAATCGGATAATAGCAGGATGCCGGTGTCTGATTATTGAGTGCAGAATGACAACGTTCAAAATTGTAAATGTGCACATATTTACCCTGTGTTAAATACTGATATGGTCCGGCAAAGAATATATTAACCAACCCGAATGTTATAATTCCCAGAAGGCTCCATCCTATAAAAGACAGATCTAATACAAATGCAGCCCACTTATTTCCCTCCTCATCAAACTGCCCTATGCAAATATCTCATATCTGAAATATGTCATCCGGCTTTCATAATCTATTACAATGCATTATCCCCAGTCAGTTCAGGCAGAGTCTCTGTAGCCTGAACGCCTATTCCCCCTGTTTTTCCATAATCATTCGCAACTTCTCCAGAGCACGTTTCTGTATCATCCTTACATTTCCCGGTGATAAATTCATCTGCCTGCCAAGCTCTGTGGAACTTTTCTGATAATAAAATCTTCCGTCTGCTGCTTCAGGATTTCCAGAGAATAATGAGTCTTTTTATCCCTATAATAGTTTTTCAGGCGGTTTGCTGTGATTGCATACAACCAGGTAGCTATACTACCTTTTTCTTCATCATAACTGTCCATATTTCTGTAAAAAGACAGAAATACATCTCCAGTCAGTTCTTCCGCTTCATACAGATCAGGAACTCTTTTATGTATAAATGTCAAAATTTTCAGATAATATTCCTGATAAATACGCTCAAACTCCTCATACTTCATCCTCCGCCTCTTCATAAGACTCAATCTCTGCATAGAGATGTGTATCTTCTTTCACATCTTCCTCTGGCTCGTACAGTTCTTTACACTCCTTATCTGTATACATAATGTAATAAGAATTATCGTCATGAAGCATGATCCATACATAATTATCTGATGGAACCGTGATTGCATAATCCTTTTCCTGCTCTGTACCAGGAGCTGCAGTAACTGTCACAT